>NZ_WYDP01000016.1 GCF_009904055.1 Rubellimicrobium sp. CFH 75288 | reverse complement strand
CCCGCCGCGACCCCGTCTCCGCCGCATGGCGCTCCACGAGGGTGCGCAGCTCCTCCTCCCACTCGGCCACGAGAACGGGTCCGGTCACGAGCGTGTCGCGGTTCATCATGGCGAGCGCGCGGCCGTCGGCATCCCAGACATAGGCCATGCCGCCCGTCATGCCGGCGCCGAAATTGGCCCCGATCCGCCCGAGGATCACGGCCACCCCGCCCGTCATGTATTCGCAGCCGTTCGAGCCGCAGCCCTCCACCACCACGCGCGCGCCCGAGTTGCGCACGGCAAAGCGTTCGCCGGCGCGCCCCGAGGCGAACAGGAACCCGCCCGTGGCGCCATAAAGGACGGTGTTGCCGATGATCGTGTTCTCGGCCGCGTCGAGCGGGCTGCCCATGGGGGGACGCACCACGATCGTGCCGCCAGAGAGGCCCTTGCCCACATAGTCGTTGGCCTCGCCCTCGAGCTCGATCTTGAGGCCGGGCGCGGCGAAGGCGCCGAGCGACTGGCCGGCCGAGCCCTGGAGCTTGAGCGTGAGGTGGTCGGGCTGGAGCGTGTTGCGCATCCCGAAGCGGCGCACGATGTGCGAGCTGAGCCGCGTGCCGATGGTCCGGTCCGTGTTGCGCACCGCATAGGCGAGCTGCATCTTCTCGCCGTCCTCGAGAAAGCGGGCGGCGTCGCGGACGATCTGGGCATCGAGCGTGTCGGGGACGGGATTGCGCGGGCGGTTGCGGTCGAAGGCCGGCCGCTGGGCCCCGTCCACGGTGATGAGCAGCGGGTTGAGGTCGAGATCGTCCAGATGCGACGAGCCGCGGCTGACCTGGGTGAGCAGGTCGGCGCGGCCGATCACCTCGTCGAGCGAGCGCGCGCCGATGGAGGCGAGGATCTCCCGCACCTCCTGAGCGTAGAAGGTGATGAGGTTGACCACCTTGTCGGCGGTGCCGGTGAACTTGGCGCGCAGACGTTCGTCCTGGGTGCAGACCCCGACGGGGCAGGTGTTGGACTGGCACTGGCGGACCATGATGCAGCCCATGGCGATCAGCGCCGCGGTGCCGATGCCGAATTCCTCGGCCCCCATCATGGCGGCCATGACGATGTCGCGCCCGGTGCGCAGGCCCCCGTCGGTCCGCAGCGTGACGCGCGTGCGCAGGTTGTTCATGCTGAGGACCTGGTGCGCCTCGGTCAGGCCCATCTCCCAGGGCAGGCCGGCATACTTGATGGAGGTGCCGGGCGAGGCCCCGGTGCCGCCGTTATGGCCCGAGATGAGGATCACGTCGGCCTTGGCCTTGGCCACGCCGGCCGCGATCGTGCCCACGCCCGAGGCCGCGACCAGCTTCACGCAGACGCGCGCGACGGGGTTGATCTGCTTGAGGTCGTAGATGAGCTGGGCGAGGTCCTCGATCGAGTAGATGTCGTGATGCGGCGGCGGCGAGATCAGCGTCACGCCGGGCGTGGAATGGCGCAGCCGCGCGATGAGCGCCGTGACCTTCATGCCCGGAAGCTGGCCGCCCTCGCCGGGCTTGGCGCCCTGGGCCACCTTGATCTCGAGCTCCTCGCAGGCGTTGAGGTATTCGGCCGTGACGCCGAACCGGCCCGAGGCGACCTGCTTGATCTTGGCCGAGGGATTGTCGCCGTTGGGTTCGGGAACGAAATGGGCCGGGTCCTCGCCGCCCTCGCCCGAGTCGCTCTTGGCGCCGATGCGGTTCATCGCGACGTTGAGGGTCTTGTGCGCCTCGGGGCTGAGCGCGCCGAGCGACATCCCCGGCGTGACGAAGCGCTTGCGGATGGCGGTGATCGACTCGACCTGCTCGAGGGGGACGGGCTCGCCCAGGGGCTTGATGGCCAGAAGGTCGCGCAGGTGGATGGGCGGGCGGGCGTGCATCGCCTCGGCATAGCGCTGCCAGAGCGCATAGGAGCCGCGCTCGCAGGCGGTCTGGAGGAGATGCATGGTGGTGGCTTCCCAGGCGTGCCGCTCGCCCGAGCGGCGGGCCTTGTAGAAACCGCCCACGGGCAGAAGGCCCGGCTGGCCGGTCCAGCCCCTGGCATGGATCTCCTCCTGCTTCTTCTGCAGGCCGATGAGACCGATGCCGGAGATGCGCGAGGGCATGCCGGGGAAGTATTCGGCCACCATGGCGCGGCTGAGGCCCACCGCCTCGAAGTTGAGCCCGCCCCGGTAGGAGGAGATGACCGAGATGCCCATCTTGGACATGATCTTGAGAAGGCCCGCGTCGATGGCCGCGCGGTAGCGGCGCATGGCATCCTCGAGCGTCCCCTCGAGCAGACCGCGCGAGAGGCGCTCGGCGATCGTGTCCTGGGCGAGATAGGGGTTCACGGTCGTGGCCCCGCAGCCGATCAGCACGGCGAAGTAGTGCGGGTCGATGCATTCGGCCGAGCGCACGTTGAGGGAGGTAAAGGTCCTGAGCCCCTTGCGCGTGAGCCAGGAATGGACGGCCGAGGTGGCGAGGATCATGGGCATGGGGACGCGCCGGGCGTCCTGATGCTCGTCGGTCAGCACCAGATGGGCGGCGCCCGAGCGCACGGCATCCTCGGCCTCGGCGCGGATGCGCTCGAGCCCCCGGCGCAGCGCGTCGGGGCCCGATTCGAAGGTGCAGTCGATCGTGGCCACCGCCCCGCCGAACTGGGCCGTCATCGCCTCGAACTCGGCATTGGCGACGAAGGGGCTCTCGAGGACGAGGATCTCGGTCTGGGAGCTGTCCTCGTCGAGGACGTTCTTGAGGTTGCCGAAGCGGGTCTTGAGCGACATCACCCGCCCCTCGCGCAAGCTGTCGATGGGGGGGTTGGTGACCTGGGAGAAGTTCTGGCGGAAATAGTGCGACAGCGGCCGGTACTGGGACGAGAGCACCGCCACGGGCGTGTCGTCGCCCATGGAGGCGACCATCTCCTTGCCCTCCTCGGCCATCGGCGCCAGGACCTGCTCGACCTCCTCGATCGTGTAGCCCGCGGCGATCTGGCGGCGGCGCAAAGCCTCGCCCGCAAAGAGCGCGCGTTCGGGCACGTCGCGCAGGAGCGCGTTGAGGTCCACGACCTTCTCGATCCATTCGCCGAAGGGCTGGGCGGCGGCGAGGCGGTCCTTGATCTCGGCGTCGTGGAAGAGGCGGCCCTCCTCCATGTCCACGGCGATCATCTGGCCGGGGCCGAGCGCGCCCTTCTCGATCACGGCGGCTTCGTCCACCGGGACCATGCCCGCCTCCGAGCCCGCGATCAGCAGCCCGTCGCGCGTGACCACATAGCGCAGGGGCCTGAGCCCGTTGCGGTCGAGCCCGCCGCAGACCCAGCGCCCGTCCGTCATGGCGAGCGCGGCCGGCCCGTCCCAGGGCTCCATGACGGCATTGCAATAGGCGTACATGTCGGCCCAGGCGGCCGGCATCTCGCCCGTCTGCTTGGACCAGGCCTCGGGGACGAGCATGGTCTTGGCCATGGGGGCGGAGCGGCCGGCGCGCACCAGCACCTCGAACACGGCATCGAGAGCGCCCGAATCGGAGGTGCCGGCGGGCACGATGGGCTTGATGTCCTCGGCCATGTCGCCGAAAGCGTCCGAGGACATGCGGATCTCGTGGCTCCGCATCCAGTTCACGTTGCCCTTGAGCGTGTTGATCTCGCCGTTATGGGCGAGCATGCGGAAGGGCTGGGCCAGCGCCCATTGGGGGAAGGTGTTGGTCGAGTAGCGCTGGTGGAAGATGGCGAAGGCCGACTCGAAGCGCGGGTCCTGGAGGTCGGGGTAGAAGGTGGCGACCTGCTCGGCCAGCATCATCCCCTTGTAGATGACGGACCGGCAGGAGAGCGAGGCGAGATAGAGCGAGGGGATGCCCGCCGCCGTCGCCGCCTTCTCGATGCGGCGGCGGATGATGTAGAGCTCGCGCTCGAAGCCTTCCCGGTCGAGCCCCTTCTCGTCGCGGATCAGGATCTGCTCGATCTCGGGCCGGGTAGCGTTGGCCTTGTCGCCGAGCACGGAGATGTCCACGGGGACGTGCCGCCAGCCGTAGATGTAGTGGCCCATGCGCAGCACCTCGGTCTCGACGATGGTGCGCGCGCGCTCCTGGGCGGCGAAGTCGGTGCGGGGCAGGAAGACCTGGCCCACGGCGAGCAGCTTGTGGGGGTCGGGCTCGTGGCCGGTGCGGCGGACCTGGTCGAAGAAGAAGGGCACGGGGATCTGGAGGTGGATGCCCGCGCCGTCGCCGGTCTTGCCGTCGGCGTCCACCGCGCCCCGGTGCCAGACGGCCTTGAGCGCCTGGATGCCCTTTTCGACCACCGCGCGCGAGGGCGTCCCGTCGATCGCGACGACGAGGCCCACGCCGCAGGCATCGCGCTCGTCCTCGGGGCGCCAGAGGGAGTGCTCGGCCATGAAGGCGCGCCGGGCTTCCTCGGCCGGCAGCCAGAAGGGATCGGTCGGGCTCATGGGTCGTCTCCCTCGATGTGGAGGTTCTTGGCCTCGTACTCGGCGCGGCTCGCGCGGCGGTGGTCCCCCGCGAGGTCGAGGCAGGCGAGGCGGCGGTCGGCATAGATCTCCGAGCGCAGCGGCCAGTCGCGGGCCGCGTCGAAGAGGCCGGGGGCCAGACCGTAGTCGCCGGGCCGGCCGTCCTCGTGCACCTCGCGGAACCACAGATGCGAGCCGCAACGCGGGCAGAAGCCACGCTCGGAGAAGGGCGAGGAGCGGAAGCTGCGCGTCTCGCCCGTGACCGTCACCGCCCCGGCCACGGCGGAAAAGCCCAGAAAGACGCCCCCCGTCCAGCGCTGGCACATACGGCAATGGCAGGCGCCCATGCGCGGGTCGTGAAGCCCGTTCACGCGGACGGCGACGGCGCCGCACAGGCAGCGGCCGTCGAGGGCGCCCGCCACCAGCTCAGCCATGGGAGCCGCCCGGCGAGAGCGCCGACATCATGGCGCCGCAGCCATGCTTGGGCGAGGCGGACAGGAAGCCCGGCTCGCCGGGGCGGATGAATTCCACGGGCCGGTCGTCGGTCTGGGTGGTCTCGCCCCCGGCGGTGTAGGTGCTCTGACCCGACAGGAACATGCGCCAGTCGCGGCTGACATATTCGCGCCCCTCGCCGCGCCAGATCTCGCGCCCCTCGGGATCGAGCGCGACGATGCGGTATTCGGTGCGCTCGAGCGTGACGCCGTCGATGGTCTCGGTCTCGCCCGTCAGGCGGTCCTGGCCGACATAGCGGGTGGGGCCGATCTCGTCGGACAGGGTGGTGAAGTCCCAGGTGTCGAGGCCGGTGGCGAGCAGTTCGTCGAGGCTGGCCGGATCGGGATTGTCCGGCGCAAGACGCTCGGAATGGCCCGACAGGAGGTGAAAGCTCTCGACCCACTGGGTCTGGCCGTCGATGGCGCCGTAATAGGTGACGCCGCCCTCGTCCATGTCCACCCGGCGCTGCCAGTCCTCCGGGTCGGCCTCGCAGCGGAAATGGTGCGACACGGTGCAGGACGCCATCTGGATCGTGAGCCAGGCCTCGCAGCCTTGGGGCGGCTGGAAGGTGCGGCTGGCCTGCGCGGCCAACGGCGCGGGGGCGAGAAGGGCGAGGGCGAGGAGGGCGCGCATGGGGGAACTCCTGAAGCGGGGGGCGGGAGCATGAGCGCAGGCCCCGGCCCGCCTGTCGAGGCTCATTCGGCGGCGATCCGCGCCGGCTGGGCCAGATCGGCAAGGATCGCCGCCGCGGCCTCGCGGCCGTCGCGGATCGCCCAGACCACGAGCGAGGCGCCGCGCACGATGTCGCCCGCGGCATAGACGCCCGGCAGCGCGGTGCGGCCGGTGCCGAACTCGGCGCGCACCGTGCCCCAGCGCGTGACCTCCAGCCCGGGCGCGCCCCAGAGCCGCGGCAGGTCCTCGGGCTCGAAGCCGAGCGCCTTGACCACCAGATCGGCGGGCTCCTCCACGATCTCGCCCGAGGGTTCGGGGGCGCGGCGGCCGGTCATGTCGGGGGGCCCGAGGCGCATCCGCTCGACGCGGACGGCCCGGACCGGGTCGCCCACGAAACCCGCCGGCGCGGCGAGCCAGACGAAGTCCACGCCTTCCTCCTCGGCGTTCTGCACCTCGCGCTGGGAGCCGGGCATGTTGGCGCGGTCGCGCCGGTAGAGGCAGCGGACGGAGGCCGCGCCCTGGCGGATGGCGGTGCGGACGCAGTCCATGGCCGTGTCGCCGCCGCCGATGACCACGACGCGCTTGCCGCGCGCGTTCAGCAGCCCCGATTCGAAGGCCGGCACCTCGTCGCCGAAGCCCTTGCGGTTGGAGGCGATGAGGTAGTCGAGCGCGGGGACGATGCCCTGGGCGGCAGCGCCGGGAATCTCGCGCGCGCGGTAGACGCCGGTGGCCACGAGGACGGCATCGTGGCGGCCGCGGATCGCGTCGAAGCTGACATCCTCTCCCACGCGGCAGTTGAGGACGAAGTCCACGCCGCCCTCGGCGAGCTGGTCGATGCGGCGCAGGACCACCTCCTTCTCGAGCTTGAAGCCGGGGATGCCGTAGGTCAGCAGGCCCCCTGCCCGGTCGTGGCGGTCATAGACGGTGACCTGAAGCCCCGCGCGGCGCAGCGTGTCCGCAGCCGCGAGCCCCGCCGGCCCCGCCCCGACGATGCCCACGCTCTCGCCGCGCTCGGCGGCGGGGCGGATGGGGCGGACCCAGCCCTCGGCCCAGGCGGTGTCGGTGATGAAGCGCTCGACCGCGCCGATGGTGACGGTGCCGTGGCCCGACTGCTCGATGACGCAATTGCCCTCGCACAGGCGGTCCTGCGGGCAGATGCGGCCGCAGATCTCGGGAAAGGTGTTGGTGCTCTGGGCGATCTCGTAGGCCTCCTGGAGGCGGCCCTCGGCGGTCATGCGCAGCCAGTCGGGGATGTTGTTGTGCAGCGGGCAGTGGGTCTGGCAATAGGGCACGCCGCACTGGGAGCAGCGCGCCGCCTGTTCGGCCGCCCGGTCGCGGGCGAAATCGGCGTAGATCTCCAGGAAGTCCCGGCGCCGCTCCTCGGCCGTGCGCTTGTCCGGCATGGCACGGGGGACGGAGACGAAGCGGAGCATCCGGTCGGCGGCCATGGCAAACCTCGGGGCGGGGCGATCAGGGGCGACTTACGCGAGGGCGGGGCAGATGAAAAGTCAGCAGGACTGACCTTTATGCGCATTTGTTCCCGTGGCTCCGCGCCAAGCCCGGATATCCAAGCGCCTGAATGGTCAGCGACACTGACCTTACGCCGAGAGAGCCAGCAATGCGAGGCTGCCGACGATGATCCGCCACCAGCCGAAGAACGCAAAGCCATGGCGCGCCACGAAGGCCAGAAGCGTGCGCACCACCAGCAGCCCCGAGGCGAAGGCCGCAACGAAGCCGATCGCGATCAGGCCCAGATCGTCGAGGGACAGCGCCGCCCGGTTCTGCCACAGGTCAAAGGTCACCGCGCCCGCCATGGTCGGCAGCGAGAGAAAGAACGAGAACTCGGCCGCCGCGCGCCGCTCGACGCGCAGCATCAGCGCGCCCACGATCGTGGCGCCCGAGCGCGACACGCCGGGCACCAGCGCCAGCGTCTGGAAGAGCCCGATGCCGAGCGAGGTCCGCCAGGGCAGACGGTCGGCCTCGGGGTGGCGGGGGATCGGGGCGCGGCGGTCCACCACCAGAAGGACGATGCCGCCGAGGATGAGCATCACCGCGATCAGCGTGGGCGTCTCGAACAGGACGGTCTTGATGACGGGGTGCAGCACGACGCCGAGGACGGCCGCAGGCAGAAAGGCGAGCAGGACCGACAGGGCGAAGCGGCGCTGCACGGGGTCACGATGCGCCGTGCTCAGCACGGTGACGAGCCTGGCCGCATAGACCCAGACGATGGCGAGGATCGCGCCCATCTGGATCGCCACCTCGAACACCCGCGCGGTGCTTTGCCAGCCGAGGAAGTGGCCCGCCAGCAGCAGATGCCCCGTGGACGAGACAGGGATGAATTCCGTCAGCCCCTCGAGAAGTCCGAGGGCTGCGGCGGTGCCCGCCTCTTCCCAGGTCATCGCGGATCGAGACCGCGGGCGGAGTCGCGCAGCGCCTCGTACTGGCCGCGCGGGCGGAAGCGCCACAGATAGTCGGGCAGCACCGCATCGAGCGCCGTGGGCACGAGGCCCAGCGCCTCGAAGCCGCGCGCGCCGGGGGGGACGACATTGTCCACCCGGAGGCTTTCGACCTGGTCGCGGGTGATCGGGCCCTTGACCAGCCCGCCCGTGGCGAGGGCGAGCGCGTCGAACAGCGACCCCATCGGCCGGGCGACGACGAAGGGCAGGTTCACGATGAGCCGGCGGCGGCGGATGTGGCGCAGCATCCGCTCCATCATCTCGCGGAAGGTCAGCACCTCCGGCCCGCCCAGCTCGTAGAGGCCCGAGGGGATCGTGCCCGCGGCGGCCAGCGCGGCCACATGCGCCACGTCGTCGACGAAGACCGGCTGGAAGCGGGTCCGGGCACCGACCACGGGCAGGACGGGCGAGCGCGTGGCCATGCGCGCGAAGCGGTTGAAGAACTGGTCCTCGGTGCCGAACAGGATGGACGGGCGCAGGATGGTCGCGTCGGGCATCTGGGCGAGGACGGCCTCCTCGCCGCGCGCCTTGGAGCGGGCATAGAGGCTGGGCCCGGCGGCATCCGCCCCGATGGCCGAGACATGGACGAAGCGGCGGACCCCCTCGCCCAGGGCGAGGCGGGCGGCGCGGCCCGCCCCCTCGACATGGATCGCGTCGAACCCGTTGCGGCCCCGGCGGTCGAAGGTGCCCACGCAGTTGACCGCCGCCTCGGCCCCGCGCAGCGCGGTGCGCACGGAGGCGTCGTCGCGCAGGTTGCAGGCCACGGGGACGACCTGGCCCACGCTGCCATAGGTGCGCACGAAGAGAGCCTCGTCGGGGCGGCGCACGGCGACGCGGATGCGCCAGCCCTCGCGCGCGAGGCGGCGGGCGATGTAGCGGCCGAGGAAGCCCGAGCCTCCGAAGATCGTGACCAGCCCCGCCATGCCTGCGCTCCCCTTCGTCCCCCGCCCGTCTAGCCGCGAGGGCGCGGAGGGGCAAGCGCGGCCCACGGCCCGGCGACCCCCCGTTGACAGCCCCTCCGCCTCCCTCTATGCCCCCGCTCCGTGCCCAGGTGGCGGAATTGGTAGACGCGCTGGTTTCAGGTACCAGTGGCTGAAAGGCCGTGGAGGTTCGAGTCCTCTCCTGGGCACCATCATCCCCTTCGCGATGCGGCGGGGGGTGACGACGGCCGGATGGCCGCCGGCGCTCAGTGCCGGAGCGAGCGCAGGGTGAAATCCTCGTTGTGATCCATGAGGCGTTCCATCGCCTCGGCGGCCGCGCCGGCATCGCCTGCTGCGACGGCCTCGGCGACGCGGCGGTGGTTCTCGGCCGTCACGGACAGGTTGGCGATCGCGCGGTACTTGAAGAAGAACCGCCGCGAGAGGCCGTGAACCGAGGCCATGACGCGCTCGCAATACTCGTTGTGGCAGGCCTGGGACAAAAGCAGGTTGAACTCGCGGTCGGCCTGCATGAAGGCGAGCTCGCCCCCCCCGTCGCGCGCAGCGGCAAAACGGTCGGCCAGATCGGCAAAGGCCGCGCGCTCGGCCGGTGTGGCCCGCTGGGCGGCCAGACCCGCCATCAGGCCCTCGACGGCCCGGCGCAGCTCGAGCAGGCGAAGCTGCTGCTGCGGGTTGATGTCGGAGACGAGGACCCCGCGCTTGGGCAGGACCTGGACCAGGCCCTCGAGACGCAGCCGCTGGAGCGCCTCGCGCACGGGGGTGCGGCCGATGCCGAGTTCGCGCGCGATGCCGGTTTCCGACAGCAGGGCCCCCGGCGCCAGACGCATGGTGACGATGGCCTCCTCGAGATGGCGGAAGGCGCGCTCCGACAGAAGCTCGTCGCTGCCCTGGCCCTCGGCCTCGGAGCGGGACGGGGGGATCGTCGGCCTGTCGTCCGCCTTGTCCATGGCCGGCCCTCAATAGGGGTCCTGGGGCGGCGGCGTTCCGCGGCACCCCACGAGGAAGTCGAAATCGGCGCCCCGGTCGGCCTGGAGCACATGGTCCACGTAAAGCCCGTGATACCCCCCTTCCATGCGGCGGGGCGGCGGGCGCCAGCCCTCGAGCCGCCGGGCCAGTTCGTCCTCGGGCACCTCGACCTCGAGCACCCCCCTGTCGGCATCGACCCGGATCATGTCGCCCGAGCGGACGACCGCAAAGGCGCCGCCGAGCGCCGCCTCGGGGGCGACGTGCAGGATCACCGTGCCGTAGGCCGTGCCGGACATCCGCGCGTCCGAGATGCGGATCATGTCGGTGATGCCCCGCTCGAGCAGGCTGCGCGGCAGGGGAAAGTTGCCGAGTTCGGGAAAGCCCGGATAGCCGCGGGGGCCGCAATTCTTGACGACCATCACATGGTCCGGGGTGATGCCCAGGGAGGGGTCGTCGATGCGCCGCAGGTAGTCGTCGTAATCCTCGAACACTACGGCGGGGCCGCGATGGACCAGGAGCGCGGGCGTCGCCGCCGAGGGCTTGAGCACCGCACCCCGGGGCGCGAGGTTGCCGCGCAGCACGCGGATGCCGCCTTCGGGCTTGAACGGGTCGTCCAGAGTGCGGATCACGCGGCGGTCGAAGCATTCCGCCCCGGCGATGCTGTCGCGCAAGGGGCGGCCCGTGACGGTCAGGGCGTCGAGATGGAGCAGCGGAGCGATCTCCTTCATGACGGCCGGAAGGCCGCCGGCATAGGCGAATTCCTCCATCAGGTATTCGCCGGACGGCCGCAGGTTGACCAGGCAGGGCACGTCGCGCCCGAGCCGCGCCCAGTCGTCCAGATCGAGCGGCACCCCCACCCGTCCGGCCAGCGCGATGAGGTGCAGCACCGCGTTGGTGGACCCCCCGATCGCGCCGCAGACGCGGATCGCGTTCTCGAAGGCCTCGCGCGTCAGGATGCGCGACATGCGCAGATCCTCGTGCACCATGCCGACGATGCGGAAGCCCGATCGGTTGGCGAGCAGCTGGCGGCGGCTGTCCACGGCCGGCAGGGCGGCGTTCTCCGGCAGGGCGAGGCCCAGCGCCTCCATCATGGAGGCCATGGTGGAGGCCGTGCCCATCGTCATGCAGGACCCCGCCGAGCGGTTCATCCCGCGCTCGGCCGCCATGAAGGCCTCGGGCGAGATGAGGCCGCGCTTGACCTCGTCCGAGAAGCGCCAGACGTCGGTGCCCGAGCCGATCTGGGTGCCGCGGTAGCGGCCGTTGAGCATCGGCCCGCCGGAGACCACGATGGCCGGCACGTCGCAGGAGGCCGCCCCCATGACGATCGCGGGCGTGGTCTTGTCGCAGCCGCCGAGCAGCACGACCCCGTCGACGGGATTGGCCCGGATCGTTTCCTCCGCGTCCATGGCGATGAGGTTGCGGAACATCATCGCGTTGGGCCGCATCAGCGTCTCGCCCGCCGAGGTGACGGGAAACTCGACCGGAAAGCCCCCCGCCTCGATGACGCCGCGGGCGACATGCTGGGCGAGGTCGCGCAGATGGCCGTTGCAGGGGGTGAGCTGCGACCAGGTGTTGCAGATGCCGATGACGGGCCGCCCGTCGAACATGCTGTCGGGATGGCCCTGGTTCTTCATCCAGCCCCGGGCGGTGAAGCCCAGCTTGTCGTTGCGCGCGAACCAGTCGTGCGAGCGCAGGCGGCGGGTCATGCGCGGGTCCCCCCCACGACGCGCTGGCTCTGCCGGCCGAGCGTCTCGATCTCGAGCACCATCGTGTCGCCCTCCCCGAGAAAGACCGGCGGCCGCAGGCCCGCGCCGACCCCGGCCGGCGTGCCGGTGGACAGGATGTCGCCGGGCAGGAGTTCCATGAAGCGGCTCACATAGCTGATCAGGGTGCGGACCGGAAAGATCATGTCGGCCGTGCTGCCATCCTGCATCGGGCGGCCGTTGACCGCGAGCGAAAGGCGCAGGCGCTGCGGATCGGGCACCGCCTCGGCGGCGACGAGCCAGGGGCCGAGGGGCGCAAAGCCCGGCGCGCTCTTGCCCTTGGTCCACTGCCCCCCCCGTTCGTGCTGGAAGGCGCGTTCGCTGATGTCGTTGAGCACCGCATAGCCCGCGACATGCGACAGCGCCTCGTCCTCCTCCACCTGCCAGGCGCGCGTCCCGATCACCACGGCCAGTTCCACCTCCCAGTCCATCCTGGTCGCGCCGGGCGGGATCGGCACCGGGTCGTCGGGTCCCGTGGGCCGGCAGCCCTTGAGGAACACCACCGGCTCCTCGGGGACGGGCAGGCCCGATTCGGCCGCGTGGTCGCGGTAGTTGAGGCCGATGCAGACGATCTTGGAGGGTCTGGCCACGCAGGGCCCGATCCGTGCGCCCGCGGGCAGGGCCGGCAGGGCCGAGGGGTCGAGCGCGCGCAGCCGGTCGAGCGAGGCGGGCGAGAGGGCCTCGCCCTCGATGTCGTCGAGATGGTCCGCCAGCGAGCGGGGGCGTCCGTCGGGGCCCAGCATCGCCGGGATCTCGCGGCCCGGCGGGCCGACGCGGAGAAGTTTCATGACCAGGGTCCGTTCAGTAGGTGGCACGCCCGCCCGACAGGTCGAACACGGCGCCGGTGGAAAAGGAGGCCTCGGGCGAGGCGAGCCAGGCGACCAGCGCGGCCGCCTCCTCGACCTCGCCCATCCGTCCCATGGGGATCTTCTCGAGCATGTAGGCGAGCTGCTCGGGCGAGACGGCTTCGGCCATCTCGGTGCGGATCACCGCCGGAGCGACGACGTTGACGGTGATCCCCGTCCGGGCAAGCTCCTTGCCGAGGCTCTTGGTCAGGGCGATGACGCCGGCCTTGGCGGCGCTGTAGGCCGAGGCGTTGGGGTTGCCGTCCTTGCCGGCCATGGAGGCGAAGTTGACGATCCGCCCCGATCCCTGCGCGCGCATCACCGGCACCACCGCCCGGCAGCAATGGAAGGTGCCGTAGAGGTTGACGCGGAGCACCCGGTCCCACTCGTCCAGGGGATAGGCGTCGAGCGGCACGTTCAGCCCGGCGATGCCCGCGCAGTTCACCAGCACGTCGATGCGTCCCTCGCGCGCGCGCAGCCGGTCGGTCGCCGCGCGCACCGCATCCCAGTCGGCCACGTCCACCCGGTCGGTCTGGGCCCCCTCGATCCCGGCGCGCGCCAGCGCCTCGGGGTTGCGGTCCCACAGCGTGACGCGCGCGCCCGAAGCGGCCAGCCGGCGGGCCACGCCGAGGCCGATCCCGGCCGCACCCCCCGTCACCGCCGCCACCGCGCCGGTCAGGTCGTAGATGTTCACGTCCCGCCCCCTACATCAGCATCCGCACGATGGCGGCATGGGCCTCGGCATCGTCGGGGCCGGAGATAGCCACCTCGCCCCGGTTGCGCCCCGATCGCATCACCACGGCGCGCGTGGCCACCTGCATCACATGCTCGATGTTGTGCATGATGAGGATGACCGACATGCCGCGCGCCTTGAGCGAGCGGATGAGATCGAGCACGCGCTGCGTCTCGCGCACGCCGAGGGCGGCGGTCGGCTCGTCCATGATGAGGATCTCGCGCCCCCACATCACGGCACGCGCGATGGCCACGCACTGGCGCTGCCCGCCCGAGAAATCCTCGACCGCGCGGCGCGTGTCGGGGATCGTCACGGCCATGCCCGCCACCGCCGCCTCGGCGTCGCGCGCCATGGAGCGGCGGTCGGCAAAGCCCAGGAGCCGCCGCCAGCCGGGGGCGACGCGCTCCTGGCCGGCGAAGATGTTGGCGGCCACGTCGAGGTTGTCGAACAGCGCGAGGTCCTGGTAGATCGTCTCGATCCCTGCGCGCCGCGCATCCTGGGGGTCGTGGAAGGTCACGGGACGGCCGTTGAGGACGATGCGCCCCGCCGTCGGGCGGTAGTAGCCCGACACGATCTTGATGAGCGTGCTCTTGCCCGCGCCGTTGTCGCCCAGCAGCGCGAGCGTCTCCCCCCGGTCGAGGCGGAACTGCACGTCGTCGAGCGCCGTCACCGGGCCGAACTGCATGGTGATGCCCGACAGCTCGAGAATGGGATCGCTCATCGACGCACTCCCCGGCGGTTGGCGATGTCGGTGAGGATGGCCAGGATCAGGATCAGGCCGGCGGCCACGCCCTGCCAGTAGACCGACAGCGAGAGGATCACGAGGACGTTGTTGATGAGGTTGAGCAGCAGGACGCCCAGCGCCGCGCCCAGGATCGTGCCCTTGCCGCCGTAGATCGAGCAGCCGCCGATCACCGCCGCCGTGATGACCCGCAGCTCGAGCCCGCTGCCGGTATTGGGGAAGGCCGAGCCGAGCCGGGCCGTCGTCACGATGGCCGCCAGCGTGGCCAGCAGCGCCGCGATGACATAGGCCATGAACTTGAGCCGGCGCGTGTCGATCCCGGCCCGGATGGCCGCGACCTCGCTGCCGCCCAGGAAATAGAAGCGCCGGAACCAGACGTTGCGCTGCAGCAGCACGCCCAGGGCCGCCGTCACCCCGAGCGAGACCCAGACCAGGTTGGGCAGCCCGAAGAGCGGCGTGGCGTTGAAGGCCGACTTGAAGCCCTGCGGGATGGAGGCGAACGAGTAGCCCTGCGACAGGATGAAGACCACGGAGCGGCCGATGGTCATGGTGGCGAGCGTCAGCACGAGCGGATTGAGCCCCGCATAGGCGATCAGCGTCCCGTTGGCGACGCCGAAGGCCAGCCCCGCCAGGAGGCAGACCGACAGGGCGGCCCAGAGCGGCGCGCCGGCGTCGAGCACGATCGCCAGGGCGATCGCGCAGACCCCCATGATCGAGCCCACCGACAGGTCGATGCCGCCCGAGATCAGCACGATCGCGAGTCCCGCCGCGACGATCATCTCGACCGAGCAGGCGATCAGGACGTTGCTGAGATTGGCCCAGGTCAGGAAAAAGGGCGACAGGACGCTGGCCACCGCGCCGACGATCAGGATCAGCAGGAGAATGGCGACTTCGCGCTGCCGGATCAGCGCCTTCCAGCGCAGTCCCGCCGGAGGGCGCGCGAGGGCGGACGAATCGGTCATCAGGACTTCCCCCGAGGAAGGCCGGCGCCGCCACGGAGGGGGCGCCGGACTGACGGTCAGCCGCAGCTGCCGGTGAGGAACTGCTCGGCGTTGGAGGCGTCGATGAAGAACAGCCCCGGATCGACCACCGGCGGCAGCTTGTTCACGCCCACATCGGCCCCCGGCACGTTGTCGAGATGGCCGTTGACGTAGTGGTAGGCGAACAGCAGCGCCAGATAGCCCTCGAGATAGGTGTTGACCGAGGAGGTCGTCTGCACCGAACCGTCGAGGATGGCGCACAGGATCGGGTCGAACACGTCCGAGGTCAGCACCGTCACCTGTCCGGCGAGGCCCAGTTCGTTGATCGCCGTGCCCATGCCGCTGCCGGTGCCGTTGATGACGATCAGGCCGTCGATGTCCGGGTTGGCGGTCATCATGGCCTTGGCGCGGTCGGCGGTCACCTGGTCGTCGCCCCGGTTGTCCTCCGTGGCCACGACCTCGAAGGTCGGGGCATTCTGCGCGAGATAGTCCTCGAGCCCGCGGATGCGCACCTGGAGGTTGGTCTGGTCCACGGCCGTCAGCAGGCCGATCTGCCCCTCCTCGAGGCCGCGCTCGCGCAGCATCTCCACCATCTTGCGGCCGTATTCCCAGCCGATGTTGTAGTGATCGGGACCGATGAAGCTGATGCGCCGGCTGTCGGGGGCATCGCTGTCGAAGGTGACGACCGGAATGCCCATCTCGGTCACGCGGTCGATCGTGTCGCTCATCGTGGGGTCGAACGCGCCGGTGAGAAAGGCCGCGGGCCGCGTCACCGCGATCTGCTCGATCTGCTGCTGCTGGGCGCGGTTGTCGAACTCGACCGGGCCGGTGAACTCGAAGCGCACGCCGAGCTGGTCGGCCGCGTCCTGCGCGCCGTTGCGGATGGCGACCCAGAAGGGGTGGCCCGAGATCGGAACCACCATCACGTAGCGCTGGCCGGAGCGGTCCTCGGCCTCCTGCGCCGCGGCCAGTCCCGGCAGGGCCACCGCCACGGCCAGGGCTGCGATCCATGCTTTCATTCTTGCATCCTCCTCCCTTGGTCTCGGACCGGTTCGGGGCCGAAGGCCCGCAGGGTCAGTCCCCTCCCCTGAGCACGGCACCGCGCGAGAGCGGCTGCACGAGCGCGCGGTACTGCCGGAGCCATCCCCGCTCGCGCGTGGGCGGCGGCGGCTTCCAGGCGGCCAGGCGGGCCGCCAGCATGCCGTCGTCCAGATCCACCGCGATCTCGCGCGCGCACAGGTCGATGCGCACGCGGTCGCCCTCCTCCACGACGGCGAGCGGCCCGCCCTCGGCCGCCTCGGGCATGATCTGGCCGATGGTGATGCCGCGGTTGAGGCCGGACAGCTCGCCGTCGGTCACCACCGCCACCTGCTCGCCCAGGCCCGAGCCGACCAGGGCGGCCATGAAGCTCGCCGCGAACACCGTTCCCGGACCGCCCAGGGGGCCGAGCATCCGCAGCACGATGACGTCGCCGGGGCGGATCCCTCCCGCGCCCAGGGCGGCGATGGCCGCGTCCTCGTCCTCGAAGATGCGGGCCGGCCCTTCGAAGCGGCGGATGTCGGGCGGCACGGCGGCCAGCTTCACGATCGCGCCGATCGGGGCGAGGTTGCCGCGGATCAGGATGATCCCCGGCTCGGCCCGCACGGGCCGGTCGAGCGAGCCGATCACGGCCGGGTCGGGCTCGGGCGCGGCCTCGAGCCGCTCCATGACCGAGCCCGCCACCGTCGGCCCGTCCTCGAGGAGCGGCCGCAATGCGCGCAGCACGCCCCGCGCCCCGCCGGCCGCCTCCAGCTCCTCGATCCGCCGCGGCCCGTTCGGCCGGATCTCGGCCAGAAGCGGGACCAGATCGGCGGCGGCACGGAACTCGGCCAGGATGTCCACCTCCGCCTCCGCCTCGATGGCGGCGGCAATCAGATGGCGCACGCAGTTGACCGACAGGCCGAGCGCCGTGGCCACGCGCACCGCATTGCGGAAGGCGGCCGGGGTCAGCACCTGCCGCGCCGTCACGCCCGCGGCCAGAAGCTCAAGGATGCGGCGCCCCGAGGCGGCGGCGTTGCGCGCCATCGCCTCGCTGCCGCCGCGCACCGGGGCCGCGCCCGGCAGGGTCATGCCCAGCGCCTCGGCGAGGATGTGCATGGAATTGGCGGTCCCCAGCCCTGCGCAGACGCCGGGGCCGCGGATCGCCACGCGCGACCATTCGGTGAGGTCCTCGAGCGTCATGCGGCCCGCCAGCACCGTGCCCACGCCCTTGTAGAGGTCCTCGATGTCCACGTCGCGCCCGCCGCAGGCCCCGCCGAGCTGGTAGCCGCAGGGCACGATGATCGCCGGCAGGTCGAGCCGGCCTGCCGCCATGAGCTGGCCCGGCGTGGTCTTGTCGCAGGAGGCCAGAAACACCACGGCGTCCAGCACCGCGCCCTCGACCTGCACCTCCACGTCGTTGACGAGAAGATCGCGCGACGGCATCAGGTAGCGGCCCTGCTTGCCCGCGCTGGTCACGAAATCGGACGGCGCGACGGTGCGGATCTCGAAGGGCAGGCCGCCGGCCGCGCGGATTGCCTCCTGCACGACGCGGCTCACCGCATCGAGATGGCTGAAGCAGATCGACAGCGTGGACGAGGAGTTGACCACGGCGATCTTGGGCTTGGCGAAATCCTCCTCCGCGATCCCCATGGCGAGCCATTGCGCGCGCCGCACGGCCCAGCGGGTCGAGCCGGGGCGGAAGTCGCTGCGCAGGCGGGCCGGTCCCGTGCCGTTCTCCCTAGTCATCGAGCCGCGCCCCCCGTGCGTTCAGTTCCCTGCGCAGGTCGCGGCCGACGACCGCCTCCGTCGCGATCCCCTCGCGCAGCGCCTGGGCGGCGGCCGTTCCCGCCGCCTCGCCGTAGCCGAAGCACTGGGCCGTCACGCGCGCCGAGGCCACCGCCTCGTGCTCGGCCGACAGGCAGCGGCCGGCCACCAGCAGCCCGGTGCCGCGCTCGGGCTGGAGACAGCCCAGGGGCACCTCGTACCAGTCGTCGAGCAGCCATTCGACGCGCGGCTTCTCGCCCGCGTGCAGCTCGATGGGCCAGGGCGAGCGGACGATCCCGTCGGGGCTCTTGCGCCCGGCGAGGACGTCCGCGTTGGCCAGCATCGCACGGCCCCTGGCCTGACGGGATTGCCGCACGCCCACCTGCGTGCCGGTGTCGATCAGGAACGCCTCCGCGAAGCCGGGCAGCCGCTCGCGGAAGAAGCGGGCATATTCGCGCGCCTGGCGGCGGCCCTCGCGCTCGGCCTCGGTGAAGTCGTCGGGATCGAGGGTCAGCAGCTCGCGGCCGTCGCGGCCGATCACGCGCGTGCAGTTGCACAGCACCACGCCCGGCAGCGTGGTGGGAAACAGCCAGATCTTGCGCCGCGGCAGGCGGAACTCGCCGGCCTCGTCGGCCTCGGCGATCATGGCCGACACCCAGGGGGGCATGATCGTGTCCTCGCCGCAGGCGGCCCGGAAGGCGTCGAGATCCACCCCGCCCATGCGGAAGATCATTGTGGGGTTCTGCACGCGCCCTTCATCTCCCACGAAGGACGGCAACCCCGCCATGGCCACGAGATCCGCGTCACCCGAGGCGTCCACGGTCACGCGCGCGTCGATCCGCAGCCGGCCGCCCTTGGTGGCGACGATCGCTCCCTCGACCCGCTCGCCCCCCTCCACGAGGGCCTCGGTCGCCTGCGCATGGAACAGGACGCGCACGCCGGCCTCCTCCAGCAGGTCGTCCGCCGTCTCGCGCCACCGGATCGGGTCGTGCACGCGCGTGAGCGTCTTGCCGTAAATGACCGGGGGTCCGAGGCCGCCGCGCGCCTCGAGCGCCCGCACGAAGCGGTCCGCGAAGCCCCAGACGACCTGTTCGGGCCGGTTGCCCTCGGTCGCGGTGTAGAGGCCGCAGACCGTTCCCGACAGGCCCGCCACCGCGCCTCCGCCGCAGAAACCCGCGCGCTCGACGAGCGTGACCCGGAGCCCGGCCTCGGCGGCCGCGACGGCGGCGGCCACACCGGCCGCTCCGCCGCCCACCACGAGCACGTCCGTGGCGATCCTGTCGGCCGGTCGCTGGTCCATGACTCCTCCCCTTTCGTTGACGACTAGTATATCAGATGTCGGCGGTCAACCGGGGAGGAGCAGCCGATGACATCGAGCCATCTGTGGAACGGGGTGCGCTATGCCGACCTGGCGGAAGCCCATGTCCTCGTGTCGGGCGGCGCCAGCGGCATCGGCGAGGCCATGGTCCGCGCCTTCGCCGCGCAGGGCGCCGCGGTCTCCTTCGTGGATCGCGACGCCGCCCGCGGCGAGCGGCTGGCTGCGGAACTGGGGGCGGCTTGCCGGTTCGTCGCCGCCGACGTGACGGATCTCGGCGCCTATCGCGCCGCGATCGGGCGCCTGCAGCGGCAGGCCGGGCCCGTGCGCTGCCTCGTCAACAACGCGGCCGACGACAGCCGGCACGACTGGCGCCGCGTGGAGCCCGACGAGTGGGAGGCGCGCATGGCCGTCAACCTGCGGCACGCCTTCTTCGCCATCCAGGCCGTCGCGCCCGGCATGATCGAGGCGGGCGGCGGGTCCATCATCAATCTGGGGTCGATCAGCTGGATGGTGCTGAGCCCCGGCCTCCCGGTCTACGAGACCGCCAAGGCCGCCATGCACGGGCTGACGCGGGCCATGGCGCGCGAACTGGGACCGCACGGGGTGCGGGTCAACGCGCTCGTCCCCGGCTGGGTGATGACCGAGCGGCAGGTCGCGCTCTGGCTCAATCCCGAGACGGAGGCCTGGCTCGAGCGCAACCAGCCCCTCCGCGGGCGGGTGATGCCGGAGGATGTCGCGGCGATGGCGCTGTTTCTGGCCTCCGACCAGTCGCGCATGGCCTCGGGCCAGGCCTTCCTGATCGACGGAGGCTGGGCCCATGGCTGACGCCGCACCGCCGCGCCCGCAGCGAAGGGCGGGCTGGCCTCTCGCATCCCGGGCCGGCCATCCCGGACGGGGGACGCCCGGGCCTGGACAAGCCTTCGGGCAGCACCCCTGACCCAACGGGCATGCTGCGGGCTCCGGCCGGTCAGGCGGTCGAGCATCGCGGCTCCCGTCAGCCGCCGGGCCCACGGTCGCCGGAACCAGGCCGGCGGGGTGGCAGCGAGGATCCCGGCGCGAGCGGGCCGCGCTCTCTCTCCGGGTGGCGGTGGCCGAGAATCTCGGGACCGAGACGGTGCTGAGCGGTCCGCTGGACGGGTCCGCAGCCGGGCCCGTCCTGTCCGTCGTCCTGCCGGGCCTGCACCGGTCTCTCCTGGGCCAGCGGATCGGCCTGACCTTCGCCCCGTCCGACATGATCCTGTTCGACGCGGAGACGGGGCAGGCCCTTCGCCACGGGATCTGAGCCGCCCTTTCGCGCAAACCCCTTGCGCCGAGGGGTTCGCCCGGTCCACGCTGACGCGGCGGGCCGGATCGAGAGGGGTGCCCCCAGGCGGCACCCCCCGTCCGGGGCCCGGCAGGGAGGAGAGCAGCGGAGCGGCCATGGCCCCAGCAGACACGCGACACCCGCCCCATTCCGTCCGCATCGGGGGAGCGATCCTCGGCCTTCTGCTGCTGGCAGGTCCTGCCCTGGCGGAGGAGCCGGGCGGTCCGGTCGCGGAGGAGCCGGCAGCGAGCCCGGCCGCGGCCGGTCCGGACGAGGCGGACCTGGACCGTCTGCTGGCCCTTCTACCGGAGGCCGACCCCGAATGGGGCGCCTTTCTGTCAGGGGATTGCACCGCCTGCCACCGGGAGGGGGCAGGCGGCGAGGGCATCCCGGACATCGTCGGCTGGCCGGCCGAGGCGATCGCGACCAGCCTTGCGGCCTACCGCTCGGGGCTGGGGGAGAACCCCACGATGCGGACGATGGCGCAACGCCTGTCGGACGAGGAGATCGCGGCGCTTGCGGTCTATTTCGAGTCGCGCGCGCCCTGAAAAGGGGCGGCCTGGTGCGCACGGGATGAGGGAGGGAGGAGAACCCATGAGACGGATCGGACGGCGCGGCTTCCTGGGAGCCGGTGCGGCAGGGCTTGCGGTGCTGGCGGCCCCGGCGGTGCTCGGCCAGGCGCGGCCGCGCGCGGTGGTGGTGGGCGGCGGATCGGGCGGGGCGACGGCGGCGCGCTATCTGGCGCGCGACGGCGCCGGCGCGATCGACGTCACGCTGATCGAACCCGCGCGCCGCTATGACACCTGCTATTTCGGCAACCTCTACATCGGGGGCTTCCGCGATCTGGAGAGCCTCGGGCATTCCTATGCGCGGCTGGCCACCGAATACGGGATCAACGTCGTCCACGACTGGGCCGATGCGATCGACCGCGACGCGCGCGAGGTGCGCCTCGCCTCCGGCGGCTCGGTGCCCTACGACCGGCTGATCCTGTCGCCGGGCATCGCCTTCCGGCAGGACGCGATCGAGGGCTGGGACATCGCGGCCCTGGCGCGGATGCCGCACGCCTATACCGGGGGCACGCAGGTCGCCCTGCTGCGCGCCCAGATCGAGGCCATGCCGCCGGGCGGGCTGTTCGTGATGGTGGCTCCGCCCAACCCCTACCGCTGCCCGCCCGGCCCCTACGAGCGCATCTCCATGATCGCCCACCTGCTGAGCGGCACCAATCCCACGGCCAAGATCGTCCTCATCGACCCCAAGGAGACGTTCTCCAAGCAGGCCCTCTTCGAGGAGGCCTGGGGCACCCTCTATCCGGGCATGATCGACCGGCTGCCCACCGATCTCGTGGGGCCCGTCGAGCGCGTGGACGCCGGGACGATGGAGATCGTCACCGCGACCGAGACCTTCCGCGCCGATGCCGCCAACATCATCGGCCCGCAGGAAGCCGGCCGGATCGCCCATCGCGCGGGCCTCGTGAACGAGGCGGGCTGGGTGCCGGTCTCGGCCTTCGACATGCGCTCGCGCGAGGACGAGGCGATCTTCGTCCTGGGCGACAGCGCCCAGCAGGGCGACATGCCCAAGTCGGCCTATGCCGCCAACAGCCAGGCCAAGGTCGCGGCCATGGTCGTGCGCAGCGAACTGACCGGATCGCGCGCCTTCCCGGCCCGCTACGCCAATACCTGCTGGTCGCTGCTCGGCCCCGAGAACGGCGTCAAGATCGGCGCCACCTACGAGCCCACGGAGGAGAAGATCGCCACCGTCGAGGGCTCGAACTTCGTGTCCCAGACGGGGGAGGACGCGGAGCTGCGCGCCGCGACCTATCGCGAAAGCCTCGACTGGTACGACGCCATCGTGGCCGACATGTTCGGCTGAAGGCCCCTCAGCCCGGCTGGGGCCCCCGGACGGGGGCGCCCCGGTCGGCGGGCTGGACGTGGTCGGCCGGACCGGCCGCGCCTGCAGCGGCGGGCGCGGCCGAGGCGTGCACGAAGCGCGCGTCGCAATAGCCGCAATCGACGAAGCCCGTCTCGTGCGGGATCGACAGCCACACGCGCGGATGGCCCAGCGCGCCCTGGCCGCCGTCGCAGGACACGCGCCAGGCGGAGACGATCTTGACCTCCGGCGGCGGCAGGCCGGTCGGATCGGGATGGTCGGTGCGGCGGAGCGGACGGATCTCGGTCATCGGGGTCTCGCAAGGGGTCGCGGCGCGGTCTAGCCTGCGCCGCGCGCCGGGAAAAGGGCCGCGCGGCCGTCAGGCCCGCGCCAGAAGGGGCCCCAGCGGACGCCCCCCCAGAAGGTGAAGGTGGAAATGCGGCACCTCCTGATGGGCGTTCGGCCCCGCATTGGCGATGGCGCGAAAGCCCCCCTCCTCGAGGCCGAGCAGGCGCACGCACTCGCTCACGCAGGCCATGAAGCCCGCCTGCTCGGCCGCGGAGGCATGGGCGGCGAAATCCGCAAGGTCGCGATAGGTCCCGCGCGGGATCACCAGTACATGGACGGGCGCCTGCGGGCGCAGGTCGCGAAAGGCGATCGCGTGCTCGGTCTGGTGGACGATGTCGGCGGGAATCTCGCCCCGCAGGATGCGGGCGAAGACGTTGCCCTCGTCATAGGGGGCGGTGGCCATGGGCGGTCCTTTCTCAGTCGCTGAACAGATAGGGGGTCTCGGCGATGCCGCGCGCGGTTTCCGCGCTCACGGACAGGAAGGCGGCGATCGGCCCGGCATTCTCCTCGGGGCTGCGCAGTTCGGAGATGCGCCCGTGGCGGGGAAATCCCGCATCGCGGATCCGGTCGCTCTCGTGGCGGATGTCGAAGCGGATGGCCGGCAGGATCTGCGCCATCGTCTCGGGCGGGGTCTGCTCGCCCGCCAGGCCGATCCGCTGCGCATGGCCGACCAGATAGGCGTCGGTGAACTGGCATTCGACCTCCAGAAGCCGGGTCAGCGCCCGGTCGGCGTAGAAGTCCTGCAACAGGTCCATGCTGCCCGGGTCGAGGCAGATCACCAGCCGGTCGGTCTCGTGGAAGTCGAACAGCATGCGCATCAGCGCGCGGCGGTGGCGCGTGCGCTTGGCCAGGGTGGTCTGGATGCCGCCCAGGTCGGGCAGGGGCGTGTCCTCCTCGTTGAAGAGGTAGTCGATCGCGGGAATGTTGGTGTGGTGCTTGATCGAGCCGACCAGGCGCTTGGCCACGTGCCACTTCTTGCAGGCCACGATCAGAAGCTCGTGCTCGGGACCCAGGCTCGCCTCCCGCTCCCAGAAGCGCGGGGCGAAGCGCCGGCCGATCCGGCCGCGCCCCGTGAGGAACTGGTAGAGGCGCCGCCCCTCGCCCGAGATGCGGAAATCGGTCCGGCCGGACGCCCACAGCCGCCCCAGCCGCCGCTTGAGCTCCGCGGCCTCGGGGCTGATCTTGCGCGCGAACAGGTAGTCCTGCGCGATCAGCAGGTCGTAATGGTCGTTGTGGAACGTCACCGGCACTCCGTAATCGGTGAACATCAGGAATGTCAGCGTGCGCGAGCGGATCTCCGGCTCTGGCACCAGATGGCGCACGAGGGTCTGGAAGAAGGTCTCGTCCGGGATCCAGGTCGTGCGGAAGAAGCGCACCACGTCGCGCCGCTCGCGCACGAAGCGCAGGATCGCCTCGATCGTCCGCCGCCGCAGGCACCACCATTGCGAGCCGATCATCACCTGAATGTCGGCCGGCACGCGCCGCGCCAGCCCCAGCCGCTTCTGCCAGTCCAGCGCGAGGTAGAACAGGCGCTTGTGCGCGCGCTCGTTGAAGAAGAAGCGGTAGAGGAGGCGCTCCTCCTTGAGGCCGGTCTTGATCCAGTCCGACTCGAAGAAGTCGAAGCTCTCCACATAGTCGCATTCCTCCGCGTCGAGGAAGGCGCGGGCATAGGCCGAGGACTTGATGGCCATGCAGTCGCCCGACAGCATGTAGAAATGCGTGGCCCGCGGAAAGGCCGCCACCGCCGCCTCCACCGCCAGCAGCGTGGCGGCCACCAGGCTCCATTCGCCCCAGCCGCAGCGCAGGCGCCGGCGCGCAAAGACGACGGACGGGTTGCCGGCCAGGCCGGCGCGGATGCGCTCGTAGGCCGCGCGGGGCGCGCGGGCGTCGAAATGGATGGCGACGCAATCGCCCGCCGCCGTCAGCTGCATGGCCTGCTGGATGATCGCGTCCGGGTCCTTGTGGCAGAGCAGGATAAAGGCGATCTGCGCCATGGCTGAGGCTCGCTGGCTGTCCCCGCAGGGTTTAGCCTTGATAGCGTGAACGAAGGATGAATAAACAGGCCCGGTCCGCCGCTTCCTCCGCCCGGAGGTCCGGCCGGCCACAGGGCCCCCGGCCGGGGGGCGGCACAACGGGGGGCAGAGGGCCGATGGGGTTTCCGGGCACCTGGATGACGCAGAGCGGCAGCCTGATCTACCGGGTCGTGCCCAAATGCGCCTGCTCCACGATCGGGCAGATCATGTTCTTCTCCGATCACGGCCGCTTCTTCGCGGGCGACATCCACGACGCCGAGGAGGGCCTGCACAAATGGGCCCTTCCCGGCAGCCAGGGCCCCATCGAGGAAGCGGTGCGCGCGCGGCGCGGCGTGGCCTTCACGGCGGTGCGCAACCCCTATGCGCGCATCCTGTCGTGCTTTCTCGACAAGATCGCGGGCATCCAGCGCAACGGCCGGCGCTATCGCGGCAACCTCGTGCCGATGCTGGTCCAGCGCTACGGCGTGGAGGTCGGACGCCCCGAGGACGGCTGGCAGTTCGACCAGATCCGCTCCTTTCGCCGGTTCCTGCTCTTTGCGCGCGACACGATCCGCTTCCGCAAGCCGATGGACCCCGACATCCACTGGTCGGCGATGTCGGGGCACATCTCCACCTTCATCGTCAATGGCGGGCGCTACGACGTCATCTTTCCCACCGAACGCTTCGACGAGGGGATGGGAGGCGTCCTCGGGCGGGCGCAGACGCCCCATCCGGTCGATCTGGGCGCGATTCCCCGCTTCAACGAGAGCGAGGGGCACGGCCCCCCGCGGGCCCATCCCGTCTCGGCCTATTTCGACGACCTGTCGCGCCACCTGATGTGGGAGATCTACCGCCGGGACTTCCAGCTCTTCGGCTACGACTTCGACGATCCCGACCGGCGCGAGCCGCGCCGGGCGATCGACCTCGAGGAGGTTCACGCCAAGCTCGCGGACTAGGCCGGACGCACGCCCGTCGGCGCAAAGGCGCCGAGGGGGGCGGCCGGTCCTCCACACTCCCGTCGCGAACGGCTCACAAGCGCTTGATCCTCCGTCGGCGATCGGCCTAGACAGGGCCATGACCAAGATCGACACCGCCTTGGCCCGCCCCTTCACGCCCGCGGGGATGGACTCCTCCCGCCGCGGCCGTCCGGCCGTTCGGACCGCTCGCCCGGCACCGCCGGTCGTCGCGCGGCCGGGCCGGATGCCCTGGGGCAAGCGGGCCTTCGACCTGTCGGTCTCGCTCGTGCTGCTTCTGCTGCTGTGGCCGGTCATGCTTCTGGTGGCCCTGGTCCTGCTGGTGGCCGAAGGGCGCCCCATCCTCTACATGAGCGAGCGGATGGCCGCGCCGGGCCGCCCCTTCCGGCTCATCAAGTTCCGCACCATGGCGGTGGGCGCGGATGCCGTGGGCGGCGTGACGGGGGGCGACAAGGCCGCGGCGATGTCGCGGCTCCACCGCTTCCTGCGGCGCACCCGCGCCGACGAGCTGCCCCAGCTCTGGAACGTCCTGCGCGGCGAGATGAGCCTCGTGGGACCCCGCCCGCCCCTGCGCCGCTATGTCGAGGCCTATCCCGAACTCTACGGGCGCGTCCTGCAGGCCCGGCCGGGAATCACAGGGCTCGCCACCCTCGTCTTCCACGAGGAGGAGGAGCGGCTTCTGGCCGCCTGCCGCACGCCGGACGAGACGGAGGCGGTCTATCGTCGGCTTTGCATCCCCCGCAAGGCGCGGCTCGACCTGCTCTACCAGCGCCGCTGGAGCCTCTGGCTCGACCTCTGCCTCGTGGCGCGCACGGCACTGCGCCCGTTCCGCCGCAGCCCCGATCCCGCCCCGCCGCCCCCGCAGGCGCCCGGAGCCACAACGCCCTCTGCCACCCCTCAGCCGTCGGTGCCGTAGCCGTCGGGATTGGCGCTCTGCCAGCGCCACAGGCTCTCGACCATCGCCCGCAGGTCGCGCCGCGCCCGCCAGCCCAGATCCGCCGCCGCCCGGCTGCAATCGGCCCGCATCTCGGCCACGTCGCCGGACCGGCGCGGCGCCATCTCGTGGGGCAGCGGACGGCCCACCACCGCCTCGAAGGCCCTGAGCATCTCGAGCACGCTGGTGCCCTTGCCGGTCCCGAGGTTGAACGCCTCCGCCCCGCCGCCCGCGCCCGCCAGGTGCCGGGCCCGCGCAAGCGCCGCCACATGCGCCTCGGCCAGGTCCTCCACATGGATGTAGTCGCGCACCCCCGTCCCGTCGGGGGTCGGATAGTCCGAGCCCCAGATGCGCAGGGCCGCCCGCCGCCCCGTCGCCACCTGCGCGAGAAAGGGCATCAGGTTCTCGGGCACGCCGCGCGGGTCCTCGCCGATCCGGCCCGAGGCATGGGCCCCCACCGGGTTGAAGTAGCGCAGCAGCAGCGCCGCCCGCCCCGGCGCCGCCGCCGCCCAGTCGCGCAGCACCGCCTCGGCCGCGGCCTTGGTGCGGCCATAGACGTTGGCCGGGCGCACGGGGTCGTCCTCGCGGAAGGGGCGCGGCTCGGCCGGCTCGCCATAGACGGTGGCCGAGGAGGAAAAGATCACGAGGCCGCAGCCCGCCTCCTCGAGCGCCCGCAGCAGGGCCACCGTGCCGCCCACGTTCACGTCCCAGTAGTCGAGCGCGCGCGCCCCGCTCTCGCCCACGGACTTGAGCCCCGCGAAGTGGATCGCCGCCTCGGGCCGGAAGGCGCGCGCGGCCTCGACCAGGCGGGGCGCGTCGCGGATGTCGAGCCGCTCGACCCCGAAGGCGCCGCCGTTGCTCAGCGCGCGCACGCGCTCGAGCGCGACGGGACTCGCGTTGCGGAAATCGTCCACCACGAGGGCCTCGTGGCCCTGCCCCAGCAGTTCCAGAAGCGTGTGGCTGCCCAGATAGCCTGCCCCGCCCGTGACCAGAACCCGCATCCTAACCCTCCGCCAGGCCCGCGGCCTTGTCGGGCCGGGGCCCGGCGGGATCAAGCCCCCGCGCAGTCTCAGCCCGCCGCCTCGCGGCCCAGCCGGGCGCGGCCCTGCGCCACGACCCGCAGCCGCAGCTCCACCGGCACGCGGCGCCCCTCCACCTCGGCCTCCTGCCGCGTCTCGGTCTCGAGGAATTCCGTCTCCTCCGCCCCGGCCCGCGCGGCGCGCGCCCGCGCCTCGGCCCGCAGCGCCTCGCGCAGCGCGGCCAGCGCCGCCTCGGGATCGGCGAAGCGGCGCGGGCCGCCGGGCCCGTGCGCGACCGCCAGGCCCGGCGCGGGGATCGTCACCGTCCCCTCGGCCGCGGCGGTCACGCGCCCGACCACCGCGCCCACGGCATTGGCGACCTCGGCATGCTCGGGCACGACCGCCCGCGTGCCCAGACGCGCGCCCACCGCCGGGTAGTGCGTCCCAGCCGAGGCGCCCAGCGCGATCACCGGCACGCCGAGCGCGAGCCGCGCCCGCACCAGCCCCTCGTGCCCCCGCAGCCCCGCCTGCGCGAGCGGGTGCCGCGCGAGCGCCGCGGGCTCCTCCCAGCCCCCCTCCTCGGCCAGGGCCGCTTCCAGCAGGGCCTCGGCGCTGCGCCCGGCCAGCGCGTCCAGGATGCGGCGCGCCATCGCGCCGGCATCCGGGGCCAGGGCCTCGCCCGATCCCGCGCGCCGCCGCGCCAGAAGCGCCAGCGCCTTGCCGGCCGCCTCCGCGTCGAAGTCGCGCTGCAGGCCCAGCACATGCGCGGCATCCGTGGGCGTCGCCCCCGCCTCGGCCACGAGCCCGCGCGCCACCAGCCGCCGCAGCGCCGGGGCCTCCGCGCGGCTGCGCAGCACCTCCCCCAGCGGCAGGGGCCCCCCGCCCAGCCGTGCCGCCACGGCCGCCTCGCGCGGGTCCAGCCCCTCGGGCGGCGCCTCCCAGAGCGGCAGGACGAAGCGGCCCGCCCCGTCCGGCACGGCCGCCTGCGCAAGTGCGGCGTCGAGCGCCGCATGGACCGGGCCCGGATGGTCGCGCGCGAGCAGCGCCACGGGCACGAGGCGGCGCGGCCCCAGACGCAGCGCGCCCGAGAGCCCCCCCTCCACCCCCACCTCGCTGTCCCCGCCGAGGCCATGGGTGCGCATGGCGACCGCCTCGACCATGGTGCGCCACGGGCCCACCCGCGCCCCCTCGGGGTCGATGGCCGGCCGGCCATCGCGCAGCAGGCAGATGTCCGTCGTCGTCCCGCCGATATCCGAGACGAGCGCGAGCGGCTCGCGCGCGAGCCAGGCCGCGCCGGCGGCCGAGGCGGCAGGACCCGACAGGATCGTCTCGACGGGCCGCTCATGCGCGACCGCGGCCGCCATCAGCGCGCCGTCCCCGCGCACCACCATCAGCGGCGCGCGGATGCCGCGCCGGGCCATGTGCCCCTCGACGGCGTGCAGCAGCCGCGCGATCAGCCCCACGAGCCGCGCGTTGAGCAGCGCCGTCAGCGCCCGCCGCGGCCCCCCGAGCGAGGCCGAGAGCTCGTGCGAGCAGGTGACGGGCAGGCCCGTGGCCGCGCGCACCATCTCGCGCGCGGCCTCCTCGTGGGCGGGGTTGCGCGTGGCAAAGCGCGCCGCGACCGCCACCCCCGTCAGCCCCGCGGGCAGCCGCGCCAGCGCCGCGGCCAGCCCCTCGCGGTCGAGCGGCGCACGCTCGGCCCCCGCATGGTCGTGCCCGCCCGCCACCGCGATCAGCGGGTCCGCGCCCAGTGCCTCGGGCAGGCCGTCCCGCCCGAGGTCGCCCGCGTCGAAGCCGATCGCCACCAGCGCCGCGCACCCCCCCTGCCCCTCGACCAGCGCGTTGGTGGCCAGCGTCGTCGAGAGCGAGACCATGCCCACCGCCTCCGGCGCGACGCCGGCCGCGCGCAGGGCCGCGTCGATGGCCGCGCCCACCCCGCCCGACAGGTCCGGCCGCGTGGTCAGCGCCTTGGCCTTGGCCAGGACGCGCGTCTCGGCGGCATCGAGGATCGCGGCATCCGTATAGGTCCCGCCGGTATCGATCCCCAGCAGGACATTCATGGCATCACCCGCAGCAGCAGACGCGGCGGCCCCGACCGGAGGCCGCCGCGAGGGGGATCAGTTCAGCGCCGCATCCGTGACGACGGAGGTCCAGGCCCCCTCCGGCCGGGCGGTGATCACCGGGTCCGACCCGCCCGCAAGCAGCGTGTCCACCGTGCGCTCGGCATCAGCGGGGTCCAGCGCGCCGGTCGACTCGCCGATCAGCTTGGCCACCTCCTCCATCATCCGCACCTGATGCTCGAGCGTCTGCGCGCCCGTCTCGTCGTATTCGAGCACGATCTCGGCCGCCTCCTCGGGGTTCTCCATGGCCCATTGCCAGCCGCGCATGGAGGCGCGCACGAAGCGGGCCATCTTGTCCACGAAGGCCGGGTCCTCGAGGTTGGGCTCGAGCACATAGAGCCCGTCCTCGAGCGTGGCCACGCCCTGGTCCTCGTAGCGGAAGTTGACGAGTTCCTCGGGCGACACGCCCGCGTCGATGACCTGCCAGTACTCGTTGTAGGTCATGGTCGAGATGCAGTCCGCCTGCCGCTGCAGGAGCGGGTCCACGTTGAAGCCCTGCTTGAGGACCTCCACCCCCGTCTCCGAGCGCCCGTCGGTCGACAGGCCGAGCTGGCTCATCCAGGACAGGAACGGATATTCGTTGCCGAAGAACCAGACGCCCAGCGTGCGGTTGGCCAGGTCCTCGGGCGACTGGATGCCCGTGTCGGCCCAGCAGGTCAGCTGCATCCCCGAATTCTGGAAGGGCTGCGCGATGTTGACGAGCGGCACGCCCGCCTCGCGCGCGGCCAGCGCGGCGGGCATCCATTCCACGATCACGTCCGCCCCCCCGCCGGCGATCACCTGCGGCGGCGCGATGTCGGGCCCGCCGGGCAGGATCGTGACATCGAGCCCCTCCTCCTCGTAGAAGCCCTGGTCGAGCGCGGCGTAATAGCCCGCGAACTGCGCCTGCGTCACCCATTTGAGCTGCAGCGTGACCGGGTCCTGCGCCAGGGCGGGGGCGGCCAGCACCACGGCCAGGGCCGAAGCCATGGAGAGATGTCTCGTCATTCGGTGTCTCCCTGTTGTTATCGACGTTGAGAGGGATGCCAGAAGGTCGCCGCCCGCTCCGCCAGCGCGATCATGCCGTAGATCGCGCTGCCCGCAAGGGCGCCCACCAGGATCGCGGACCAGACCATGTCCATCTGCAGCGCCCCGTTGGCCGCCGAGATGCGGAACCCCACCCCTTGCGTCGGGCTGCCGAAGAATTCGGCGACGATGGCCCCGATCATGGCGAGCGTGGAGGCGATCTTGAGCCCGTTGAACAGGAAGGGCATTGCCGCGGGCAGGCGCAGCCGCCACAGCGTCTGCCAGTAGCCCGCCGCATAGGTCCGCATCAGGTCGCGCTGCATCGCCGTGGTGTCCTGAAGCCCGGCGGTCGCGTTCACCAGCATCGGAAAGAACACCATCAGCACCACGACCGCCGCCTTGGAGGCGGGGCCAAAGCCGAACCACATCACCATGATCGGCGCCACGCCCACGATGGGCAGCGCCGCCATGAAGCCCGCCACCGGCAGCAGGCCCCGGCGCAGCCAGTCGAAGCGGTCCACCAGCACCGCCACCACCAGCGCCGCCGCCACCCCGATCGCGAGGCCCGACAGCGCGCCGCGCACGATCGTCTGCACGAAATCGCCCCAGAGCAGCGGCAGGTTCGCGGCAAAGGTCGCGGCGATGCGCGAGGGCGGCGGCAGGATGGCGAGCGGCACCGCAAGCCCGCGCACGACCAGCTCCCAGACGAGCAGGATCGTCGCCCCGAAGATCAGCGGCACCGCCGCGCGGACGGGTGCGCTGCGCCCCCGCTCGCCCGCCGACAGCCAGGCATTGAGCGCCCAGGCCCCCAGCCAGACCGCCACCGCCAGCGCCACGAGCGTCACGGCCGCGTCCCCATCGCCCGCAGCACCCGCCGCTCCAGCGCGCCGATCGCCCAGACCAGCAGCGCCGCCAGCAGCGCCGCCATCAGCAGCGCGGCCCAGATCTGCACCGTCTGGCCGTAATAGCTGCCGGCCAGCATCCGCGCGCCGAGGCCACCGCGCTGCACCGGCAGCTCGCCCACGATCGTGCCCACCAGCGCCGCCGCCACCGCGATCTTCAGCGAGGCGAAGAGATAGGGCACCGAGGACGGCACCCGCAGCCGCCAGAACACCTGCGCCCGCGTCGCGTTCCAGGTCCGCATCAGGTCGAGCCCCTCGCGGTCCGGCGTGCGGAACCCCTTCACCATGCCCACCACGACCGGAAAGAACGACAGATAGGCCGAGATCACCGCCTTGGGCCAGAACCCCCCCACCCCCACCGAGTTCATGACCACCACGATCATCGGCGCCAGCGCGACGATGGGGATGGTCTGGCTCACGATCGCCCAAGGCATCACCGACAGGTCCATGGCGCGGTTGTGCACGATCCCGGCCGCCAGCAGCACGCCCAGCGCCGAGCCGATCAGGAACCCGCCCAGGGTCGCGCCCAGCGTGATGCCCGCGTGATAGATCAGGCTGCGGTTCGAGAAGCTGCCCGATTGCACCAGGCCCCGCCGTCCCCAGACCTCCTCGCCGACCGTGCTTGCCCAGAACTCGGCCAGGACCTGATGGGGGGCGGGCAGGCGGGGCCGCTCCTGCGTCCACGCCCCCGCGACCGCCGGTCCGGGATTGAGCGCGGCGAGCACGAGCGCCGAGCGCCCCGCCCGCTCGGCCGCCGATCCTCCGCGGATCTCCGCCCCTGCCCGCTCGGCCGCCGTCAGCGCCTCGCGCGCGTTCATGGGGATCGCGGCCAGATACCAGACCGCCATCAGCGCCAGCACCACCGACAGGACCGGCAGCACCGCGCGCAGCCGCCCCGCCCCGGCGCGCGGGGGGGCCGCTGCCGCCTCCGCCAGCGCGGCCATCCTAGAGGTCCCCATGCCCGGCCCGCAGCCCCTCGCGCACGCGATGGGCGACGGCCAGGAAGTCCGGGCTCTCGCGGATCTCCAGCGGGCGCTCGCGCGGCAGGGGGCTCTCGATCACGTCGGTGATCCGGCCCGGCCGCGGCGACATGACCACGATGCGGGTGGAGAGATAGACCGCCTCGGGGATCGAATGGGTCACGAACAGCGTCGTCTTGCCCGTCCGGTCCCACAGCCGCAGCAGCTCCTCGTTGAGACGGTCGCGCACGATCTCGTCCAGCGCGCCGAAGGGCTCGTCCATCAGCAGGATGTCGGCATCGAAGGCGAGCGCGCGGGCGATGGAGGCGCGCTGCTGCATCCCCCCCGAGAGCTGCCAGGGATACTTGCGCGCGAACCCCCCCAGCTCCACCAGATCGAGCACCCGGGCCACGCGCTCGCGCGCCTCGGCCCGCGGATAGCCCATGATCTCGAGCGGCAGCCGCACGTTGCCCTCGATCGTGCGCCACGGATAGAGGCCCGCGGCCTGGAAGACATAGCCGTAGGCGCGCGCGCGGCGCGCCTCGTCCGGGCTCATCCCGTTGACCGACAGCCGCCCGCCCGTGGGCGTCTCCAGCGCGGCGACGCAGCGCAGGAAGGTCGTCTTGCCGCAGCCCGAAGGGCCGATGAAGCTCACGAACTCGCCCCGGTTCACGGTGAGCGTCACGTCGCGCAGCGCATGCACCGGCCCGTCGGCGGTCCGGTAGACGAGGTCGAGCCCCTCGGCGGCGATGACGGGCGCGGCGGCGCGTGGCATCCTGGCGGCATGGTCGGCCATCAGCGCGGCTCCGGCAGCAGGAGACATGTCATGACCTCATGCGCAGCGACAACGGACGGGGCGGCGGAACCGGCCTGCCGCAAGGTCTCGCCCGGTCTCGTCCGCTATGGCGGCCGGCAGGGCTTCACCTACGACGAGGGCCTCTCGCGCGAGAGCGTGGGCAGCCGCGGGCTCTGCATGCACCATCTGACCATCCCGCCGGGCGGCCGGGCGCGCGCGCACCGTCATGACGGGCACGAGACGGCCATCTTGGTGCTGTCGGGCCGCGCGGTCATGGCCTGGGGCGACCGGCTCCAGCACCGGCTGGAGGTCGTCGCGGGCGAGATGCTCTACATTCCGGCCGGCATGCCCCACCTGCCCTGGAATCCCGGCCCCGAACCCTGCACCGCGGTGATCGCGCGCACGGACCCGCACGAGCAGGAAAGCGTCGTGCTCCTGCCCGATCTCGACGCGCTGGTGCCGTGAGGCGCCTCCGGCCTTAACCGAATCTTCACCTTTGCCTGCTAGAAGGTGATTCGCGCGGGCTGCCGACCGCGCCAAGATCGGGGGCTTCCCATGGGGACGACACCCTCCGGCCGCGCCGGATTGCGCGCGCCGGTCACGGTCACGCTCACGGGGGAGCGTGCCCGCCACCTGGCCGAGCGTCTGCTCGGCTCCGCCGCCGCGCCGCCCTGGGCCGATGGGAGCGCGCCGGACCTCTCGGCGCTCGCGCCCGCGGCGCGCGTCGCCCATGACTGGGACCCTGCCACGGGCCGCCTCGTCCTCGCGGGACGCTAGGCGGGGGGGAGCCGGGGCCCGTCTCACGGCAGCCTCGACAGGCCGCCATCCACGCGCAGCGTGGTGCCGGTCACATAGGAGGCCGCCTCCGAACAGAGAAAGGCGATGGCGGCCGCGGCCTCCTCTGCCCGACCCTGCCGCCGGAGGGCCGCGCCCGCATAGCGCTCGGGCGGCTGCGGGATCGAATCGATGAAGCCGGGCAGGACGCTGTTGACCCGGATGCCCCTGGGGCCCAGCTCGTCGGCCACGAGCTTGAGCGCCGCATGCAGCCCCGCCCGGAGCGCGGAAGATGTGGGATAGAGCGCGGACGGCTCCTGCGCGACATAGCTGGTGACGGCGACGATGCTGCCGCCCGGCGGCAGATGGGGCGCGATCAGGCGGATGGGGCGCAGCGCCGACAGGAAATACACCTCGAACGCGCGGTGCCAGTCCGCGTCCGAGAGATCGAGCATGCCCCCCTTCGGCCCGTGCCCGGCCGAGCAGACCAGCGCATCGATCCGCCCCCAATGGGCCAGCGCCGCATCGCGCAGCCGCGCCAGGTCGTCGGCCGATTCGTAGGACCCCGTGACGCCGATCCCGTCCAGCTCGGCCGCCAGCGCCTCGGCCTTGCCGGATGGCGACAGGATCGCGACGCCCCAGCCCTGCCGCGCCAGCTCGCGCGCCGCCGCGGCCCCGATCCCCGAGCCCGCGGCCGTCAGCACGGCCACGCGCCCCGTCATCGCCGCCCTCCCCGTCCGGGCGCCGGCCTCATGCTCACACCCCGCTCGCCGGAATGCCGGTCCGCTCCACCGGCCTGGGCGCGGTCAGGGCCTTCCAGGTGGAGAGCGCCCTGGCCACCGGCTGGTGGCGGTCGCGGGCGACGAACTCGCCCCAGCCCTCCTGCCCCTCGACCCGGCCCTCCTCGACGGCGACGCGCCCGCGCGTCAGCGTGAAGCGCGGCAGGCCCTTCACCCGCTGGCCCTCGAACACGTTGTAGTCGATGGCGCTCTGCTGGCTGGCGGCGCTGATGGTCTTTTCGCGCTCGGGGTCCCACACGACCAGGTCCGCATCCGCCCCGACCGCCACCGCCCCCTTGCGCGGGTAGCAGCCCAGGATCTTGGCGATGTTGGTCGAGGTCACGGCCACGAACTCCTCGGGCGTCAGGCGGCCCGTGCCCACGCCGTGGGTCCACAGGAGCGGCATCCGGTCCTCGAGGCCCCCGGTCCCGTTCGGGATCTTGGTGAAGTCGCCCCGCCCCATCCGCTTCTGCTCGGTGGTGAAGGCGCAATGGTCCGTCGCCACGACCGACAGGGAGCCCGATTGCAGCCCCGCCCAGAGGCTGTCCTGGTGGCGCCGGTCGCGGAAGGGTGGGCTCATGACGCGGCGGGCGGCATGGTCCCAGTCGGGATGGTGGTATTCGCTCTCGTCGAGCACGAGGTGCTGGATCAGCGGCTCGCCCCAGACGCGCCTGCCCGCCGCGCGCGCGCGCCGGATCGCCTCGTGCGCATCCTCGGACGAGACGTGGACCACATAGAGCGGCACGCCGGCCATGTCGGCGATCATGACGGCGCGGTTGGTGGCCTCGCCCTCGACCTGGGGCGGGCGGGAATAGGCATGGGCCTCGGGGCCGGTATTGCCCCCCTCGAGCAGCTTGCGCTGCAGCTCGGCCACGACGTCGCCGTTCTCGGCGTGGACAAGGGCGATGCCGCCCAGCTCCGCAAGCCGGGTGAACGACGCGAAGAGCTCGTCGTCGTTGACCATCAGGGCGCCCTTGTAGGCCATGAAGTGCTTGAAGGTCGTGATGCCGCGGTCGATCACCGCGGGCATCTCGTCCCAGACCTGCTCGCCCCACCAGGTCACGGCCATGTGGAACGAGTAGTCGCAATGGGCGCGGGTGGACTTGTTGTGCCACATCCCCAGCCCGTCGATCAGCCCCTGCCCCGGCGAGGGCAGGACGAAGTCCACGACCATGGTCGTCCCCCCCGCAAGCGCGGCGCGGGTGCCCGAATCGAAGTCGTCGGCCGAATAGGTGCCCATGAAGGGCATCTCGAGATGGGTGTGGGGGTCGATTCCCCCCGGCATCACGAGGCAGCCCGAGGCGTCGAGCGTCCGGTCCCCCCGCAGCCCCTCGCCGATCTCGGCGATCCGGCCGCCCTCCAGGAGGATGTCGGCGCGATAGGTGAGGTCGTGCGTGACGACCGTGCCGCCCCTGATGACCGTGCTCGCCATGGCTGTCTCCCTCGTGTGGCGGCCCCGCCCTCAGCCGCCCGAGGGCTGGACGATGGGCGCAGGCGGCGTGATGGAACCCTCGACCGGCCGCCCCGGCGCGGCGGGCGGCGGAGAGGGCGGCGGGGCGACCGGCGCGGCGCTGCCGTCGCGCGGCGCGGTCAGGATGGGGGTGATGTCGATCGAGCCTCCGCCCGGCGGGGGCGGCGGCGGCGCACCCGCTGCCGGACCCGGCAGCGGCGCCGCCGCCGGAAGCGGCCCGGCCCCCTCGTCGCAGATCGGATTGCCGGCCGCATCGCGCACCGGATAGCCCGAGGGCGGGTCCGTCACCTCGACCGAGTAGAGATAGCAGCCGTCCGTGTTGCGCAGGACGATGGATTCGGGAATGCCGGGCGGCAGCGCCGCCAGGACCCGCGCCGGCACGGGCGGGGGTGCCGGCGGCTCGGGCTCCGGGAACAGGGTGGGAAAGGCGGTCGCGAGCGGCGCCGGGAGGGGTGCGGCGGGGGGGTCCGCATCCTGCTGGGGAACCGCGCAGGCCGCCAGAAGCGGCAGCAGCGAAAGGGCAAGGACGGGTCGCATGAAGCCTCCGGTCTGACAGACCCGCACCGGGTCCGCGGCGCCGAGCCTAGCGCGGCCCGCCGCCGGACGACAGGCCTCCGTCCGCGCGCTCACGCGACCACCTCCGCCGCCTCGAGCACGGCATGAAGGAGCACGTCGGTGCCCGCGCGCGCCCAGTCGGCCGTGATGTCCTCGGCCTCGTTGTGCGACAGCCCGCCCTTGCAAGGCACCATGATCATCACCGTCGGCGCCACGCGGGCGATCCAGCAGGCGTCGTGCCCCGCGCCCGAGACGATGTCGCGCCGGGAATAGCCCAGCCGGTCGCAGACCGCCCGCAGCGACCGGGCCAGATCCGCATCAAAGGTCACGGGATCGAAATGCCCCACCGGCTCGATCGCGAGCGAGAGGCCCAGATCCTCCGCGATGGCCCGTGCCTCGCGCTCGACGGCCTCTCGCATCGCATCCAGCACGGCCCGGTCGGGCGAGCGGATGTCGGCCGTGAGCACGGCGCGCCCCGCGATCACGTTGCGCGAGTTGGGCCATTGCACCAGGTGGCCCACCGCCCCCACGGCGTCGGGCGCATGGGCCATCGCGATCCGGTGGACCGCCTCGACGATCCGTGCGGCCCCCAGCCCCGCATCGACCCGCATCGGCATCGGGGTCGAGCCCGTATGGGCCTCTCGCCCCTCGAGCCGCATCTCGAGCCACCACAGGCCCTGCCCGTGCGTGACGACGCCGATCTCCACCCCCTCGGCCTCGAGGATGGGGCCCTGCTCGATGTGGAGCTCGAACATGGCGTGGATCGGGCGTGCACCGACCTCCTCCTCGCCTGCCCAGCCGATCCGGGCCAGTTCGTCGCCGAAGCGCCGCCCCTCGGCATCCTGCCGCGCATAGGCATAGTCGAGATCGTGCACGCCCGCGAACACGCCCGAGGCCAGCATCGCCGGGGCGAAGCGGGTGCCCTCCTCGTTGGTCCAGTTGGTCACGACGATGGGCCGGCGCGTGCGGATGCCCGCATCGTTGAGCGTGCGCACCACCTCGAGCCCGCCGAGGACGCCGAGGACGCCGTCGAACTTGCCCCCCGTGGGCTGGGTGTCGAGATGCGAGCCCATGTAGACGGGCGCCAGCGACGGGTCCTCGCCCGGCCGGGTGGCGAACATCGTGCCCATGCGGTCCACGGCGACGGACAGGCCCGCCTCCTCGCACCAGCGGCGGAACAGGTGGCGCCCCTCGCCGTCCGCGTCCGTCAGCGCCTGGCGGTTGTTGCCGCCCGCCACGCCGGGGCCGATCCGCGCCATCTCCATCAGGCTGTCCCACAGCCGGTCGGACGAAACCCTGAGATTGGCCCCGGGGGTGGCCATGCGTGTCGTCTCCCTGCTGGCGGGGGCCGTGCTCCGGCCGTCCCTTGGCTTGCGCGATTTGACCGGATGGTCAAAGGCACGCTACCAAAGCAGCAAGGCCAGTCAAGAAGGCAGGGCGGCAGGGCCGCCGCGGGAGGGACGGCATGGCGCAGGACGCAGGAGCGGCCCCACGCACGCGGACTCAGACGCGCAACCGCGCGGCCATCCTGGAGGCGGGCCTCGAGGTGTTCTCCGAAAAGGGCTTCCGCGGCGCCACGCTGGAGGAGATCGCGCGGCGGGCCCGGCTCTCCAAGCCGAACCTGCTCTACTACTACCCGTCCAAGGAGGCGGTGCATCTGGCGCTGCTCGAGAACCTGCTCGACGCCTGGCTCGCGCCGCTGGTGGCGCTCGACCCTGCGGGCGACCCGGTGGAGGAGGTCCTGCTCTACCTGCGCCGCAAGCTCGCCCTGTCGCGCGACTACCCGCGCGAGAGCCGCCTGTTCGCCGGCGAGATCCTGCGCGGCGCCCCGCATCTGGGTCCCGTGCTGGGCGGGCGGCTGGCCACCCTGGTGGCCGACAAGGCGGCCGTGCTCCGGGGCTGGATGGATCAGGGCCGCCTCGCGCGCCTGCCGCCCGAGCATCTGATCTTCTCGATCTGGGCGCTCACGCAGCATTATGCGGATTTCGACGTCCAGGTGCGGGCGGTGCTGGGCGCCGGGCGCGACCCCTATGCCGAGGCCGGACCCTTTCTCGAGACCCTGTTCCGGCGGCTGCTGGCCCCCTGATCCAGGGGCGCGCGTTGCGGCCCCGACCGGCCCGCGCTAAGCCTCCCGCCGTCGGAAGCAGCCCCGGGGCGTGGCAATGAGCGACGGCGACAGGCGCGATCGGGGCGCGACGGGCGGCAACGCTCCGCCGCCGGCCGACGGCCGGACCCCCGCCGAAAGCGCGGCCGCGGCCCAGCAGATGCCGGCCCACCCGGCGCCCTCGCAGCACCGCACCGCCAGCGTCTGGGCCCTCGCGCTGGGCTCGGTCGGCGTGGTCTATGGCGACATCGGCACCTCCCCCATCTATGCCATGCGCGAATCGCTGCACGCCCTGAGCGACGCGACCGAGGCGGGCGTGCAGCGCCACGAGGTGATCGGGGTCATCTCGCTGCTGCTGTGGTCGCTGATCGTGGTGGTGGCGTTCAAGTACGTCACCCTCGTGCTCAGGGCCGACAACCGCGGCGAGGGCGGCACGCTCAGCCTCGTGGCCCTGGTCCAGGGCTCGCTCGACCGCCGACCGGTCTGGCTTCTGGGGCTCGGCATGGTGGGGCTGGCGCTCTTTCTGGGCGATGCGATGATCACGCCGGCCATCTCGGTGCTCTCGGCCGTGGAGGCGCTGAGCCTCGTGACGCCGGCCTTCGAGCCCTTCGTGATCCCCGTGGTCCTTGCCATCGTCACCGGGCTGTTCCTGCTCCAGCGCTGGGGCACGGGGGCGGTGTCGCGGCTGTTCAGCCCGATCATGATCGTCTGGTTCGTGACGCTGGCCGCGCTGGGGGGCTGGCACCTGTTCGACGACCTGTCCATCCTGTGGGCCTTCAACCCGGCCTATGCGGCGGGCTTTCTCGTCAGCCACGGCTGGGCGTCGATGATCGTCCTGGGTTCGGTCTTCCTGGCCGTCACGGGAGCCGAATCGCTCTACGCCGATCTGGGCCATTTCGGCCGCCGGCCGCTGCGGCTCGCCTGGTTCGGCTTCATCTTCCCGGCTCTCGTGCTCAACTATCTCGGCCAGGGGGCGCTCGTGCTGTCCAATCCCGCCGCGGCCGTCAACCCGTTGTTCCTGCTTGCGCCGCCCGCGCTTCTTCTGCCCTTCGTGATCCTCGCCACGCTGGCCACCGTGATCGCCTCGCAGGCGGTCATCTCCGGCACCTATTCGGCGATGAAGCAGGCCGTGCGGATGGGGCTGTTTCCGCGGCTCGAGATCCTGCACACCTCCGAGTCGCAGGAGGGGCAGATCTACCTGCCGCGCGTGAACGCCATCCATTTCGCGGGCGTCGTGGTGCTCGTGCTGGCCTTCGGGTCCTCGTCGGCCCTGGCCTCGGTCTACGGGGTGGCCGTGTCGGGCGTCATGCTCATCACGACGGTGCTGGCGGTGCTCGTGTTCCGGCTCACCTGGCGCTGGCCGGCGGGCCTGGTCGCGCTGGCGGTGCTCCCCTTTGCCGCCTTCGAGATCGCCTTCTTCGCCGCCAACCTGCTCAAGGTGCCGCAGGGGGGCTGGGTGCCCATCCTGTTCGCGGCCGGAGCGGTCACGGTGATGTGGACCTGGGTGAGGGGCACGCAGCACGTCCAGGCGCAGGCCCGGCGCAACGCCACCTCCCTCGAGGCGCTGATCGCCATGCTGGAGAAGTCCCGCTCGATCCAGGTGGTTCCCGGGACGGCCGTGTTCCTGACCTCCGACCCCGAGATCGCGCCGGCCGCGCTGATGCACAACATCAAGCACAACCATGTCCTGCACGAGCGCAACATGATCGTCTGCGTCTCGGTGGCGACGCGGCCTTATGTGCCGGATGCCGAGCGCATCACGATCCACCGGCTGAGCGAGCGGTTCGTGCGCATCGACCTGTGCTTCGGCTACATGGAGGAGACGAACGTGCCCAAGGCCCTCGCGCTGGCGCGCAAGCAGGGGGAGAAGTTCGACATCATGTCCACCTCCTTCTTCCTCAACCGCCGGACCTTCCGCCCCTCCAAGACCAGGGGGCTGCCCGCCTGGCAGGAATCGCTGTTCATCTCGCTGTCGCGTTCGGCCGCCAATGCCACCGACTTCTACCGCCTGCCCACGAACCGCGTGATCGAGCTCGGCCAGCAGCTCATCATCTGACCCGGAGAGACCCCATGCCCCTCGTGCCCCGCGCCCTCCCGGCCCTCGCCCTCGCCGTCTGCGCCCTGCCGCTCGCTGCGCAGGAGGTGCCCTGCGGCGGCCCCTGGGGGGATTTCCTCGAGGGCCTGCGCGCCGAGGCCGTCGCGGCCGGCATTCCGCCCGAGGCCGCCGAGGCGGTGCTGCGCGGGGCCCGGCAGGACGAGCGCGTCCTCGCGCGCGACCGCGGCCAGACCCATCTCCAGCAGGATTTCCTGACCTTCTCGCAACGCCTCATCAGCCAGGATCGCGTCAACCGCGCCGCCGCGATGGAGGAGCGCCACCGGGCCCTCTTCGACCGCATCGAGGCGGAACTGGGCGTGCCGCGCGGCATCCTTCTGGCCTTCTGGGCCTTCGAGACGGATTTCGGCGCCGTCCAAGGCGATTTCGACACGACGGACGCGCTGCTGACGCTCGCGCACGATTGCCGCCGGCCCGAGCTCTTCCGGCCCCAGGTCCTTGCCGCGATGGAACTGGCCGCGCGGGGGGAATGGGACCGGGACGTGACCGGCGCCTGGGCGGGCGAGATCGGACAGGTCCAGATGCTGCCGCGCGACATCCTCGAATTCGGCGCGGACGGCGACGGGGACGGCCGGGTGGATCTGAAGGGCTCGGCGCCCGATGCGCTGCTCTCGGCGGCGCAGATGCTGCGGGGCCTGGGCTGGCGCCCGGACGAGCCCTGGCTGCAGGAGGTCGTCGTGCCCGGGGACCTCGACTGGTCCCTGACTGGACTGGGCCGCGAGCGGCCGGCCTCGGACTGGGCCGCAATGGGCGTCAGCCCGCGCGAAGGGACCCTGCCGGACCTGCCCGCCTCGCTGCTCCTGCCCGTGGGCCGCAAGGGACCGGCCTTTCTCGCCTATCCGAACCTGCCGGTCCTGACCGCCTGGAACCAGAGCCTGACCTATGTCCTGACGGCCGCCTATTTCGCGACCCGCATCGAGGGGGCGCCGCGCTATCTCGCCGGCGAGCCCGAACCGGGCCTGTCGGGCGAGGAGATGCGCCTCCTGCAGGAGCGGCTCGCCGCGCGCGGCCATGACGTGGGCGCCATCGACGGCATCCTCGGGGCCCGCACGCGCGACGCCGTCCAGGCCGAGCAGGCCCGGCTGGGCCTGCCCGCCGATGCCTGGCCCACGCGGGCGCTGCTCGACGCGCTCTGAGCGTCAGGCCCGGATGCGGACCGGCACGCCCTTGTAGGCCGGGGTGTGCGACAGCTCGTCATAGAGGCCGAGCGGGATCAGCGGATTGGCCTCGGGGTAGTAGGCCGCGGCGCAGCCGTCGGGCAGGTCGTAGGCGGTCACGCGCAGCTCCACCGCCCGGTCCTCGCCGTCCCCGGTCGCGCATTCCACGCGCACGCTCTGCCCCTCGCGCAGGCCGCGCCGCGCGATCTCCTCGGGGTTCAGGAGCACGATGTCGCGCGGCCCCGACAGGCCCCGCAGCCGGTCGCGGAAGCCGTACACGGTCGTGTTGAACTGGTCGTTCGAGCGCAGCGTGATCAGGGTCAGCGCCTCCTCGGGCAGGGGCCCCGGCAAGGCCGAGAGCGTGTCGGGCGCCGTGAACTCGGCCCGGCCGGACTCGGTCTCCCAGCGGCGTTCGCGCGCGGCATTGCCCTTGTGGAAGCCCCCCGGCACGAAGAGCCGCGCGTTGAAGTCGCGGAACTGATCCGGGTAGGTCCGCTCGATCAGGTCGCGGATCAGGCCGTAATCGCCGGTCCATTCGTCCCAGCGGAGCCGCGGGTTGGGCTCGAGCGTGGCCTTGGCCAGCCCGCAGACGATCGCCACCTCCGAGCGCAGGTGCTCGGAGGCCGGGCGCCGCTTGCCGAGAGAGCCGTGGATGCAGCTCAGCGAATCCTCGATCGTGACGACCTGCGGGCCCGTTGCCTGCCGGTCCTCCTCGGCCCGCACGAGGCAGGGCAGCAGCCAGGTCGCCCGCCCCGGCAGGAGGTGCGAGCGGTTGAGCTTGGTCGCGATCTGCACGTTGAGATCGAGCCCCGCCCAGGCGGGCTCGGCCCGGCGGTTGTCGGGAATGGCCCGGGCGAAGTTGCCGCCGAAGGCCACAAAGGCCTTCACCGTGCCGTCGAGCACCCCCTCGACCACCTTCACGGTGGTCATCCCCTCCTCCATGGGGGGCTCGATGCCGAAGAGGTCGCGCAGCCTGTCGTTCGGGACCAGTTCGGGCTTTTCCGTGATGCCCACCGTGCGCTGCCCCTGCACGTTGGAATGGCCGCGGACGGGCGAGATGCCGGTCCCCTTGCGCCCGATATTGCCGCGCAGCAGCAGCAGGTTCACCAGCATGGCGATGTTGAGCCAGCCCTTGACGTGCTGGGTGAGCCCCATGCCGTAGAGGCCGATCACGCGCCGGGAGCGGGCGTAAAGCTCGGCCACTTCCTCGAGTTCGCGGCGGCGCAGGCCCGATTCGCGCTCGATGTCGTCCCAGGACAGCGCCGCAATCCGCGCGCGCATCTCCTCGAAGCCGGTCGTGTGCGCCGCGATGAACACGCGGTCGAGCACGCCGCCCTTCTCGGCCTCGAGTTCGAGGACGCGCTTGATCAGGCCCGACAAGGCGGCCACGTCGCCGCCGGGGCGCAGCTGGAGATAGATGTCCGAGATCGGCGTGGGCGGGGCCACGGTCATCTCGGCCGGGTTCTGGGGGTTCGTGAACTCCACGAGGCCGCGCTCGCGGATGGGATTGAAGGTCACGATCCGGCAGCCGCGCTTCTTGGCCTTCTGCAGGTCGTGGAGAAAGCGCGGCGAGTTGGTGCCCGTGTTCTGCCCGAAGAACAGCATCAGGTCGCAATGCGAGAAGTCCTCGTGCACGCAGGTTCCGACGGGCGAGCCCGTCACCTTCTTGAGACCGACGCTCGTGGTCTCGTGGCACATGTTGGAACTGTCGGGCAGGTTGATGTGCCCGAAGGCCCGCGCGAACAGCGCGATCAGGTAGGAGGTCTCGAGGCTTGCGCGGCCCGAGGTGTAGAACACGGTGGCCTTGGGGTCAGTGCGCTTCAGGATCGCGCCGATCTCGCGGAAGGCATCCTCCCACGCGCAGGGCACGTAGCGGTCGCTGCCGGCGTCGTAGCGCATCGGATGGGTGAGCCGCCCGGCGCGCTCGAGTTCGTGGTCCGACCAGCCGCGCAGCTCGGCCAGCGTGTGGGCGGCAAAGAAGTCCGGTCCGCAGCGCGCCGCCGTCAGGTCCCAGATCGTCGCCTTGGCGCCGTTCTCGCAGAACTCGGCCAGGTGCGGCTGGGCGGGCTTGGTCCAGGCGCAGGAGGTGCACATGTGCCCGCCGGGCTTGTTCTGCCGCGCCAGCGTGCGCAGCGCGCCGGGCGTGGGCCTCTCGTCCGCCAGCACCGAGGCGATGCCGCGCAGCGAGCCCCATCCGCCGGAGGGATGCTCGTAATGGGGGGTGTCGGACCTCTGGCGGGCCTCGCGTCCGTCCTTCATCGGGCATCTCCCCGTCGGCTGGCCGGGTGGGCTCTGGCCGGACCCCAACGCGAGCCGGGGGGCGGGGTTCCTGCCGCGCTTGCGCCGGACGGATGGCGACCGTAGGGGAGGGCCCATGCAGGACGACCCGCAGACCCTCGTCTCTCCCGACTGGCTGGCCGCACGGCTCGGCTTGGGCGGCGCGGTGCCCGTGGACGCATCCTGGCACCTGCCGGGGACGGGGCGCGACGCGGAGGCGGAGTTCCGCGCGGCCCGCATCCCCGGCGCGCGGCGGCTCGACCTCGATGCGGTGGCCGACCCGGCCTCGCCCCTGCCGCACACCGCCCCGCCCCCGGCCGTGTTCGAGGCCTGGGCCCGCGCGGCCGGCCTCGGCCCCGAGACCCAGGTGGTCTGCTACGACTCCGTCGGGCTCTTCTCGGCGGCGCGCGCCTGGTGGACCTTCCGCCTGATGGGCCACCGGCGGGTCGCCGTGCTCGACGGGGGCCTGCCGCTCTGGCGCGCCGGGGGGCGTCCGGTCGAAAGCGGCGATCCCGCCCCCGTCGCGCCCGGCGCCTTTCGCGCGGGCGCCCCCCTCGTGCGCCGCGCCGAGGCCGGGGACGTCGCCCGCACCCTCGCCGCCGGGGGGGCCGTGCTCGACGCGCGCTCGCCCGCGCGCTTCCGCGGCGAGGAGGCCGAGCCGCGCCCCGGCATCCGCCCCGGCCACATGCCGGGTGCCGCGAACCTCCACTATGCCGCCCTTCTCGGCCCCGACGGGCGGATGAAGCCGCCCGAGGCGCTGGCCCGGCTCCTCGCGCCCTGGGAGGGGCAGGAGGCCGTGGTGACCTGCGGCTCGGGCATCACGGCGGCGATCCTCGCGCTCGCGCTCGAGCGGCTGGGCCGGCCGCACGCGCTCTATGACGGGTCCTGGGCGGAATGGGGCGCGGACCCTGCCCGGCCCGTGGCCACCGGACCCTGAAGGAGACATCATGCTCGACCGCCTGCCGGAGCAGCCCCCCGACGCCATCCTCTCGCTCATGGCGGCCTTTCGCGCCGATCCGCGCGCGGACAAGATCGACCTCGGGGTGGGGGTCTATCGCGACGCCGAGGGGCGAACGCCCATCATGCGTGCCGTGCGCGAGGCCGAGCGGCGCATCTGGGAGGGCGAGACGACCAAGACCTATACCGCGCTCGCGGGCGATCCGGCCTTTGCCGACGCGCTGATCCCGCTGGTGCTGGACGGGGCGGCGCCCCGCGCGCACATCGCGGCGGCGGCGACGCCCGGCGGCACGGGGGCGGTGCGCCTCGCCTTCGAACTGGCGCGCATGGCCCGGCCGGATCTCACGGTCTGGGTGCCGGACCCGACCTGGCCCAACCACCTGTCGATCCTGCGCCATCTCGGCATCCCGGCCCGGCCCTTCCGCTACTTCGACCCGGAAACGCGCGGCGTGGATGCCGGGGGCATGCTCGCCGATCTCGGGGGGGTGGCGGAGGGGGATGCGGTGCTGCTGCACGGCTGCTGCCACAACCCCACCGGCGCGGACCCGGACGCGGAGACCTGGGCCGAGATCGACGCGCTGCTGCGGCGGCGCGGCGCCCTGCCGCTCGTGGATCTGGCCTATCTCGGCTTCGGCGAGGGTCTCGAGGCCGATGCCGCCGCCACGCGCCGCCTTGCCGCCTCGGGCGAATGCCTGATCGCGCTGTCCTGCTCCAAGAACTTCGGCATCTACCGCGAGCGCGCGGGCCTGCTGATGGCCGTGGGCGCAAGCGGGGAGGCTGCGCGCCGCGCGCAGGGGGCGCTCGCCCATCTCAACCGCCAGACCTATTCCTTTCCGCCCGACCATGGCGCGCGGATCGTCTCGACCGTGCTCGGCGACGCCGCCCTGCGCGCGGAGTGGGAGGCGGAGCTGGCCGGGATCCGCGACGGCATGGCCGCGCTGCGGAGCGCGCTCGCGGCCGAGCTGCGGCGGCTGACCAACGACGACCGGTTCGACTTCCTGCGCCGCCACCGGGGGATGTTCTCGCGGCTGGGCGCCACGCCCGAGCAGGTGGCGCGGATGCGCGAGGATCACGGGATCTACATGGTGGGCGACGGGCGCGTGAACATCGCGGGCCTCAACCCCGCGACCGTCCCCGTCCTCGCGCGCGCGATGGTCGAGACGGGGCTCTGAGAACGGGATCGGCCCGCGCGGGGGAGGACCGCGCGGGCCGCCGGTGCCCGGGGGCGGGGGGAGGAGGCCCGCCCCCGGGCGCGTCTCAGGCGCGGGCGAATTCGGGATAGGCCTCCATGCCGAGTTCGGTCGCATCCAGCCCCGTCGTCTCCGCCTCGGGGGTCACGCGCAGGCCCACCGTGGCGCGCAGCAGCAGCCAGACGAGGAGGCTCGCCACGAAGACGAAGGCGCCGATCGCGAGGAAGCCCAGAAGCTGCGTGCCGAAGGCGGCGTCGGCCGTGTAGACCGGCACCACCATCGTCCCCCAGAACCCGCAGACGAGGTGGACGGGAATGGCGCCCACCACATCGTCGATGCGCATCCGGTCGAGCATCGGCACGGCGAGGACCACCAGCACGCCGCCCACCGCGCCGATCCACAGCGCGCCGAACAGCGACGGGTCGAGCGGCCCGGCCGTGATGGAGACGAGCCCCCCCAGCGCGCCGTTGAGCACCATGGTCAGGTCCACCTTGCCGTAGAGGGCCTGCGTCAGGATCATCGCCGCGAGCGCGCCTGCGGCGGCCGCCATGTTGGTGTTGGCGAAGATGCGCGCCACGTCCGCGATGTCGCCGACCGTCCCGGCCGCAAGCTGCGAGCCGCCGTTGAAGCCGAACCAGCCCAGCCACAGGATGAACGTCCCCAGCGTGGCGAGCGCGAGGTTGGAGCCCGGATAGGGGACCACGCGTCCGCCCACATAGCGCCCGAGGCGCGGCCCGAGCACGATCGCCCCGGCCAGCGCGGCAAAGCCTCCCGCCGCGTGAACCAGCGTCGAGCCCGCAAAGTCGGAGAAGCCCGCCTCCGACAGCCAGCCGCCGCCCCACTGCCAGGACGCCTCGATCGGGTAGATCAGCCCCGTGAGCACCACGGTGAACAGGAGAAACGGCCACAGCTTGATGCGCTCGGCCAGCGCCCCCGACACGATGGAGGCGGTGGTGGCGCAGAACATCAGCTGGAAGAAAAAATCCGACGCCTTGGCCGCATAGCCCAGATCGGCCGCCTGCGGGGCGAGGCCCACGGGCTCGAGCACGGCGGGACTGAAGAGCGAGCCGAGCCAGCCCCCGATCGTCCAGCCGTCGCCCGGATACATCAGGTTGTAGCCCAGCAGCCAGTACATCACGGCCGCGATGGCGAACAGGCCGACATTCTTGGTCAGCTGCGTGGTCACGTTCTTGGACCGCACCAGGCCCGCCTCCAGCATGGCGAAGCCCGCCGCCATCCACATGACCAGAAAGCCGCCGATCAGGAACAGCAGCGTCGTCATGATGAAGGGCCCGATCTCGTCGAAGCCCGGCGCGGCGGGCTCCGCCGCGGCGACGGCCGCGGGGTCGATCGCACCGCCCTCCACCGCCCCCTCGACGGCCTGAGCCCAGCCCGTGTCCGGCAGCAGCCAGGCCGCCAGCGCCAGGCCCAGCGCGACGGTCGCACCCCGCCCCATCCTCATCCCCTGTCCTCCTGATGTCCCGATCACAGCGCGTCCTCTCCGGTCTCTCCCGTGCGCACCCGCAGCGCCGACTCGACATCCAGCACGAAGATCTTGCCGTCGCCGATCTTGTCGGTGCGCGCCGTGCGCGCGATGGTCGTCACGACCGCCTCGGCCAGGGCATCGGGCACCACGATCTCGAGCTTCACCTTGGGCACGAAGGCCACGGCGTATTCGGCGCCCCGGTAGATTTCCGTATGCCCCGACTGCGCGCCGAAGCCCTTGATCTCCGTCACCATCATGCCGCGCACGCCCTGGGCGGTGAGCGCCTCGCGCACCTCCTCGAGCTTGAACGGCTTGATCGCTGCGATGATGAGTTTCACGTCCCCTTCCTTTCGGCCTGTCCTCGCGGCCCCTGCATGCAATCCCTCGCCCCCGGCCGGCCCTGCCGGGATCTGTCGAGCCGAGAAGGCGCCCCGCCTGCCCCGGCGGCAAGTCGGGAGCGCCCCACCTGCACGGGGAGTTGCGGCAGAATCCCAGAGGAAATGCACAAATCGGGGCACATGCCTGTTTCTTCGGCAGAAGGAAAATGCCGACCGGGTCGCTCGCCGTTCGACAAGCCCGCACGGGACCGGTATGGTCCCCGCGTTTCGCGTACCGGCTCCGGCCGGTCAGGAGCGGAGGCGCATGGGCAGGCAGGCAGGCGGACGGCCCCCCCTCGTGGCGGAGCGGCCCGGCCGGGGCGGCACGGGCCGCCCGGGCCCCTCGCGGGTGCGGGGCGGATCGGGCGGCGGCCGCAGGACGCGCGC
>NZ_WYDP01000015.1 GCF_009904055.1 Rubellimicrobium sp. CFH 75288 | reverse complement strand
CGGGCCCCTCGCGGGTGCGGGGCGGATCGGGCGGCGGCCGCAGGACGCGCGCGGCCGCGCCGGCGCGCCGGCGCGGCCCGGTGGGCTGGCTTCTGGGGCTTCTGGCAGCCCTGGTGCGGGCGGTGCTCGGGGCGGTCTGGGCGGTGGGCTGGCGCGCCGCCGTTCTCGGCGGGCTGATTCTCGGCGGAGCCGTCGCCTGGCAGGCTGCTCGGCTGCCGCCGGCCACCGAGCTGGTGGACGGCCGCGCCCGCGGCTCGGTGACGCTGCTCGACCGGCACGGCGAGCCCTTCGCCTGGCGCGGCGACCAGTTCGGCGGGATGGTCACGGCCGATTCCGTCTCGCCGCATCTGCGCAACGCGGTGATCGCGACCGAGGACCGCCGCTTCTGGTGGCATCCGGGCCTCGACCCGCAGGGGATCGCCGGGGCCATCCGCATCAACCTCTCGGCCGGCCGCGGCGCCTTCGAGGGGCATGGCGGCTCCACCATCACCCAGCAGACGGCCAAGCTGCTCTGCATCGGACGGCCCTTCGACCCCGAACGCTGGGCCGACGAGGCTGCCTACGAGGCCGATTGCCGCCGCACCTCGCTGTGGCGCAAGGCGGAGGAAGCCATCTACGCGCTCGCCATGGAGCTGCGCTATTCCAAGGAGGAGATCCTCACGATCTACCTCAACCGCGCCTATCTGGGCGCGGGCACGCGCGGCTTCGAGGCGGCAGCGCGACGCTACTTCGACAAGGGCGCGGCCGAGGTGAACCCCGCCGAGGCGGCGATGCTCGCGGGGCTCCTGCGGGCGCCCTCCACCTATGCCCCGACCGCCAACCTCGCCCGCTCGCAGGACCGCGCACGCATCGTCGTCGGGCTGATGGAGGAGCAGGGCTACCTGACCGCCGCCCAGGCGGAGGAGGCGCGCGCCAATCCCGCCCGCCTGTCGCCGCGGGCCTCCGCGCGCTCCGGCGGCGCCTTTGCGGACTGGGTGATGGATACGGGGCCGGAATTCTTCACCTCCGGCACCACGGAGGACGTCATCATCCGCACCACGCTCGACCCGCGTATCCAGCGTGCGGCCGAGACGGCGCTGCGCACCGTCTTCGAGACGCGCGTCCGGGCAGGCAGCCAGGCGCAGGCGGCCATCGTCGTCATGTCCGCCGACGGCGCCGTGCGGGCCATGGTCGGCGGGCGCGAGGACGGGGCCGGCCGCTTCAACCGCGCCACCATGGCGCTGCGCCAGACCGGCTCGGCCTTCAAGCCCTTCGTCTTCGCCGCCGCGCTCGATCTCGGCCTCGACCCCGAGGACCGCGTGGACGACACGCCGCTCTGCATGACCATCGCCGGATCGGGCCAGTGGTGCCCGGAGAACTACGACCGCACCTTCAAGGGCCGGATCACCCTGACCCAGGCGCTCGCCGAGAGCCGCAACATCCCCGCCGTGCTGCTGAGCGAGCAGGTGGGCCGCGACCGCGTCCGCGCGGTGGCCGAGGGGTTCGGCCTGCGCGGCGACCTGGCGCTCGGGCCCGCCCTGGCGCTCGGGGCGTCCGAATCGACCCTGCTGCGGATGACCGCGGCCTATGCCGGCATCCTCAACGGCGGCTCGGCCGTGGCGCCCTACGGCCTCGTGGAGCTGTCGCTGCTGGGCGACGAACAACCCGTCATGGGCGTGGGCGGCGGCATCCGCGACCGGGTCATCAGCGAACGCGCGGCGCAGGAACTCGTCTGGATGATGTGGCGCGTCGTCGAGGAGGGCACGGGGGGACGCGCGCGCATTCCCGGCTGGCAGATCGCGGGCAAGACCGGCACCACCCAGGCCGCGCGCGATGCGTGGTTTATCGGCTTTTCCGCCGATTACGTCACGGGCGTGTGGATGGGCTACGACGACAACACGCCGCTGACCGGCGTCACGGGCGGGGGCCTGCCCGCCGAGATCTGGCGCGAGACCATGGTCCGGGTACTCGAGGACATCCCGCCCCGCCCGTTGCCGATGACGCCCCCCCGCGGCACGCCGGGCGGGTTTGTCGATCCGGGCGGCCTCTTGGCCGACGGCACGGGCGAGCCCTTCCGCGGCACGGGCGATCCGGCGGTGGATGCCGCGCTCGAGGCCGCGTTCGGCCCCCTGACCACGGACCCCGCGCTCGACGCCGCGCTCGAGAGCGCCTTCGGCCCGCCCGAGGGCGCCGCCCCGCCCCCGCGCCCCGCGCGCGACGCGGCCCAGGATGCCGTGCTCGACGCACTCATCTCCATCCTGTCGGGTCAGTAGGTCCGGCGGTCAGAGGACGGGCGCCTCGCCGTCGGGCGCCCCGGGGACCTCAGGGGCGGCGGGCTCGTCGGCCGCCTCCTCCGCGGGGTCGGGACAGCGTTCGTAGCGGAAGGCATAGCCGTTCCAGATCACGAAGACCGCATCCCCCTCGGCGGCCCGCATCAGCATGGCCCGCTCGGTCCAGGTCTCGCCCCCGCCTTCGCATTCCATGACATAGAGGGTGGCGTCCATGTCGAGCACGTCCACGGGATTGGTCATCTCGCAGACCGCGCCGATCCCGTGGAACTCGCCCTCGGCAATGCGCACCGCGCCGCCTTCCTCGCCGATCCGGCTGCAATCGGCGCCGAGCGTGGGCCGGTAGGTCCCGTCCCAGGGCAGGGCCGCGGCGCCAGCCGCTCCGGCCAGAAGGGCGACAAGGCCGAGGCAGGGCAGGGGACTGAAGCGCATGGCGTTCTCCGACGGGGGCTGCGCCCCGATATGGAGCGCGGACAGGCTCCGGCCAGGCCCCGTCCGGGGTCCGGGCCGGAGGGCCGCGTCCCGGTCAGCCCCGCGCCAGATCGGCGATCAGCCGCTCCACGTCGCCGCGGCGCTGGTCCAGCATGGCCTGGATCTCGGTCCGCTCGGCCAGGAGCATGTTCACGCCCTCGACCACCATGTTGAAGAACTTGAGCTGCCCGGACCGGTCGGAGACCCAGAAATCGACCCGGAACGGGGCCTGCCCGCGCAGATAGGCGGTCGTGCGCACTTCGATGCCGTTGGGGACGGGGCGCGCGTCCTCCACCACCACCTGCCCGCCGATGAACTCCCGGAAGCGCGAGCCGTACTTGCGCGCGACATAGGCGGCGAAGGCCTGCGTGTAGCGCGCCATCTGGTCGGCGCTGAGCGCGCGGGCATCGGCGCCCAGGCTGTAGCGCGCGATCGTGGGCACGTCCGCATAGGCGAGGAAGATCGCCGCAAAGCGGTCGATCATGGCCGCCTCGGGCAGGCCGCTCGCGATCACCGCGTTGACCTGCGCCACAAGCTCGTCCACCAGCGCGCGGGCGCGCCCCACATCCTGCGCCAGGGCGGCGGGGGCCAGGGCGAGCAGGGCGGCAAGCGCGCCCCCCTGCGCCAGCGCGGCGCGACGGCTGAGATGCAGCATCAGAACTCCTCCTCATAGGGATCGAAGAAGACCTCCGCCTCGTCGCGGGTGTCGCCCAGCTCGAAGCGGCGGTTCTGCAGGTAGATCAGGCGAGCCTGGGCATAGGAGTCCGCGCTCTGATAGAGAATATCGTCGATCACGCCAAAGAGTTGCGCCCGCTCGACGACCTCCTCGCCGGCCTTGGCGGCCACGCGCAGCGCGAGCGGCAGCTGCACGAGGCGGTCGAGCGGATCGACGAGGAAGTCCACGACCCGCCCCGCTGCGTCGCGCTCGGTGGAGGGGCCGATGCCCGGCAGTTCCAGATAGGCCCCCTCCGGCACCCCCCAGGCCGCCAGCGTGGCGCCGAAATCGGTCTCCACCTCCCGCAGGCCGATCTCGCCCGCCGGATCGAACAGGCCGGCCAGCCCCAGCGTCGTGTTGATCGCAAAGCGCAGCGTATTGGTGGCCGCGCCTTCCAGATCCCCCTGAAGAAGGTTGTTGACCACCGTTCCGGGCAGACCGGCATGGGCCGAGACGTTGACCACGGGCTGGGTCAGTTCGGGCGGGGCCTCGAGGGCCGCGCGCGCCAGCGGACGCAGCACCGCCTGGTCGAGGGCCTTGTTGAAGGCATGGATCTCGCGGTTGCGGGCCTCGAACGGGTCGTTGAACGCCTCGCCCGGCGGGGCCGGCGTGCAGCCCGCGGCCGCCGCCAGGAGGGCCAGGGCCCAGAGGAGGGCCGGCCGCGCGGGGCCCGCCGGCGCGGGATCGGAACGGCGTGGCATGAACGGACCCCCCGTGTCGGCCGACGTCGCATCTGCTATAGCGGTCCTGCGGTCGGACGCGAACCCCCGGGGCCTCACGCCCGCCTCGCGCCGCCGTGAGGATCGGAGGAGCCGATGGCTGCCGAGGAGCATCTTGCGCGGGGACTTGCCGAGCTTCGTGCGGCCCGGGCGGAAAGCCGCGGTCTTCTGGTCGCCGTGGCGGTGTTCAGCCTGGCGGTGAACCTGCTGATGCTCACGGGGCCGCTCTACATGCTCAACGTCTATGACCGGGTGCTGGGTTCGCGCTCGGTGGAGACGCTGATCGCGCTGTCGGTCCTTGTGGCCTTTCTGTACGGCTGCATGGCGGTGCTCGATTTCGTGCGCGGGCGCCTGATGGGCCGGGTCGGCGCGCGGTTCCAGTCGCGGCTCGACCGGCGGGTGTTTTCCGCCAGCCTGCGGGCCGGCTCGCTCGCCCGGGCCGAGCGCGAGGCCCAGACCGGCCTGCGCGACCTCGAATCCGTCCAGCGCGCGCTGACCTCGCCGGCGCTGATGGCGCTGTTCGACGTGCCCTTTGCGCCGCTGTTCTTTGCGGGCATCTTCCTGTTCCATCCGTGGATGGGCTATCTGGCGCTCGTCGGGGCGGCCGTGCTGATCCTGCTTGCGCTCATGAACCAGGCCGCGACGCGTCGCCCGCTCGAGGTGGCGGCCCACAGCGCCTTTGCCGCCGACGCGGCCGGCAGCCAGATCCGGCAGGAAGGCGAGACGATCCAGTCGCTCGGCATGCGCGAGGCGGCCTTCGCCCGCTGGAACGAGGCGCGCGCCCGTGCGCTCGCCTCGGCCATCGGCGCGCAGGATGCGGGCGGCACCTACAGCGCCGTGATCCGGGCCGTCCGGCTGTTCCTGCAATCGGCCATGCTCGGGCTCGGGGCCTTTCTGGTCCTGCGCGGCGAGATGACGGCGGGCGCGATGATCGCGGGCTCCATCCTGCTCGGCCGCGCGCTCGCCCCGGTCGAGGTGATCGTCGGCCAATGGGCGGTGCTCGCGCGGGGCCGCGAGGCCTGGACCAACCTCGCGCGGCTGCTCGGCGCCGTCCCGGAGGAGATGCGGCGCACCGCCCTGCCCCGCCCGCGCGGCCGTCTCGAACTCGAGCAGGTGACGGTGGTTCCGCCCGGCGAGACGCAGGCGACGCTGCGGATGGTCAGCTTCCGCGTGGAGCCCGGACAGGCGGTGGGGGTCATCGGCCTGTCGGGCGCGGGCAAGTCCACGCTGGCGCGCGCCATCACCGGCGCCTGGCGCCCGGCGGCGGGCAAGATCCGCCTCGACGGCGCCGCGCTCGACCAGTACGACCCGGACGTGCTCGGCCGCTACATCGGCTATCTGCCCCAGCGCGTGACGCTGTTCGACGGGACCATCAAGGAGAACATCGCCCGGCTGTCGCCCGAACCCGACGACGCCGCCGTGGTCCGCGCCGCCCAGCAGGCGGCCGCGCACGAGATGATCCTGCGCCTGCCCGAGGGCTACGACACGCGCGTCTCGGCCGCCGGGGGCCGCCTCTCGGGCGGGCAGATCCAGCGCATCGGGCTTGCGCGCGCGCTCTACGGCGATCCCGTCGTGGTGGTCCTCGACGAGCCCAACTCGAACCTCGACAACGACGGCTCCGTGGCGCTCAACGCCGCGATCCGCGCGCTCAAGGCCCGCGGGGCGGCCGTGCTCATCATGGCCCACCGCCCCGCCGCCATCGCCGAATGCGACCTGCTGCTGCTGCTCGAGAACGGGGCCCGCCGCGCCTTCGGTCCCAAGGAGGACGTCCTGCGCGAGACGGTCGCCAACCACCGGCAGATCGCGCCCACCCCCGCAGGGGGCGTGACATGACCGCGCGTCCCGATCCCCGACCGCCGGCCGTGCGATGGTCGGCCGGGCCGCCCCTGGTCTTGGGCCTTCTGTGCCTGCTGGTCCTCGTGGGCGGATTCGGCCTCTGGGCCGGTCTCACGCCGATCACGGGGGCGGTGATCGCCCATGGCCGGGTCGAGGTCGCCCAGAACCGCCAGGTCGTCCAGCATCTGGACGGCGGCGTGGTGGCCGAGATCCTGGTGGCGGACGGCGACCGGGTCGAGGCGGGCGACCTGCTCGTGCGGCTCGATGCGCGCGCGCTCGAGAGCGAACTTGCCGTCGTGGAGGGGCAGCTTCTGGAGGTGCTCGCCCGCCGCGCCCGCTTCGAGGCCGAGGAATCGGGCGCGGACCGGCTGACCTTTGATCCGCTTCTGGCCGAATCGACCAATCCCGTCGCCGCGGAGCTGATGGCGGGCTCCGAGCGGCTCTTCGCCCAGCGCCGCGAGACCGCGCTGCGCGAGGTCGAGCAGCTCACCCGGCGGCGCGGCCAGATCGCCAGCCAGATCGAGGGCATCCGCGCCCAGCAGGCCGCCATCGAGACCCAGCTCGCCCTGATCGCGCGCGAGCTTGCCGCCCAGCAGTCGCTGCTCGACCGCGGGCTTGCGCAGGCGGGCCGCGTGCTCGAGCTCGAGCGCGAACAGGCCGCGCTCGAGGGGCGCAAGGGCGAGCTCGTGGCCGCCGCCGCCCAGGCCGAGGGCCGCATCACCGAGATCGAGATCGAGATCCTGCGCCTCGAATCGGCCCGGCGCGAGGAGGCATCCTCGCGGTTGCGCGACCTCCAGTTCGACGAGATCGACCTGTCCGAGCGGCGCCGGGCGCTGCTGCTGCGGCTCGAGCGGCTCGACCTCCGCGCGCCCGTGGGCGGCATCGTCCACGGCATGACGGTGTTCGCCCCCCGCTCGGTCATCCGCGCGGCCGAGCCGGTCCTCTACATCGTGCCCCAAGACCGCCCCCTGGTGATCGCGAGCCAGGTGGAGCCCATCCATGTGGACGAGGTCCATGTCGGTCAAGAGGTCATCCTGCGCTTTCCCGCCTTCAACCAGCGCCAGACGCCCGAACTGCGCGGCCGCGTGACCCAGGTCTCGGCCGATGCCTTCCAGGACCAGGCTTCGCGCCTCAGCTTCTACCGCGCCGATATCGAGATCGCCGAGGGTGAGCACGACCGCCTGCCCCCCGGCATGGCGCTCCTGCCCGGGATGCCGGTCGAGGCCTTCATCCGCACGGGCGAGCGCACGCCCCTGTCGTTCCTGCTCAAGCCGCTCACCGACTACTTCGCCAAGGCCTTCCGGGAGACCTGAGCGCCTCCGGTGGACGGGCGGCGGGCAGCGCACTACCGTCCGCGCGCTGCAGCAGGGGGAGAGACCATGACCATCGACGACCGCCTCAGGGACCGGGGCCTCGTTCTGCCCGAGCCGGCCGCGCCGCTCGCATCCTATGTGCCCTTCGTGCGCGCGGGCGACCTTCTGCACGTCTCGGGCCAGATCTCGCGCGACGCCTCGGGCGGCGTCTGGCGCGGCACGCTGGGGGGCGACCTGTCGATCGAGGAGGGCGCCAGGGCGGCCGAGAGCTGCGCGCTCCAGCTCCTGTCGCAGGTGCGTGCCGCCTGCGGGGGCGACTGGGACCGGCTGCTGCGGGTGGTCAAGCTCACGGGCTTTGTCGCCTCCGCGCCGGGCTTCGTCGACCAGCCCAAGGTGGTCAACGGCGCCTCCGACCTGTTCGTGGCCCTTCTGGACGAGGCGGGTCGGCATGCGCGCTCGGCCATCGGCGTCTCCGCCCTGCCCCTCGGCGCCGCCGTGGAGGTGGAAGGCGTGTTCCTTCTGCGATGAGCGCCCCCGTCGTTCCGCTCCCGCGCGCCTTTCTCGACCGCCCCGTGGCGCATCGCGCGCTCTGGGGCGAGGGGCGGCCCGAGAACTCGCTCGCGGCCGTGCGCGCGGGGATCGAGGCGGGCTACCCGCTCGAATTCGACCTCCAGCCCTCGGCCGACGGCGAGGCGATGGTGTTCCACGACCACGACCTCGACCGGCTGACGGACGAGACGGGGCCCGTCGCCGCGCGCGAGGCGGCCGAACTCGTGCGCATCCCGCTGCGCGGCGGCGGCGGCGAGACGATCCCGCGCCTGTCGGACCTGCTCGCCCTCGTGCGGGGGCGCGTGCCGCTCCTCATCGAGCTCAAGGACCAGACCGGCGAGCTGGGCGAGGGGCCGGCCCATCTGGAGGAGGCGACCGCACGTGCGCTCCACGGCTACGAGGGGCCGGTGGCGCTCATGTCCTTCAACCCGCACATGGTGGCCCGTCTGGCCGAGCTGCGCCCGGACCTGCCGCGCGGCCTGACCACCGATCCCTTCCGCGCCCGCGACTGGCCGGGCATCCCCGAGGCGGTCCTCACCCAGCTGCGCCTCGTGAAGCATTACGACCGGACGGGCGCCTCCTTTGTCAGCCACAAGGCGCTCGACCTGTGGCGGCCGGACCTGCGCCGCCTCCGCCGGCGCGGCGCGGCCATCCTGTGCTGGACCATCCGCGCCCCCTGGCAGGAGCGTCTGGCGCGGCTCGTGGCCGACAACGTCACCTTCGAGGGCTACCGGGCGTGAGCCTCACGGTGACGGCGCATGCCTCCGTGGCCGAGATCCCGGCCGCGGACTGGGATGCCTGCGCCGCCCCCGAGACGGCCGACGGCGGCCGGCCCCTCGATCCCTTCACGACGCATCGCTTCCTCCTCGCGCTCGAGGAATCGGGCTCGGTCGGGCCCGGCACGGGCTGGCAGCCCCGCCCCCTCGCGCTGCGCGAGGGCGGCCGCCTCCTCGCCGTGCTGCCCCTCTACGTCAAGGGCCACAGCCAGGGCGAATACGTCTTCGACTGGTCTTGGGCCGACGCCTGGGAGCGCGCGGGCGGCCGCTACTATCCCAAGCTCCAGGTGGCCGTCCCCTTCACCCCCGTCCCCGGCCGCCGCCTCCTGTGCCGGCCGGGGACCGAGGCGACGGCGCAGCCCGCCCTTCTCGGCACGCTCGTGCGCCTCGTGGAGGACAACGACCTGTCCTCGGCCCATCTCACCTTTTGCACCGGCTCCGAGGCCGAGGCCGGCGCGGCGCTGGGCCTGATCCCCCGCACGGGCGAGCAGTTCCACTGGTTCAACGAGGGCTATCGCGACTTTGCGGACTTCCTCGACACCCTGTCGTCGCGCAAGCGCAAGGCCATCCGCCACGAGCGGGCCGCGGCCCAGGGCTTCGGCGGGACGATCGAGGCGCTTGCGGGTGCGGACCTGCGCCCCGCGCACTGGGATGCGATGTGGCGCTTCTATCAGGACACCGGCGCGCGCAAGTGGGGCCGGCCCTACCTGACGCGCCGCTTCTTCGACCTCGCGGCCGAGCGCATGGCCGAGGACGTGGTGCTCTTTGTCGCCGCCCGGAGGGGGCGTCCCGTGGCGGGCGCGCTCAACTGGATCGGACGCGAGGCGCTGTTCGGCCGCTACTGGGGCGCCACCGAGACGATCCCCTTCATGCATTTCGAGCTCTGCTATCACCGCGCGATCGACTGGGCGCTGGCGCACGGGCTGGCGCGCGTGGAGGCTGGCGCGCAGGGCGAGCACAAGGTCGCGCGCGGCTACCGCCCGGTGCGCACCCATTCGCTCCACTGGATCGCCGACGACCGCCTGCGCGCCGCCGTGGCCGAGTTCGTCGTGCGCGAGCGCGCGGCCGTGGACACCGAGATCGCGGTGATGACCGCCCTCGGGCCCTTCCGCCGCGGCCCGCGACCCGGGGCGCCCCCCGAACGCGAGTGAGGGCGGCCGCTGGATCGGCGGACCGGGACCGGCTAGGCTGCGCCCGAACGGACCGGAGCGCGCCATGGCCCTCGTCCTCTACACCCATCCCCAGTCGCGCGGCCGCATCGCCCGCTGGATGATCGAGGAGACGGGCCAGCCCTACGAGGCGCGGATCGTCGCCTTCGGGGCGCCCATGAAGGACCCCGCCTACCGGGCGATCAACCCGATGGGCAAGGTCCCCGCGCTGGTCCATGACGGCGCCGTGGTGACCGAGACGGCCGCGATCTGCGGCTATCTCGCCGAGGCCTTTCCCGAGGCGGACCTTCTGCCCGGGGACCGGGCGGGCTTCTGGCGGTGGCTCCTGTTCGCGGCCGGCCCGCTCGAGCAGGCCATCGTCAGCCGCTCCTTCGGCTGGGAGGTCGCGCCCGAGCATCGCGGCCGCGCGGGCTGGGGCGATTTCGACACCGTGCTGCGGGTGCTCTGCGACCATCTGCGCGGCCGCGACTTTGCCGTGGGCGACCGCTTCTCGGCCGTGGACGTCTATCTCGGCTCGCAGGTGGGCTTCGGCCTGCTCTTCGGCACGCTGCCGTCCGATCCCGCGCTTGCAGCGTATTGGGAGCGCATCGCCGATCGTCCCGCCCGCCTGCGCGCGGCCGAGGAGGACGACCGGCTTCTCGTGGAACGGGAGACGACCGATGGTTGAACGGCTCACGCAGGAGGAACGCGACCGGCTCCTGCCCCCCCTGGGAGAGGCGGGCTGGGGCGCGGACCCGGAAACGGACGCGATCCGCAAGATCTGGAAGTTCCGCTCCTTCTCCGAGGCCTGGGGCTTCATGTCGCGCGTGGCGCTTCTGGCCGAGAAGTCGGGGCACCATCCCGACTGGCGCAACGTCTACAACGTGGTGGACCTGCGCCTGACCACCCATGCCTGCGACGGGCTGTCGCGCCTCGACGTGGAGATGGCCCCCCGCATCGACGCCCTCGCCGGCGAGGCCGAGGTCCAGCGCGACCAGACCGAGGCGATCGTCTGCCTGTGCAAGGTCGAGCACGCCCGCGCGCAGGGCGGCTGAGGGGCGCTCAGATCCGTTCGAGCATCGCCTCCCCCGAGGAGACGGTGCAGGCGCCGGGGCTCTCCTCGTCGGCCCAGTGCCGCACCACCCCGTCCTCGATCAGGGCCGCGAAGCGGCGCGAGCGGCGGTGAAATCCCACGGCCGGGTTGGTCAGCTCCTCGCCCAGGGCCACGATCCAGTCGCCCGACGGGTCGGCGATCATCTCGATCCCGGCCGCGGTCGCACCCGTCGCCTCGCCCCAGGCGCGCAGCACGAAGGGATCGTTGCCCGCCAGGCAGAGGACCGCGTCCACCCCCTTCTCCGCGAGGCGGGGCCTCGTGCGCACGAAGCTCGGGACATGGGCATTCGTGCAGGTGGAGGTATAGGCCCCCGGCACCCCGAACAGGACCACGCGGCGCCCGGCGAACAGCTCGCGCGTGGCCACCTCCTCCACGCCCCCCTCGCCCATCCGCAGAACCCGTCCCTCGGGCAGCCGCTCGCCCGCCGCGATCGCCATGGCACGTCTCCCTTCCGGCCCTTTCCGGTTGCACGGGCCAATGGGGCGGATACGGTGCGCGCCGTCAAGCGGGGAGATGCGGGATGACCCATGTCGTCGTGGTGGGCGCCGGACAGGCGGGGCTTGCGCTGGTGGCGCGGCTGCGCGCCGAGGGCTTCGACGGCACGATCACGCTGATCGGGGCCGAGCCCCACCCCCCCTACCAGCGCCCGCCGCTGTCCAAGGACTACCTGCTCGGCGAGCTGCCGCGCGAGCGGCTCTACCTGCGCCCCGAGGCCTTCTACTCCGAGCACGGAATCGACCTGCGCCTCGGCGCCGAAGCGGCGGCGATCGACACGGGCCGGCGAGTCGTCACCCTCGTGACCGGGGCCGAGATCCCTTATGACGAGCTCGTGCTCTGCACGGGCTCCACGCCCCGGCGGCTGCCGGCCGCGATGGGGGGCGACCTGCGGGGGGTCCACACGATGCGCGACATCCGCGATGCCGACGCGCTCGCCCCCGAGATGGTCCCCGGCCGGCCGGCCCTCGTGGTGGGCGGCGGCTATATCGGCCTCGAGGGGGCGGCGGTGGCGGCCCAGCGCGGCCTGCGCGTGACGGTGGTGGAGATGGCGCCGCGCATCCTCGCCCGCGTGGCCGCGCCCGAGACGGCCGACTACATCCGGGCGCTTCACCGCGCCCACGGGGTGGAGATCCGCGAGGAGACGGGTCTCGACCGGCTGCTCGACGACGGGCAGGGTCGGGTGCGCGGGGCGCGCCTGTCGGACGGAGCCGAGGTGGCGGCCGATCTGGTTCTCGTGGGGATCGGCATCGTGCCCAACACCGCCCTGGCCGAGAGCGCGGGCATCGCAGTGGAGAACGGGATCCGCACCGACGAATACGGCCGCACCTCGGCGCCGCATGTCTGGGCGGCGGGCGATTGCGCCTCGTTTCCGCATGGCGAGGGGCGCATCCGCCTCGAATCGGTGGGCCATGCCATCGACCAGGCCGAGACGGTGGCCCGCAACATCCTCGGGGCGGAGACGCCCTATCGCGCCGCGCCGTGGTTCTGGTCGGACCAGTACGATTGCAAGCTCCAGATCGCCGGGCTGGGAACCGGGCACGACCGCATCGTGGTCCGGTCGGCCGGCGCGGGCGAGCAGGCGCCGCGCTCGCACTGGTACTTCCGGGGCGACCGGCTGCTCGCCGTGGACGCGATGAACGACCCGCGCGCCTACATGATCGGCAAGCGGCTGATCGAGGCCGGCCGCTCGCCCGCGCCCGAGGTCCTGGCCGATCCGGCCACGGACCTCAAGGCGCTGCTGAGGGCCTGAGGCGATGCGCGTGGTGGGCGGCGCGCTCCGGGGCCTGCGCCTGGCCGATCCGGGGGCGGGCGACCCGGCCGCGGCCCTGCGCCCCACGGCCGACCGCGTGCGCGAGGCGATCTTCGGCCTGCTCGAGGGGGGGCGTTTCGGCGACCCCGTCGGAGGGGCGCGCGTGCTCGACCTGTTCGCCGGCACGGGGGCGCTGTCGGTCGAGGCGCTCTCGCGCGGGGCGGCCGCCGCGACGCTGGTGGAGGAGGGACGCCCCGCGATCCGGCTGATCCGCGAGAACCTCGCGCGGGCGGGGCTGGCGGACCGGGCCCGTCTCATCGCGCGCGACGCCCAGCGCCTGCCCCCGCTCGCCGAGCCGCCCTTCACCCTGTGCTTTCTCGACCCGCCCTACGGGCGCGGCATGGGCCAGCGCGCGCTGGGCTCGGCGCTGGCGGGGGGCTGGCTCGCGCCCGGCGCGCTCGTCGTCTGGGAGGAGGGCGCCCCGATGATGCCCCTGCCGGGCACGCGCCTGCTGGACCGGCGCCGGCACGGCATCGCCCATCTGACGCTTCTGACCACCGTTCCGCGCAGCGAGGAGGCGGCCCCGGCCTGAGGCGGTCAGGCCGGATGCGCGGGGGCCGGGGCCGCGGCCAGGGCGGCCTCGACCCTGTCGGCCCAGAAGGTGTCGGGCTGCCAGCCCGCCAGTTGCGCCGCCCGCAGCAGACCGCCTCCCAGCGCCGACAGCCGCGCCCGCCCCGCCGGGCCGAGCCGGTCCTCGACCGCGCGGCGCAGCAGGGCACTCGCGAAGGCGCCGCCCGCCGGCACCCAGGGGGACGGGGCGGGCAGTCCGGCCCGCCGGGCCGCAGCCTCGGCCGCCAGGGCCAGCTCCGCCCCCGCCCGGTCGAGCAGACGGGCCGCGTGGGGATCGCCCGCCGCAGCCAGCGCATCCACGGCCCGGGCCGCCCCGGCCACGGCCGCGCGGGGCCGATCCCCCCGCGCCATCAGCCATTCGAGCGGCCCGAAGGGGCCGGGCGGCGCCCCGATCCGGGCGCAGAGCGCCTGCGCAAAGCCTTCCGCCTCCGGCGCGCGGCCGTCGAGCGCACGCGCGGCCAGCGTCAGCGCCTCGCGCCCGATCGCGGCGGCGCTGCCCTCGTCGCCCAGCACGTCGCCCCAGCCGCCGGCGCGGACAAAGCCGAGCGGGCCCCGCGCCATGGCCATGGAGCCCGTGCCCGACAGGACCAGCACCCCCTCGGCGCCGCCGAAGGCGCCCAGATGGGCCAGCGCCACGTCGTTGATCCCCTCCCAGGGCAGGGGGCCGTCCGGCGGTCCGCCCAGACGGTCGCCGAGCAGCGCCTCCACCGCGCGCTCGTGCGCGGCAACCTCGCCATGGCCGGGCAGCCCGGCCACCAGCGCCGCCAGCCCGCCCGGCGCCCCGAGCGCCTCGTCCAGCACGGCCTCCAGCACCGCGCGCCAGCCGGGCCCGTCCTGCGGATTGCTGCCGCCGCGCGGGGCCGCCACGCGCACCCCCCCCGCGCGCGAGGCGAGCGCGAGCGCCGTCTTGGTCCCGCCCCCGTCGATCGCCGCCACCCAGGCTCCGCCCATGCCTCCCTCCGCCGCGGCCCGGTCGCGCTTGTCCCGCGACCGGGCGCCGGAGTCCAGCGGGGCCGACCGGCGGGCGCCTCAGCCGGGCGGGGCCGCCACGGGGCGCGGGACGGGCCGCAGGCCGGGCACGGCCGTCTGGCGCGCGACCTCCTCGGCCAGTTCGCGCGCCACCGCGCCGGCCACCGCCTCGTCGATCTCGGCGGACACGTTCGAGGCCGACAGACGGTCCTGCGCCACCAGCGTCGAGGCGTCCACGAGGCGCGGCCGCGTCGCGGGCCGGATGCGCGGCGGCTCGCCGCGCAGCAGGCGGGTGAACTCCACCGGCCCCGTCTCGCCCGTCAGGCGGGCGCGGTAGACCGGCAGCGACTCGGTCACGCGCATGACGTAGATGCGCGTCTCGGCAAAGGGGATCATCTCGATCCAGTCGATCACGTCCACGTCCTCGCGGCGGATGTCGCCGCGCTCGGCCATCCACTGGCGGGGCCGTCCGGGTCCGGCATTGTAGCCCGCCGCCACCAGCACGGGCGAGGGGCCGAACATCCCCTCGAGCATCTGGAGATAGCGCGTGCCCAGCCGGGCATTGTATTCCCAGTCGTTGAGCCGCGCGGGGCTGTGGCTCAGGCCCAGCCAGCCCGCCACCTCGCGCGCGGTGCCGGGCATGAGCTGCATCAGCCCCTGCGCGCCCACGGGCGAGGTCACGGCCGGGCTGAACTCGGATTCGCGCCGCGCGATGGCCAGCGCCAGCTCGCCCGACACGGGCCAGTCCCGCCAGGCCATGGGATGCAGCGGGAAATAGGCGGCCGGCACGATGATGCCGCGCTCGGCCGCGGTCTTGCCCACCAGCACGGCGATATGCGCCTCGTGCATCTCCTCGAGGAGGTTGGCGAGCTGGCCGATGCCCTGCCGGTCGAGAGAGCGGGCCAGCGCGCGGGCGAACAGGATCGCGTCGCTGCGCTCGCCGGCGGCCAGCAGCATCAGCATCGCCTGACCCAGCTCGCCCGCCAGGATGCCCGAGCTCCGCCAGTCGCCGAAATCCTCGAGCCCCGTGAGCGACGGATCGAGCGTCAGGCCCAGCTTTTCGGCGGCCAGAAGGCCGTAGAAGGCCGTCTGGTTGGTCGCCGCCCGGGCATAGGAGATGGCCGCGTCGTCGGCCAGCCCCAGCGCCTCCTCGGCGCGCCCCTGCCAGTAGGCGGCGCGCGCGGTGGAGATGGGCCCGGTCACCTGCGCCTCCGAGCGGCGGAAATGCTCGAGCGCGCGCGCGGGCTCGTCGAGGAAGCGCAGCGACAGGAAGCCTGCGATCCATTCCAGGTCCGCATGGGACTCGGAGGGCTCGGACAGGAAGTGCCGCGAGGCGATCCGGTAGGCATCCTCGTAGCGGCCCTGCCGCATGGCCCAGCGCGCGGTCTGCGCCCGCCACGAGGCCCAGCGCGCAGGCTCGCCCAGCGCGGCGGTCGAGCCGGACCGGGCGAGCAGGATGCTCGCCGCCTCGCTCCAGCGGCCCTCCTCGGCGATACGCGCGAAGCGGTCATAGGCGAGGCCGGGATGGTCGCGCAGCCCTGCCGGCAGGGCGGCGATGCGGTCGGCCGCCGCGCCCTGCTGGCGGATCAGGGCGACCCGCGCGCGGACCAGCGCCCGCCGCTCGTCGGGCAGAAGCGGGATCATCCGCTCCGCATCGGCGGTGCGCCAGCGCCAGAGCATCGCGTCCGCGCGCGCGGCGTGATGGGGGGCGAGCACGTCGCCATAGGCGGCCAGAAGGCGGGCCTGCCCCGATTCGTTGAGCGGCTGGGTGAGCCAGACCTCGCGCAGCATGGCACGGGCGTCCCCGGCGCGGCCCTGCGCCTCGAGCGCGCGGGCCAGCGCCACGGCCCCCATCCCGGTCGTGGGCAGCGCGTCGCCGAAATAGGCGATCACGGCTTCGGGCGGGGCGGCGTCGCGGATCGCCGTCTCCCCGTTGGCGCGCAGGCGGTCGAGTCCGGGCCAGTCCGGGTGGCGGCGCAGGAAGGTGGCGTATTCGGCGAATTCGGCGGTGCCCGCGCCGTCGCGCAGGTGCCGCCACTGGATGATCGCCTCCACCACCGGCCCGCCGCGCTCGGCCGCGCGGGCCGCCGCCTCCCACTGGCCGCGATCGGCCAGCCGGACCGCCTCGCGCAGGGCCGCGACGGCCGGCTGCTCGGCGCTGGCGGGCGGGGCGGCGCCCCAGGCGGCCAGAGCGACGACGATCAGGGCGGCCAGGCGGCGGCAGGCGGCGGCGAAACGGTCCGAACTCGGCATGCAGGCAATCCCTCGGTCGTGGCGGAGAGCAGGATTCGCGGGGGAGTTGCCCAAAGCCTACAGTCCAGGGGGTTAACAACAAGTGACTTGCTTGGCAGTCGGCGGAAAACCGTCTAAGCGCGCGCGATCGGCCACGGTGCGGACAGCCGGCGCCCTGCCGGCTCCGCGCCCCCGCCCCGAAAGGACCGCTCATGTTCCAGGGCTCCATTCCCGCCCTCGTCACCCCCTTCCGCGACGGGGCGGTGGACCTCGACGCGCTGCGCGACCTCGTGGAATGGCAGATCGCCGAGGGCTCGCACGGGCTCGTCCCCGTCGGCACCACGGGCGAGAGCCCGACGCTCTCCCACGAGGAGCACGACCTGGTGGTGGCCACGGTCGTCGCGCAGGCGCGCGGGCGCGTGCCGGTGATCGCGGGGGCGGGCTCCAACAGCACGGCCGAATGCGTCCGCCTCGTGCGCGCCGCGCGCGAGGCCGGCGCGGATGCGGCGCTGGTCGTCACGCCCTATTACAACAGGCCCACCCAGGCGGGGCTGCTCGCGCATTTCCGCGCCGCGGCCGAGGTGGGGCTGCCCCTCGTCATCTACAACATCCCCGGCCGCAGCGCGGTGGACATGACGCCGGCCACCATGGCCGAACTGGCGCGCCACCCCGCGATCGTCGGCGTCAAGGACGCCACCGGCGACCTCGCGCGCGTGCCGCGCCAGCGGCTGCTCTGCGGCGAGGATTTCGTCCAGCTCTCGGGCGAGGATGCGACCGCGCTCGGCTTCAACGCGCAAGGGGGCCGCGGCTGCATCTCGGTCACCGCGAACGCCGCCCCCCGGCTCTGCGCCGCCTTCCAGGAGGCGAGCCTGCGCGGCGACTGGGCCGAGGCGCTGCGGCTGCAGGACCTGCTCATGCCGCTGCACGAGGCGATCTTCCGCGAACCCGGCGTGGCCGGGGCCAAATGCGCGCTGTCGCTGCTCGGCCGCTGCCGCGACGAGGTGCGCCTGCCGCTGCTGCCCGCCAGCCCCCCCGTGCGCGAGGAGATCCGCGCCGCGATGGCGCGGGCGGGGCTGCTCTAGAACGGGACGGGCGCGCGGAACCGGACGGGGCGGCCCCCGTCGGGGTGGCGGAAGCCCAGGGTCTCGGCATGGAGCATCAGCCGGGGGAAGTCGCGCGCGGGGCCCTCGGCATAGAAGGGATCGCCCAGGATCGGATGGCCGATCGCGGCCATGTGGACGCGCAGCTGGTGGCTGCGCCCCGTCTCGGGGAGGAGGCGCACGCGCGTCTCGCCGCCGCCGCGCCTGAGGGCGGTCCAGCGCGTCAGGGCGGGCCGGCCGTCCGGGGCCACGATCTGGCGCGGCCGGTTGGGCCAGTCCACCCGCAGGGGCAGGTCCACCACCCCCTCGGCTTGGGCCGTCTCGCCCCAGAGCCGCGCGAGATAGGTCTTGCGCACCCGCCGCTCCTCGAACTGCCAGCCCAGATGCCGCTGGGCCTGCGGGGTCAGCGCGAAGACCATCACCCCGGACGTGTCGCGGTCGAGCCGGTGGACGAGGAGCACGGTCGGAAACACCCGCCGCAGCCGCGCGATCAGGCAATCGGCCAGGTGCTCGCCCCTGCCGGGCACGGAGAGAAGGCCCGGCGGCTTGTCCACCACGACGATCGCATGGTCGTCGTGCAGCAGGCGCAGCGGCTCGTCCGGGGGGTCGTAGGCGTCCATGCCCCCCCTCTGCCGCGCCCGCCCGCCGCTGTCCACGCCGCCCGTGTCCGCGCCGCCCGCGCTCAGCCGCGCATCCGTGCGCCCGAGGGGTCGTGAAAGGCCCTGAGGGACGCCTCGGCCGGCACGCGCCGTCCCGCCACGTCGATCGCCCAGTCGCTCGCCAGCAGCGCCTCGGCCGTCTCGCCCGCGCAGGGCACATAGCCCAGCCCCACCGCGCCGCCGACCGAATGGCCGTAGGCGCCCGAGGTCAGGTGCCCCACGATGCGCCCGTCGCGCAGGATGGGCTCGTTGTGGTAGAGCAGCGGCTCGGGCTCGCGCAGGCGGAAGCCGAGCAGGCGCCGGCCGAGGCCCTCCTCGTGGCGGCGCAGCACGGCGTCGCGGCCGCGGAAGGCGGGCTTGGCCCAGCCCACGGCAAAGCCCAGCCCGGCCTCGAGAATATGGTCCTCGGGCGTGATGTCGTGGCCCATGTGGCGGAACCCCTTCTCGAGGCGCGCGGCGTTCATCGCATAAAGGCCGCAGGGCTTCAGCAGCCCCTCGCCCGCCTCGCGCAGCGCCTCCCAGGCATGGGCGGCCATGTCGGCGGAGACGTAGATCTCCCAGCCGAGCTCGCCCACATAGCTCACCCGGTGCGCGCGGGCGAGGCCCCAGCCCCATTCGACCTCCGCCACCGAACCCCAGGGCAGCGCGGTCCAGTCGGCGGGCGAGACGCGCGCCAGCACCTCCCGTGCGCGCGGGCCCATGACGGCCAGCACCCCCTCGGCCGCGGTCATGTCGGTGACGACCGCGCGCTCGTCCTCGCGCAGCGCGCGGCGCAGCAGCGTCTCGTCCGCGCGGCGGCGCGCCGCGCCGGTGACGACCAGGAACGCGGTCTCCGACAGCCGCGCCACGGTGACGTCCGCCTCGATCCCGCCCGAATCGTTCAGCGCCTGCGCATAGACGAGGCGGCCGGGCTCGACGTCCAGATCGGCCGCGAAGACCCGGTTCAGGACCGCTGCCGCATCGGGCCCCTCCACCCGCAGCTTGCCGAACGAGGACATGTCGTAGACCCCCACGCCCTCGCGGAAGGCGCGCAGCTCCTCGCCCACATTGTCGAAGAACGGCCCCCGTCCCCAGGTGCGGCTCTCCTCGGCGGGCTGGCCGGGGCGGCGGAACCAGTTGGCGCGCTCCCAGCCCGCCACCTCGCCCCAGACGGCGCCCTCGGCGTCCAGATGGGCGTGAAAGGGCGAGCGGCGCACGCCCCGGCCGGTCGCCTTCTGGCGGAAGGGGAAATGGTCGGCATAGAGCAGGCCCAGCGTCTCGGAGACGCGCTCGGCCAGGAAGCGGCGGTTGCGCTGGAAGGGCTCGGCGCGCGCGATCTCCACGTCGCCCAGGTCGAAGGGCCGCTCGCCATGGACCATCCAGTGCGCGAGCGCCATGCCCGCGCCCCCGGCCGACTGGATGCCCACCGAGTTGAACCCGGCCGCGACCCACAGGTTGGGACATTCCGGCGTGGGCCCCAGGTGATAGGCGTTGTCGGGCGTGAAGCTCTCGGGCCCGTTGAAGAAGGTGCGGAAGCCCGCCCGCTCCAGCAGCGGGATGCGCCGGACCGCCGCCTCGAGGATCGGCTCGACATGGTCGAAGTCGGGGGGCAGCTCCGTGAACTCGAAATCGGCCGGGATGCCGTCGAGGGCCCAGGGCTTGGCGCGCGGCTCGAAGGCGCCGACCATCAGCTTGCCCGCATCCTCCTTGTAGTAGGTGCATTCGTCGGGCACGCGCAGGACCGGAAGCTGGCCCAGACCCTTGATGGGCTCGGTGATCGCATAGAAATGCTCGCAGGCCTGCAGCGGCACGGACGCCCCGGCCCAGAGCCCCACCTCGCGCGCCCACATGCCTGCGCAGTTGACGACCGCCTCGCAGGCGGTCTCGCCGGTCTCGTCCCCCGATTCCCAGCGCACCGCGGCGATGCGGCCCCGCTCGAGGCGGAAGCCCGTGACGCGGACGCCCTCGTGGATCGCGGCCCCCCCGGCGCGCGCCCCCCGCGCCAGCGCCATCGTGATGCCCGAAGGGTCGCCCTGCCCGTCCCGGGGCAGATAGACGCCGCCCGTCACGCCCTCGAGGTTGAGATGGGGATAGCGCGCCCCGATCTCGGCGGGCGCGATCTCCTCGATCTCGACGCCGAAGGCGCGTGCCATGGCGGCGGAGCGGCGCAGCTCCTCCAGCCGCTCGCCCGTCAGGGCCGCGGTGATCGAGCCCGTGCGGCGGAACCCGGTGGCGATGCCCGTCTCGGCCTCGAGCCGGCCGTAAAGCTCCTGGCTGTAGCGGGCGAGCCGCGTGAGGTTCGCCGTCGCGCGCAGCTGCGCGATCAGCCCCGCCGCGTGCCAGGTCGTCCCGGAGGTCAGCCGCCGGCGCTCGAGCAGCAGGACGTCGCGCCAGCCCTCGCGCACGAGGTGATAGGCCACGGAGGCGCCGACGACGCCGCCGCCGACGATGACGGCCCGGGCATGGGAGGGAGGCAGCATGGCGGAGACCCTTTCAGTAGATCGGGGGGGCGATGACCCAGATGACGGTGCAGGGCCGGGGATGGGGGTTGGCCCAGAGGAAGGGCTCGCCGCGCAGGCGGAACGAATCGCCCGGACCCAGCCGGTGGAGCCGCCCCGCCACGGTCAGGTCGAGCCGGCCGCTCTCCACATAGCCCACCTCCTGCGTGGGCCGCTGCGCGGGGGCGGAGAGGCGCGCGAAGGGGGCAAAGACCGAGCGGACGACCTCGAAGGCGTCCGACAGGTCGGGCGAGAGGAGTTCCTCCGTCAGCCCCTCGGCGCGCGGCCCCACGGGGCGGCGGGCAGCCGCGCGCACCACCACGCCCCGCTCGGCCTCCGGGCCCTCGGGCTGCACCAGGGCGTCGGGCGGCACCCCGAGCGCGGCCGCAAGCCGGCGCAGGTCGTCGAGCGCGGGGCGCGACAGGCCCCGCTCGACCTGGCTCATCCAGCCGACCGAGCGGCCGGCAGCCTGCGCCAGCGCCTCGAGCGTGAGCCCGCGGGCGCGGCGCAGCGTGCGCAGGTCGGCGCCCAGCCCCTCGGCCATCGCGGCCCTCCGTGAAAAATCCGCCTCAGATTTCACGGACGGCCGCTGCGCCGTCAAGCCCCTCCGCTCCGGCCCAGGCGACCGAACGTGTCGGCGAGGATCGCGGCCAGCCCTGCGGCATCCGCCTCGTCGAAGGCGGCCGGCCGGTCGCTGTCGATGTCGAGCACGCCGAGGAGCCGCCCCGCCCCGTCGCGCACGGGCAGCACGATCTCGCTGCGGGTGGAGGCCGAGCAGGCGATGTGGCCGGGGAAGGCGTCCACGTCGGGCACGATCTGCACCTCGCCCGTGCGCGCCGCCGCCCCGCAGACCCCGCGCCCGAAGGGGATCGAGAGGCAGCCGTGACCCCCCTGATAGGGGCCGATCTTCAGCAGCTCCGGCGCGACCACCCGGTAGAAGCCCGTCCAGTCGAAGCGGTCGTCGGACCGGTGGATCTCGCAGGCCAGCGTGGCCATCAGGGCGATCGCATCCTCCTCGCCCTCGGTCAGGGCCGCGATCTGCCGGCGCAGGGCGGGATAGTCGGCGCGCATGGGGTTCTCGGGTCCTCCTCCGGCCGCGCGGGGCGGCGTTTCCGGGCGGGCAACGCAGCGTTCGCACGGTGCCGCGATCCCGCCCCGTTCTGCCCCTCTCGCCGCCCCGGCGGGCGCGGACAAGGGGGCGTGTAGCTGCATGGCTGCCCCGGCGCCGCGCGACGTCAGCCCCCACCCAGACGCGCGGCGCCGGAACCGCCGGGGTTCAGTTCATCTGGAGGCAGAGCGGATAATGCCCGTCCTCGAACGGGCCGAACAGGTCGGGGATGTCGGGATGGTCCACCGGTTCGCCGGAATAGTCGGCCACCAGGTTCTGCTCGGACACATAGGCCAGCGACGGCCCCTGCGCATTCTCGGCCAGGAGGTGGTAGAAGGGCTGGTCGCGGCGGGGGCGGCTGTCCTCCGGGATCGCCAGCCAGAAGGCCTCGGTGCGCGCAAAGGTCGCGTCCACGTCGAAGACGACGCCGCGGAAGCGGTGGGTCCGGTGGCGCACCACCTGGCCCAGGGCATATTTGGCGCGCGCAGTGAACATCCCGCTTCCTCCAGGCTCCTCCATATGGCGCGCAACGCGCGCAGATGTCCAGATTCCGCCATGGAACGGCCGCGAAACAGTCCGTCCCGCTCCCTCCCACAGTGGCGCGTCCGCCGCACCGGGGCGGCGAGGCCCCGCCGGCGGGGCCTCCGGCGCAGCGACCCCGTTTCCCGATCGGCCGCGCCGCGCTAGAGTGGGGGTCAAGAACAGCCGAGCAGCGGCGGGGCAAACCCGCCGGGGGACAGACAGGACAGCCGATGAGCCGCAAACTGCGCACGCTGGCGCTGGTGCTCCTTGTGGCCGCCTGCGGCGGCCGCGTGGCGACCGAGCGCACGGGCGAGGCCCCGCGCGATCTCGACAATGCGTGCCGCATCCTCGAGCAGCGGCCGGGCTACCTGCGCGCCTTCCAGGCCGCCGAACGGCGCTGGGGCGTGCCCGTGGCCGTCCAGATGGCGATCATCTATCAGGAATCGAAGTTCATCCCCAATGCGCGGCCGCCCCATCAATACGCGCTGGGCGTGATCCCCGTGGGCCGGCAGAGTTCGGCCCTGGGCTACAGCCAGGCGCTCGACGGCACCTGGGCCGAGTATCTCGCCCAGCGGGGGGGGCGCGGGGCGCGGCGCGACGACATCCACGACGCGACCGACTTCATGGGCTGGTACATGACGCTCACCCAGCAGGAGCTGGGCATTCCGCTCCACGACACCGAGAACCAGTATCTCGCCTATCACGAGGGGCGCGGCGGCTATCGCCGGGGCAGCTACCAGGAGAAGGCCTGGCTCATGCGCGTCGCGGCCGGCCTGGCGGAGCGGGCGCGGATGTACGACGCCCAGCTCCGCACCTGCCGCCGCTGACGGCCCGTCTCAGAACCCCCGCGCGCGCAGCTCGGCCTGCATGTTGAACTGCCGGTCGGCCACCTGCACGCCCGGCCGCAGGTCGTTGAGGATCACGGTCGTCTGCTGGCCCGAACGGTCGGTGACGATCCACTGGCGCAGCTCCACCGGATTGGCGGTAAAGACGAGCTGGATCGAGCCGTATTCGGGATGCCGCGGGTCCTGCGCGGTCACGGTGGTCGTGGTCCCGTCGGACGTGTGGCCCGTCACCATGCCGGCCCGCGACAGGTCCACATTCTCGGCCAGGATGATCGAGAGCGGCGTCTCGCTCAGCGGAAAGCGCTCGGGCGGCTGGTTGGAGCGCCCGTCGAACACCGCGACCTGCCCGCCCGAGGCGAGAAAGAGCGACCGGTCGGGGGGGGCATATTCGAAGCGGATGCGCCCCGGCCGGCTGAGGAACAGGGTCCCGGTCGAGATGGAGCCGTCGGCGTTCACCTGCGTGAAGCCCGCCTGCGCCGAGCGCAGGCTGTTGAGATAGGCGCTGATCTCGCCGAGCGAGAGCTGCTGGGCCAGGGCGGGCCCCGAAGCCAGCGCCGCCCCGAGGGCGAGACCGAGGCCGAGGAAACGGCGTCGCTGCATGGCAGGTCCTTTCGTTTGGGTCGGATGCCTATAGCGCGCTTCTGCGCCGGACCCGAGCCGACAGGCGATAACGACTGGTCGAAACCCGGTGACCGCGCTCCTGTTCCCCGCTGACACCCGCCGGCTGCACGGATGGCCCGGACCCTCGGGGCCGCCTTTCCCCCCGCCGCAGCGCGGCGCAACACCCCCGCGCGGTGGTGTAACGCTTCGTTAACCTCTCCGTGGCAGGGTGCGCCCACGCGCCCGATCCTTCCGTCCCGGCGGACCGGAGGGGCGGCGCGGACTAACCGGGGCGGGACCTGCAACGATCAGGCGGCCGCCCGTGCTCTTTGCAGGGGTGGGGCGCCTCGGACGCGCCCGAGGTTCCGCCGCATCCCACCGGGCCGCTCGGCTGCGCAGGTGCTCGTCCACGGCCCGTAGGCGGAGCTCCCCGGCCGCCGCGCGTCGCAACGCGCCCGCCCCGCATGCCTGCGGGCGGCACCTTCGGGCCTCAATGCGGCTCGGGGACCAGGATCTCGCGCTTGCCCACGTGGTTGGCGGGCGAGACCACGCCCTGTTCCTCCATCAGTTCCACGAGGCGCGCGGCCTTGTTGTAGCCGATGGCGAGCTTGCGCTGGATGTAGCTCGTCGAGCACTTGCGGTCGCGCGCGACGATCTGCACGGCCATGTCGTAGAGCGCGTCGTCGCCCTCGGCGCCGCCATTGGGCGCGGCCTCCGAGAGCGTTCCGCCCTCGGCCGGCTCCTCCAGCACCGCGCCCACATAGGCGGGCGGGCCCAGCGCCTTGAGATGGGTGACGATCTCCTCCACCTCCTCGTCCGAGACGAAGGGGCCGTGGACGCGCGCGATCCGCCCGCCGCCCGCCATGTAGAGCATGTCGCCCTGCCCCAGGAGCTGCTCGGCCCCCTGTTCGCCCAGGATGGTGCGGCTGTCGATCTTGCTCGTGACCTGGAAGCTGATCCGGGTGGGGAAGTTCGCCTTGATCGTGCCGGTGATGACATCGACCGAGGGGCGCTGCGTCGCCATGATGAGGTGGATGCCGGATGCCCGCGCCATCTGCGCCAGCCGCTGGATGCAGGCCTCGATCTCCTTGCCCGCGACCATCATCAGGTCGGCCATCTCGTCCACCACGACGACGATGAAGGGCAGCAGTTCGGGCTGGATCTCCTCCGTCTCGAAGACCGGATCGCCCGTCTCCTCGTCGAATCCCGTCTGGACGGTGCGCGAGAAGGTCTCGCCCTTCTCGAGGGCCTCGCGGACGCGGCCGTTGTAGCCCTCGATGTTGCGCACGCCCATCTTGGACATCTTGCGATAGCGCTCCTCCATCTCGCCCACGACCCATTTGAGGGCGACGACGGCCTTGCGCGGGTCGGTCACGACCGGCGAGAGGAGGTGCGGGATGCCGTCATAGACCGACAGTTCCAGCATCTTGGGGTCGATCATGATGAGGCGGCATTCCTCGGGGCCCAGCCGGTAGAGCAGCGACAGGATCATCGTGTTGATCGCCACCGACTTGCCCGAGCCGGTCGTCCCCGCGATCAGCAGGTGGGGCATCTTGGCGAGGTTGGCCACGACCGGCGCGCCGCCGATATCCTTGCCGAGCGCGAGCGGCAGGCGAGTCTGGGCATCGCCGAAGGCCGGGGCGGACAGGATCTCGCGCAGGACGACCTTCTCGCGCCGCTCGTTGGGCAGTTCGATCCCGATGACGTTGCGCCCCGGCACGGTGGAAACGCGCGCCGAGAGCGCCGACATGTTGCGCGCGATGTCGTCGGCCAGCCCGATCACGCGCGAGGCCTTGAGGCCGGGGGCGGGTTCGAGTTCGTACATGGTGACCACGGGGCCGGGCCGGACGGAGACGATCTCGCCCTTGACCCCGAAATCGTCGAGCACCTGTTCGAGCGCGCGGGCATTCTCCTCGAGCGCGGCGTCCGACAGGTGGTGGCGCTGGACCGAGGCCGGATCGGCCAGCAGGTCGAGCGGCGGCGGCACATAGGCCGGTGCGGCCGGGGCCGCCGGGGCGGGGGCGGGGCGGCGCGGCCCCCCGTCGGCCGGGGCCCGCCGGCGCGCGCGCGGGCCGGGCTCGACCGGGGCCGGGGCGGACGGGATCGCCGCCCCTCCGGCCGGGAGCGGTGCCGGGGCCGCCTCCGGTTCCTCGGGGAGGGGGCGCAGGCTCCGGGCGCGGATCGCCTCGCCGATGCGCGAGCGCAGCCGTTCGGGGTCCGGGCCCGGCCCGTCCTCCTCCGGACCGGCCGGATCGCCGGCCGTCTCCTCGCCCCGGGCGCGCCGCAGCAGCGTGGCCAGGAAACCCCCTGCGGGCGGCTGGGGCGCGCGCGGCGGCGCGACGAGCGGGGGCAGCGCATCGGCCCCCCCATCCACGACGGCGAGGGGAACCTCGTCCGGGGCGTCGGGCCAGCCGCCGTCCTCGCGCTCCTCCGGGGCAACCGGCGGGGCCGGGCGCGGCGGCAGGACGGGCGGGGGCATGGCCCGCCGAGCCCCGTCCTGGGCCCGCCGGACGAGGGGCGAGGCGGACGGAGCGGGGGGAGGCGGAAGGGCGGTACCCGGCATGCGGGTCGCGGCGGCCCGGGCGGCCTCCCGCGCGGCCGCGGCCTCCTCGCGCCGCCGGGCGAGCCAGGCCGCCCCCTGCTCCAGCCCGCGCGTCATCCCCTCGGTGCCGCGGGCGCGCGCCTCGGCCGCAAGCGCCGCGCCACCGCGCAGCAGACGGCCGCCGATCTCGAGGCCGCGCGCCCCGCCCTCGACGGCCCGCGCATAGCCCAGCACCAGAAGAAGCGTTCCGCGCTGGCGCACGGCCACCCATTCGGCCCGCGTCACGCCGGCGACCCACAGCACGAGGCCCGCCGCCACGGACCACAGCGCGAGCCCGGTCAGCCAGCCGTCGAAGGGCAGCAGCGTGAGCACGAAGCTCAGCGCGGTGTCGCCGAAGAGCCCGCCCATGCCGTAGCTGGCCGTCCAGCCCGCCCCCGGCTCGGCCGAGGCCCAGGCGACCGCGAGGGCGGCCAGCGCCACGGGCGCGAACACCGCACGCGCGCGCTGGTCGGCCCGGTGGGTGAGCAGCCGCAGGCCCCACACCCCGAGCAGGAGCGGGATGCCCCAGGCCGCCCGTCCCAGCACCATCACCAGCGGATGGGCGACCGAGGCTCCGAACGAGCCCAGCCAGTTCTGCACGGGCGCGTCGGAGGCCAGAAGCCAGGACGGATCGTCGGGCGCATGGCTCCAGAGCATCATGGCCACGGCCAGTCCGGCTCCGAACAGGCACAGGCCCAGAAGTTCCCGCCCCCGCCGCTCGATCGTGGCCTGGGTGTCCTCGTCGAGGAGGGGGGCGCGATCCCGGGTCGGATAGGCCATGCGCGTCGTCCTCCTCTTCACAGCCGTTCGCGGATCAGCCGCAGGCCGCGCCGCACCTCGTCGCAGGGGGCGACCAGCGCGACGCGCACGCGATCGGCCCCCGGATTGCCGCGCCCGTCGTCGCGGCCCAGATAGGCGCCCGGCAGGACCCGGACCCCCGCCTCGCGCCACAGCCGCAGCGCCGCCGCCTCGCCGTCGCCGGTGCGCAGCCACAGGAAGAAGCCCGCGGCCGGGGGCTCGTAGCCGGGCAGGCCGCCCAGCTCCTCGTCCGCGATGGCGTATTTCTGCCGGTAAAGCGCGCGGGAGGCGTCCACATGGTCCTCGTCGGCCCAGGCGCGCGCGGCCACGCGCTGGAGCGGCAGGGGCAGCGGGGCTCCGGCATAGGCGCGCAGACGCCGCATGGCCGCGATCCCCTTCTCGCCGCCCGCCACGAAGCCCGAGCGCAGCCCGGCGAGGTTGGAGCGCTTGGACAGCGAGTGGAAGGCGAAGACGCGCTCGGGGTCGGCGCCGGCTTCGGCGGCCGCGGCGAGAACCCCGTCGGGCGGCGCGTCGCGCCAGATCTCGGCATAGCATTCGTCGGCCAGCACGATGAAGTCGTGCCGCTCGGCGAGCGCGAGAAGGCGGAGCCACCAGGCGCGGTCGGCCACGGCGCCCTGCGGGTTGGCGGGCGAGCAGACATAGGCCAGCGCGGCGCGGTCCAGCAGATCGGCGGGCAGCGCTCCGTAATCGGGCAGGTGGCCCGTCTCCGCGGTGGCGGGCACGAAGACGGGTTCGGCCCCGACCGACAGGGCCGCGACCATGTAGGCCTGATAGAAGGGGTTGGGGATCAGGACGGCCGGGCGCCGCCCTCCCTTGGTTTCCGGGCAGAGCGCCATGGCGGCGTTGTAGAGCCCTTCGCGCGTGCCGTTGAGCACGAGCAGCCGCTCGGGCCCCAGGCGGACGCCGTAGCGGCGCCCGAGCCAGGCGCCGATCGCCTCGAGCAGGTCGGGCGCGCCCTCGTTGGGCGGGTAGGGTCGGAACTCCTCCACCGATTCGCGCAGCACGTCGGCCACGAAGGGCGGCATGGGATGGGTGGGCTCGCCGATCGCCATGAGGACGGGATCGCCGCCCGGGGGGTGGGCGTCGAGCAGCTTCCGCAGGCGCGGAAACGCATAGTCCGGGAGGTCCGAGAACCGCGCGGGAGCCGCCACCATCACTGCCTCATTCCCGGGGTCGCCTGCCCCGTTGCCCCGGGAGGCTAGCGCCCGCCGCACCTCCCTGTCCAGAACGGAGCCCGGAGCGGCAGGGGCTTGTGGCCGCGCTGCCATGCGGGGCGCGGCCGGCGGCCGTCAGGACAGGACGCGCTCGGCCGCCCGGGCGGTCCGCAGCAGGGCCTCGGCGCGCGGTGCGGACAGCAGCAGCCCGCATCCCGCCTCGGGCAGCGGCAGCGCCACGGAGGCAAGGCCGAGCAGGTTCGCCATGCGGGTGTTGCGCAGCGCCTGGAGGTTGCGGGTGCGGAACAGCGCGTAATCGGCGGCGACGGCCTCGCGGTCGGGCGGCAGGATGGGAGAGGCGGGGCAGAGGACCGCGTCGAGTCCCGCGAGGACCTCCACCGAGTCGCGGCGCGCCTCCTCGAGCGCGGCGCGGGCAGCCAGGAACGCGGCCGCCTCCGTGTCCGCCCCGGCCAGCAGCCGCTCGAGCACCGGGGGGAACATCCGCGACGGATCGGGTTCCACGACCGCCCGCCAGGACGCCCAGGCCTCGGCGGCGTAGAGGATGGCCCCCGCCGGATAGCAGGCGGGCAGCGCCGGCAGATCGACCGTCGCGATCCGCGCGCCCGCCGCACCCAGCCGGGCGAGCGCCGCCTCGAAGGCGCGCGCGGGCGCCTCCTCCAGATCGTCGCAGACCACCTGCCGCGGCACGCCCAGGCGCAGCCCGGCGGCCGAGGCGCCGCGCAGGTCCACGCGGGGGCCCCCCAGCGCCTCCCAGAGCAGCGCGGCATCCTCCACGGAGCGGGCGAGCGGCCCGGCGGTGTCGAAGCCCGGGCAGAGCGGCAGCGCGCCGCGCAGGGGCAGCGCGCCCCAGGGCGGCTTGAATCCCACGAGGCCGTTCCAGGCGGCCGGCAGCCGGACCGAGCCGCCCGTGTCCGATCCGATCGCGCCGGGGGCGAGGCCGAAGGCCACGGAGGCCGCGGCGCCCGAGGACGAGCCGCCGGGCAGCCAGGCGGGGTCGTGGATGTTGGGCGGGGTCGCCGTGGCCGGGTTGAGCCCCAGTCCCGAGAAGGCGATCTCCGTCATGTGGGTCTTGCCGAGGCAGACCAGACCGGCCTCGGCGCCGCGCGCGACGAGTTCGGCGTCGTGCTCCGGCACGCGGCCGCGCAGGTAGGGCGTGCCGCCTTCGGTCCCGGTGCCTGCCGTGTCGAACAGGTCCTTCCAGGAGACCGGAACGCCGTCGAGCGGGCCGCGGCGGGCGCCGAGACGGGCCCGGATGCGCGCCGCCTCGGCCTCGGCCCGGGCGCGTTCGGGGGTCAGGCGGGCATAGATGCGCGCGCCGTCGGGGTGGCAGGCAGCGGCGTCCAGAAACAGCCCGGCGATGTCTACGGGATCGGCCCGTCCCGCCTCGATCGCGCGGCCGATCTCCGCCGCGCCCGCCCGCTGCCAGTCCATCGCCGCGCCCGCTCCGTGCCGTCTCCCGCCGCCGCGCCTCCTAGACCGTCGCCGGCCGCATGGACAATCCCGCCCTTGCGCCCCATCTGCTGGACATGGCGCGAATCTCCGCACGCCCCGCTCCGCCCGCCGGCCCCGACCGGACGCCCGAGGTCTTCGATGCGATCGTGGCCGGCGGCGGCCTCACGGGGACCGCGCTGGCGCTCGCCCTCGGGCGGGGGGGGCTGCGCGTGGCGCTGGTGGAGCCTGCCGGGACGGGCCGCCGCGACGACGGGCGCGCCTATGCGCTGGCGCTCGCCTCCGTGCGGATGCTGCGCGCGCTGGGCGCGTGGCCGGCGGCGCAGGCCGAGCCGATCCAGCGCATCCTCGTGGCCGATGGCCGTCCCGGCGAGGCGCCCTCGCCGCTTCACCTCGCCTTCGATGCGGGCGAGATCGAGGAAGGCCCGATGGGCCACATGATCGAGGACGCGCCCCTGCGCGAGGCCGTCGAGACGGCGCTGGCCGGACTGCCGGAGGTCCGGCGGATCGCGGGCGCGGTCGTCTCGCACCGGGCCGGGCCTGCGGGCCTGTCCGCACGGCTCGGGGACGGGCGGATGCTCGAGGCGCGGGTCCTCGTCGGCGCGGACGGGCGGCGCAGCCCGACGGCCCGGCAGGCGGGCATCGGGCGGATCGAGCGGCCCTACGGCCAGACCGCCGTGACGGCCAGCCTCGTGCACGAGCGGCCCCATGGCGGGACGGCGCACCAGCTCTTCCTGCCGGGGGGGCCGGTGGCGGTGCTGCCCCTGCCGGGGAACCGCTCCTCCCTCGTCTGGAGCGAGCGCAGCGCCCGCGCGGCCACCCTGATGCGGATGGAGGAGGCGGAGTTCCTCGAGGCGCTGCGCGCCGTGCTGGGCGGCTTCCTGGGACGTCTCGGACCTGCGGGGCCGCGCAGCGCCTTTCCGCTGGGCCTGTCGCTGGCAGAGGCCTTCACGGCGCCGCGGGTGGCGCTGGCGGGGGACGCCGCGCGGGCCGTCCATCCCGTCGCCGGCCAGGGCCTGAATGCAGGCCTGCGCGACGTGGCGGCCCTGGCGGAGGTGCTGACGGAAGCAGCCGCGCGCGGCGAGGACATCGGCGCGGAGGCGGTGCTCGGGCGCTATGCGCGCTGGCGGCGGTTCGACTCGGCGCTGCTCGCGGTCGCGACGGACGGGTTCAACCGGCTCTTCTCGAACGACTGGGGTCCGCTGCGGCTCGTGCGCGATCTGGGGATGGCGGCGGTGGGACGGATGGGCCCGCTGCGGCGCGCCTTCATCCGCGAGGCGGCGGGCCTGACCGGCGAGCTGCCCCGGCTGATGCGCTGAGGGCGCCGCTCAGCCGTAGCGGATCTCGACCACCTCGTAGCTCTTCTCGCCGCCGGGTGTGCGGACCTCGACGGAATCGCCCACCCCCTTGCCGATCAGCGCGCGGGCCAGCGGGCTCTTGATGTTGAGCCGGCCGCGTTCGATGTCGGCCTCGTATTCGCCGACGATCTGGTAGGTGCGCTCCTCCTCCGTCTCCTCGTCGAGCAGGCGGACGGTGGCGCCGAACTTGATGGGGCCCGACAGCTTGGACGGGTCGATGACCTCGGCCAGGCTGATGACGCTCTCGAGTTCCTTGATGCGACCCTCGATGAAGGACTGCTTCTCCTTGGCCGAGTGGTATTCGGCATTCTCGCTCAGGTCGCCGTGCTCGCGCGCCTCGGCGATGGCGGCGATGATCTCGGGGCGCTCCACGGACTTGAGGCGGCGCAGCTCGGCATCGAGCCGGTCGTAGCCCTCGCGGGTGAGCGGGATCTTCTCCATGGCGTCCTTCCGTCCGGCCAAAGCGAACGGGGCATGAACCCCGCCCTCGCGGCGAAGTCAAGCCCCGCGTCGTGGCGTCGCGATTGCGCCGCCGGACGGGAGTCTCTACGTCAGGACACCGACATTCAAGAGGGCGGGGCTTGCGATGGCCGAGATCGAGCGCGAAGCGGTGGATTACGACCTCGTGATCGTGGGCGCGGGGCCGGCCGGCCTGTCGGCGGCGATCCGGGCCAAGCAGATCGACCCCGACCTGTCCGTGGTCGTCCTCGAGAAGGGCTCGGAAGTGGGGGCGCACATCCTGTCGGGCGCGGTGCTCGATCCCGTGGGTCTCGACGTGCTCATCCCCGACTGGAAGGCGAAGGGCGCGCCGCTCGACGTGCCCGTGACCTCCGACCGCTTCCTGGTGCTGGGAGCCGGGGGCGCGATGCGGGTGCCCAACCGGATCATGCCGCCGCTGATGAACAACCACGGCAACTACATCGTCTCCATGGGCAATGTGTGCCGCTGGCTGGCCCGGCAGGCCGAGGAGCTGGGGGTGGAGATCTTTCCCGGCATGGCCTGTTCGGAGATGGTGGTGGAGGGCGACCGCCTCGCGGGCGTGGTGGCGGGCGAGATGGGACGGGTGCCCGACGGCAGCTTCCACGGCGCGCCGGGCCCGAACTACGAGCCGGGGATGATCCTGCGGGGCAAGTACGTCCTCCTGGCAGAGGGGGTACGGGGCTCGCTGTCGCAGCAGGCGATCGCGCGCTGGGGCCTCGACCGGGGCTGCGAGCCGCAGAAGTACGGTCTCGGGATGAAGGAGCTCTGGGAGGTGCGCCCCGAGGTCCACGAGCCGGGCCGGGTGCTGCACACGATGGGCTGGCCGCTGGGGCGGGGCGCGGGCGGCGGCGGCTTCATCTACCACCTCGACAACAACCAGGTCTATGTGGGCTTCGTCGTCCACCTCAACTACCGCAACCCCCACCTCTATCCCTACGGCGAGTTCCAGCGCTGGAAGCACCATCCGGCGATCCGCGGTCTGCTCGAGGGCGGACGGCGCGTCGCCTACGGGGCGCGGGCGATCAACGAGGGCGGCTGGCAGTCGCTGCCGCGGCTGGCCTTCCCGGGGGGCGCGCTGCTGGGCTGCGCGGCCGGCATGGTCAACGTCCCGCGCATCAAGGGCAACCACAATGCCATGCTGTCGGGCATCGCCGCGGCCGAGGCGGCGGCGGCGGCCATTGCGGCGGGCCGCGAGGGCGACGTGCTGGAGGAGTATGACGCGGGCGTGCGCGCGGGCGCGATCGGGCGCGATCTGCGCGCGGTCGCCAACGTCAAGCCGCTCTGGAGCCGCTACGGCCTCGTGGCCTCGCTCGGGGTGGGGGGCTTCGACATGTGGACCCAGACGCTGCTCAACCGGTCGTTCTTCGGCTCGATCGCGCATGGCAAGACGGATGCGGAATGCACCGAGCCGGCCGACCGGCATCCCCGGATCGAATATCCCAAGCCCGACGGGGTGATCTCGTTCGACCGGCTCACCAACGTGGCCTTTTCGGGGACCAACCACGACGAGAGCCAGCCTGCGCATCTTAAGCTCAAGGACCCGTCGGTCCCGATCGCCCGCAACCTGCCCCTCTACGACGAGCCGGCGCAGCGCTACTGCCCGGCCGGCGTCTACGAGGTGGTGCACGAGAACGGAGAGCCGCGGTTCCGCATCAACTTCCAGAACTGCGTCCACTGCAAGACCTGCGACATCAAGGACCCGTCGCAGAACATCGTCTGGACGACGCCGCAGGGCGGGGACGGCCCGAACTATCCGAACATGTGATCCGGGAGGCGGTCGCGGCTTTCCGCCGCTGCGAACCCGGAGCCGGGGGGCGGCGGTGGACGCCTGCGGGGGGCGCGCGTAACCTGCCCCATCGGGATCAGGAGACCTGAGGGACGACGCTTGCGAGGACCGACCCCCTTCCGCTTCCGCCGGACGGCCGGAGCCGTGTTCGGCCTCCTCGTCGCCCTTGCCGCCCCGCCGCTGTCCGCCGAGCCGAGCCCGGGCGCCTATCTGGCGGCCCGCGCGGCTCTGGCCGCGCACGACTTTCCGGCCGCGCGTCCCCTTCTGGCCGAGGCGCTGGCGGCCGATCCGGCCCATCCGGTCCTTCTGGAGGGCAGCGTCGTCGCGGCGCTGGCCGAGGGGGATCTCGACGCGGCCGTGGAGGCGGCGCGCCGGCTCGGCGAGGGGGGGACACGCAGCCATGCGGCCCATCTGGCGCGGCTGACCCGGCTCGCGCGGGACGGGGAATGGCGGCGCGTGCTGGCCGCGCTCGAGGCCGGGCGGGGGGTGGGTGCCCTCAGCGGCGGCCTCGTGCGGGGCTGGGCCTGGCTCGGGCTCGGCGACGAGGAGGCGGCGTTGTCGGCCTTCGACGAACTGGCCGCACAGGACGGGCTGGCCGCCTTCGGCCTGACCCACAAGGCGCTCGCGCTGGCGGCCCTGGGCGACTGGGCGGGCGCGGAAGCCATCCTGACCCTGCCGCCGGGCGAGGGGATGCAGCCGAGCCGGCGGGGGCTCGTCGCTCTGGCCCAGATCATGGCCGAACAGGGCCGCCCGGCGGACGGGGCGGCGATCCTGTCGGAGGGGGGCGGCCGCGGTCTCGATCCGGCGCTGCTCGACCTGCGCGACCGCCTCGCCGCCGGAGAGGCGGTGTCCTTCGACGTGGCGCGCAACCCTGCGGAAGGGTTCGCCGAGGCGCTCTACACGGTGGGGGCCGCGCTCGGGCAGGGCGATCCCCTCTCGGCGCTCCTCTATGCCCGCGCCGCGCTGGCGATCCGGCCCGACCATGCAGATGCGGCCCTTCTGGCGGCGCGCTCGCTCGAGGCGCTGGGGCAGCCGGCGCTGGCACGGGCGGCCTTTGCTCTCGTGCCGCCGGACGACCCGGCCTTCCTGTCGGCCGAGATCGGCCGCGCCGAGAGCCTGCGGCGGGAGGGCTCGGGCGAGGCCGCGGCCGAGATCCTGCTTGCGCTCTCGCGCAGCCATCCGGGCCGCGCGGACGTGCAGGCGACGCTCGGGGACACGCTGCGCACGCTGGGCCGCCACGCCGAGGCAGAGGCGGCCTACGACCGCGCGCTCGCGCTCTACGACGCGGCATCCCCGGTCCGCTGGTTCGTCCTCTATACGCGCGCCATCGCCCGGCAGGCCCAGGACGACTGGGAGGGCGCCGAGGCGGACCTGAGGGCCGCGCTCGCCCTCGAACCCGACCAGCCTCAGCTTCTGAACCATCTGGGCTATTCGCTCGTGGAACGTGGCGAGAAGCTCGACGAGGCGCTGGCCATGATCGAGCGCGCGGTCGAGGCCGAGCCGCAGAACGGCGCCATCGTGGACAGCCTGGGCTGGGCCTTCTTCAAGCTCGGCCGCTTCGAGGAGGCCGTGGAGCAGCTCGAACGCGCGGCGGCGCTCGAGCCGACCGACCCGGTGATCAACGATCATCTGGGGGATGCCTACTGGAAGGTCGGCCGCGAGCGCGAGGCGCGCTTCCAGTGGCGCCGGGCCCTGAGCTTCGGCCCCGAGCCGGAGGAGGCGGCACGGATCCGCCTCAAGCTGGAGGGCGGGCTCAAGGCGGTCGGGGCCGGCGAGGCGCCCGCGGAGGAGGGGCGCGAACCTGCTCCGGTGGTCGGGGAGGGGCCGAATGGATAGGGGGCTCGCACCGGCCAAGATCAACCTGGCGCTGCATGTCCTCGGCCGTCGGCCCGACGGGTTCCACGATCTCGACAGCCTCGTGGCCTTTGCCGAACTGGGCGATCTGGTGACCGCGACGGCGGCGCGGACGATCACCCTGTCGGTGACGGGCCCCTTCGCCCAGGGCGTGCCGACCGACGGGTCCAACTCGGTGCTGCGCGCGGCCGAGGCGCTGGCGCGCGCGCGGGGGGTATCGGGGCGCGGCGCGGCCATCAGGCTGGTCAAGACGCTGCCCCATGCGGCGGGTCTGGGCTCGGCCTCCTCCGATGCGGCGGCGGCGGTTCGCGTCCTCGCCCATCTGTGGGGGGTCGATCCCTTCGGCCCCGACGATCCCGAGGCGGCGGCTCTCGGCTCGGACGTGCCGGCCTGCCTCGCGGCGCCGGCGACGCTGCGGCTGAGGGGGCGCGGCGAGCGGATCGAGGTCCTGCCGCCCCTGCCGCGCTGCGGCCTCGTGCTCGTCAATCCCGGATGCGCCCTGCCCACGGGATCGGTCTTTGCCGCGCTCGAGCCGCGCGAGCGCACGCCGCTGCCGGCCCTGCCCGCGCTGGCGGGCGCGGAGGATCTGGCCGGATGGATGATGTCGGCGCGCAACGACCTGCAGGCGCCGGCCGAGGCGCTGGCGCCACCGGTGGCCGAGGCGCTCGCGCTCCTGCGGCGGGCCCCCGGCATTCTTGCCGCCTGCATGTCGGGCTCCGGCGCGACCTGCATCGGTCTGGCCGCGGACATGGGCGCGGCGCGGCGGGCCGCCCGCACGATCCAGCTCGCGCGGCAGGGCTGGTGGGTGGCGCCGGCTCCGCTCCTGTCGGAGGGGGCGCCGGTGCCGCGCGGCGTGACGGCTCAGGCCGCGCGCGTGACCACGTAATCGGCGAGGTCGAGAAGCATCTCGCGTAGCGGATGGTCGGGCAGGCCGTCCAGGGCGTCGCGCGCCCGGGCGGCCCAGGCGTCCGCCTCGGCCCGGGCGGAGGCGAGGGTGCCGTGACGCCGCATCAGGGTGCGGGCCTCGTCCACGTCGCCCTCCGCAACCTCGGCCCGGCCGAGGACCCGACGCCAGAAGGCGCGCTCGCCCTCGTCGGCGGCGGCGATGGCGCGGATCACCGGAAGGGTCAGCTTGCCCTCGCGCAGGTCGTCCCCGCGGTTCTTGCCGATGCCGGCATCGCCCTCGATGTCGAGCAGGTCGTCGGCGATCTGGAAGGCGATGCCCAGCGCGTCGCCGTAGCGGCGCATCCGCTCGGCCGCGGCGGCATCGGCCCCGGCCACCAGCGCGCCGGTCTCCGTGGCCGCGGCAAAGAGCGCTGCCGTCTTGCCGCGGACGATGCGCAGGTAGGTGTCCTCCGTGGTGGACAGGTCGCGCGCGGAGGAGAGCTGGAGCACCTCGCCTTCGGCGATCGTGGCCGAGGCGCGCGCGAGGATGCCGAGGACCGGCAGGCTGCCCACCTCGACCATCAGCTCGAAGGCGCGGGCAAAGAGGTAGTCGCCCACCAGGACGGAGGACTGGTTGTCCCACAGGAGATTCGCCGTGGGCCGGCCGCGCCGCTGGGTGGAGGCGTCCACCACGTCGTCGTGCAGGAGCGTGGCCGTATGGATGAACTCGACCACGGCCGCGAGCCGTCGGGCCGCCTCTCCCCCGCCGCCCAGAAGACCCGCGGCCGCGAGCACCAGCATGGGCCGCAGCCGCTTGCCGCCGGCCTCGACGAGATGGGCGCTGACGGCCGGAATGCGCGGTGCGGCCTCGGACTGCATCCGCTCGCGGATGATCGCGCCGACGGCGGCGAGATCCTCCTCCAGCGCGCTGGCCAGACGGTCGTGCGGCGCGGTGCGCGGGGACGGGCTCGGCTGATCGAGGCTCATGGCGCCTTCTCGACATGGGGGGGGCGGAGGCTCTAGCCTGCCCCCATGCGGGAACTTCTGCGCACCACCGATCCGACGGTGATGGCCTTTGCGACCGCCCTCTTGCGGGGCGAGGGTATAGACTGCTTCCCGCTCGACCACAACATGAGCGTCCTGCAGGGCTCGCTCGGCGTGTTGCCGAGCCGGCTGATGGTGCGGGAGGCGGATCTGGCGGACGCGGTGGCCATCCTTGAGGACAACGGCATCGACCGCGGGCTTTGATCCCTCGGCCGAGAGCTGCGACGCGCTTCTGGGCGGGCGGCTGCGCCTGATCCAGCCGCGGCGGGGCTTCCGGGCGGGCATGGATTCGCTGCTGCTGGCGGCCTCGGTGCCGGCCCGGGAGGGCGACAGCGCGCTCGATCTGGGCTGCGGCGCGGGGGCGGCGGTCCTGGCGCTGGGGGTGCGGGTCCGGGGGCTCGGGCTGGCGGGACTCGAGGTGCAGCCCGCCTATGCCGCGCTGGCGCGCCGCAATGCCCTGCTCAACGGGCTCGGGCTGGAGGTCTGGGAGGGCGATGTGGCGATGCCGCCGCCAGGGCTCGGAGGGCGCGCCTTCGATCGCGTGCTGATGAATCCGCCCTTCTTCGACCGGAGAGCGTCCGTCCGGGCTGCGGATCCCGGCCGCGAGGCGGCGCAGGGTGCGCGTGCGCCGATCTCGGCCTGGCTCGCCCTCGCCGCGCGGCGGCTGCGGCCCGGCGGCACGCTGAGCGCGATCCACCGTGTGGAGGCTCTGCCGGCGCTCCTCGGCGCGCTGCCGGGCACGCTGGGCTCGGTCGCCGTCCTGCCGCTCGCGCCGCGCCCGGGACGCCCACCCCGCAGCGTGCTCGTCCGCGCGGTCAAGGGCGGGCGGGCGCCCTTTGCCCTTCTGGCGCCGCTCGCGCTCCATGCGGCGCCCCGGCATCTGCGCGACGGCGAGGATCTGACCCCCTGGGCGCGAGCGGTCCTGCGCGACGGCGCGGCGCTTCCGTGGGGTCCGCCCCCGGACTGAGCAGACCCGTGCCGATCCGGCTTGCGGCGCAGGCACAGGGAGCGGGCCAGTGCGGGTGTGGCCTTCCGCCGCGTGACACGCGCCCCCATCTGTGATCGACTGACCCCAGATCAGCCAAGGAGGGAGCCCATGAGCCTGGAGACCCATCTCGAGGAGCTGCGCCGCAAGCACGAGGCCCTGTCGCAGGCGGTGGAGGCCGCGCAGAAACGCCCCGGCTCCGACGACCTCGAGATTGCGCGCCTCAAGAAGCAGAAGCTCCACCTCAAGGAGGAGATCGTCCGCCTCACCCGTCACTGAGCGGACGCATCCGGCGGGAGGGGCCCGCGGGCCTGTCGGCTTCCGCTCCGCGCCCCGCACGGGCGGCGAGGATCGCCCCTCCGGCCACCAGCATCGCGGCCAGCGCCAGGGGCCAGGCCGCGACCGCCTCGCCGGCGGCGACCAGGGCGAGCGTCGAAAGCACGGGCGCCGCATAGGACGCCGTGCCCAGAAGCTGGATGTTGCCCCGCTTGACGCCGGCATCCCACAGGAAGAAGGCCGCTCCCACCGGCCCGAGGCCCAGCAGGACGACCGCGATCCAGCCCGCGCCGTCGGCCGGCCAGGCCCGATCCTCCCAGAGCAGATGCGCCAGCAGCGACAGCAGGGCGGTGCCGGCGCAGGAGACGGTCACGCCGATCGTCGGCCAGCGGCCGAGCGCGCGCGAGCCCACCGAGTAGATGGCCCAGGTCAGGGCGCAGCCGAAGGCGAGCACGAGGCCCCAGACCCGATCCGGCCCCGCGGAGCCGCCGCCCACCCCCCCCGCGGCGACCAGGGCCGCACCGCCGAAGGCGAGGGCCGCGCCCGCCAGGTGGCCGGGCCGCAGCCGCTCGCCCGGCAGCAGGCCCGACAGCAGCACGATGAGGAGCGGCCAGAGATAGGCGACCAGCCCTGCCTCGGCCGGGGGCGCCAGACGCAGTGCCGAGAAATAGAGCAGATGGTAGCCGAACAGGCCCGCGATCCCGAAGACGTGGACCCGGAGCGGGATGGTCCGCAGCAGGCCCAGCGTTCCCGTCAGGCTTCCCCAGATCAACCCCACCGCCGTGGCCAGTCCGAAGCACAGCGCATTGAGCAGAAGCGGCGGCACGGGTGCCGTACGCACCGTCAGGAGCGCCAGCAGGGCCCACAGGAGAACCGCCAGACAGCCCAGCAGGGTCGCGCGCCGTGTCATCTCTGCCGGTCTAGAAGGTTCCGGCTGCGGGCTCAAGCGGCGAGCGGATACCGGGCGAGTTCCTCGTGGATGGCACCGTCCGGGCGCAGGGTCGAACGCCAGAGCGCGAAGTCGCGGACGGTGAAGGCCGGCGAAGGGAAGGCATGCCAACGCGCGAGAAAACCCGCCAGCCGCTCGGCCTCGCCCGCGGCCAGACTGCCCAGGCGGGCCAGGGTGACGTGCGGGCGGAAGCGTCGCCGCTCCATCCGCAGGCCGGCGCCATGGAGGGCCGACAGCACGCGCGCCTGAAGCCGGCGCACTCCGTCTTCCTCGCGCAGACCTGCCCAGAGGGCGGTCGGCCGCCGTTCGTCGAAAACGCCGAGCCCCCCGAGCTGAAGGGCGAAAGGCGGGGCGGTCACGGTTTCCAGCGCCTCGTGCGCGGCCTCGACCTCCGGCAGGGGCCGCTCGCCCAGAAAGGCGAGCGTGAGGTGAAGCGCATCCGGCTCGACAGCCCGGCCGAAGGGCAGGGCGGCCAGGAGCGGCAGCAGCGCATCCTGAACCGCGTCGGGGATGTCGATGGCGACAAAGACGCGCATGGGAGGGATGTGGCGCAGGCCCGCGTCCCGGGCAAGGGTGCCGCTGGACGCGGCTCTGCCCCGGCCCCAGATTGGAGAGGAGGCCGAAGGGAGGTGCGGGCATGGACGGTGCAGGGCCCGACGTTGCCGACACGCGACCGGAGATCCGCCAGGTGGTGCGGACGGCCTTCGATGCGCTCGATGCCTCTCCCAGGGTGCCGCCGCTGGCCGAACGGCGCGCGTGGCTCATGGCCCTGCGTGCGGCCACCCGCCGCGCGGCCGAGGATCTGGCACGGGCGGTGGATGCGGATTTCGGCGGCCGGCCCCGGGCCGAGACGCTGGTGGCGGAGGTCGGGCTGGTCCTGTCCTCCATCGACTGGACGGCGCGGCGGCTGGGCCGTTGGATGCGACCGCGCCGCCCGCGCCTGCCCCCCGAATTCCTGTCGGCCCGTGCCCGGGTCGAGCGGGTGCCGCTGGGGCGGGTGGGCATCCTCGCGCCTTGGAACTATCCCGTGCAGCTTGCGCTGCTGCCGCTTGCCACCGCCCTGGCGGGGGGCAACCGGGCGCTCGTGAAGCCGTCCGAGTTCACGCCGCGGACGGCCGAGGCGCTCGCCCGTCTGATCGAGGGGGCCCTGCCCGGCGACGTGGTGCGCGTGGTCACGGGGGGGCCCGAGGTGGCGGCAGCCGTCTCGAGCCTGCCGCTCGACGGTCTGTTCTTCACGGGGTCCACGGCGACGGGCCGCAAGGTCGCCCGTGCAGCGGCCGAGAACCTCGTGCCGCTGGTCCTCGAACTGGGCGGCAAGTCGCCGGCGATCATCCTGCCGGACGCGGACATGGATGCCGCCGCCCTGTCGATCATGGCGGGCAAGCTCTTTTCGGCCGGCCAGACCTGCGTGGCGCCGGATTACGCGCTGGTGCCGCGCCGCCGGGTCGGGGAGATGGTGGAGGCGCTGCGCCGCGCCGCGGCTCGGCTCCATCCCGATCCGGCGCGGCCCGACTATGCCGCCCTGGCGCGCGCCGGCGACCGCGACCGGCTGCTCGGGCTGCTCGAGGGTTACCAGACCGTGCCGCTGATGGATCCGATGCCGGAGGCGCCGCGGCTCGGGCCCTTTGCGGTCCTCGATCCCGATCCCGATTCGCGCCTGATGCGCGAGGAGATCTTCGGCCCCATCCTGCCGCTCGTGCCCTATGACGATCCGGCCGAGGCCGAGGCCTTTGCCAATGCGCGGCCCTGTCCGCTTGCCCTTTATGTCTTCGGGCGGGACACGGCTGCGGCCGAAGGGGTGGTGGCGCGGGTCCGATCGGGCGGTGCCATGGTCAACGACACGCTTCTGCATGTGGCGGCCCATTCGCTGCCCTTCGGAGGCGCCGGGGAGTCGGGCATGGGAGCCTATCATGGCGAGGAGGGGTTTCTGGCGCTCACCCGGCCGCGCAGCGTGATGGTGGCCGGGCGATGGATGCCCGCGGCGATGGCGCGACCGCCCTACGGGCGGGCGATGGACCGCCTCCTGCGCTGGCTCATCCGCTAGGCCTCGTAGGCGCGGCCTCTCCAGACGGCGCGCGGGCGGCGCAGGAGCGCGTTCCACTGGATCGCCAGCGTGACGAGCACGCCGAGCGGGTGCAGCGCCATGCCCCAGCCGTCCGCCCCGGTCCGCCGTCCCGCCGCGGCGGCCGCCAGCCAGGACAGGGCCGCCGCCGCCGTTGCAAGACCGGCCGCGGCCCAGTCCTGCGCCACGATGCCCCAGGGGATGAGCAGCAGCGGCAGAACGTGGCCTCCGCCCAGAAGCAGCGTCCAGAGGGGCAATCCCGCAGGGGTCGCCATGCCCTCGCGCGCGTTCTTGCTGAAGCCCGACCAGACGGAGCGCCAATCCTCGTACATGCGGCAGGATGCGAGCGGCGAGAGATCGCACAGGTCGGTGGCGAACCCCGCCCGCCGCACCGCCCGGGCGAGGGCGATCCCGTCATGCAGCAGGGCGCCGACCGCCCGGTGTCCGCCGGCGGCCTCGTAGGCGTCACGCCGCACGGCCATGATCTGCCCGCATGCGGCGGCAAAGCGCGGATCGGAGGGGCGGCCCCGGGCCGCGAACATCGGCAGATAGCCCAGAAGCACGGTCATGATCTGCGGCACGACGAGCCGCTCGCCCCAGGTGCGGGTGATCTGTCGCGGAAAGCCCGACGCCAAGCCCAGGCCCTCGGAATCGACAAAGGCCGCAAGGCGCGCGAGCGCGTCCGGATGCACCCGCACGTCGGCATCGAGAAACACGAGCAGCGGCTCGCGCGCGGCGCGGGCGAGCTGCCAGCAGGCATGGGGCTTGCCGACCCAGCCCGGCGGCAGCGGCGCGCCGCGGAGCAGCCGGACGCGCCCGTCTCGCGCAGCCGCCGCCTCCACCAGATCGGCCGTCCCGTCCGACGAGCCGTCGTCCAGCACCAGCACCTCCATCTCCACCCCGCGCGAGGCGAGCACGGATGCGAGAAGCGGGGGGATGTTGGCCGCCTCGTCGCGGGCAGGGATCAGCACGGAGAGCCGCGCAGGCGCCGCCGCGGCCCGCGGCGGCGGACGGTAGAGGCGCAGGTTGAGCGCCACCATGACGGCGAACAGGGTCGCGAGCGCCAGCGAGGCGGCGGACAGGACGATCAGGGTCACGGCTCCTCCGGTCGGTGATCGGGCCTGTGGCGCTCGCCGCGCCAGGCCGCGCGCAGTCGCTCCCAGCCGCCCCAGACGCCGCCCGGCCCGCGTCGGCCGCCCAGCAGGGTGACGAACAGTGCCGGATCCCTGGCGATGGCGGCCTCGGCCAGACGGTCGGCGGCGGCCGTGGCCGCCTCTTCGAGCCGTCGAGCCCAGCCGCGGGCATCGTCCTGCTCGACGAGGGGGGTCCCGAAGGCGGCGAGGGCCTCGGGGCGGCGTTCGGTCCAGAACGGATATTCGAGCGCGAGCGGCAGGGCGACGGCCTCCGGCACGCGCGCGAGCAGATGGGCCGCGCCGGGGCGCAGGCCCAGCGGGCGCTCGCGCGGGTCGGCGAAACGCCCTTGGGCGGGCACCCAAAGCATCCGGCGGGGGCTGGCCAGGACATGTTCGCCGATGCGCAGGAAGGCCGCAGCGCCCGCGCGCCCGTCGGGCACGCCGAAGGTCCCGATGCGGCGGAAGAAGCCGTAGCGGGCGAGCATCGCCGCCTCCATCGGGCCATACCCTTCGCGCGCGGCGAACAGGCGTGCATGAAGCACGATGAAGAAGGCGGGGTCCCACCAGGAGGGATGGTTGGCGACCACGACGAGGGGGCGCCCGGCAGGCAGGTCCGGCAGGCCCGGCCGCAGCAGGCGCACGGCGCGAAAGGCGCCGCGCATCTGGTGGGTCATGATCCGGGCGAAGAAGGCCGCGACGGGGGCCGAGCGCAGCGCGACGGGGTCGTCACTCGGCGGCATGGCTCTCCGCAGGGGCGTTGCGCGTGGCGTCCGCGTGAAGCGTGTCGGCCGCGATCCAGCCCGACATCAGCGCCATGGGCATGCCCGGACCAGGATGGGCCGAGCCCCCGGCGAGATAGAGGCCCGCGACCTGCCGCGACCGGTTGCCCGGCTTGAACGCCCCCAGAACCTTGCCGTGCGAAGCCAGTCCGTAGATCGCGCCGTCGAGCACGCGGTAGCGGTCATGGATGTCCTGCGGGGTCAGGACGCGTTCCACGACGATGCGCTCCTCCAGGTCGGCCATGCCGGCCGTCCGCGCGAGCTTGTCGAGGATCACGCGGCGATAGGCGGGCAGCATCCGCGCCCAGTCGTGATGCGGCCGCAGATAGGGCGTATGGACCAGCACATAGAGAGCCTCGCCGCCCGGAGGGGCGACGGCAGGCTCGGTGCGGGCGGGAGCGGCGATATAGGCGGTCGGGTCGGGCGCGGGCTCGCCCCGGTCGTAGATGGCGCCGAATTCCTCCTCGGGATCGCGCGAGAAGACGAAATTGTGGTGCGCGAGGTGGTCGTAGGCCCGGTCGAGACCCAGATAGAGCACCACGCCCGAGCAGGCGGGCTCGCGCCGGCGGCCCTTGCGGAAGCTCTCCCACGCGGCCCCGCCGACCAGTTCGCGGTAGGTGCGCACCGAATCCATGTTGGACACGATCCGGTCGAAGGCGAGGCGCTCGCCGGATGCGGTGCGGATCGCGACGGCACGGCCGCCTTCGGTCTCGATGCGGCTCACATCCGTGCCGGGACGCAGGTCCACGCCCAGCTCCTCGGCCAGACGGGTGAGCGCGAGAGGCACGGCGCGGGTGCCGCCCATCGGGTACCAGACCCCTTCGCCCATCTGCATCTGCGCGATGCCGCAGAGCACGGCCGGGGCGCCGAGGGGGCTGCTGCCCACATACTGGATGAAATGCTCGAGCATCTGGCGCACGCGGGCATCGGCGATGTTGCGCTTGATCTGGCCAGCCACTGTCCGGTGCATCCGCAGCGAGAGCACGTCCGCGAGGGTGGAGAGGTTCATGTTGGCGCGAACATTCATTGTGTCGCGCAGGTCCTCGACGGACTTCCAGAAGAAGAAGCGGTCCGAGACGTCGGCGAGGCGCCGCGCGACGGCCATGAAGTCGTCGAAGCCCTTCGAGTCGTGGGGGCTGATCGCGGCGATCGCCTCGCGCGCGGCCCGCTCCTCCCCGCGCAGGTCGAGCACGGTGCCGTCGTCGTAGAAGCAGCGCCATTGCGGATCGAGGCGCACGAGGTCGAGATAATCCCCGAGGCGCCGGCCGGCCTCGGCGAAGACGCGCTCGAGAACGCGCGGCATGGTCAGGATCGTGGGCCCCATGTCGAAGCGGAAGCCCCCCTCCTCCAGCAGCGCAGCCTTGCCGCCCAGCCAGGCGTTCTTTTCCAGAAGCGTGACCCTGTGGCCGCGCGCGGCCAGCGTGCAGGCCGCCGCGAGGCCGCCGAGCCCTCCTCCGATGATGCCGACCGTGCTCATTCCGCCGCCTCCTGCCAAGCCGTCTGCCGCGCCGCCCAGGTGCCCGCATCGAGCCCGAGATCGCCCGCGATCAGCCGGCTGGCGATGCGCGCGCTCTCGAAGATGGTGGGCAGGCCGCTGCCCGGATGCGTCCCCCCGCCGGTGAGATAGACCCCGGCCACGTCCTCGAACCGGTTGCGCGGCCGACGATGCAGCATCTGGCCCAGATTGTGGGCGAGGTTGAAGGTCGCACCCAGATGGATGCCCTGCGCGGCCCAGTCGGCGGGCGTCACCATCCGCTCCCACCGGATATGGGGCCGCAGGTCGCGGCCGAGAAAGCCCGCCAGACGGTCGAGCACGGCCTCGCGATAGGCTGGGGCGATCCGGCCCCAATCCTCGCCGCCCGACAGGTTGCCTACAGGGACCAGCACATAGAGCGCCGAGTGGCCGGGAGGCGCGAGCGAGGGGTCCGTGGGGCTCGCGTTCTGGACGTAGATGGAGGGCGCCTCGGGCGCGCGGCCCTCCTCGATGGCGCGCAGGTTGCCGGCATAGTCGCGGCTCAGCGCGATCGTGTGATGAGCGACGCCTTCGAGCACGGTGTCGAGCCCGAGATAAAGCATGAAGGTCGAGCAGGAGAAGGCCTTGGCGTCGATCCGCTCGTCGGTCCAGCGCCGCCGCAGCGCATTGGGCACGAGGCGGCGGATGGCATGGGCGAAGTCGGCATTGACCACCACGGCATCGGCGGGCTCGGACCCGCGCGCGGTCCGCACGCCGGTGGCGCGGCGTCCCTCGAACCGGATCGCCTCGGCCGGCTCGTTGAGGCGGATCTCCACCCCCATCTGACCGGCGATGCGGGCCATGGCCTCGACCACGGCATTGCACCCGCCCAAGGGGTGCCAGACCCCGTGCGCATATTCCAGATGCGCGAGGATGGTGAACAGAGACGGGCACTTGAAGGGCGACATGCCCAGATACTTGGACTGGAACGAGAAGGCGAGCCGCACGAGCGGGTGGCGGAAGAAGCGCCCCAGATCCGCGTCCACGGTCGCCCAGGGCCGCAGATGCGGCAGCGCGCGGGCGAGCTTGGGGTCGGCGAAGGCGCCGAGGCCCAGGAACGGCTTCTGCAGAACCGGGCGGAAGGCCGCGAACTTGCGGGCGTTATCCGCAAGCCAGAGATCCACGCCGGCCGCATCGGGCGGATGGATGCGGGCGACCTCGGCGCGCAGGCGCTCCACCTCGGCCGAGGCGTCGAAGCGTCCGCCTCCCTCGAAGAGCAGCCGGTACATGGGGTCGAGCCGGACCATGGGCACCTCCTCGTGGAGGTCGCGGCCCACCGCGGCGAAGATCTCGCGCAGGATCTCGGGATAGAGGAAGAAGGTCGGGCCGGTATCGAACCGGTAGGTGCCGGCCTCCGTTGCGGCCATGATGGCCGCGCTGCGCCCGCCCACGCGCGCGGCCGCCTCCAGCACCGTGACGCGCGCCCCCGCCTGCACGAGAAGAATGGCCGCGGCGAGGCCTCCGGGCCCTGCGCCGACCACGATCACCCGCGCCGGTCTGTTGGAGGCCACGCTCCGCTTCCGTCCCATCATCCGTCCCGTCCCCCGCGGCGCGCCGCCGCGTCGTCCCCTTTGGATCACCGTTGCCGCCTTATTGGAAGTAGCGCATCGTCAGCCGCACGACCGCGCCTTCGGAAGGCAGGTCGAAGGCTGCATCCTCCCAGCGTGGCGGTCCCATGCGCATGGGCGCGTCGCGCGAGAAGCCCAGCCCCTCCAGCGGCAGGAAACCGGGGCGGTCGAGCTGGCGGTTGCCGTTCTCGTCGTGGACGACCTGCACGGCGTAGGTGCCCGGCGGAATTCCCGTCACGGTCACTACGCCTGCCGCGGCCGGAGCCTCCCCCACATGCGCACAGAAGGGCCGCAGGAACTCGGCTTCGGTGCAGACGGCCACGAAGATCGTCCCGTCCGTGTTGCGCAGGCCCGCCACCTCGATGCGCAGGTCCGCCGCCGCCGCGGCAGCCGGTCCGAGAGCCATTGCCGCCGCCGCCAGACGGAGACCGCTTTGCCAAACCTCCCTCATGCTCCATCTTTCCCTGGGGGGCCTTGCCCGGTTGACCATTATCCCCTTTCTACGGAACACAGGGCCATGCGGTGCAGTCGCAGCGGGAAAAAAGTGGCGAACAGACGCGGCGGAGACCGGAACCGGTGAGCCGGGGGGAGAACTTCCCTGTCGGCTCCGTGCTGATCCGATCCGATCTGCGGCCTGCCGTCCATGCCTTCTATGCCTGGGCCCGGGCTGCCGACGATGCGGCCGACGATCCCCGTCTGCGGCCCGAGGAGCGGCTGCGCCGGCTGCAATCCTTCGAAGACGGGCTCGACGGGAGGCCGGGCGGCGCCGCCCAGGGTGCGGCCCTCCTCGCTGCCCTCCGACCGCTCGGGGCGGAGCAGGCCGTCCGCCATGCGCGCGCGCTCCTTGTGGCCTTCCGGCGCGATGCCGGGGGAATCCGTGCGGCCGATTGGAAGGACCTGATGGAATATTGCCGTCATTCGGCCGTGCCTGTCGGGCGCTTCCTTCTCGACCTGCACGGCGAGGGCGCCGAGACGCGGGGCCCGGCCGACGCCCTCTGCGCAGCCCTTCAGATCCTCAACCATGTCCAGGACATCCGCGACGACGAGGTTCGGCTCGGCCGGTGCTACCTGCCGGGGGACTGGCTTGCGGCCGAAGGGGTGGGGCCCGCCGATCTGGCGGCCGCGCGCGCCACGCCCGCTCTGGGACGGGTGATCGCACGGACGCTGGCGGGCGCCGAGGCGCTGCTGGCGGCTGCCGAGCCGCTGCCTGCGCGGCTGTGCGCCCGCCGGCTGGCCGGCGAGGCCGCGGCGATGCTGACGCTGGCGCGGGGGCTGGCCTACGCCCTGCGGCGGGGCGACCCGCTCGCGGACCGCATCGCCCCCTCGCGGGCCGCCTTCGCCTGGGCCGGTCTGAGGGGTCTTGCGGTTGCGGCGCTGCGGCCTGCCACGTCCGGAGCGCGGAGCGCCGCATGACGGCCCCCGGCCGGCTGCTGCTGACGAGGGGCGAGCCGGTCGGGCCTGCTGGCGATCCGGTTGCCGAGGTGCGTCGTCTCGTGGCGGCGTCGGGGTCGTCCTTCGTGATCGGCATGCGGCTTCTGCCGCGGTCCCGGCGCGAGGCGATGCTCGCGGTCTATGCCTTCTGCCGCTCCGTGGACGACATTGCCGACGGGTGTCTGCCAGCCGCCTCGCGCGAGGCGGCGCTGGACGCCTGGGCCGAGGAGATCGCCAGCCTCTACGAGGGCCGCCCCGTCCGCACCGCCGTGGGCCGGCTGCTGGCCAGGGCGATTCCCGCCCATGACCTGCCGCGCGCCGAGTTCGACCTGATGGTGGAGGGGATGCGGATGGACGCGGCCACCATCGTCGCTCCCGAACCGGCCGTGCTGGACCGCTACATCCGCTGCGTGGCGGGTGCTGCGGGGATGCTGTCGATGCGGGTGTTCGGGGCCTGGCGCGGTCCCGAATCCACCTGCTTCGCGCTGGCGCTCGCGCGCGGGATGCAGCTTGTCAACATCCTGCGCGACGTGGAGGAGGACGCGGCGCGCGGCCGCCTCTACCTGCCGGCGCCCCTTCTGGCCTCGTGCGGGATTCCTCCCGATCCGGGTCTGGCGGTGCGGCATCCCGCGCTGCCGGAGGCCCGGGCGCGGCTCGGCCGGCTCGCCCGCAGCCAGTTCCTCCGTGCCGAGCAGCTCGGCCGCCTCCATCGCTGGCGGTCGATCCTCCCCGCCCTGGCGATGATGGGCCCCTACGAGCGGCTTCTGCGGATCATGGAAACCGACTGGAGCGCGGCGCCACCCGTCCGTCCCGGCTGGCGCAAGGCTGCCGACGGTCTGGCCTGCGCCGCGCGTGGCCTGATCGGACGGAGCGTCGGGGCGTGAGGCGCGTTCATGTGGTGGGTGCAGGGCTCGCCGGGCTGGCCGCCGCGCTCGACCTGGCCGATGCGGGCGTGGAGGTCCACCTGCACGAAGCGTCCCCCAAGGCGGGGGGTCGCTGTCGCAGCTATTTCGACGAGGTTCTGGGCCGTCGGGTAGACAACGGCAGCCACCTCATCCTGACGGCCAACAGCGCGGTGCTCTCCCATGCCGAACGGATCGGCGCTGCCGACCGCCTCCGGCCCCTGTCCGAGGCCGCGTTCCCGTTTGTCGATCTGGACACCGGCAGGCGCTGGACCATCCGGCTGCCCCGGTCGCCGCTTGGTGCGCTCGGGTCCGCAAGCCGCCCTCCGGGGGCGGGGGCGAGCGAGATCCTGCGCGGGGCGGTCGGCCTTCTGACCGCGGGGCCGCGCGCCACCGTCGCCGGTGCCGTGCGCGACCGGGGGCCGCTCTGGCGCGGCTTCTGGGAGCCGCTCTGCCTCGCCGTCCTCAACACGCCGCCCGAGCGCGCCTCGGCTAGCCTCTTGCGCGCGGCGTTGATCCGGTCGATCGGCCGCGGGGCCGCAGCGGCCCGGCCGGTCCTCGCCCCGGAGGGGCTCGGCGCGGCGCTGGTCGATCCGGCGCTCGCGCGGCTCTTGCAGAAGGGAAGCGCGATCCGGTTCCGCCGTCCGCTCGAGGCGGTGGAGACCGACGGCACCCGGGCGACGGTCCTTCGGATCGCGGGCGAGCGGGTCCCGCTCGGTCCCGGGGACGGGGTCGTCCTGGCCTTGCCGCCGCAGGCGCTGGCCGCGCTCCTGCCCGGCCTCGTCTTGCCGAAGCCGGGCCATGCCATCCTGAACGCGCATTTCCGGCTTCCTGCGGGAGCGGCCGAGGGGGCGCCGCCCATCCTGGGGCTCCTGGGGGGAGCCGCCCAGTGGCTGTTCCTGCGCGACGACGTGGTGTCCGTGACGATCTCGGCCGCGGAAGCCGGCCCGGCCTGGTCGCTGGGCCGCAAGGAGGCCCTGGCGCGGCTCTGGGACGAGACGGCCCGGGCGCTCGGCCTGCAGGAGCCGCCCCTCGCCGCGCGCCTCCTGCGGGAGCGCTGGGCGACCTTCGACCAGTCGCCCGCCGGAGCGGCGCGCCGCGCGGCGGGCCGGACCGCGCTGCGCAACCTCGTGCTGGCGGGCGATCACGTCGCCACCGGCCTGCCGGCGACGCTGGAGGGAGCGGTCCTGTCGGGCCGCCGGGCGGCGCAGATCCTGCTAGGCTAGAAGGGCCGCCTGCCGCAGGGCCGACAGGTCCCGGGAGCCCGTGCAGAAGCAGGCCACGCGCAACTGGGCGATCATCGTGCCCAGATGGTCGGCCACCGCCTCGGCCGACCGGAGAGCCGCCTCCAGCAGGCCCGCCGCCTGCCCCACGAGATCGGCCCCGAGGCGGATGGCGCGCGCGGCATCCACCCCGTCGCGGATCCCGCCCGAGCCGATCACCACCGCCTCGGGGCAGGCCGCCCGAACGGCGACGATCGCCTCGGCGGTGGGAATGCCCCACCGGGCGAAGGCCCGGGCCACGGCGGCGCCCCGGACATCCGCGGCACGCTCGGACTCGACCAGGGCCCAGCTCGTGCCGCCGGCCCCGGCCACGTCCAGCACGCCGACCCCCGCCTCCCACAATTGCCGGGCCACCGGGCCCGACAGGCCGGCCCCCACCTCCTTGACCACCAGCGGCACCGGCAGGGTGCGCGCCAGCGCCTCGATCCGCCCCAGAAGCCCCCGCCAGTCCCGGTCGCCTTCGGGCTGGACGGCCTCCTGCAGGGGATTGAGATGCAGGATCAGGGCATCGGCCTCGATCATGTCGATGGCGCGGCGCGCCTCGTCCGGGCCGAAGCCGGTATTGAGCTGCGCCGCTCCCCAGTTGGCGAGGATCGGGACGGAAGGGGCCAGACGGCGCAGGCCGCGGCCCAGACCGCCCGCTCCCTTCCCTTCGAGCGCCACGCGCTGGCTTCCCACGGCGAGCGGCAGGCGCAGGGCCTCGCAGGCCTCGGCGAGATGGCGGTTGATCGTCTCGGCCCTTTCGGGCCCGCCCGTCATGGAGCTGACCAGAAGCGGGGCGTCCAGGCGCCGGCCGAGAAAGGTCGTGGACAGGTCCACCTCGTCGAGATGGAGTTCGGGCAGCGCCACATGGACGAACCGGACCGCGTCGAGACCCGTTTCGCCTCCTCCGGCGGCCTGTCCGGCCAGCACGATGTCCAGATGCTGGTTCTTGCGGTCGCTCGGCACGGCGGTCCTCCCTCGGTGCTCCTCAGAGGTGGCGCAGGGCGGCACGCGCGGCAAGCGCGACGCAATCCGTTGACACAAGGTAATTGGTCAGACCACTATGCCGGAGGAGGCGGGTCGTCAGAACCTGCCCGGACGCTCGATCAGGGAGGAGCACCGATGCGTCATCTCACCCTTTCCGCGCTGGCTGTGGCCGCGTTCTGCGGCGCCCCCGCGATCGCCCAGGACGCCGCGACGGCCGGGCCCGGCCAGGCGGTGGACATGGTCCTGCTGCCGAAGTTCCTCGGCATCCTGCCGTTCGATCAGGCCCATCGCGGCGCCCAGGAGGCCCATGCCGAACTCGGCAATCCGGGCGAGCTGCTCTATACCGGCCCCACCCCGGAGAACTCGGTCGCCGGGCAGATCGAGATCCTCACCACTGCCGCCTCGCAGGGGCGCGATGTGGTCCTTCTCAGCAACAATGCCGGCGACCAGATCGTGCCCGCGGCGCAGGCCGCGCAGGAGGCGGGGACCCGGGTGGTGACCTGGGACAGCCCGATCCCGTCGGGCGAGGGCGAAAGCCTGTTCGTGGCGCAAGTGGACTTCGCCGAGATCGGCGTCGTGATGGCCGACATGGCCCATTCGATCATGGACGGCGAGGGGCAGTTCGCGATCCTTTCGGCCACGCCCGACGCGGCCAACCAGAACGCCTGGATCGCTGCGATGCAGGCCGCCCTCGCCGCCGACGAGAAATATGCCGGGCTCGAACTCGTGGACACCGTCTATGGCGACGACCAGTCGGAGGTGAGCTATAACCGCGCCCTTGCGCTCGTGGACGCCCATCCCGATCTCGAGCTCATCATGGCGCCGACCTCCGTCGGCATTGTGGCGGCCGCCAAGGCGATGCAGGACGAGGGGTTGTGCGACCGCGTCAAGGTGTCTGGCCTCGGCGTGCCCGCCGAGATGGTGTCTTACACCCTCAACGGCTGCGCGCCGCAATTCGCGCTCTGGAGCTTCGTGGATCTCGGCTACCTCGCCTATTATGTCGGCTACCTTCTGGCGACGGGGGCCATCGAGGCGGCGGAGGGACAGACCTTCGAGGCCGGCCGGATGGGAACCTACACGATCGAGCGCGATCCCACTCGCGACAACGGTTTGCGCGTCCTGATGGGACCCTTCACGGTCTATACGGCCGAGAATGTCGAGGCTGCCGCGCAATAGCAGAATGGCCTCGGGCGGGCCGGCTCCGGAAGGGTGCCGGCCTGCTCCTGCCGCACCGGGACAGCCAGTCATGGATGCACCCCTCCTGGAGCTGCGCCGCGTCAGCAAGACGTTCGGGCCGACACGCGCGCTCGACGACGTCTCCTTCGCCCTGCGGGCGGGCACGATCCACGCGCTTGTCGGCGAGAACGGCGCGGGCAAGTCCACCCTCATCAAGACGGTGACGGGCCTCCATCCGCCCTCGTCGGGCAGCATCCTCGTGGACGGGCAGGAGGTCCGCTTCCGCTCCACCGCGGAGGCCCAGCGTGCGGGAATCGCGGCGATCTACCAGGAACCGATGGTCTTTCCCGACCTCTCGGTGGCCGAGAACATCTTCATCTCCCACCAAGACCGGCCGCCATGGATCGACTGGGCCGGCCTCGAGCGCGAGGCCGCCGCCCTGATCGCCCGGCTCGGCGTGGCGCTCGACCCCTCGCGCCCGGCCGGCGAGCTGACGCTGGCCGAGCAGCAGACCGTCGAGATCGCGCGTGCCATCGGACTGCGCGTGCGCGTCCTCATCATGGACGAGCCCTCGGCCGCGCTGTCCGAACACGAGGTGGGCCGCCTGCACGGCATCGCGCGCGCCCTGCGGGCCGAAGGGGTGGCCGTCCTCTACATCTCCCACCGGCTCGAGGAGGTCTTCGCCCTGGCCGACATGGTGACGGTGATGCGCGACGGCCGCCACGTCTCGACCCGCCCGCGATCCGAAGTGACCCAGGCGGGCCTCGTCTCCGAGATGGTGGGCCGCGACATGGAAGGCCGCTTCGCCCGGACTCCGTCCCGCGCGACCGGGCAACGTGTCCTTGCCGTCCGGCGGCTGGGTCGCACCGGGGTTTTCGAGGACATCTCCTTCGAACTGGCCGCAGGCGAGATCGTCTGCCTGGCAGGGCTGGTCGGGGCGCGGCGCACGGACGTCGCGCTGGCCCTGTTCGGAGTCGCGCCGGCCGATCGGGGCACGGTCGAGATCGAGGGCAGACCCGCCATCATCCGGTCGCCCCGCGACGCCATGCGTCTGGGCCTCGCCTATGTCCCGGAGGACCGGCGCAAGCTCGGGCTGGCCCTCGGCCTGTCTGTCGAAGCCAACATCACCCTGCCCCGGCTCGAGGCCTATCGCGATGGCCGGGGGCTGCTCGACCGCGCGCGCGAACGGGCCGATGCCCTGCGCTTCCGCGATGCGATGCGCATCAAGGCCGCCGGGCCGGAGGTGCCGGTGGGCACGCTGTCGGGCGGCAACCAGCAGAAGGTGATGCTGGCCAAGTGGCTCAACACCGCGCCGCGCATCCTGATCGTGGACGAACCCACCCGCGGCATCGACATCGGCGCCAAGGCCGAGGTGCACCGCATCCTCCGCGACCTGGCCGGCGAGGGGGTGGCGATCCTCGTGATCTCGTCCGATCTGCCCGAGGTCCTGTCGCTGGCCGACCGCGTGCTCGTGATGCGCGAAGGTCGTCTCGTGGGAGACCTGCCCGGCGCCCGGACCTCGGAAGAAGCCGTCATGCGCCTGGCCGTCGGCGCCGGAGAGGCCGCAGCATGACCCCGCTCTCCGCACCCGCGCTCCGGCTGCTGGTCCTTCTGGCCGTGCTGGCGCTGACGGTGGTCTTCTTCGCCACCCAGATCCCCAACTATCTGGATGCGCGCCTCTTCAACCGCATCTCCACCTCTGTCGCCGTCATCCTGCCCGTCGCTGTGGGACAGGCCTTCGTGGTCCTCACGCGCAACATCGACCTGTCGGTGGGCTCCATCGTGGGGGCGACGGCCTACGCCACCGGGGGGCTGCTCGGAGCGTTTCCGGACCTGCCGCCGCTCCTCGTTCCCCTGGTGGCAATGGCAATGGGGGGCTGCCTCGGAGCCGTGAACGGCTTTCTCGTCTCCCGCTTCGCCCTGCCCTCGATCATCGTGACGCTGGGCACGCTGGCCATCTTCCGGTCGCTTCTGGTCCAGTTCTCGGGCGGCGCCTCGATCACCATGGCCTCCCTGCCCGCCTGGGTGCCGGCCTTCGCCCAAGCCAACGCGCTGAGCTGGGAAGGCATCCAGCTGCGCTGGATGGTGCTTCTCGCCCTGGCCGTCGTGATCGTGGCGCATGTCGTGCTGGCGCGGACGCGCGCGGGGCGCCAGTTCTACGCCGTGGGCTCCAACCCCGACGCCGCCGCCTTTGCCGGGATCGACCTGCGCGCGACCGTGTTCCGGGCCTTCGTGATCTCCGGCGCTCTGGCGGGTCTGGCGGGCTTCCTGTTCCTGAGCCGCTTCGGCAACATCACGGTGGTCGCGGGACTGTCATGGGAGCTGCGCTCGGTCGGCGCGGTGGTCGTGGGAGGGGTCAACATCTTCGGCGGGTCGGGCTCGGTCCTGGGCGTGCTGATCGGGGCAACCCTGATCGACCTGATCGACACCTCCCTCGTGCGCTGGGCGCTGGTTTCCGAATTCTGGCGGGAAGCCGTCCTGGGCTTCCTGATCCTGGGCGCGGTGGCCCTCGACGCGCTGCTGACCCGTCGTCTGCTGCGCCGCCGGGCCCGGCGCAGCCTTCCCGGAGCCCGCCCCGCCCTGGCCCCCTCGGGCGAGGCCCGGCCATGACCGCCCTGCGCGAGCGCCTGACAAGCTGGGAGGGATTCCTCCTCCTCGTGCTGGTGCTGCTCTACGCCTGGAACGCGCTCGCCTCGCCCGTCTTCCTGACGCTGGGCAATCAGGTCAACCTGTTCCAGCTGTCCATCGAGAAGGTCATCGTCGCGCTCGCCATGACCTTTGTCATCATCAACGGCGAGATCGACCTGTCCGTGGCCTCCGTGATGGGGCTGGCCGCCTGCAGCTTCGGCTGGCTCCACGGGGCCGGCGTTCCGGCCGCCGCCGCGATCCCGCTCGTGCTGCTCCTGGGGCTGGCCTGCGGCGGATTCAACGCCTTCTGGGTCGTCCGGGTGGGCCTGCCCTCGCTGGTGGTGACGCTGGCCACCATGATCGCCTTCCGCGGTCTCGCCCGCGTCCTCGTGGAGGATCGCGGCATCGGGGGCTTTCCGGCCTGGTTCAACGCCCTGGGACAGAAGCCGCTGATCGGCCCCTTTCCGTTTGCCATCCTCCTGTTCTTCGCCATGGCGGCCCTGGCCTGGGTCCTGCTCCACAGGACGGTGTTCGGCCGCCAGGTCACGGTGATCGGCGCCAGCCGGGCTGTGGCCGAGTATTCCGGCGTGGATGTGGGACGGGTCAAGACGGCGGTGCTGGTCGCCTCCTCCGGCGTCGCGGCGCTGGCGGGCCTTCTGTTCGCCGCCCGCGTCGGTGCGGTGCGGGGCGATGTTGCGCTGGGCTTCGAACTCGACATCATCACCATCGTGCTGCTCGGCGGCGTCTCGATCTTCGGGGGCGTGGGCTCGGTCACGGGAACGGTCCTCGCCATCCTGATCGTCCTCAGCCTGCGCAACGGGATGGCGCTCGCCAACCTGACGGGGCACATCCAGTCCGGCGTCCTCGGGGTCCTGCTGATCCTGTCGGTCATGGTTCCCGTGTTCCGCGGCTGGTTCCAGCGGGTCCTCCACCGGCCCGAGGCCGTGTCATGACTGCCCTCTCCCCGCGCGAGGCACTCACCGCGCCCCTGCCGCGCCGGACGACGCCGGACCTTGTCGTCTCGCGCGTGCTCGACCTGATGCGGTCGGGCCAGCTCAGGCCCGGCGACCGCCTGCCGCCCGAGCGCGAACTGGCCAGCCTTCTCGCCGTGAGCCGACCCACCCTGCGGGAGGCGCTGCGCGCCCTCGCCATCCTCGGCGTGCTGGAGATCCGCCACGGTGCCGGCGCCGTCGTCACCACCCCCGATCCCGAGGGGCCGCTGCGGCCGCTCGACCTCTTTGTGACCCTCGGCGCGGGGGACATGGCCACGCTCTTCGAGGCGCGCATCGAATACGAACCCCTGCTCGCCCGTCTGGCGGCCCCGCGGCTGACCGATCGGGAGATCGCGCGGCTCGACGACCTCGTCGCGCTCCAGCTCGGCGCGCCGGAGGATGCCGAGCTCTTCTCGGACACGGATGTGGAGCTGCACAAGACCATCCTGGAGGCGGCCGGCAATCCCTTCCTGACCCGCTTCGGGCGCCTCCTGCAGGTCTTGGGGGATCAGGGCCGCAAGGCCTTCCAGAAGCGCAAGGCGGTGCGCCTGCGCAGCATCGCGGATCACCAGCGTCTCGTGGCGGCGCTCGCCGCCCGCGATGCCGCCGGCGCGGAGGAGGCCATGCGCGAGCACATGCGCAACGTCCGCGCCGCCCTGCGCGACGCGACGGGCGCCTGAGGAGGAACGGCATGCCGCGACAGGGCAACCGGCGCGAGGACATCGTCAGGGGCGGCTTCTCCACACCGCTCGATGCCCCCACGATCCCGCGCTTCCCGTTCTCGTTCCGCGACGTGGACGTGCTCACGCTCTGCTACCGCACCGATCGGGAGGCCGTGGCCGCGCTCCTGCCCGAGCCGCTCGTGCCCACGGGCGATGCGGTGATGATCCACCTCTACCGCATGAACGACACCGACTGGCTCGGCCCCTATCGCGAGGCCAACGTCATGGTCGGCGCTGCGCTGCCCGGCGGCGAGGCGGGCGCCTATTCGCCCTACCTGTTCCTGTCCTCGGAGGTGGGGGTGGCGCACGGGCGCGAGATCCACGGGCAGCCCAAGAAGCTGGCCGAGCCCTCCATCGAGATGCGCGGCGACCTGATCGTGGGCCGCATCGTCCGCAACGGCATCGACATCGTGACGGGCTCTGTTGCACAAATCGTGT
>NZ_WYDP01000014.1 GCF_009904055.1 Rubellimicrobium sp. CFH 75288 | reverse complement strand
CGCGCGCCTGCTCGGCCGCGGCGGCCGTGGCGGCAGCCGCCGCGCCCTGCGCCGCCGCACGCGCCAGAGCCGCCTCGGCCTCGGCCCGGGCAGAGGCGGCACGCCCCATCCCGGCGCCGGCCCGGTCGCGGTCGCGGCGCGCCTCCTCGATCCCCCGTCTGGCCGCTTCCGCCCCGGCCTCCGCCCGGGCGGCCGCTTCGGCCAGACGCAGCCGGGCCTCCTCGGCCTCGCGCAGACGGGTCTCCAGACGGGCCGTTTCACGCTCGGCCGCAGCCAGGCGGGAAGCGGCGCCCTCGTCCTCGGCCAGAAGGGCCTGCCGCTCGGCCGCGATCCGCCGGAGGCTGGCGGCCGCATCGCGGCCCAGTTCGGCTTCGCGGGCCTCGTCCCGGGCGAGATCGGCGAGCGCCTGGCGCACCGCCCCCAGCCGGGCGGCCGCGGCCCGTTCGCCTTCGGCGAGGGACGCCAGTTCGGCCCGCAGCCGCGCCGTTTCCTCCGCGGCCGCGGCTCGGGCGGCGCGGAGCGGCTCGAGCCCCGCTTCGGCAGCCTCGCGCGTCGCGCGGGCCGCTCGGGCGGCGGCGGCGGCGCGTTCGGCCAGCGCCCCCAGGGTCCGCGTCTCGCCCTCGGCGGAGGCCTGCGCCTCGTCCGCCGCGGCCCAGAGGCGCCACATCAGCATCCCCTCCGCCCGCCGTAGCGAATCGGACATCTCCCGGTGGCGCGCCGCAGCGCGGACCTGACGGTCGAGCGCGCGCAGGCGGGTCTCCAGATCGGCCACCGCTCCGGCGGCCCGGGCGAGATTGGCCTCGGCGGCCCCGAGGCGCTGGGCGGCCTCGGCCCGCCGGGTCTGGAGACCGGCAATCCCGGCGGCCTCCTCGATCACGCGCCGGCGCGCCGCGGGCCGGGCGGCGATCAGCTCCGCGATCTGCCCCTGGCGGACCAGGGAGGGCGACTGTGCCCCGGATGCCGCATCGGCGAACATGGCCTGGATGTCGCGCAGCCGCGCCTCGCGCCCGCCGAGCCGATAGGCCGATCCGCCGTCGCGTGCGATGCGGCGCACCAGCTCCGTCTCCGCCCCGTCGCGCTCGAAGACCAGCGCCACCTCCGCGAAGGGCCGCGCCGCGCGGCGGGCGGTGCCGGCGAAGATCACGTCCTCCATGCCCCCGCCGCGCATCTGCGAAGGGCGCGTCTCGCCCATCACCCAGCGCAGCGCCTCGAGCAGGTTGGACTTGCCGCAGCCGTTGGGCCCCACGATCCCGGTCAGGCCGGGGCGGATCACGAACTCGGTCGGATCGGCGAAGCTCTTGAACCCGTTGAGGCGCAGGCGCGACAGGCGCATCAGGCGCAGAGATAGTCGCGGGTGATCGGCACCGCATCCACCCGCCGCGACAGCTGGAGCTGGAACACGAGCTGGCGGCCGAACCGGAACGTCTGCTCGGAGCCTGCGAGATAGAACCGCCACATGCGCACGAAGCGCGCATCGTGCAGCCGCTCGGCCTCCTCGCGATGGGCCATGAAGCGGTCGTGCCAGTGCCGCAGCGTCATGGCGTAGTGCAGCCGCCAGCACTCGCAATCGGCCAGCCACAGCCCTGCGCGTTCCACCGCCGGCATGATCTCCGACAGGGAAGGGATGTAGCCGCCGGGGAAGATGTACTTGCGGATCCAAGGGTTGGTGGGCATGGGCGGCGAGGGGCTGCCGATCGTGTGGATCAGGGCCACGCCGTCCTCGGTCAGCCGGTCGCGCACCGCGCGGAAATAGGTGCCGTAGTTCGGCAGCCCCACATGTTCGAACATCCCCACCGACACGACGCGGTCGAACACCTCCGACACCTCGCGGTAGTCCTGGAGGCGGAACTCGACGCGGTCGGACAGGCCCGCCTCGGCCGCCCGGGCCTGCGCGGCGGCAAGCTGCTCGCGCGAGAGGGTGATGCCCGTCACGCGCGCCCCGAAGTCGCGCGCGAGCGTGAGCGCGAGGCCGCCCCAGCCCGATCCGATGTCGAGCACGCGCATACCCGGTTCGATCAGGAGCTTGCGCGCGATGTGGCGCTTCTTGTCGGCCTGCGCCTGCTCGAGCGTGGCGGAGGGGTCGCGGAAATAGGCGCAGGAATACTGCTGGTCCTCGTCGAGGAACATCCGGTAGAGCGCCGGGGTCAGGTCGTAGTGATGCGCCACGTTGCGCTGCGCGCGGAGGCGGTTGTTGAGGCTGCGCAGCCTCCGCACCGACCCGGCCGCCGCCCGCCTCAGCCCCAGCCAGCCCGCCTGTCCGGGCCCCGACGAGTTGCGGATCACGGCAGCGAGAAAGCCGTGCAGGTCGTCCTCCTCGATGACGAGCGTGCCGTCCATGTAGGCCTCGCCCAGCGCCAGTTCGGGATTGAGGGCGAGGCGGCGGATTGTGGCCTCGTCGGTGATGCGCACATGGGGCGCGGCGGCGGACGGCTCCCCGTAGCGGCGCGCGCGGCCGTCCGGCATCGTCACGACGAGGGCGCCCCGTCGCATCAGGCGACGCAGCATGGCGTCGAGCATCCCCGTCCACATGTCGGCTTTCCTTGCCGGTCTTGACCTTCGGGGCAATCAAGGCGCCCCCGTCGCCGGTGTCAACGCCCTCGCGCCGGGCGGAAACGCGGCAGGTGTCCCGCGCGGCACCCCGGCCGCGGTGTCCGCCTGCCCGGCCCGGCTCCGTCGCCGCCGCGGCGGCGCATGTCGCCTTCGCGCTTGACGAGGTCCCGCGACGGCCCGCAGATGGCGGAGCATGGTTCCCGCGGCCGCGCCACGCGGTCGGGATCAAAAGGGAACGCGGACGGGGCCGATCCAAGCCGGAGGCCCCCAGCCGCGGCCGCCCCCGCGACTGTGAGCGGCGAGCGGCCGGCCACGCGCCACTGGGCCCCGGGGTCCGGGAAGGCGGCCGGTCGCCCAGACCCGCGAGCCAGGAGACCTGCCATGCACGGACGACACGCGCGCCGTCGGTGGGACGGCCAGGGAGACATGAGACCATGCACATCGAACCGGGACTCGTGACCGGCGCCAAGCTCGCGCTCGGGGCCGCGACCGCCGCAGGCAGCGCCACGGTGGCGCTGCGCCTGTCGTGGGAGGACCTCCGCCGCCGCGGCCTGTTCTCGCTCGCCGCGCGCGCGGGCCTGGCCACGGCGGCCACGCTCGTCTTCTTCGAGCTGCTGCCCAGCCAGCCCGTCGGCGTCTCGGAGGTGCACCTGATCCTCGGCTCGGCGCTGTTCCTGATCCTGGGGGCCGCGCCCGCGGCGCTCGGCCTCGCGCTCGGGCTCCTCCTGCAGGGCCTCCTGTTCGAGCCCGCGGACCTGCCGCAATACGGCATGAACGTCACCACGCTTCTCGTGCCGCTCTTTGCACTGGCCTGGGTGGCGGGGCGCACGATCCCGGCGGGAACGCGCTATGCCGACCTGCGCTACGGCGACGTGCTGAAGCTCTCGGCCACCTATCAGGGCGGCGTCGTGGCCTGGGTGGCGTTCTGGGCCTTCTGGGGCCAGGGGGCCGAGGTGGCGGGCGCGGTGGCGACCTTTGCCGCGGCCTATCTGGTGGTCGTCCTGATCGAGCCGGTCGTGGACCTCGCGCTGCTCTGGGGCGCGCGGCGGCTGCGCGGGCTCGAGGGCTCGGGCCTCGTGACGCCGCGCCTGCTCGGCGCCTGACCCCGCCCTCTTCTTCCCCTCGCGCCCGCCTCGGACGGGGCCGGGCGCCCCCGCCATGCCGCCGGAGGCTGCCATGTCCAGGATTCCCGCCACGGTCGTCACGGGCTTTCTCGGCTCGGGCAAGACGACGCTGATCCGCCACATCCTCGAGCATGCGGACGGACGGCGCATCGCGCTCGTCATCAACGAGTTCGGGGATCTCGGCGTGGACGGCGAGCTGATCCGGGGCTGCGGCGACGCGCTCTGCCGCGAGGAGGACATGATCGAGCTGTCCAACGGCTGCATCTGCTGCACGGTGGCCGACGACTTCCTGCCCGCGATGGAGCGGCTGCTCGACCGCCCCGACCCGCCCGATCACATCGTGATCGAGACCTCGGGCCTCGCCCTGCCCCAGCCGCTCCTGCGCGCCTTCGCCTGGCCGGGCGTGGCGGGGCGCGTCACGGTGGACGGGGTGGTGACGGTGGTGGACGGCGCCGCCCTGGCCGAGGGCCGCTTCGCCGGGGACGAGGACGCGGTCGCGAGCGCCCGCGCGGGGCTGGAGGGCGCGGACCACGATTCCCCCCTGCGGGAGCTGTTCGAGGACCAGCTCGCCTGCGCGGACCTTGTCGTGCTCAACAAGGCTGACCTGCTCGAGCCCGAGGCGGCCGAGGCGCTGGCCGCCAGCTTGCGCGCGGGCGCACGGCCCGGCGTGCGCGCGCTGCCGGCCCGGCACGGCGCGCTGCCGCTCGGGGTGCTGCTGGGCCTGGGCGTGGGGGCCGAGGCCGAGGACCGCCGCGCCCCCCACCACGACGGCGAAGACGACCACGACCACGACGAGTTCGAGAGCTTCGTCGTCGATCTGCCCGGAGAGGAGGCGGACCCCGCCGCGCTGGCCGCGCGGGTGCGCGCGGCGGTCGCGGCGCACGGCATCCTGCGGCTCAAGGGCTTTGCCGCCGTGGCGGGCAAGCCCCTGCGCCTGGCCGTGCAGGCGGCCGGCCCGCGCGTCGAGACCCGTTTCGACCGCCCCTGGGGGGACGCCCCGCGCCGCACGCGCCTCGTCGTCATCGGCGAGGCCGGGCTCGACCGCCCGGCCATCGAGGCGGCACTCGCGCCATGAGCGTTGCGGTGCGGCGGGGCGACCCCCTTTCCCCCGAGGGGCGGGCGCTGCTCGCGGCCTCGCAAGCCTATCTCGCCTCGCTCTACCCGCCCGAGCACAACCATTTCCTTTCGGCCGAGGCGCTGGCCGCGCCCCACATCGCCTTCTGGATCGCCGAGGCGGAGGGCCGGCCGCTCGGCTGCGTCGCGCTCGCCCGGATGGAGGGTTATGGCGAGGTCAAGTCGCTCTGGGTCTCGCCCGAGGCGCGGGGAGCGGGGACGGGGGCGGCGCTGATGGCCGCGCTCGAGGCCGAGGCGCGGGCGGCGGGCCTGCCGCTCCTGCGGCTCGAGACCGGCGACACGCTCTGGGCCGCGCAGCGCCTCTATGCGCGCGCGGGCTTCGTTCCCCGCGGCCCCTTCGGCGACTATGCCGAGGGGCCCCATTCGGTCTTCATGGAGAAGCGGCTGTGACCGCCTCAGCCCGGCTTTTCGTCGCGCCGCCGCGCCGCCTCGCGCAGCTTCTCGACCAGCGCGGCCTTGCTGGGCTTCGCGGCCGGGATCGCGGGCGCGCGGGGGTCGCGGTTGCGGTCCTTGGGGGGCTTCGGCCCCGTGCGCTTGCCACCCACGCCCATGTTCGCCTCCGTGATCGGGTGACACCACATGGGCGCGCGTGGGCCCCGAGTCCAGCCTGATGCACCTGCTCGCCGCCACGCCCGGCACGCTGGACGACGGCGCCCGCCCCGTCGATCCCGGCCAGACGCCCGCCGACCTCGTGGTGCTGTCGGCCGCCGACACCGAGCTGGCCCTTCTCGCCGCCGCGCGAGAGGCCCTGGGCGAGGAGGCGCCCGGCTTGCGGCTCTGGAGCCTTGCCAACCTTGCCCATCCCCTGTCGGTGGATCTCCATCTCGAGGCCTGCGCGAGCCGCTCGCGCCTCGTCGTGGTGCGCCTCCTCGGGGGGGCGAACTACTGGCGCTACGGCCTGTCGCAGTACTCCGCCCGCCTGCACGAAGCCGGGGTGCCCCTTGTCGTGCTGCCCGGCGACGACAAGCCCGATGCCGAGCTGCGCGCCCTCTCGACCGTGGGGGACGAGGATTACGCCGCGCTCTGGGCCTTTCTGGTCGAGGGCGGGGCCGAGAACGCGGCCGGGTTCCTGCGCCACGCCCGCGCGATGCTGGACGGCACCCCCCGGCCCCCGCCCGCGCGCCCGCTGCTGCGCGCCGGGGTCTGGTGGCCCGGCGAGGGGGTGCTGGACCCGGCCCTCCTGCGCGCGCGCTGGACCGGGGGGGCGCCGGTCGTGCCGGTGGTGTTCTACCGCGCGCTGCTCCTCTCGGGGGCGACGGCGCCCGTGGCGCATCTGGTCCGCGCACTCCTGCGGCGGGGGCTCAACCCGCTGCCGGTCTTTGTGGCCTCGCTCAAGGACCCGCTCTCGGCCGACACGCTGCGCGCGCTGATGGGGGCGGCGCCGCCCTCGGTGATCCTGAACGCCACCGCCTTCGCCGCCGGGGGGGAGAACCCGCTCGCCATGCCGGAAGCGAACGGGGCACCCGTCCTCCAGGTGGTCCTCGCCGGCTCGACCGAGGCGCAGTGGGAGGAGGGGACGCGGGGCCTGTCGGCCGCCGACATCGCCATGAACGTCGCCCTGCCCGAGATGGACGGCCGCGTGCTGGCCCGCGCGGTCTCGTTCAAGGACGAGGCGCGCTTCGACGCCGCGACCCAGTGCCCGATCGTCACCCATGTGCCGCGCGGCGACCGGGTGGCCTTCGTGGGCGACCTCGCCGCTGCCTGGGCACGGCTGCGCGCGACCCCGGCCGCCGAACGGCGCGTGGCCCTCGTGCTCGCCAATTATCCCGACCGGGACGGGCGGCTCGCCAACGGGGTGGGCCTCGACACACCCGCCTCGACGGTCGCCGCGCTGCGGCTGATGGCGGGGGCGGGCTACCGGGTCGAGGGGGCGCCCGAGGACGCGGACGCGCTGATGGCGCGGCTCCTTGCCGGGCCCACCAACGCGCCGGGCCCCCGCGAGGGGGGCGAGCGCCTGCCCCTCGGGGCCTATCGCGCCTGGTTCGACGCCCTTCCGTGGGAGGTGAAGCGGCAGGTCGCCGACCGCTGGGGCGCGCCCGAGGACGACCCGGCCGTGCGCGACGGCGCCTTCGTCCTCGGGCTGCACCGGATGGGGCATGTCGTCGTCGGCCTCCAGCCCGCGCGCGGCTACGGCGTGGACCCCCGGGCGACCTACCACGCCCCCGACCTCGTGCCGCCCCACGGCTATCTCGCCTTCTACCTCTGGCTGCGGGCCGAATGGGGCGCCCACGCGATCGTCCACATGGGCAAGCACGGCAACCTCGAATGGCTGCCCGGCAAGGGGGTCGCGCTCTCGGCCGCCTGCTGGCCCGAGGTGGCGCTGGGCCCCCTGCCCCATCTCTACCCCTTCATCGTCAACGACCCCGGCGAGGGGACGCAGGCCAAGCGCCGCGCGCAGGCCGTCATCCTCGACCACCTCACCCCGCCCCTGACCCGGGCCGAGACCTATGGCCCCCTGCGCGACCTCGAGGGGCTGCTCGACGAGCTGGCCTCGGCCGAGGCGACGGATTCCCGCCGCGCCGCCCACCTGCGGCGCGAGATCGCGACCCTGGCCGAGAGCACCGGCATCGCGGCGGATGCGGGCCTGGCTGACGGGCGCGACCTCGCCAAGCTGGATGCCTGGATCTGCGACCTCAAGGAGGCGCAGATCCGCGACGGCCTCCACGTCTTCGGCGCCTCGCCCGGCGGGGTGCAGCGGCGCGACCTGCTGCTCGCGCTCGCCCGTGTGCCGCGGGGGGACCGCGCCTCGCTGCCGCGCGCGCTGGCGGCGGACCTCGGGCTGCCGCTCGACCCGCTCGCGGCCGACTGGGCCGCCCCGTGGGAGGGGCCGCGCCCGGACGGGCTCGCGGGCCTCAGCCCGGACCCGTGGCGCACGCAGGGCGACACGGTCGAGCGGCTCGAACTGTTCGCGCAGGCCCTGCTCGAGGGACGCGCCGAGGCGCCGGGCCCGGCCAGCGCCGCCGTCTTGGCCGAGATCCGCGACGACCTCGGGCCCCGCCTCGACGCCTCGGGCCCGGCCGAGGGGGCGGCGCTCCTCGCCGCTCTGGACGGCCGGGCGGTCGCGCCGGGGCCTTCGGGGGCGCCCACGCGGGGCCGGCCCGACGTCCTGCCCACGGGGCGCAACTTCTTCTCGGTGGACGGCCGCGCCATGCCCACCCGCGCGGCCTGGACGCTCGGCCGCGCCTCGGCCGAGGCGCTGGTCGAGCGCCACGCCGCCGAGACGGGCGACTGGCCCCGCGCGCTGGTCCTGACGGCCTGGGGCACCTCGGCCATGCGCACGGGGGGCGACGACGTGGCCCAGGGCCTCGCGCTGATGGGGGTGCGCCCGGTCTGGGAGGCGATCTCGGGCCGCGTCACCGGCATCGAGGTCGTGCCGCTCGCGCAGCTCGGCCGGCCCCGGGTGGACGTGACCCTGCGCATCTCGGGCTTCTTCCGCGACGCCTTCCCCCAGCTCGTGGCCCTGTTCGACAGCGCCGCCCGCGCGATCCAGGCCCTCGAGGAGCCCGAGGAGATGAACGCCGCCCCCCGCGCGCCGGGCCCGCGCGTCTACGGCTCCAAGCCCGGCGCCTACGGGGCGGGGCTGCAGGCGCTGATCGACGGCCGCGCCTGGGAAGGGCGCGCGGACCTCGCCCGCGCCTATCTCGACTGGGGCGGCTGGGCCTATGGCGCCCACCGCGAGGGGGTGGCCGACCATGCGGGCTTTGCCGAGCGGCTGCGCCGGGCCGAGGCCGTGGTCCAGAACCAGGACAACCGCGAGCACGACCTGCTCGATTCGGACGATTACTACCAGTTCGAGGGGGGGGCGGCGGCGGCCGTCGAATGGCTGCGCGGCGAGGCGGTGCCCGTCTGGCACGGCGACCATTCCCGCCCCGAGCGGCCTGTCATCCGCTCGCTCGAGGAGGAGGTCGCGCGCGTCGTCCGCTCGCGCGTGGTCAACCCGAAATGGATCGCGGGCGTCATGCGCCACGGCTACAAGGGCGCCTTCGAGATCGCGGCCAGCGTGGACTACCTGTTCGCCTTCGCCGCCACCACGAACGCCGTGCGCGGCCACCATTTCGACGCCGTCGAGGAGGCGGTGCTGGGCGACGAGGCGGTGCGCGCCTTTCTGGCCGCCCACAACGCCCCCGCCTTGCGCGAGATCGCCGAGCGGCTGCACGAGGCGATCGCCCGCGGCCTCTGGACCCCGCGCTCCAACTCCGCCCGCGCCCGCATCGACGCGCTGCGCGAGACCAGGGAGGGTTCATGACCGACGACATCCCCGAGACCGACGCCGCCCGCCACGCCGCCAAGATGGCCCGCAAGAAGGCCGCGCGCGACCGCATCATGGCCACCAAGACCGAGGAACGCGGCCTCGTGATCGTCCACACGGGCAAGGGCAAGGGCAAGTCCTCGGCCGCCTTCGGGATGATCTTCCGCTGCATCGCCCACGGGATGCCCTGCGCGGTGGTCCAGTTCATCAAGGGCGCCATGCCCACGGGCGAGCGCAGCCTGATCGAGGCGCATTTCGCCGATCTCTGCACCGTGCGTGCCATGGGCGAAGGCTTTACCTGGGAAACGCAGGACCGCGCCCGCGACATCGCTGCGGCCGAGGCCGCCTGGGAGGTGGCCAAGGGCTTCATCCGCGATCCCGCCCGCCGCATGGTCCTGCTCGACGAGATCAACGTGGCGCTGCGCTACGGCTATCTCGACCTCGACGCCGTTCTGGCCTTTCTCGCGGCCGAACGTCCCCCCACGACGCATGTGGTCCTGACCGGCCGCAACGCCGATCCTCGCCTCGTCGAGGCGGCCGACCTCGTGACCGAGATGGAGCTGGTCAAGCACCCCTTCCGCTCGGGCGTGAAGGCGCAGCCCGGGGTGGAGTTCTAGCCCCCCCGCGCGGCTGCCCGGATCTCGGAAAGGGTGCGGGTGGTGGTCAGCGCCTCGGGGTCCAGCCGGCACTCGATCACCGCGAGGGTGCCGGCCGCGCGGGCCTGCTCCAGCGCGTCGGGAAAATCCTCCGTCCGCTCGACCGTCGCGCCCCAGCCGCCATAGGCGCGGGCCAGCGCGGCATAATCCGGGCTCAGGCAGTCGCTGCCCGAGACGCGGGCGGGAAAGCGCCGCTCCTGATGCATGCGGATCGTGCCGTAGGTGCCGTTGTTCATCACCACCACGACCGGGGCGGCCCCGTGCTGGATGGCTGTGCTCATCTCGTTCAGCGTCATCTGGATGTCGCCGTCGCCCGCCACGCAGACCACCGTGCGCCCCGGATGGTGCAGGCTGGCCGCGACCGCCGCCGGAAAGCCGTAGCCCATCGAGCCCGAGCCGGGCGCAAGCTGCGTCCCCCAGCGGCGGAACCGGTAGTAGCGCCCGAGAAAGGCCGCGAAGTTGCCCGCCCCGTTGGTCAGGATCGCATCGGGGGGCAGCGTGCGCGACAGGTGCGCGATCACCTCCTCCTGCCGGACGGCGCCGGGCGTGGGCTGCGGACTGGACCAGCGCAGATACTCCTCGTGCGCCTCGCGCGCGGCCGCGGCGTCGCGCCCCCCCGGCGGCAGGGCGGCCAGGGCGGCCACGAAGTCGGGCGCGGGCGCGGTCGCCGACAGGTCGGGGCGCCAAGGGCGTCCGGGCTCCTCGGGCTCGGGATGGACCTGCAGCAGGACCTTGCCGTGCCCCCGCGGGTCGAGGGCCGTGTAGCCCGCGCTCTCGATGTCGCCCAGCCGCGCCCCCAGCAGCAGGATCGCATCCGCCTCGCGCAGGCGGCGCAGAAGGGCGGGGTTGGTCGCCACCGTCAGCTCGCCCGCGTAATGGGGGTGCTCGTTGTCGAGGAAGTCCTGCCGGCGGAAGGCCAGCGCCACGGGCAGCCCCTGCGCCTCGGCGAAGCGGCCGAGGTCTTGCGCCGCCCGCTCGGACCAGTGGGGCCCGCCCGCGACCACGAGGGGCCGGCGCGCCGCGGCCAGCCGCTCCAGCATCGCTGCCGCCGCCCCGCTCCAGTCGGGCGAGAGCCGCGGCCCCTCGGGCGGGCGGTCGGGGGCGTCCGTCACGGCGTCCAGCATGTCCTCGGGCAGCGACAGGACCACGGGGCCCGGCCGGCCCGAGGTCATCACCCGCCAGGCGCGCGCCAGCATCTCGGGCAGCCGCTCGGTCTCGGTCACGGCGGCGGCCCATTTGGCGAGGGGGGCGAACATCGCCGGAAAGTCCACCTCCTGGAACGCCTCGCGCCCGCGATGGCCGCGCTCGATGTCGCCCACCAGCAGCAGCAGGGGCGTGCCGTCCTGCCGCGCGACATGGACCCCCGCGGCGGCGTTGGTCGCGCCGGGCCCGCGCGTGACGAGGCAGATTCCCGGCGCGCCCGAGAGCTTGCCCGTCGCCTCGGCCATGAAGGCCGCCCCCCCCTCGTGGCGGCAGACGACATTGGCGATCCCCGCATCGGGCAGCCCGTCGAGCAGCGCCAGAAAGCTCTCGCCCGGAACAGAGAACACCCGGCGCACCCCATGTGCCGCCAGGTGATCCGCCAGAAGCCGCCCGCCATGCCGCATGTTTGCCCCCTTCGGCCCGCGCGGCACCTTGGCCGCCCCGGCCGGCCGCGGCAAGGCCCCGCTCAGCGTCGCCAGAACGCCCAGCCCCGGCGCCGCTCGGACTCGGTGCGCCAGGATTCGGCCACCGGGTCCATGCGGCGGCGGCGCCAGCGCCGGACCCGCGCCCAGACGGCCCAGATCAGGGCGGCCAGCAGCGTCAGGACGACGATGTTGAACCACGGGATCAGCCGCATGTCGCGGCTCTCGGCGGGCTCGAGGCCCACGGCGTTGGGGAACATGGACAGGAACGGCACCCGCCAGCCGTAATAGCGGATCACCATCCAGCGCGGGTTGTCGGGCGTGCTCACCGCCTCCTGCGCGCGGTTGTGCAGCGTGGCGCTGTTGAACTTGAAATAGGGCGGAAAGCCGAAGCCCGTGTCCTCGTTGCGGAACTCCATCAGCCGGCCCGTGCGGCTGCGCGCGTTGATGAAGAACACGTCCACCCCCGGCCGGCCGGCCTGCGCCTGCGTGCGGCCCAGCGACCGCAGGCCGCGGATCTCGCCCGGCTCGACGAAGCGGTTGTAGGCCGAGGTGATCGTGACCACCTCGCGCTTGGGCAGCACATAATGCAGGAACGCGCCCGCCACCGCCACGACCAGGACCGCCAGCACCCATTTGACGACGCGCATCGCCCATTCCCTCTCAGCCTCGGCCAAGGACGTAAAGCACCACAGGCCGGGACGCCATGGCCTCCGGCGGCCGCTGTCGCGCCCTTCGGCGGCAGGCGGCCCGGAACCCGCTTCGGTCCTGCCCCCTCACCAGGTCCGCGTCCTCCAGCGACGGGGCAGGCCCATCACCGACAGCAGGAGGAGCGGCGCCCAGAGCAGCGCCGAGATCAGGCCGAGCCGCGCCAGTTGCCGCAGGAGCGGCCCCCATCCCGCCGCCGCGAGATCCGCGAGCGGCACCCCCTGCCACAGGTAGAGGAGCAGGAAGAATCCCATCGCCACGCCGGTCATCGCGACCGCGGCCGCAAAGGCGAGGGCAAGGAGCGCCAGTACCCCCTCCGGCCAGATCCGCGCCAGCAGCCGCGGGACGACCCATCCCAGCGCGGCCAGGGCGATCGCCGGCACCAGCAGCCCGTCGGCGAACCAGCCGGTCACGCGACGCCCCTGCCCCTTCGGCTCGGACCGCTCCCGCGACGGACCATGGCGCGCCTCCATCCTGCCCACCCTCGCGCGGCGCGCGATCCGTGGTATCTCCCCCTCTAGCGCACCGGCGAGAGGCGCGTCACGCGTGATTCGCCTGCCGGCGGGGCGCGGGGTCAAGGAGGGTGCGGCGATGGCCGAGCTGTTCCATTTCCTGTCGCGCAACGCGGCTGCGCCCGAAACCTCCCGTCCCCCCCGCGACCGGGTCATCGCGGGCGACCCGGTCTTCACCACCTGGAACAGCGAGGAGCGCGAAGGGCTTCATTGTGGCCTGTGGCAGAGCACGCCGGGCAAGTGGCGCATCGCCTATGACGAGTGGGAATATTGCCGCATCGTCGAGGGCCTGTCCGTCATCACGGAAGAGGGGGGTGCCGCGCGGATCGTCCGCGCGGGCGACAGTTTCGTGATCCGCCCGGGCTTTCGCGGCACCTGGGAGGTTCTGGAGACCACGGTCAAGGACTACGTCGTGCTCCTGTGAGCCCGTCAGAAGCCGGCCGCGCGCAGCTGGGCGTCGATCAGCGGATCGGTGGCGGGCATCGGCGTGCCGGGCGGCGGCTCGACCCCCAGCGCCGCCGCGATCGCCGCGTCGGATTCGTCGGGGATATAGGCCACACCGGCTTGGGCGGCAGGGTTGCCGTAATACATCTCGGGGACCATCGCCTGCGGCACGGGCGGCCGCTGGCCCGGCCCGCCCGAGACGAGATCGCCCGGGGTCACGAAGAAGGGCGGCAGGGTGATGCCGCGATTGGCCATCAGCGGCCCCTCGATGCGGATGGAATCCTCGAGCGTCCGCACGACCACCTGGGTGCCGTTCGGCACCTTCTCGTAGAGGTCGATCACGTCGTGATTGAACATCCGGATGCAGCCGGCCGAGCCGGAATTGCCGATCGAGCTCAGGTCGTTGGTGCCGTGGATGCGATAGAACGTGTCGCGCCCGCCGCGGTAGAGATAGAGCGCGCGGGCGCCCATGGGCGATTGCAGGCCGCCCGGCACGCCGCCGGCGAAGGGGCCGTACACCTCGGGCTCGCGGCGCAGCATGTTGGCGGTGGGCGTCCAGCCCGGCCAGCGCGCCTTGCGCCCCACCGTGGTGCGCCCGCTCATGCCCAGACCCTCGCGGCCGACCGCGATGGGATAGCGCCAGGCCATCCCCCCCGGCTCGACCCAGTAGAGGAACTTGGCGTGCGGGTCGATCTCGATCGTGCCGGGCGGCTCGTTGCCGCGATAGGGCACGAAGGCGCGGCGGTTCACGCCCTCGAGATAGCCGGGCGGCACGGGGGGCAGCGTGTACTCGCCGTCCTCGATGAGGCCGTAGCCAGGCACGATCTGCGAGGCGGGCACACCGCCGATGATGACATCCTGGACGACCGGTTCGGCCGGCGGGCGGGGGGCGCAGGCGGCGAGGGACAGGGCGGCCACAAGGCCCAGGGCGCGCGCGCCCGCGGCGCCGGCAAACGGAACAGCCATGGTGACGTCCTTTGGCAGAAGGCGTTTCGGCGCAGACTAACAGCCTGAACCGGAGGCGCAATCCGCCCCCGGCCCGGCGAGGCGGCGATGCGGCGGCCCTAACCCACCACGTTGAAGCCCGGCCCATAAGGATATTTCGTGATGTTCTCGGCCCCGTCCTCGGTGATCACGAGGATGTCATGCTCGCGGTAGCCGCCCGCACCCGGCATCCCCTCGGGGATCGTCAGCATCGGCTCCATGGAGACGACATGCCCGGGCTCGAGCACGGTCTCGATGTCCTCGCGCAGCTCCAGCCCCGCCTCGCGGCCGTAGTAATGCGACAGGATCCCGAAGGAATGGCCGTAGCCGAAGGTCCGCCACCGCAGCAGGTCCCGCTCCTCCAGATGGGCGTTGAGCCGCGCCGTCACCTCCGCGCAGGAGAGGCCCGGCCGCAGCAGGCTCAGCCCCAGTTCGTGGGTGGCGACATTGGCTTCCCAGATCGCGAGCGAGGCCGGGTCCACCTCGCGCGCGAACAGCGTCCGCTCGAGCGCGGTGTAATAGCCCGAGATCATCGGAAAGCAGTTGAGCGACAGGATGTCGCCCGCCCGGATGACCCGCGCGGTGACCGGGTTGTGCGCGCCGTCCGTGTTGATCCCGGACTGGAACCACACCCAGGTGTCGCGGTACTCGGCCTCGGGAAAGCGGCGGGCGATCTCGGCCTCCATCGCGTCGCGGCCCGCCATGGCCACGTCGATCTCGCGCGCGCCCACGCGCACCGCCTCGCGGATCGCGTAGCCGCCGGCATCGGCCACCGCCGCCCCCTCGCGGATCAGCGCGATCTCCGCGGGCGACTTGCGCATCCGCTGGCGCATCGTCGCGGGGGCCAGATCGACGCGCCGGGCCGGGGCGAGAAAGGCATCCAGCCGCGCGGAGGCGGCGAGCGTCAGGTGATCCTCCTCGACGCCCACCGTCCGGCCGCGCCCGGCGACATGGGCGACCGCGCGCCAGAAATTGTCCCGCGCCCAGTCCGAATAGATCAGGTTGTCGCCGTGCCCGCGCCGCCAGGGCTGGGCCGCGTCGATGCCCGCGCTGATCGTGACCGCGCCCCCTGCGGTGACGACCAGCGCATAGGGCCGCCCGAACGAGCAATAGAGGAAGCCCGAGTAATAGGCGACATTGTGCATGGAGGTGAGCAGCGCCACCTGCACCCCCGCCTCCTCCATGGCTGCGCGCAGACCCCTGAGGCGCGCGTCGTATTCCTCGGGGGCGAAGGGCAGGACGCGCTCGCCCTGCCGGAAGCGGTAGAAGGCGGGCCGCGCGCGGTCTCCGAAGGAGGGAACGGCGGCGGCGGTGTCGATGGCGTTCATGGTGCAGACCCTTGGCAGGGGGTCCGAACCGGCGCCGGACCCCGAAAGGTCCCGGCGTACAGGACGGAGCGGGGTCGTCCCCGCAGGCACCCGGAGCCCAGCGGCTCCTGCGGCGACGCCATCGCCGCAAGCCCGGTCGCATCATGGCATCGCGCGCGCGAGGGGGCAAGCACCCGAAGCCGGCGGACCGGCCGCCCGAGGGGCTGCACGCCCCGATCGCACAGGCCGGCTCAGCCCGCCTCCAGCCGCACCGCGCCCGGATCGACCGACGCCACGCCGCGCAGCAGGGCGACCGCCCTGCCGTCCGCCAGCAGCACTGCCCCCTCGGGCCCGGCCTGCCAGGCCAGCACGGGCGGGGTCGCGCCCGGCGCGTGCAGCACCAGCAGCACGTCCTCGCGCGGGTCGAAATCCTCGATCACGGCAGGCCCGCCGGTCATGTGCGGCAGCGACAGGCCGAACCGGTCCGCGCCTGCGCCCCCGTGGAGATGGTCGCCCGCTCCGGCCAGCAGGCGATCGTCGCCGTCGCCGCCGTTGAGGGCGTCGCGCTCCTGCCGGGCGTCCTCGCGCCCGTCGAGGATGTCGTCGCCATAGCCCCCCTGCATCGCGTCCTCGCCCGCGCCTCCGGTCAGACGGTCGTCGCCCGCTCCGCCCAGCAGGGCATCGGTCCCGTCGCCGCCCCGGAGGGTGTCGTCGCCCTCGCCGCCCCAGAGGCTGTCGTCGCCCTCGCCGCCGTCGAGGTCGTCGTCGCCGCCATGCCCGGCGAGCAGATCGTCCCCCGGCCCGCCACCCAGCCTGTCGTCGCCCGCCACCCCGTGCAGCGCGTCGTCGCCCCGGCCCCCCTCCATCCGGTCGTCGCCGCCGCCCCCGTCGAGAAAGTCCGCCCCATCCCGCCCGTCGATCATGTCGTCGCGATCGGTCCCGAACAGGATGTCGGCGCCGTCGCCGCCCTGCGGCCCGGGCCCCGCCGCACCGTCCGGCTCCGGCGGCCCGTGATCCTCCATGCCCGCACCGTCGAGGTCGATGCGGATCGTGTCGGGCTCCTCGCCGTCGATCCGGTCGTCGTCGGCCTCCGCCCCGTCGCCGACCCGCCCCCATCCGGGAGCGAGGGCCAGGGCACCCAGCGCAAGGCCGACCAGGCCCAACAGCGACAGCATGACGGCCCTCCGCTCCGCAACCGGGGCCGAGCCTAGCAGGCTCCCGCTCCGGCGCGCAGCCAAACCGGACAAGGGGGTTAATGCCCTTTTCCCGGCCCGCCCGACGCCCTACCCTGCCGCCCGTCCGCATCCCGGAGGCCGCGCCATGCCCGACCCGCTCGAGACCGTCCGCGACCGGCTCGAGGCGATCCGCGCCGAGGGCCTCTGGAAGGACGAGGCCGTGCTCGCCTCGCCCCAGGGGCCGCGCCTGCGCCTGGCCTCCGGGCGGGCGGCGATCAACCTGTCCTCCAACGACTATCTCGGGCTCGCCGACCACCCCGCCCTCAAGGCCGCCGCGCGCGAGGCGATGGAGGAGCGCGGCTGGGGCCTCGCCTCCGTGCGCTTCATCTGCGGCACCCAGGACCTCCACAAGGCGCTCGAGGCCCGCGTCGCCGCCTATGTCGGCACGGAGGACGCGATCCTCTTCGCCGCCTGCTTCGACGCCAACGGCGCCCTGTTCGAGCCCCTTCTGGGCGAGGGCGACGCGGTCGTCTCGGACGCGCTCAACCACGCCTCCATCATCGACGGCATCCGCCTGTCCAAGGCCCGCCGCCTGCGCTTCGCCAACGCCGACCTCGACGCGCTCGAATCCCGCCTGCGCGAGGCGCGCGAGGGGGGGGCGGAGCTCGTCCTCGTGGCCACCGACGGGGTGTTCAGCATGGACGGCCTGTTCGCGCCCCTGCGCGAGATGCGCGCGCTCTGCGACCGCTGGGGGGCGCTCCTGATGGTGGACGATTGCCACGCCACCGGCCTCGTGGGGCCCGAGGGGCGGGGGACCGGCCCGCGCGCGGGCGTGCGCCCCGACATCGTCACCGGCACCTTCGGCAAGGCGCTGGGCGGCGCGCTGGGGGGCTTCGTCGCGGGGCCGCGCGCGGTCGTGGACCTGCTGCGCCAGCGCGGCCGGCCCTATCTCTTCTCCAACGCGCTGCCGCCGGCCGTCACCGCCGCGGCGCTCGCCGCCATCGACCTCGCCGAGGGCCCCGAGGGCGAGGCCCGCCGCGCCCGCCTCCACGCCAACGCGCGGCGCTGGCGCGAGGGGCTCTCCGCCGCGGGCTTCGAGCTCATCCCCGGCGAGCATCCCATCGTCCCCGTCATGCTGGGCGAGGCGGGCACCGCCCAGGCCATGGCCCGCGCGCTCATGGACCGCGGCGTGCTCGCCCCCGGCTTCTTCTTTCCCGTGGTCCCCCGCGGGGCCGCCCGCATCCGCACCCAGATGAGCGCCGCCCATTCCGAGGCCGACCTGGCCGAGGCGCTGGCCGCCTTCGAATCCGCCGCGCAGGAGGCGGGCCTGCGATGACCCGCACCATGCGCGCCCTCGTCAAGGAGGCCCCCGGAGAGGGTCTCGCGCTGCGCGAGCTGCCCGTCCCCGATCCCGCCCCCGACGAGGTGCTGATCCGCGTGCGCCGCACGGGGCTCTGCGGCACGGACCTCCACATCTGGTCCTGGGACGAGTGGGCCGCGCGCACCGTGCCGCTGCCGCTCGTGATCGGGCACGAATTCGCGGGCACGATCGCCGCCCTCGGCCGCGACGTGCCCGCCGCCTTTCCCGACCTGCACGAGGGGATGCGCGTCTCGGGCGAGGGGCACCTGATCGGCCGCACCTCGCGCCAGAGCCGGTCGGGCCGCTTCCACCTCGACCCCGAGACGCGCGGCATCGGCGTGCAGGTCCCCGGCGCCTTCGCCGACTATCTCCGCCTGCCCGCCTTCAACGCCGTCCCCCTGCCCGAGGCCATCGACGACGAGATCGGGGCGATCCTCGACCCCCTGGGCAACGCCGTCCACACCGCGCTCTCCTTCGACCTCGTGGGCGAGGACGTGCTGGTCACGGGGGCGGGTCCCATCGGCATCATGGCCGCGGCCGTGGCCCGCCACGTGGGCGCGCGCCATGTCGTCATCACCGACCCCAACCCCCGCCGCCGCGCGCTCGCCCGCGCCGTCTCGGGCGCCGTGGCCGTGGACCCCTCGGCCGAGGACCTGCGCGAGGTGGCCCGCCGCCTCGGCATGGTGCAGGGCTTCGACGTGGGCCTCGAGATGTCGGGCTCGCAGGCCGCGCTCGACGCCATGGTGGACAGCCTCGTGATGGGCGGGCGCATCGCGCTTCTCGGCATCCCGCCCGGCAAGTCCCCCGTGGACTGGAGCCGCATCGTCTTCAAGGCCATCACCATCAAGGGCGTCTATGGCCGCGAGATCTTCGAGACCTGGTACAAGATGATCGCCATGCTCGAGAACGGGCTCGACGTGCGCGGCGTCATCACCCACCGCCTGCCCGCCGAGGAATTCGCCCGGGGCTTCGCCGCCATGCGCGCGGGCGAGGCGGGCAAGGTCGTCCTCGACTGGACGTGACCGCGCAAGGGCCCCCCGTCACGCCGGACGGCCGCTACATCGTCGTGCGCGGCCGTCTGTGGCGCCGCGCCGACCCCGCGCTTCCGCCCGAGACGCGCGCCGCCCTCGTGGGCGAGCTGATGGCGGCCCGCCGCGCCGTCCGCGCCGCGCAGGGCGACCCCGCCGCCACGGCCGCCGCCCGCGCCCGCGTGGACGCGGCCAAGCGCGCGCTGGGCGAACGCGGGGACCCCTGGTGGACCGACGGCGCCCCCGACTGGAACCGCCGCATGGCCCGCAACACCCCCTACGCCGCCTGGTGGGCCGCCCGCGGCGGAGAGTGATGCCCCCCGGCTGGACCTCGCGCCCGCGATCGGCCACACCCGCGCCGACCCTTCCGCCGAAAGGCCCGCCATGACCACCGCCGCCCCCCCAGCGGGCCTGCCCGTCCGCCTCGTCGCCGCGGGCGCGCTGGCCTTCCTGCTGCTGGGGATGCTGCCCGCGATCTTCGGCGTGGCCCTGCCCGGCTGGCGCGCGGCCTTTGCCCTGCCCCCCGGCGCGGGCGGCACGGTCTTCGCCGCCTATAACGGGGGGGCCGCGGCCGCGGTGCTCGCGGGGGCGGCCGGCCTCGGGGCAATGCGGATGCGGCCCGCGCTCCTCGCGGTCGCGCTCGGGGCCGCGGCGCTCGCCCTCGGGCCCGGCTGGGGGCCCATGCATGCCGCCGCCGCCCTGGCGGGGATCGGCTACGGCGCCCTCGCCGTGGCCGTCAACCGCCGCATGCTGCTCGAGGGGGGCTCCCGCGGCCCCGCCCTCGTCGCCCTCGTCAACGCGGTCTACGGCATGGGCGCCATCCTCGCCCCCCTCGTCTTTCTTCTCGCCGACCAGCGCGCGGGCCCGCCCCTCGCCCTCGTCGCGGCCCTCGCGCTCGCCGCCCTTGCCCTCACCGCCCCCGAGGCGCGCACGCCCCCCCTCGGCCTGCCCTCCCCCTCGCCGCGCCTGCTCGCGCTCCTTCTCAACTTCGGCGCCGTCGCGGCCGAGGCGCTGCTGATCGGCCTCGGCGCCGCCGCGCTCGTCGCGCGCGGCCTCTCGGCGGCCGAGGCGGCGCGCCTCGCCTCGCTCTTCTTCGCGGCCTTCGTGGCCGCCCGCCTCCTGCAGGCCGCTCTCGGCCACCGTCTCCCCCCCGCCCGCACCTTCCAGGGGGGCCTCCTCGGCGTGGCGCTCTCGTGCCTGCTCGCGGCCACGGTCGCGCCGGGGGCGGGCTTCGCGCTCGCGGGCGGGTTCGCGGCCGTCTGCTTTCCGGCCTTCTTCGTCTGGTCCAGCCGCCTTCTGGGCCCCGACCCGCGCATGGGCGCGCTGATCCTCGCTTCGGGGCTCCTCGCGGGAACCCTTGGCCCGGTCGCGCTGCGCCCTATCCTCGGGCGCATGGGCGAGGCGGCTCTGTTTCCCATCCTGGCGGCCTTCGCCGCGGCGCTGGCGCTCGCCGCGGCGCTTGCCATGCCGCGCCTCGCCCGGCTGCCGTGAAGGACAGCGCCGCGCTCGCCACGCCGCTGCTGCGCGTGCGCGACCTCCGCAAGACCTTCCCCGGCCCCGACGGCCCCGTGCCCGTCCTGCGCGGCGCCTCGCTCGACCTCGCCCCCGGCCGCTCGCTCGCGCTCACGGGCGAATCGGGCTCGGGCAAGAGCACGCTGCTCCACGTCGCCGCCGGGCTCGAGCCCGCCGATTCCGGCTCCGTCCGCCTCGACGGCGCCGAGATCCTCGGCCTCGACGAGGCCGCCCGCGCCCGCCTCCGTCGCGAGGCAATCGGCATCGTCTTCCAGCAGTTCAACCTGATCCCCTCGCTCGACGCCCGTGCCAATCTCGGCTTCGCCGCCCGCCTCGCGGGCCGCCCCGACCCCGCATGGGAGCATCACCTGGCCTCCCGCCTCGGCCTCCTGCCCCACCTCTCCAAGTATCCCGAGGAGCTCTCGGGCGGCCAGCAGCAGCGCGTCGCCATCGCCCGCGCGCTCGCCGCCCGCCCCCGCCTCGTGCTCGCCGACGAGCCCACGGGCAACCTCGACGAGGGCTCGGCCGGGGCGGTGCTCGACCTCCTCCTCGCCCTCGTGGCCGAGACGGGGGCCGCGCTGCTCTGCGTCACCCATTCCGAGCGCGTCGCGGCGCGCATGGACGCACGCGCCCATCTGCGGGGCGGGGTGGTCCGGTGACGCGCGCGGCGCTCCTGGCGCTTCTCTCCCACTGGCGGCGCCGCCCGCTCCAGCTCCTGACGCTGCTCGGGGGCCTCGCGCTCGCCACCGCGCTCTGGTCGGGGGTCCAGGCCATCAACGCCGAGGCGCGCGCCTCCTATGCCAGCGCCTCCGAGGCGCTGGGCGGCGGGCGGCTGTCGCGCCTCGCCGCCGCCGCGGGCGGCCCGGTGACCGAAGGGGAATGGGTCGCGCTGCGCCGCGCGGGCTGGCTCGCCTCCCCGGTGATCGAGGGGCGCCTCGGCGGCCCCGAGGGCGTGCGCCTCCTCGGCCTCGACCCGCTGACCGCCCCCCCCGGCGCGGGCCCCCTCGCCGTCGCCCCCGATGCCGGCCTCGCCGCCTTTCTCTCGCCCGGGGGCGCGCTTGCGGGACGGGCCGAGGTGCTCGCGCGCCTGCCCCCCACCGGCGCCACCCTCATCGAGGCGCCCGACGCCCCCCCCGGCACGGTCCTGACCGACACGCGCACCGCCCGGCGCCTGCTGGGGACGGACGGCTTCTCCCACCTGCTGCTCTCCCCCGACCAGCCGCTGCGCCGCCCCCCGCTCGAGGACGTGGCCCCCACCCTGCGGCTCGATGCCCCGGACGAGACGGCCGATCCCGCCGCGCTCGCGGGCAGCTTCCACCTCAACCTGACGGCCTTCGCGCTGCTCAGCTTCGCGGTCGGGCTGTTCATCGTCCACGGCGCCGTGGGCCTCGCCTTCGAGGGGCGGCGCGCCACGGTGCGCACGCTGCGCGCGCTGGGCCTGCCCGCGCGGCGCCTCGCGCTCCTGATGGCGGCCGAACTGGCGGCGCTCGCGCTCCTCGCGGGGACCCTGGGCCTCGCGCTCGGCTGGCTCGTGGCGGCGGCGCTGCTGCCCGACGTGGCGGGCACGCTGCGCGGCCTCTACGGGGCCGAGGTGGCGGGCACGCTCGCCTTCCGCCCCCTCTGGGCGGCCTCGGGCCTCGGCATGGCGCTTCTCGGCACCGCGCTCGCCTCGGCCTCCGCCTTCCGCCGCCTCGCCACGGAACCGCTGCTCGGCGGCGCCACGCGGCGGGGCGGCGCGCTCTGGGCCGCACGGCGGGCGCGGGCGCAGGGGGCGGCGGGCGCGCTCCTCCTCCTTGTCGCGGGGGCGCTCCTTTTCTGGGGGCGCGGCCTCGCTCTGGGCTTCGGGGGCCTCGCCGCGCTGATGGTGGGGGGCGCGCTCCTGCTGCCGCTCCTCCTCGACGGGGCGCTGCGCCTCGGCGAGCGGCTGGCGCGGGGCCCGCTCGCGCGCTGGGCTTGGGCCGACGCGCGGGCCGAGCTGCCGGGCCTCTCGCTCGCGCTCATGGCGCTCCTTCTCGCCATGGCGGCCAATGTCGGCGTCTCGACCATGGTCGCCTCCTTCCGCGACACGTTCCGCGGCTTTCTCGACCAGCGCCTCGCCGCCGAGCTCTACGTCGCCGCCGCGACCGAGGCCGAGGCCGCCCGCCTCCTCGCTGCCCTGCCCGAGGGGGTGCGCGCGCTGCCCATCGCTTCCGTCCCCCGCCCGCTCGCGGGCCTGCCCGGCACGGTGGGCATGATGCGCGACGACCCCACCTTCCGCGACAACTGGCGCTTCCTCGCGGCCCTGCCCGACCCCTGGGACCGCCTCGCCCGGGGCGAGGGGTTGCTCGTCAACGAACAGCTTTCCCGCCGCGCCGGCCTTTCCCCCGGCGACGCGCTCGAGGTCGCGCCCGGCCTCGTCCTGCCCATCCTCGGGATCTACGGCGATTACGGCAACGCCCGCGCCCAGGCGATCCTGTCCGAGGACCTGTTCCGCACCCTCTTTCCCGACACGCCCCCCCTCTCCTTCGGCCTGCGCATCCCCCCCGGCGAAACCGACGCCGTCGCCGAGCGCCTGCTCGCCGCCGGCGCCGACCCCGCGCGCCTCGTCGATCAGGCCGCGCTCAAGGCGCTCTCGCTCGGGATCTTCGAGCGCACCTTCGCCGTCACCGCCGCGCTCAACGCGCTCACGCTCGGGGTGGCGGGATTCGCGCTCCTGATGTCGCTGCTCACGCTCGCGGGGATGCGCCTGCCCCAGCTCGCCCCCGTCTGGGCGCTGGGCACGCGCCGCGCGGTGCTGGGGGGGCTGGAGCTCGCGCGCGCCGCGGGCTTCGCCGCGCTGACGGCCCTTCTGGCGCTGCCCCTCGGCCTCGCCCTCGCCTGGGTGCTCCTCGCGATCGTCAATGTCGAGGCCTTCGGCTGGCGCCTGCCGCTGCGCCTCTTTCCCGCCGACTGGGCGCGGCTCGGCGCGCTCGCGGTCCTCGCCGCTCTCCTCGCCGCGCTCTGGCCCGCGCTGCGCCTCGCCCGCACGCCGCCCGCGCGCCTTCTCCGGGTCTTCGCCGATGAACGCTAGGCCGCTCCTGCCCCTGCTGCTTTTGCTCCTCGCCGCCCCCGCCCCGGCGCAGGAGCCCGGCCCCTCGGGCTTCGCCGGCCTCGGCGCCGCGGCCGAGGGCTTCGCCATCCCCGAGCGCGGCCACGACCTCCGCTTCCCCGAGGATCACGGCCCCCACCCCCTCTTCCGCATCGAGTGGTGGTACCTGACGGCCAATCTCGAGGGTCCCGACGGCACGCCCCATGGGGTGCAGTGGACGCTCTTCCGCACCGCGCTGCGCCCCACCGGCCTCCCCGAGGACCAGGTCTGGATGGGCCATGCCGCCGTCACCCGCCCCGGCGCCCACCGCGCGGCCGAGCGTCTGGCCCTGGGCGGCACCGGTCAGGCCGGCGTCGTCGCCGAGCCCTTCGCCGCCTGGATCGACGAATGGCGCCTCGAAGGCGACCTCGACGGACCCGGCGGCGCCACCGTGACTGCGCAGGGCCCCGACTGGGCCTACGATCTGCGCCTCCTCGCCACCGGGCCCGTCGTCCTTCAGGGCGACCGCGGCTATTCGGTCAAGTCCCCCGAGGGGCAGGCCAGCCACTACTACTCGCTGCCCTTTCTCGCCGCCGAGGGCACCCTCCTCCTGCCCGAGGGCGAGGTCGCCGTGACCGGCACCGCCTGGATCGACCGCGAATGGTCCTCCCAGCCGCTCTCGCCCGACCAGACCGGCTGGGACTGGTTCTCGCTCTCCTTCGAGACGGGCGAGAAGATGATGGGCTTCCGCCTCAACGCGCGCGACGGCTCGCGCTTCACCGCCGCCACCTGGATCGCCCCCGACGGCACCCCCACCCCCTTCCCGGACGGCGCCTTCGACGCCGAGCCGCTCGGCTGGACCGAGGTGGCGGGCCGCCGCGTGCCCACGCGCTGGCGCGTGACGCTGCCCGAGCGCGGCCTCGACGCCACCGTGGCGGCGGTCGAGCCCGCCGCCTGGATGCCCCTCTCCGTCCCCTACTGGGAAGGGCCGGTCACGGTCGAGGGCTCGCACCGGGGCCGCGGCTATCTCGAGATGACGGGCTACTAGCCCACGTCGAAGCGCAGCGCCTTGACCTGCTGGAACAGCCCCGTCGCGCGCAGCTGGTCGAGGACCGCCTCGGGCACCGGGTCGTCCACATAGAGGATCGCGATGGCCTCGCCCCCCCGCTCGGCCCGGCCCAGCGTGAAGTTCGCGATGTTGACCCCGTTCGCCCCCATCGTCTGGCCCAGCGCGCCGATGATGCCGGGAACGTCCTCGTTGGTGGTATAGACCATGTGCGCCCCGATCTCGGCATCCACATTGATGCCCTTGATCTGGATGAAGCGCGGCTTGCCGTCCGAGAACACGGTCCCGGCCACGCTGCGCTCGCGCAGCTCGGTCGCCACCGTCACCTTGATGTAGCCCTCGAAGATTCCCGACTGGTCCTGCCGCGTGGTGCTCACATGGATGCCCCGCTCGCGCGCGATCACGGGCGCGCTGACCAGGTTCACGTCCGGGTTCGCGCGCCGCATGATCCCCGCGATCACCGCCGAGCCGAGCGCCGCCGTGTTCATTCCGGCCGCCACCCCGTCGAACAGCACGTTGATGCCCGTGATGGGCTCGTCCGTCATCTGGCCCACGAAGTTCCCCAGATGCCCGGCAAGGCGAATCCACGGGCCCATCACCCGCGCCTCCTCGGCCGTGACCGACGGCATGTTGAGCGCGTTCGACACCGCCCCCGTCAGCAGGAAGTCGCTCATCTGCTCGGCCACCTGCAGCGCCACGTTCTCCTGCGCCTCCGTGGTCGAGGCGCCCAGATGCGGCGTCACCACCACATTGGGCAGGCCGAAGAGCGGGCTGTCGGTCGCGGGCTCCACGGCGAACACGTCGAACCCCGCCCCGGCCACGCGCCCCTCGCGGATCGCCTCGGCCAGGGCCGCCTCGTCCACCAGCCCGCCGCGCGCGCAGTTGATGACCCTCGCGCCGGGCTTCAGCCGCGCGATCGCCTCGGCCGACAGGATGTTGCGCGTCTGCTCGGTCAGCGGCACGTGCAGCGTCACGAAATCGGCCCGCGCCAGCAGCGCGTCCAGCTCCACCTTCTCCACGCCCAGTTCCAGCGCGCGGTCCTCCGACAGGAAGGGGTCGTAGGCGATCACCTTCATCCGCAGCCCGCGCGCCCGGTCGCACACGACCGAGCCGATATTGCCCGCCCCGATCACGCCCAGCGTCTTGCCCGTGATCTCCACGCCCATGAAGCGCGACTTCTCCCACCGTCCCGCATGGGTGGAGGCGTTGGCCTCCGGGATCTGCCGCGCCACCGCCAGCATCAGCGCGATCGCGTGCTCGGCCGTGGTGATCGCGTTGCCGAAGGGTGTGTTCATCACGATCACCCCCCGGCGCGAGGCGGCGGGGATGTCCACGTTGTCCACCCCGATTCCCGCCCGGCCCACGACCTTGAGCCTCGGCGCCGCGGCCAGAAGCTTCTCCGTCACCTTGGTCGCGGACCGGATCGCGAGCCCATCGTAATCGGGGATCGCGGCCAGCAGCGCGTCCTTGTCGCGCCCGAGCCGCGGCTCGTAGGTCACGTCCACGCCGCGGTCGCGGAAGATCTGCACGGCGGCGGGCGAGAGTTCGTCGGAAATCAGCACTCGGGGGGCCATGAGGGGGCTCCGGCAGGAAAGAAAAGGAAAAGGGGGTTCAGAGGCGCGCGATCTCGGCGCGATAGGCCCAGTCGAGCCAGGGCAGCATCGCGTCGATGTCCTCGCGCTCGACGGTGGCGCCGCACCAGACCCGCAGGCCCGGCGGCGCGTCGCGATAGGAGCCGACATCCCAGGCCGCGCCCTCCGCCTCCAGCCGCCGCGCGACCGCCTTGGCGAAGGCCGCCCCGTCCGCGATCCGCCCGTCCGTGAAGCGCAGGCAGACCGAGGTGTTCGACCGCGTCTCGGGCGCCTCGGCCAGGTTCGCGATCCAGTCGCGGCCCGCGCAGAAATCCCACACGGCCTGCGCGTTCGCGTCCGCCCGCGCGATCAGCGCCGGGAGGCCCCCGATCCCCAGACCCCAGCGCATCGCCGCGATCCAGTCCTCGACGCACAGCATCGAGGGCGTGTTGATCGTCTCGCCCCGGAAGATCCCCTCGTTGAGCCGGCCCTTCGAGGTCAGGCGGAAGATCTTGGGCAGGGGCCAGGGCGGCGCGTAGCCCTCCAGCCGCTCGACCGCGCGCGGCCCCAGGACCAGCACGCCATGCGCGGCCTCTCCCCCCATGACCTTCTGCCAGGAGAAGGTCACGGCGTCGAGCGCCTCCCAGGGCAGGCGCTGCGCGAAGGCGGCCGAGGTCGCGTCCGCGATCACGAGGCCCTCCCGCCCCGCGGGCGGCGCGAACCCGTCGGGTACCCGCACGCCCGAGGTGGTCCCGTTCCAGGTCAGCACCACGTCCCGGTCCCAGTCCACCGCCCCGAGGTCGGGCAGCCGCCCGTAGGGGGCCCGCGTCACCCTCGCGTCCAGCCTGAGCTGCTTCACCGCATCCGTGACCCAGCCCTCGCCGAAGCTTTCCCAGGCCAGCATCTCGACCGGCCGCGCGCCCAAGAGCGACCACATCGCCATCTCCACCGCGCCCGTGTCCGAGGCGGGCACGATCCCGATGCGGTGGCTCTCGGGCACCTCGAGCAGCGCGCGCGTCAGGTCGATCGCCTCCGCCAGCCGCGCCTTGCCCTCGCCCGAGCGGTGCGACCGCCCCAGCGAGGCCCGCCCGAGCCAGCCCGGCTCCCAGCCCGGCGGCTTGGCGCAGGGCCCCGAGGAGAAGCGGGGATTGCGGGGCAGGCGGGCGGGCCGGGGGGGCAGGGCGGCCTCGGCGGCCGGGTCCGCCGCGCGGGGCGGCGGGGGATGGGTCTCGGTCATGGTATCCTTCCAGATATGCGTCCCCCGTTGGGGGGGGATGTCCCGCCGCCACCGCTAGAAGGGTCGCGGGGCTTCCGCAAGGCGCCGCCGGGGGCTATGCCGGCCCGCACGCGGCCCTTTTCGCTCCGCGCCCGCCCCGCCCGTCCACGATCGGAAACGCATGACCGCCCCCGCTCCGCCCGATCCCGCCTTCCCCGGCGGCCCCCTCGTCGCCGTCCTCGTCGCCCCCCCCGGCCGCCTCCCCCCCGCCCGGGCCGAGGCGCTCGCCGCGCGCTGGGCCGCCCCCCTGCGCTGGCTCTCGCCCGGGGAGGCCGCGGAGATCCCCCTTCCGGCCGAGCCCCCCGACCTCTGGGACGTCTGGGCGGCGCTCCAGGCCGAGGGGATCGACCTCCTCCCCGCCCCGGCGGGGGGGCGGCGCAAGCGCGTCCTTCTCGCCGACATGGATTCCACGATCATCGGCCAGGAATGCATCGACGAACTCGCCGCCGAGGCGGGCGTGGGCGAGCGCGTGGCCGCCATCACCGCCCGCGCCATGGCCGGCGAGCTCGGCTTCGAGGGCGCGCTGCGCGAGCGCGTGGCCCTTCTCGCCGGCCTGCCCGAGGAAACGGTCGCCCGCGTCCTCGCCACCCGCATCGCGCTCGCCCCCGGCGCCCGCACGCTGGTGGCCACCATGGCGCGCGACGGCGCGCGCTGCGTCCTCGTCTCCGGGGGCTTTCTCTCCTTCGCCCGCCCCGTCGCCGCATGGGCCGGCTTCCACGAGGCGCGCGCCAACACCCTTCTGGCCGAGGACGGCCGCCTCACCGGCCGGGTGGCCGAGCCCATCCTCGGCCGCGAGGCCAAGGCCCAAACCCTCTCCGAGGTGACGGCCTCCCTCGGCCTCGGCCCCCGGGACGCGCTCGCCGCCGGCGACGGGGCCAACGATCTCGGCATGCTGGGCCTCGCGGGCCTCGGCGTCGCCGTCCATGCCAAGCCCGCCGTCCAGGCCCGGTGCCGCCTGCGCGTCAACCACGCCGACCTGTCCGCGCTCCTGTTCCTGCAGGGCTATGCCCGCGCCGACTTCGCGGCCTGAAGGGGCGCCCCGTGGACCCGCTCGACCCCCAGATCCTCGCCCTTCTCGCGCTCGCCGCGCTGCTGGCGGGCTTCATCGACTCGATCGCCGGCGGGGGCGGGCTCCTCGCGCTGCCCGCGATCCTGCTCGCGGGCGCGCCCCCCGTCACGGCGCTCGCCACCAACAAGCTCCAGGGCCTGTTCGGCACCGCCTCGGCCGCGCTCTCCTATGCGCGTGCAGGGCAGGTGGACCTGCGGGCGCAGGCGGGGCCCGCCCTCGTCGCGGCTCTGGCCGCCGGGGCGGGGGCGCTGGTCGCCTCGCGCCTGCCTGCGGACGCGATCCGCCTCGCGCTGCCCGTCCTGCTCATCGCCGTCGCGCTCTTCTTCGCGCTGCGCCGCGGCCTCGACGACAGCGACCGCGCCCAGCGGCTCGGGCCGCGGGCCTTCGGGGCGACCGCCGTGCCGGGCCTCGCCTTCTACGACGGGGTGCTCGGGCCCGGCACGGGGTCCTTCTACATGATCGGCTTTGTCGCGCTGCGCGGCTACGGCCTGCTCAAGGCCACGGCGCATACCAAGCTCCTGAACTGCGCCTCCAACGTCGGCGCCATGGCCGTCTTCGCGCTCGTGGCCGAGACGTGGTGGATCGCGGGCCTCGTCATGGGTGCGGGACAGATCGTCGGCGCCCAGATCGGCGCGCGCGCGGCCGTGCGCGGGGGCGCGCGCCTCATCCGCCCGCTCCTCGTCGTCACCTCGCTCGCCATGGCGCTGCGCCTGCTCTGGGACGCGCTCTAACCGCCCCGCTTGCCCCCCCGCCCCCTGCCCCCTAGACAGGCGCCCAGCGCGCAGCGGAGCCCGCCCATGCCCTTCCGCCAGACCCATCTTCTCGGCATCGCGGACCTCCAGCCGGCCGAGATCACGACGCTTCTCGACCTCGCCGAGACCTATGCCGAGCGCGCGCGCCGCGGCCTGCCCGCGGGCGACGCGCTCGAGGGGCTCACCCAGATCAACCTCTTCTTCGAGCCCTCCACCCGCACCCAGGCCAGCTTCGAACTGGCCGGCCGCCGCCTCGGCGCCGCCGTCACCAGCATGAGCGCCGAGTCGACCTCGCTGCGCAAGGGCGAGACGCTGATCGACACCGCGCTCACGCTCAACGCCATGCGCCCCGACCTTCTCGTGGTCCGCCACCCGATGTCCGGCGCGGTCGCGCTTCTGGCCGAAAAGGTCGCCAACTGCGCCGTCCTCAACGCCGGCGACGGCCGCCACGAGCACCCGACCCAGGCGCTGCTCGACGCGCTCACCATCCGCCGCGCCAAGGGCCGCCTCCACCGCCTCTCGGTCGCCATCTGCGGCGACATCGCCCACAGCCGCGTCGCGCGCTCCAACATCCTGCTGCTGAACCGGATGGAAAGCCGCATCCGCCTCGTCGCCCCCCCCACCCTCCTGCCCCCCGGCATCGCCGATCTCGGCTGCGAGGTGTTCCACGACATGGCCGAGGGGCTCCGGGGCGCCGACGTCGTCATGATGCTCCGCCTCCAGCGCGAGCGCATGGAGGGCGCCTTTGTCCCCTCCGAGCGCGAGTACTTCCACCGCTACGGCCTCGACGCGGCCAAGCTCGCCCATGCCGCCCCCGACGCGATCGTGATGCATCCCGGCCCCATGAACCGCGGGGTCGAGATCGACGGCGCCATCGCCGACGACCTCACCCGCTCGGTGATCCAGACCCAGGTCGAGATGGGCGTGGCCGTGCGCATGGCCGCCATGGACCTGCTCGCGCGCAACCTGCGCGCCGCGCGCGGCCGCGCCGCGCTTGGCGACATCCCCGACCTGTTCGGCTGACCGGAACCGCCCCCGGGGCCGGACCGTCCCGCGAACACGGCACAGCCGGACCCCCTGTCCGGCTCCGGGCAGCACCCCGACTCCAGCGCGGGAAAGCCCGCCGGCCAGGGGGTCGCGGGCGACGAGCCCCTGACCGGCGCCCGGGCTTCCTGTCCCCAACCCCGTGCGAGGAGAGCGGAGAGCCCTTCGACGACATGCCGACCAGGGCCGCCGCCTCCGAGGCGATCGACCGCCTCAGGGCCCGCTCCCCCCGCCTCGGCGGCTGACGGGCGCCCGGCCCAGACGCCGCACCTCCGGCGGCACCGCGCGCCACAGCGTCTCGGTGCCGCCGCCCTCGCGCCCCAGCGCCGCCAGCAGCGCCTCCATCCGCATCCCCGGCAGGGCGGCGAACAGGTCGAACAGCGCCCCCGCCCCTCGCGCCCCCAGCGGCACCGTCAGCACCGTGCCGTCGGCCCGCCACAGCCGCCAGGCCCGCGCGTCGCGGTCGATCTCCAGCGCCTCCAGCTCGTCCAGGTCCAGAAACCCCCCCGCCTCGGGACCCCAGTATTCCACCCGCCGCTCGTCCACCCGCACGAGGCCCGCCCCCGCCGCCTCGCGCGCGGCGGCGAACCGCCAGCGCTGCACCCCCGTCCACACGAGCCCGAGTCCCACCGCCGCCACCGCCCCCATCAGCCAGCGCGTGACCCCCCACGTGGCCGTGGCCCCCCACAGCCCCAGCCCCGCCAGCACCAGCCCCGCCAGCGCCTCGCGGCCGCGCCGCAGCGCCCGCAGCACCTCCTCCCGCCCCGGTGCGCGCTCCTCAGCCACCCTGCCCCTCCACCGGCCGGGCCCGCAGCCCCGGCGCCCGCCCGACGCCCTCGCGCCCTGCCGCCCCCCTCACCGCCAGTCCCCGCAGGCCCGCTGCCACAGCGCCAGGGCCGCCAGCGCCGCCGTCTCGGCGCGCAGCACCCGCGGCCCCAGCCCCACCCGCCGCGCAAAGGGCAGCCCAGAGAGCCACGCCCGCTCGCCTTCCGTGAAACCCCCCTCCGGCCCCACCAGCACCGCCCCCGGCGCGCCCCGCGCGCCTCCCTCCGGGACCGCCCCCTCCTCGCCTGCCAGCGCCTCGTCGCAGACCCACAGCGCCCGCCCCGGCTCCCAGCCCTCCAGCACGCGGCCCAGGGGGGCCAGCTCGTCCACCTCGGGCACGAAGGTGCCCCCGCACTGCTCGGCCGCCTCCGCGGCGATGCGGCGCAGCCGGTCGGCGCGCAGCCGCTCGCTGTTGGTGCGCTCCGTGCGCACGGGCCGGATGCGGCGGCAGCCCAGCTCGGCCGCCTTTTCCACCACCAGGTCCGTGCGCGCGGCCTTCAGCGGCGCGAACAGCAGCCACAGGTCGGGCGGCAGAAGGAGGGGGCGCACCCGCTCGCCCACGCGCAGCCGCCCCCGCCGTCCGGCCTCGGCGACCTCCGCCTCCCACTCCCCCGTCCGCCCGTCGAACAGCAGGACCCGCGCCCCCGGCCCCAGCCGCATCACCCCGAACAGGTAATGCGCCTGCTCGGGCGACAGCGCCACCGCCGCCCCCGCTTCCAGCGTCTGGTTGATGTGCAGGCGCACCCGCGGCATGAGAGCCCCAGCCTAGGGCGAGGACCCGACCGATGCCAGACCCCACCCCCCGCGCACCCGACCGCGCGGTGCCCGACGCCGCCCCCCTCAACTGGGTGGACCGCCGCGCCCCCCCGCGCTGGCGGCCCTTTCTGCGCCTGTCGCGCCTCGACCGGCCCATCGGCACCTGGCTCTTGCTGATCCCCTGCTGGTGGGGCCTGGCGCTGGGGCTCCTCGCCGAGGGCCGCGGCCCCAGCCTCGCGGATCTCTGGTTCGCGACGGCCTTCGCGCTCGGGGCGGCGCTGATGCGGGGGGCGGGATGCACCTGGAACGACCTCGCCGACCGCGACATCGACGCCGCCGTGGCGCGCACGCGCGACCGCCCGCTCCCCTCGGGGCAGGTGACGCCGCGCGCCGCGCTGCTGTGGATGGCGGCCCAGGCCGCGGCTGCCGGCCTCGTGCTCCTGACCCTGCCGCCCCTCGCCATCGCCGTGGCGCTCGCGGGGCTCGCGCCGGCCGCGCTCTACCCCTTCGCCAAGCGCGTCACCTGGTGGCCCCAGGCCGTGCTGGGGGTGGCCTTCAACTGGGGCGCGCTCGTGGGCTATGCCGCCGCCGCCGGACGGCTCGACGCCCCGGCCTGGCTTCTCTGGGGGGCGGGGCTCGCCTGGACGCTCTTCTACGACACGATCTATGCCCACCAGGACCGCGAGGACGACGCCCTTGTCGGCGTGCGCTCCACCGCGCGGCTCTTCGGCGACACGACGCCCCGCTGGCTGCGCCGCTTCCTCCTGGCCGCCGTGGCGCTGATGGGGGCGGCCGTGCTCGCGGCCGGCACGGGGGGCTCGCCCCTCGCGCTCGCGCTCGCGCTCGGCGCGCCCTGGGCGCTGGGCTGGCACCTCGCGGGCCAGCTCGCCCGCTTCCGCCCCGAGGACGGCCCGCTCCTCCTGCGGCTCTTCCGCTCCAACCGCGACGCGGGCCTGCTGGCGCTCCTGTTTCTCGGTCTCGGCGCGCTGGCCGCCTGAAGGCGCGGCTTTCCGCCGCCCCTCCCCCCCCTCCCGCTGCCGCCCCGGTTGCTCCCGCCCGGCCCTGCCCGTAAGGATCGGCCTCCGACATCACCCAGCGGCCCAAGGCCCCAGACCCCGTGCCGACGCCTCCTTCCCTGCCTGCCCTTGCCGCCTTCGCGCTCGCCGCCAGCGTCTCGGCCGTCGCCGCCCAGTCGCTCGTCCTCGCCCTCGAGGAGCGCTCGGCCGAGGCGGTGGCAGAGGAACTGGCCTCCGAAGGCTTCGGCTGGCTCCGGGTCATCGCCGACGGGCTCCAGGTCGTCCTCGAGGGCGAGGCGCCGACCGAGGCGGCGCGCTTCGGGGCCATGTCGGTCGCCGGCCGGGTCGTGGACGGCGCGCGCGTGATCGACAACATGCGCGTCACCCCCTCCGAGCAGCTCGCCCCGCCCGCCTTTGCCATGGAAATCCTGCGCAACGATTCGGGCGTCTCCGTGATCGGCCTCGTCCCCGCCGCCACCGACCGCGCCCGGCTGGCGCGCGAGATCGCGCGCGCCGCCGACGGAAGCCCCGTCTCGGACCTGCTCCAGACGGCCGAGCATCCCGTCCCCGCCGGCTGGGGCCCCGCCCTCTCCTATGCGATCGACGTCATCGGTCTGCTCGACCGCGCCAAGATCTCCGTGGAGGACTCGCGCATCGCCGTGGAGGCCGTGGCCGATTCTCCCGCCGACCGGCGCCGGCTCGAGGGCGCCATCACGCGCCTCAAGCCCGACGGCGTGGCGCTGGCGCTGAGCCTGTCCGCGCCGCGCCCCGTCATCGCGCCCTTTGTCCTGCGCGCCCGGCTCGAGGACGGCACCTTCCGCTTCGACGCCTGCTCCGCCGGCAGCGAGGAGGAGCGCGCCTCCATCCTCGCCGCCGCGCGGGCCGCCGGGGCCGAGGGACCGCTCGACTGCCGCACGGGTCTCGGGGCGCCCTCGCCCGACTGGGGCCTCGCGGCGGCCGAGGGGATCGCCGCCCTGGCCGCGCTGGGCGGGGGCACGCTCACGCTCACGGATGCCGACATGCTGGTGGTCGCTCCCGCCGGCATCGACCGCGACCTCTTCGAGCAGGAGACCGGCGCTCTGGGCGGCCGCCTGCCTCCGGGCTTCGCGCTCCGGGCCGAGCGCCCGGACGAATCCGCCACCCCGCCCCCCCCGGCCGAGTTCCGCGCGGCGCGCGGCGCGGACGGCAGCGTGCGCCTGACGGGCCGCGTGGCCGATGCCCGCATGGCCGAGCTGGCGCGCTCGCTCGCCCAGGCCCGGTTCGGCGCCGGAGCCGTCACCCTCGCCACCCGGACGGACCCGGCCGCCCTGCCCGAGGGCTGGGGCGTGCGCGTCCTCGCCGGGATCGAGGCGCTCGCCCATCTGGCCGAGGGTTCGGTGGCCGTGACGCCCGAGACGCTTGCGGTCTCGGGCCGCACGGGCAACCCGGCCGCCCGCGACGAGATCGCCGCCGCAATCATCGCCGCCGTGGGGCCGCGCGCGCGCATGGACATCGCCGTGACCTATGACGAGGCGCTCGACCCGGCGGCCGGCCGGCCCTCGGCCGAGGAATGCCTGAGCGCCGTCCAGGCCGCCGCCTCGCGGCAGAAGATCACCTTCGATCCCGGCTCGGCCACGCTGTCGGCCGCCGCCCGCCCCGTCCTGCGCGAGATCGCGGGCATCCTGCGCGAATGCGGCGACCTGCCGCTGCGCATCATCGGCCATACCGACAGCCAGGGCCGCGAATCGACCAACCTCGCGCTGTCCCAGGCCCGGGCCGAAGCGGTCCTCGCCGCGCTGCGCGCCGAGCGCGTCCCCGTGGCGGGCTTTGCCGCCGAGGGGCGCGGCGCGGCCGAGCCCATCGCCGACAACCGCACGGAGGAGGGTCGCGAAGCCAACCGCCGGATCGAGTTCGCTCTCGATGCGCCCCCGCCCGAGGCCGTCCAGGGTCCGCCCGCCCCCGTGGAGGAAGGCCCGCCGGAGATCGTCGAGGGCGCTCCGCCCGTCATCCCGCCCACGCGCCCGCCCGAGGACGACGCCGGCTGAGACCGGCCCCAGCCCCAGGATTGCCCCCGTGAACCGCACCGAACTCATCCTCGCCACCGCCGTGATCCTGTTTGCGGCCTTTGCGCTGGGCTGGTTCGCGGGCTGGCTCGTCAACCGCTTCACCCGCGTCACCCAGGCCGAGGTCGGCGAGCTCGACCGCATGGCCCAGGCCCTGCACGAGGCCGAGGAGACGCGCGACCAGGCGCTCGAATACCTCGCCCACCGCGAGGCCGAGCTCCAGAACCAGATCGCCCAGACCGAGGCCGAGCTGCGCGCCGCCATGGAGGGCCTGCGCGAGGCGCGCCGTCAGGCCGAAGCCGCCCGCGACCGCGCCTGACCGCCCCCCGCTCCGCCCTCCCGCTCCGGCCACCGACCCGCTGGCCCCCGCCAGCCCGGCCCGTGCCCGGTGCCCCCCGCCGCCTCGCGCCGCCCGCCCGGCCCCGGCCGCGCCCTAGCCGCGCGGCGCCGCCGCCCGGCGCAGCCGGTCGTTGATCGCCCGGCCCAGCCCCGTCTCGGGCACGGGCGCCACCGCGATCCGCTCGACGCCTGCCGCGTCCAGCCGGTGCAGCACCGCGAACAGGTTGGCCGCCGCCTCCCGCAGGTCGCCCGAGGGCGACAGGGACATCTCCCCCCGCACGGGCCCGAACCCCACCAGCACCTCGCCCGGCCCGGCCTCCATGGCCTCCAGCCGCAGCCGCCCCCGCGGCGCGTAGTGCGAGGCCGTCTGGCCGGGCGCCACGACGCGGGCGGGGTCCGTCTCCACCCGCAGCGCCGCCCCGAGCGCTGCCTCGATCGCCTCGGCGGGCAGTCCCCCCGCCCGCAACAGCCGCGCGCCCCCCTCCGCGTCGGGCATGACGATCGTGCTCTCCACCCCCACCGGGCAGGGCCCCCCGTCCAGCACCGCGTCGATCCGTCCCCCCAGCCCCGCCAGCACGTGCCCGGCCTCCGTGGGCGACACCCGCCCCGACGGGTTGGCCGAAGGCGCGGCGAGCGGCCCCGCGGCCTCCAGCAGCGCCCGCGCCAGCGGATGGTCCGGCATCCGCAGCGCCACGGTCGGCAGCCCGGCGAGCACCAGCGGCGCCACCGCCGCGCCCGGCCGGACCGGCAGCACGAGCGCGAGCGGCCCCGGCCAGAACGCCGCCATCAGCGCCCGCGCCTCGGGGCCCGCCTCGGCCAGCGCCTCCGCCTCGGCCGCGGAGGCGACATGGACGATGAGCGGGTTGAAGGCCGGCCGCCCCTTGGCCTCGAAGACGCGCGCCACCGCCCGCCCGTCCGCAGCCCGCGCGCCCAGGCCATAGACCGTCTCCGTGGGAAAGGCGACGATCCCCCCCGCGCAGAGCAGCCGCGCCGCCTCGGCCACGCCCGCCGCATCCCCCGCGAGCCGCCGCGTCCCGGCCGCCTCCGGGGAGGAGCGGCCGGAGCCGGGGGGGCGGGGCGGATCGGCGGGGACCATGACGCGGCGTTCCGGTTGGGCAGGACGGCGCGGCCCTGTAGCCTCATCCCCGAGCCCTGCCAAGCCGCCCCCCGACCCCCGGAGGCCCCATGCCGTTCCGCTCCCCCCTGTCCGAGATCCGCTTCCTGCTCGACCGCGTGGCCGGCCTGCGCATGGTCGCCGCCACGGACCGCTTCGCCGAGGCCACTCCCGACCTCGTGGACGCGATCCTCTCGGAGGCCGCGCGCCTGTCGGACTCGCTCGCCCCCCTCAACCGCGCGGGCGACCTCCACCCCGCCCGGCTCGAGAACGGCGCCGTGGTCACGCCCCCCGGCTTCGCCGACGGCTACCGCGCCATCGCCGAAGGCGGCTGGATCGGTCTCTCCGCTCCGTCCGAATGGGGCGGCCAGGGCCTGCCCCAGACGCTCGCGGTGGCCTTCCACGACATGCTCTCCGGCGCCTGCCTCGCGCTCGAGCTCAACCCGCTGATGACCCAGGGCGCCATTGAGGCGCTTGCGCGCCATGCCTCGCCCGAGCTGCGGGCGCTCTGCCTGCCGCCCCTCGTCTCGGGCGAATGGTGCGGCACCATGAACCTGACCGAGGGCAATGCGGGTTCGGATGTGGGCGCGCTGCGCACCCGCGCCGAGCCCAGGGGCGACGGCACCTATGCCGTGACCGGCGAGAAGATCTACATTACCTGGGCCGACAACGACTTTGCCGCCAACATCTGCCACCTCGTGCTCGCGCGTCTGCCCGACGGGGTGCCGGGGACCAAGGGCATCTCGCTCTTTCTCGTGCCCAAGCTCCTGCCCGGCCCCGACGGCCGCCCCGGCCCCCGCAACGCGCTCCGCCCACTCAAGCTCGAGCACAAGATGGGCCTGCACGGCTCGCCCACCGCGACCATGAGCTACGAGGGCGCGACCGGCTGGCTCGTCGGCCCGCCCCATGGGGGCATGGCGGCCATGTTCACCATGATGAACGCCGCCCGCCTCGGCGTCGGCATCCAGGCCATCGGCGCGGCCGAGGCCGCGCTCCAGATGGCGCTCGACTGGGCGCTCACCCGCCGCCAGGGCCGCGCCGGCGGCACCGGCACCATCATCGAGCACCCGGACGTGCGCCGCATGCTGGCCGAGTCGCGCGCCGACCTGTTCGGAGCGCGCGCGATCGCGCTCGACTGCGCCGTGGCCCTCGACATGGCCGAGGCCACGGGCGACCCGGCCTGGGCCGCGCGCGCCGCGCTTCTCACCCCCATCGCCAAGGCCCACGGCACCGACACCGCCTTTGCCGTCGCCGACACCGCGATCCAGGTCCAGGGCGGGATCGGCTATATCGAGGAGACGGGCACCGCCCAGATCCTGCGCGACCTCCGCGTGACCCGCATCTACGAGGGCACCAACGGCATCCAGGCGCTCGACCTCGCCGGCCGCAAGCTCGCCGACGGGGGCGAGGCCGCCTTCCGCCTCATCGACGAGACGGCCGAGACCGCCGCCCGCGCCCGCGACTCGCTGCCGCATCTGGCCGAGCCGCTCTGGCAGGCCGCCGAATCGCTGCGCGAGGGCACGGAATGGATGCTCGCCCATCCCGACAACCGCGGCGCCGGGGCCACGTCCTTCCTCGCCGCCTTCGCCCTCGTGCTGGCCGCGCGCGCCCACCTCGTCGCCGCCCTCGCCGACCCGGCCCGCGCCCCCCTCGCCGCCATCCACATCCGCCGCCGCCTGCCGCTCCACGCGGCCCACCTCGCCGCCCTGCGCGAGGGAGGGGCCGGGCTCACCGCCGTGTCCCCCGAGGCGCTCGCGCCCTGAGACATGCTCCCCCGGGGTGACAGGGCCAGGGCGATGGGCTATCCCCCGCCCGAGACGCATCAGGAGACCCGCATGGCCACCCACCACCCCGCGCCCCAGGACAACCGGGGCGCGCATGCGACCGAGGCGCTGGCCCACGGCACCCAGATCCAGGACCACCACCCGCGCGAGGCCGGCACCATGGACATCACCGAACAGGAACGCACCTTCGCGGGCTTCATGCGGCTGACGATCCGCGTCACCATCACCATCATCGTCATCCTGATCCTTCTTGCGCTGATCAACGCCTGATGCGGCGGCGCGCGCTCCTCCTCGGGTTCGGGGCGCTCGCGGCGCTGCCCGCCTGCGGCACCCCCTCCTGGGCCCCGGACGAGGATCTGGCGCTGCGCCGCTACCGCCATCCCGGCGCGCCCTCGCTCACGCTCATCACCGTGCGCAACAGCGCCACGCGCTCGGGTGCGCATACGGCGCTGCTGATCTCCGCCTCCGAACGGGTGCTCTTCGACCCGGCCGGCACCTGGACCCACCCCTCCATCCCCGAGCGCAACGACCTGCTCTACGGCATGAGCCCGGAGGCGCTCGACCTCTACCTCTCCTACCACGCGCGCGAATCCTACTTCGTCCAGCTCCAGGAGATCGACGTGCCCGCAGAGGTGGCCGAACAGGCCTTCGCGCTCGCGCGCGTGCGGGGCCCCGTCGGCATGGCACGCTGCACGATCGCCACGGCCGGCATCCTGCGCGAGCTGCCGGGATTCGAGGGACTGCCCGCCACCGTCCACCCCGCCCATCTCGCCCATGCCTTCGGGCGCCTGCCCGGCGTGCGCGAGCGGGAACTCCACGAGGACGACCCCGACGACGGCCGGGCCGAGATCCTGCGCTCCTACACGCCCCTGCCGGCCGCCGGGGGCTGAGCGCGCGCCGCCCGCGTTCAGAATCCGTTAACCGCTGCGTTCCAAGTCCCTGATCCGCGGGCAGAAGCCGGACGCAACACCACCGTGCGGTGGTCCAACCTTGCGTTAACCATTCCCCGGCATCCTCCGGCGCCAAGCCCCTCCCCCGCGCCCGGAGCCCCCATGCCGCCCCTTCTCGCCTTTCACGAACCCTTCCGCCTCGCGCCCGCCCGCCACGCGCTGCTCGCCCGGCTGCGCGAGGGCCTGCGCCCCTTCGCCACCAGCCGCCGCGACGCCAGACCCCTCGCCCGCGCCGCCCTCTGGCAGGCCGCCCTCTGCGCCGCCTCCCCCGCCCCCGACGCAGCCCTCGCCCTGACCTGCCAGAGAGCCTTCAGCCGCTTCGTCCAGGCCTGGCTCGCGCTCGACTGGACCCACCACAACCCCCTCCACGCAGACCCCTTCTGGGACGTCTCCGACCGCCCCTGGACCCCTCAGGACGCCCAGGCCGAACAGGAGCGATGGGACCAGGACAAGGCCGACTGGCGCGCCCGCTCAGCCGCGGCGGGGAATCCCGTTGCCGGCCATCCCCCGCAGCGCGCGGTCCAGCCCCTCCCACCCGCCGGGTCGCCAGCCCAGCGCCCGCAGCCGCTCGCAGCCCAGGACCGAGACGGGCGCGCGGTCGCGCGGCGGCAGCAGCCCCCGCACCCCCGCCGCCGCCCCCCACCGCACGAGCAGCTCGCGCCGGTCGAGCAGGAGGTCCGAGGCGCCGAAGCCCCCCGTCCCGCCGCCCTCCAGCAGCAGCAGGACCGCCCGGGCCAGGTCCCCGCCCCACAGCTCCGTCGCGCGCCGCGGCTCCACGGGCTCGCCCCGCGCGAACGCGGCGAACAAAGGCCCCCACTTGCCCGGACCGCCTCCCGCCTCGCCATAGATCCCCGTCGCGCGCAGGCTCGCCCCCCCGCGCGCGTGCAGAGCGGCCTCGCCTTCCGCCTTGATCCGGCCATAGAGGCTCCGCGGCCGCACCGGCAGCCCGTCCCCCAGCGCCGTCCCCTCCGGCCAGCCGTCGAACACCGCGCGCGAGCTCAGGAACACGCAGCGCCGCGCGCCCGCCTCCTCCCAGAGCCGCAGCGTGCCGTCGCGGTTGAGCCGCACGAAGCCTTCCGGGTCCTCCCCCTCGCCCCCGCGATAGCGCCCCGGCACATGGGCCAGCGCCAGGTGCACGACCGCGTCGCACCCCGCGAGCGGCGCGGGCTCGCCCAGCCGCCAGGGGCGCGCCTCGCCCCCCCAGGGCGAGGGGCGGCCCAGCGCGACGACGCCCCAGCCCGCCTCCAGCAGGCCCCGCACCACGAACCCCCCCACGAGGCCCGAGGCCCCCGTGACCGCCGCCACCCCCCTTCGCGCCACGGCTCAGCCCGGCGGCGGCGGCAGGGCGGACAGGTCTGGGATCGGCCCGTCGCCCGCGAAGGCGCGCCACAGATCGATCAGCGGCCGCAACCGGTCGGCCTTGGCGTGCTCGACCCAGGGCTTCTCGTACTGGAAATGCAGCACCCGCACCCCCTCCCAGGACCACAGGCCCGGCAGGTTCAGCCAGACGTATTGCAGCAGGTTGTCCCAGACGGGCAGCCCGTGCCAGTCGGGAAAGGCCGCCTGCAGGAAGGTCTGGTCCGTGCGCGGCCAGAGGGCCCCGGGCGCGTCCAGCGCCTCCAGCAGCCGCCGGAAGGTGCGACCCGAGGGGCGCGCCGTGAACACGCCCGAATTCATGCGTCCGAAATCCCCCAGCGTCTCGTAGACATTGGGCGCCGCGCAGAGTTCGGGATACTCGAACAGCCGGTCGATCGGCCGCAGCACCAGCGTGTCCGCATCCAGGAACACGACCCGCTCCCAGGGCAGCTCCCACAGCCGCAGCTTGGCGAAATTGTCGAGCGGCGTGTGAAAGGGCGGCTTCTCCCCCTTGGTGAAGGGGTGGTCGCGGTGGAGGCGCCCCCGCGCATGGCGCGCGTTGAACGCGTCCGACGTCGGCAGCAGGTCCACCGGCCACAGCCGCGCCCCCCGCGCCTCCAGCGCGCGCAGAGAGGCATCGGGCACGCCGCCCGTATGCATCACCACCCGGTCGGCCCCGCTCCCCGTCTCGGCGAGCGAGCGCAGGAGCGCCCCCGCGCCGATCGCGAAATCGGCGTTGGTCACCAGCGTGACAAAGGCGCGCGAGGCCATTCAGCCGAAGGTCGCCGGATCGGGTCCCAGCCGCTCGCCCCGCTCGAGCCCCGCGATCAGCGCGTGGTCCTCCTCCGAGAGCGCGAAGTCCCACAGCGCCGCGTTCTCCCGCAGCCCCTCCCTGCGGGAGGAGCGGGGAATGACCGAGCAGCCGATCTCCACGTGCCAGCGCAGGATGACCTGCGCCGGGCTCCGCCCCAGCCGCTCGGCGATCGGGCGCACCGCCTCGAAGTCGAGCCCGCGCCCCAAGGGCGTCCAGCTCTGGGTGACGATCCCGCGCGCGCGATGCGCCTCGCGCAGGGCGGCCTGCTGCATCCGGGGATGCAGCTCGATCTGGTTCAGGACGGGCCGCACCCCCGTCTCGGCCTCCAGCCGGTCGATCTGCCCCGCGTCGAAGTTGGACACGCCCACCGAGGAGACGACCCCCTCCTCGCGCAGCGCGACCAGATCGCGCCAGGCCTCGACAAAGGCGTCCTGCGCGGGCACCGGCCAGTGGATCAGCACCAGGTCGAAGCGGTCCAGCCCCGCGCGCTCCAGGCTCTCGCCCACGGCGCGGCGCGCGTCGCGGTGCCGGTCGTTCCAGACCTTTGTGGTGACGAAGACCTCGTCGCGCGGCAGGCCCGCGGCGCGCAGCCCCTCGCCCATGCCGCGTTCGTTGCCGTAGATCGCGGCCCCGTCGATCAGCCGGTAGCCGAGGGCGAGCCCCTCCTCGACCACGCGCGCAGCCTCCTCCACCTGCCAGAGCCCCAGGCCCAGCTGCGGGATGGAGCGGCCGTCCAGAAGCGGCAGGCGGGGTCCGGTCATGGGCTGTCCCTTCTCCGTGATATTGCCAGGTCCCGGTCAGTTCTCTCCGTTCTCCGGCACGAGCACCCAGACCTTTTGAAGTGGCAAGCGCGCGCGGATGCTCTCGGGCAAGCGTTCATAAACCGACAGACAAGCATCTACCAGGTCGTCGCGATCCCAGAACCGGATCCGGAAGAAGAGTTCGGCCCGCTTCTTCTCGACAGGCGCGGTGAACCCTCCCCACGCGACGAGCAGACCATGGTCGGCCTTCACCTCGTGGATCAGACCCTGGAGCGACTGCAGCGTCTGATGTCCAACGGTCACGGAACCCGACTTGACCTGTACAACGACCCGCGGTGCCTCGGTTCCGAGCGCACCCCGCTCCGCGAGGATGTCGATTCCGCCGTCAGGTCCCGGAGGCGAGCGATAGGTCACATGACCTTGCGCATGAAGGACTGCTTCAACCAGTTCCGCCAAGCCGTGCCCGGTGAATTCGGAAGCGATGCGCTGGACGATCTGGTCGCGCGCGGCTTGCGGGAGGTCGAACGATTCTTCGGACGGCTCTCCTTCCTCCAGCACGTCAGCCTTGCCCGGACCGACAGGCGCGGCGCCGTAACCTGGATCGGGATGGCCTTGGGCCACCACGCCGACACGGGCGGCTGCATCATTCCGCTTGACCTCGCAAACCGTCATGATGGCGCCGAAACTGAACAGCAGATCCTGCTTGAAGTCGGACCGCGGCACATCTTTCCGCAGCCATTCGACCGGTCTTTCGACCTCGCCAGTTGGGCTGGGCGCATAGCCACCCGACAGGCGACCGATCGCGATCTGTTTGGTCGTCTTGAGCGGACACACGACAAGATCGCCCATCTGAGCAACATTCAAGAACTGGTTGATCTGCGCCGCATAGTTGCGTTGCCGGGCAAGGGGAGCGTCCGGAAAGACTTCCTGAATCTTCTTGAGGACCGCTGGCCGATCCCTGAGGCCGGAGACGTCTCCAGTCAGGTTGAAGCCGATCAAGAGGCGGCCCGACTCGAGAGCAGAAGCCTCCCGTTCCCCATAACGCCCCAAGCGGACCAGCCAGACCCTTGCCATGCATCAGATCGCCGGCCTGAGCGCGCGGCGCTCGGGGTCTCGGTCCACGCGCTCGGCGATCTCCTTAGTCCAGGCAGAGACCGCCGGCACGCGCGAGCGGTCGATGCGGTGGGCGAACTTGCGCGCGACGTCCACGACCTCGGCCAGCAGACCCTCCTGCAGCGTCGTGGGCTCGAGACCCAGCGCCAGGAACTGGCTGTTGTCCACGATCAGGTCGTTCTCGTCGGCCTCCTTGCGCGGGTTGGGCAGAAAGGCGACCCGCGCGCCGGTGATCCGCGCGACCAGATGGGCGAGGTCGCGCACCCGGTGCGTCTCGGTCATCTGGTTGAAGATCCGCACCCGTTCCCCGGCCTTCGGCGGATCGCCCAGCGCCAGCTCGATGCAGCGCACCGAATCCTGGATGTGGATGAAGGCGCGCGTCTGCCCGCCCGTCCCGTGCACCGTCAGCGGATAGCCGATCGCGGCCTGGATCAGGAAGCGGTTGAGGACGGTCCCGTAATCCCCGTCATAGTCGAAGCGGTTGACGAGCTGCGGATGGCGCCGGGTCTGGTCCGTGTGGGTGCCCCAGACGATCCCCTGGTGCAGGTCGGTGATCCTCAGGCCGTCGTTCTGGGCATAGAACTGGAACAGGATCTGATCGAGGCTCTTGGTCATGTGATAGACCGAGCCGGGCCGCGTCGGATACAGGATCTGCTGCTCCCTCGGCCCCGAGGGCGTGTCGATGGTGACGTCGAGGTACCCTTCCGGGATCGGCGCCCCGACCGAGGAATAGCCATACACCCCCATGGTGCCCAGATGCACGAGATGCGCGTCGATCCCCGTCTCGACCAGCGCGGCCAGCAGGTTGTGGGTCGCGGCCACGTTGTTGTTGACCGTATAGACCTTGTGGCGGTCGGTCTTCATCGAGTAGGGCGCCGCGCGCTGCTCGGCGAAGTGGATCACCGCGTCGGGCCGGTGCTCGAGGAGCCACTGCTTGAGCCGCTCGTATTCCTTGGCGATGTCGAGCAGGTGGAACTGGAGGCGGCGCCCCGTGACCTCGCGCCAGATGCGGCAGCGCTCCTGGATCGAGTCCATGGGCGTGAGCGACTGGACGCCCAGCTCCGTGTCGATCCAGCGGCGCGAGAGGTTGTCGAGGATGTGGATCTCGTGGCCCTTCTCCGACAGGTGGAGGCAGGTGGGCCAGCCCACGAAGCCGTCGCCGCCCAGGATCGCGATCTTCATGCCGGAGGTCTCCGCCTTGGCCCCGGGAGGGGCGTTCCGCGCCTCCTTATCCGCTGGCAGGGCGCCCGTCCACGGGGCCCTGCAGGGCGGGCATCACGTGGCCGACGCACCGGGAGGCCGGAACCGCAGGCTCCAGCCCCCCGTCTCCACAACGGCCCCGATCTCGGCGGCAAGGGCGGCGCGCAGAGCCTGGGCCAGCGCATCCTCGGGCGCAGGTCGCGCCGGCCCCTCGACGAGAATCGCCAGGCTCCACCAGCCTTCCTCGTCCAGCGGGCCGCAATGCAGGCGGACCGCGGCCCCCTCTCCGGCGCAGGAGAGCGCCTCGGCCAGCCATTCGGTCGTCAGAAGCCCGAGCGGCGCGGCCAGACGGGCGCTCAGCCGCAGCGGCGTGCACTCCACCCGCAGCGCGGCCGTCCCCCGCAGCGAGACGGCGAGCGCCGACAGGTAGTCCCGCAACTCGGTCTCCTCGGTCCCGCGGGCGGGGTCGAGCTGGCGGTAGAGCGCCCCGACCGCCTGGATGCGGCGATGCGTGCGCTCCAGGGCGGCGCGCGCCTCGGGAGAGGCGCGACGCAGCTCCATGGCGGTGGCGGCCGACAGGGCGGCAAAGCTGTTCAGCACCCGGTGGTGGAGCGCCTCGAGACGCCGGACCGCGTCGGCCGGGCTCTCGCTGCCGAGGGCAGGACGGGGTTCGAACATGACATGTCCCCTCCGGACCAGCCGGCCGAGCGCCGGCGCAGCGGAGGCGAGCCTAGCAGAGGGGGCGGCCCGCTCCAACCGGGCGGCCGGCCGGGCGGCGCGTCACGGCGGAAGTCCACCGCCCGGCGGCCCCATCGGGCGCCAGGCTCCGTCGAGGCGGAGCAGATCGGCCACCGCGCGCCCTTCCAGCCGCGCAAGGTCGCCCCGCCCGATCAGGCGCGCAGGCACCGTGATGGCGGCCCGCAGCACAGCGTCCGGTGCGACGCCCAGAGCCACGAGCCGCGCGACCCCCTCGGCCATCGTGGTGTGGGCGCCGGCGAGATTGCCCTCGGCGTTCACCAGCCGCCCCTCCTCCACCCGGATCTCCCGCCCGTAGAGGACGAAGCGGTCCGGCCCGCCTACCGTCGGCATGGCGTCCGAGACCAGAAAGGTGAGATCCGGCGCCGGCCGCGCGCGCCATGCGATGCCAAGGACCGGCTCGGCCACGTGCACCCCGTCCGCAATGATCCCCGCGGGCAGCCCCGAGGCGAGCGCGGCGCCGACCAGCCCCGGCTCGCGGTGGCCGAGCGGGGACATGGCGTTGAACAGGTGGGTGAAGGCGCCGGCCCCCTCGGCGATGGCGTCCCGAGCGGCCGCGAAGGTGCAGTCCGAATGGCCCAGCGAGACCACTGCCCCCGTCGCGGCGAGCGCGGCGATCCCGCCGGGCGGCGCCGCCTCGGGGGCGAGCGTGACCATCACCGCGCAGCCCGCCGCCCGCATCCGGCGCACGGCCCCGAGCGTGGCCTCGTCCAGGGGGCGGATGAAGCGGGGATCGTGCGTGCCGCGGCGCGCGGGCGCGATGTGGGGCCCCTCGGCATGCAGGCCCAGAAGGCCCGGCCGCCCGCGCGCCGCTACGGCCGCCTCCGCCGCGCGCTCCATCGCCTCGGGGGCGTCGGTGATGAGCGTGGGCAGGATCGCCACCGTTCCCAGCGCCCGGTGCGCCGCGGCGATCGCCTCCATCCCCTCGGGCGTGGGCGCGTCGTTGAGCAGCACGCCCCCGCCGCCGTTCACCTGCAGGTCCACGAAGCCCGGCGAGACGGTGCCCTCCACCCGCTCGGCCTCCGGCGCGGCGGAGAGCGGCGCGATCCCGGCCACGCGGCCCCCCTCGAGGCGCAGCGCCACGCCTTCGCGCAGGCGCTCTCCGTCGAAGACACGGTCGGGGGCGATCCAGGTCATGATGCCTCCTCAGGCCGGATCGGACAGGAAATAGGGGGCCAGCGCCTCCTGCACCGCGGCCTGCAGGAGCGCATCGACCGGCGGCAGCACGGTGCGCAGCCCCTCGGCGCGATCGAGGACGGGGGCGGGCAGCCCGGCGCGCAGGAAGGGGTCGGGCAGCGCCCGGCCCGCATAGGCCGCCCGCAGCCGGGCCAGCGCCGCCTGCGCCTCGGGGCGCGGCCAGTAATAGCGGATGCGGTCGGCCCAGGCGAAGTGGCGCTGCAGGCGCAGGTCCGCGCCGGGGTCGAGGTGGCGCTCCCAGTGGCGGGGATCGTCGCGCATCAGCCGCTCCATCGTCTCGGGCAGCGACGGGCCATCGAGCCAGCCCGCAGCCCGCGCCAAGGCATCGAGCGCATAGACCGCCTCGCGCCAGGCAAAGGTCAGGGCCGGTCCCACCTTCTGGAAGGCGAAGCCCCACTCGGCCAGGCGGCGGAACGCCTCGGGGCGCTGGTAGTCGGTGGAATGGGCCTCGAGCACGACGCCCTCGCGGTGCCGGACGGCGTCGCGCAGGCCGGGATCGCGCAGGGGCAGGTGGTGGACCGCGAGCGCGTCGAACTCCACCCCCGGCTGCACGACGAGGCCCACGATGCGTCCGTGGGGTGTCACCGCCTCCCAATGCGCGTCGAGTGTGGCCTGCGCCGCTGCGGGATCGGTCGGGCGGACCGCCTCCTCGCCCGCGCGCGCCCCGCCGGGCGGCGGCACTTCCGTGCCCACGACAAAGACGGGCGGCAGGGCGCCGGCATCCCGTGCGGCCCCGGCGGCGGCACGAGCCAGGCGGGCGGCGCGGGCGACGGCCACCGCCTCGGGCGGGCGGGGGGACTCTCCGGCGCAGCCTTCCGAGCAGTCGAGGTGGATCTTGGCAAAGCCCGCCCGCGCATAGGCGCGCACCGTTTCCTCGGCGCGCTCCATCGCCGCCTCAGGGGGCAGGGCGCGCCAGGGCTGCGGGCCCAGATGGTCGCCCCCCAGCACCAGCGCCGCGGGGTCCAGCCCGGCCCGGTCGGCGAGGCGCCGCACCAGTGCCGCGAACGCGTCCGGGCGCTGCCCGGTATAGCCGCCCTCGTGGTTGACCTGGTTGGAGGTCGCCTCGACCACGATCGGTCGGCCGAGGGCGGCGGCCAGGCGCAGCGACGCCTCGATGGCGTCGGGATGGGCGGTGCAGACCGAGGGGATCGCCGCCGCCCGTCCCGCGCGCGAGGCCGCCGCGACGCGCTCGAGCGGGCCGGTCACGGCGCCACCGGGTGCAGCCGCACGCCCCGCACCACGCGGCTGAGCGTGCCCCGCCCCGCGAAGGGGTCGTCCACCGGCAGGCCCAGCCGGTGGGACAGCGTGGCGGCGAGGATCTGCGCAAAGGGCACGAGGAGCGCCGCCCCCCATCCCTCCCCCTCGGGGAGAGGAACGTCGATCTCGCCGCCCGGGCCCACCGACAGAACGCGGCTGTCAGGGAACTGCTCGCGCAGCTCGGCGGCCAGGTCCGCCTCGTAGAGGGCCGCATGGGGATCGGGCGAGCGCAGCAGGACGATGTCCGTCGCACCGCGCACGACGCTCTTCGGGCCGTGGCGGAAGCCTAGCGGCGTATCCCACAGGCAGGGGATCGCGCCCGCGGCCAGTTCCATGACCTTGAGCGCGGCCTCGCGCGCGGCGAAGGCGAGGGGGCCGGTGCCGAGAAAGACCAGCCGCTCGGGCGTACGCATCCCCTCGGCCTGCGCCGCATAGAGGGGCAGGAGGTCGCGCAGTCGCCCGGCCAGCGCGGGGAGGGGCCGGGCGCCTTCGGGCGACAGGAGCGCGAGCGCGGCGAGCAGCATGGTCGTGAAGCTCGCCGTCATGGCAAAGCCACGGTCGTGCGCCCCCTCGGGCAGGAGCAGGACGTGGAGGGGCCCCGGCGCGGGCCGTCGGGCGAGCGCACCCTCGGGGTTGGGGGTGACGTGGAGGCGCGGCATCATGGGCGCGAGCGCGTCGAGCGCCTCGATCAGCCCGACCGATTCGGCCGAATCGCCCGAGCGGCCGAACTGAACCACCACCGCCCCGGCCGGCAGGAAGGCGCGCGGACGCGCGACGAGGTCGGTGGTCGCCAGGGCCCGCACGCGGGCGCCCTGGACGGCGACCGGGCAGGCGGCGGCCGCGATCTCGCCCAGATAGGCGGAACTGCCCGCCCCGCAGAGCCAGATCTCCGCCGGAGACCGGGCGGCGAGCCAGTCGTGGGCGGCGGCGAGGGCGGGCGAGGCGGCGAGCGCCTCCCACAGGGCAGGCTGGGCCTGGATCTCGGCCCAGGTGGCGGTCTGCGACAGGGGCGGGATCATGTGGTCCGGGTCACCTTGGCCAGCGCGGGCGGCGCGTCGGGATCGTGGCCGCGTGCCAGCGCCGCGGCGCGCACGACCGGATAGAGGCGGCAGAGCAGCAGCGCGGCCGCCGCGGCGGGGGTCAGGGCATCCCGCTCCTCCGGCAGAGGCGCGAGGCGGTGGACGGCCGCCCCTTCCTGTTCCAGCCGCCCGGCGGCGATCTCGAGGCTCTCGGCGGTGCCCGGCGCGCCGGTGTCGAGCACGAGCGCCGTGATCCCCTCGGCCGCGAGCTGGAGCGGGCCGTGAAGCACCTCGGAGGCGGAATGGGCCTCGGCATGGAGGGCGCAGCATTCCTTGAGCTTGAGCGCCACTTCCTGCGCGGCCCCGAGGCCGGTGTCGCGGCCCACCACATAGACGCTGCGGGCAGCCGCGAGCGTGGCGGCGAGCGCGTCCGCATCGGCCAGAGGCTGCCCGCCCGAGCGCGCCACCACGGCGGCCGCCTCGCGCAGGCGGAGCGCGTAGGCGGGGGCCAACGCGGCCAGCAGCGCCGCCCCCGCGCCGATCGCGGCCGCGACGCTCTTGGTGGCCGGCACGGCCCGTTCGGGCCCGGCCAGCAGCGGCAGGCGCGCATGGGCCTCGGCCTCCACGGGCGAGGCATCGGCGTTGGTGAGCGCAAGGACCGTCGCCCCGCCGGCTCGCGCGCCGCGCGCGGCCCGCACCAGGTCATCGCTCGCGCCCGACTGGGACAGGACGAGCACCAGCGCCCCGTCGAGCCGCACGCCGCGTCCGAGCGAAAACACGGACGGGGGCAGCGACGTGCAGGGCAGGCCCGTCTCGCGCATGAACTCGTAGGCCAGAACGGTCGCCGCCGCATCGGAAGACCCGCGGGCGACGGTGTGGATCGCCCGGATCGTGGCGGGAAGCGGCGGCGGCTCGGACAGGGCCGCGCGCCCGAAGGCTGCCGGCGCTTCGGCCGTCTCGGCCGCCATCAGGTGTCCGGGGACGTGTCGGGACTCGGAAGGGCGTTCGTCGGTCATGCGTCTCCTGCGGGCGGTGCGCGGCCCGGTCCTGCGCGGGAGGTGTTAGACCATCCCCTGCCCCGCTTGACGAGGGGTCATGCCACTGGTCCCTACCGGGCCGCTCCTGCCGCGAGAGCGGCCGAGCCGTCCAGAAGCCCGGCCTCGACGAAGAGCCGGCGCAGATCGGTCTCGGGCCGTGCTCCCAGATGGGAGATGACCTCCGCCGCGGCGACGCAGCCCATCCGGCCGCAGGCCTCGAGCGGCGCGCCGGCCGCAAGGCCGAACAGGAAGCCCGCCGCGAACAGGTCGCCTGCGCCGGTCGCATCCACCGGGACCACGCGATGGACGGGGACGACGACCTGCTCCTCGCCCCGGATCAGGATCACGTCGTCGCCCGATCGCGTGCAGACCACGAGGCCGCAATCCCGTGCGGCCTGCCGCAGGGCCCCGGGGAGATCGGTCTCGTAGAGCGCCTCCCACTCGCGCCGGTTGCCGATCACGAAGTCGAGTTCGCGCACGAGCCGGCGGAAATCGCGGCGGTGCCGGTCCACGCATAAGGGGTCCGACAGGGCGATGCCGGCCCGGCCCCCTCCTCTCCGCGTCAGCCGCACGGCCTGCTCGAAGGCCGCCTTGCCGGCCGGCTTGTCGTAGAGATAGCCCTCCAGGAACAGCAGGTCCGACCGCTCGGCGACCGCTGCCGGGACGTCGCCGGGCCCCAGTTCGGCCGAGATGCCCAGATAGGTGTTCATGCTGCGCTCGCCGTCGGGAGAGACGAAGATCATGGAGCGCGACGTGGGCAGCTCGGCCTCCCGGACGGGAGGGTTCACGAAGTCGGAACCCTCCCGCGCCATGGCCTCGGCATAGAAGCGGCCCGACGCATCGTCGGCGACGCGGCCGATGAAGGCGCTGCGCAGGCCCAGATTGGCCAGACCGGCCATCGTGTTGGCCACGGAGCCTCCGGGGACGCGCCGCGGGTTGTCCATGGCGGCAGCGAGGGTCTCGGCCCGTTCGCGATCGATGAGCTGCATGATTCCCTTCTCGATCCCGGCCCGGGCAAGAAAGGCGTCGTCGGCCGTGGCGATCACGTCCACGATGGCGTTGCCGATGCCGATGACCGGATAGGAGGGGCTCATGGGGTGGTCTTCTCCTCCCAGGTGCAGAGGTCGCGGATCAGGCAATCCGGACAGCGCGGCCGCCGCGCAAGGCAGGTGTAGCGGCCATGCAGGATGAGCCAGTGATGGGACAGGGTCTGGAACTCGACGGGAACGTGGTTCTCCAGCGCCCGCTCGACCGCCATCACGTCAGCCCCGAGCGCGATTCCGGTCCGGTTGGCGACACGGAAGACATGGGTATCGACCGGCTGGGTCGGGTGGCCCCACCACATGTTCAGCACGACATTCGCGGTCTTGCGCCCCACGCCCGGCAGCGCCTCGAGCGCGGCGCGCGAGGAAGGCACTTCGCCGCCGTGACGCTCCACCAGAAGGCGGGACAGGGCGATGACGTTGCGCGCCTTGGCCCGGTAGAGCCCGATCGTGCGGATGAAGGGCACAAGCCCCTCCTCGCCGAGCGCCAGCATCCGCTCGGGCGTGTCGGCGACGGGCCAGAGGGCACGGGTCGCCTTGTTCACCGACGCATCGGTGGCCTGGGCCGACAGCACCACGGCCACAAGAAGGGTGAAGGCGCTGGTATGCTCCAGCTCGCCCCTGGGATGGGGATTGGCAGCACGGAGGCGCGCGAACACCTCGCGCTGTTCGGCGAAGGCGAGCTGGCGCGGCATGGCTCCGTCATGCCCCCTGCCGCGCGGTCTGGCAAGGCTTGCCGCACCCGTGGCGCCGGGCCTGGACGACTTGCGCAGGTTCCGGGTCGCGCCGACCGGGCGAGGGCCTTAATGCGGGTGCCATGGACCAGAGCCGCGAACCCTATCACCATGCCGTCGTCCGCCGCGCGATCGCGATCATCGACCGCGAAGGGCCGCGCCTCACGCTCGCCGGGCTGGCCGACCGGCTGGGCCTGAGCGAGAGCCATCTGCAGCGGGTCTTCACCGCCTGGGCCGGCGTGTCGCCCAAGAGGGTGGCCCAGGCCCTCACCCTCGCCCGGGCCCGGTCGCTGCTGGCGGAACGGCGGGCGGTCCTCGAGGTAGCCGATCGCGTGGGCCTGTCGGGCGGAGGACGGCTGCACGACCTGTTCCTGACCTGGGAAGCGATGAGCCCGGGCCGCTGGGCCGCCGGCGGCGCGGGCCTCGAGATCCGGACCGGAACCTTCGGATCGCCCTTCGGGCCGGTGGTGGCGGCGGGCACCGGGCAGGGTCTGTGCGGACTGGCCTTTGCAGCCGAGACCGGAGAGGCGCGCGCGCGGGCGGATCTGACGGCGCGCTGGCCGAACGCCCGCCTGCTGGAGAGCCCCGAAGCGCTGCGGCCCTGGGTCGAAGCCGCCTTCCGCCGGGAGCGCAGGGATGTGCCGGTCCATGCCTTCGGCACGCCGTTCCATCTCAAGGTCTGGGAGGCGCTCCTGGCGATCCCCTCCGGCCGCGTCACGACCTACGGTGCGCTGGCGGCGGCCGCCGGAGAGCCGCGCGCCGTGCGCGCGGTGGCGAGCGCGGTGGGACGCAACCCGGTCGCCTGGCTGATTCCCTGCCATCGGGTGCTGCGGGCGACGGGCGCGCTCGGCGGCTATCGCTGGGGTCTTCCGGCCAAGCGGATGATGCTCGCCTGGGAAGACGTCGCGGACCCGGAACCGCCGGAGGAGCGGACAGGAACCTGCTGACGGGGTTGGCGTTATCGCATATCAGCACGGCCACGGGCAGAACGGGCGCGTCCGGCGCGACCTGCGCCCGCAAACAAGGAACACGACAGATGCCTCTTTCCCGCTTCACCCTCCCGCTTGCGGCGGCCTCGCTCGTCGGGCTGGCCGCCTGCCAGCAGCCGCTGCCCGGCCAGACGGGGCAGAACACCCAGCAGGGCGCCGTGATCGGTGCCGGTCTCGGGGCCGTGGCCGGGGCGCTGGCCGGCGACCGCGACGACCGTGTGCGCAACGCGGCCATCGGCGCGGCGGCCGGCGGTGCCCTGGGCGCCGTGGTGGGCAATGCGCTCGACCGTCAGGCGGCCGAGCTGCGCCAGGAGCTGGGCCCGCAGATCGGCGTGGTGAACACGGGCGAGCAGATCGTGGTCACCGTTCCGGGCGACCTGCTGTTCCCCGTCGATTCGGCGACGCTGACCGCCAACCAGCAGGCGTCGCTGCGCACGGTCGCAGGCTCGCTCAACCGCTATCCCAACACGCGGGTCAACGTGATCGGGCACACGGACAATACCGGCACGGCGGCCTACAACCAGAACCTGTCGGAGCAGCGGGCCCGGTCGGTGGCCAACGCGCTGATCGCGGGCGGCGTGGCGCCCCAGCGGATCACCACGATCGGCCGCGGCTTCAACCAGCCGGTTGCCTCCAACGCGACCCCGCAGGGCCGGCAGCAGAACCGCCGCGTGGAGATCATCATCACGCCGAACTGAGCGCGAGGGGGCGCCCGGCCGGGCGCCCCGTTCCGCTCCGGGCAGGGCGCGGGGCTGCCGGTCCGGACCGGCAGCCCCTTCTGCATCCGGGTCCCGGCGGCGCCTCAGTGAAGGCGCGCGGCCACCGTGTCGATGGATTCGTCGAGAAGCCGTGCGCCCTGTTCGGGGCCGATCTGCGCGGCGAGAACCTCCCGCGCCGCCTCCACGGCCACCGCAGCGGCGCGGTCGCGCACCTCGCGGATGGCGCGGCGCTCGGCCGCCTCGAGCTGCTCCTCGGCCTGGCGGATCCGGCGGGCCACCGCACGCTCGGCTTCGGCCTGGGCCTCCACGCTCGCGCGCTCGGCCTCGGCACGGGCATCGGCGACGATGCGGGCCGCCTGCTCGGCCATCTCGGCCTGGCGGCGCTCGAAGGAGGCCAGGAGCGCCTGGGCCTCCTCGCGCAGCGACCGGGCTTCGGCCAGGTCGCGGCGGATCGACTCGGCCCGGTTGTCGAGCATCGCGCCGATCCGCCCGGGCACCCGCAGCCACAGCAGCAGGACGACGAACAGCGTGAACGCGATCGTCATCACGAAATCGGTGTTGCGGAGCGAGAAGAACCCGTACTCGCCCGCCGGCGCGGCCCAGACGGGGGCGGCGGCCCCGAAGCCGACAGCAAGCGCAAGGCTGGTCGTGCGGATCATCAGACCCCTCCCATCTGGCGGCTGACGGCCGCATCGATCGCGGCGCCGTCGGGCCGGCCGCCCAGCGCCTCGACCAGGGCGCGCGCCACGTCGCGGGCCACCGCATCGACCGTGCGCTGCGCATCCGCCTCGATGGCGGCCAGGGCGGCGGCGCTCTCGGCCGACTTGGCCTCGATCCGGCGATCGGCCTCGGCCAAGGCGGCGGCCAGTTCGGCCTGGATGGTCGCGCGGGTCTCCGCCGCGATCCGCCCCGCTTCGGCCCGGGCATCGGCCACGGCCTTCTCGTAGGCGGCTTCGGCCTCGGCCGCCTGCGCCCGCAGCCGCTCGGCCGCCCGGAGGTCCCCCTCCACCGCGTCGCGGCGGGCGGCCAGGATGGCGCCGACACGCGGCACGACGATCCGGCTCAGGATCAGCCAGATGGCGACAAGCGCCACCAGAAGCCAGAAGATCTGGTTGCCGAAGGTCGAGGGGTCGAGCTGCGGCATGCCCGCGGCCGCCTCGGCCTCGTGCGGGGTCAGGGCACCCGGCACCAGCGTGCCCTCTCCCCCCTGCCCGGTCGGGTCCACGGCCGTGACCGCCGGAGCGGCCGGGTCCGTGACGGCCTGCGCCCCCTGGGCCGCACGCACCGCCTCGGGGTCAAAGGCGGGGGGGACATCCTGAAGGGTGTCCGGTTCCATCGCTCCCTCCTGGGATGGTCAGGCGCCGCCCGCGCAAGGGGGGCGGCGCCGGGGCAGCCGCCGGGTCAGACGGCAAACATCAGCAGAAGGGCGACCAGGAACGCGAAGATGCCGAGCGCTTCGGCAAAGGCGAGGCCGATGAACAGCGTGGCCGTCTGCGAGGCCGCGGCCGACGGGTTGCGCAGCGCGCCGCCGAGATAGTTGCCGGCCACGTTGCCCACGCCCACGGCGGCGATGCCCGACCCGATGGCGGCGAGACCCGCCCCCATCAGCTGCCCCATGCCGGTCAGGCCCTGGCCGAGGAAGAGGCCCATATCCGCGATGTTGCCTTCCATGTGTCGTGCTCCTTTGGAGGATCGGGGGGCCCGCGCCCCGCCTGTGGGGATGGGCCTCAGTGGGCCGGATGCAGCGCGTCCTTGAGGTACACGCAGGTGAGGATGGTGAAGACGTAGGCCTGGATCGCGGCCACCAGCACCTCGAAGGCATAGACGGCGACCAGCGCGACCACGGAGACCGGCGCCACCACCGCGATGGCGGCAAAGCCCGCAAACACCTTCATCATGGCGTGGCCCGCCGTCAGGTTGCCGGCCAGACGGATCGACAGGCTCACGGGGCGCACGAAGTAGGAGATGACCTCGATCACCGCGATGATGGGGCGCAGGAAGAGCGGCGCGTCCGACATCCAGAACAGCGACAGGAACTTGCGCCCGTTGAGCACGAAACCCAGCACCGTGACGAAGAGGAACACCCCGAAGGCCATCGCGGCCGTGACCGCGATATGCGAGGTGGGCGAGAAGGACATCGGGATCAGCGCCAGGAAGTTGGCGAAGAAGATGAACAGGAAGAGCGTGAAGATCCACGGGAAGTGGCGCGCGCCCTCCTCGCCGGTGATGTCCACGACCATCTTGTGCACGAAGCCGTGCATCAGCTCGGCGACGGATTGCGCCCGACCGGGGATCACGGCCCGGCGCGACGTGCCCAGAACGAACAGCAGGACCACGGCCAGGACCGCCAGACCCATCCAGAGGGTCGCGTTGGTGATCGTGTACCAGTGAACCGGGTCGCCCGGCTGGCCGAAGAGGGGGCGCACGATGAACTGGTCGAGCGGGTGGAACACCAGACCGCCACCTTCCGCCGTCTCAGCCATGCCCGTCCTCCGACCGATCGGGGGCCGCAGCCCCGCCTTCCCGTTTGGCCGGTGCCCCGGCCTTGCGCCGGACCTCGTCGGCGGACCGCAGCATCGTGCGGATCCCGGCCGCGAGGCCCAGAAAGGTGAAGATCACCAGGAACACCGGCATCGTGCCGAGCGCCCAGTCGATCCCGTAGCCCATCCCGAAGCCGAGCACGAGGCCGGCCACGAGCTCGATCACCATCCGCCAGGCGAGGCTTGCCTGCGAATAATGCTCGTCCATGCGGGGCGGGGGCTCGCGCCCGCGCATCCTGGCGATCCGCTCCTCAAGCGCGCGCAGGCGCTCGGACTCGGAGCGGGGGTCGGGTTCGGACATCGCGCCACGTGCCCCGCAAGGTTCCGGCGGGTGCTAGGCGAGCACCCCGCGGGAGTCAAGATGGGGCGCAGGCGGGCCAGCCCCCTGACGCGAAAGGGTTTTCCTCGGGGCAACCCGGCGGGGGCTGCGTGGCGGACGTTCAACATGGCGGTTGAACGTCGCCCGGCCGGCGGTTGACGGGCCGGGGCCTGCGCGCCACAGGAGCGGCATGGACCCCCGGCTGGACCTCGTCTTCGCCGCCCTGGCCGATCCGACTCGGCGCGCGATCCTCGGGCTGCTTCTCGAGGACGACATGGCCGTGTCGGACGTGGCGAGCGCCTTTCCCATCAGCCTCGCGGCCGTGTCGCGGCATCTCCAGGTCCTGGCGGAAGCCGGTCTGGTCGAACAGGAGCGCCGGGGCCGGATCACCTGGTGCAAGCTCGATCCCGACGGCCTGCGCGAGGCCCAGGCCTTTCTGGTCGGCTTCGGGCTGATGGGGGCCATGGACCTCGACGCGCTGGAGCGCTTCCTGCGGACCGAACTCGGGGAGCGGGCCGAGGACCCTGCCGCCTAGCCGTCCCAGTCGCGGGCGCGCTCCCGGATCAGGGCCGCGGCGGCCTGCACCTTGGGCGTGCGGTGAAGGTCCACATGGGTGACGAGCCAGAGCGGCACCTCCCATTCGGGCCGGGGCGGCATCACCTCCTCGAGGTTGCGCGCCCGGCTCTCGGCAAGGGGGACGAAGCCGAGCCCCGCTCCGGCGGCGATGGCCTCGATCATGGACGGGTCGCCCGAGGCGCGGAAGGCCGGAGCGGCGCCCAGCGCCTCGATCCACCGGTTGAAGGGGGCGCGCCCCCCGTCGCCGTCCAGGCCGACGAAGCGGTGGCCGCCGAACCCGTCCGGACCCGGCCGGCCGTGGCGGTCGAGATAGGCCGGTGCGGCGGCCAGATGCAGCCGCAGCCGCCCGAGCGGCCGGACCACGTTGTCGGGCTGGTCGGGCGGGACCTGGCCTGCGCGAACCGCCAGATGCGCCTCGCCCGATTCGAGGCGGAACAGCCGCGCCTCGGCCAGAAAGCGGACCACGAGGCCGGGATTGCGCTCCTGGAACTCCACGAGGATGGGCACGAGGCGCGCGGCCAGCGACGGAAGCGCCGTCACCGTCAGCTCGCCCGTGGCCTCCTGACCCTTGAGGCGCGCGGCAAGCTGGGCAAAGCCGTCCTCCGCCCGGGAGGCCACGCGCAGCAGGTCCTGGCCTGCCTCGGTGGGCGTGTAGCCCCGCGGATGGCGCTGGAAGAGCCGCACGCCGAGGCGCGCTTCCAGATTGTCCACATGGCGGATGACGGTGGCATGGTGGACGCCCAGCGCCTCGGCCGCAGCCGACACGGTTCCGAGGCGGGCGACGTGCAGGGCGGTGCGGATCTCGTCCCAGTTGGTCATCGGTGCCCTCCGGCTGGCGCCGGGTTAGCGGGACTGCGCGGGGGCTGGCAAGGCGCGGGAGGTCGCGGGACGCGCTCACTCCTCCCCCAGGGCCCTCTGCGCCGAGCGGAAGCGGCCGATCGCGTCCCCCCCGGCCCCGGCGGCCTCGGCCGCCCGCCATTCCTCCGCCAGCATCCGCCGCTCCTCGGCGAGGAGGACGAGCGGGTCGGTCAGGCGGGGCCCCTTGCCGCGCAGGTGATCCAGGAGGCGGTGGGAGTGAAGGATGGTGGGGCGGGCATCGAGCGGCTCCCAGGCGTCGAGAAGCGGCAGGCGGCGCAGGTTGAACTCGGGCGGCAGGACATGGAAGCGGATCGTCTCGTCCTCCCACAGGAGGTCCTTGAGCACCGTCTGGTCCCGCGTCGCGCCCGTCTCGCGGAAGCGGGCGGCCCAGCGGGCGAGAAAGGCGAGGGCGGCGGGAGAGCGGCGAAAGAGCACCACGCCCGAGTTGAGCTGGGGAAAGGCGTAAGGGGTGGGCACGGAGCCTTCGCGGATGAGGCGCGAGGCGCGGCGCACGTCATGCGCCATGGCGAGGTCGAAGCGAAGGGCGATGTCGAACAGGTCGTCGAGGGGACCCAGAACCAGCGTGTCCGCATCCAGAAACAGCGTCCTGTCGAACCGGGTGAGCGCCATGCAGTCGAGCTTGGCGCGCGGATGCGGGTCGGGGACGGGGTGGAGCCGGTCGAAGAGGCCCGGGGGGGCGAGGTCGGGGCGGTCGGTGAACAGGTCGAGCGGCAGGTCGGGCTCGTGGACGCGCAGCGAGCGGGCGGACTGGACGGCAAGATCGGTATAGTCCGCCCCCGTGGCGACCCAGATCGCGCCGCATCCCTCCCTGCCGCTCACGGCGCTTCGCCCGTCGCGGTGCGGGCCAGGGCGTGAGCGGGGGTCTCGAGCCCGGCGATGACGTCGAAATGGTGCCGTCCGGGTTCCACCACCAGCGGCGCGTCCCAGGCGCGCGAGAGCCAGAGCGCCTGGTCGCGGAAGGCGGGCCGCTCCCCCTCGCCCACCCAGACGGTGACGCGGACGGGCGGGCGGGGCCGCAGGAGGGGGCTCTCGGCGGCGCATTCGGCGGGGTCGAGCCGGAGGGTCGCGTTCATCGCGGTGCGCATCAGGGGGGCGAGGTTGGCCAGCGGCGAGATGGCGAGGACGCAGGCGAGGCGGGAGCGGCAGGCGAGCGGGACGTCCGGGCAGGCCAGCCGGGCGGCGAGGTGGCCGCCCGCGGAATGCCCCGCAAGCGCGAGGGGCGCGTCGGGCATCTGGGCCGCGGCCGCCTCGGCCGCCCGCGCGGCAGCCCGGACGATCGCGCCGATGCGCGCCCCCGGCGCGAGCGGCAGCGAGGGGATCGCCACGGCCCAGCCGCGCCCGAGCGCGCCGGCGGCGAGGTGGGAGAAGTCCTCGCGTCCGAAGGCCATCCAGTAGCCGCCATGGAAGAACACCAGAAGCCCCTGCGGCGTCCCGTCCGGGCGGAAGAGGTCGAGCCGGTCGCGGGGGCCGGGGCCGTGGGCGAGCGTCCGGGGCGGATGGGCGGCCCGGAAGGCGGCAGCGGCGGCGGCCCAGCGGGCGGGATAATCCTCTCCGCCGGGAATGTGGACGGCATTGGCATAGGCGTCCGACAGGTCCGGCAGGGCCGAGGGAGCGGCGGTCGGCACGGCGTCGGAGCCGGGTTCGCGGCGAGGCACGGTCATGGGCGTCTCCCGTCCGGCTCCGCCTCTGGACGGCGGCCGGGCTCTGTGGTCCTGTCGGGCCCGCCAGAGGGAGGCTCCGATGCTCGACACCGTCACCGATCTGCCATCGCTTCTCAAGCGCCCCGATCTTCTGCGCGAGCAGGCCTTTGTCGGCGGCGAATGGGTGGGGGCGGCGTCGGGCGCGACCTTCGAGGTCCGCAATCCCGCCCGCGGCGACGTCATCGCCCGCGTGGCCGACCTGAGCCGCGCCGAGGTGGCCGAGGCGATCGCGGCCGCCCATGCCGCGCAGAAGGACTGGGCCGCACGGACCGGCAAGGAACGCGCGCGCGTGCTGCGCCGATGGTACGAGCTGATGATGGCCCATGCCGATGACCTGGCCACCATCATGACCGCCGAGCAGGGCAAGCCGCTCGCCGAGGCCAGGGGCGAGGTCGCCTATGGTGCCTCCTTCGTGGAATGGTTCGGCGAGGAGGCCAAGCGCGTCTATGGCGAGACGATCCCCGGCCACCTGCCCGACAAGCGCCTGACGGTGATCCGCCAGCCCATCGGCGTCGCCGCCGGGATCACGCCCTGGAACTTTCCCAATGCCATGATCGCCCGCAAGGTCGCCCCCGCTCTGGCCGTGGGCTGCGCCTTCGTCAGCCGCCCGGCCGCGCAGACCCCGCTCTCGGCGCTGGCGATGGCGGTGCTGGCGGAGGAGGCGGGCGTGCCCAAGGGGGTCCTGTCGGTCGTCACCACCACGGATGCCAAGGGCGCGGGGCAGGAATTCTGCGAGAACAACCGGGTGCGCAAGCTGACCTTCACGGGCTCGACCGAGACGGGGCGGGTGCTGCTGCGGCAGGCGGCCGAGCGGGTGGTCAAGTGCTCGATGGAGCTGGGGGGCAACGCGCCCTTCATCGTGTTCGACGACGCCGACCTCGATGCGGCGGTCAAGGGCGCGGTGATGTCGAAGTTCCGCAACAACGGCCAGACCTGCGTCTGCGCCAACCGCATCTACGTGCAGGACAAGGTGTACGACGAGTTCGCCCGGCGGCTGGCCGCGGCGGTGGAGCGGATGCGGGTGGGCGACGGCCTGGTGGAGGGAACCGAGCTGGGCCCGCTGATCGAGGACCGCGCGGTGGAGAAGGTGCGCGACTTCGTGGCCGATGCGCAGGACAAGGGCGGACGGCTGCTGACCGGGGGGCCGGACCACCCGCTGGGCGGGCGCTTCATCGCGCCCACCGTGCTGATCGGCGCCACGCCCGAGATGCGGGTGGCCCGGGAGGAGACGTTCGGGCCCTTTGCGCCGCTGTTCCGCTTCGGCGACGAGGCGGAGGTGATCGCGCAGGCCAACGACACGATCTTCGGGCTGGCGGCCTATTTCTATGCCCGCGACATCTCGCGCGTGGTGCGGGTGCAGGAGGCGCTGGAATACGGGATCGTGGGCGTCAATACCGGGATCATCTCGACCGAGGTGGCGCCGTTCGGAGGCGTGAAGCAATCGGGCTTCGGCCGCGAGGGCAGCCGCCACGGGATCGAGGATTACACCGAGATGAAGTACATCTGCACCGAGATCTGAGCGCGCGGTCCGTCCTCCCCCTGAGGGGCCCGAGGGTGCCACCCCCGTGGGGGCGGGCGCGTTGCGACGCGCGGCGGCCGGGGTTCTCCGCCTCCGCGCCGTGGACGAGCACCTGCGCAGCCAAGCGGCCCGGTGGGATGCGGCGGAACCTCGGGCGCGTCCGTGGCGCCCCACCCCTGCAAAGAGCACGGGCGGCCGCCTGATCGTTGCAGGTCCCGCCCCGGTCGTCCGCGCCGCCCCTCCGGTCCGCCGGGACGGAAGGATCGGGCGCGTGGGGGCACCCTGCCACGGAGAGGTTAACGAAGCGTTACACCACCGCGCGGTGGTGTTGCGCCGCGCTGCGGCGAGGGGGGCGGCGGACTTGTTCCGAACCGCTCCGCCCCGATCGGCAAGACCGCGCCCAGCGCAGGCGCCGGGCCGGAGCGGGGAAACCTCCGGCCAAGGTTCGGCCTTGTCGGGTCAGCGGCGCCCGGCGCCGTCTGCTGCAACAACCATGGAGACGACCATGACCCGTTCGCTGCCGACCCTGGCCGTGCTGGCCCTGCTCGCCGCTCCGGCCGCCTGGGCCGACGACCGCCCGCCGACCGACGAGGAGCGCGCGCAGATCGAATCCGTGCTGCAGGCCGAGGGCTACACGTCGTGGGAAGAGATCGAGTTCGACGACGGCGTGTGGGAGGTGGACGACGCGGTGGGCGCCGACGGCGCGCGCTACGACCTGCGCCTCGACACCAACTTTGTCATCATCAGCGTCCGTCCCGACTGAGCGGACAGGCGCAAGGGGGCCCCGGCGGCCCCCTTGCGGTTCCGGCGGTCAGCCGCGCAGGACGGCCCCCGTGGCGCGGGCGACGCGATCGACCACGGCCTGCGAGACGCGGGCGATCTCGGCCTCGGTCAGGGTGGCCTCGCGCGGCTGGAGGCGGACCGTGAGGGCGACGCTCTTGCGGCCCGGGGGCAGCGTGCCCCCCTCGAAGGCGTCGAAGACCCGCACCTCCTCGATCAGGGACTTGTCGGCGGCCTGGGCGGCCTGGACGAGCGCCGATGCCTCGGTGCGGGCATCGACCACGAAGGCGAAGTCGCGCTCGACGGCCTGGAGGTCGGAGAGTCCGAGGCGCGGGCGCGCGCGGGAGGCCGTGCGCGGAAGCGGCAGCGCGTCGGGCCAGAGCACCAGCGCCACGGCGGGGCCGCGCACGTCCATCGCCGCGAGCACGCGGGGGTGGATCTCGCCGAAGGCGGCGACCTGTGTCTTGGGCCCGAGGGTCAGCAGGCCCGAGCGGCCGGGATGCCACCAGGGCGGTGTCTCGCGGTTCAGGGCGAGGCGGGCGGGCGCACCGAGGGCTGCGAGCAGCGCCTCGAGATCGGCCTTGGCGTCGAAGGGATCGGCGGGGCGGGCGGGGCCGTGGACGCCGCGGGGGACGGCGCGGCCCACGAGAAGGGCCGCCACCTCGGCGCGCTGCTCGCCCGGCTCTCCGCCGGTGAAGACCTCGGAGGCCTCGAACAGGGCGAGGTCGGAGAGGCCGCGGGCCGCGTTGCGGGCGGCGGCGCGCAGGAGGCCCGGCAGGAGAGAGGGGCGCAGGTGCGACAGGTCCGCGGCGATGGGGTTGTCGATGCGCGTCGCCTCGTCCCCGCCGCCGAAGAGGGCGGCGGCTTCCCGGTCGATGAAGGCGTAGGTGACGCATTCGTTGTAGCCGAGCGCGGCGAGGGTGCGGCGCGCGCGGGAGAGCCGCGTCTGGGCGGGCGTGAGGACGGGGCGGGGCACGGCCGGACCGCGACACGGCAGCGGTGCGACCGGGAGCCGCGAGAGCGAGGCCACGCGCGCGATCTCCTCCACGAGGTCGGCGGTGCCGTCGATGTCGGGCCGCCAGGAGGGGATGCGGGCGGTCTCGCCCTCGAGCCGGAAGCCCAGATCCTCGAGGATGCGGCGCTGCTCGGCCTCGGGCAGGTCGAGACCGACGAGGGCGCGCAGGCGGCCGGGATCGAAGCGGGCGGTGCGGGCGGGGTCGGGGACGGCGCCGGCGAGCGAGAGGTCCGAGGCCTCGCCGCCCGCATGCTCGAGGATGAGGGCCACGGCGCGGTCGAGCCCCTCGAGCGCCATGAGGGGGTCCACGCCGCGCTCGAAGCGGTAGCGGGCATCGGACTGGATGCGCAGCGCGCGGCCCGAGGCGGCGATGCGCAACGGGTCCCAGAGGGCGGATTCCACCAGCACGTCGGTGGTGGACTCGGTCACGCCCGTCGCCTCGCCGCCGACGAGGCCCGCGAGGCTGACGGGGCCCGATTCGTCGGCGATGACCATGTGGGCGGGGCCGAGCGCGTGGGTCCTGCCGTCGAGGGCGGCGAGCGTCTCGCCCTCGCGCGCGGGGCGGACGACGAGGCCGCCGCGCAGGCGGGCGGCGTCGAAGACGTGGAGCGGGCGGGCGAGGTCGAAGGCGAGGAGGTTGGTGACGTCCACGAGGAGCGAGATGGGGCGCAGGCCGATCGCGCGCAGCCGCGCCTGGAGCCAGGCGGGCGAGGGGCCGTTGCGCACCCCGCGCACGAGGCGGGCGGCGAAGAGGGGGCAGCCCTCCCCGAGCGCGGGGTCGATCGCGACGGGGACGGGCTGGGGGAAGCCCCCCCGGACGGCGACGGGCGGCAGCGGGCGCAGCCGGCCGAGTCCGCGCGCGGCGAGGTCGCGGGCGATGCCGCGCACGCCCAGCGCGTCGGGGCGGTTGGGGGTGATCTTGATGGCGATGACGGGGTCCACGGCCTCGGGGCGGTGGCGGGCGAGCCAGCGGGCGAAGCTCTCGCCCACCTCGCCCTCGGGCAGTTCGATGATCCCCTCGTGCTCGTCCGAGAGGCCCGCCTCGCGCTCGGACAGGAGCATGCCGTGGCTCTCGACACCGCGGATGCGGCCCACGGACAGGGTGGCGCCGGTGGCCGGGATGCGCGCGCCGGGGCGGGCGAGGACGCCGATGAGGCCCGCGCGGGCGTTGGGCGCGCCGCAGACGACCTGGACCTCTCCGGTGGCGGTCTCGACCCGGGCGACGCGGAGGCGGTCGGCGTCCGGGTGGGGGGCGGCCTCGCGGATGCGGACGACCTCGAAGGGAGCGAGCGCGGCAGCGGGGTCGGCGACGGATTCGACCTCGAGCCCGAGATCGGTGAGCGCGTCGGCGATCTCGGCCGGCGTGGCCGCGGTCTCGAGGTGGTCGCGGAGCCAAGAGAGGGTGAACTTCATCAGGCGCGCCGTCTGGGGAAAGGGACGGCGATCCCTAATCCGGGGCGCGGGGCGATGTCCAGTTGGCGGGGTGCGCCGCCGGTTCCCCGCGAGGGAGTGCGGGCCGGCGGCGCGGTCCGCCCGGCCGTGGGGGCGCCGGGCGGAGGGGGGTCAGGCGGCGGCGGCCGGGGCGGCGCCCTCCCAGGGCTGCCAGGCGAGGCCGCCCGCATAGCGGGAGGCGACGCGGCCCGCCTCGTCCAGGCGCAGGAGGTGCAGCCAGCCCGCGTCGAAGAGCGCGCGCACCGAGGCGTGGCGCGACAGGATGGCGGTGATGGCGGCCTCGGGCGCCTCGACGAGGACGGTCAGGCGCAGGGGGTCGTGGCGCAGCCGCTCGCCGTCGTGGACGGATTGCCAGGCGAGGCCCGTACGGGGGGGGCCGCCATTGCCCTCGTGGACGCCGAAGCCGCCGACGACGTTGTGGAGCGCCTTGTCGCCCGCGCCGAAGAGGGCGGGCGCGGTGACCGAGCCGTGATACTGGAGCGCGATCCAGGAGGCGACCACGACCGGCGCGGTCAGGATCAGCTCGAGCGTGGCGAAGTCGGCGTCGGATCGCCAGTCGTAGGAATGCAGGAAGGCCCGGCCTTCGAGGTCGCGGCCGCGGGTGCGCGCGCGGGGGGCGGCGACAAAGGCCGCGCAGCCCGCGAGGCCCCATTCGGGCCGCGTCTCGGCCCAGTCCCGGGCGCGGGCGAGGAGCGCGCGGGCGTCCCCCGCGCCGGGCAGAGTGGGCGCGCGGGCGGCGCGGGCGAGGCGCGAGGCCGCCTCGAGCCAGGCGCGGACGGGCCGCAGGCGCGGGTCGCCCGGAGGCGGCGCGTCGAGCAGGTGGACCGCGTCGGTCGTCGTCTCGTGTAGGGCGGCGACAAAGACCGTGTCCTCGGGGATCGCGACGCCCCGGGCGGAGAGGGCCGCGCGCACGGCCGGGTCGTTGAGCAGGCGCGCGAGCGCGCGGGCCGAGGTCTCGCCCGTGCGGCCGCCGCAGGCGCCGCAATGGAGCGCGCTTTCCTGCGGGTTGGCGGTCACGGCGGCGCCGTGGCCGGCGAGCAGCACGACGGGGGCGAAGCGCCGGAGACCCATCGCGGCGAGCACGGCCTGGGCGGTGGCCGCGCCGGCCTCGGGGTCGAGCCCCTCGATGCGCGGCGGCGGCCCGGCCGGAGCGGCGGGGGCCCCGAGGCGGAGGCTGTCGCGCAGGAGCGGCCAGAGATGGAGCGGGCCCGCGGCCTCGACATAGGCGAAGGAGGAGACGGCGGCGCGCGCGAAGCGCTTCCAGGCGCGCGCGGCGCGGGCCCGGATGCGGGCGGCGCCCTCGGCCTCGGGGGCGATGTCGGGGGCCGAGCGCAGCGCGGGGTTCAGGAGCACGGGCAGATGGGGGGCCACCTCGTCCCCGCCGAAGGTGCGGTGCGCGAGCGGCAGGCCGAAGAAGCCCGCAAAGCCCAGCGTCTCGATTCCGGGGTCGAGCGATTCGAGATGGCGGCGGAAGGGCTCGGAGCGCACGTCGATGCAGAAGGCGGCCTGGAGGACGGGCCGCTCGGGGGCGGGGGGGGCGGGGGGGGCGGGGGCGGCGAGCGTCGCGGCCAGCCGCCGCGCCTGGGCGAGGTCGGCGGCGAGCTGGAAGGCCGCGTCGAGCCGGTCCTCGGCCGAGGGGACGAGGGGGCGGGCGAGCGCGGCGCGCGAGGCGGCCCAGGCGTCGGGCGGGGCGAGGTCCACGAGCGCCTCCTCCCAGGCGAGGCGGATGGCGAGAAGGTCGGTGAGGGAATCGGCGCGGGTCCCCTCGCGCTCGGCGTCCCAGGCGAGCCCGCGCAGGGTCTGGGACCAGCCGCCGAGGCGCAGCAGCAGCGCCTCGAAACAGGGGCCGGCCGCGTCGTGGCCGATGCCGAGGCTTTCGAGCGAGAGGGCGAGAGCGGCCCAGGGCTCGTCCGGGAGGGCGGCGGCGCGGGCGGCGAAGCCCCGGAGCCCGAGGATCTCGGGGGTCAGGTCCTGCGAGGCCCAGTTGCGCCACGCCTCCCACAGGGTGCGGCCGGGCAGAGGGGGCCAGGCGGCCTGGCCGCGGTCGAGCCGGGCGGCGAGGCAGGCGCCGATGCGGTCGAGGACGATCGCGGGCCAGTCCGTGCCCGTGGCCCGGGCCGCGAGGTCGGCCACGAGCGGGATCGGCGCGGGCGCGGGGGTGGGCCGGGCGAGGGCCGCGAGCGCGTCGGCGAGCGGGAGGGCAAGGCCTTCGCGCGCCAGCGCCTCCTCGAGGTCGGGGGCGGCGAGGCGGCCTGCCTCCCATTCGGCGAGAAGGTGCGCGCGCGGGGGGACGGGGCGGACGCCCGCGAGCGCGGAGAGGCGCGCGACCGTCTCGGCGAAGGGGCGGTCGGCCTGACCGAGATAAGGGTTCACGGCGACGGTGGCGTGGAGGGGGAAGGCGGGGGGGACCGCCTCGGCCGCGGCGCGCGCGGCGGCCACGATCTCAAGAAAGGGGCCGGTATAGTGGTCGCGGGACTTGATGAGCATGGCGGCGTCCATCGGGAGCGTGGGGGGGTCAGGGCTGGCGCGCAGGCAGAGGGGAACCGGCGGGCTGGCGCGCCGCGGGGGCGGCCCAGCCGCGGGTGAGCCGGTCGAAGAGGGCGTTGGCGTAGAGCCCGTTCTGGAGGTGGACGCGCAGGCCTCTGGCCGCGGGATGGCCGGCCCAGAGCGGGAAGGTGGCCTGGGCCCAGGCGGCGGCGGCGAAGGACAGGACCGCAAGGCCGATCAGCGCCCATTCGAGCGGGCCCGGCGCGGGCGGCAGCGGCAGGGTGCCGGCAGTGGCGGCCTCGGCCGCCCACTGGAAGGAGAAATAGGCGAGCGCGGTGGCGGCCGAGGCGACCGCCGTGCGGCGCGCGAGCGCGCGGGGGGCCGCGTCGGCAAGCCCCTGGGCGATCAGGTAGGCGGTGCCGAGCACGAGGATGGCGCCGAGCGCGACGGCCTGGGGCGACTTGGCGGGCAGGCCGAAGAGCAGGCCCACGGCGGCGTAGATCACGAGCGCGAGGGCAAAGGCGCGGGCCACCGCGCCGGCCGAGGGCACCGCGACGGGGCCGGGGCGGCGCGCGGCCTCGACGGCCGCCACGGCGGTGCCGGCGGACAGGAAGGCATGGGCCTTGTAGAGCGAGTGGGCGACGATGTGCAGCAGCGCCAGCGCCCAGAGGCCGAAGCCGCATTGCAGGATCATGAAGCCCATCTGCGCCACGGTGGACCAGGCGAGCGCGGTCTTGGCCGCGGGCTGGGTCAGCATCACGAGGCTGCCCACGAGCGCCGAGAGGCCCCCGATCGCGGCGAGCGCGGCCATGGCGGCGGGCGAGGCCAGCAGCACGTCGGCGAAGCGGATCAGCAGGAAACCCCCGCCATTGACGATGCCCGCATGGAGGAGCGCGGAGACGGGGGTGGGCGTTTCCATCGACTCGACAAGCCAGCCGTGGAGGGGAAAGAGCGCGCTCTTGAGGACCGCGGCGAGCGCGAGCAGGCCCGCGGCGGGGGCGGCGGGGCCCAGCGTGCCGGCCGCGGCGGCGGCGTTGATGGCGGCGATGTCGCCCGTGCCCGCGCCCCACCACAGGAGCGCCGCGGCCGCGACGAGGGCGAGATCGGCCAGGCGCGCGGTAAAGGCCTTCTTGCGGGCGGCGCGGCGCGCCTCGGGGCGCGCGGCGTAGAAGAGCAGGAGCCGGTGCAGGCCGGCCGCGGTGGCGATCCAGCCCAGCGCGAGAAGGGCGACATGGCCGGCCGAGACCATCAGGAGCACCGCGGCGAGGGTGAGGGCGAGCCAGCCCGTGAAGGTGCCCTGCCGCGCGTCGCCGTCGAGCAGGCGCGCGGCGTAGCGCAGGACGATCCAGCCCAGGCCCGAGACGAGGAGCGCCATCGTGGCCGAGACCACGTCGAGCCGCGCCGCGAGACCGGGCAGGAGCGCGGCCGTCGCGGCCCCCCCCTGCGCGAGCAGGACGGCCGCAGCCCCGGACCCGGCGAGGGCGAGAAGCGCCGCCCCCTCGGCCGCGCGCAGCGCCCCGCGCGGTCGCAGGCCGGGCCCGGCGAAGGCGAGACCGGCCGCAAGGAGCAGCGCGAGGGGTCCGAGCAGGAGCAGGAGCGGGGACATGGGGCCTCCGGGCTGGTGGTGCGGGGGAGGTAGCATTGCTGCCGTGTTCTGACTAATACATCGTTTGCAAGGAAACGTTCTGACAGGACGAACGGTGACGGAGCTGAACTACAACCACCTGCGCTATTTCCGGGCCGTGGCGCGGGACGGAACTCTGACGGGGGCGGCGCGGCGGCTCAACCTCGCGCCCTCGGCGCTGTCGGTGCAGCTGCGCGCGCTGGAGGACCGGCTGGGGCACCGGCTGTTCGACCGGGTGGGGCGGGGGCTGCGTCTGACGGAGGCGGGGCGGATCGCGCTCGACCACGCGGAGGCGATCTTTGCCGCGGGCGAGGAGCTGGTCGCCACCCTGCGCCAGACGGGACAGGCGCGGCGGGCGCTGCGCGTGGGCGCGCTGGCCACCTTGTCGCGCAACTTCCTTCTGGCCTTCCTGCGGCCCGTGCTGGGGCGGGCGGACGTGGAGGTGGTGCTGCGCTCGGGCGGGTGGGGGGAGCTCATGCGCGGGCTCGAGGCGCACGGGCTCGACGTGGTGCTGGCCAACCGGCCGGCGCCGCGCGACGGGCCCCTGCCCCTTCTGAGCCGGCGCATCGCCGAGGAGCCCGTGGCGCTGGTCGGGCGGCCGGGGCGGGCGGGGGACCTGCGCGCGCTGCTCGCGGAGGGGCCGCTGGTGCTGCCCACGCCGGAGACGGCGCTGCGCGAGGGGCTGGACGCGCTGCTGGCGCGGTGGGGCATCCGGCCGGCCGTGGCGGCGGAGGTGGACGACGTGGCGATGATCCGCCTTCTGGCGCGGGAGGGGGCGGGGCTCGCACCCCTGCCGCCGATCGCGGCGGCCGACGAGCTCGATGCCGGGGTGCTGCGCGATTACGGCGCCCTGCCCGGCCTCGTGGAGGCATTCTGGGCGCTGACGGCCGAGCGGCGCTTCCCCAACCCGCTTCTGGCGGAGGTGCTCGCCGCCGCCGCGCCGGGCGAGGAGCGCTGAGGTCCGCGCATTGAAGCTTGGCCCCTCCGGTCCAGATGGAAGGGACGGACCGGAGGCGGCAGGGGTGGCATGGCGACGGGGCATGTGGACCGGACTGGGGCTCGTCCTGGCGGGACTGGGCCTGGTCGGGGCGGTGCTGCCGCTCATGCCCACCACGATCTTCATGATCCTGGCCGCCGCCTGCCTGGCGCGCGGCTCGCCGGCGCTCCATGCCCGTCTGATGCGGAGCCGCTTCGGTCCCGCCCTGCGCGACTGGCAGGCGCATGGGGCCGTCCGGCCCCGCCACAAGGCGCTGGCCTGCGCGGCCATGGCGCTGTCGGTGGCCCTGGCCTGGGCCGCGGGCGCGCCGGTCTGGGCCGTCGTCCTGCAGGCCGGGCTGCTTGCCGCCGTGGCGACGTGGCTTCTGCGCCGGCCCTCGGCGCCCGACGGGCGAGGCCGGGAGGCGGGCGGCCAGGGCCCGGAGGAACTTTCCTCGGGCTCCGGCGTTGGCGGGCGTCTCCCCCGCGCCGGGGGCCCGGCTTCGGGGAGGTCTGCGCCATCGCCGTCACGCTGATCCTCGTGCGTCACGCCGCCCATGCCGATCTGGGCCTGCGCCTGACGGGGCGGGCCGAGGGCGTGCCGCTGCGCCCGCTCGGACGGTTCCAGGCCGCGCTGCTGGCGCGGCGCCTCGCGGCGGAGGGCCCCGACGCGGTCCGCACCAGCCCGCGCGAGCGCGCGCGCGAGACGGCACAGGCGATCGCGCAGGCGGCAGGGCTGACCCCGACCGTGGACCCCCGCCTCGACGAGATCGAGTTCGGCGCCTGGACGGGCCGGAGCTTCGAGTCGCTCGCGGGCGATCCCGACTGGGAGGCCTGGAACGCCCGCCGCGGCAGCGCCCGCCCGCCGGGCGGCGAATCCATGGCCGAAGCGGTGGCGCGGATCGCCGCGCTGGCGGCGGACCTGGCCGAGGAGGAGGCTGGCGGGGGCGCGCGGCGGATCGTCCTCGTCACCCATGCCGACATGATCCGGGGCCTGGTGGCGCATGTGCTGGGCCTGCCGCTCGACAACCTGCTGCGGCTGGAGGTGGGACCGGCCTCCGTCACGCGGATCGAGGCGGGGCCGGGCTGGGCGCGTCTGACCGGCCTCAACGACCTGCCGCGCGAGCGCGCGGGCGAGCGGCGGGACCGCGCCGCATGAGGGAGGGCGCGTGGAGGACGGCCCTCGCCCCGCCGCAGGGCGGGCACGGCCCCTCCGGCCCGGCCGATCTGGCCGACCGGGTGCGGGCCCTGGGCCCGTGGTTCCACAACCTGCGGCTGGGCGATCTCCAGACCGCGCCGGATCACGCCCTGGGCGATCATCCGGCCGACAAGCTGCGCCGGATCGCCCCGATCCTGCCCGAGGACCTGCGGGGCTGCTCGGTCCTCGACATCGGCTGCAACGCGGGCTTCTGGAGCTTCGAGATGGAGCGGCGCGGCGCGGCGCGGGTGCTGGGGATCGACCACGATCCGCGCTATCTCGCGCAGGCGCGGCTGGCGGCCGGGGTGCTGGGATCGGGGGCGGAGTTCCGGCAGATGGAGGTCTGGGACATCGCCGATCTGGGCGAGCGGTTCGACCTCGTGCTGTTTCTCGGGGTCCTCTACCATCTGCGCCATCCGCTTCTGGCGCTGGACCTGATCCGCGACGCGGTCTGCGCCGAGCGGCTGCTGTTCCAGACCCACACGCGCGGGGGGGCGCGCGTCCCGCCCGTGGCGGAGGACATCCCCTTCGCCTTCGACGGGCCGCTGCCCGACCCGGACCATCCGGCGCTGTTCTTCGTCGAGCGCGCCTACGGGGGCGACTGGACCAACTGGTGGCTGCCGAACCCGGCCGGCGCGGAGGCGATGCTGCGCGCGGCCGGCTTTGCCATCGAGGCGCGGACGGAGGATGTCTGGCTGTGCCGGACCGCGCCCGTGCCCTTTGCCGAGTGGGGGCTGAGGCCCCTCGCACCGATCCGCCGCAACGCCGAGGAGGGCCGATGATCGAGTCCGTCATGTTCTGGAACGAGCCCAACAACAAGTCTCATTGGAACCCGGCGCTCGATCCCGACTGGTCGGTCTTCAGCGCCATGGTCGCCGAGGCGGGGCGGGTCGTGGCCCATTGCAACCCCGGCCTCACGCGCGTGATGGGGGGGATGTCGCCGATCGATCCGGGCTTCGTGGAGCGACTGGAGCGGCTGGGCGCGCTGGAGGCGGTGGACGTGGTCGCGGTGCACGGATTCCCGCTCGACTGGAACCTGTGGCCGATCGGCGAATGGCCCGACCGCATCGCCGAGATCGAGCGGGCGACCGCCCTGCCCGTCTGGGTGAGCGAGGTCGGGGTGGGCTCCTTCGGCGCCGAGGAAGTGCAGGAATGGGGCCTGCGGCGCACGGCCGAGCTGCTGCTCGACCGGGTGGAGCGGGTGTACTGGTACTCGCTTCTGGACCTGCCGCGGACCTGGGAGGCCACGACCCGCCACAAGGAGGCCGAGGGCTCGAGCTATTACCGGCACTTCTACATGGGGCTGATCCGCGAGGACGGCACCCCCAAGCCCGGCCTCGAGACCTATGCCGCGCTGGCGGGGCGGATGGGGATCATGCAGTGGTTCCATTTCGAGGACCCGCGCCTGGAGGATGCGGTGGCGTGGATGCGCCGGCTGGGCGTGCGGCGGGTGCGCACGGGGCTCTCCTGGGCGGACAGCTTCCGGCCCGGGGCGTGGGAGTGGTTCGACCGGCAGATGGCGGCGCTGGAGGGCTTCGAGGTGATGGCCACCCTGTGCTTCACGCCGGGGCATCTGGGCGTGGAGGACCACCACACGAGCCCGCCGCGCGATCCGTCTGCCTTTGCCGAGTTCTGCGGCGCCGTGGTCGAGCGCTATGCGCCCGCGCGGCCCGCGCGCGCCGCCGCGGGAGGGAGGGGCTGATGGCGGATGGCGGCGCGGGGACGGGGCCGATCCGGCTGGCGCTGGTGGGGGTGGGCAACTGCGCCTCCTCGCTGGTGCAGGGGATCGCGCGGCACACCGGGCGCAACGACGCCACGGGGCTGATGCATCCGCGGATCGGGCCCTGGGGGGCTGGCGACATCCGCGTGGTCGCGGCCTGGGACATCGACCGGCGCAAGGTGGGCCGCGACGTGGCCGAGGCGATCTTCGCCCCCCCGAACTGCACCGCGCGCTTCTGCCCCGACGTGCCCGCGACGGGGACGGTCGTGCGGATGGGCCCGGTCCTGGACGGGGTGGCCCCCCACATGGCCGAGCACCCGGAGGAGCAGACCTTTCTGCCCGCCGACGCGCCCGAGCCCGACCGCGCCGCCGTGGTGGAGGCGCTGCGCGAGGCCGGCGCGGAGGTGATGGTCAACTACCTGCCCGTGGGCAGCCAGAAGGCGACCGAGTTCTATGCCGCCTGCGCGCTGGAGGCGGGCGTGGCCTTTGTGAACGCGATCCCCGTCTTCATCGCCTCGGACCCCGGCTGGGCGGAGCGGTTCCGCGCGGCGGGCGTGCCGATCATCGGCGACGACATCAAGGCGCAGCTGGGCGCGACCATCGTGCACCGGACGCTGGCGGACCTGTTTCGCCGCCGCGGCGTGCGGCTGGAGCGGACCTATCAGCTCAATACCGGGGGCAACACCGACTTTCTCAACATGTGGGCGCGGGACCGGCTGGCCTCCAAGAAGCGGTCCAAGACGGAGGCCGTGCAGGCGGTCGTGGGCGAGCGGCTGGCCGAGGGGGACATCCATGTGGGGCCCTCGGACTACGTGGCCTGGCAGAAGGACAACAAGGTGGCCTTCATCCGGCTGGAGGGGACCCTGTTCGGCGGCGTGCCCATGCATCTGGAGCTGCGCCTGTCGGTGGAGGACAGCCCCAACTCGGCCGGGGTGGCGATCGACATGATCCGCCTCGCGCGGCTGGCGCGGGACCGCGGCCTCGCCGGGCCGGTCGAGGGGCCGGCCGCCTTCCTGTGCAAGCATCCGCCGCGCCAGATGACCGACGAGGAGGCCCATGCCGCCACGGAGGCCTTTCTGCGGGACGGCTGAGTGATCGTGTTCGGCGACCGGCTGCGCGAGGTCTGCCCCCGGGCCGAGGCGCGCGCGCTGCTGGCGCGCCTGGACGAAGGCGAGGCCGAGGCGCTGCTCCTGGAGGCGGGCGCGCTGGAGGCGGGCGTGGCGGACGCGCTGGCCCCCGAGGCCGGGGACGGGGCCCCATCCTTGCGCGCGCTGATGGCGGCGACCGACGCGCTGGCGCGGCTGCGCCGCGAAGGGGGGCGGGGCCGGGCGCGCGGGGAGGCGGGGGAGGCGCTGCGCCGGGCGCTGGCGGGGCCGCTGCCCCCCCGCGCCGCGATCAAGGAGCCGGAGGGCTTCGCCTTCTACGCGCTGGACCCGGCGCTGCACGCGGCGGCGGCGGCGCGGATGCTGCGCGCGCACCGCCCCCGCGACGTGGCGGTGCTGGGGCTGCGCTCGATCGGCACGACGCTGGGGGCGGTGGTGGCGGCCGAGGCGGAGGCCGCAGGCGCGCGTGCCCGCCGCCTGTCCGTGCGCCCCGAGGGCGAGCCCTGGGACCGGCGGGTGCGGCTCTCGCCCGCGCAGGGGGCGGCGCTGCGGGGGGCGGAGCAGGTGCTCTGCGTGGACGAGGGGCCGGGGATCAGCGGCTCGTCGCTCGCCGCGGCGGCGGAGGCGGCCGAGGCGGCCGGCGCGCGGCTTGTGCACCTGCTGCCGGCCCATGCGCCGGACCCGGGCGCGCTGCGCTCGGAGCGGGCGCGGGCGCTCTGGGCGCGGCTGCCGGTCTGGGCGGAGGCGTGGGACGCGGCCGTGCGGCCTGACCTGGAGGCGCGATGGGGGCCGCTGCGCGATCTCGGCGGCGGGCTGTGGCGCGCCATCGCCCCGGCGCGGCGGGGGGGACCGGTCCATCCCTGGCACGAGCGGCGCAAGCTGTGGGCGCGCGCGCCGGACGGCGGGGCGGTCCTGCTGCGCTGGGCGGGGCTGGGCGCGCGGGGAGAGCGGACGGCGGCGCGGGCGGGGCGTCTGGCCGAGCGGGGGGGCGCGCGGCCGCTCTGGCTGGGGCGCGGGTTCCTCGCGCTCGAATGGGTGGAGGGACGGGCCTGCGAGCGGCTCTCGGACGGGCTGCTCGCCGCAATGGCGGGCCATGCGGCGGGCCTGCGCGGCGAGGGGACGGGGACGGGCGGGGCAGAGCGGCTGCTCGCGATCCTGGAGGCGACGGCGGCGGCGGAGGGGCTCGTGCTGCCGGCCTGGGTGGGACAGGCGGCCGGGCGCGCGGGCGAGGCGGTCCGGTGCGACGGGCGGATGGGGCCGCCCGAATGGCTGCGCCGGCCGGACGGCGGGTTCGTCAAGTGCGACGCGCTGGACCATGCCGACGACCATTTCGCGCCGGGGCCGCAGGCGCCCCTGTGGGACCTGGCCGGGGCGGCGGCCGAATGGGAGATGGGCCCCGCGGCGCGGGGCCGGCTGGTCGAGCATTGGCAGGCGCAGTCCGGCGGGCGGCCCGACCGGGAGGAGCTGGCCTTTCACGAGGCGGCCTGGCGGGCCTGGCGGCTGGGCTATGCCGACTTGGCTGCGCGCACGCTGCCCGAGCCGGGCGCCTGGAGGGCCGAGGCTGCGCGCCACCGGGGGGGCCTGCGGCGTGCGCTGGCGCGGGGGGCGGCCGGATGGGGATGAGCCCGTTTCCGCCGGACGTGCGGCTGGTGATCTTCGATGCCGACGACACGCTGCGCCGGACGCTGGTGCCCGGCCAGCCCTGCCCCCATCGCGACGGGGAATGGGAGCCGATCGGGGGGCTGCGCGAGGCGCTGGGGGGGCTGCCCTGGGGGCGGGACTTGCGGATGGCGCTGGCCTCCAACCAGGACCACGTCTTCTACGGGCACCTGTCGGCGGCCACCGCGCGGCGGCTGCTGCTGGACGCGGCCGAGGCGGCAACGGGGCACCGGCCGCCGCCCTGGGCCGCGCTGTTCTGCCCGCACCGGATGGAGGGGGGCTGCGGCTGCCGCAAGCCCGAGCCGGGCCTTCTGCTGCGCGCGATGCGGCTGTGGGGGGCGGCGCCAGCGGAGACGCTGTTCGTGGGCGACGCGCCGTCCGACCGCGAGGCCGCGGCGCGGGCGGGGGTGCGCTTCCTTCACGTCGGGGCGCTGCGACCCCCGGCCGCGGCCAGCGCCCGCCCGTAGCCCTCGACGGCGGCCCGCGCGGCCGCGAAGCGATCGCGGAAGGCGTGCAAGGGTTCCGTCGCGGGCGGATCGACCGGCTGGCCAAGGGGCGGGTCCGGGGGGGCGAGCCCCACCGCCTCGGCGGCCAGAGCGGCAATGCCCCGGGCGGTCAGTTCGGGCTCGGGCGAGACGCGGACGGGGCGGCCGAGCGCCCCGGCGAGCAGGCGCAGGAAGGCGGGGTTGGCGCTGAGCCCCCCATCGACGGAGACGGGCTCCCGCAGCGGGGCGGCGCCCTCCATCGCCTCGAGCACCTCGGCCGCGCGGAAGGCGATCCCCTCGAGCAGCGCCGCGACGAGATCGGCCCGCCCCGTCGCGAGATCGAGCCCGAGCCAGGCGCCGCGCGCCTGCCGGTTCCAGTGCGGGCAGGCGAGCCCCGACAGCGCCGGCACGAAGGCGACGCCGCGGGCGATGGCCGGCGGACCCGCGGGCAGCGCCAGATCGGCCGTGTCGCGCCACAGGCCCAGCCCCTGCGCCCAGTCGAGCGCGGCCCCGGCGGCATAGACGCCGCCCTCGAGCGCATAGACGGGCGGCTCGCCCGCGCGTGCCCAGGCGACGGTGAGCAGACAGCCCCGACGGTCGGCGGGCAGGGAATCGCCCAGCAGCGCCAGCGCGAAGGCGCCGGTGCCGAAGGTGATCTTGGTCTCTCCCGGGCGGCGGCAGCCATGGCCCCAGGTCGCCGCCTGCTGGTCCACGAGGCTCGCGGTCAGGGGCAGCGGGCCGAGCGGGCCCAGATCGCCGGTCGAGGGCCGGATCGCGGGCAGGCATTCGGGCGGCACGCCGTGGAGGGCGCAGAGCTCCGCGTCCCAGTCGAGCCGGGCCAGGTCCATGAGTCCGGTCCGGGAGGCCGTGGTGGGATCGGTCTCGAACCGGCCGCCCAGACGGTCGCGGAAGAAGGCGTCCGTGGTCCCGAGCCGCAGCCGTCCCCCGCGATGGAGCGCGGCGGCCTCGGGGATTTCGCGCAGGATCCAGCCCAGCTTGGAGGCCGAGAAATAGGGATCGAGCGGCACCCCGGCGCGCGCGAGGCTGAGCGGCTCGGCCCCCGCGGCGCGCAGGCGGGCGCAATCGGCTTCGGTGCGTGCGTCCTGCCAGACGAGGACGGGGCAGACGGGCTCTCCGGTGCGCGCGTCCCAGCCGAGGCAGCTTTCGCCCTGGTTGTCGAGCCCCACGGCCGCGACCGGACCCGCCGCCTGCGCCGCCTCGAGGCAGGCGGACAGGTCGGCCAGAAGCTCGCCCGGATCGTGCTCCACCCGACCGGGCGCGGGGCGGTGCTGGCGGTGCCGGCGCGCATGGAGCGGGCGCAGATCCCCGCCGGCGTCGAGCAGGAAGGCCCGCGTGCTGGTCGTGCCCTGGTCGATGGCGAGGACAGCCGGTGGAGTCATGGCTCCTCCTCGAAGGCGAGAACGGGCTCGGCGCCGGGGGGCGGCAGCGGCAGGCGCAGGCTGCGGTGCGGGCGGACGGCCCGCTCGGCCGAGGCGGTCTCGGCCCCTCCGGCCCGCAGCACGAGCCGGCCGCGCGCGCACCGTGCCGCCCCGGCCTGGATGGCGGGAAAGGCGGGGGGAACGGTGCCGTCCCCGGCCAGCCGCTGCGGCAGCGCCCAGGCCAGGGCCCCGCCCTCGATCGCGAGCGGACGGGCGACGCCCTCTGGCAGGCGGCCCGCGCGCGCGGCGAGCATCGCCCGGGCGACGGCGCGTCCCTCGCTCCAGCAGGTGCCGGCCGTCTCCACCCCGCGCAGGAGGTTGCCCGCAGCGAAGAAGGCGCCGTCCGAGCAGCGGCCGAACTCGTCCACCTCGGGGCCGCGGGTGCGCGGATCGAGGCGGAGGTGGCTCGCGGTCACGAGGGCCGATTCGGGGCGGAAGCGGCCCGTCACCACCACCCCGTCCGCCGCCTCGCGCCAGAGACCGCCGGGACCGCGCAGGATCACGGCCTCGACCCGGTCGCGCCCCTCGATCGCCTCGATCCGGGTGGACAGCCGGAGCGGCACCCCCAGAAGGCGCGGCAGCAGCGCGGCGGGCCAGCGCGCCTCCACCGCGGGACCCTCGCCGACCATCAGCACGGGACGGATGCCGGCATGGCGGCAGGTGAGCAGGGCCGAGAAGGACACGAGTTCCGTGCCCAGCACGACGGGGCGGCGGAAGGGGCGGAGCCGTTCGAGATAGACGAGACCCTGGAGCGCGCCGGTATTGAGCACCCCGCCGGGGCGCGTGCCGCCCAGTCCCCGCGCGGCGCGGCTGCCCTCTCGCGCACCGGTGGCCAGAAGGACCTGGTCGGCGGCGATCTCGGCCGGCCCCCCGGCGGCAGTCACGAGGAGGCGCGGGCCGGGCCGGAGGGCCACCACCGCCACGCCGGGCCGGATCTGCGCGCCCGCGCGCCGGGCCCGCTCCGCCAGACGCGCCGCATAGGCGCGCCCCCCCATGACGCGGCCGAACTCGCGCATCCCGTAGGGCGAATGGCCGCAATGGCGCGGGACACCCCCGGGCTCGCCCTCGCGCTCGAGCACGAGGACCGAGAGGCCCGCCCCGGCGAGGACGGCCGCCGCGGCGAGACCGGCGGGACCGGCGCCCACCACCACCACGTCCGCCCTCTCCGCCGCGGCCGCGGCGCAGCCGGCGGGCGGCCCGTCAGCGCGCACCGTCCGCCTCCAGCGGCTCGGCCAGCGGCGGATCGAGCCGTCCGGCCGTCAGCCGCGCGAGCGCCGGGGTGCAGTAGAACCCCTGGCAGCGGCCCATCGTGACGCGGGTCCGGCGCTTGAGCCCCCCGAGCGTCCGCGCCCCGAGCGACCCCTCGAGCGCGGCGAGGATCTCGCGCCGCGTGACCATCTCGCAATGGCAGACGATGCCGCCATGCCCCGGCCTCTGCCAGTCGCGCGGCGCCGTCTCGGCCAGGTTGGGCAGGACAGGCCAGACCGGATCGGCCGGCGGTATCCAGCCCTGCGTGGCCCCCTGCCCCTCCAGCATCCGCACGAGCCGCGCGGCCAGCCCGAGGGCGGCCGACAGGCCGGTGGAGCGGATTCCCCCCAGCGTGACATAGGCGCGATCAGGATCGTGGCCGATGCGGTAGTCCTTGTCCTCCGTGGCCGGGCGCAGGCCGGCATAGGCGGCGGTGGGCTCGTGGCCCGACAGGGCGGGCAGGATGGCCTCGCCACGCCGCCGCAGCGCCTCGAGAACGGCAGGATCGAGCACCGCCGTCGTGCGGTCGTCCTGGTCCTCGGCGGTGGGGCCGACCAGCAGGTTGCCCCAGACGGTGCGGCAGACCACCACGCCCTTGGTGGTGGCCGAAGGCACCGGCAGCAGGATGTGGCGCGTCAGCCCGAAGGCGGTCTTGTCATAGACGACGAACTGCCCCTTGCGGGGCCGGATGGCGAACCGGCGCCGCCCGAGCAGGCGCTCGTCCACCACGTCGCCCCACAGCCCGGCTGCATTGACCACAACGCGGGCCTGCACGGGGTCCCCCCCCGTCTCGAGCCGCCAGAGCGCGCCGTCCCAGGTGCCGCCCTGCACCTCGCAGGCGCGGCGGATCACCGCGCCGTGGGCGGCGGCCTGATGCAGATAGGCGAGCGGCGCCGACCACGGGTCCACCAGATGTTCGCCCGGCACGCGGAATCCCGCCCGCAGGCCGGGACCGAGACCGGGCTCGCACGCGCGCAGGGCCGCGGCGCCGAGCGGCTCCACGTCGGACACGCCGTTGAGCTGCGCCTGCTCGATCAGCGCAGGCAGCCGCGCCTCCTCCTCCTCGGTCCAGGCGAGGACGAGTGCACCGGACTCGAGCAGGGGCAGGCCGAGCCGGGCGTGGATGCGGCGGTATTCGGCATAACCCTCGGCCAGGCAGGCGGATTCGATGCTGCCGGGGGGGGCGTCGAAGCCCGTGTGCAGGATGGCGCTGTTGGCCTTGGAGGCGCCGTCGAGGATGTCGGCGGCCTTTTCCAGCACCACGACCCGGGCACCCGCCAGCGCGAGGGCTCGCGCGGCGGCCGCACCGACCACCCCGGCGCCGATCACCGCCGCGTCGAACCTGTCCTCGGCCATCGGAGGTCCCCCAGACCTTGCCCGAACCATGACCGATGATGCCCGAATGGTCAACCGATAGCATTCGGACCCCGGAATGCGTGCCCGTATCCACAAACCCGGTTGACAGGGCGGCGGAGCGGCCGCTTTCCTCTCCGCGAAGGGGGGACCGCCATGACGCCGCAAGAGCGCCAGGCCCGGATCCGGGAGATGGTGACCAGCGAGGGACAGGCGCGGGTGGAGACGCTCGCGCAGGTCTTCGGCGTGTCGGCCGAGACGATCCGGCGCGATCTGGCCCGGCTGGCCCGGGACGGTCTTCTGCGCAAGGTGCATGGGGGCGCCCGGCCGATGCGGCTGTTTGCGGAAGGCAGCCGCGCCGAGCGTGCCGCCGAGGGCGCGGAAGCCAAGGGGCGCATCGCGCGCCGTCTGGCCGCCCTTGTCGAACCCGGCGAGACGCTGTTCATGGATGCCGGCACGACCACGCTGGCCTGTGCCGAGGCTCTGGGGGGGACGGACGGGCTCACGGTCGTGACGAACTCGCTCGACATCGCGCAGCGGCTGGGCCGCTCGGCCGCCGTCTTCCTGCTGGGGGGCCGCTTCAATCCGGACGATTCCGAGACGGTCGGCCCGCTCGTCATCGAGCAGATCGGCCGCTTTCAGGCGGACCGGGCCGTGCTGACGGTGGCGGGGCTCGATGCGGAGGCCGGGGCGACGGATGCGAGCTTCGACGAGGCGCAGATCGCGCGGGCGATGATCGCGCATGCGGCCTCGGTCACGGTGGTCGCCCATGCGGCCAAGCTCGGGCGGCGGGCGGCCTTCCGGGTCTGCCCGGCCGGCGAGATCGACCTGCTGATCTGCGACCGGGCGCCGCCCGAGCCGATCGGCGCGTCGCTGGCAGGCGCGCGCGTGGAACTGGCCTGAGCCCCTCTGGGGGCGTCACGGAGGGGGAGGATCATGGCGCGGGTGCTGCGCGCATATGTCAGATGGGCCGACCGGCTGGCGGACTGGACGGGCTGGGCCGCCATGTGGCTCATCTTCATGATGGTGGGGGTGCTGCTGCTCGATGCGGTGATGCGCAACGTCGTGCGCAGTCCCATCCACTGGGGCGTCGAGCTCGCGCAGTTCACGCTGGCCGCCTACTTCTTCATGGGCGGGGCGATCACGCTCAAGGACGACGACCACGTGCGGATGGACCTCCTCTATGGCCGGCTCGGGCCGCGGGGGCGCCAGCGGATGGACCTCGTGACCGTGCTCTGCCTCGGGTTCTATCTGGTCGTCATGCTCATCGGCTCGATCTCGAGCCTGCGCTATGCGATCGCCACGGACGAGCGGCGCTTCTCGATCTGGAATCCCTCGATGATCCCCATCAAGGCGCTGATGGTCGCCTGCCTGGTGCTGATGCTGATGCAGGCCGTCTCGCTGGCGATCAAGCACTGGTCGGCCCTGCGCGGGGTGCCGCTCGACGGCTCCGATCCCCTTCCGCCCGCCGGGAGGGGCGCATGAGCTACGAGGCGACCGCCCTCCTGATGTTCGCCTCGATGATGGCCCTCCTGCTCACCGGGCAGAGGGTGTTCGCCGCCGTGGGCTTCGTGGCCGCGGGGGCGGCGCTGCTGCTCTACGGCACGGGGGGCGTGGAGATGCCCTTCAACGCCACGTTCAAGCTGTTCAACTGGTTCCCGATGCTGACGCTGCCCCTGTTCATCTACATGGGCTACGTCCTGTCCGAATCGGGCATCGCCGAGGACCTCTACCGGATGCTCCATGTCTGGCTGGGCCGCTTTGCCGGCGGGCTCGCCATCGGGACGATCCTGCTCATGGTGGTGATCTCGGCGATGAACGGGCTGTCGGTGGCGGGCATGGCGATCGGATCGGCCATCGCCCTGCCCGAGATGCTCCGGCGCGGCTACGACAAGGTGCTGATCACGGGGGTGGTGCAGGGCGGCTCCTCGCTCGGCATCCTGATCCCGCCCTCGGTGGTGATGGTCCTCTACGGCGTCATCGCGCGCGAGCCCGTCTCCCAGCTCTGGCTGGCGGGGGTGGGCCCGGGGCTGCTGATGGCGACGATGTTCGGCATCTATGTGTGGGCGCGGGTGCGCCTGAACCCCTCGCTCGCCCCGGCGCTGACGGAGGAGGAACTCGCCATGCCGCTGCGCGAGAAGCTCGCGCTGCTGCGGGCGGGGATCATCCCGTTCCTGATCTTCTTCGCCATGACCGGCCTGTTCCTGATGGGCTACACGAGCCTGGTCGAGAGCGCCGCGGTCGGCGCCACGGCCGCCACGCTCGCGGCGGCGCTGAAGCGGCGGCTGAGCTGGCGGATGATCCGCGACACGGCGCGGCGCACGCTGGCCATCTCCTGCATGTTCCTGTGGCTGATCCTTGCCGCGCTGGCCTTCTCGGCCGTGTTCGACGGGATCGGCGCCGTGCGCGCGGTCGAGCGGCTGTTCATCACCAATTGGGAACTCACGCCCTGGCAGACGGTCATCCTGATGCAGCTGAGCTTCATCGTCATGGGGATGTTCCTCGACGACACGGCGATGCTCGTGATCGTCGCGCCGCTCTACATCCCGCTCGTGAAGATGCTGGACCTCGGGATCGAGGGGCAGATGATCTGGTTCGGGGTGCTCTACACCATGACCTGCCAGATCGCCTACATCACGCCGCCCTTCGGCTACAACCTGTTCCTGATGCGGGGACTTGCGCCGCGGTCGATCACGCTCGTGGACATCTACCGCTCGATCTGGCCCTTCGTGGTGATGATGGCGCTGACCATCGCGCTGGTGATGCTGTTTCCCGCCATCGCCATGTGGCTGCCGCAGACCCTTACCGGCCGCTGAGGCCCAACACGATCCAACAGGAAGGGAGACCACCGATGACCGACCCCGCACCTTCGGCCCGCATCCTGGCCTCGCGGCGGCGCTTCCTGGCCGCCGCGGGTCTGGCCGCGCCGGCCGCGCTGGCCGCGCCCGCCATCGTGCGCGCGCAGGCACCCATCCGCTGGCGCCTCCAGACCTATTCGGGCGCACCGCTCGGCGCCCATGTGATCAAGCCGCAGGTCGATGCCTTCAACATCGCCGCCAACGGCGAGATGGAGATCGAACTCTATTATGCCGACCAGCTCGTGCCCACGGGCGAGCTGTTCCGCGCGTTGCAGAACGGCACGCTCGATGCCGTCCAGTCCGACGAGGCGACCATGGCGAGCCCCGTCGACATCTCCGTGTTCGGCGGCTACTTCCCCTTCGCCACCCGCTACTCGCTCGATGTGCCGGCCCTGTTCACCTATTACGGGCTCGACGAGATCTGGCGCGAGGCCTACGACGAGGTCGAGGGCGTCACCTGGCTGTCCACCGGGGCGTGGGACCCCCTGCACATCTTCACCGTCAACCGCCCGATCCGGTCGCTTGCGGACATGAACGGGCTGCGCGTGTTCGGCGTGCCGACCGCCGGGCGCTTCCTGTCGCGCTACGGCCTCATCCCCGTGACCGTGCCCTGGGACGACGTGGAGGTGGCCATGCGGACGGGCGAACTCGACGGCGTGGCCTGGTGCGGCTTCACCGAAGCCTACGAGGTCGGCTGGGCGGACGTGTGCCGCTATGCCCTGACCAACTCCGTCACCGGGGCCTGGTTCGGCTCGTATTTCGCCAACACCGAATCGTGGAACCGCGTGCCGCCGCATCTGCAGCAGCTGTGGCTTTCGACCATCGACCAGTCGCACTACTACCGCGCGGTCTGGTACTGGGGCGGCGAGGCCAAGCTGCGAGTCGAGGGCGAGAAGATGGAGCTGACCTCCATCCCGCCGGAGGAATGGGCGCAGGTGGTCCGCGACGCCGAAGGCTTCTGGGACGAGGTGGCCGGCTCCTCGCCGCGGGCGGGGCGCGTGGTCCAGGCGTTCAAGGATTATGCCGCGACCATGGAGGCGGCGGGCTATCCCTATCGCTGAGCCCGTCGCTCACCCCCCGCCGGCCGGAGCGGAGGGCTCCGGCCCGGCGGGGTCGGGGGCCGGCTCGGCCGGCGCCGCGGGACCGGCGGCGGACCGGGCTGCCGCCCCCGCCTCCGGGTCGAGGGCGCCCAGCCAGTCGCGCATCCGCCGGTCGAGCCAGAGCCGCCCCCGATCGACGGCCGTCACGTAGGGTTCGAGGACGAGGCCGGTTCCCGGCACCGAGGCCGCGATCCGCGGTCCCCAGACATAGAGGAGCGCGAGCAGCGCCGCGACGGCCAGCGCGCTGCCGAAGCCGAGCCGGAACCCCGCCCGCGGCGGCGGGGCGGGACGGGGGGCGCCGGCGGCGGGCAGATCGAGGGATTCGTTGATCGTCTCGATGTCGGGCAGACGGTCGCGACGCGAGACGGGGGACGCGGGGATGGCCGCGCCCGGATGGGGAGCGGGTTCGCCCTTGAGCCGTGCCATGCGGCGGCGCGCCTCCTCGGCCCGCTGGCGCTGGCGCTCGAGCGCGACCCGCGCCGGATCGTCCGGCGCCTCCGGCGGGTCCCGGTCCGGCCTGGCGGGCTCCTCCGCCCCTTCCACGCCCGGGCTCCCGGCTCCGCCGCCGGCCCCTCCGGGAGGGGGAGCCGGGACGGGACCCGAGGGCGAGGCTTCCGACGGCTCTCCGGGCGGGGGTGGCGGCCCCTCCGGGGCGGAGACGGGGGGCGGCGCATCCGCGGGCGGCTCCGCGGACGGAAGGCCCGCGGCTTCGGCCCGCCGCGCCTCGGCCTCGCGCCGGGCCTCCTCGCGCAGGATCTCGGCCACTTCGGGGCTGACGCTGCGGCGCGGCCGCGGGGTCGTCGGGCCGGGGCCGGGCTCCGGCTCGGGAGGCGACGGTTCGGCAAGGGGCTCGGGCCGCTCGAACCACAGCCGGCCGCAGGCGGAGCATTGCACGTCGCGCCCCTCCGGCGGGATTGCCTCCGCGGCCACCTCGTATTGCGCGCCGCATTGGGGGCAGATGAGCCGCATCGGGGGAATCTCCTCGGCCTGGTCCCTGGCTGGTCCGCGCCGTCCGCCCGGCGCCGCGCGACCTTAGCCCTCCGCCCCCGGCGCGCCAAGGATGCGGACCGGTCGGGCGCCGCCGGGGGGCGCGCGCGCGTCCTGCTTGCCACGGATCGCCGCAAGGGACGGCGGGAGCGGCCGTTGCGCCCCCGCCGGGCTTGCGGCAGAAGGGGCCGCGCCGGACGGGGAGCCGGTCGGAACCCGAAGGGGCGCGGGGGCGCGTGATCGAGCTTCGCAACGCGGGCATGGCCTATGGGGGGCGGCGGCTCTTTGCCGGCATCGACCTGTCGCTGGCGCCGGGGGCGTTCCACTTCCTCACCGGGCCGTCCGGGGCGGGCAAGACGACGCTGCTCAAGCTCTGCTACGCCGATCTGCGCGCCACCGAGGGGGAGGTCCTGCTGTGGGGCCGCGACGCGCGCGCCATGTCGCGCGACGAGGTCGCCCTGGCGCGCCGGCGGATCGGCGTGGTCCACCAGGATTGCCAGTTCCTCGACCACCTGCCGCTGGCCGAGAACGTCCTGCTGCCGCTGACCGTCTCCGGCCGCCGCGCGGAGGGCGAGGCCCATCTGGCCGACCTCCTGGCCTGGGTCGGCCTGTCGGCGCGCGCGGCCAGCCTGCCGCCGGAACTGTCGGGCGGCGAGCGGCAGCGCGCGGCCCTGGCCCGGGCGGTCATCACCGCGCCCGATGTCGTGGTGGCCGACGAGCCCACGGGCAACATCGACTGGGAGATGAGCCAGCGGCTGCTGACGCTGCTTGTGGAGCTCAACCGCATGGGCAAGGCGGTGCTGGTGGCCACCCACGACCTCCACCTGATCCGCGCCGCCAAGGCGCAGGTGTCGGCGCGCGTGCTGCGCCTGCGCGACGGCAGCCTCCAGGCTGCGGGGGCCGATCTGTGAACGCGCGGCCTCCCGCCCGGCCCGGAGGACGGGCCGCACGGATCGCGCAGATCGCCCGCGGCGGCGGTCTGGCCGCGCGGAGCGCCGCCGCCGCGGCGGGCCGGCTGCTCGCGCTTCTGGCGGGCGACCGCGAGGCGGAGCGCGCGGTGCCCCCCACCGGCTTCACCGCCCGCCTGACCGTGTTCACCGCCGCCGCCATGGCCTTTCTGGCCGTGTTCGCCCTGGCGCTGTCGCTGGCTACGGGGCGGCTGGCCGACCGCTGGGGGGCGGAGCTCGCGCGGACCGCGACGCTGCGGCTCTCGGCCCCCGAGGCGCAGATGGCCCAGAGCGTCGAGCGCGCCCTGCGAATCCTGTCGCAGACGCCGGGCGTGGCCTCCTCGCGCGCGCTGACGCCCGAGGAGGGTCGCGCCCTGCTCGAGCCGTGGTTCGGCCCCGACCTGCCCCTCGAGTCGCTGCCCGTGCCGCGGCTGGTGGAGATCACCCTGGCCGAGGACGGGTTCGACGCGGCCGGGCTGCGCGCCAGGCTGGGGGCGGAGGTGCCGGGTGCGGTGCTCGACGACCACACGCGCTGGCGCGCGCCGCTCGTGGCGGCGGCGGACAGGTTGCGCAGCCTGGGGCTTCTGGCGCTGGGTCTCATTGCGGCCTCCACCGCGGCGATGATCACCCTGGCCGCGCAGGCCGCGCTGGCCGCCAACGCGCAGGTGATCCGGGTGCTGCGGCTCGTGGGGGCGCAGGACATCTACATCGCGCGCGCCTTCGTGCGGCGGTTCACGCTGCGCGCCGCCTGGGGGGCGCTGGGCGGAACGGCCGCGGGAATGATCGCGGTGGCGCTGATGCCGGCCGCCGACACGGCCGGCGGGTTCCTGACCGGGCTCGGCTTCGTCGGCTGGAGCTGGCTCGCTCCGCTCGCCATCCCGCCGCTCGCCGCGCTTGTGGGCTTTGCGGCCACGCGCGCGGCGGCACTGGCCACGCTGCGCGCCCTGCCCTGAAGGGACCCCCGATGACCGCCGATCCGCAGACCCCCGACCCGGCGCCCGGCGCCGCCTCCCTGCCCCCGCCGCGCCCCGTCCGGGCAGCGCTGTTCTTTGCGCTGATCTACGGGGCGATGGGGCTCTACGGGCTCGTCTTCCTGCCCTGGGCGATCCTGTCCCGCGACGGCGCCTTTGCAGCCGCCCATGCCTGGTGCCGGCTCGTCCGCCGCCTGGCTCCGGCCCTTGTCGGCATCCGCACGGAGGTGCGCGGCACGCCCCCCGCGGGCGAGGTGCTGATCGCGGCCAAGCACCAGAGCTTTCTCGACATCATCCTGATCTACGGCGCCCTGCCGCGCGGCCGCTTCATCATGAAGCGCGAGCTGCTCTGGGCGCCGGTGATCGGGCAATACGCGCTGCGGCTGGGCTGCGTGCCGGTCCACCGGGGCCGGCGGGCGCAGGCGATCCGCCAGATGGTCGCGGACGTGGCTGCCGGTCGTCGGGAGCCGGGACAGCTCATCATCTATCCGCAGGGCACGCGGGTGGCGCCGGGTGTCTCGGTCCCCTACAAGCCGGGCGCTGCGGCCCTTTATGCCGAGATGGGCACCGCCTGCGTGCCGGTGGCGTGCAATGTGGGCCTGTTCTGGCCGCGGCGGGGACTTGCGCTCCGGCCGGGGCGCGCGGTCGTCGAGTTCCTGCCGGCGATCCCGCCGGGCCTCGAGGCGGCGGAGTTCCTGCGCCGCCTGGAGGGGGCGATCGAGCCCGCCTCCGACCGGCTGATGGCGGAGGCGGGCTTTCGCCCGGCCGGTCCGGTGCCGCCCAAGGCCGCCCGCTAGGCGGCGAGACCCCGGCTGCCCATCTCGAGGAACTTGCGCCGGCGCGCCTCGCGCAGATCGCGCCGGTCGCGGCCGCGCAGGTCCGCGAGCGCGGCGCGCAGCGCCTCTCCGGCGGCGGCGATCGCGGCCGCCGGGTCGCGGTGGGCGCCGCCCAGGGGCTCGCGCACGATGCGGTCCACGACGCCGAGACCGATCAGGTCGGAGGCCGTCAGGCGCAGCGCCTCGGCCGCCTCGCGCATGCGCTCGCTGTCCTTCCACAGGATGGAGGCGCAGCCCTCGGGCGAGATGACGGAATAGATCGCGTGCTCGAGCATCAGCACCCGGTTGGCGGTGGCCAGCGCCACGGCGCCGCCAGACCCCCCCTCGCCGATGATGAGCGAGACGATCGGCACGCCGAGCGAGAGCTGCGTCTCGGTGCAGCGGGCGATGGCCTCGGCTTGGCCGCGCTCCTCGGCGCCCTTGCCGGGATAGGCGCCGGGCGTGTCCACCAGCGTCACCACCGGCAGGCCGAAGCGGTCGGCGAGCGTCATCAGCCGGATCGCCTTGCGGTAGCCCTCGGGGCGCGCCATGCCGAAATTGTGGCGGATGCGGCTCTTGGTGTCGTGGCCCTTCTCGTGGCCGATCACCACGACGGGCTCGCCGTCGAGCCGGCCGATGCCCCCGAGCACCGCGTGGTCGTCGGCAAAGGCGCGGTCGCCCGCCAGCGGCATCCAGTCGGTGATCAGCGCCTCGACATAGTCCCGGGCATGGGGGCGGTCGGGATGGCGCGCAACCTGGCACTTCTGCCAGGGCGAGAGCGCACCGTAGATCTGCGCCAGCATGTCCTGGGCCTTGCGGTCGAGCGCGGCCGCTTCCTTGTCCACGTCCATGCCGGGATTGGAGCGGGCGAGCGCGCGCAGCTCCTCGGCCTTGCCCTCGATCTCGGCGAGGGGCTTTTCGAAGTCGAGATAGTTCATGGCGGGCTCCGGCTGGGGCGCGGAGGCGAGATATGGCGCCGCGCGCGGCCGGATGCAACCGCGGCGGGCGGGGCGGGGGCTAGAGCAGGGTGGCCACGTGCCCCGTCACGGTCCCCCGCCAGTTGCGGATCTCGCCGCGGGCGAGCCGCGCGACGGCCGGGTGGCCCCGCTCGACCGCGCCCAGATGCTCGAGCAGGGCGGCGACGGCGGCCTCGGCGGCGCGGGTGGCGCCGTCCTCGGCCTTGAGGGCGAGGCCGAGGCCCCGTTCGGGCAGGATGGCGAGGTAGACCCCCTCGGCCCCCGTCTTGGCGGCGACGCGGCCGGGGGCGGCGCGCATCAGATCGGTGCAGGCACGGCCCTCGCCGGCCACGAGATGGGGATGGGCCATCATCGCGGCGACGAGGCGGCGGCGCGCCTCGGCCGCGCGGGGGGCGATCTCCTGTCCTTCCGGCGCGGCGAACCCGGCCGCCGCGCGCGCGAGGCCCTGCAGCGTGCAGGCGAAGTTCGGGGCCGAGCAGCCGTCGATGGCCCAGCCGGGGCTCGGCGCGCCGATGGCCTCCTCGAAGGCGTCGCGGACGGCGCGCTGGACGGGTCCCTCGGGGTCGAGATAGTCGCCGCCCGCACGCAGGTGCCGCGCGAGATGCAGAAAGCCGGCATGCTTGCCCGAGCAGTTGTTGTGCACCTGCCGGGGCGCGCGACCCTCGCGGATTAGGGCATCCGCGGCCTGGCGGTCCATCGGCCGGTGGGCTCCGCAGCGCAGGTCGTCATCGCCGAGGCCCAGATCGGCCAGCCACGCCTCCACCCGCTCCACATGGGCGACCGCCCCCCCGTGGGAGGCGCAGGCGAGCGCGAGCCGTTCGTCCCCGAGACCCTCGCCCGCCCCGCTGGTGAGGAGCGGCAGCGCCTGGACCATCTTGCAGGCCGAGCGCGGCAGGATGGTGCCGTGGTCGTCGCCCCAGGCGGCCACCGGCTCTCCGTCGGGGCCGCAGACGACCGCCCGCACCCTGTGACGCGATTCGAGGACGCCGCCCCGCCAGATCTCGACCGCGATCGGCCCCTGTGTCATGGCATCCCTCCGCCGGCCGGCCTGCTCCGCTCATCCTCGTGACCGGCCGGGGGTTTGCCCCTGCCGCGCCGCGATGGTAGGGTCCGCCCTATCGGGTTGGACGCGCCCTTTCCAGCCGCGACAGGCGCCGGGCAGACGCGCCGCGCGGGCCGGGGACCGGAGGGGGCACATCAAGGAGGCTGTTCACGTGATCTCGAAGACCCTGTCGCGGCTGGGCGTTCTGGCCGGGGCGCTGTCGGTGGGCGCGCTCGTCGCAGGCGACGCCCTCGCCCAGGCGACCACCACCAACCGGGTGGCGGCCAATACGGACTGGTCGGTGTTCCAGGAAACGAACCCCACCGAATGCTTTGCGACCTCTGCCCCCAAGGAGCAGAACAACACCCGCGACGGCCAGCCCGTCCAGGTGAGCCGGGGCGAGACGCTGCTGTTCGTGTTCTTCCGCCCGGCCGAAGGCGTCAACGGGCAGGTGACGTTCACGGGTGGCTATCCGTTCGCCTCGGGCTCGACCGTCAATCTCGAGGTCGGATCGTCCACCTTCCAGCTCTTCACCGAGGGCGAATGGGCCTGGCCTGCCAATCCCGAGGAGGATGCGCGCATCGTCGAGGCCATGAAGGCGGGATCGCAGGCGATCGTCACGGGCCGTTCGGGGCGCGGCACGACCACGCGCGACACCTTCTCGCTTCTGGGATTCACGGCCGCCGTGGAGGAAGCGCGCTCGCGCTGCGCGAGCTGAGACCGCCTCCGGGTTGACCCTCGTGCGGGCGCGGCCCTTGGAAGGGGGCCGCGCCCTTGCTATGTGAGGTGCCTCCCTGCCCCGCCGGACCCTCGCCATGGATGCCCTGCCCGCCTCGCCGCTCCAGCCGGACGTCATCGCCCTGCCCCGCAAGCCGGAGGCCGGCGACGGGCGGACGAACCTCGTCGGACTGACGCGCCCTGCGCTCGAGGCGGCGCTGGCCGAGGCCGGCCTGCCGGCGGGACAGGTGCGGATGCGCGCGGCGCAGGTCTGGCAATGGATCTACCATTGGGGCGTGCGCGACTTCGCCGCCATGACCAACCTCTCCAAGGCGGTGCGTGCCCTGCTCGCGGAGCGCTTCGCCATCCGGGTGCCGGAGGTCGCGCGCCGCGAGGTCTCGGCCGACGGGACGCGCAAGTACCTGGTGCGGCTGGAGGGCGGGCATGAGGTGGAGACCGTCTATATCCCCGAGGAGGGGCGCGGCACGCTCTGCGTCTCCTCGCAGGTGGGCTGCACGCTGACCTGCTCGTTCTGCCATACGGGAACGCAGCGGCTGGTGCGCAACCTGACCGCCGCGGAGATCGTGGGGCAGGTGCTGCTGGCGCGCGACGACCTGGGCGAATGGCCGGTGCGCGGCGCGCCCAAGGACGAGACGCGCCTTCTGTCCAACATCGTGCTGATGGGCATGGGCGAGCCGCTCTACAATTTCGAGGCGGTGCGCGACGCGATGCGCGTGGTCATGGACGGCGAGGGGATCGCGCTGTCGCGCCGGCGCATCACGCTGTCCACCTCGGGCGTGGTGCCCGAGATCGCGCGCTGCGCCGAGGAGATCGGCTGCCTGCTCGCGGTGTCGTTCCACGCGACCACGGATGCGGTGCGCGACGTGCTGGTGCCCATCAACCGCAAGTGGAACATCGCAGCGCTTCTGGCGGCGCTGCGCGACTATCCGCGGCTGTCCAACTCGGAGCGGATCACGTTCGAGTACGTAATGCTGGACGGGGTGAACGATTCGGACGAGGACGCGCGGCGGCTCGTGCGGCTGATCGCGGGGATCCCGGCCAAGATCAACCTGATCCCCTTCAACGAATGGCCCGGCGCGCCCTACCGGCGCAGCCCCGAGGCGCGCATCCGCCGGTTCGCCGACATCGTGCACAAGGCCGGCTATGCAAGCCCCATCCGCACGCCCCGCGGCGAGGACATCATGGCGGCCTGCGGCCAGCTCAGGAGCGCGACCGAGCGCGCGCGCCGCATCCGCTCCGGGGTCGGGGCGGCCCCCTGAGACTGGCGCGTCTGGTCAGCGTCCCCCCCTGCTGCTAGAGGGACCCCCGACAGGGAGGGCTTCATGCAGATCACGCTCAACCGCATCCCGTTCGACGTGCGCCCGGTGGACGACGCGCGCCGCCGCGCAATCCTGGCCGATCCGGTGGTGCGGCCCGGCATCGTCCGGCCCGTCTGGGTGCGGCAGGCCGACGGCGGCGAACGGCGCCTGGCGGAGGGACCGGCCGAGGCCGCGCTGCCGCTGCCTGCGGGCCTGATCGCCTGGGTGCCCAAGGCCGGCCCGGCCGGAGAGACACCCGCCAAGGCGGACGGGCCGAGCGCCAGGATGGCCGAGCGCTTTCTGAGCGCGGTCGGCGCCAAGGGCTTTCCCGAGGTCATGCGCGCCATGGCGCGCGTGACGGGAATGCCGGGGGCGAGGCTGCCGCGCGACGCCTTTGCCGCCTGCGAAGGCAAGGGGGCCTACACGATCCTGCTGCACACGGACCTCGCGGTGGTGGAGCTCGAGAATGCCGGGCGCAACCTGTCGGTGCACCTGCTGCTGCCCTCGCTCGCGGCCTTCTCCCATCTCTGGGGCGGGCCGGGCGAGGCGGCCGCCGAGCCGCCCGCGGACGGCCCCGCGGCGGGGTCCATCCGTCCGGGCTTTCTGGTGCCGCCCCCCTCGGAAGCGGCGGGCGGGCTGCGGCGGCTCGCGCTCGCGCGGCGCATCGAGGAGCTGCAGGCGCAGATGGCGGGGGTCACCGCCGCCGACCTGCCGGCCGACGACCCGCGGCGGGCGCTTCTGGGCCGTCTGGCCGCCGAGTGGCGCCTGCTCCAGCCCAAGGGGACGCGCGCGGCCTGAGCGGCGGGCGGGCGCGGCGTTCGCGGCCCTTTCCTTTTGCGTCCGTTTCCCCTATGGGCATCCATCCCCGTCCGTCGCGTCCTGCCGGGACTCGGCGCGGGATCCCCGGGCCTTGCTGGACGACATCCCGGCTTGCGCCGTCACCCCGAACCCGAAAGGAGATGCCGATGTCGATCACCGTCGAGGACAAGGCCCGCATCCTCAAGGACTTTGCCACCAAGCCGGGCGATACCGGCTCGCCGGAGGTGCAGGTCGCGATCCTGAGCTCGCGCATCGCGACGCTGACGGAGCACTTCAAGGTGCATGCCAAGGACAATCACGGCCGCCGCGGGCTGCTCAAGCTCGTGGCCCAGCGCCGTCGTCTGCTCGACTATCTGAAGGCCAAGGACGAATCGCGCTACCAGGCGCTGATCGAGCGTCTCGGCCTGCGCCGCTGACGGCGCCGCGGGCCGCCCTGCGGGGCGTCCCGCCAGGACGGTGCGCGGGCCGGGCCCGACCCGCGCGCCGGACGTCCGAGGGCCAGGGCCGCGCGGGACGCGCGCGACCCTCCGCAAACCCGCCCCCTGCGCATGGACCAGTCGGGGGCCACAGGCCCGAAGGCGGGCCGGAAGGACATCCGATGTTCAACGAAGTCACCAAATCCATCCGCTGGGGCGAGGAAACCCTCACCCTCTCGACCGGCAAGGTCGCGCGGCAGGCCGACGGCAGCGTGATCGCCACCCTGGGCGAGACCTCCGTGATGGCCAACGTCACCTTTGCCCGCGAGCCGCGGCCGGGCCAGGACTTCTTTCCCCTCACCGTCCACTACCAGGAAAAGTTTTATGCGGCCGGCAAGATCCCCGGCGGCTACTTCAAGCGCGAGGGACGCCCCTCGGAGAAGGAGACGCTGACCGCGCGGCTGATCGACCGGCCGATCCGGCCGCTCTTCGTGCCGGGCTTCAAGAACGAGGTGCTCGTGATGTGCACCGTCCTGAGCCACGACCTCGTCAACGAGCCCGACGTGGTGGCGATGATCGCCGCCTCGGCCGCGCTGACGCTGTCGGGGGTGCCCTTCCGCGGGCCGATCGGCGCGGCGCGCGTGGGCTTCACCGACGGGCGCTATGTCCTCAACCCCCCGCTCGACGCGATCCAGGACATCCGCCTCAAGCCCGAGCAGCGGCTCGACCTCGTGGTGGCGGGCACGCGCGATGCGGTGATGATGGTGGAATCGGAGGCCTACGAACTCTCCGAGGCCGAGATGCTGGGCGCCGTGACCTTTGCGCACGAGCAGATGCAGCCGGTGATCGACCTGATCATCGAGCTGGCCGAGGAGGCCGCGCGCGAGCCCTTCGAGTTCGAGCCCCCCGACTATTCGGCGCTCGCCGCGCGGGTGCGCGAACTGGGCGAGGCGCGGATGCGCGAGGCCTACGCGATCCGCGAGAAGGCCGCCCGGCGCGCCGCCATCGAGGCCGCCATCGAGGCGGTCAAGGCCGAGCTGTCGGAGGAGGAACTCGCCGATCCGAACCTGTGGCCCGCCTTCAAGGCGCTGGAATCGGACGTGCTGCGGGGCGACATCGTGCGCGGGGGGGTGCGGATCGACGGCCGCGCGCTCGACGAGGTGCGCCCCATCGCCTGCGAGACGGGGCTTCTGCCGCGCACCCACGGCTCGGCGCTGTTCACCCGGGGCGAGACGCAGGCGCTCTGCGTGACGACGCTGGGGACCGGCGACGACGAGCAGTTCGTCGATGCGCTGCACGGCAACTTCAAGGCCAACTTCCTGCTCCACTACAACTTTCCGCCCTATTCGGTGGGCGAGGTCGGGCGCGTGGGCTCTCCGGGCCGGCGCGAGATCGGCCACGGCAAGCTCGCCTGGCGGGCGCTGCAGGCGGTCCTGCCCCCGCCGACGGAGTTTCCCTACACGATCCGCGTGGTCTCGGAGATCACCGAGTCGAACGGGTCCTCGTCCATGGCCACCGTCTGCGGCTCGTCGCTGGCGATGATGGATGCGGGCGTGCCGCTGAAGGCGCCGGTCGCAGGCGTGGCCATGGGCCTGATCCTCGAGCGCGACGGCTCCTGGGCGGTGCTGACCGACATCCTGGGTGACGAGGACCATCTGGGCGACATGGACTTCAAGGTGGCCGGCACCGAGAAGGGCATCACCTCGCTGCAGATGGACATCAAGGTGGCCGGCATCACCCCCGCCATCATGGAGAAGGCGCTCGAGCAGGCGCGCCGCGGCCGGCTGCACATCCTGGGCGAGATGGCCAAGGCTCTGACGCAGGCCAACGCCTTCTCCGTCCATGCGCCCCGCATCGAGACCATGACCATCCCGACCGACAAGATCCGCGAGGTGATCGGATCGGGCGGCAAGGTCATCCGCGAGATCGTGGAGACCTCGGGCGCCAAGGTGGACATCAACGACGACGGCACGATCAAGATCGCATCCGCGAGCGCCGAGGCGATCCGCAAGGCCCACGACATGATCCACGCCATCGTGGCGGAGCCCGAGGAGGGCAAGATCTACCGCGGCACGGTGGTCAAGCTGGTGGATTTCGGGGCCTTCGTGAACTTCTTCGGCAAGCGCGACGGCCTCGTGCATGTGAGCCAGATCGAGGGGCGGCGCCTCAACCACCCCTCCGAGGTCCTCAAGGAGGGCCAGGAGGTCTGGGTCAAGCTCCTGGGCTTCGACGACCGGGGCAAGGTGCGGCTGTCCATGAAGGCCGTGGACCAGACGACCGGACAGGAGATCACCAAGGAGGAGGCGCCGGCGGCCGAATAGGACCGCCGCCCTCACGCCGTGTCATCGCCCCGACGGCCCCGGACGGATGTCCGGGGCCGTCCGCCTGCGCGGGAGACCCCTGTGCCCCCCTCTGCCGATTCCGCCCTGCCGGTCCTCGTGCTCTGCATGAAATGGGGCACCCTCTACGGGGCCGGGGACGTGAACCGCCTGGCCCGGGCGGTGCGCCGGCACCTCTCGCGCCCCCACCGGTTCGTCTGCCTGACGGACGATGCCCGGGACCTGGTGCCTGGGGTGGAGGCGCTGCCGCTGCCCGCGCTGGACCTGCCTGCGGGCAGCGGCGACACGCGCTGGCGCAAGCTCGCGCTGTTTGCGCGCGATCTCCACGGCCTGCAGGGCACGGCGCTGTTTCTGGACCTCGACCTCGTGGTGACGGGATCGCTCGATGCGTTCTTCGACCATCCCGCGCCCGGCGTGCTGATCCAGCGCGACGACGACCTGTTCCGGCCCAAGCCGCTGCGCCGCCTGCGGCCCCTGCGGGACGCGCGGCTGCGACGGATGGGCAATTCCTCGGTGTTCCGCTTCCGCATCGGCGCGCATCCCGATGTGCTGGAGGCCTACCTTGCCGACCCTGCGGGGGCGGAACGGATCCACGGGATCGAGCAGGGGCTGCTCAGCGCCGTGCTGGACCGGCAGGGGCTGCTGGACTTCTGGCCGCGCGGCTGGTGCGTGAGCTTCAAGAACGATTGCGTGCCGCGGTTTCCCCGCTCGTTCTGGACCGATCCGGTCCTGCCGCCCGGGGCGCGGATCGTGCTGTTCGCGGGTCGACCGAAGCTGCCCGAGGTGCTCGCCGGCCGGGGGGGCCGATGGTATCGGCGCATCGGTCCCGCGCCCTGGCTGCGGGCGGCTCTGGACGAGGGCGAACCGGATCGGCCATGAAGGGGCGGGGCGCCACGACAAGGGCGGTGCGGACCCCCTGTCCGCACCGGGGAAGGGAGCGATGACCACCATGCCGACACGCCGCCGCGTCGCCGCGGGCCTTCTGGCCGCGCCGGCGCTTCTGCTGATGGGCGCGCGCGCCCGCGCCCAGGGGATGATCGAGGACCCCGGTCCGCTGCGGCTCGACATCTCGCCGGAGGCGATCGACGCCTCGCTCACGCTGCCGCCGGACACGGACGGAAGCTTCCAGATCCCCGAGCGGTTCCGCGCGCGCGTGGTGCAGGTGGCACCGGGATTGCGGCCCAACGACATCCACATCGTCGCCGACAGCTTCCACCTCTATTTCATCCTGCCCGGCGACGCAGCGATCCGCTACGGCGTCGCCGTCGGTCAGGAAGGCCTGGGCTGGCGCGGGCAGGCGACGATCGCACGCAAGGTCGAGTGGCCTTCCTGGCGGCCCACCGACGAGATGATCGCCCGCAACCCCGCCCGCTATGAGCGCTATCGCAACGGGATGCCGGGGGGGCCGGACAATCCGCTCGGAGCCCGCGCCCTCTACTTCTTCCAGGGCGAGCGCGACACGGCGATCCGCGTGCACGGCACCACCGAACCCGCCTCGATCGGGCACCGGGCGTCGAACGGCTGCTTCCGCATGTACAACAGCCACGTCATCGACCTCTATCGGCGTGTCCCCCTGGGGGCCTCGGCCTACGCCTACTGACCGGAGGGCCACGGTCGGACCGCCCGGCTCGCCGGACCGGCACCGGGCAGGCGACGGACGGCCGGGTGTCGTGCTAGTCTCCGGCTCCGGAGGAGGACCCTTCCTGTCGGAGCTCGTCGTGTCATGACCCTGCTGTCCCGTCGCCGATTCGCCCTCGCTGCCGCCGCCACGACGCTCGCGGCGCCGGCCTTGGCCCAGGAGGTGTTTCGCTTTCCGGCCGAATGGCTGCCCACCGATGTCGCCATCGCGCCCGGCTTGCCGGCGGGTGCGATCCATGTCGATATCGCGGGAACCTGGCTGTACCTGACGCTCGCCGACGGCGTGGCCCGGCGCTACAAGATCGCCGTCGGCGCGGCGGGGCGCAACTTCCAGGGCACCGCCCGGGTCGGGCGCAAGGCCGAATGGCCCTCCTGGACACCGACGGCCAGCATGATCCGGATGGAGCCCGAGGTGTACGGTCCCTTCCGCGGCGGTCTGCCCGGCGGCCATCCCTACAATCCCCTGGGGGCACGGGCGCTCTATCTCTATCAGGGCAGCCGCGACACCATGTATCGCATCCACGGCACGCCCCAGCCCTGGACGATCGGCCAGAGCTTCTCCTCGGGTTGCATCCGCATGCACAACGACCACGCGATCGACCTCTACGACCGCGTGCCGGTCGGCACGCCCGTCTTCGTGCGCTGACGCCCCGTTGCAACGGCCGCACCGGCGGTCTATCCGTTGCAGTTATGATATAACATAAGATTGACGATGCGCCGCAATCTCCGTACCCGTCTGCGACGCGGGCGGCCGGGCGATGCCTGGGCCTCCTTCGACCGCCTGCCTCCGGTCCTGCGCGCCTGGATCGCCGGGGCCGCCATCCCGTGGTGCCCCCGCTCGGTCGCCCGGCTCTGGGCGCGCGTGCAGGCCGAGGGGGGCGACGAGACGGCCTGGCTCGACCGTCTCGACCGGGCCGAGGCGCGCCTGCTCGCGCGCGATGCCCCCCGCATCTGGGGCGAGGGGCACCCCTGCGCTCAGGCCGGCAGGCGCGTCTTGCGCAGATAGGGCAGCACCGCCTCGAAGGAGCCGAACTTCTGGCGCGCCTCCTCGTCGGAGACCGAGAGCGGGATGATGACGTCCTCGCCCACCGTCCAGTCGGCCGGGGTGGCAACCCCCTTGGCGGCGGCCGTCTGCAGCGCGTCCACCGCGCGCAGCACCTCGGCGAAGTTGCGGCCCACGTTCATCGGATAGGTCATCGAGAGCTTCAGCTTCTTGTCCGGCCCGATGATGAAGACCGACCGCACCGTGGCCGTGTCGTTGGGCGTGGCGTTGTCGGGCAGATAGGCCTCGGCCGGCAGCATGTCGAAGGCCTTGGAGATGGCGAGGTCCGTGTCGGCGGCGATGGGAAAGCCTGCCCTGGCGCCGCCGGCCGCCTCGATGTCGGCCTTCCAGCGGACGTGATCCTCGACCCCGTCCACCGAGACCCCCAGAACCTTCACCCCGCGCTTCTCCCACTCGTCCGCAAGCCGGGCCACGGCCCCGAACTCGGTGGTGCAGACGGGGGTGAAGTCCTTGGGATGGCTGAACAGGATGGCCCAGTGATCCCCGATCCAGTCGTGCAGGCGGATCGGGCCCTGGTCGGTCTGGATCTCGAGGTCGGGGACGGTGTCGTTGATGCGCAGGCCCATGTCGGTGCTCCCTTCTGTCCTGTCGCGGCGCGGGCTTGGCCCGGACGCGCACCGGGCGCATATAGGGGCGGGGGCGTGCGGGCGCCACGCCGAACCGGGAGGGCGATGCCATGATCGACAAGCGGGGCCATTACATCGGCGGGGCCTGGGTCGAGTCGCGCGACGGGCAGGAGCATGTCGTGATCGACCCCTCGACCGAGGAGGAGGCGGTGCGCATCACCCTGGCCGGGCCGCAGGACGTGGAAGCGGCGGTGGCCGCCGCGCGCGAAGCCCTGCCCGCCTGGTCCGACACGGACCCCGCCGAGCGCCGCGCCCTCGTGGAGCGCATCCTCGATCAGTACAAGCGGCGCGAGCGCGACCTGGCCGAGGCGATCAGCCGGGAGATGGGCGCACCCATCGACTTTGCCCTGGCCGAGCAGGCCGCGGCCTTTCCCTACCACACCAAGGCGTTCCTGCGCGCCTTCGACACGCTGGAATGGATGCGCCCGGCCGACGGCGGCCGCACGAAGGGCGCCATGCTCGCCTGGGAGCCGATCGGGGTCGTGGCGCTGATCACGCCCTGGAACTGGCCCGCCAACCAGATCGCGCTCAAGGTGATCCCGGCGCTGCTCGCGGGCTGCACGATGGTGCTCAAGCCCTCGGAGCAGGCCCCGCTCTCGGCCTGCGTGGTGGCCGAGATGATCGACGCGGCCGGCTGTCCCCCCGGCGTGTTCAACATGATCCAGGGCGACGGCGCGGGCGCGGGGGCGCGGCTGTCCTCGCATCCCGACATCCAGATGGTGAGCTTCACGGGATCGACCCGCGCGGGGCGCGCCATCACGGTGGCCGCCGCCGACACGTTCAAGCGCGTCACGCTGGAGCTGGGCGGCAAGGGGGCCAACCTCGTCTTCGCCGATGCCGACGAGGAGGCGGTCGAGCGCGGCGTGCGCCACATGATGGAGAATGCGGGCCAGAGCTGCAACGCCCCCTCGCGGATGCTGGTCGAGCGCCCCGTCTACGAGCGCGCCGTCGAGCAGGCCCGCGCGCTGGCCGAGGAGACGCGCGTGGGCCCCGCCAGCGAGCCGGGCGACCATATCGGCCCCGTGGTCAATGCCCGCCAGTGGGAGCACGTGCAGGGCCTGATCCAGAAGGGCATCGAGGAGGGGGCGCGGCTGGTGGCCGGCGGACCGGGCCGACCCGAGCATCTCAACCGCGGCTTCTTCGTGCGCCCCACCGTCTTTGCCGATGTCGAACCCGGCCAGAGCATCGAGCGGATCGAGATCTTCGGCCCCGTCCTGTCGATGATCCCCTTCGACACCGAGGACGAGGCGCTGCGCATCGCCAACGACACCGATTACGGCCTGACCAACTACGTCCAGACCGCCGACGAGGAGCGCCGCCGCCGCCTGGCCCGCCGCCTGCGCGCCGGCATGATCGAGATGAACGGCCAGAGCCGTGGCGAGGGCGCCCCCTTCGGCGGCACCAAGGCCTCGGGCCGCGCGCGCGAGGGAGGCATCTGGGGCATCGAGGAGTTCCTGGAGCTGAAGTCGATTTCCGGCTGGTGAGGCGTGCGCGGGCGCACAGGAGGCGCGCGCCCCGACCTCTGGGCGCGAGGGGGCGGCCACCCCATCTCGGACGGGACCCCAGCCGGAGGACCCGCCCATGCACCCCGTCAACGGCCTGCACCATGTCACGGCCCTCGCCTCCGGGGCGCGGGGGCATGACGCGTTCTTCCGCGACCGGCTGGGGCTGCGCCGTGTCAAGGTCACGGTGAACTTCGACGCCCCGGACGTCTATCACCTCTATTACGGCACGGGCGACGGGCAGCCGGGATCGGTCTGGACCGCGTTCCCCTTTCCGCGCGCGGCCCGCGGTGCCCGTGGGGTGGGCGAGGCGTCCGAGACCGCCTTTGCCGTGCCGCCGGGCGCGCTCCCCTTCTGGAAGGACCGGCTGGGCGGCCGCGAGGAGGAGCGGATGGGCGAGCGCCGCCTCGCCTTCGAGGGACCCGACGGCGAGAGCCTGGCCCTGGTCGAGACCGCCGACCCGCGCGAGCCGGTGGCCGGCCCCGTGCCGCCCGGGGCGGCGATCCGGGGCTTCCACTCCGTCACGCTGCGGCTGCGCGACATCCGGCCCACCGCCGATCTGCTGGGCCTGATGGGCTATCGCGAGGAGGGGCGCGAGGGGACCCTCACCCGGATGCGGATCGCGGGCAACGGCGCGGACGTGGTGGACCTGATCGGGGATCCCGAGGGCCCGCCCGCGCGCCAGAGCGCGGGGTCGGTCCATCACGTGGCCTTTTCCGTACCCGACCGGACGGCGCAGGACGCGCTGCGCCGGGCCCTCGCCGGGGCGGGGTTCCGCCCGACGCCCCCGATCGACCGCGACTATTTCGAGGCGATCTACTTCCGCAGCCCCGGCGGCGTGCTGTTCGAGGTGGCGACCGATCCTCCCGGCTTCGCCCGCGACGAGACGCCCGATGCGCTGGGCACCGCGCTGCGCCTGCCCCGCCAGCACGCGCATCTGCGTCCCATGCTGGCGCGCGCGCTGGAGCCGCTCGACGGCGTGCGGATGGAGGAGGCGGCATGATCGCCCTGCGCCACGAGGGCGGCCCCGGGGCGCCGCTGCTGCTGACCTTTCACGGCACCGGCGGGACGGAGCGGCAGTTCCACGCCCCGGGCATCCGCCTGCTGCCCGGCGCCCATGTCGTCTCGCCCCGCGGCGCGGTGAGCGAGAACGGCGCGCTGCGGTTCTTCCGCCGCACGGCCGAGGGGGTCTACGACATGGAGGACCTGCGGCACCGCACCGCGGAGGTGGCCGACCTGATCGCGGCCGAGGCCCGGCGCACGGGCGCCCCCCGCGTCGCCGCGCTCGGCTATTCCAACGGCGCCAACATCCTGGCCTCGGTGCTGTTCGCGCGGCCGGGGCTGGTGGGGGACGCGGTGCTGCTGCACCCGCTGATCCCGTTCGAGCCGCCCGCGGCGGACCTGGCGGGGACGCGGGTCCTTGTCACCGCGGGGCGGCGCGACCCGATCTGCCCCGCCCCCCTGACCGAGCGTCTCGTGGCCGCGCTGCGCGACCGCGGAGCGGCGGTCGAGGCCCTCTGGCACGAGGGCGGCCACGAGGTCGCGCCCGCGGAATGGGAGGCGGTGGCCGCCTTCCTCGCCCCCCTGGCCGCCATGGTCAGCGCGCGAAGCGCCACTCGGTGATCTGGGACCACCCCTCGCCGGGGCGGAGCAGGATCGCGGGGAAGTGGGGATGGGCGGGCGCGTCGGGCCACATCTGCGGCTCGAGTGCAAGGGCCTCGAAGAGCGCGGCGCCGGGGCGGGCGGCGTGGCCGCCGTCATAGACCTGCAGTCCCGGCGCCGTGGTGGCGAGCACGAGGGACACCCCGCTTCGCCCCGTCAGCCAGGCGACCTCACGCAGGGGGCCGGGGCCGTCCCCGAGGCAGAAATTGTGGTCGAGCCGCGGCGCGCCCGGCCGGATCGCGCGTCCCTGCCGCAGGTCGAAGGGCGTGCCCTCGACGGGGCGGACCTCTCCGGTGGGCAGGTTCTCGGCGTCGGTGGGCAGGACGCGGTCGGCGGCGAGGCGCAGGACGTGCCCCTCCCAGGTGGGGCCGCCGTCGAGCGTCCAGTAGGCGTGGCTGGCGGGGTTCCACAGGGTGGGCGCGTCCGTGGCGGCGCGGATCTCGAGCCGCAGGGTGGCGGGCGCGCGGACCGACCAGCGCGCGGTGACGCGGCGGTTGCCGGGAAAGCCCCCCTCGCCGTCCGGCAGGCCGAGACCGAGCAGGAGCGTGTCCGGCCCGCGCCCGAGCACGTCCCAGATGCGGTACTGCATTCCCGCCCGCCCCGAATGGAGCAGGTGCGCCCCCTCGTCGGCCTCGAAGCGGCAGAGGCGCCCTGCCACCTCGGCCTGCGCCCCGCGCAACCGGTTCGCCACCGGCCCGACCATGGCGCCGTGGAACCGCAGCGGCCCGTCGGGCGCGTAGAGGGCGGGGTCGTCCGCGCCCACGGTCAGGTCGTGGTCCACGCCCCTGAGACGGACCGAGCGCAGCGTCGCCCCGCGCGTGAGCACCCGCACCGACAGATCGCCCGCGGCGAGGTCGGCCGCGTGGCCCGCGCCCCAAGGCGTCACAGGCGGACGCGCGGTTCCGGCGCGCCGCGCCGGTCGGTGGCGACGGCAAAGGTCCGGCCCTGATCGGGCGCCTCGGCGATGTCCTCCTGCGGGATGCCTGCCGCGGCCGAGGTCACGAACAGGGTCGAGAAGTTCGCACCCCCCCAGGCGGGGCAGGAACTCTGGCGGGCGGGGACGCGGTACTCGCCCACGGCCTCCCCCTCGAGCGAGAATCCGCAGACGCGCCCCGCGCCCCACATGGCGATCCAGACGTTGCCCGCCTCGTCCGTCACCGCCCCGTCGGGATGGAAGCCCGCATCGCGCAGGTCCAGGAACACCTCCGCCTCGCCCTCGGGCCAGCCCTCGGGGCCGAGCGGCTGGCGCTGCACGAGGCCCGTGGGCGTGTCGGTCCAGTAGGCGCAGCCGCGCGCCGCATCGAAGCAGATCGCGTTGGGGATCGCGATCCCCGCCACGAGGCGGCGCAGCTCGCCCCCGTGCCAGCGCCAGATCGCCCCCCGCCCCTCCTCGAGCCGGATGCCCATGGTTCCGATCCAGAACCCGCCCCAGGGATCGGCCCGCCCGTCATTGGGCCGGACCGAGGGGTCGTCGGCGCAGAGGGGGGCGACGGTCTCTCCCTCCTCGCCGGTCTCGAGGTCGAACAGGACCAGCGCGCCGCGCCGCGCGAGCAGCACGCGCCGCCCGTCCACCCAGCCCATGGCCGAGGACAGCTCTGCCAGAGGCCAGCGCCGGCCCGGCCCGTGCAGCGTCCGGCCCAGGATGTCGAACCACCACAGCTCGCCGCGCTCGGGATGCCAGAGCGGCCCCTCGCCCAGATGGCAGATCGCCCGGTCGTGAACCCTTGCCTCGTTCATCTTCCCCCTCCCCTTGCCGCGTCCCAGGCCGCGACCAGCGCGGCCGCCCGCCGGCCCACCTCGGCCGCCTCCATCCCCGGCCGGAACAGGGCCGAGCCGATGCCGAACCCGTCCGCTCCGGCCGCGATCCATTCGGCCATGTTCTCGGCCCCCGCGCCGCCCACGGGATAGACCCGCGTGCCCGCGGGCAGCACGGCGCGGATCGCGCGCAACCCCTCGGGCCCCACGAGCGATCCGGGAAAGAGCTTGAGCCCCGTCGCCCCCGCCTCGAGCGCGGCAAAGCACTCGGTCGGGGTCATCACACCGGGCCAGGCCTCCATCCCGGCCGCGCGGGCGGCGCGGATCACGCGCGCGTCGCAATTGGGCGCCACGACCAGCCGCCCGCCCACGGCGGCGAGCCACTCCACCTCCTCCGGGCGCAGCACGGTGCCCGCGCCGATCGTCGCGCGGTCCCCCAGCGCGCGGACCAGCCGGCCGATCGACTCGAACGGGTCTGGCGAGTTGAGCGGCACCTCGATCGTCGCGATCCCCGCCTCCACCAGAGCCTCGCCCACGGCGACGGCCTCTTCGGGGCAGAGGCCGCGCAGGATGGCGATCAGCGGTCGTGTCATGACCAGACCCTCCCCTTGGCGGCGCGCAGGCCGGCCAGCACCGCCGCGTCCGCATCCGCGCGTTCGGGCCGCACGCCCTGCGCCCCCAGCGCCGCGGCGTAGCGCTCGCCCAGCGACCCCGAGGCCACCAGCGCCACGCGTTCGCCCAGCCACCACGGGCGCAGGGCCTGCAGCTCGGCCCCGATCAGCAGGCCCGAGAGCCGCGCCCGCGCCACGCCCCCCGGCAGGCCGCGCAGCAGACCCTCGGCCCGGATCGCGAATAGGCGCAAGCCCAGCGCCTCGGGGCGTGCCATGCCCTCGGCCACGGCCTCGAGAAAGGCCGCATCGTCCCAGCCCTCCTCGGCCAGCGCGTGGCGCAGCACCGTGTGGCGCGACAGGGCGGCGAACATCTCGCCCGTCATGGCGGTGCGGAAGCCCACCACCTCGGCCGCGCTGACGCGGACCCACTTGGCATGGGTGCCGGGCAGGCAGAGCACCCCGTCCCAGCCAGGCCGGCCCTCGAGAAAGCCCGCCACCTGCGTCTCCTCGCCCCGGATCACGTCGGGGGGCTCGGCCTGCGACAGGCCGGGCAGGAGACGCACGTCGAGATCGGGGGCCGAGGGCGCGCGCACGGCCGCCCCGCCGGCGGGGGGACAGGGCACGGCCGCATAGCCCGCCTCAGCCCAGCCGCCGCGCGCGCCGGCCATGCCGCAGACGAGGACGCGCAGGGGATGCTCCCCGTCCCGTCCCCCGGTCCAGGGCGCGATCAGGGCCCGCAGAGCCCCCTCGAAGCCATCGGGGGCGAGCGCGCCCATACCGGTGTCGGCCCGCGCCTCGGCCAGCACCGCCCCGTCCGGCCCCATCGCCCAGACGCGCAGCGCCGACGTGCCCCAGTCGGCCGCGATCCAGTCCGGCGCGATCCGGCCCATCGGATCAGCCCGTCACCACCACGCCGCCATCGGCGACGAGGACCTGGCTCGTGACCGCGCGCGAGGCGCGCGAGGCCAGAAACAGCGCGGGGCCCACCATGTCGGCGGGCTCGAGCTCGCGCGGGATGCACTGGCGGGCGAGGTGCGCGGCCAGCCCCTCGGGCGTGACCCACATCTCGCGCTGCTTCTCCGTCAGAACCCAGCCGGGGGCGAGCGCGTTCACCCGCACCCCCCTGGGTCCCCATTCCCGCGCCAGCGCGCGCGTGAGGCCCACGATCCCCGCATTGGCCGCCATGTAGGAGGGGTAATCCCCCAGGCCCATCATGTAGCTGATCGAGGACAGCATCACGACCGCGCCCCCGCCCGCCTCGGCCATGCCGGGCAGCACCGCCTGGGCGGCGAAGAAGTAGTGGCGCAGGTTCACCGCCTGGTTACGGTCCCAGTATTCGGGCGTCACGTCCGCGGTCGCGTGGCGGTCGTCGTCGGCCGCGTTCGCCACGAGAACCGAGACGGGGCCGTGCGCCTCGGCCGCCTCGGCGGCAGCCGCGCGCAGCGCCGCGACGTCGGTCACGTCGCAGCGGATGTAGCGCACGGAGGCCCCCGTGCGATCGGCCACCTCGCGGGCAAAGGCCGACCCGTCGCGCCGGCCGACAAAGGCCACGCGGGCCCCTTGGGACGCAAACCCTTCGGTCAACGCGGCCCCGATCCCGCTTCCGCCGCCCGTGATCAGGACCGAGGCACCCTCCAGGTCCGCAAACCGCGTCATCTCCATGCCCGTCCCTCCCCCTTGGCGCGCGCGATCCTTTCGGCCCCGGCGCACAAAGGCAAGGGGTGGTGCCCGCGGCAGGCGCCGGAGGGGCGCAGACCGGCCGCACCGGCCTAGTGCCAGTCCTCCCGCAGCACGTCCCGCAGGGCCGAGACGAGGCGCCCCGGCTCGGCGGCGAGCGCGTCAGGCCCGAGATCGTGCAGCACCTCCTGCTTGGCGGTGCGGTTCCACTGCGCCAGCAGACCGGGACCGCGCAGCGAAGCGGCCTCGCCCAGCCACAGCGCGACGACCGGCACGCCGGCCGCTGCGACCTGGCGGTGCTCCTCGTCGCAGAGAGGTCCCGCGGGAGGGGACAGACGCGCCGTCAGATGCGGCCCGACCAGCGGCAACCGGCCCAGCCGATGGGCCCAGGGCGACGGCGGAGGTGCCGCTCCGAACCCCTCCGGCGCGATCAGGACGAGCCGCCGGACCATCTCGGGCCTCCGCGCCGCAAGGATCACCGCCTCCACTGCGCCGGGGCCGTGCCCCACCAGGGTCGCCTCCTCGGTGACACCCGCCTCGCTCAGGGCCGCCTCCGCCTCGGTGGAGGGCCGGATCGTGCGGTAGCCGAGCGCCCCGAGCCCGGCGCCGAACCCCTCCCAGGGACCGGGTCCGAGGACGCAGGCCACCGGCCCGCGCGCGGGCCCGTACCAGCGGCTCAAGCCCGTCCCCCTGCCCGCTCGAGGATGTGACGCGCCACCATCAGGTCGAGATGCGCACCCCCGCCGTTCTTCCACAGCGTGATCTCGGCCGGATCGCGCCGGCGGACCGCCTCCCCGTCGTAGAGGTCGGCCAGGATGTCGGCCTCGGCGATGACCCCGCGGCGCAGGGGGTCCAGGAATTCCCCGATATGTCGCATGGTGGTCTCGCGGGAATCGCAGAAGATCGAGGCGCGGCGCAGTACCTCGTCGTCTGCTTCGCGCATGTCGGGCCGGTAGGCTCCGATCAGGTCCACGTGCTGGCCCGGCCGCAGCCATCGACCACGCAGGACAGGCTCCGTCGCCATGGTCGCGCAGGCGACGATATCGGCCTGCCCGACCGCCTCCTCCAGATCTTCCGCGACCTGCGTTCCCATCTCTTGCGCCAGATCGGCCGCCCGGTCCCATGTCCGGTTCCAGAGGGTGATCGCGATGCCCGGAAAGCCGGCGCGGTAGGCCTCGATCAGCGAGCGTGCCACCGTTCCGGCCCCCACGACCAGCAGCCGGCGCGACTCGGGCCGAGCCAGACGCAGCGCGCCCAGGAGCGAGTCTCCGGCCGTCTTCCACTTGGTCACCAGGCGGAAGTCCAGCGTGGCTTCCAGCGTCCCGTCGCGGTCCGACAGAAGGCTGACCGCGCCCTGGATGGTCGGCCGGTCCCGGTTGTCGGGAAAGATCGTGCATACTTTGACCGCGATCCCCAGGCCCGCGATCCAGGCCGAGCGGTTGAGCAGCGTGTTGCCTCCCTGCCGCAGCAGCACATCCTCCATGACCGGCCGCCCGAGCCGATGCCCCGCCTCGATCCCCCGCGCCACGCCCGGCCAGTCGAGCGCGGCCTCCGCCTCCCAGCCGAGATGCGGCACGTTCATGCAGCCGCCTCCTCCAGAAGCCCTTCGGCCGCCAGACGCGCGGCCCAGCCCGCAGGACCCTCGAACAGATGTGTCCGCCAGCCCCGTGCCGCCGCGGCTTGCACGTTCTCCGGCCGGTCGTCGGCGAACAGGAGCGCCTCTCCCGACAGCCCGGAAAGACGTTCGAGCGCCTCGTAGATGGCGGGCTCGGGCTTCATCAGTCCGGTCCGGCCGGACACCACTGCCCCGTCGAAATCGCGCAGGAACGGGTGCAGGTCGAGCGCGACCTCCCAAGTCTCGCGCCCGAAATTGGTCAGGGCGAAGCAGGGCACGCCCCGTTCGCGAAGCGCGCGCAGCAGCGCGACCGAATCCGGGATGGCAGGGCTCGCCATCTCGGCCCATCGCCCATGCCACCAGCCGATGGCCTCCGCGTGGTCGGGATGCGCCCGCGCCAGCGCCTCCACCTCCTCGCGCCAGGGCGCGCCGCGATCCACCCGCTCGTTCATGGCGTGAAGGTCCACGGCCGCGAACAGCGCCCGTCGTCCCGCCTCGCCCAGCAGGCGATCATAGACGCGCTCGGGATTCCATTCGATCAGGACGCGGCCCACATCCCAGACGACGGCCTGCACGCCCATGGCTCTCCCCACCGGTTGCCCGGCCCGCATCAAGCCCGGCGGCGGCCGCGTGCGCAATCCCTCTAGAGCTGGCGCAGCCAGAGCTGGAGCGGCTTGGCGCTCTCCTCCGCCTCGCCGTGCTCGCGCCAGGAAAAGCGCGCCACCGCCCCCTCGAGCGGCGCATAGCCCCGCTTGCGCCAGAAGGGCTCGAGCGAACGGGCGCCGGCGGGACGGGCCGGATGGTCGGGGGGCCGGACGATCGCGGCGAAGGCCGACCAGCGGCGGCCCAGGCGCCGCGCGTGATCCTCGCGCAGGTCGAAGAAGCGATGGCCTGCGCCCTGGCCCCTGTAGGCGGGCAGCAGCACGGACTCGGCGAGATAGAACACCTCGTCGAGGGGCAGGCCCCGCGCCATGAGGGGGGCCGCGAACTCGGCCGCGTGGTCCTCCATCGGCGCCCCCGTGGCCGCCCCCACGAGCCGCTCGCCGTCCCAGGCCCCGACGACCACGGCGCCCGGGCTCCCGGCCAGCCGCGCGAGATAGCGCGCCTCGTAATCCCGGTCCCCGTCGTAGAGATAGGGCCACTCGGCAAAGACCCGGATGCGCAGCTCCGCCAGCGCGTCGAGCGATGCCCGCGCCTCGCCGGGGTCCATGGCGGCAATGCGCAGCCCGCTCACGAGACCTGCCGCACCCAGTCGGGGACGTTGTAATGGGTCGAGACGCGGGCGATGCGTCCGTCCCGGATGGCGAAGAAGCTGCCCACCGGCAGGACATAGGACTGCCCCCGCGCCTCGGGCAGGCCCTCGTCGGTGGACAGGTAGCGGCCGTGGATGGTGTATTCGGCCGCCGCGCGGTCGCCTTCGGGACTGGTCAGCACGACCAGATCCTCCGCCCGCTCCTCGTAGAGGCCGGCCATCCGCTCGCAGAAGGCGCGAAACGCCTCGCGCCCGTGGCGCACGCCGCCCTGGTTGACGTGGTGCTCCACGTCCTCCGTCACGAGCGCCGCCATCCCCTCCCGGTCGCCGCGGTTGAAGGCGTCGAAATAGGCCCTGACCAGTGCCGTCGCGTCCATGCGTCCTCTCCCTTTCTCAGACCGCCTGCCAGCCGCGCCCCTCGTCCCAGGATTGCAGCGAGCCCTCGCCGATGTCGTTCCACAAGGCATGCAGCGTGAGCCGCCCCGCCTCCACCGCCTCGCGCACGAAGGGAAAGGTCAGCAGGTTGCCGACCGAGACGGTGACGGCCATCTTCTCGAGCGCGCGGAGCCGCTCGGCCTCGCCCCCCTGCGGCAGCGCCTCCCAGCCGGGGCGCAGGATCGCCATCCAGCGGCCGATGAAGCTCGTGCGTTCCAGCAGTTCGGGGGCGCGCCCCTCGTACATGTCGTAGCAGCCGCGCACCCCGCCGCAGCCCGAATGGCCCAGCACGATCAGATGCGCCACGCGCAACGCACGAACCGCGTATTCGATCGCGGCCGAGGTGCCGTGATGGTCCCCGTCCGGGGTGAAGGGCGGGATCAGGTTGGCGATGTTGCGGTGGATGAAGAACTCGCCCGAATCCGCCCCGAAGATGGAGGTGACGTGCACCCGGCTGTCGCAGCACGACACGATCATCGCCCGGGGGTGCTGGCCCTGCTCGGCCAGGTGCCGGTACCAGGCCGCATTCTCGGCATAGGTCGTGGCGCGCCAGCCCTGATAGCGGCGGACGAGGTATTCGGGCAGGGGTCGCGCGGCCATGGTCCCTCGTGTCGCGGTCCCGCGCTGTCTGCCCCGAAGGCGCGCGCGGTGCAACCGCCTCGGCCGGGGCGAGCCGCTCCCCTTGCGGGCGCCGCGCGCGCGGCTAGGGTCCGCCCCGTCGCCACGAGGGAGCGCCCGCCATGAACCCATGCCGCAGCCCCGCCCGCCCTGGGGTCCCCCGTGAGTGACCCCGTGAGCGACCCCGCCCCGCCCCGCTTCGCCCGGCTCGAGGAGGCGGCGCTGCCCCTGCGCCTCGTCGCGCCCGACGCGCTGGAGGCGGCGCTCGCGGGCCTGCCGCCGGCGCAGGCGGCGTGGGCGCGCGCGACGGGCTTTCGCGCCGGGCGCGGCGAGGTGGCGCTGCTGCCGGGCCCGGACGGGGAGCCCGCGGGCGCGCTTCTCGGACGCGGCGAGGGGCCGGGTCGGCAGCGCTTCGCCCTCGCCGCCGCCGCCGGGCGCCTGCCCGCCGGCATCTGGCGGCTCGAGGGCGCCTCCGGGGCGGAGACGCGCGAGGCGGGCCTGGGCTGGCTCCTGGACGGGATCCGCTTCGACCGGCGCGCCGCCCCGCCCGAGGCGCCGCCCCGCGCGCGCCTCGCCGCCCCGGGGGCCGAGGCGCCGCTTCTGGAATCGCTCGCCGCGGCCGAGGCTCTGGGCCGGTCGCTGATCGACGCGCCCGCCTCGGAGCTGAGTCCAGAGGGGCTCGAGGCCGCGGCCCGCGCGCTGGCCAGGCGGCACGGCGCCACGCTCTCGGTCACCGCCGGCCGGGCGCTCGAGGACGGCTTTCCCCTGATCGCCGCGGTGGGCCGCGCGGCCGCCCCCGACCGTGCGCCGCGCCTGCTCGATCTCTGCTGGGAGGGCGCGGCGGAGGGGCCGCGCCTGACGCTCGTGGGCAAGGGCGTGACCTTCGACACGGGCGGGCTCGACCTCAAGCCCTCGGCCTCCATGGCGCTGATGAAGAAGGACATGGGCGGGGCGGCGCATGTGCTCGCGGCCGCCGAGGCGATCCTCGCGGCGCGCTGGCCCGTTCGGCTGCGCGTGCTGATCCCGGTGGCCGAGAACGCCGTGGGCCCGGCCTCGCTGCGCCCCGGCGACATCCTCGCCTCGCGCAGGGGGCTCACGGTCGAGGTCAACAACACCGACGCCGAGGGGCGGCTGATCCTCGCCGACGCGCTGGCCCTCGCGGCCGAGGAGGGGCCGGACCTCTGCGCCTGCTTCGCCACGCTGACGGGCGCCGCGCGCGTCGCGCTGGGCCCCGACCTCGCCCCCCTCTTCGCCACGGACGACGCCTGGGCCGGGGCGGTGCTGGGGGCGGCCGCGGAATGGTTCGACCCCGTCTGGCGGCTTCCCTTCCACGAGCCCTACGAGGCGCTGATCGAGCCGGGCCATGCCGATCTCGACAACGCGCCGGGGGGCGGCATGGCGGGGGCGCTGACGGCCGCCCTGTTCCTGCGCCGCTTCGCGCCGCGCCCCTTCCTGCATTTCGACGTCTATGCCTGGTGCCCCAAGGCCGAGCCCGGCCGGCCCAAGGGTGGCACGCTGCAGGGGGTGCGCGCGCTGCTTGCGGGGATCGCCGCGCGCTGGGGGATGCCGTGGACCCCCGGCTGACCCCCTTCTCGGGCCGGGTGGCCGCCACGCATCTGCGCGGCCTCGTCGCGGCCGAGCGCTTCGCGGATGGCGAGGCGCGGCGCGTGGCCGCCCCCGTGCTCGACCTCCGCTCCGCCCCCGGCGGCCCCCGCGCGCGCCAGCTGCTCTGGGGCGAGGGCGTGACCCTCTACGAGCGGCGCGAGGCCCACGCCTTCGTGCAATCGCATCGTGACGGGCATGTGGGCTGGGTGCGCGCCGAGGCGCTGGCCGAGCCGCGCCCCCCCACGCACCGCGTCGCCGTGCCCGCGACCCATCTCTATGCGGCTGAGGACATCAAGTCCCCCGACCTCCACCACCTGTCGCTGGGCTCGCTCGTCACCGTCACGGCCGAGCGGCACCGCTTCTGGGAAACGCCGGAGGGATTCATCCCCAAGCCCCACCTGCGCCCGCTCGACCGGCCCTTCGCGGACGCGGCGGCGGTGGCGCAGCTGCTGTTCGGCGTCCCCTATCTCTGGGGCGGCAACTCGGTGCGGGGAATCGACTGCTCGGGCCTCGTGCAGGCCGCCCTTCTGGCGACCGGCCTGCCTTGCCCGCCCGACAGCGACCTCCAGCGCGGCCTGGGCGAGCCGGTGGCGGACGGCGCGCCGCTCCGGCGCGGCGACCTCGTCTTCTGGCCCGGCCATGTGGGCCTCATGGTGGACGAGGGTACGCTGCTGCACGCCAATGCCCACCGCATGGCCGTCGCCTACGAGCCGCTCGAGGCCGCGATCGCCCGCATCCGGGCGCAGGAGGGACACGACCCGATCGCGCGCCGCCGGATCTAGTCCACGAGGCGGGGCCGCGGCGCGAGCACGCGCAGCACCTGCCCCAGGTCATGGCCGCGCCGCAGCACCTGCCCCCCTTCGCCCAGGACGGCATAGGCCCCTTGCCGCAGCCGCAGGGCGGGGCGCTTCTCGATGCGGAAGAGCGGCCTCTCGGCCGTGCGGCGGAACACCGCGAACGACGCCGCCTCGCGCCCCGATCCGATCGCATAGTCGCGCCACTCGCCCGCCGCGACCATGCGCCCGTAAAGCGCGAGGATCAGCGACAGTTCGCGGCGGTCGAAATGGACGGTGGCGGGGGCGACGGGGGCAGGGACGGGCTGGAGCGTCATGCGTCCAGACTGGGCGCGGACCCGATCCGAATCAAGGCCCGTTCAGCCGCAGAAGACCCGGGCCACCCGGCCGGTCGCCGGATCGAGCTCGAAGTTGATGCGGCTCGGGTTGAAGTCCATCGTCAGCGCGTCGCCGCGGTTGAACACGCGCACGGGCTGGGCAAAGGACGCGGCCCGCACGACATCGCCGGGCTGGTTCAGCCACTGGGCCGACAGGACCGCCTCGTCGCAGGCGGCCACGACCGGAGTGGCGGGCGGCATCATCATCTCGTCGCAGGCGGCCAGAAGGCCGAGGGCGGGAACAAGCAGGAGCAGGCGCATGGGGGCCTCCATCGGCTGACAGCGCCGATCTAGCACCCCGCGGGGTCCGGTCCAGCCCCTCGGCGCCACGCCGCCGGTGGACAGCCGCTCCGCTGCGCGGCATCGTGCCGCAGGCAGCAGGGAGGATCCTATTTCATGCGGA
>NZ_WYDP01000013.1 GCF_009904055.1 Rubellimicrobium sp. CFH 75288 | reverse complement strand
CTTTGACTGGAGGTGGCGCGCCCGAGGTCCTGCCGCCGGATGGACAATCCCGTTTCTCATCCTTCGCGGTCCGGATATCATCCGCGGTCCGGATATCATCGGGACGGCGGCCTGTCTGCAGGAAGCGCGTTCCCGCGAGCGTCAGGCATGGGACCATCGACCTGACGACGTCCGGACCCTGCTCCCCCCTCGGAGGCCACTCTTGGAACCCTGCGGTGGACCTGCGAGGTGCGGCAGGACGATCCCGGCTGGCGGGGCGCCCCTGGCGGTCTGCGGTCTTGCGCATGGTCGCGGCCCCGTTTGAGCGGGGCTGCTCCGGCAGGATGACGCGGGACATTCCCGCCTGCGGGCGTGCCGGGCGATGCCGCCGCTCCATGGCTGTCGGCTCGCTCTATCGGCCGACCTCGAGACCCGAAGGATCGCGTCGCCTGCGACGGCAGGCGGCTGGCCTTCCGGAGGACTCTGGCACCGCGGCCGCGCGCCGGAGCCCGGCTCAGCCCCTCGCTGCCGATCAGCCGCCGGGCGCCGTGTCGCGGGCTGGCCCGGTCCGGGTCCTGTCGGGCGACGTGGCCAGCCCCCTCGTCCCGCCAAACCACGATCCCGGATCCGCAGGATCACCCCCGAAGATCTGTGCAAGAACGACCGCTCCGGCTGTATCCTCCGGCGCATGGAAGCGAGGGAGAGCGTGATGATCCGGTCCCGGCCCCAACCCGCCGACCTGCTGCCTGCCGTCATCGACATGGTGCGGCAGGCAGGCGCCCTGATCCGGGCCGAGTTCCACCGCGCCGGCGGCCCGCGCGGCGGCGGGTCGAAGGCCCCCATCGACGTGGAGGTGGAGCAGCTTCTGAGGGACCGGCTGCTCGCTCTCCATGCCTGCGGCTTCGTCGGAGAGGAGACCGGCCGCGCCGGTCCTGCGGAGGGTGACGTCTGGGTGGTGGACCCGCAGGACGGAACGACCGACTTTCTCGCCCGTCGCCGGGGATCGGCCGTGTCGGTCGCCCTGCTGCGCGACGGGCATCCCGTTCTGGGTGTCGTCTTTGCGCCGCTTGCGCCCGACGACCGGGGGGACCTGATCGCTTGGGCCGAGGGGACCGCGCTCACGCGCAACGGCTTGGCCGTCCGGCGCCCGGTGCGATCCCATCCGCCGGTCGTCGCGATGAACGCCAACGCGGCAGACTATGCCCGGCACAATCACGAGGCGCTTCGCGGCATCCGGGTCCGGGCGATCGCCAGTCCGGCCTACCGGCTGGCCCTCGCCGCCGCCGGCGAGGTGGATGCCGGGCTGAGCCTCGTGGCCGGCCTCGATCACTGGGACATTGCCGGGGCTCATGCCCTGCTGATCGGCGCGGGCTGCACGCTGGTCGAGCGGACGGGAAAGGCGGTGGATTACGGGCGCCGGCACTTCGACGGATGCATCGGCGGCGCCGCGGATGTCGTGGCCATGCTCGTCGAACTCGGACCCGGTCCCAGTCGGCGGGAGCAACGCAACGGCGCCATTCCGCGGGCCCGCATCGCCGATCCCGACCGGCTCGCGCGGGCGCAGGGCTGTCTCCTCGGCCAGCTTGCGGGGGACGCGCTGGGCTCGGCGGTGGAGTTCCGCTCGGCGGCCGACATCGCCCGCAGCCACCCCGAGGGCGTCACCCGGCTGACCGACGGCGGCACTTGGAACCTGATCGCCGGCCAGCCCACGGACGACAGCGAGATGGCGCTGGCGCTCGCCCGCGCGCTGGCGGATCAGGGCCGGTTCGATCCCGCGACGGTCGGCCAGGCCTATATCGGCTGGGCGCGCTCCGGTCCCTTCGACATCGGCGGCACGACGGCTGCCGGCATCGCCGCACTGGCCCGGGGTCGGCCGGCTTCGTCGGACAGCCAGTCGAACGGCGCGCTGATGCGCGTGAGCCCGGTCGGCATCTTCGCGGCCGGCGATCCAGCCCTGGCCGCGAAGCTGGCGGCCGAGGATGCGCGCCTCACCCATCCGCACCCGGTCTGCCAGGCTGCGAGCGCCGCCTTTGCTGCGGCCGTCGCAACTGGTGTCGCGGGCGGCACGGCCGCAGAGATGGCGGCAGCGGCCGAACAACATGCGGGCGAGGGCGAGGGGGCCCGGATCGTCCGCCAGCGCCTCGCTGCTGCCCGCCGGGACGGTCCCGAGAACTTCGAGCGCCAGATGGGCTGGGTCCTGATCGCGTTCCAGAACGCGTTCGACCACCTGAACCGCGGCACGCCCGTGGCGGAGGCTGTTTCGGCCACCGTCGCGCGCGGCGGCGACACCGACACCAACGCCGCCATCTGCGGCGCGCTCCTCGGTGCCAGCCAGGGACGCGAAGCGATCCCGCTGCAATGGCGCAACGCGGTGCTGTCCTGCCGGCCGGTGCAGGGATCGGGAATCCGGCACCCGCGGCCCAGCGAGTACTGGCCCGACGACGCTCTCGATCTTGCCGAGGCGCTGCTGGCGGCCGGGCCGTCCGGCGGCTGACCCGCCCCCTCCGCATGCCTGTTCCCGATGCCGACGGCTGCGCGCCCGGTCCGGCCGGCCTCCGCGGGAATCGGCTCCGGCCGGACCTGCCGCCGGGCCGGGGCTTGCGTCGGATCGCCGGCGACGCCAGACCGCGGCAAGCCATGGGCGAAGGCGATCGCTCCGCATGACAGACCAGGCCCCTCGAGACACGGCGTCATCGTCCCGCGGGACTCCTCCGGGCGTGGCGGACCTGATGGCTCGCATGCCCCTTCCCCGCCTTCCCGGTCCCCTTCCTGTCGAGGTGCTGCTGATGCGGCATGGCGAGACAGTCTGGAATGCCGAAGGACGGCTTCAGGGCGCGTTCGACTCCCCCCTGACCGAGCGGGGCCGGAGGCAGGCCGCCGCCATGGGCCGTATCCTCGCCGCGCTGCGCGTGTCTCCGCGGACCCACGACGCCCTGTCCAGTCCCCAAGGCCGCGCCCAGCAGACGGCGCGCCTCGCGCTCGGGCGGACGGGGCTCGTCGCGCGGCCCGAACCGCGCCTGCGCGAGATCGGCATGGGCGAGTGGGCCGGTCTCACGCGCACCGAGATCGCCACGCGCTGGCCCGCGCCCCCGGACGAAGGCATCCTGACCTTCTACGCGCGTTGCCCCGGCGGGGAGGATCTGTCCGCCGTTGCGGAGCGGGCCGCCGACCTTCTGCTGTCGCTCCGGCGACCGGCGGTGCTCGTCACCCACGGACTGACGCTGCGCCTTCTCGCGGCGCTGGCGCTGGGCCGGGACTGGGACGCGGCCGAGGCTCTCTGCCTGCCGCAGGGGCGCGTTCTCCGCCTCCGGGACGGTCGGGCGGACATCCCGGAGCCGCCCCGAACCTCCTCGGATCGCACGCGCCTTGAACTCGGCCTCAAGGGTCTGTAACCACTGGACGGCAGGGTGGTTAGCTCAGTTGGCAGAGCGTCTCGTTTACACCGAGGATGTCGGGGGTTCGAGCCCCTCACCACCCACCAGGGCGGGGTGCTGCGCATGATCGCCCCCCCTTTCCACGGTCCGACCCCCGCGCCCCAGGGACGCTCCGTGCTGGACCGGATCGTGGAATGGGGAATCGGGCGTCGCAGCCTCGCGTTCCAGGTGGGTGTGGCGCTGGGCGCGTTCTTGGCCGCTGCCCTCCTGCGGCTCGCCCTCGATCCGGTTCTGCCCCCCGGTTTTCCGTATCTGACCTTCTTTCCGGCCGTGGCCCTGACGGCCGTGTTCGCGGGAACGCTCGTCGGCCTCGCCGTCGCCATCATGGGCGGCCTCTTTGCCTGGTACGTCCTGATCGCGCCCGCCTGGTCCTTTGCGCTGACGACGGCAGGTTTCGTCGCGCTGCTTCTGTATGTCATCGTCATGGGGACCGAGCTGACGCTGGTCTTCCTGATGCGCCGGGCCCTGCGGCGCATGATGCAGGCCGAAGCCCGCGCCCGGAGCGAGGCGCACATGCGCAGCCTGATGTTTGCCGAGCTTCAGCACCGCGTCTCCAACAACCTCGCGGTCGTCGGATCGCTTCTCCAGCTTCAGCGGCGCGCCGTCGCCGACCCTGCCGCCCGCCGCGCTCTCGAGACGGCTGCCGCCCGCCTCGGCGTGGTGTCCCGCCTGAGCCGCCTCCTGCACGATCCCGCGGCCCAGTCGCTCGATCTGGGCGCCTTTCTCCGGGCCATCGTGCCCGAGGCGGTCGCCGCGCAGGGGGTAGAGGACCGCATCGCGCTCCAGGTGTCGGTCGAACCGGTCGTGGTACCCGCTGCGGCCGCCATTCCCTTCGGTCTCATCGCGACGGAGCTTCTGGCCAACGCCATCGAGCACGGCTTCGGCCCCGAACGGTCGGGCCGCATTGCGATCACGTTGGCCCGGACGGGCCGGGATGCGGCGCGTCTGGAGATCCGCGACAATGGCGGCGGTCTGCCCACCGGATTCGATCTCCAGAAGGCCGACGGCCTCGGCCTGTCGGTGGCGCGCCAGTTCGCGGCCCAGATCGGCGGCACGCTCGCCATCCGCGAGGAGGAGGGCGAGGTGGTCTCGCGCCTCGACTTCCCCCTGCGCAGACCCGGAGCGGCCTGAGGCTCGGAGGACCGGACGCGCCCTCGCGTCAGGCGACAAGAGCCCTTGACGCCGCTGTTCCGGCCCCGTAGATACCCCCCGTCCGGCACGATCCGATGCCGGCGGCAGACGCGCGGTTGTAGCTCAGTCGGTTAGAGTACCGGCCTGTCACGCCGGGGGTCGCGGGTTCGAGCCCCGTCAACCGCGCCACTGCCCCCCCTCCCGATCACTCTCTGGCGCGCAGCACCCGTGCGGGCCGCACCGCGAGCGGGCGCAGCGCAAAGGCCAGTCCCGCCAGCAGCGTCGCCGCCACGCCGCCCCCCACCACCGCCAGCGCGTTGCTCCAGATCGGCTGGAACGGCGCCTCCATCACGAAGCGCAGCACCGCCCAGGCCCCGAGCGAGCCCGCCAGCAGCGCCACGAGGCCAGCGGCCATCCCCGTCAGCGCCGCCCGCAAGGCAAAGCTGCGCAGGATCAGCGGCCGCCCCGCGCCCAGCGTCTTGAGGATCGCCGCCTCCCAGGCCCGCGCCCGTTCCCCCGCGGCAGCGGCGCCGATCAGCACCAGGAACCCCGTGGCCAGCGTGACCAGCGCGGCGGTGCGGATCGCCGCCGCGACCCCCTCGATGATGCGCGCCGCCTCGGCCACCGCGTCGCGGATGCGGATGGCGGTGATGTTCGGAAACGCCTCCGCCATCTCGCGCAGCAGCCGCGCCTCGGCGGCCTCCTCGGCATAGACCGTGGCGATCCAGGAATGGGGGGCTCCCCGCAGGGCGGCCGGATTCATGCTCATCACGAAGCCGATCCCCGCGCTCTGGAAGTTCACCTCCCGGAACGAGGCGACGGTCGCCTCGATCTCGCGGCCCAGCACGTTGACGCTCAGCCGGTCGCCCAGGCGCAAGCCGATCTCCTCGGCCTCCGCGGCCGAGAAGCTGACGAGGGGCGAGCCATCGTAATCGGGCGGCCACCACTCGCCCGCGACGATGCGGGCATTCTCGGGCGGCTCCTCCGAATAGGTCAGGCCCCGGTCGCCGCGCGTGACCCAGTGCCCGCCCGTCGCCTCCGCGGCGGGCACGCCGTTGATCGTGGACAGGATGCCCCGCAGCATCGGCGCGGCCTCCACCCGCTCGACCGCCGGATCGGCCTCCAGCCGCGCGCGGAAGGCGTCGATCTGATCGGGCTGGATGTCCACCACGAAGTAGGACGGTGCGATCTCGGGCAGGTCGCCCGTGATCGCGCGCTGGAGGTTGCCGTCGATCTGACCCACCGCCGCCAGCACCGTCAGCCCCAGGCCCAGCGACAGGATGACCGGCCCCGCCTCGCCCCCCCTCGCGCCCACCGCGCCCAGGGCCAGTCGCCAGGCCGGCCGCCCCCGTGCCGCCCCGCGCAGCGCCCGCGCCGCCCCCCGCGCGCCCGCCGCGGCCCCCACCAGCGCGAGCAGCGAGGCGCCAAGCCCCGCCGCCGTCCAGACCGCCAGCGCCGGCGCGCCCGAGAACCAGGCCGCCGCCCCCACCAGCAGCCCCAGCACCGCCAGCGTGGCCAGCAGATAGGGCAGCCGCGGCAGCCGCCGCCCCCCCGCCAGCGCGTCGCGGAACAGCGCCGCCGCGCGGATGTCCGTCGCCCGCGACAGCGGCCACAGCGTGAACAGCAGCGCCGCCAGCGCGCCATAGAGCGCGGCTTCCGCAAGCGGCGCGGGAAAGATCCCGAACGCCGCCGGGACGGGCAGGGCTGCCTCGATCCAGGACGCGGCCAGCAGCGGCAGCGCCGCCCCCAGCACCAGCCCCAGCCCGATCCCCATCAGCGCCAGCGTGCCCACCTGCAGGAAGTAGGTGGCGAACACCACCCCGCGCGAGGCACCCAGCGTGCGCAGCGTGGCGATCACCTCGGCCTTGGCCGCGACATAGGCCGACACCGCCGCCGAGACGCCGACGCCCCCCACCGCCAGCCCCGACAGGCCCACCAGCACCAGAAACGCGCCCAGCCGGTCCACGACCTGCGCCGTGCCCGCCGCCCCCTCGCGTGCGTCGCGCCAGCGCATCCCCCGCTCGCGCCAGAGCGCCTGCGCCTCTGCCCCTAGCGCGTCGAGGTCCGTTCCCTCCGGCAGGTCCAGCCGGTATCGCGTCTCGAAGAGCGAGCCCTCGGCCAGAAGCCCCGACCCCTCCAGGTCGGCCAGACGCAGGATCGTCCGCGGCCCCAGCCCGAAGCCCGCATTGCTGTTGTCGGGATAGCGCAGGAGGATCGCCGACAGCACATAGTCGCGCGTGCCCAGCCGCACCGTGTCGCCGGGCGCCAGCGCCAGCCGGTCCGCCAGGACGCGCTCCATCACCAGCCCCGCCCGCGCTCCGTCGCCCGCCAGCGCCCCGGCCAAGGGCATCGGCGGGTCCAGCTCGACCGCCCCGATCAGGGGATAGAGGTCGTCCACCGCGCGCACCTGCGTCAGCGCGCGCTCCGCCCGCCCCCCGGGGTCCGCCACCGCGAGCGAGCGGAAGTCGGCCACCTCACTCACCCGCTCGGCCACGCCCTCCATCCAGGCGCGCTCCTCAGGGGTGGCAAAGCGATAGGTCAGTTCGGCCTCCGCCTCGCCGCCCAGCAGCCGCGCCCCCTCGCGCTCGAGACCCGCGCCGATCGCCGCGCGCACAGACCCCACCGCCGCGATCGCCGCCACGCCCAGGATCAGGCAGAGCAGAAAGACCCGAAAGCCGCGCAGCCCCCCGCGCAGTCCCCCCCGCAGCTCCCGCGCGGCGAGGCGCGCCGCCGCGCTCACTCCGCCGCCTCCCGCGCGGGGCGGCCCTCGCCCTCGATGCGCCCGTCGCGCAGGCGCACCACCCGGGCGCAGCGCGCGGCCAGCCGCTCGTCATGCGTCACCAGCACCATCGTCGCCCCGTCCCGCTCGCCCAGACCGAACAGCAGGTCCACGATCGCCCGGCCTGTCCCCTCGTCGAGGTTGCCGGTCGGCTCGTCGGCCAGAAGCAGCCGCGGCCGCCCCACCACCGCGCGCGCCAAGGCCACGCGCTGCTGCTCTCCGCCCGAGAGCTGCGAGGGGTAGTGCCCCGCCCGCGCGCCCAGACCCACCGCCTCCAGCTCGGCCTGCGCGCGGGCAAAGGCATCGCGCCGGCCGGCCAGTTCCAGCGGCGTGGCGACGTTCTCCAAGGCGGTCATGGTCGGGATCAGGTGGAAGGACTGGAACACCACGCCTAGATTGCCGAGGCGAAAGTGGGCCAGCGCGTCCTCGTCCATTGCCGACAGGTCGTGGCCCAGGGCGCGCACCGTGCCCCCCGTGGCGCGCTCGAGCCCGCCCATGAGCATGAGGAGAGACGACTTGCCCGACCCGCTCGGCCCGACCAGCCCGACCGACTCGCCCGCCGCCACCTCCAGCGTGATGCCGCGTAGGATCTCCACCGGCCCCGCATTGCCCTCGAGCGTCAGACGGGCATCGCGGAGCGACAGGACGGGCTCTGGCACGGGCATCTCCTTGGCGGTCCGGTGGCGCATCGTGCCATCTATGGCCCGGCTGGCGTTCCGCAACCTCGCTCTCGTGATCGCGCTTGCAGCCCTGCCCGCGGCCGCGCAGGACGCAGGCCAGGACGCCGAGGAGCCTGTCACCGTGGTCGCGCTGGGCGACAGCCTGACGGCCGGCTACGGGCTCGCGGCCGAGGAGGGGCTCGTGCCGCGCCTCCAGGCCTGGCTCGACAGCCGCGACGCAGGCGCGGTCGTGCTCAATGCCGGCGTCTCGGGGGACACCACGGCCGGGGGTCTCGCGCGGCTCGACTGGGCGCTGGGCGAGGGGGCCGATGCGGTCATCGTGGCGCTGGGCGGCAACGACTACCTGCGCGGGATCGACCCGGCCGTCAGCCGCGCCAATCTCCGCGCCATCCTCGAGGAGGTCACGGGGCGCGGCCTGCCCGTGCTCCTCGTCGGGATCGAGGCCTCAGGCCAGTACGGCCCCGATTACCGGGATGCCTTCAACGCAGCCTATCGTGACCTGGCCGAGGAGTTCGGGGCGCTGCTCGTGCCGGACTTCTTTGCCCCGCTGCGCGACGGCGAGGGGGGGTTCGAGGACGCGCTGCGCCGCTACATGCAGCCCGACGGCATCCATCCCAGCGCCGAGGGTGTCGAGCGGGTGGTGGAGGAGACGCTCGGCCCCGCCGTCCTCGCCCTGGTCGAGAGGACCCGGCCGCAGGACTAGTGCGCCGCGCCCGCCTCCCAGCGCCGCAGGTCCTCGTAGGTCATCACCGGGCGCAGCGGACCGTCGTCCTCGGGCCGGTAGGCCGGATCCTGCGGCAGGCATCCCCGCCCGCAGATCTGCCGCACCGTCATCGAGCGCGTGTCCACATACCACAGCCGCCCGCCCGGTGTGGCGATATAGCCCGCGATTCCGTCCGCCGCATCGGTGTCCATGTCCTGCGTCGTCGGCCATTCGGACGCATACCACGGCGAATACCGCCCATGCGTGTGGAACGAGGCCACCAGCACCATGTCGGCCGGCACCGGGGGCAGGGGACAGGACGATTCGTGCCCGCGATGGATCCGCGTGGGCACCAGCCGGCCGCTCCGGTCGTAGCCGACATAGCCGCAGAACTCGCGGCCCTCCTCGAAGGAACGATGCTGGAGATCGGACAGGATGGCGGTGACGAGCGCGCGTTCCGCCCCGGTGGGCGAGGATGGGGCGGTCGGAATCCCTCTCGAGGTCAGGGTGCGCGGACCCATCGCGACGGTCGGACCCGTCGGAAGCCCGGGAGGAGGGGCGGCGCAGGCGGCGAGAACCGCAAGCGCCAGGGCGGCCAGGCCGCGAATCATGGAGCGTGCAAAGGGGGGCCGGTCATGCGGCACCCCCGCCCGACCGTCAGGCGAGCTGAAGGTTGACGGCCGACTCGCGGCCGTCGCGGCCGGTCTCGATGTCGAAGGTCACCTTCTGGTTGTCGCGCAGGCCCGTCAGGCCCGAGCGCTCGACGGCCGAGATGTGGACAAACACGTCCTTCTTGCCGCCGTCGGGCGCGATGAAGCCATAGCCCTTGGTGGTGTTGAACCATTTCACGGTGCCGGTGGCCATCCCGTGGTCTCCTCTTGATGCTCCGCCCGCGGAAGTGCGGCGGCTCGGCTCGTCAGTGCTGATCGATGCCCTGGGCCGTGAGGGACCGTGGTCGATAGATAAACGCGCGTGGCCTCTATGCCGCACTCGGGGCAGGCTGTCCAGCGCGGCGGAGGCCGCGGGGTTCACTAGGCGGGAAGGCGCGGAGACCGCTGCCGGTCCGCCGGCTCCGGGCCGGCCAGGCCGCGCAGCAGCAGCGCGAGGATCGCCGCGGACGCGCCGACCGGCCCGCCGCCGCCCCACAGGAGCAGGACAAGGCCCCAGGAGGCATCAAAGGCCAGAAGCGCCACAAGGGCGGCCACAAAGCCCGCCATCCCCCCGATCGCCACAAATCCCATGCTCACCCTCTCGTGTCCGGCCGGATCAGAAGGGCAGGGGATTGTGGCGTCAATGGGGCAGGGCGGGGTTCCGTGTCCGTCCCCCCGGACATGCCCGTCCCGCTCTGCGCTCGCGGTCCGGCCCAGCGGCCGCGCCGCCCGCACCGTCATGCCCTGCCGGTCCGGTCCGTCACCGGACGAACTTCTTGAACTTCACGCGCCTGGGCTCCACCGCATCGGGCCCCAGTCGCCGCTTCTTGTCCTCCTCGTAGGCGGAGAAGTCGCCCTCGAACCATTCCACATGCGCCTCCCCCTCGAAGGCGAGGATGTGGGTGCAGATCCGGTCGAGAAAGAAGCGGTCGTGGCTGATGACCACGGCGCAGCCGGCAAAGTCCATGATCGCATCCTCGAGCGCACGCAGCGTCTCGACGTCCAGGTCGTTGGTCGGCTCGTCCAGCAGCAGCACGTTGCCGCCCGACTTGAGCAGCTTGGCCATGTGGACGCGGTTGCGCTCGCCGCCCGACAGCAGGCCCACCTTCTTCTGCTGGTCCGTTCCGCGGAAGTTGAAGGCCGAGCAATAGGCGCGGCTGTTCATGGTCGCGTCGCCCAGTTCGATCAGCTCCGCCCCGCCCGAGATCTCCTCCCAGACGGTCTTGGCCGGATCGAGCGAGTCGCGGCTCTGGTCCACATAGGCCAGCTTCACCGTCTCGCCGAAGGTGATGGTGCCCGCATCGGGCGCCTCCTGGCCGGTCAGCATGCGAAACAGCGTCGTCTTGCCCGCGCCGTTGGGTCCGATCACCCCCACGACGGCACCGGGCGGCACCGAGAAGCTGAGATCCTCGATGAGCAGCCGGTCACCCACGGCCTTGCGCAGCCCCTCCACCTCGATGACCTTGCCGCCCAGACGCGGGCCGTTCGGGATGACGATCTGGGCGCGGCCCACCTTCTCGCGCTCGGACTGGGCGGCCAGTTCGTTGTAGGCGTTGATGCGCGCCTTCTGCTTGGCCTGCCGTGCCTTGGCGCCCTGCCGGATCCATTCGAGCTCGCGCTCCAGCACCTTCTGGCGCGCCTTGTCCTCGCGCGCCTCCTGCTCAAGGCGCTTGGCCTTCTGCTCGAGCCAGGCGGAATAGTTCCCCTCGTAGGGAATCCCCCGCCCGCGGTCCAACTCGAGGATCCAGCCCGTGATGTCGTCGAGGAAGTAGCGATCGTGCGTGACGATCAGGATGGTGCCGGGATAGTTGATGAGGTGGTTCTGCAGCCAGGCGATCGTCTCGGC
>NZ_WYDP01000012.1 GCF_009904055.1 Rubellimicrobium sp. CFH 75288 | reverse complement strand
ATCAGGATGGTGCCGGGATAGTTGATGAGGTGGTTCTGCAGCCAGGCGATCGTCTCGGCGTCGAGGTGGTTGGTCGGCTCGTCCAGAAGCAGCATGTCGGGCTGCTCGAGCAGCAGCTTGCAGAGCGCCACGCGCCGCCGCTCGCCCCCCGAGAGGGTGGTCACGTCCGCGTCGTCGGGCGGGCAGCGCAGCGCCTCCATGGCCACGTCCACCTGCGCGTCGAGGTCCCACAGGTTCTGCGCGTCGATCTGGTCCTGCAGGCGGGCCATCTCCTCGGCCGTCTCGTCCGAGTAGTCCATCGCCAGCTCGTTGTAGCGGTCGAGGATCGCCTGCTTGGCCTTGACCCCCTCCATGACGTTGCCGCGCACGTTCAGCTGCTCGTCCAGCACAGGCTCCTGCGGCAGATAGCCCACGCGCGCGCCCTCGGCCGCCCAGGCCTCGCCGACGAAGTCCTTGTCGATTCCCGCCATGATGCGCAGCAGCGACGACTTGCCCGCGCCGTTGACGCCGACGACGCCGATCTTCACGCCCGGCAGGAAGTTCAGGCGGATGTTCTCGAAGACCTTCTTGCCGCCCGGATAGGTCTTGGACACGCCGTCCATGTGATACACGAACTGATAGGAAGCCATCGGGCGCCTCGCGGGGGAAACGGAACGGGGATGTCGCCGCCTCATAGCCGGGGCGGCGCCGGGGAACAACCGGCACGCGCCTGCCTGCGCCGCAGGGCCGGAACTTCCCGCCGCGCGGGGCGTTGCACGTCCCGCGCGCCTGCGCCCGAGGGAGCATACCGTCACCATGGCCGACCCCCAGCCCGACCCCGAGGCCGTTCCCCTCGAATCCTCCGCCGCGTCCAGCGCGACCGAATTGCGGCGCATCCGGCGGCTGCTGTTCTTCGCGGTCCTCCTCGCGGCCGCCACCGCGATCTACTTCGCGCGGCAGGTCCTTCTGCCCATCATGATCGCCATCGTCCTCACGCTGACGCTCCTGCCCGTGGTGCGGCTCGGCGCGCGCCTGCGCATCCCGGCCGGTGTGACGGCCATCGCCCTGATGCTCGCCCTCGGGCTCGGCCTCGTGGCGGGCGGCTACTTCCTGTCCGGTCCCATCCAGAACGTCGTCGCCGATGCGCCCCGCATGGCCGAGGCGGTGCAGGATCGCGTCGGCGGCTTCCTCGACCGGTTGCGCGACCTCGCGCGGCGGGCGGACGAGATGGCCAGCGGCGCCACCGGCGGCGGCAACGGCGCCTCCCTGCCTGCCGGCGACGAGCCTGCCGTCGCCCCCGACGGCTCCATCGTCGCCGGACCGCCGGTGGCCGTCGTGGTCGAGGCGGACAACGGCACGGGGGCCGCGACGGGCACGGCGGCCGGCGTCGCCACCGCCGTCCTCGCCAGCCTCGCCTCGATCGGAGGCACGATCTTTGCCGCGCTGCTGCTGACGGGCTTTCTCCTCGCGGCCGGCGACTTCTACCACCGCCGCATCGTCGAGGCCGCCCCCCGCCTGCGCGACAAGAAGAAGGCCCTGACCATCATCCGCGACGTGGAACGCCAGATCTCGCGCTATCTGGGCTCGATCACGCTGATCAACATCGGCCTCGGGATCGCGGTCGGCACGTCCATGTGGTTTTGGGGCATGCCCGCCCCCGTCCTCTGGGGCATCCTGGCCTGCCTTCTCAACTTCATCCCCTTCGTGGGCTTCATCGTCGGCGTGACGCTCGCCACCGCGGTCTCGCTCATCACCTTCGACACGATCTGGCAGGCCGCCCTGCCGCCCCTCTTCTACCTGCTCATCAACGCGCTCGAGGGCAACGTGATCACGCCCATGCTGGTCGGCCGCCGGCTCGAGATCAACACCGTCTCCATGCTGCTCGCGGTCGCCTTCTGGATGTGGATCTGGGGCATCCCCGGCGCCGTGCTGGCCGTGCCCTTCCTCGTCGTCGTCAAGGCCATCTCCGACAACGTCGAGAGCCTCCAGGTCCTCTCGAGCTTCCTGTCCGCCGAGCCGGCCGAGCGGGAGGGCGAGACGCCCCAGAAGGCCACCACCGGCCCCGCGCTCGAGACGGCGCCCTTCCTCGCCCAGGCCGTCGCGCGCGAGAACAGCCCCCCCACCCAGGCGCCGGGCGACCCCAAGCCCCCCGAGGTCGCCGACCACGAACCGCCCGCCCGTCCCGCCTCCTCCGTCGCCGCGATCTAGGCACCCGGCCGCGCCTGCTGGACAAGCGCGCGGCCGCGTGACCACATCGTGGCGCCGGACAGGGAGGGGCAGGGATGGGCTGGACGCCGCGCGACGACCGCTACGACCGCATGGCCTGGCGCCGCTGCGGCGCCTCGGGCCTGCTCCTGCCCGCCATCTCGCTCGGCCTGTGGCACAATTTCGGAGAGGACACCCCGCACGAGACGCGCCGCGCGCTCTGCCGCACCGCCTTCGACCACGGCATCACCCATTTCGACCTCGCCAACAATTACGGGCCGCCCCCCGGCGCGGCCGAGGAGGCGTTCGGCGAGATCCTCCGCACCGATTTCCGCGGCCTGCGCGACGAACTGGTGATCAGCTCCAAGGCCGGCTACCGGATGTGGCCGGGGCCCTACGGCGAATGGGGCTCGCGCAAGTCGCTCGTCGCCTCCTGCGACGCCTCGCTCCGGCGGATGGGCCTCGACTATGTGGACATCTTCTATTCCCACCGCTTCGACCCCGACACGCCCCTCGAGGAGACGATGGGCGCGCTCGACCACATCGTGCGGTCGGGCCGTGCCCTCTATGTCGGGATCAGCTCCTACAACAGCGCCCGCACCCGGCAGGCGGCCGCCATCCTGCGCGACCTCGGCACGCCCTGCCTGATCCACCAGCCCTCCTACAACATGCTCAACCGCTGGATCGAGCGCGACGGGCTCAAGGACACGCTCGCCGAACTCGGCATCGGCGCCATCGCCTTCACGCCACTCGCCCAGGGCCTGCTCACGGGGCGCTATCTCCGCGGCATCCCCGAGGGGAGCCGCGCCGCCCAGGGCAAGAGCCTCGATCCGGCCCTCATCTCCCCCGCGGCGCAGGAAAGGCTGCGCGCGCTCGACGCGCTGGCGCGCGGGCGCGGCCAGAGCCTCGCGCAGATGGCGCTGGCCTGGGTGCTGCGCGACGGGGCGATCACCTCGGCCCTGATCGGCGCCTCGCGCCCCGCCCAGATCGAGGATTGCGCGGGCGCGGTCGCCAACCTGTCCTTCACGGCCGACGAACTCGCCGAGATCGACCGCCTCTGCGCCGACATGCCCGGCGTGAACCTCTGGGGCCTGTCCTCCGAAACGGAGGAGTGAGGCGATGCCGCCATGCCCCTTCCGCCGCCCGTCAACGCTTCCTTAACCTCGTTGTGCTAGGCCGGAGGGACGGGGAAAGGAGGGCTGCGTGAATCACCTGTATTACGGCGACAACCTCGAGGTGCTGCGCAAGCACATCGCGGATGAGAGCGTGGACCTGATCTATCTCGACCCGCCCTTCAATTCCGACGCGACCTACAACCTCGTCATCCGCGACCCCTCGGGGCAGGGCAGCGGCGCCAACATCGAGGCGTTCGAGGATACCTGGACCTGGGGCGAGGCGGCCGAGGCCGCGTTCCAGTCCGTCCGCGCGTCCGGGCACCAGCGCGCCGCCACCATGCTGACGGCCATGCGCGAGGGGCTGGGGACCAGCGACCTGATGGCCTACCTCGCCATGATGGCCGTCCGCCTGATCGAGCTGCACCGCGTGCTCAAGCCCACGGGAAGCCTCTACCTCCACTGCGACCCGACGGCGAGCCATTACCTCAAGGTGATTCTGGATGGGGTGTTCGGGGCGGAGAACTTCGTCTCCGAGATTGTTTGGAAAAGGACGCATGCTCATGGCTCAGCCAAACGCTATGGTCCGGTGCATGATACGATTCTGATGTATGCAAAAACCTCATCGTTTGTGTGGACCAATCCGAGGGGTCCGCATGATGAGCGTTATCTGACGAAGCACTTCACAAGCTTCGACACTAATAGGGGCGAGAATTTCCAACCCATTTCGCTTACTGGCGCGGGCATCCGGAACGGTGACAGCGGACTGCCTTGGCGTGGAGTGAACCCGACCACTGTGGGCCGACATTGGGCACTCCCCCGCAGAATCCTAGAGCTGGAAGGCATTAACGGAGGAACCACTCAAGAGAAGTTGGACGCGCTGGATGCGGCTGGCCGGATCGCTTGGCCGACTAAAGGCGGAACTCCACGTCTGAAATGGTTGGTTTCTGACCTCGATGGAGTCGCAATGTCAGACGTTTGGGTCGATATTTCGCCACTATCAGCGAATGCGCAAGAGCGCCTTGGCTATCCCACCCAGAAGCCATTGGCCCTTCTCGAACGCATCATCGCGGCCTCATCCCACCCCGGTGACCTCGTTCTCGACCCCTTCTGCGGCTGCGGCACCACCGTGCACGCGGCGGAAAAGCTCGGGCGGCGCTGGATCGGGATCGACATCACCCACCTCGCCATCGGCCTGATCCGCAAGCGCCTGGCCGACGCCTGGCGCGGCCAGCCCGTCCAGCCCGTCTATCAGGTCCACGGAGAGCCCGCCGACCTCGCCTCGGCCCGCCAGTGGTTCCAGGACGACTCGCGCGACAAGAAGCAGTGGGAGCTGTGGGCGCTCTCGCTCCTGGGCGATGCGAAGCCGTGGCAGGGCGCGAAGAAGGGCGCCGACGGCGGCCGCGACGGCATCGTGCCCTTCGGCCCCACGCAGAAGGCGATCGTCTCGGTCAAGGGCGGCGGCGTCTCGGTCAAGGACGTGCGCGAGCTGCTGAACGTGGTGGAGCGGGACAAGGCGCAGGTCGGCATCCTCCTGACGCTGGAGCCGCCGACGAAGCCCATGCTGACCGAGGCGGCAGGCGCGGGCCACTACACGCTCGACGGCTGGCCGCCCGTGCCCAAGTGCCAGATCGTCACCATCGAGGAGGCCATGGCGCTTCGCGACCGCGCCATCCGCCTGCCCGCACGCCGCGGCGACAGCTTCAAGCCTGCCCCCAGGGAGAAGGTCCGGCCCGCCGAGCGCGACCTGTTCTCCGACGACGGCTCCGCATGATCTCCGAACTCTGCACCCACGACCTCGCCTCGGGCCGCACCGAAGTGGTCCTGCGGCACGAGGGGGTCGTCGAGGCGCCGAACTGGCACCGCGACGGCTGGCTTCTGGTCAACGGAGAGGGGCGCCTCTTCCGCGTCCCCCTCGACGCCCCCGCGCTCCACCCCCTCGAGACCGGCGGGATCGAGGGGTGCAACAACGACCACGGCTTCTCGCCGGACGGGCGGCTGATCGCCTTCTCGGCCAAGGGCCGGACGGGCGCCTCCTGCATCTACACGATGCCCGCCGCAGGCGGCCCGCCGCGCCGCCTCACGCCGCTCACCCCCTCCTGGTGGCACGGCTGGTCGCCGGACGGGTCGCGCCACGCCTATGCCGCCGCCCGCGACGGCGGCCCGGTCCTGCCCCATCTCTGCGACGCCGACGGCCACGGCGAGCGCCCCCTGGCGCAGGGCTTCGACCACGCCGACGGCCCGGACTGGAGCGCGGACGGCCGCCGGGTCTGGTTCAACGGCGAACGCGAGGGCCGGGTCGACCTCTGGCGCGTGAGCCCCGACGGGACGGACCTGCAACGGATGACGGGCGGCGACGGCGTGGACTGGTTTCCCCACCCCTCGCCGGACGGGGCGCAGGTGCTGTTCCTGCGCTATCCGCCCGGCACGGCGGGGCACCCCGCCAACCTTCCCGTCTCACTCATGCTGCTGCCGCAGGACGGGGGGCCGGCGCAGGAGGTGCTGCGCCTCGACGGCACGCACCGGGGCGGGCAGGGGACGATCAACGTCCCCCCCTGGCGCCCGGACGGCCGGGCCTTCGCCTTCGTGCGCTTCGTCCCATGAGCCTCGGCCCCGGCCTGCCCACGGCGCGTCCCGGCATGGCGATCGGACTGCTGGGCGGGTCGTTCGACCCCGCGCACGAGGGCCATCTCGCGATCTCGCGCGCGGCGCTGGCGCGGCTCGGGCTCGACCGGGTGTGGTGGCTGGTCAGCCCCGCCAATCCGCTCAAGCCGGGCGGCCCGGCACCCCTCGCGCTGCGGCTCGCGGCTGCGCGGCGGCTTGTGCGCGATCCCCGCATCGTGCCCACCGACCTCGAGGCGCGCTGGGGCACGCGCTTCACCGCCGACACCCTCGCCCGCCTGCGCCGCCGGCTGCCCGGCGTGCACCTCGTCTGGCTGATGGGGTCCGACAACATGCTCCAGCTCCACCGCTGGCGCGACTGGCGGCGCATCCTCGGGACCGTGCCGGTGGCAGTGTTCGCCCGGCCCGGCTCGCGCCTCCCCGCCCGCTTCGCGCCGGCCGCCCGGGCCTTCCGCCACGCCCGCCTGCCCGCCGCCCGCGCCCGCGCGCTGGCCCGCACCCCGCCACCCGCCTGGGTCTTTCTCGACCTGCCGCTGCGGGCGGACTCCTCGACCGCCCTCCGCCGGGCGGGTCGCTGGCCGCTCCCGCTTCCTTGACCGCGCGCGGGGCTTGCAGGGCTTGCAGCGCCCGCCCCCCCGGCTAGGGTGCCGCCGCATAGCGGCAGAGGGAGGTCGGGATGGCGCAGGACCGGACAGCGCGCGCAGGCGACCTGACGCGGCGGGCCCTTCTGGGGGCGGCCGCCTCGCTCTGCGCGGGGATGGCTGTGGCCGAGCTGCGCCCGGTCGCGCGACCTGCCGCACCCTCGGCCGCGCCGGCGACCCGCCCCTCCGTCTCGCCCCGGCTGCGGCGCGAGATCGCGGACATGGTCCGGGCCGCGGGCCTCGAGGGGCGCGCGGGCATCGCCCTGGCCGATGCGCGCACCGGCACCCTCCTCGATGCGCACGCCGCATCCGACCCGATCCCGCCCGCTTCCGTGATGAAGGCCCTGACGGCGCTCTATGCGCTCGAACATCTCGACCCCGGCAGCCGCTTTGCCACCCGCCTCCTCGCCATTGGGCCAGTGGAGGGGGGCATCCTCCGCGGCGACCTGGTCCTTGCGGGCGGGGGCGACCCGACGCTCACCACGGATCATCTGGCCGATCTGGCCGCGGCCCTGCGGCAGGCCGGCATCACCGGCATGTCGGGCCGCTTCCTCACATGGGGCGGGGCGCTGCCCCATGCGCGGCTGATCGACGACGGCCAGCCGCCGCATGTGGCCTACAACCCGGGCGTCTCCGGCCTCAACCTCAACTTCAACCGCATCTTCTTCGAATGGGCCCAGCGCGGCGACGGCACCTATCGCACGGTCCTCGACGCACGCGGCGACCGCCACCGTCCGGCCGTTTCCGTCGCCACGATCAGCGTGGAGCCGCGCTCGCTGCCCGTCTATACCTACGAGGATCGCGGCGGCATCGATGCCTGGACGGTCGCCCGCGGCCAGCTCGGCGAGGCGGGCAGCCGCTGGCTGCCCGTCCGCGACCCCGAACGCTATGCGGGCGAGGCGTTCCGGGCGCTCGCCGAGGCGCAGGGTGTCGCGCTGCCCGCACCTGCGCGCGCCGAAGCCTCGCCCGATGGCGAGGAGATCGCCCGTCACGAGAGCGCCCCCCTCGTGGAGATCGCGCGCGAGATGCTGCTCTACTCCACCAACCTCACGGCCGAGGTGCTGGGTCTCGCCGCCAGCCGCGCGCGCGGGCTCGATCCGGCCGGTCCGCGCGAATCGGCCGCGGCCATGGCGCGCTGGCTCATGCGGCGGACCGGGGCGCAGATGCGGCTTCTGGATCATTCGGGCCTCAGCGCCGACAGCCGCATCGCCCCGATCGAGATGGCGATCGCCCTCGCTTCGCCGGGGGTGATGGACCTGCTGCGTCCCATCCTGCGCGAACATCCCCTGACCGACGCCAATGGCGAGCGCATCCCGATGCCGCCCGCCCTCGTGCGCGCCAAGACGGGCACCCTGAACTTCGTCTCGACCCTTGCGGGCTATGCGCGCACCACGCCGGGCGCCGATCTGGCCTTCGCCATCTTCGTGGGCGACCCCGAGCGCCGCGCCGCCGCCGCGGCGGCGAGCGACGAGGAGATCCCGCCCGGCAGCCGCGATTTCAACGCCCGCGCGCGCCGGCTCCAGCAGATGCTGCTCCAGCGCTGGGGCGTGATCGGACCGGACGGGTCCTAGGGGCGGGGCGGGCCCGTCCGCGGCAGCGACCAGCCCCGCCGCAGCGCCGCGCCGCGCAGCCCGAACCCGGCGGCAAAGCCCAGCGCCATCGCGCCCTCGCGCCCCAGCCAGGGCAGCGCGGCGACAAAGACCGCCGCGCCGGCCAGCGCTGCCGTGACATAGATCTCGCGGCTCAGCACCACGGGCTGCTCCCCCGCCAGCACGTCGCGCAGGATGCCGCCGAAGCTGGCCGTGACGGCGCCCATCGCCACCGACACCACCGGACCCGCCCCGGCCAGCCGGGCCGTCTCGGCCCCTGTCACCGCAAAGACCGCCAGCCCCACCGCATCGAGCCACAGCAGCAGCCGCAGGCGCCGCCCGGTTCCTGCCCCCCGCAGGCGGGGCGCCACGACAAAGACCGCGAGTCCCGCCCCCACGCAGGCCAGAAGCCACAGGGGTTCGCCCACCCAGAACACGGGCAGCCGGCCGAGCAGCACGTCGCGGATCGTGCCGCCCCCGATCCCCGTGGCCACCGCCAGCAGCGCGAAGCCCACGAGGTCCATGCCCTTGCGCGCCGCCGCCAGCGCCCCGCTTGCGGCGAAGACGAGCACCCCGAGCCAGTCGAGCGCGCCCGCGGCTGCGTCGAACATCCCCGCCTCAGACGGTCTGGTACCGCGCCCGCGCTCCGCGCTCGATCGCCGCGGCGTGAAGCCGGTCCACGCCCAGTTCGTGGCGGATCTCCTCCAGCATCCGCGCCTCGCCCTCGGTGATGCGGCCGTCCGCAGCGGCCACGTCGCAGGCCAGCGCATAGGCCGTCTCGCGCAGCCGCTCGGGCAGGGCGCCCTTGACGGTCTCGAACAGCCGGTCGAGCCCGTCCTCCTCCTCCTCGACGAGGCGCATGACCATCTCGCCCACGCAGCGCATCCGCTCCTCGTCATAGGCGGCAAAGACGGGCAGGTTGTCCACGATCGTGCTGATCTGGACCAGTTCGGCGGTGCGGATCGTCTCGTCGGCGGCCGAGGTGGCGATCATCACCGCGACCAGCGCGTCCTGCGGCGAGATCGACGCCAGGTCGGCTCCGTCCTCCATGGCCCTGCTCCCCTCCGTGGCGCAGCGCCAGCTTTATTGACGCGGCGAGGGCCGGGCAATAGGGGGAGTCGCCCGATGCCCCTGCCGCAGGGAGCCTGCCCATGTCCGATCTGCGCGCCGCCGCCATGACGTCCCGCGCCTGGCCCTTCGAGGAGGCGCGCGCCCTTCTGGCCCGCATGGAGGCGGGGCCGCCCAAGGACCACGTCCTGTTCGAGACGGGCTACGGTCCCTCGGGCCTGCCGCATATGGGCACGTTCGGCGAGGTGCTGCGCACCACCATGGTGCGCCGGGCCTTCGAGACGATCTCGGACCTGCCCACGCGGCTCGTGGTGTTCTCCGACGATCTCGACGGGATGCGCAAGGTGCCCGACAACGTGCCGCGCGCCGAGATGCTGCGCGCACATCTCCAGCGGCCCCTGACCGCCGTGCCGGACCCCTTCGGCACGCACGAGAGCTTCGGGCACCACAACAACGCGATGCTGCGCCGCTTCCTCGACACGTTCGGCTTCGACTACGAGTTCGTCTCGGCGACGGACTTCTACCGCTCGGGCCGGTTCGACGCGACGCTGCTGCGCGCGGCCGAGCGCTACGACGCCATCATGGAGGTCATGCTGGCCTCGCTGCGCGAGGAGCGCCAGCAGACCTATTCGTGCTTTCTGCCCATCCACCCCGAGACGGGGCACGTCCTCTATGTGCCCATCAAGCACGTGGACGCGCGCGAGGGGACCGTCACCTTCGACGACGAGCGCGGGCGCGAATGGACCGTCCCCGTGACCGGCGGGCATGTCAAGCTGCAGTGGAAGCCCGATTTCGGCGCCCGCTGGGCCGCGCTCGGCGTGGATTACGAGATGTTCGGCAAGGACCATGCCTCCAACGCGCCCCTCTACGACCGCATCTGCGAGATCCTCGGCGGCCGCGCGCCCCAGCACATGATCTACGAGCTGTTCCTCGACGAGCATGGCGGCAAGATCAGCAAGTCCAAGGGCAACGGGCTGAGCATGGACGACTGGCTGGGCGTCGCCTCCACCGAGTCGCTCGCCTTCTTCATGTTCGCCAAGCCGCGCACCGCCAAGCGCCTGCACTGGGATGTCATTCCCAAGGCCGTGGACGAGTACCACCAGGCCCTGCGCGCCTTTCCCGGCCAGTCCGAGGAGGCGCGCCTGGCCAACCCGGTCTGGCACATCCATGCCGGCGCGCCCCCTGCCTCGGACATGGTCGTGCCCTATGCGATGCTTCTCAACCTCGCCGCCGTCGCCGGGGCCGAGGACAAGGCGGTGCTGTGGCGCTATCTCGCCCGCTACGCTCCCGGCGTCTCGCCCGCGACCCATCCCGGTCTCGACGCCGCGGCCGAGGGCGCCGTGCGCTTCTTCCGCGAGCATGTCAAGCCCAAGCGCCGCCGCCGCGCGCCCACCGCGCGCGAGGCCGCGGCCATGGCCGACCTCGCCGCGCGCCTGCGCGCCCATCGCGGCCCGCGCGACCCCGAAACGCTCCAGACCATCGTGTACGCCGTGGGCAACGAGCACGGCTTCGACCCCTTGCGCGACTGGTTCCGCGCCCTCTACGAGGTCCTTCTGGGCGCGAGCGAGGGCCCCCGCTTCGGCGGCTTTGTCGCGCTCTACGGCGTGGAGGAGAGCATCGCCCTGATCGAGGAGGCGCTGAGGGGTGCGCCCGAGGCGGCCTGACCCGTCAGGCCGCCCGCCTCTCCCACCAGACCCGCCACCGCGCGAGCAGATGCTCCGAGCGTCCGGCGAACAGGCGCCGGCCCAGCGGAAAGGCCAGGGCGAGCCGCTCGGCCCGCAGGGCCGCCGCGCGCGTCAGCGCCTCCTCCGCGAGGTCGGGCGCCACGTCCAGCGCGGCCAGCCGCTCGGCCAGCACGGCCAGGTCGTTGACCTCGCCCAGCGTCTCGCCCAGGGCGTCGGCGGCGGCCACATGGGGCTCCATCATCTCGGGCCAGATCGGGGCCAGCAGCCGCGCCTGATACCAGTGGTCCTTGACGCGCTTGCGCCATTCGTGCAGCGCCTCGGCCTCGTCCGGCGCGGCCTCGGCGGCGCGCAGCGTCGCGCGGGCGCCCTCCCAGGTCGCCGCCAGGCCCGGCTCCAGGGCCTCCCAGCCCGAGGCGCGCAGCCGCCAATCCTCCAGCCGGTCGAGCAGGGCCTCCATCGCCTCGGCAAAAGCGGGCAGGGCGCCCTCGGGCGCGGCGGCGCCCTGCGCCTCGGCCTCGGCGCGCAAGGGCGCCAGCAGCGCCTCGCGCCGGGGTTCCTCCATGCCCTCCGCGAGGCGCCCGGCCGTGCCCAGCAGCACGGCCGCGTCGCGCAGCGAGGACAGTCCCCGGCCCGCATCGCGCAGCGCCTCGTTCTCGGCGCGCCAGCCCTGCATCACGGGCCGCACCAGGCGCAGCAGGCCGCGCAGCTTCTTGACCGCCTTGCGCATCCCGTGGACGCGGCTCTCCATGCCCTCGCCCCCGCCCTCCCGCGCCCGGACCAGCGCCTCGGTGGCCTGCTCGCGCGCGATCCGGCGCAGCGCGGCCTCCACGTCCGTGTCCTCGGGCAGAAAGGCGAAGGGCATCGCGATCTCCGTGCTGGCGCCGAAACTCCCGGCCGCGGCGCTCCGTATCATAGGGGCGACACCCCTCCGGAAAAGGACCGCGCCATGCCCCGTCCCCTCCGCCGGCACCTCGCCGCTCTCCTCCTGGCTCTCCTGCCGCCCGCCCTTCCCGTCGCCACCGCCGCCCAGACCGCCGAGCAGGCTGCCGTGATCGAGGCCGTCATCCGCGACCAGATCGCCCGTTTCGCCGACCGCGACCTGCCCGGCGCCTGGTCCCATGCCAGCCCCGCCATCCAGGGCATCTTCGGCAATCCCGACCGCTTCGGCCGCATGGTCGAGCAGGGCTATCCGATGGTCTGGGACAACCGCGAGACGCGCTTTCTCGGCCTTGAGCGGCAGGGCGACCGGCTGCGCCAGCGCGTGCTGATGCGCGACCCCGAGGGGCGGCTCTGGACGCTCGAATACGAGATGATCGAGGGACCGGACGGCTGGAAGATCAACGGGGTGCGCATCCTGCGCGGCGACGAGGCGACCAGCTGATTCGCTCATCCGCCCCCTGTCAAGCCGTTGCGCGAATCGCGGGCGGTGCGCGCGGTGGTCCAAGGATTTGTTAACCTTCCGGCGGCATCCCTGTCCGCGACGATTCCATCGCAGGCAGGGAGCGCATCATGAACAAGGCCATCACGGACGGGCTGTCCCTCATGCCCCCGCCCTTTGCCGCCGGACTGGGCAACTGGTCCGCAGGCGACGGCACGCCGGGATCGGACAGCTATGCCGGCGCGGGGGGCGGCGCCTTCGTGCCGGCCGATGCCGATTTCGGCGGCTGCCTCGAACTGGTCAAGACGGCCTCCGTCCAGAAGATCCGCTTCCGGGGCGAGACGCCGGTCCTGCCGGGCCTCTATCTCCGCGTCAGCGCCCGGGTGAAGTGCGTGGCCGGCCCGCTGCCCTCGGTCCGGGTCGGCGGCTTTCCCGTGGGCGGACCCGCCGGCCTTCCCGCCGCGGGCCCCGCGGTCGCGTTGCCCGCGCATGGCCGCGTGGTCGAGGTGTCGGCCATCATCGGGACGGGCACCCGCGGGGGGGTGGATCTTGTCTGGCCCCGCACGGTCTCCCATGCCCATCTGGGGATCGACTTCACCGGCCCCAACGGCGCCGTCCTGCGGGTGGAGAACATCCGCATCGAGGACGTCACCGCCGTGTTCCTGCGCGACATGCTCGCGCTCGTGGACGTGCGCGACTTCGGAGCGCGCGGAGACGGGGTCGCCAACGACGCGCCCGCCTTCCTCGCCGCCGACGCCGCGGCGGCGGGCCGCACGCTGCTCGTGCCGGCGGGCACCTACCGGCTCGATGCGGACGTGACGCTGACCAGCCCCGTCCGCTGGGAGGGCACCGCCATCAGTCCCGGCGACAGGCGCCTGATCCTGCGGCGCAACTTCAACTTCAACAGCTACTTCGACGCCTACCGGCACGAGGAGACGGCCTTCCGCAAGGCCTATCAGGCGCTGCTCAACTTCGCCGACCACGAGAGCCTCGACCTCTGCGGCCGGCGCATCGCGCTCAGCGCGCCCGTGGACATGGCTGCGTGCGAACCGACGCGCCGGACCTTCAACATCCGCCGCGTCCTCCGCAACGGCCAGTTCCAGGTGGCCGACGGCGCCGCCTCGGCCTTCGAGGACAGCGTGGTGACGGCACAGGCCACCTATTCGCGCAGCAACCCGCGCCAGCTCACCGGCGTGGCGAACGCTGCCTCCATCCCCGTGGGCAGCCTCGTGACCGGCAACGGCGTGGGCCGGGAGGTCTATGTGCGCGCCGTGGACGCCGCCGCGGGCCGCGTCACCCTCTCGGCCGAGCTGTTCGACGCCGTGGGCACCGGGACCTTCACCTTCCGCCGCTTCAGGTACCTGCTCGACTTCTCGGGCTACGACGACCTCAGCCAGATGGTCATCGACGACGTGGAGTTCTTCTGCGCCGGCCAGGCCAGCGCCCTCATGCTGCCGCCGCAGGGCATGGTCTTCCATGTCCGCGACTGCTTCTTCACCCGGCCCAAGGACCGCGCCATCACCTCCATCGGCTCGGGCTGCCAGGGCATGCTGATCGACCGGTGCCAGTTCATCTCCAACGAGGCGTCCCAGCCCGCGACCGGGCGGACCACGCTCGCCTTCAACGCCAATGCCAACGACGTGAAGGTGCGCGACAACCGGGTGGTGATGTTCCGGCACTTCTGCGTGCTGGGCGGCACCGGCAACCTCGTGCAGGGCAACCACTGGTTCCAGGGCGACCAGGTGCCCCAGGGTGCGCGGCTGGGCGGCATCGTCCTGACGGTGCCCAACCCCATGACGATCATCGTCGGCAACTACATCGACAACAACTTCATCGAATGGACCAACGAGCACGACGCCACGCCCGCCTTCGACAGCCAGTTCAGCTTCGGCGGCCTGTCGGTGACGGGCAACATCTTCACCGCCATCGGGGCCGCGCCGTGGAGCAACTTCCTCGTCGTCAAGCCCTTCGGTCCGGGCCACTTCATCCACGGGCTGACGGTGACCGGCAACGTGTTCCGCCTGATCGGCGGCACCATCACCCGGGTGGAGCGGGTGGACACCACCCATGCCGACCTCGACCACAGCCGGATGCGCAACGTCGTGTTCGAGGGCAACACGTTCAACGGCGTCGCCCAGGAGGTGCGCAACCCGCTTTCCCTTGTCCACAACCAGGCCACGCCCGCGCGTGTCTGGACCTGCGACACGGGCACCTGGCTGCCCTTCGGCGGCCGCGTCCGCGCGGTCGAGAGCGTGACGCCCCAGGGCCGGATCGTGGACGCCCAGGGACGGGTCGTGCACGAGATGCCATGGGCCGAGACGGGGCAGGGTGCGGGCGGCCGGTCGGCCCGGCTCAACTTCGCCACCCCCTGCCGCGGCAGCGTGCGCGTCGTGGTGCGCATGGACAACCCGCAGTAAACCTCCGCCAGACCCCGGCCGGCGGGGCAGGGTGATCGCGCCCCGCGCCCCGGCCCTCAGACGCAAAGGACCCTGCCGAGCCATGCCCAGACTTCAGCCGATCGACCCCTTGGCGCCCTGGCGCCTCGGTCTCGCCCTGTGGACCACCGCCGTCGAGGCGCAGACCGTGATGGCGCTGCGCCTCCTGGGCCTCTGGGGCATGATCCCTGCTCGAAGGGGCGAGGATCGCCGGATGGTCGCCGAAAAGGCCCCCGCGCTGGCCCGCGCCGCCCTCGCCTCGGCGGCGGCGCTGCACCAGGGGCCGGTGGCGGCGGCCGAGGCGGCCTTGCGCCCGATCGGGCGGCGCACCCGCGCGAACGCGAGGCGCCTGACGCGGCCGCCGCGCAAACCCGCTTGACGCAAGGGCCGGCGCTCGGGCCAAGCTGGGGCAGGGGCGCGACGTGACGCCCGACAGGGAGAGGATGCCATGTGCCATGCCTGCGTGACCGAGGCCGTCAAGGCGCGGATGCTGTCGCGCCGCCACCTGCTGGGCGCCGCGGGCGCCGGTGCCGCCCTTCTCGCCCTCGGGCCGGTCTCGGCGCGGCCCCTGCTGGCGCAGGCGACGGGCCGCGTGGTGGACCTGACCCACACCTATGACGAGGACTTCCCGACCTTCGACGGCAATCCCGGCATCCTCAAGGAATGGGCGGTGCGGTTCGACGAATCGGGCTACCAGCTCTGGAAGCTCACGATCTGGGAGCATACGGGCACCCATATCGATGCGCCCCTCCACTTCAGCGAGGACGGCGCCAGCGTGGACGAGCTCGACCCCGGCACGCTGGTGGCGCCCCTCTGCGTGGTGGACATCGCCGCCAAGGCGGCCGAGGACGCCAACGCCACCGTGGACCCCGAGGACATCGAGGGGTGGATCTCGACCCATGGCGACATCCCCCCCGGGGCCTGCGTGGCGATGCATTCGGGCTGGGCCGCGCGGGTGGGCCGGCCCGACTACCGGACGGATGCCGAGGGCAACTTCGCCTTTCCCGGTTTCTCCAGGGCGGCGACCGACATGCTGGCCGAGATGGGGGTGGCCTCGATCGGGGTGGACACGCTCTCGCTCGATCCCGGCAACAGCGCGGATTTCGCGGTGCACTATTCCTGGCTGCCCTCGGGCCGGTTCGGGATCGAGAACATGGCCGGTCTCGACGCGGTGCCGCCCTCGGGGGCGACCGTGATGATCGGCGCCCCCAAGCACCGGGAGGGCACGGGCGGCCCGGCGCGCGTCCTCGCGCTGGTCTGATGGCCACCGTCCGGCTCCTGTCCGACGAGGAGGCCCCGCCCGAGGCGCGTGCGACGCTGGACGCGATCCGTCAGGCTCGCGGAGCCGAGCCCAACGCCTTCTGGCGGGCGCTCGCCCACGATCCGGCCACCCTGCGCGAGACTTGGGAGGCGGTGGAGCGCGTCATGGCGCCCGGTGCGCTCGACCCGCTGGTCAAGGAGCTGGTCTATGTCGCCGTCTCGACGGCCAATGGCTGCGCCTACTGCGTCCACTCCCACACCGCCGCCGCGCGGGCCAAGGGGATGACGCCCGCCATGCATGCCGAGCTTCTGGCGGTGATCGCACTCGCCTCGCGCACCAACGCGCTGGCCACGGCCCTGGGGGTAGAGCCGGACGAGCGGTTCAGGATGTGAAGGGGGGCAATGGTGGACCCGAGGGGGATCGAACCCCTGACCTCGTCATTGCGAACGACGCGCTCTCCCAACTGAGCTACGAGCCCACGGGCGCGTATGTGGACCCGGCCGCGGGCCGTGTCAAGCGCGCGCGGAGGGCACCGCGAGGTCGTCCGGAGCCAGGCGGTAGGCCCGGCCGAAGCCGGCGTTGAGAAGGCCGCCCGACGGCATCACACGGAACAGCATGAAGTCCGCGAAGTCGTAGTAGAGAGCCGCCTTGGGATGGTCGCGCAGCCAGAGCGCCCGCAGGGCGACCTTGTCGGTCGCTTCGGCGCGACCCTGCACCGAGAGCCGGGGATGGGTGAGAGGATCGCCGCGGGCACCCGGCTCTCCGACGAGGAGCGAGCAGCGCCCGTCTGCCAGAAGGGCCTGCGTATGGGCTGCCAGGGTGGAGGCGAGAACCAGCGGGGCCGTGCCGTCCCAGCCCACGGCCACGCGCGTGACCAGCGGCGCGCCGCTTCCGGCATCGATGACGCCGAGCGCCCCGTGGCGCGCCTCGGCCAGCAGGCGCCGCGCCAAGGCGCGCGCGTCCTCGTCGGTCGGGCGGAAGGGGTCTGTCCGCGGGGAGGAGGATCGCTCGGCCATGACGGCAATCTGCGCCTGGGGGGCAGGGCGCCGCAAGGTCCGTCTCCGTGTGACTGTCCTCACCCGTGCCGCCGCAGCCGCCAGAGCGCCACGGCCGTCGCGGGCAGTTCGCGCAGCGCCTGGCGCAGCGTGTGACCCGGATGCGCCCCGCGCAGGGGCGGGCTGCTCGATCGGGCGCGCAGACCAAGACCCCGGGCGATCAGACGCGCCCGGGGCGCATGGGTTGCGTCCGTGACCAGGACGATTTCGGACGCCCCGAGGCGGCGCAGGATCGGCAGGGCGAAGGCCACGTTCTCGTGGGTGTTGCGCGACCGCGCCTCGAGATGAATGGCGTCCGGCGGCACGCCATGGGCCAGCAGCAGGTCGCGCATCGCCTCGGCCTCGGTGGGAGGATGACGGCCGAGGCCGCCGCAGGCGACGAGAGCGCCGACCGTGCCCGCGTCCCACAGCGCCGCGGCATGGAGCGTGCGCCGCCGCAAGGTGGGCGAGGGCCCCTCCGGCCAGACCGCGGCCCCGAGGATCAGCGCCGCCCGCACGGCGATGGCCCCGGAGGTGACGCGGCCGGGCCGCAGCTGGCGGCAAAGCGCGCGCCGCAGCCGGGCGGGACGTGGCCGCCCCCTCGGGTCCTGCGGTAGGCTGGGGCGGGTGCGGAGAGGGGAGCCCTCATGGAAAACGTTCTGGGCACGATCGGGTGGACGCTGCTGATCATCCTGGCGGTGGTCGGGCTTCTGGCGGGCTGGATCGCCGGCCGGGTGGCGGGGGGGCGCAACATGCCCCTCTATCTGGTTGTAGGGGTCTTGGCGGCGGTGCTTGCCCCCTTTGTCCTCGGGGCTCTGGGACTGACGGCGCTGGTGGGTGGCGCGCTGATCGGCATCATCCTGCTGTCGCTGGTCTTTGCGGTGATCGTGCTGATCGTGGTGCGCGCGATCGCCCGCTGAGGGCGTCACGCCACCACCTCGAAGGCCAGCGCCCGGTGGTCGAGCGTGCCGGGCAGCCTCCGGTCCGGGCGGATGTCGTCCCGATCCCGCAGGCGGAAGCGCCGCATCTCCAGAAGCTCGGCCAGAAAGGCGCTCGCGGTCATCGGGACGAAATCCGCCGCCGGGCAGCGGCCGGGGCCGGCGCTGAAGGGCACCAACGCAAAGGGCGGGCGGCCGATCGTGCGCACGCCCCGCTCCTCGTCCAGCCAGAGTTCGGGCGCATAGCGGTTGGCGAAGGGCAGCGCCTCGTCCCGGTGGAAGAAGGGGGCATAGAGGATCACGTTGGTCCCCTCGGGCAGGGTGCCGGGTCCGAGGATCACCTCGCGCGTGGTCTGGCGCAGGATCACGGGCGTGGTGGGCCAGAGGCGGAGCGATTCGAGCAGGGCGGCGCGCAGCGACGGCAGCATGGAGCGGTCCGCCCCGGCGGCGCGCACCTCGTCGAGCGCCCGGTCGCGGGCGGCCGTGTGGGTGGACAGGACAGCGAGCGCCCGGAAGGCCGCCATGCCGCCAGGATCGAAGGCGAAGAGGTAATGCGCCACCTGGTCGGCAGGCTGGGTGTCCGGCCCCTTGGGCAGCGCGGCGATGCGCGCGGCGAGGCTGCCCGGGTCGGCGCGGTCGAGATGGCGGTTGATCCGGGCCCGCAAGTCGGCGATCAGGTCGTCGCGCTGGCGCGCCAGCATGACCCAGTTGCCCCGGAAGCGCAGCCGCTCGAGGAGGTCGGTCAGCGCCGTGTCCGTCCGGGCGCCCTCGCCCAGGACCACCCGCCTGACCAGCGCATACCAGGCCGCAAAGAACGTCTCCCAGTCCAGGCGGTCGCCCAGACCCTCCAGCAGGCGGCGCGCCTCCTGCCGGGCGGCCTCCAGGACGGGACCGGCCATCGAGTGGACGGGACGGTCCTCCTCCAGCACGGCCTCGTTGAAGCGGCGCCGCTCGGTCCGTTCGCGGCCGAAGGAGATCAGCGAGACGTGCGGCTCGAAATGCGACAGCGCACGGCGCTTCTCGTCCGTGGCGGGGGTGAAGGGGTCCGGCGTGCGCTCGAGCACGTCGCGGGCGTGATCGGGCGAGAGCAGCACGGCGTGGAGGCGACCCGGGATGGGGACGAGGAGCGGCCCCTCTCCGTAGCGGCGGCGCAGGTCGGCCATCCGGCGCACGGCGCGCGCATCCATGTCGAAGCGGTCGGCGAGGTTCAGGACCCGCGGCCGGCGCACCAGCGGTCCCTTGGCCACGGTCGGCCCCGCCACACCGGCGATGAAGGCGAGACGGTCGCCGAGGCTGGCCACGGGCAGGTCGAGCGCGGCGGAATGGTCCTTGGGCATGGAATCTCCCTTCCCATGGTGTCGGAAGGAGAACGGTCGGGCGGGGCGGTTGTTCCGCGAGGGCGGGCATGGCGGGTCCGGGCAGAGGATGGCAGGAGGGGCAGGCGATTCGGGTCGCCCGTCCGGTGCGCCCAGATTCGTGCAAGGAGGTTAACGATCCGTTACACCACCGCACGCACCCCGACCGGTTCGCGCAACACCCCGCAGCCGTACGGCTGGGCGGAGCCGGAACCGGGTCGGGCGCGTTGGGGGGCGGATGCCACGAAAGGAAGGACCATGCACATCCAGGTCAATACCGGCGACAACGTGACCGTCGATGCCGGCACCGCCGCGCGCATCGAACAGGCGGTGCGCAGCGCCATCGGCCGCTTCGAGCGCGAGATCACGCGCGTCGAGGTGCATCTGAGCGACGACACCGCCGCGCGTTCGACCGACGGGGACATCCGCTGTGCGATGGAGGCGCGGCCGACGGGGCGCGATCCGGTGGGTGTCACGCACAATGCGGGCGACGTGGAGGGGGCGGCTGCGGGGGCCGCGCGCAAGATGGCGCGCAAGCTCGACACCATCCTGGGCCGCCGCTCGGACGTGAAGGGGGGCGCCACGATCCGCGGGGGCGGCGCCTGACAGCAGAAAGGGGGCGCATGGGCGCGCCCCCTCTCGTCGCGGACGGGCGGGACCCGTCGCCGGATCGGCTCACTTCTTGCCGGCCAGCGCGTCCTTGACGTCGCCCCAGGCCTTCTGGGCCGAGCCCTTGGCCTGATCCATGTGGCCCTCGGCCTCGAGCGACTTGTCGCCCGTCAGCTTGCCGACGCCTTCCTTGAGCTTGCCGCCGAGATCGCTCGCCGTGCCCTTCGCGTGGCTCTCGTTCGCCATGGGTGGTCTCCCTCATGTCTGGTCGCAGGAGAACGGGCGAGCGGGGTGGATGGTTCCGGGGAAACGGCATTGCAGGCAGAAGACGCTGCAGGCTCTGAGCTGGACGCGTGGAATCCAGCAGGGCCTACTGGCTCGCCGAGCCTTCTGAAAGGCTGTCCGGCCGACCTTCGATCAGATCATCGACCAGTTTCAGGGGCCAGAACAGGCCAAACCGAGCAGTCTCGGCAGGCCGCACAGCGTTATTGTCTCCTGACGATGCACAGCAAGAGGTTTCGCCGGCGTCCGATGGATGTTTTTGCTCCCGATGAAGGCGATACGTCGCACTGTACACTCCTATCAGGTCGTATGTCGCCCCTGACGACCAGAACAGACTTTTGTCGCCCCTGATCCGGGCGCCCTTAGTCTTGAGACAAACCGCGCCTCCCGACATGCCATTGAAGAAGACCCCTTCGAGCATGACGGCAGGATAGTCCTTGCCGTTGAGGGAGAATGGGATCTCCGGCTCCGACGCAACCATCCCCTGCTTCCAGATCGGATAGCCCTGGGTGCCGAAGCCAAATGGATAACCCAGAACGACAACTTGTGTGCCCGGTTCCAAAAGCCAATCGGTTCTCTCCGGTCTGTTCGCGCCATCAGGTTCAACGGACAGTGGAAGCACCGCCAGATCGTATCGGGGGTCGGACAGAAAGGCGTATCCAGCAGCTGGGTTGAAAAGCGCCAGTGTCTGTTCCTGTTTCGAGCCGTTTACGAAATACTCGAAAGACAGGCGATCTGGAGGTGCGTAGCCAAGCAGTTTCTCAGGCTCGAAGAAATCCCTTCCCGTCACGTTGTGACGATTCGTGACAAGATAAGATCTCCCAGCTTTCCTGTAGATGAAAGCTGTAGCCGACGCGAGAGGTTTGCCATTGGCAGAAAGCTGGATCTGTCGCACCGAAGCGGAAAGGGGGTGAACCGAGTTGCCGCCGACCATGACCATCATCGCCTCCCCCTCCGCTTCACCCCTCCACGCATCCCCGGCCGCCCGGCCGTGCTGCGGCCTTGGGCGGCGCCGGCCTCCTCCACCGCCTTTTCCACGGCCTGCTGGCGCGCCAGCGGATCGTCGTGGAGGACGAGGTCCACGGCCTCCAGCCGCCTGATCTCGTCGCGCAGGCGCGCGGCCTCCTCGAACTCGAGGTTCTCGGCCGCCTTGCGCATGTCGGCCCGCAAGCCGTCGAGCACGGCCTGGAGGTTGGAGCCGGCCGCGACGCGGTCGATCTTGGCCGTCACGCGGGCCATGTCGGTGTCGCCCTTCCAGAGGCCCGCCAGCACGTCCTCGACGTTCTTCTTCACGGTCTGGGGCGTGATGCCGTGGGCCCGGTTGTAGGCGATCTGCTTCTCGCGCCTCCGCTCGGTCTCGCGCATGGCGCGCTCCATGCTGCCGGTGATCGTGTCGGCATACATGATGACGCGGCCTTCGGCGTTGCGGGCGGCGCGGCCGATGGTCTGGATCAGCGAGGTCTCGGAGCGCAGGAAACCCTCCTTGTCGGTGTCGAGGATCGCGACAAGCCCGCATTCGGGGATGTCGAGCCCCTCGCGCAAGAGGTTGATCCCCACCAGCACGTCGAAGGCCCCGAGCCGCAGGTCGCGCAGGATCTCGATGCGCTCGATCGTGTCGATGTCGGAGTGCATGTAGCGCACCCGGATGCCCTGCTCGTGGAGGTATTCGGTCAGGTCCTCGGCCATGCGCTTGGTCAGCGTGGTCACGAGGGTGCGGAATCCCCTAGCGGCAACCTGGCGCACCTCGTCCAGGAGGTCGTCCACCTGCGTGGCGACGGGGCGCACCTCCACCTCGGGGTCGAGAAGTCCGGTGGGGCGGATGACCTGCTCGACGAACACGCCGCCCGCCTGTTCCAGCTCCCACGCGGCGGGGGTGGCGGAGACAAAGATGCTCTGGGGGCGCATGGCGTCCCATTCCTCGAACTTGAGGGGGCGGTTGTCCATGCAGGAGGGCAGGCGGAAGCCGTGCTCGGCCAGCGTGAACTTGCGCCGGTAGTCGCCGCGATACATGCCGCCGATCTGGGGGACGGAGACGTGGCTCTCGTCGGCGAAGACGATGGCGTTGTCGGGGATGAACTCGAACAGCGTGGGGGGCGGCTCGCCGGGCTTGCGACCCGTCAGGTAGCGCGAGTAGTTCTCGATGCCGTTGCAGACGCCCGTGGCCTCGAGCATCTCGATGTCGAAGGAGGTGCGCTGCTCGAGCCGCTGGGCCTCGAGCAGCTTGCCCTCGGCCACGAGCTGGTCGAGGCGCTGACGCAGTTCGTGCTTGATGCCCTCGATGGCCTGCTTCATCGTCGGGCGCGGCGTGACGTAGTGGCTGTTGGCGTAGATGCGGATGCGCTCGAAGCTGTCCGTCTTCTTGCCTGTCAGCGGGTCGAACTCGGTGATCGATTCCAGCTCCTCGCCGAAGAAGCTGAGGCGCCAGGCGCGGTCCTCGAGGTGGGCGGGCCAGACTTCGATCACGTCCCCGCGCACCCGGAACGAGCCGCGCGCGAAGGCTGCGTCGTTGCGCCGGTACTGCTGGGCCACGAGGTCGGCAAGGATCTGGCGCTGGTCGTAGGACCGGCCCCTGAAGAAGTCCTGCGTCATGGCGGAGTAGGTCTCGACCGAGCCGATGCCGTAGATGCAAGACACGGAGGCGACGATGATGACGTCGTCGCGCTCGAGCAGGGCACGGGTGGCCGAGTGGCGCATCCGGTCGATCTGCTCGTTGATCTGCGACTCCTTCTCGATGAAGGTGTCGGTGCGGGGGACGTAGGCTTCGGGCTGGTAGTAGTCGTAGTAGCTGACGAAGTATTCCACCGCGTTGTCGGGAAAGAAGCTCCTGAACTCGCCGTAGAGCTGGGCTGCCAGCGTCTTGTTGGGGGCGAGGATGATGGCGGGGCGCTGGGTGGCCTCGATCACCTTGGCCATGGTGAAGGTCTTGCCCGTCCCCGTCGCGCCCAGCAGCACCTGGTTGCGCTCGCCCGCGAGGATGCCCTCGGCCAGTTCCGCGATGGCCTGCGGCTGGTCGCCCGCCGGCTCGAACTCGGTCTTCATGACGAAGCGCCGGCCGCCCTCGAGCTTGTCGCGCAGGGGCCGGCGGGGGCCGAACAGCATCGGCATCTGGTCGGGGGCATTGTTGTGCATGGGAGCGCCTGCTTCGCGGGGTGGGGCATATTTGTGCCTCGTTCGTTCCGGCGCAAGGCAACTTGCGGGGCGCGGTCCGGTCGGGCAGAAGGCGGGGAAGCGAGGAGGCCCACCATGCGCGCACGCATCACTCGGATGCCCCGCAACAATACCCAGATCGGATCGGCCACCACGGCCGACTGGGTGCTGGACTTCGAGCCGGGGCAGGACCGTTTCCTCGATCCCCTGATGGGCTGGACCGGCAGCCGCGACACGCAGACGCAGGTACGCCTCACCTTCGACAGCAAGGAGGCGGCGCAGGCCTATGCGCTGCGCCACGGGATCGACGCGGTGGTGATCGACGACCATCCGCGCCGTCCCAACATCCGCCCCGGCGGCTATGGCGAGAACTTCTCGACCGCCCGGCGGATGCCCTGGACCCACTGACCCTGAGGCGTCAGTTTCCGGCCGCGTCGGCGGGGGCCGCATCCTCGGGCGGGATCTCGGCGGCAGGCGACGCCTCGACGACGGCGCAGGCGATGCGGCCGCCGCTGTTGCCGTGGTCGTGGGTCGTGTAATCGTCCGGGCTCTCGTGGACGATGAGGGCGCTGCCGTCCTCGTCGAACACCATCTCGGCCGTCAGTCCGATCGCGAACGCCTCCATGGCGAGCACGCCGTCGGCCTGCACATGGGCGTTGGGCAGATCGCCCGCATGGGGCCCGCCGGGGTTGCGGATCCCGTGGACCTGACCCTCTCCGGCGATGTGGTCGCCCGCGCTCTCGAAACCGGGCCCCTCGCACAGGCCGACCTCATGGAGGTGGACGCCGAACACGCCTTCGGGGAAGCCCTCGGCCACGATGATGACCAGCGAATGGCCGCTCGGAGCGGCTTCGAGCGTGACGTTGCCGAGGGGGGTGCCCTGCGCGTTCACAAGGGCGCCGGTGCCGCCGATCGTGTCGGACGAGGCAGCCGCTGCGGGATCGGCGGCATGGTCGTGCCCCCCGTCGGGCGAAGGGGCGGCAGGCTGCCCCGCATCCTGGGCGGCGAGCGGCAGCGCGCAGACGAGGGGCAGGGCAGAGGCGAGAAGCAGGCGGCGCATCGGGATCTCCCTGGCGGGTGGCCCGGGAGAAACCCCCCGGCACGGCCTCGCGTTCCGCCTGGGCGCTTCCGCTACCGCCGGTGGCGGGCTATGGAGGGGCGGGGCTCCGTAGCTCAACGGATAGAGCACTCGCCTTCTAAGCGAATGGCTGCAGGTTCGAGTCCTGCCGGGGCCGCCATCATTCGACCGCGAGGGTCTGGCGCAGACGGCCGGTGAGGCGGTCGTAGATCAGGATGCGGTCGTCGGCCGTGACCACGGCGAACCAGTCGCCCGCCATGGTGAAGGCGACCGGGCGGGCCGAGCCGTCGGGCAGCGTCACGGCCGGCGGCAGGATCGGTGCGGGCGCGTTGAGCCGCCACAGGAACGCGCCGACCAGCACCACGAAGCCCGCGATCATCACCCCGATCAGTCCGAGGACGAGGCGCTGGAGCGCGCGCAGGCCGGGCGGTAGAACAGCCGGGCCGTCCGGGATGGGCTCCATGACCGATCGCCTCAGCTTTCACCTTGCGGCCGAGCCGCCGCGGCGCCTTGATAAGGCGCTGGCCCGCGACGTGCCAGAGGCGGGGGCGCATGGCGTGCTCAGCCGCTCGCGCCTGGCGCGGCTGATCGCGGAGGGCGCGGTGCGGGTGGACGGGCGGGTGGAGACGGACCCCGCCGCCCCCGTCCGCGCGGGCGCGGCGGTGGAGATCGCCCTGGCCCCGCCCGAGGCGGCGCGGACCGAGGCGCAGCCGATCGCGCTCAGGGTCGTGTGGGAGGACGGCGACCTGATCGTGGTGGACAAGCCCGCGGGCATGGTTGTCCACCCCGCGCCGGGCAGCCGCGACGGCACGTTGGTCAACGCGCTGATGCACCATTGCGGCGAGGCGCTGTCGGGGATCGGGGGGGTGCAGCGGCCGGGCATCGTCCACCGCATCGACAAGGACACGTCGGGCCTGCTGGTCGCGGCCAAGACGGACCGAGCGCACCGCGGGCTGGCCGCGCGCTTTGCCGCCCACGACGTGGAGCGCGCCTATCTCGCCCTCTGCCACGGCGTCCCGGACCCGGCGGATGCGCGGCTGGCGGGCCTGCCCGGCGTGGCATGGGAGGCGGGCGGGGTGCTGCGGATCGCCCTGCCGCTGGGGCGCCACCCGACGGACCGTCAGCGTCAGGCCGTGCGCCCCGCAGGCGGGCGGCACGCCGTCACCCGTGCGCGCGTGCTCGAGCGGCTGGGCGGGGCGGCGCTGCTCGAGTGTCGGCTCGAGACCGGGCGGACGCACCAGATCCGCGTCCATTTGGCGCATGTCGGCCATCCGCTGATCGGAGACCCGGTCTATGGGGGCCGGCGTCGGCTGCCTGCGGCCCAGCCGGGCGCGCAGCAGGCGGAAGCCTTCCCGCGCCAGGCCCTCCATGCGGCCACGTTGGGGTTCGTGCATCCCGTCATGGGCGAGCGGCTCCGGTTCGAATCGCCGCTGCCGCCGGACCTTGCGGAACTCGTCGCGGCCCTGCGCGGTTGAGGAGGCGTCGGGCCCGCCCGGGAGCGGGATGCGACCGGCGGTCGGCCGGGCCGTCCGCCTTGTTTGCCGCAACGTCTCATGTTAGGGGGATTAACATCACGGAGGGACCGTCATGGCGTCCTATGCGAACCTTCCTGCGCCTTCTCCCGAACAGGGGCTCAACCGGTATCTGCAGGAGATCCGGAAGTTCCCCATGCTCGAGCCGGAAGAGGAATACATGCTGGCGAAGCGCTGGGTGGACCATGGCGACGCCTCGGCGGCGCACAAGCTGGTGACGTCGCACCTGCGCCTCGCGGCCAAGATCGCGATGGGCTATCGCGGCTATGGTCTGCCGCAGGCGGAGGTCATCTCCGAGGCGAATGTGGGCCTCATGCAGGCGGTCAAGCGCTTCGACCCGGAAAAGGGCTTCCGGCTGGCCACCTATGCGATGTGGTGGATCCGGGCGGCGATCCAGGAATACATCCTGCGGTCCTGGTCCCTCGTGAAGCTGGGCACGACCAGCGCGCAGAAGAAGCTGTTCTTCAACCTGCGCAAGGCCAAGGCCCGGATCGGCGCCCTGGAGGAGGGCGACCTGCGGCCCGAGAACGTCGCCCGCATCGCAGCCGATCTGGGCGTGGCCGAGGAGGAGGTCGTGTCGATGAACCGCCGCCTCTCGGGCGGTGACGCCTCGCTCAACGCGACGATCGGATCGGAGGGGGACAGCTCGACCCAGTGGCAGGACTGGCTGGAGGACGAGGAGGCCGACCAGGCCGCCGCCTTCGCCGAGCGCGACGAGCTGGAGGCGCGGCGCGAACTGCTGGAACGGGCCATGGAGGTGCTCAACGAGCGCGAGCGCGACATCCTCGTCCAGCGACGGCTGCGCGACGAGGTGGTCACGCTCGAGGAACTCTCCGAGCGCTACGGTGTCTCGCGCGAGCGGATCCGCCAGATCGAGGTGCGCGCCTTCGAGAAGCTCCAGAAGCGGATGCAGGACCTCGCGCGCGAGCGGGGCATGCTCGCGGAGGCGTGAGCGGCGGCAGGGGGGCCGGGGCGGTTGCGCGGCCCGCCCGTGCCGCGTAGGTCCGGTGGCGCAGGTCCGGCAGGAGGCGCCCCATGGACATGATGGCCACGGTCGTGAAGCCGATGCACCCCGAGGGGCGGCCCTTCGTGGCGGTCTTTGCGGCGGTCACGGTGGTCCTGTTTCTGGTGTCGGCGCCGCTGGGCTGGCTCGGCGTGGGCCTGACGGTCTGGTGCTACTACTTCTTCCGCGACCCGCCGCGCAGCGTGCCCCTGCGCGACGGTCTGGTCGTCAGCCCCGCCGACGGGGTCGTGTCGCTGATCGAGCCCGCCGTTCCGCCGGCCGAGCTGGGCCTGCCCCCCATTGCCCTGACGCGGGTGAGCGTGTTCATGAACGTCTTCGACTGCCACGTGAACCGCTCGCCCGTGCCGGGCCGGGTGGTCCGGCGCGCCTACCGGCCGGGCCGGTTCCTCAACGCCTCGCTAGACAAGGCGAGCGAGGACAACGAGCGGATGAGCTACCTGATCGAGATGGACGACGGCCGCAGGCTGGCCGTGGTCCAGATCGCGGGGCTGGTCGCGCGCCGTATCGTCAGCTTCGCCGACGAGGGCCGCGTCCTCGACGTGGGCGAGCGCTTCGGCCTGATCCGCTTCGGATCGCGCGTGGACGTGTACCTGCCCGAGGGCGTCGAGCCGCTCGTGGCGCCGGGCCAGACCACCGTGGCGGGCGAGACGGTGCTGGCCGACCTCCTCTCGGCCGAGCCGCGCCGCCGCGCCCGCCGCGACTGAGGCCCCCCGGATGGAGCCCCGTCCCGTCCGCGACCGGATGCCGCTGTGGCGGCTTCTGCCGAACCTCGTCACCGTGGCCGCGATCTGTGCCGGGCTGACGGCGATCCGCTTCGCCGCGCTGGGGCAGTATCACCTGTCGGTGGTCCTGATCCTGGTGGCGGCGGTGCTCGATGCGGTGGACGGGCGGCTCGCGCGGATGCTGCGCAGCGAGAGCGAGATCGGGGCCGAGCTCGACTCGCTCGCCGACTTCGTGAATTTCGGGGTGGCGCCGGGCCTCACGCTCTATTTCTGGTCGCAGGCCGAGGCGCGGCCGCTGCTCTGGGCCGTGGTGCTGGTCTTTGCCATCGCCTGTGTCCTGCGGCTGGCGCGGTTCAACGTGGGCGCGCGCCGCCCCAGGGAGGAACGCGACGACAGCCTGTTCGTGGGCGTTCCCGCCCCGGCCGGCGCGACGCTGGCGCTCGCCCCCGTGTTCCTGGCGGCGGCTTGGCCGGCGGGGCCGCGGCCCGTGATCCTGGTCGAGGCCTATCTGCTGCTGGTGGCCTTTCTGATGATCAGCCGCGTGCCGACCCCCTCGACCAAGGCCATGCGCATCCGGGCCGAGCACGCGAAATACGTGCTCGTGGGCTTTGTCGCGCTTCTGGCGCTGGTCGTGTCCTTTCCGTGGGTCACGCTTCTGTTGCTGTGCGCGGTCTATCTGGGGGTCGTGGCCTGGTCGGCCGTGCGACGGAGCAGGAGGGCGTGATGGAGATCCGCGCTGTCGAAAGCAGCTATCGCCGCTGGGCGCCGGTCTATGACCGCACCTTCGGCGCCATCACCCGGCGCGGCCGCGAGGAGGCGGTGCGCCGCATCAACGCGCTGCCGCTGGGCGAGGGGGGCGTCACGCGCGTGCTCGAGGTGGGGGTGGGCACCGGCCTCGCCCTGCCGCTCTATGCCGCGCATGTCCGCGTGACCGGCCTCGACGCCAGCCCCGACATGCTGGCGCGTGCGCGCAAGGCGGCCGAGGGTCTGGAGACGGTCGAGGACCTGCGCCTCGCGGACGCGCGCGCGATGGACCTGCCCGACGCCTCCTTTGACGCCGTAGCCGCCATGCACGTCCTCTCCGTCGTCCCCGAGCCGCGCCGCGTGATGGCCGAGATCGCGCGCGTCCTGCGCCCCGGTGGACGGGCGGTGACGGTGACGCATTTCGCGCGCGAGGGCGGGGCGCTGGGCCTCGCGGAGCGCGTGCTCGCGCCGTTCGCCGACCGGCTGGGCTGGCATTCGGACTTCGACCGTTCGGAGGTCGTCTCGGACCCGCGCCTGTCGCCGGGCGAGGAGCGGCGCCTGCCGCCCTTCGGGATCATGACGCTTCTGGTGCTGCACCGCGCCTGAGCACGGCTTGCGCCCGCCCTCGCCCCGCCCCTAGGGTGGCCCCCGGCCACGAGGGGAGAGACATCATGCACGAACCCGTCCGCTGGGGCGTCCTGGGGGCCTCGCGCTTCGCACGCGAGCAGATGGCCCCCGCGATCCACGCCGCGCGCGGCGCCGAGTTGGTCGCGCTCGCCACCTCGGACCCCGCCAAGGCCGAGGGTTTCCGGGCCTTCGCGCCCCGCCTGCGCGTGCATGCGGGCTACGAGGCGCTGCTCGGGGACCCCGAGGTGGAGGCGGTCTACATTCCGCTGCCCAACCACCTCCATGTGGAATGGACCGAGCGGGCGCTCGCCGCCGGCAAGCACGTCCTGTGCGAGAAGCCCATCGCCCTGCGCGAGACCGAGTTCGACCGCCTGATCGCCGCGCGCGACCGGTCGGGGCGGCTGGCGGCCGAGGCCTTCATGATCGTCCACCACCCCCAGTGGCAGCGCGCGCGGGAGCTGGTCCAGGGGGGCGCAATCGGGCGTCTCGTCCATGTGGACGCGGCCTTTTCCTACCACCTCACGGACATGGCCAACATCCGCAACCGGCAGGATGCGGGCGGAGGCTCCTTGCCCGATATCGGGGTCTATACCTTCGGCTCGACGCGCTTCGTGACCGGAGAGGAGCCCGAGGCGATCGAGCACGCGATCGTGCGGCGCGAGGCGGGCGTGGACACCTTCGCCCATGTGGTCGCGCGCTTCCCCTCGTTCACCTATGCGGGCTTCACCTCCATGCGGATGTTTCCCCGCCAGGAGGTCGTGTTCCACGGCGAGGGGGGCGTGCTGCGCGTGGGCTGGGGCCCGTTCAACGCGGGCGTCTTCGACCTCGCGCAGATCGTGCTGGAGAATTCGTCCGGCGCGCGGACCTTCGAGCGCTGGCCGGGGGCGAACCACTATGTCCTCCAGGCCGAGGCCTTCGGCCGCTCGCTGCGCGAGGGGGTGCCCTTTCCCTGCCCGCTCGAATGGAGCCGGGGCACGCAGCGGATGATCGACATGGTGCTGGCCGCCGCCTGAGCGGCGCCGGAACGATCGGGCCCCCACGGTCGTTGCCCCGGCGACCGGCTGGACGGGGGCAATCATGGCGGACAAGCGGCGCATTCTGGTCTTCGGCGCGCAGGGCGCGACGGGGTCCGAGGTGGTGCGGCAGGCGGTGGCGGCGGGCCATCCCGTGCGCGCCTCGGAATACCGCTTCCGCAAGGATGCCGACCTCCCCCCCGGGGTGGAGCGGATGGAGGCCGACGTGCTCTCGGGCGACCTGCGCCCCCTCGTGCGGGGGGTCGATGCCGTCATCTCCTGCCTCGGCGTGCCCAACGATCCCGCCACGCTGCTCAACCCGCCCCCTCTCTACGTCGAGGGGACGACGCGCATCGTCGAGGCGATGCAGGCCGAGGGGGTGCGGAGGATTGTCGTCATCTCGGCAGCCTTCGTGGCGGTGACGGACCGGGGCCCGGCGTTGTTCCGCACGGCGGTGATCCCGTCGCTGACGCGCGTGCTCGACCAGATGCGCGGGATGGAGGCGATGCTGCGCGTCTCGGGGCTGGACTGGACGGCCGTGCGGCCCGGCTGGCTCATGAAGGCCGAGGCGTCGGGCGATCCTTACGTGGGCGAGGAGCCGTTTCCGCCGGACGTGATCCGCGCGCGGACGGGCGACGTGGCGGCGCTGCTGCTGGACTGCGCGGCCAATGACGCCTGGCTGCGCAAGGCGCCCTTCATCGCCCGCGACGAGCCCGGCGCGATGGAGAGCAACGTCCGCGTCGCGCTCGAGATGCTGTCCTAGCGCTCGGTCGCGCCCTTGCCGGCGAGGATGCGGTCGCGGAAGCGGGCGATCCGCGCGATCCGCGTGGCCGCCGTCCTGGCCGAGGAGAGCGCGACGGCATAGCTGCGCTGGCGCCCCGGCGTGAGGGCGGCAAAGGCCTCGGCCAGTGCGGGATCGGCGTCGAGTGCGGCCACCAGCTCGTCCGGGAGGTCCGGCGCCCCTTCGGCCTTCGGTGCCCTCAGGCCGCGCTCGGCCATGTCCATTGCCGCGCGCAGACAGGCGAGGATCGCCTCCGCCCGCTGGGCCGGTCCGTCGTTGCTGCGAAAGCGGAAGGCATCCGCGTGCCGGGTGTTCGGCCCCTGCCGCTCCAGCACGCCCTCGGCGTCCGGGAGAAGCACGGCGTCGAACAGGCTGAGGCGGAAGTCGTCGCGGAAGGCGCCGATGATGGCGACGTTGCGCCCCGCATGCCGGTAGCACGGGTGCCCCCACCGCACCGCCTCGGACAGACCCGCCGCGAGGCAGAGGCGCCGCAGCTCAGCCAGCCCCCCGGCCCAGCGGCGGGCCGAGCAGTCCGGCGTGGCGAAGCGCGCGCAGCGGCCGCAGCCGCTTGCGAAGTACTCGTCCGCGGTGGCGATCATCCCCTGCGCTCAGGCCCCGTCCATCGCCTCGAGCTCGTCGATCAGCCGCTCGATCATCCCGAGGCCCTTGTGCCAGAATCCGGGATCGGAGGCATCGAGCCCGAAGGGCGCGAGCAGGTCGCGGTGGTGCATGGAGCCGCCCGCGCGCAGCATGGCGAAGTACTTGTCGCGGAACTCCGCATCGCCCTCCTCCCAGGCCGCGTAGAGCGCGTTCACCAGCCCGTCGCCGAAGGCATAGGCATAGACGTAGAAGGGCGAGTGCACAAAATGGGGGATGTAGGTCCAGAACGTCTCGTAGCCCGGTGCGAAGCGGAAGGCGTCGCCCAGCGACTCGGCCTGGACGGACATCCACAGCGCGCCGATGTCGTCGGGCGTGAGTTCCCCGTTGCGCCGCGCGGCATGGAGCTTCGACTCGAAGTCGTAGAAGGCGATCTGGCGGACGACCGTGTTGATCTGGTCCTCCACCTTGCCGGCCAGCAGCGCCTTGCGCGACCGCGCATCCGGCGCCTCGGCCAGAAGCTTGCGGAAGGTCAGCATCTCGCCGAAGACGCTCGCCGTCTCGGCGAGCGTCAGGGGCGTGGCCGACAGAAGCTCACCCTGACCGGCGGCGAGGACCTGGTGCACGCCGTGCCCCAGTTCGTGGGCGAGCGTCATCACGTCGCGCGGCTTGCCCAGGTAGTTGAGCAGCACATAGGGGTGCGCGTCCGTGACGGTCGGGTGGGCGAAGGCGCCGGGGGCCTTGCCGGGCTTGGCGGCGGCGTCGATCCAGCCCTTGCCGAAGAAGGGCCGGGCGAGGTCCGCCATGCGCGGGTCGAAGGCCGCATAGGCGTCGAGCACGGTCGCCTCGGCCTCGGCCCAGGGGATCAGGCGGTCGTCCTGCGGCAGCGGCGCGTTGCGGTCCCAGACCTCCAGCCGATCGAGGCCGAGCCAGCGCGCCTTGAGCCGGTAGTAGCGGTGCGAGAGCCGCGGATAGGCCTCCACCACGGCGGCGCGCAGCGCCTCGACCACCTCTGGCTCGACGTGGTTCGACAGGTGGCGCGCGTGCTGGGGCGTGGGAAAGCCGCGCCAGCGGTCCTCGATCTCCTTTTCCTTGGCCAGCGTGTTGTGGATCCGGGCGAAGGTGCGGGTGTGGGCGCCGAACGTGGCGGCGAGCGCGTGGAACGCCGCCTCGCGCCGGGCGCGGTCGGGATCGGTGAGCAGGTTCAGCGCGGGCTCGATCCCCATGCGCTCGCCGTCCACGTCGAACTCGAGCGCGGCGATGGTCTCGTCGAAGAGCTTGTTCCAGGCCGAGGCGCCCACCGTGCTCTGGTCGTGCAGGAAGCGCTCCAGCTCGTCGGAGAGCTGGAAGGGCTTCATGGCGCGCATCCGGTCGAAGACGGGCTTGTAGCGCGCCAGATCCGCGCTCTGGCCGAGCAGCGCGGCGAGGTGATTGTCGGGCAGGCGGTTGAACTCGAGGCTCCAGAACACGAGCGGGGTGGTGTAGGCCGTCACCCGGTCCTGGCAGTCCGACAGGAACTTGGCGCGCTCGGGGTCGAGCGTCAGCTGGTAGTAGCGCAGACCCGCATAGGACATGATCCGGCCCGAGACCAACTCGATGCGCTCGTAGCGGCGCACGGCCTCGAGCAGGCCCGGCGCGTCGAGCGCGGCGAGCCGGCCCTCGTAGTCGGCGGCGAAGGCGCGGCAGGCCTCCTCGAGCCAGTCGAGATCGCGCTTGACCTCGGGGGCGTCGGGCGCGGCATAGAGGTCCGACAGGTCCCATTCGGGCATCGGGCCCAGCGCCTCGGCGCCTCCGGCCTCGCGGGTGGCGTCACGGAACGGATGCGGCATCGTGCTCTCCCCTTGTGGGCCCGTCCTCCATAGGGGAGGGGGCCGCTGGACGGAACCCCGCCTCCTGCTGGCGCAGGAGCGCGCGCAAGCTCTCGAGCGTGTCGATCTCGGAGGCGGGCTTGTCGCGGCGCCAGCGCAGCATCCGGGGAAAGCGCAGGGCGACGCCCGACTTGTGGCGGGGGCTGGCTTGGATGCCCTCGAAGCCGATCTCGAAGACCTGCACGGGTTCGACCTGCCGGACGGGGCCGAAGCGCTGGATCGTGTGGCGGTGCACCCAGGCGGTGATCTGGCGGAACTCCTCGTCCGTCAGGCCCGAATAGGCCTTGGTGAAGGGCACCAGCGCGTCGCCGTCGCGCACGGCGAAGGTGAAGTCGGTGAACAGGTTGGCCCGCCGGCCCGAGCCGGCCTGCGCATAGACCATGACCGCGTCCACGCTGAAGGGCTCGACCTTCCATTTCCACCAGTCGCCCTTTCTGCGCCCCGTCCCGTAGGGAGAGGCGAGGCGCTTGAGCATCAGCCCCTCGGCTCCTTCCTCGCGCGCGGCCTCGCGCGAGCGGGCGAGGTCGTCGAGCGTCTCGAACGGCACGGCCGGCGAGAGCCGCAGCGGCGCGTCCGGGGGCAGGGGGGCGAGCAGCGCGTCGAGGCGGGCGCGACGCTCGGCGAAGGGGAGGGGGCGGATGTCCGCGCCCCCCTCCTCGAGCAGGTCGTAGGCCATCAGGATCACGGGCGCGGCCTCGAGCGTGGCGCGGGAGAGCGTCTTGCGGCCGATCCGCGTCTGGAGCGCGGCGAAGGGCAGCGGCCGGCCGTCGCGCCAGGCCAGGATCTCGCCGTCGAGCACGGTGCCGGGGGGCAGCCAGTCGAGCGCGCGGGCGATCTCGGGGAAGCGGTCGGTGACGAGGTCCTCGCCCCGGCTCCAGAGGTGGTGGCGCCCCCCGCGCAGGATGAGCTGGCCGCGGATGCCATCCCACTTGCGCTCGGCGAACCAGTCGCGGGGGTCGCCGAGATCGGCCGGGTCCTCGAGCGGATAGGCGAGAAAGAAGGGATAGGGGCGGGCGCCGTCGTCGGCGGCATTGCCCTCGCGCAGCAGGGCCGCCCAGGTCGTGGTGGCGGGCGTCCAAGTGCCCATCAGGCGGTGGGCCACCTCGGTGTCGGGCAGGCCCTCGGCTTGGGCCACGGCGCGGACCACGAGGGTCTGGGAGATGCCGACGCGGAAGGACCCCGTGAGCAGCTTGTTGAACAGGAACCGCTCGAAGGGCGGAAGCGAGTCCCACATTTCCAGCAGCGCCTCGCGCCGCTCGGGCTCGGGCAGGGCGGCGAGCCGGGCGAGGCGGTCCATCCAGTGTGCGAGCGGCAGGTCCAGCTCCTGCGAGGGGGGCGGCAGGATCAGGGCGATGGTCTCGCTCAGGTCGCCGGCGACGGCATAGGATTCCTCGACCAGCCACAGGGGCAGGCCCGACGCCTCGGCCGCCCATTCGCGCATCTTCGTGGCGTTGACGGCGCGGCGGGGGCGGCGGCCGGAGAACAGGGCGATCGTCCAGAGGCGATCGGCCTCGGGGGCGGTGCGGAAGAACTCGGCCAGGGCGGCGACCTTCTCGCCGGTGCGGGTGGTCGAGTCGAGGCGGGCATAGAGCGTGGCGAAGTCCCTCATGCCGGGGCCTCCTCGGGCTCGGCCTCGGCGCCCTCGGGGGCCTCTCCCATCCAGTCGGTGTGGACGATCCCGGCCTCGAGGCCCTGCTCCTCGAGCCAGCGGCGGAAGGGCGCGGTGTAGCCGTGGGTGACGAGGACGCGCTCCGCTCCGGTGGCGGCGATGGCGGCGTTGAGGCCGGGCCAGTCGGCATGGTCCGACAGCACGAAGCCCCGGTCCGCGCCCCGCCGCCGGCGGATGCCGCGCAGCGCCATCCAGCCCGAGGCGACGGCGCGGCGCGCCTCGCCGAACTTGCGCGCCCAGGGGGCGTCGAGCGCCGAGGGCGGGCAGAGGACCAGCGCGCCGCGATGGGCCTTGAGGTCGAGGCCCTGGGCCACGCGGATGGTGGGCGGCAGCGGCAGGCCCTGCTCGCGCAGCACGGCGGTCACGCCTTCGACCGCGCCATGGGTCAGGATGGGGCCCACGGAGGGGTCGAGCATGTGCAGAAGCCTCTGGGCCTTGCCCAGCGAGTAGGCCCCGAGGAGCGAGAACCGCCCCTCGGCCGCGTTGGCGGCCCACCAGGCGTTGAGGTCGGCGGCCAGCTCGGCCTGGGGGCGCCAGCGGAAGACGGGCAGGCCGAAGGTGCATTCGCTGACAAAGGTGTGGCAGGCGACCGGCTCCCACGGGGCGGAGAGGCCGTCGGCCTCGGTCTTGTAGTCGCCCGAGACGACCCAGACCTCGCCCCCAACCTCGACCCGGATCTGGGCCGATCCGGGGACGTGGCCCGCGGGGTGGAAGGAGACGCGCGCGTCCCCGATCGTCAGGGTCTGTCCGTAGGGGACCGTCTCGAGCCGGTCGGGACGGAGGCGGTGGCGGACCACGGGGGCGGCGTCCCCGGTCACAAGATAGGCGCCCATGCCGGGCCGGGCGTGGTCGGCATGGCCGTGGGTGACGAGCGCGCGGGGAACGGGCCGCCAGGGGTCGATGTGGAAGTCGCCCGCCTCGCAGTAGAGGCCGCGATCGGTGAGGGACAGGACCGGCATGGCCTGCGACCTAGCGCGCGCCGCAGGCCGGGGAAGGATCAGGGCGCGTCCGCGAAGGGCGGCCAGGGGCGCGTCTCCTCGGCCGCGATCCAGGCCGACACCCAGGGCGGCAGGGGGGGCGAGGTCCCGTCGCGGCCGAGCGCGGCCATGACCCGCGCGGGCGCCACGATGCCGCCCCGTCCCGTGGTCGCCACGCGCAGGAGCACGTGGCCCGCGCATTCGCCCGAGCGGAGAAAGATCGCCTGCTCGACATAGAAGAAGCGGGCGTCCCAGCCGATCCCGCGCGTGCGCATCCGGAGCCGGTCGAAGGCGCGCACGCGGCGGCGGTAGCGCACGGAGGCCCCGGCCACGGCCGCGCCCCAGCCGTTCCGCCGCATCGCCCCCACGAGGCCCACCCGCCGGATCCAGGGCAGCCGGCCCAGGTCGTAGAGCGTGAGGGTCCGGCCGTTGTTGAGCTCGTTCCAGATGTCGAGGTCCCAAGGCCAGCAGAGATGCCGGCTCTCGTGCACGCCCTCGGGCGGAAGGGGCGGGTCGTTGCGGTGGCGCCAGAGCTGCCAGGCGAGGCGGAGGACGGGATACATCGGGGCCGCTCCTTTCGGCCGACCGCTGCCGGGCCGGGCGGGGGGCGTCAAGCGTGACCCTGCGGCGCGCCCCTCCGGTCACGGCGGGGCGAGGCGCGTGGGGCGGGGATTGCGTCGGGGCGGGGCCCGGCTTAGGTCGGGGGCAGCGCGGCGCGGAGACACCATGACCTCCCTGTTCGAGATCCTGCTTCTGATCCTGGGCGTGGCGAAGTTCCTGATCTTCGCGCATTTCATCATGTCGTGGCTGCTCGCCTTCAACGTGCTGAACCCGCGGCAGCAATTCGTGCAGCAGGTCTGGGGCGGGCTGTCGCGGCTGCTCGAGCCGCTCTACGGGCCGATCCGGCGCGTCCTGCCGCCCATGGGGGGCCTCGACCTCGCGCCGCTGGTCGCGCTGGTGGCGATCTATGCGCTGGAGATCGTGCTGCGCAACAATGTCGGCTTCTTCGTCTAGCCCATGACGGAGGACCGGGCGGGCGCCCTCCTGCGGGAGGTGTGGGGGTTCGAGTCCTTCCGCCCGGGGCAGGAGGAGATCGTCCGCGCCGTGGCCGGGGGGCGCGACGTCCTGGCCGTGATGCCCACGGGCGGGGGCAAGTCGCTGTGCTTCCAGCTGCCCGCGCTCTTGCGCGAGGGGCTGACGGTGGTCGTGTCGCCCCTGATCGCGCTGATGCGCGACCAGGTGCGCGCGCTGCGCGAGGCGGGGGTGGAGGCGGGGGCCTACACCTCGGCCAACAGCGAGGAGGAGAACGCGGCGCTGCGCGAGGCGCTGGCGGAGGGGCGGCTGCGGCTGCTCTACCTCGCGCCCGAGAGGCTGGCGCAGGCAGGCACGGCCGCGGCGCTGCGGCGCTGGAACACCCGGGCGCTGGCCGTGGACGAGGCGCATTGCGTGGCCGAGTGGGGGCACGACTTCCGTCCCGACTACCTGCGCATCGGACCGCTGCGCGAGGCCCTGGGCGTGCCGCTCGCGGCCTTTACCGCCACGGCGGACGACGACACGCGCGCCGAGATCGTCGAGCGGCTGTTCGGGGGGCGTGAGCCCGCGCTGTTCCTGCGCGGCTTCGACCGGCCCAACATCCACATCGCCTTTGCCCCCAAGGACGGGCCCCGCCGGCAGGTGCTGGATTACGTGCGCGCCCGGGCGGGGCGGTCGGGGATCGTCTATTGCGCGAGCCGCGCGCGGACCGAGACCCTCTCGCGCGCGCTGCGCGAGGCGGGGGTCCCGGCGATCCACTACCATGCGGGGATGGAGCCCGACGCGCGGCGCGAGGCCGAGACGCGGTTCCAGACGGAGGACGGGCTGGTGGTCGTGGCCACCGTCGCCTTCGGCATGGGGATCGACAAGCCCGACATCCGCTGGGTGCTCCATGCCGACCTGCCCAAGTCGGTCGAGGGCTACTATCAGGAGATCGGGCGCGCCGGGCGCGACGGGCTGCCGGCCGAGGCGCTGGCCCTTTATGGCGCGGACGACATCCGGCTGCGGCGGTCCCAGATCGACGAGGGCGCCGCGCCCGAGGCGCGCAAGATCGCCGATCACGGGCGGCTGAACGCGCTTCTGGGGATCGCGGAGGCGGCCGGCTGCCGCCGGCAGGCCCTGCTGCGCTGCTTCGGCGAGGAGAGCGCGCCCTGCGGGGCCTGCGACACCTGCGACCGGCCCGTGGAGACCTGGGACGCGACGCAACCCGCGCGCATGGCGCTGTCGGCCGCGCTGCGCACGGGCGAGTGGTTCGGGGCGGGGCATCTGATCGACGTGCTGCGGGGCGTGGCGACCGAGAAGGTGCGGGCGCGCGGGCATGACGGGCTGCCCACCTTCGGCGTCGGGGCCGGGTGGGACGAGGGGCAGTGGCGCGCGATCCTGCGGCAGATGATGGCACAGGACCTGCTGCGCCCCGACCCCGCGCGGCACGGGGCGCTGCGGCTGACCGCCCTCGCGGGGCCGGTGCTGCGGGGCGAGCGCGCGGTCGCCATGCGGCGCGACCGGCTGCCGGAGCGGCGGGGGGGCACCCTTCGGGCGGAGCCGCGTGCGTTGGTGGCGGAGGAGGCCGAGGGGCTGCTCGCCTCGCTCAAGGCGCTGCGGCGGCAGCTCGCGCAGGCGCGGGGGGTGCCCGCCTACGTGATCTTTCCCGACCGCACGCTGATCGAGATGGCCGAGCGCCGGCCCGCGACGCTGGACGCGCTGGCCGCGATCGGGGGCGTGGGGGCCAGAAAGCTCGAAGCCTACGGGCGCGCCTTCCTGGAGGCGATCCGGGGAGAGCCCGCGCCGGAGGTCCATCCCGCGCGCCGCCGCCTGGCCGGCAGCGAGGCGGGCCTGCTGTTCGACCGGCTGGCCGAGGCGCAGAGGCGTCTGGAGCGCGGCGAGGACGGGACGGCGCGGCCCATGTCCTGCCCGGCCTCGGCGCTGAGGCACGTGGCGGAGCGGCGGCCGCGCGACCTCGCCGCCCTCGCGCGGCTGCCGGGGATCGGGCCGGAGCGGGCCGCGCGTTTCGGAGAGGCCTTTCTGGCCGTGCTGCGGGAGACCTGACGCCACGACGCCCCCCGCCCGCAGGAGAGCGGCCGGAAGGGGGGCAGGCGGACAGGCGGAAGGGCGGGGCATGGGCAGCAGGTCTCGGGCGCAGGGATGTCTCTGCGCCGGAGGATGCGACGGAAGGGTTAACGATCCGTTGCCCCACCGCGCGGTGGTGTTGCGTCCGGCTTTGGCCGTCGGATCAACGGGTTGGGCCGTCGTGGTTAACGGATCGTAACGGCGCGCTCAGGGCAGAAGCGGCTCGAGCGGGTCGTAGAGGGCGGGACCGTCCTCCCAGGCTGCGGCGGCGAGGCTGTCGGGCTTGTGGTTGAGCCGCGCGAGATCGGCGCGGCTGGCCCAGAGCCGGTGGGCGACGATCCCCTCGGGGTCGGACCACGGCCCGTCCGGGTCGCCCGACAGGAGCGTGCAGCGGAAGGCGATCTCGACCTGGTGGAAGGCGCGGGCGGGGTCGTGGAACTCGTTGACGAGGCGGGGGGCGCCCACGGCGACGCGGAGGCCGGTCTCCTCGTGCACTTCGCGCGCCAGCGCGTCGGGAAGCGATTCGTGGGGGCGGACGGCCCCGCCGGGCAGGCACCACAGGTCGGTGCGTCCGGGATAGGCGTTGACGAGAAGGAGGCGGTCGGCGTGCAGGAGGAGCGCGCGGACGGCGAGGCGGGGAGACGGCACGCGCTCAGCCGGGCAGGAGGTGGTTGACATGGCCCATCTTGCGGCCCGGTCGCGCCTCGGCCTTGCCGTAGAGGTGGAGACGGCCGCCGCTGCGCAGCAGTTCGGGAAGGCGGGCCATGCCTTCGGGGCCGACGAGGTTTTCCATGCGGACGGAGGCGTGGCGGGTGCCGTCGCCCAAGGGCCAGCCCGCGATGGCGCGGACGTGCTGCTCGAACTGGTCGATGGTGCAGCCCGCCTCGGTCCAGTGGCCGGAATTGTGGACGCGGGGGGCGATCTCGTTGACGAGGAGGCGGCCCCGGGCGACGAACAGCTCGACCCCCATGACGCCCACATAGTCGAGCGCGTTGAGGATGCGCCCGGCGAGCAGGACCGCGTCCTGGGCGAGCGCGGGCGGGATGCGGGCGGGCACGGTGGTGGTGGCGAGGATGCCGTTCTCGTGCACGTTCTCGCCGGGATCGTAGGCGGAGACGGTGCCGTCGAGGCCGCGTGCGGCGATCACGGACACCTCGCGCTCGAAGGGGACGAAGCCCTCGAGGATGGCGGGGGCGCCGCGAAGGGCGGCAAGCGCGTCCGCGGCGCCCCCGGGCGAGGAGAGCCGGACCTGACCCTTGCCGTCGTAGCCCAGCGTGCGGGTCTTGAGGATGGCGGGGGTGCCGATCCGGTCGAGCGCGTCGGCGAGCGTGGCGGCGTCGTCCACGGGGGCGAAGGGGGCGGTGGCGAGGCCGAGATCCGCAAGGAAGCGCTTTTCGACCAGGCGGTCGCGCGAGGTGGCCAGCGCGCGGCGGTTCGGGCGGATGGGGGCCAGCGCCTCGATCGCGTCGAGCGATGCGGGGGGGATGTTCTCGAACTCGTAGGTGACGACGGCGACGGAGGCGGCGAAGCCGGCGAGCGCGTCCCTGTCGTCCCAGGGGGCGCAGGTGAAGCGGGCGGCGCAATGGGCGGCCGGAGCGGCGGGGTCGGGGTCGAGGATGTGGGTGCGCAGGCCGAGCCGGGCGGCGGCCATGGCGAGCATGCGGCCGAGCTGGCCGCCGCCGAGGATGCCGATCGCGGCGCCGGGGGCGAGGGGGTCAGTCAACGGGGGACTCGGTCACGGAGGCCGCGAGGCCGGCGCGCCAGGCGGCCAGCCGGGCGGCGAGCGCGGGGTCGGCGAGGGCGAGGATGGAGGCGGCGAGCAGGCCCGCATTGGCGGCCCCGCCGATGGCCACGGTGGCGACGGGGAAGCCGCGCGGCATCTGGACGATGGAGAGGAGGGAGTCGAGCCCGCCCAGGGCGCGCGTCTCCACCGGGACGCCGATTACGGGGAGTGCGGTCTTGGAGGCGAGCATGCCGGGCAGGTGCGCGGCCCCGCCGGCGCCTGCCACGATCACCCGCAGGCCGCGCGCCGCGGCCTCGGCCCCGTAGCTCCAGAGGCGGTCGGGCGTGCGGTGGGCGGAGACGATGCGGGTCTCGTGGGGGATTCCGAGTTCGGCGAGAACCTGTGCGGCCCCCCGCATGGTCGGCCAGTCGGACTGGCTGCCCATCACCACGCCGACGAGCGGGGAGGCGGCGGGCGGCGGATCGGCGGAGGGGCCGGTCACGCGATGATGTCCGGCAGGAGGCGATCCTCGAGAAGGCGGATGCGGTCGCGCAGCACGAGCTTTTCCTTCTTCTTGCGGCGGATCAGGAGCATGTCCCGGGCGGGGCGTTCCTCGAGGGCGAGGATCTCCTCGTCAAGGGCGCGGTGAAGGCCGCGCAGCACGTCGAGTTCAGCCCGAAGCACCTCGGCTTCGTCCATGGTGGCCGGATGGACCATCGCGGCATGCCCCGTCGGTTCGGCCGGCGCGCCGCGCCGGCGCGGACACCATAGGCGCTCGGCTTTGCGGCGGGAAGGCCCAAGCCCTTGCGGGACAAGGCTGCCGCTCCCATATTCGCGACAGGCGGTCGCCCGAGTCCGGGGTCCGCGCTGACGGTCGCTTTCGCGGAAAGGACGTGTCGCAGATGACCAAGCTCACCCTCGGAACGCATCCGTTCCTTTTGGGGTTCGAAGGCCTCGAACGCCTGGTGGAACGGACGGCGAAGTCGGGCAACGACGGCTATCCGCCCTACAACATCGAACAGACCTCGGACCGGTCCTATCGGATCACGCTGGCCGTGGCCGGGTTCACGGAGCGGGACCTCGCCATCACGGTCGAGGACCGCCAGCTCGTGATCCGCGGGCGGCAGGCCGAGCCGGACGACGGGCGGATCTTTCTTCACCGCGGGATCGCGGCCCGACAGTTCCAGCGGAGCTTCGTGCTGGCCGACGGCATCGAGGTGGGAGAGGCGGTCATGGAGAACGGGCTGCTGCACGTCGATCTGACCCGCCATGTTCCGGAGACGGTCGTCCAGACCGTCCCCATCAAGAAGAGTGGGGTCAAATGAACGGTTCTGCGAACACGAACAGGGGGCGGCGGCCGGACCTCCGCGCGCTCTCTCCCGATCTGGTCTATGTCAAGCCGGTGCCGGTGGCGTCGCTGCCCGAGCCCATCCGCCTGCAGGCGGGCGATCTCGAGACGATCTTCGCCGTCCACGATTCGGACGGCCAGCAGCTTGCCCTGGTCGCCGACCGGCGGCTGGCCTTCGTGCTGGCGCGTCAGCACGACAAGGTGCCCGTGACGGTGCACTGAGGTCGCAGCGATGGGGGGCTGAGGCCCCCCGGCGCCTCTCCTCCCGCCGGGCGGAGGGTGGTGCATCATCGCCGGCACGTTGACGAAGCACGCGGCCGCGACAGGTAAGGTGCCGAAGGGGACGCGCCGCGCCCCCGCAGACGGGAGGCGTCCGCCTCCGCCAGCGACGGACCAAGGCCATGGCACAGACCGATACCCCCTACCGCGCCAAGAAGCACGGCTATTCCTCGACGCAGATCGCGCTGCACTGGACGGTGGCGATCCTCGTGGTGGCCAATGCCCTGATCGGGGACGCCATGGCTAACGTGTTCCGCGCCAGCCTGCGCGGGGAGGAGGTCACGAACTGGGGTCCGGCCTACATGCATGCCGCGATCGGCCTCGTGATCCTGCTGGTGATGATCGCGCGCCTGGCCGCGCGCCTGAACCGCCCGGTGGAGGTGGCGCCCGACTCGCCGCACCGCCTGCTGAAGGTCCTGGCCACGATCAACCACTGGGCCTTCTATGCCCTCCTGCTGGCGATTCCGGTCCTGGGGGCGGTGGCCTGGTTCGGCGGCGTGGCGGCGGCGGGCGATCTGCACCGCCTCCTGATCTGGGTCTTCTGGGTGCTGGTCCTGATCCATGTGGGCGCCGCGCTCCTGCACCATTTCGTGCTGCGCGACGGACTGATCCGCCGGATGATCCGGCCCACGGGCGGCACCTGAGCCGGAGGCCGGGGGCCGTCGCCCCCGGCAGGCCGCCGCTCAGCGCGGCGCGCTCAGAAGCCCCAGACCCTCGAGCGTGAGCAGGACCTGGTGGGCGCAGGTATCCACGTCCTGCCCCTCCGTGTCCACGCGCAGCTCGGGCGCCTCGGGGACGTCGTAGGGGTCGGAGATGCCGGTGAATTCCTTGATCTTGCCCTCGCGCGCGAGCTTGTAGAGGCCCTTGCGGTCGCGCCGCTCGCATTCCTCGAGCGAGGTGGCGACATGCACCTCGACGAAGGCGCCGTACTGCTCGATCATCTCGCGCACCTCGGCCCGCGTGGCGGCGTAGGGGGCGATGGGCGCGCAGATCGCGATGCCGCCGTTCTTGGTGATCTCGGACGCGACATAGCCGATCCGCTTGATGTTGATGTCGCGGTGCTCCTTGGAGAAGCCGAGCTCCGAGCTGAGGTGCTTGCGCACCACGTCGCCGTCGAGCAGCGTCACCGGCCGGCCGCCCATCTCCATGAGCTTGACCATGAGCGCGTTGGCGATGGTGGACTTGCCCGAGCCCGAGAGTCCGGTGAAGAACACGGTGAAGCCCTGCCTGGAGCGCGGCGGCGAGGTGCGGCGGAGCTCCTCCACCACCTCGGGGAAGGAGAACCAGTCGGGGATCTCGAGCCCCTCGCGCAGGCGGCGGCGCAGTTCGGTGCCCGAGATGTCGAGGGTGGTGCAGCCCTCGGGCACCTCGTCCACGGGGAAGTACTGGGCCTTTTCCTGGACATAGACCATCTGCTTGAAGGGGACCATCTCGATCCCGACCTCGTCCTGGTGGCGGGCGACGAGGTCCTGCGCGGCGTAGGGGTCGTAGAAGTCCTTTCCCTGGCTGTTCTTGCCGGGGCCGGCATGGTCGCGGCCGACGATGAAGTGGGTCATGCCGTGATTGCGCCGGATGATGGCGTGCCAGAGCGCCTCGCGCGGGCCGGCCATGCGCATGGCGAGGTTGAGAAGCGACAGATGCGTGGTGGCGGCGGGATACTTGGAGAGCACCGCCTCGTAGCAGCGCACGCGGGTGAAGTGGTCCACGTCGCCGGGCTTGGTCATGCCCACGACGGGATGGATGAGGAGATTGGCCTGCGCCTCGCGCGCGGCGCGGAAGGTCAGTTCCTGATGCGCGCGATGCAGCGGGTTGCGGGTCTGGAAGGCGACGATCCGGCGCCAGCCGAGCTTGCGGAAGAAGGCCCTGAGTTCGTTGGGCGTGTCGCGGCGGGCCTTGAAGTCGTAATGGACGGGCGGCGCGAGGCCGGTGACGGGGCCGCCCAGATAGACGGGGCCCGCGCGGTGGCGCAGGTAGTTGACGCCGGGATGGGCGATGTCGTCGGCGCCGAACACGCCCACGGCCTCGGCCGCCTTGTCGGGGGTCCACTTGTCGGTCACCGTCATGGTGGCGAGGATCACGCCCTCCTGGTCGCGCAGGGCGATGTCCTGGCCGGGCTCGATCCGGGCGGCGAAGGCCTCGGAGACGTCGAGCGTGATGGGGATGGGCCACAGCGTGCCGTCGGCCAGCCGCATGGAGGAGACGACACCCTCGTAGTCGGCCTGCCCGAGGAAGCCCTTGAGCGGGAAGAAGCCGCCGTTCATCAGCAGCTCGAGATCGCAGATCTGGCGCGGCGTCAGGTCCCAGGAGGGCAGCGTCCCGGCCTCGGCCTTGAGCTTCTGCGCGGATTCGGCGGACACGTAGAGCTCGGGGATCGGCGCGAGGTTGGACAGGGGCATGGGGCGGGATTCCGGGGTCTGATGCAGCATGGGCGCTCGAAGGTCTGGCACGGTCGGGGTCGCCCAGCCCCCTAGACCCGCTGCTGCGCCGCCGCAAGCGGTGCCCGTCTCGGCGGCGGGCGAGCCGCGGTCCGGCGTGACGTCCCTGCCGCGCGGGATCAGCCCGGCGCGCGACCGGCGGGAGCGAGGGCGGCCGCGTTGCGGCTGCGGATCTGCGCGGCCTCCTCGTCGTAGAGGAAGGGCAGGAAGGCGTAGCGCCTGCCGGCCGTCACGCGGCCCACGGCATGGAGCAGCGAGCAGGAGAACACGACCGCTCCGCCTGCGGGCGCCTTGAATCCGCGCGGCCCGTATTCCGGGAAGGAGACCTCGCCCCCTTCGAAATCGTCGTTGAGGTTGACGGAGACGGCAAAGCGGCGATGGGCGGTGCCGGCGGTAGTGTTGTCGCGGTGGGGCGCGAAATGCCCGCCCTCGGCGGCGTCGTAGCAGGCCACCAGGTAGCGTTCCATCCGCGTGGCGCGGAACTGGTGGATCTTGAGGATCTCGGGCACGACGCGGCGCAGGATGCGCTCGCGCAGCAGGGCGGTGAGGTCGGGATCGGTCACGTGCACGTCGCGGCGCACCTTGTGGCGGGCATCGCTCACCCCCACGGTCCGGTCTCCGACCTGCTGCATGAACCCCGACAGCTCGCCGCCCTGGTCCTCGTAGAGGTCGATGAGCCGGCGGCAGAGCGCGGGCTCGAACACCCTCGGCAGCACGAGAACCGGCGCCTGGAGCGGCATGCCGGCAAAGCGCTCGGGCGGCGGCAGACGGTCGAGCAGGGCGAGGACCGCGCCGGCGCCTCCGTCCTCCGCGCGGAAGGGAAGGCTCTCGACCACCCGCATCGTGGGGTCGATGACCACCCAGAGGCCGAGCCGCCGCTCGCCCCGGGCGGCGCCGTAGAGGCGCGAGGCGAGCAGGTCGAGATCCCAGAAAACCCTGTAGCCGGGCAGGTGCTGCGACAGGCGGCCCGACTCCTCGTCGGCCGGATCGGTGGAGACGGCGAAGAAGGCGGCGAAACGGTCGTCGAACAGGTCCGGGCGCGCCTGGACCGCCGCCAGCGCCGCCTGGGCGGCCGGATGGGCGGCGCTGTGCAGGAAGCACAGCACGAGCCAGCGGCCGGCGGCGGCGTCGAAGCAGTAGCGCGGATTGCCGGCCGAACGCTGGGTGAAGAACGGCGCGGGCTCTCCCGGGAGCGGCGGCCGCACGGCACCCGGCACGACCTCCGGCGCGGGGGCGTGTCGGTCGGCGTCCGGCGCCGCTGGCGCGTGTCCGGAAGGCGGGTTCGGCGTCATGGTCCAAGGGGGCCATGATTCGCCGCGCCGATCAACCCCTTGCAGGCCGGAGCGCGAGGCGGGGCGCGTCAGTAGTGCGACAGGGCCGGACTGGGGTCGCGCGTCTGCGACACGGTCTCGCCCACCGCGCTCTCGGGTCCGGCGGCGAGCCAGCGTTCGGCGTCGAGCGCGGCCATGCAGCCCATTCCGGCCGAGGTGACGGCTTGGCGATAGACGTGGTCGGTGAGGTCGCCCGCGGCGAAGACGCCGGGCACGGAGGTGCGCGTGCTGCCCGGCTCGACCTTGACGTAGCCGCCGTTGTGCAGCTCGAGCTGGCCCGCCACGAGGTCCGAGGCGGGGGCGTGGCCGATGGCGACAAACGCCCCCTGGCAGGGGAGGATGCGCTCCTCTCCGGTGGCGACGTGGCGCAGGCGCAGCCCCTCGACGGCCGACTCGCCCAGCACCTCCTCGACCGTGTGGTTCCAGATCACCTCGATCTTGGGGTGGCGGAAGAGGCGGTCCTGGAGGATCTTTTCGGCGCGCAGGCTGTCGCGGCGGTGGATCAGCGTGACGCGCGTGGCGAAGTTGGTGAGAAACAGCGCCTCCTCGACCGCGGTGTTGCCGCCGCCGATCACGGCGATCTCCTTGCCGCGGAAGAAGAAGCCGTCGCAGGTGGCGCAGGCCGAGACGCCGAAGCCCTTGAGGCGTTCCTCGGACGGAAGGCCCAGCCACTTGGCGCGCGCGCCGGTGGCGAGGATGACCGCGTCGGCGAGAAGGACCAGCCCCCCGTCCGTCTCGGCCCGGAAGGGGCGGCGGGAGAGGTCGAGACGCGAGACGATGTCCATGACGATCTCGGTCCCCATGGCGCGGGCATGCGATTCCATCCGCGCCATCAGGTCGGGGCCCTGTACGCTTTCGTCGCCGGGCCAGTTCTCCACCTCGGTGGTGGTGGTGAGCTGGCCGCCGGGCTCGAGCCCCTGGACGAGGACGGGAGCCAGCATGGCGCGCGCGGCATAGATCGCGGCGGTGTAGCCGGCGGGACCGGAGCCCACGATGAGAAGGCGGACACGGCGCGGATCGGGCATGGCGGCTCTCCCTCTGGGTCTGCCGGACATAGCGCGGGGCGCGGGAGCGTTGAAGCCCCGCAGCCGCGCCGGTGCGGGCAACAATGTTGCGCGGACGCCGCCGCAGGTCTAGGCTCGCCACGGCGCGGCGGACGGGTGCGCGGAGGGAGGGGCGATGCCCGGCGGATGGCTCGATGCGACGGACCGGCGCATCCTGGCGGTGCTGCAGGCGGAAGGGCGGATCAGCAATGTCGCGCTGGCGCGGCGGGTCGGCCTGTCCGCGCCGCCCTGCCTGCGCCGGGTGCGCGCGCTGGAGGAGGCCGGCTATATCCGCGGCTACCGCGCGCAGCTCGATGCGGCGCGGCTCGGCTGGGCGGTGCAGGTCTGGGCGCAGGTGCGGCTGAGAAGCCAGGCGGAGGCGGATCTGCGCGCCTTCGAGGCGGCCGCGCAGGGCTGGCCGCTGGTGCGCGAGTGCCACATGCTCAACGGCGAGACGGATTTCCTGCTGCGCTGCGTGGCACCCGACCTGCCCGCCTTCCAGGCCTTTCTGACCGAGCATCTCACGCCTGCGCCCAATGTGGCGAGCGTGCGCACGAGCTTGGTCATCCGGTCGGCCAAGGAGGCGCCGCTGGTGCCCCTGGAGGAGGGCGGCCCGCCGGGGACGGCAACGCCCGAGCGGGAAGCCGAGGGCGCCTAGGCCGCCTCGAACAGGCCCGTGGAACCGAGCCGCAGCCGCGGCAGGGCGGGCGGGCCGAAGGCGGCGAGGTCGGCGCGGCCCGGAAAGCAGGCGAGGAGCAGATCGAGCGCCTCGCCGCGCAGCGGAAAGGCGGCGGGCGGGCCGGGATGGTAGCTCTCGATCTCGATGCCGTCCGCGAGCAGCCGTTCGGGTCCCGCGAGGCAGAGGCCGAAGACCTGGGCGGGGGCGGGGGGGGCGATGGCGATCACCCCCTCGCCGTCGGCCAGGTCGATGGCAGGCACCGTCGCCTCGGGGCAGCCCGTGATCTCCCGGATGCCGGGGCGGCGCAGCACCACACGGGCGAGCGGGCCGAGGACGAGGTCGTGTTCGGGCCGCGCGAGGCCCAGCGCCCCGGCGGCGATGCGCACGAGGCGCGTCATCTCGGGCGACTGGCCGGGCGCGCCGGGCACGATCAGCGTGGCGCCCCACCACAAGATCGGCCGCAGCGCTCCCGAGGCGGTGCGAAGCCGCTGGCCGGGTCGCAGGTCCTCCACGGCCACGGGACCGTGCTCCGTGGCAAGGACCGTTCCGCGGGCGAAGGCGGCGAAGGGTTCCTCGAAGGGCAGGAGGGCGGGCAGGAGGCGCGGGCCGCTGTCCACCGAGCCATCGGGGCGCAGGGCGGCGATCTCCACCCGGCGCATGAGCGGCGCAGGCCGGCGGGACGCGGCCGGCACCGGCTCGGCCCGCATCCGCAGGGCGGCGGGTGGCGGCACCGCGGCGGGGCGGCCGGGCACATCGAGGGAAGCGGGCAGGTCGCGCATCGGGTGTCTCCGGGCTGGCGGGGACGGGAGCGGACGGGGAAGTCCGGGGACAGGCTCGCGCGACAAGCAGGCAGGATCGTGGCGCCCGGGGGATGAAGATGCGGAGATTGCCGGGCAGCCGAGGCGCCCGCCTGCCCGGTCAGAGGCGGATGGCGGCGATGAGGCGGCCGTAATCGGCCTCCTGCCGGTGGACCTTGCGCCGGTAGGAGAAGAAGCGCGCGGGGTCCGAATAGGTGCAGTGGCGCGTCCATTCGGCTTCGGCCACGCCGGCGCGGCGCAGGCGCCAGAGGCCCCAGCCGGGCAGGTCGAGATGGAGCCGGTCGCCGCGGCCGCCGGCAAAGAAGCGCGCGGCGGCCGGGTCGTCGGCGAGCACCTCCTCCATGAGTTCGGGGCCGACCTCGTAGGCGCGCTGGCTGATCGTGGGGCCGATGGCGGCGCGGATGCGCCCGCGCCGGGCGCCGAGGCGCTCCATGGCGTCCACCGTCGCCTCGAGGACGCCGAGCAGCGTGCCGCGCCAGCCGGCATGGGCGGCGCCGATCACGCCGCCTTCGGGGTCGGCGAGAAGCACGGGCTGGCAATCGGCGGTCAGCACGGAGAGCGCGAGGCCGGGGGTGCGGGTCACGAGCGCGTCCGCGCGCGGGCGCGGCTCGGGCAGGGGGCCGTCGGCCACGACGACCTCGGCCGAGTGGACCTGGTGGACGCCGAGGAGGCGGTCGGGGGCGACGCCGAGGGCGCGGGCGACGCGGGCGCGGTTGAGGGTCACGGCCTCGGCCTGGTCGGTGGAGCCGGGGCCGCAATTGAGGCCCGCGAACACGCCCGAGGAGGCCCCCCCCTCGCGGCCGAAGAAGCCGTGGGGGAGCGGCTGGAGGAGGGGCGAGGCGATCAGGTCGAGCGTCACGGGGCGAATCCGGGCGGGGGCGGGGCGTCGGGGGGGTGGAGCGCGATCGCCTTGAAGAGCGAGCCCATGGCGGCGGGGTCGGCGAGGCGGGCGACGGCGGCGCGGTGGGCGGCGAGCGCCGGGCCCGAAAGGCCGCGCGCGAGCGCCTCGGCCCGGGCCCCGAGGCCGAGGCGGGCGAGCAGCGTGCCCTGTTCGACCATCGCGGTGGCGCGGGCGGGGGGGGCGGCGCGGGCGACCGCGTCGAAGTCCACATGGGCGGTCAGGTCGGCCTCTCCGGGATGGGCGAGGGGGTCGGCGGGGGCGTGGGCGCGCAGGGCCTGGAGCGTGTCGCCGGTCAGACGCCAGCCGCCGTAATCGACGAGGATCGCAGCACCCCCATGGGCGGCGATGCGGCGGCCGATCTCGCCCACGAGGGGAGCGAGGGCGGGGCGGGTCTCGACCATGTCGCCGTCGCGGGTGTCGGCGAGGCGGTGGTCGAGCGCGGGGACGGGGAGCGGGCGGCGCAGGCCCCAGGCGAGGCGGCCCGCGGGATCGAGGCCCACGACGCGCTCGGCCCAGAGGGGGCCTTGGCGCAGGAACTGGCGGACGGGGAGGGCGTCGAGGAACTCGTTGGCGAGAAGGAGGAGGGGGCCTTCGGGCAGGGTGTCGAGGCGGTCGTGCCAGGTGGCGCCGGGCAGGCGGCGGGCCTGCTCGGCCCGGAGCGCGGGCGAGGCCTCGACGAGGTGGACCCGGACGGCGTCGCGGAGCGCGGGGACGACGGCGAGGGCGCGCAGGGCGTCGGCCATCAGCGTGCCGCGGCCGGGGCCGAGCTCGGCCAGAAGGACGGGGCGGGGGGCGCCCTGGTCGAGCCACGCCTGGGCAAGGGCGAGGGCGAGGAGTTCTCCGAAGATCTGGCTGATCTCGGGGGCGGTGGTGAAGTCGCCGCGCGCGCCGAGGGGGTCGCGCGTGGTGTAGTAGCCGTGCGCGGGGTGAAGGAGGCACTCGGCCATGAAGTCGGCCACCGTGAGCGGCCCCTCGGCGCGGATGCGGGCGGCGAGGAGGCCCGCGAGGGGGGTCTCGGCAAGGGTGGGGGCGGTCATGGAGGTGCCGGGGCGGGGGCGGCAGGCGGGCGGCGTCGGGCGGCGAGCACGAGCAGAAGCCCCGCGAGCAGCAGCGGCAGGGTCAGGACCTGGCCCATGGTCAGGCCCCAGCCGTTCCAGTGGAACGCGAGCCCGAGCGGGTTGCCGGGGGAGACGAACTGGGCGTCGGGCTGGCGGACGAACTCGACAAGGAAGCGCGAGATGCCGTAGCCTAGGAGGAAGGTGCCCGTCAGGAGCCAGGGCCGGCGCAGCGCGCCCCAGCGGAAGGCCATCAGGATCAGCAGGAGCCCCAGAAGCAGCCCCTCGAGCCCGGCCTCGTAGAGCTGGGAGGGGTGGCGGGCGCAGGGGGAGGGGAAGCCGGGGCAGTCCTGGGCGGCGGCGCCGGGGAAGATCACGCCCCAGGGCAGCGTGGTGGGCCGGCCCCAGAGCTCGGCGTTGATGAAGTTGGCGATGCGGCCCAGGAGGATCGCGGGGGGCGAGGCGAGGGCGATGGCGTCGGCCACCCCGCCCAGCGGCAGGGCGTGGCGGCGCGCGAACAGGGCGACGGCGAGGACGACGCCGAGGAACCCTCCGTGAAAGCTCATGCCGCCCTGCCAGAGGGCGGGAATCTCCCACGGGTGCTGGAGGAAGTGGAGGGGGCGATAGAAGAGGACGTAGCCCAGCCGGCCGCCCGCGACGATGCCGAGGATGATCCAGGTGAGCAGCGCCTCGAGCTGGGGGGGCGTCATGGGGGGGCTGCCGCCCCAGAGGGCGGGGCGGCGGAGCGCGAGGACGGCGAGGCGCCAGCCGAGGATGATCCCGACGATATAGGCGAGCGCGTACCAGCGCAGGGGAATCTGCACCCCGAAGACCGGCCACGGGATCACGTAGGGCGAGATGTCGGGAAAGGGGATGCCGGTCATGGCGCCTGTCTGCGGGCGGGTCGGGGCGCTGTCAACCGCAGGGGTCCCGGCCGGTGGGGAGGCGGCGGGGCGCGGCGGCTTGTCGCGGCCGCGGGCGGGCCCCATATGGACGGAGACGCGGAACGGAGGGCTCCATGCAGACCCGCAACAAGATCCTCGACGACATCTCGCAGCTGGTGACCAACGCCATGGGCGTGGCGCAGGGGGCGCGGGACGAGGCGCAGAACGCGCTCAAGGGGCTGGTGGACCGGCTGCTGGCCGATCGCGACCTGGTCACGCGCGAGGAGTTCGAGGCGGTGCGCGCCATGGCGCAGAAGGCGCGCGAGGAGAACGACGTCCTGGCGCAGCGGCTTGCGGCGCTGGAGGCGCGATCCGGGAGCGGGGCCGGCCACGCGGAAAAGGCTCCGGCCGAGGGGGCGGAGACCGGCACGGACGAGCCCGAGGCCGGCGTCGCACCGGGGCCCTGACGGACCGGACGGCCCATGCTGCGGCGGGGCCGGACGGGCCGGGGGCCCGGCTGCGGGTCGGCCGAAGAATCCGCTTTACACCGAACCGCCGCCGCGCGCGTATAGGGACAGGCGGGGGCGCCAACCCCCGCTGCGAGCAGGCGACGCGCCCTGGGGGCGCCAGACCCCCGCGGCGCCAACATGAGGCCCGTGCCATGACCATCTCCGAGACCTTTCTCGACCAGGGCGACATCCACCCGATCGACGTGGTGGAGACCGTTGCCACGCATTACGAGTGGGATTTCGACCGCGTGGCCGAGAACCAGATCGCCATGAACCTGGAGGGGCAGTGGCGCTCCTATGCGCTGACGCTGGCCTGGAGCCCGTCGGACCAGACGCTGCGGCTGCTGGCCACCTGGGAGACGGACCCGCCGGCCGACCGGCTGCCGGCTCTCTACGAACTGCTCAACCGGATGAACGACCTGTGCTGGGCGGGCAGCTTCACCTGGTGGGAGGAGGAGAAGCTGATGGTGTTCCGCTATGGCCTCGTGCTGGCGGGGGACCAGGTCGCCTCGCCCGAGCAGATCGACACGATGATCCACGCCGCGCTGCTCTCGGCCGAGCGGTTCTATCCGGCGGTGCAGCTGGCGCTGTGGGGCGGCGAGGAGCCGCGCCGTGCCATGGACGCGGCCATCGCGGAGGCGTTCGGGCGGGCCTGAGCGCGGCTTGCGGCGGCGCGGACCCCTCCCTAGGCTGCGGCTTCGGACGGGGGAGGGTCGATGACGGACGGAAACGGGCGAGACGGCGCCCTCGGGGCGATTGCCGCGCGCGGCGTGCTGCTGGTGGGCTGCGGGCGGATGGGCTCGGCGCTGCTGCGCGGCTGGATCGCGGCGGGGGTGCCGGCGGGGCGGGTGCGGGTGGTCGAGCCCGCGCCGTCGGACTGGCTGCGGGACAGCGGGGCGGTGCTGGAGGGGCCCTGGCCCGAGGCGCCGGCCGCGGCCGTGCTGGCCGTCAAGCCGCAGGTGATGGGCGAGGCGCTGCCGGTGCTGGCGGGCCTCGGGGCGGGTATCCCGGTCGTCTCGATCGCCGCGGGGACGACCTTGGCGGCCTTGGAGCGGGCGCTAGGGGCGGGGCGGCCGGTCGTGCGCGCCATGCCCAACACGCCCGCCGCGATCGGGCGGGGGATCACCGCGATCGTCGGCAACGCGGCCGCGGGCGAGGCCGAGATGGCGCTGGCCGAGGCGCTGATGGAAGCGGGGGGCGAGGTCGTGCGCCTGCCCCACGAGGGGATGATGGACGCGGTCACGGCGCTGTCGGGATCGGGGCCGGCCTATGTGTTCCACCTGATCGAGGCAATGGCGGCGGCGGGCGAGGCGGAGGGCCTGCCCGCCGAGCTGGCGCTGCGGCTGGCGCGAGCGACCGTGGCCGGGGCGGGGGCGCTCGCGGCCGAGACGGGCGAGGCGCCGGCGCGGCTGCGCGAGGCCGTGACCTCTCCGGGCGGGACGACGCAGGCGGGGCTGGCGGTGCTGATGGGGGAGCTGCCGGACCTGATGCGCCGGACGGTGGCGGCGGCGGCCGCGCGGGGGCGGGATCTGGGACGGGAGGGGGGCGGGTGAGCGCGACGATCGAGGATTTCCTGCGCCTCGACATCCGGGTGGGGCGGGTGCGGCGGGCCGAGCCCTTTCCCGAGGCGCGCAAGCCCGCGCTGAAGCTGTGGATCGATTTCGGGCCCGAACTCGGGGAGAAGCGGTCCTCGGCCGGATTGGTGGCGCATTACCGGCCCGAGGACCTGGTGGGCCGGCAGGTTCTGGCGGTGGTGAACCTGCCCCCGCGGCGGGTGGGGCCGTTCCTGTCGGAGGTGCTGGTCCTCGGCCTGCCGGACGAGGGGGGCGCCGTGGTGCTGGTGGGTCCCGACCGGTCCGTGCCCGAGGGGGGGAGGCTGCATTGAGAATCCTGGTGACGCGGCGGCTGCCCGAGGCGAACCGCGCCGTGCTGGCCGAGCGGTTCGAGACGGTGTTCCGCGACGGGGAGACGGGGCTGGGCGCAGAGGAGGCGCGCGCGGCCCTGCGGGAGTTCGACGCCGTGCTGCCGACGCTGGGGGACGCCTTTCCGGCCGAGGTGTTCGAGGGTGGGCCGTTCCGGTGCCGGCTGCTCGCCAATTTCGGGGTGGGGGTGAACCACATCGCGGTGGCGGCGGCGCGCGCGGCGGGCGTGGAGGTGACCAACACGCCGGGGGCGGTGACGGATGCCACGGCCGACATCGCGATGGCGCTGATCCTGATGACGGCGCGGCGGCTGGGCGAGGGGGAGCGGCTGGTCCGCGCCGGGGCCTGGACCGGCTGGGAGCCCACGCAGATGCTGGGCGCGCATGTCACGGGCATGATTCTGGGCATCGTGGGGATGGGACGGATCGGGCAGGCCGTGGCGCGGCGGGGGCATGGGGGATTCGGGATGCGGGTCCTCTACTGGAACCGGTCGGCGAAGGAGACGGAGGTGCCCGCCGAGCGGGTGGAGGACCTGCGCGACCTTCTGGGCCGGGTGGACGTGGCGGTGCTGTGCGTGCCGGGCGGGGCGGCGACGCGGCACCTGATCGGGGCGGCCGAGATCGCGGCGATGCGGCCCTCGGCCTTTCTTGTCAACGTCGCGCGCGGGGACGTGGTGGACGAGGCCGCCCTGATCGAGGCGCTGGAGGCGCGGTGGATCGCCGGGGCGGGCCTTGACGTCTATAAGGGCGAGCCTGCGGTGCCCGAGCGGCTGCGGCGGCTGGAGAACGCGGTGCTGCTGCCCCATCTGGGCACGGCGGCCCTGTCGGTGCGGGAGGCAATGGGGCGCATGGCGATCGACAACCTGCTGGCGCTGGCCGAGGGGCGGGCGCTGCCCAATCCGGCCTGAGGGAGGTCAGGCGGGGGGTGTTCAGGCGGGGAGCGGGTCGCCCGTCGCCTCGCGCCAGTGGCGGCGGCAGAGCGCCTCGTAGCGCTCCTCGCCGCCGATCTCGACCTGGGGGCCGTCGCGCAGGGCGCGGCCCGCGGCGTCGCGGCGCACGACCATGGTGGCCTTGCGCCCGCAATGGCAGATCGTGCGCACCTCGCGCATCTCGTCGGCCCAGGCGAGCAGGGCGGCGGAGCCGGGGAACAGCTCGCCGCGGAAGTCGGTGCGCAGGCCGTAGGCCATGACGGGGATGCCGAGATCGTCCGTGGCGCGGGCGAGCTGCCAGACCTGGGCGGGGGTGAGGAACTGCGCCTCGTCCACGAGGACGCAGGCGACGGGCCCTCGGGCGAGGCGGTCCCGGAGGCGGGCGAGGAGGTCGTCCTCGGGGCCGAACGTGTCGGCGGGGGCCGAGAGGCCGATGCGCGAGCGGATCACGCCCGCGCCCGCGCGGGTGTCGAGCCGCGCGGTGAGAAGCCAGGTGGCCATGCCGCGCTCGCGGTAATTGTGGCTGGCCTGCAGGAGGATCGTGCTCTTGCCGGCGTTCATGGTGGAAAAGAGGAAGTGCAGCTTGGCCATGCGCCGCCCCTAGCAGGGGGGCGGCGCGGGGGGCAAGGCGATGACGCCGCGGGCCTGCGGAGGCCATGGCGCATCGATGCCGCCGGGCCGGCCCTGCGGCCGGCCCGCGCGGCGGCGCAGCGTTCAGGCGGCGAGGCGGGTCAGGGCGCCGTCCACCGCCTCGACGATCCGGTCGATGTCGTCGCGCGTCGCGATCAGCGAGGGGGCGAAGAGCAGCGTGTTGTTGAAGCCGGGCATCGAGCGGTTGGAGGCGCCGATGATGACCCCCTGCCGCAGGCAATCCGCGAGGACGGCCTGCACCCTGGCCTCTGCAAGCGGCTCGCGCGTGTCGCGGTCGGCCACCAGTTCGGCGCCCTGGAACAGACCCATCCCGCGCACCTCGCCGATGAGCGCGTGACGGTCCATCAGCTCGCGCAGTCGATCGCCCAGATAGGCGCCGGTCTCGGCGGAGTTCTCCACAAGCCTCTCCTCCTCCACGATGGCGAGGTTCTCGAGCGCTGCGGCGGGCCCGCCGGTGCAGCCGCCGAAGGTGGAGATGTCGCGGAAATAGCCGAGCCGGTCCGTGTCGTCCTGGAACTGCTCGAACACGGCCTCGGTCGTCACGGTGCAGGAGATGGCCGCATAGCCCGAGGCCACGCCCTTGGCCATGGTGACGATGTCGGGGCGGATGCCGAACTGCTGGTAGCCGAACCACGTCCCCGTCCGGCCGATCCCGCACACCACCTCGTCGATATGGAGCAGGATGTCGTACTTGCGGCAGATGTCCTGCACGCGCTCCCAGTAGCCCGCAGGCGGCACGATGATGCCGCCGCCGGCGGTGATGGGCTCGAGGCAGAGGCAGCCCACCGTGTCGGGGCCCTCGCGCAGGATGACATCCTCGATCGCCCGGGCCGCGCGCTCGCCGTAGCCTTCGCCCGCCAGATCGCCCGCGCGGTATTCAAGGCAGTGGGGAACCTGCACGAAGCCCGGCGCGAACGGGCCGTACATGGCGTTGCGCTCCTGCTGGCCGCCGGCCGACAGGCAGGCGAGCGTCGTGCCGTGATAGTCGCGGTCGCGGTAGAGGATCTTCCACTTGCGCCCGCCATGATGCTTGTGGGCGATCTGGCGGACCATCTTCCACGCCTTCTCGTTGGCTTCCGAACCGGAGTTGGAGAAGTACACGCGGCTGAGCCCCGGCATCCTGGCCGTCAGCGCCTCGGCGAAGCGCGCGCCCGGGATCGTGCCCTGGGCGCCGGCCCAGAAGCACAGGCGAAGGATCTGGTCGCGAACCGCATTGGCGATGCGCTCGCGCCCGTAGCCCACATTGACGGTCCACACGCCGCCCGAGACGGCATCGAGGTATTCCTTGCCCGTGATGTCCCAGACGCGCAGTCCACGCCCCTCCACCATGATGCGGGGGTCGATCTGGTTCGGGCCCGGCGCGAAGGGCTTGTGCTGGATCAGGTGGTGCCAGACATGGGCCCGGTCGGCCTCGATGACGGCGCGGGGGTCGTTGGCGCGTTCGTAGAGCGTGTCCATCTGGAGGCCTCGGGCGGGGGAATGATGCGCTCCGGCCAGATTGCCGCCGCGTGCGGCGAGGTTCAAGGGCGCTGCGGCACGGGCGCACTAGGGGCCGGGACGGGTCCGTGCTAGGCTGGGCTGCCGAACCGTGCACCGGTTCGACGCGAGGGGAGACAGGACATGATTCGACGCAGACTGGCGGCGTTCGCCTGCGGGGCCGCACTCGTCCTGGGCAGCTGGGCCGAAGCCTGCACGCGTGCGGTCTATCTCGGCCCCGAGGGGCGGGTGCTGACGGGGCGCAGCATGGACTGGAAGCTGCCCATCGTCAGCAACCTGTGGGTCCTGCCGCGCGGCATGGCGCGGGACGGAGCCGCCGGGCCGCGTTCGGCCAAGTGGGTTTCCAGCTACGGCAGCCTGGTGGTGTCGGGCTACGACATCTCCACGGCCGACGGGATGAACGAGGCAGGGCTGGTGGTGAACCTGCTGTGGGAGGTCAACGCGACCTATCCCGAGGACGACGGCGTGACGCCGCGCGTCTCGGTTTCGGTCTTTCCGCAATACCTGCTGGACCGCTATGCCACCGTGGCCGAGGCGGTGGCGGACCTGCGCGCCAATCCCGTGCAGGTGGCGGGCGGCGAGGTGCCGGTGGGGCCGCCGGGCCGGGCCGCGACGGTCCACGTCTCGCTCTCGGATGCGACGGGCGACAGCGCGGTCATCGAGTTCGTCGATGGCGAGATGACGATCTGGCACGATCGCGCGTATCAGGTGATGACCAACGAGCCGACCTACGACCAGCAGCTGGCCATCCTCTCCTACTGGCAGGGGGTGAATCCGCGGGAATTCCTGCCGGGCACGGTGCGCGCGAGCGACCGCTTCGTGCGCGCGCATTTCTACGTGAATGCCGTGGAGCAGAGCGCCGATCCGCGGGTCGCGGCGGCGTCCGTCTTCAGCGTGATCCGCCACGTCTCCGTGCCCTGGGGCATCAGCGTCGCCGACGCGCCCAACCTGTCCACGACGCGCTGGCGCGTGGTGGCCGATCACAAGGACCGGCGCTACTACGTCGAATCCGTTCTCTCGCCCAGCGTCTTCTGGGTCGATCTGGATCGGCTGGACCTGTCGGAGGGCGCGCCGGTCCGCCGGCTGGATCTGGGGGTGGACATGCAGGTCATCCATTCGGGCGAGGTGTCGGGCGCCTTCGAGGAGGCGGAGCCCTTTTCCTTCCAGCCCGCCGACTAGGCCCGGGCGCATCCGGGCACGGGCCGCCGGCGGAAAATCCTTGGCGCACGAAGGGGCTCGTGCTTGACTGCGGGTGCCGGCCGGGCACGGCGGCCGCACAGGACGGGGAGACGACGATGCGCAGAGTGACGGCAGTTCTGGCAGCTGTTCTGGCCTCCTTGGGGGTCGTTCCGGCAGCGGCCCAGGAGGAGGGGATCACGGTTGCCTATTTCCTCGAATGGCCGATGCCGTTCCAGTATGCCAAGGTGCAGGGTCTCTACGAGGAGCGGCTGGGCGTGCCGGTGCGCTGGGTTTCCTTCGACACGGGCACGGCCATGTCGGCGGCCATGGCGGCGGGCGACGTGCAGATGGCCGTCTCGCAGGGGGTGCCGCCCTTCGTCGTGGCCACTTCGGCCGGGCAGGACCTCCAGCTCCTCGCCGTGGCAGTGAGCTATTCGGAAAACGACAATTGCGTGGCGCGCACCGAACTCGAGGCCGACGCGGAGAACGCGGCCGAGACGCTGGCGGGCGCGCGGGTGGCGGTGCCGCTGGGCACGGCGGCGCATTACGGCTTCCTGCGGCAGATGGATCATCTGGGGGTGGACACGGCCTCGCTCCAGATCGTGGACATGGCCCCGCCGGAGGGCGCGGCCGCGCTGGCGCAGGGGGCGGTGGACCTCTTCTGCGGCTTCGGCGCCGCGCTGACGCGCGCCAAGGAGCACGGCAACGTCCTGATGACCGGCCCCGAGAAGGAGGCGGCAGGCATCCTCGTCTTCGACGTCATCTCGGCCCCGGCGGCCTTCGTGGCCGAGAACCCCGATCTGGTGGCCGAGTTCCTGGCGGTCACGGAGGAGATGAACGCCGCCTGGCGCGACGGGTCCATGGCCGAGGAGATGCTGCCCGTGATCGCGCAGGATGCCGGGATGGATGTGGAGGCCGCGCGGGACTTCATGGCGACCTTCACCTTCCCCTCGGCCGAGGAGCAGCTCTCGGAGGCGTGGCTGGGCGGAGCGGTGCCCACCTTCATGGCCGGTGTGGCCGGCGTCTTCGTGGAGGCGGGGTCCATCCCCGCGGCGCTGCCGAGCTACGAGGGCGTCGTCAACACGGGACCGCTCGAGGCTGCCGCCGGGTCCTGAATCCCGGTCGCGCGGCTGCGGATGAGCCATCTCGTCCTCGACCGGCTGTCGATGCGCTTTCACCTGCCGGGCGGTCCGGTGGAGGCGCTGCGCGATGTCAGCCTCTCGCTGCCCCGCGGCGAGATGCTGGCGGTGCTGGGGCCGTCGGGCTGCGGCAAGACCACTCTGCTCAACATCGTGGCCGGGTTCCTCGCCCCGACCGAGGGGCAGGTGACTCTGGAGGGCCGCCCCGTGACGGGGCCGGGGCCCGATCGGGGCATGGTGTTCCAGCAGGGGGCGCTCTTCGAATGGATGAGCGTCGCCGACAACGTGGCCTTCGGACCGCGCATGAAGGGCATGGCCCGGCGCGAGCGCGGGGATCTGGTCGAGCACCTGCTCGAGCAGGTGGGATTGGCGGGGTTCGGGTCCAAGGCCGTTTATGAGCTGTCCGGGGGCATGCAGCAGCGCGTTGCCCTGGCGCGCTGTCTGGCCGGCGATCCGGCGGTGATCCTGATGGACGAGCCGCTGGGCGCGCTCGATGCGCTGACGCGGGAGAAGATGCAGGGTCTGGTGCTGCGCCTGTGGCGTGAGACCGGCAAGACGATCCTGCTCATCACCCATTCGGTGGAGGAGGCGCTGCTGCTCGGGGCCCGGCTTGTCGTCATGGCGCCGCGGCCGGGCCGCATTCACCGCGACGAGGGTCTGCCCTTTGCCGCCATGGGTGCAGAGGGGGGCGACCTGCGTGCGGTCAAGCGCGAGCCGGCCTTTGCCGAGCGGCGCGAGGAGATCCTGTCGCTCATCTGGGACATGGAGGAGGAGATCATGGGCCGGGCCGGAGGCGCCGCATGAGCACCTTTCTGGCCGAAGCGGCCGGTCTGGCGGCGGCAGCGGCACGGGTGATTCCGTGGATTGCAGCCTATGTGGCCTGCATCCTGCTGGTCATGGCGTTGTGGCGGCTGGGCCGGCGTCTGCTCGGGCGGCGGCGGGGCGACGTGCTGCGCCGCACCGTCACCTTCGGGGATGCAGGCGCCGTCCGGGGCGAGGGGGTCGCCTCCGTCCTGTCGGTGACGGCGATCCTGGGTCTGTGGGCCGCCTTCACGGGCTCCGCGCTGCTGCCCCCGGCCCTGCATGCGCCGGCCGCCTTTGCGGGCGAGGGACGGTTCACCTACACCGCCGAGGCGCCGGACGGCACGCGCGACGAGGCGACCGTGACCGTGCTCGTCCACCGGCCCGGCGAAGCGCCCCCGCCGCTGCCCGACCTGCCGCCTGGCGAGGGCTGGGCGCGCGATGCGGGGGCGGTGGTCCAGGCGGGGCGGACGGTGCTCGTCGCCGCGCAGGACAACGACGCGATCACGGCCGCGGACGGGGCCCGGATCGTCGCCGTCAACGGCATCCCCGTCGAGCCCGGAGGAGCGCGGGTGGAGACCGGCTGGGGCCGTGTCGGTCTGACGGCGCGCGGGACTCTCAGCGTCTCGCCCGATCCGGGATGGCAGATGGAGCCGATCTGGCTGCCCCCGCCCGAGGCGGTGGCGGCGCGCCTCGTGGAGATCGCGCAATCCGGCTATCGCAACGCCACGCTCTGGGAGCATCTGGGCTATTCGGTGTTCCGCGTCGTGTCGGGCTTCCTGCTCGGCGCGCTGCTCGGGGTGCCGCTGGGCTATGCGATGGGGCTGTCGGGCTGGTTCCGGGGCTGGTTCGACCCGATCGTGGAGTTCATGCGGCCCGTCCCGCCGCTGGCGCTCATTCCGCTGGTCATCATCTGGGCCGGGATCGGCGAGGCGGGCAAGGTCGTGCTGCTGTTCCTGGCCTCGCTCTGGATCATGGCAATCGCGGCACGCTCGGGCGTGTCGGGGGTACGGCTGGCCAAGGTGCACGCGGCCTACAGCCTCGGCGCCTCGCGCGCGCAGGTGCTTCGCCACGTGATCGTGCCCAATTCCCTGCCCGAGATCCTGACGGGTGCGCGTGTCGCGATGGGGGTCTGCTGGGGCACGGTCGTGGCGGCCGAGCTGGTCGCCGCGGACAAGGGGGCGGGGATGATGATCATGACGGCCTCGCGCTTCCAGAACACGGACATCGTGATCCTGGGGATCGTCCTGATCGGGGCAATCGGCTGGAGCATCGACGGCCTGATGCGCGCCGCCGAACGCGCGCTGATCCCCTGGAAGGGCCGCGCCTGACCGGCGGCCCTCAGGGCAGCCGGTCGGGAAGCTGTGCGGCGGTCGGACGGCCGAGCGCCGCTTCCCAGAAGGCAGGGCGGCGAAAGTCGAACCACTGGCGCGCCGTGGTCCAGTCCTTCTCCTTCAGCGCCTCGAACCCGTGTGCGAGGATCGAGTGGTTGCGGTCGGCCTGCCAGCGCGGTGACCTGAAGCTTCCGTCCTCGCGACGGTCCCAGGACGCGGCGACCGGATCGCGCGGTTCGAACCGGGCGACAAGGGAGAGAGCACGGGTCAAGGAGAGTTCGACGATGTCGCCGCCTTTGTCCCGTGTCGGCCGCAGGCCCTGCCGCTCCGCCTCGGTCAGCAGGTCCCAGGGGATCGCCTTGGTTTCGAGACCATGGACGGTCCAGAGCCGGCACTGCACCGCGGCCTCGGCCAGACGGTAGAGCCGGGCAACGGCGTCGTCCCAGAGCCCGAGATCGGCACGGCGCAGGGCGTTGAGCCACAGATCCTCGAGGAGAACAGGCTCGGGTTTGCCCGCCGCCTTGTCCAACGCCTCGATCCGTGCGGGGAGGGCCGCCGCCTCCAGCGCCGCGGCAAGAGGACCGCCCCGGCGCAGGGCCTTCTGGCAGAGATCCCAGGATTGACCGTGGCGGAACCGGTCCCAGGGCGTGAGGATCTCGAGCCAGCCGCGCCAGAGCGCGATCCGCTCTGTCCACGCCTGCGGCACCCTGACCCGCGCCTGCCGCAAGGTCTTGTCCGCCTCGCCCATGACCGCGAGGGCCGCGGCATAGTTGCGCCTGGCCGTGAAGGCGCGGGCGGTGGCGAAGAGGCGGGCGAGGCCCAGAAGCTCGCCCGGCATGGCTACCGGCGCCTCCGAGCCCGCCTCGACCTGCCGCAGGTCGGATCGGCGGCCCGCCATGAACTGGAGCGCCACGCCTTCCTGCGCCGTCGCGGCGAGCACCATGGCTGCCGTCATCGTCTTGGTGCCGCCCGTATAGTCCACGGTGACATGGCGCCCGGCGGCGATCTCGGCTGACAGGGCCGCGTCGATGGCGGCAAGGGCGCGGTCGAGATCGTCGGGCGGCACCTCGATCACGGCCGTGTCCTGCGGTGTCGCAGGCAGGTGTCGCAGCCCCGGTCCCGGAAGGGGATCGCCGCCTGCGCGGTCGTGGAGCGCGGCCTCCTCGACCTGCCCGCGCGACGAGGGGGTGCCCCCCGAGCCGTCGGAGACCACGAACAGCACCCTGTCCCAGCGGCCGCCTTCGATTGCAGTCCGAAGCGGCTGGGGGCTGCCGCCAACCGTCAGGACCAGGGTGCGCACCGTCTCGGCATCCATGGCTGCGGTGTCCATCATGCTGGCCCCTCGATCTCCCGGATCTTCACCGTTTCGATGTCGCCGTCGAAATCCACCCGGACCTCGTCGGTGGGTCGTGCCGCCTCGGTCACCTCGTCCATCAGCGTGCCGACATTGCCTCCCACCCGCACCTTCTGGCCCTTCCGGTAGCGGAGCTGCTGGCCGAGAGCGGAGGCGGCGCGGGGATCGGGCGCGGGTGCGGCGCTGCGACGGGATACCGTCGCGTCGCGGCGCGACGCGGCGGCAGGTGGCATCAGCCAGTCCTGCGGCTCCTCCCAGCGCTCGGCGCGCACGAGCAAGGCCCAGCCGAAGGGCAGCGGATGGCCGTTCAATCTGACCACATGGCGCGCCGAGCCTTCCCTTGCGAAGCAGCCGGCGCCCTGCACCCGGGGCCCCTCGATGCGCCGGTCCGGGCCGATCGACTTCGCCTCGGCATGGCTCGCCCAGCCGAGCCGGACGAGCGCGGCATCGGGATCGTGGCCCTCGCGGCGGAAGGTCTCGAAGAGGGCGAGCGTCGCGCGCAGGCGCGCGCCGGCCTCGCCCGCGAAGAACTTCTCCTCGACCTCGCGCCTCCAGAGCGGCGCGTGCTGCGCCTCCAGCGCGGCGAGAAGCGCGGCGAGGCTTCCGGGCGTGCGCTCGGGGCTCGGGCGACGCTCCGGGTCAAGACGGCCGGCCGCCTGCCGGATCGCGGCGGCCCGCAGGCCGATCCCGACCTCGATGAGCGGCGGCGCCCCACCATCGGCCACCGCTTGCAGCCGCTCGCGGTGCATCTCGCCGACGGTCTGGAACGTGTAATCCCCCGGTCTGCCGTCGGCGCCGGGCAGTCCCCGCTTCCAGGTGTGGACCTTGTCGATGCGGGTCGCGCCTGCTGGCAGGGTAGCATCGGATACGACGACATCGCGCAACGGGTCGGTGTCCTGCGCGCGCTGGCCCGAGGCAAGGCCGAGCAGCCTCTCCAGCGCACCAGCCACGAGGCGCGCCCGCTCGCGCGGCCCGGCGGCGGCCCACTCGCGCATCCGAGGCAGGCGCGGCGCATCGGCCGGAAAATGCCGCGCCATCGCGGCCGCCCAGGCGGTGCGCAGCGCGCCCTTCAGGCTCGATCCCGGCAGCACCGGCCGGCCGCCGGCGCGGAAGAAGGCGTCGATCTGGTTCCGCCGACCCTTCCCCTCGCCCGAGAGATCGACGGCCTTCGCGCTTTCGGGAGCGATCGGGATGCGCTCGAGGATGTCGCCGTCGGTCGCCCTGCTCTGGAGCCGCGCGATCATGTCCCGGATGACGTCCAGCGCGGCATCCGCACGCACACGATCCATGTCGCGCAACCAGGCGGCCCGCTCGGCCTCCGGCAGCCGCGCGAGCACCGCCCGCACCGTCACCCGCTCGACACAGCCCCGCCCGAGGCGATAGTCCTCGGGCCTGAGCCGCGCCTCCTCGCCGCCGCCGACATGGATCGGCGTGAGCGGCACGAGGATCAGAGGGTGCATCTCGAACTGCGCGCCCATCACGCCGCCTCCGCGAAGGGAATGGCGAGATGCAGCGCGTTCACGACCACTTCGGGACGCGCGGGATGCACATCGCGCAGGATCTGCCCGAACGGGCCGGCGCCCTCGGGGCGGAAGGTCGCGCCCGGTCGCGTGAGAAGCACCGGCCGCTTGAAGGGCGAGACACCGGTCAGCGCGTGTTCAGGCCCGAGGCGGCCGAAATGCGGGACGAGCTTCCAGAACGCATCCCGCATCGTGGCGGGCGTGAGGGCCCCGCGCGAGAGGCTCATCCGCCGCTTGCCCGATCCCCTGGCAAGCTCCTTGTCCTCGCAGGCAGTGGCGATCTCCCAACGGCCGCGACCGGTTCCGGCATCCCTGCCGAAGCCGCGCGTCCCGAGCGCGGCGAGGAGGTCGCGCACCGTCTCGAGCGGCTCCTCCGTCTCGACATAGAGGTCCATGTCGCGCGTGGCGGGATCGGCAAAGCGCCAGTCCTCGTCGAGGAAATAGAGCCCGCCCGTCTCCTGCGTGCCCTGGCCTTGGCGGTGGACATGGTTGTGGGCGATCCGGCGCGGCAGGGCGGGCTCCGCCATGGTCTCGTCCTCGGCAAGACGCGCCTCCTCCCAGGCATCGCGCAGGCGTAGGAAGGCCGCGCGGGAGACGAGATTGCGCTTCTTCACCGTCTTGATCCGGTCGAAGGCCTCGCGCGGCACCGGCCGGGGCCGGACGAGCGGCCGCGGCAGGAAGCCCGCCGGAAGGCCGTCGGAGAGCCGCCAGACCCGCGCGGGGTCGGACAGCCACCCGGTCACGGCAGAAGAGCCCTCCGCCTCGGCGCGCAGCACGCAGATCTGGCCGAAGAGGGTCGGCCCGGCGAGCGGCGTGCCGAGCGGGGCCGCGAGCCGCAGGGTGAGGCGCCAGAGCGGCATGGCTCAGCCAGCCCCGAAGGCGCGGGCGACCGCTTCGCGGATCCCGGGATCGGGAGCAGCACGGCTGAAGGCGCCGCCGCGCAGGTTGTCGAGCCGCTCCTCGGCTCCCCCGGGGCCGCGCAGGACGAGATCGCGAAAGGCCACCCTCCCGTAGCCGCGCGAGCCCGACCCGCCGAGCGCATCCTCCTCGATCAGCCTGAGCCCCTGGATCGCCCAGGCGAGGCAGTCGAGATCGCGCGCGCCGCCGTCGCCCTCCACCGAATAGACCCGGAAGGCCGCCTCGAAGGCGAAGCGTGCCCCGGGCGGTACGCGCTCGGTCTGGCGCGGGCCGACATTGTCGAGGGCCTTGCCGGCGATGCGGTGGATGACAACCTCCGTCTTGGCTTCGGTGAGCTCACGACCGGCATCGAGTTCTGCGCGCCGCCACTCGTCGAGCAGCATCGCATCGCGCACCAGAAGCCGCGTCGGCCCCGCGTCCCATGCCTCGCGCTTGGCATTGGTGCCGAAGATGCGCAGCACCGGGTCCCTGGGGTCGGTGCAGTCCCCCGCCTCCCAGCCCCAGGCCTTGCCGTCGGCGCGGACCTTGCCGAAGGCCCATTCGAGCAGGAAGCGCATCTTGCCCTTGATCGAGGAGCCGGGGACGTAGGGGTCGCCCGCCGGCGTCTTGATCACCGGGTTGTCGATCCCGCCGATCTCGACCGTGTCCTTGCCCGCGCCGATATGCAGCCCGGTGCGCACTTCGAGCACGGCCGTGAGCGTCGCGAGCCCGAGGAAACCGTCCACCACCACCTTCTCCGCCACATCTGCCATGGCTCACCTCCGCCTCTGATGCCCATATCCCGACTTTCCCACCGGCGCACCGCCAGTTGGCCGCGTCGGGCTTTCCAGCGCCCGCGACTGCCGGTCCGCCTGCTCGCAGTCCTTCTCGAAGACCTTGTGCCAGGCCACCACCGCCTCGAAATGCCGGGCGAAGGCACGGAAGTCGGCGACCGTCTTCACAAGCCGCGCGTGATGAGCGACAAAATCGGCGAGCGCCTGTCGATCGCTCTTGCCCGTATCGTCCCTGTCACGCGCTGCGGTGTAGACCGTTGGAACCTTAAGGAGGACCATGGCCAACTGCGCCTCCTCGTCGCGTGCCTGGGCGCCCTTGAGCTCGAGCTGCCGCCGGTCGGCCATGACCTGCCCGAAGAAGCGGCGGAGCTGCGACGACGGAATTCTTGGCTCGTATATGTCTTTCTTCTTGGTGGAAGGCTGCGTCCACAGTCGCGCCTCCTCCTGCGCCTCCATATCGAAAAGTTCAGGGCGGGGGGTCCTGCCGTCGGGGCCGAAGTAGCTTTGCGGTCGGGCCATGGCGATCCTCAGCGGTTGCGATAGAGCGCGTGGGTGATAGCGAGGCGCGTTCCCGGCAGAGGTGCGCCGGTGGGGCGCCAGTCGGGACCGATCGCGAACAGGGCACGAAGGGTCTCGGCGACCTCGTCCGGCACGCGCCCCTCGCCGCGGGCGGGTCTCAGCCGCGCGAGTGTGTAGCCCAGCTTGCCCATCCAGCCGAAATCAGAGCCCTGTCCGCGTCCTGCGGCGATGCGCCGGCGCGCGTCGTCGAGCGCAAGCAGCCGGTACAGCGTTGCGGTGGCGAGCGTGCCGTCGCGCAGCCAGCCGTTCAGCCGCTCGGCGTGGTCGAGCGCCGCGGCGAACGCATCCCACGTCATCGCGCCGGCCTCCACCGCCGAGACGCGGTTGCGCCCCGCCACCTTGGCCGCCTCGAGCCGGCTCTCGGCCTCGCGCGCGGCGATCGAGATCGGCGTGCGGGGATCGAACAGCGCAATGCCCAGCGAGAAGGTGAGATCGGGATTGCCGCCCGAGAAGGCGCGGAAATCCTCGGCGAGCCGCGCCGCCAGCGCGAAACCCTGTCGCCAGGGCAGGACCAGGGTGAAGTCGTCGCCGCCGGCATAAACCGTATAGCTGTCCGGGAACTCGCGCTCCAGAAGATCGGGCAGGCGCAGGGCGAAATAGGCATCGATCAGCCGCGAGAGCTGTGCCGATCGCGCCACCGACCAGCGCTCGCCCAGCCCGAGGGCGAAGATCTGACCGAGCCGGTCGACATCGCCCTTGAGGAGCGCGAGCATCGGCCGCCCGAGCCGCCCCTCCCCCTCGGTGGCGTCGAGGGCGAGGCACTGGAAGGTGCGGATCTGGCCCGGCTCGATCTCCTCCACCCCCTCAAGGGTGATGCCGGCCGCACGGGCAAGCGCCTCGTAGCGTGCGCGGTCCCCCTCGGCGAAGCGCGCGACCCAGGGCGGACCCGCGCGGAGCGGCGCCGGACCATGCGCGGCATGACGCAGCCAGCGCCAGCCATGGCCGCGGTCGTGGGCAGTCACGCCCTCGCCGAGCGGCAGCAGATAGTTGAGGCCGAACAGCTGATCCGTGGGAGTGGCCGATCCACCCACCACCACCGCCCTAGCCCGCGGCAAGGCCTGGCCGATGGCCAGTTCGCCTGCGCAGGCCGCGCAGGGTCCGGGCATCTCGGCCGTACCTCCGGCCGGGCGGAGGCCGCAGGCCGGGCAGTCGCCCGCGGGATAGTCGAGCCGCAGGATCGCCTCGGATGCGGGTCCTTCCAGCGGGTGGAGCTTCGCCGTCTCGATCGCGACGGCCAGACGGTCGCGTACCGCGCGGGCCCGTTCGTCGGCAGCGCGGCGGTCCGCCTCGTCACGCCTTGGCATCAGGTCCCATGGTGTGAAGGGGTCCGACAGGGTGAGGCCGATGGTGAGATCGCCGGCATATTGCGGCGCGATCCAGTCGTCGAACCCGGCGCGCAGCTCATCGAGTGATCGGGGCGCGTCGGCCGTTTCCGGCACGAGCACAAGGAACCGCCCGCCGGCGACCTGCAGCGCCGCCGCCATCGGCATGCCGAAGGCCGCGAGAGTCTGGCGCACGGCGGCATCGGCGAGAAGCTGGAAGCGCATGGACCGCCCGCGCAGCAGACGGGCGAGCCCCGACACGCCTTCCGAGCGCAGTCGGAACAACGTCACCTGCAGCCCCGACAAGTCGCCCACGAGGAACCGAAACTTCGCCCGCGCTCCGTCGCGCAGCGCCGCCGCATCGCCGAGATCACCCGCCGCCTCGTGGTGACGGAAGAGCGCCGCGGCGAAGGCGGCGACCGCCCGGGCGTGGTCGTGCAGCGAGACGTCCGGCTCGTCCACCGTCGAGGACGGCACCGCCCAGAGCGTGCGCTCCGAAAGCGACAGAAGCCCTTCCTCGAAGGCCGCCGCGTCGTTCCCGGCCCGCGCGCACAGCTCCTGCCAGCCGCTGCGGAACGCGTCCCAGACTTGGCGGCATCCACCGCCCATGGCCTCCGCGTCGGGTCTGGACACGGGGGCGAGAGCCTCCGGAGATCCGACGGCGGGCGCATGCCAGAGATCGGGACGGTCGCCATCGGTCAGCCGCACCCGGCTCGTCATCGCCCGGATCGGAGTGGCGAGATAGGCTCTGCGCTGATCGCCCTCTGCCGTTTCGGCTTCGGTGTCGCGGGCCTTGCGCTCCTGCCCGGCCGCCAGACGGTCGGCGCGGGTCAGCACCTCGCTGAGCAGCAGATGCGGCGCCTGCCGGTAGTCCTGCAGCGGCGCATGGTGATAGACCGCAAGGGTCCGGACCCTGGCCCGGTCAAGGGCGGCAGGCCACGGCAGCGGGTCGGCGCCCTTGCCCTCGCACAGGTCGAAGAAGAGGTCGGACCAGAGGGCATGCCAGTGGCTGTATCGTCCCTGATGCTGCGGCAGCACATCGTGGGCTCGGTCGACCACATCCTGCGGCAGCCCCTGTCCGCCATGCGCCCGCTGCAGAAGCTTGCCGATGTCGTGGAGAAGCCCCGCCACCGAAAACTCGTAGATCGTTGCACTCGACGTCATGGCCATCCTGCAGAGACGCTGCCCTTCTCGGTCCCGGCGATCGCGATCTCGCTCCGATCGAGGGCAAGCCGGTAGATCGCGCGGGCCCGCCCGCCATCCGCCTGAACAAGCCGAGCCCCTCGCGGGCGGACTCCGGACGCCAGGGCCAGCTTGTTGGTCCGTGCCGCCTTCTCCTCCATCCATTCGGGATCGAGCGGATCGGACAGCCGCTTTTCGGCACGCAACCGGGCGTCTTCTCCCGCGATCGTGCGGTAGGCCGCCAGATAGCCTGCCCGGGGCGCCCCCACGCGCGGCACGCCGGGTGCGCCGGCGGCCTGTTCGCGCGCGATCCAGCCGACAAAGGCTGCGATCGCGGGCGGAAGACGAAGCGCAGCCCCGTCCCACATCAGCCGGCCCGACGCGGAATCGAGCACGAGCCGGGCCCGTTGGCCGTCCTGCGAAAGCCGTTCGAAGAACTCGCGGACGCCGCCAGGGCCGGCTGCCGCTCTGGCCAGCCGGGGAAAGGGGATGTCGATGAGGGTGATGGTCAGCTTTGCGGCATCCAGCAGATCGCCCGCTGGAGTGAGAACGATCCGTGATCCTGCGGACGGATAGAACAGGCCGGCCGCTGCCGCTTCGGGCGGGACGATGACATGGCTCATCCTGTCCTGGGGGCGGCCCAGAACGGCCATGAGCAGGCCAAGCAGCGCCGCGGCCGGCTTGCGGCCTCCGGCGATGGATACATGAAGTTCGGTGTCAGGATCGGCCGTGAGGCGACCCAGGACGCGCCACGCGCATTCGGCAAAGGCGATGACGCCCTGCTGCCCGTCCGTGTCCCCGAATCGCTGGTCGCTTCGACGACCTCCGCGGACCGGGCGAGATGCGCGGCGCCGGCCACCTTCCAGTCCCGTGCCCAGGCCGAGATCGCGCCCGAGTCCGGGTCCAGCAGGACCGCCCGCACCAGATCGGCCGCCCGGGGCGTCACAAGCAGGACCAGCCGGTCGGGCACCCATCCGTCCGAGGACCAGAGCGCGTGCAGCGTCTCGGTGACGACCTGCGGAGACAGGCCGACCGATGTCACCAGCACGCGATGGCGCTCCGATACCGTCATGCCGCTTCGGCCTCCACATGGCCGAGGCCCATGCTCGTGTCCTTGCCCAGATGCATGACCGGCACCCAGTCGGCCAGCGCAGCCAGATCGGGCGCTTCGGCGAAATCGAGCACGAGCGAGCCGAGGATCCCGCCGATCGACTGCTCGGCCCGTTGCCGAGACGACCACCGGCGCAGGGACAGCCACCGGATATCGGCATCGCACAACCTCAGCCGGGTGGCCTGCGCGGCCAGGGCCGGAAAATCGATGGCCGGATCGAGAATGCCGTAGAACTGGGCCATCAGGCCGATCCGCCGCAGGACCGAACGACCGATCACGGCCCCGTCGAGCCGGTCGGGGCCGATCGGTTTGCCTTGGCTTGCGATCCGGAGCGGGCTCCTGAGGTGCCAGCGTCGCCGCCAAGGCAGTCGTGGCAATGCAGGTTGGGACGCGCTCGCCTGGCCGTCGCGGGATGGTCTGGCACCGCAGCCAGGCTCGATGCGGGCCGTCACCACCCGGAACGGCACGCGGCCACGACCGAGCCCATGAGCCGCCATGCTCCCTGCCGCCTCGACAAGAAATGGCGCAGTGGCGGCATCCGGTCCGAAAAGGCGGACGGTCAGCGCCTCTCTCGTCCCGGGCGGACGGATGGCCCCCTTCTGGTCGCGCCACGTCACGACGATCACGAGGGGGTGCGGCGCGTGATTGTACCGTCGCATGACGCCCGCCGCGGGATCGGGGCGGGTCTCGAAGAGCCGATGGTAGATGCAGGCTTGCACCAGCGGGCAACCCTCGCAGGAGGGGCGGTGCATCACGCAGACGAGGCGACGGAGAGCCGAAGCGAGCGCACCGCGATACATGGATCCCGGGAAATCGGGAGGGGCCCAGGATGCCAGGGCCTCGAGTTCCAGATGGACGTCGCTCCAGCTCACAGAGATCATGCCGCGAACCTATCCGTCCTTTCGCCCCCCACAAGCGGTTGGCTCCAATTCCAAGCTTGTCTCTCGGAGTGTGGCGCGGGCGCCAAACTGGGCCGACCTGCCCGGGGGGGTTGCGCATTGCGCCCGCCAAGCTTGGCACGGCTGGTCATTCGGCCGCGGGCACATCACGACTGCGCTGGATGTCGGCGAACAGGGTGGCACGGATGGGCAGGCTTCTTGTTTGTGCCTACGACGTGGCCGATGAGCGTCGCCTTGCGGCTGCGCTCGCCGCGGTGACGGCGTGGAGCCATGGCGGGCAGAAATCCGCCTTCGAATGCCTGGCCGCACCCCGCGAGATCCCTGATCTTGGTTGCTCGGTGGGGGAGTCGCGGTGCCCGCAAGCCGACCGGCTCGCGCTGTTCCGCCCCGATGTCCGGTTCAGCTTCGGTCTCGGCATCGGTCGCATCGCCGAGCCGAGCGCGCTCGTCTATGTCGGCTGACCGCATGCGATCGCTCTACCTCGATCGCAAGGGCGCGGTGCTGGGCTGGCACAACGGAGCCATCGAGTTGCGTCTGCCGGCCGAGCCGATCCGGCGCCTGCCCCTGCGAGACCTGGACCGCGTGGTCATCGCAGCGCCGTGCACCCTCTCGACAGGAGTCCTCAACGCTCTCTGGGACCGCGGAGTGGCGCTCCTTCTCATGGGGGGGCGGTGGGGCGATCCGGGTGCCCGGTTCAGCGGAGCTCCCCACAACGATGCCCGCATTCGTCTGCGCCAGATCGCCGTGATCGCGGACGCGGCACGCCGCCAGGACTGGGCGCGGCAGTTGCTCCTCCTTCGCCTGCGGCAGATGCGGCGCGTCGCCGTGGGGATCGCGCGCCGTCGGCAGCGGGGGCGAGACATGCTGCGGCCGGCCCTGGACGCGATCGGCCGCGCCGAGCAGCGCCTCGTCACCGAGCCGCCGCCGACACTGGATGCCCTGCGCGGCATGGAAGGTGCCGTGCTGGCTGCGTGGTTTGCATGCTATGCGCGCCTGTTTCCGGCCTCGCTCGGATTTTCCTCGCGCCGGCGGCGTCCGCCACCCGATCCGGTAAACGCCACCCTCTCCCTCGGCTACACGCTCGCGACCGCCGAAGCCGCCCGGATCGCGACCGTGGCCGGCTTCGATCCCGCGATCGGTCTGATCCACGGTCTTGCCCACGGCCGCGACGCTCTCGCCCTGGATCTCGTGGAGCCTGCGCGTCCCCATGTGGATCGGCTGGTCCATGATCTCTTTCACTCCCGCAAGTTGACCAGCCGGCATGTCACATCGTCGGCCGAAGGCGCGGTGCTCTTGGGCAAGGCGGGCCGCGCCACGTTCTACGAAGCATGGGAGGCCGAGGCCGCGCCGGTCATCCGCCCCCTCCTGCGGGCCGTCTGCCGCGAAGCGGTGCGGCGGCTCAGGGCGGGGCCGCCATCCCCTGCTGAACTGGCGGCGCAGGGCGGCGAGGATGTTCCATGACCGGGGAACCCGCCCCCGAGGCCTGTCTCGTCCTCGATGCGCGCCGCACCCGGCTGCGGATCGGGTTGTTCGGCCGGGCCGTCCATGTCCTGGGAGAGGGCATGGCGCCGGTCCTGCATCCGATCGCTCGCCTGCATCGGGTTGCCATTCTCGGAGATGCTGTCCTGGACAGCGCCGTGGTCCGTGCGCTTGCCGATGCGGCCAAGCCCGTGGGTTGGCTCGACGGCGACGGTCGCCTGCGGGCGGTCCTCCTGCCGCTCGGCCGGCGGCGCACCACGGTTGCCGAAGCGCTCGACCGTCTGGCGGAACGACCCGATTGGGCGGGCAGGCTCGAGGATTGGCGGCTCGCCCGTCTGTCCAGACTGGCCCGGACGTTCGTGCCCGATCCGGCCGGGGCAGCGAGGGTCGGCTGGTCGGGCGCCGAGGCGCTTCTCTGTGCTGCCGTTCCGGCATCCCGCGCCCGTCGCGCCCGCTTGGCCGCCGAGGCCCGCAGTCACGCCCTCCTCGTCGCACTGGCCGGTCTCGGGACAGCAGGCGTGCCTGGACGGTGGATGGGAACGGCCGGAGACCCGATGCGCAACCTCGTGCCTCTATTCGGCCAGATCGCGCTCTGGCACCTCGTGCGTCGGATCCTTCGGTCGCCCCGCTTGCGCAGGAGCCTTGCGCAGGCCTATGCGAGCGACGGACGGGCGGGTGCCCCCGGCGCAGGACCGGCCACGGCCGCCCTGCTCGCCTCTGCCGAAGGGCCCCTGCGACAGACGCTGATCGGCGAGTTCCGCATGTTCCATGCCTGGCTGCTCGACCTCACGGCGGCGAGCAGCGGTCTCGAGCCGGAGGGTCTGCCATGGGTTGGCTGATCGCCTATGACATCGCGGATCGCCGGCGCTGGCGCCGTGTGCATGCCGTCGTCGTCAAGGAAGCCTACCGGCTCCAGTACTCGTTGTACTGGCTTCCTGCGGATGCGGCAGACGCACGTCGTCTGGCGTCGGTCCTGGAGACGATGATCGATCCGCGGCGCGATGACGTCCGCTTCTATGCCTTGCCCGACGCCGCCTGGTGCAGGCTGTGGGGCCCGAAGCCATGGGGGAACGGTGTCATCGATCCGCTGTGCCGACGCTTCGAACCCTGCTGGCGGCCCGGAATGCCCGTTGATCTGGCGGCAGTGGACCTCTAGCGTGCCCGTGCGACACCTTCGCAGGGTCCATCGTGCTTGCTCTTTGACATCCCTGTATATTTTCTTGCCGGAGCCCGCGTCTTGGCAGGCAACTTTGCCGCATCGCACGAAGGTTCACAAGGCGTCCGGCAACGTGCTGATGAAGCTGGCCAAATCGGAGCCGAGGGTTCCAGCCAATGCCCTGACAAAGAAGGGATTAAGACGCATCGGCTCGAATTGAATAAATCCAACCTGAGTTCCAGCCAATGCCCTGACAAAGAAGGGATTAAGACCTCGCGCTCATACCAGCACAGCGCATCCACGTCGGCGTTCCAGCCAATGCCCTGACAAAGAAGGGATTAAGACACAGGGCCGACCCTAACCGCTACAGGGCCGACCCGTTCCAGCCAATGCCCTGACAAAGAAGGGATTAAGACACATGCCGAGATGCAGGTCCGGCAGGGGATGCAGGTTCCAGCCAATGCCCTGACAAAGAAGGGATTAAGACTCGCCGTGGAGCGCGAGCCACGCCTCCCACGCCTGTTCCAGCCAATGCCCTGACAAAGAAGGGATTAAGACCAGCGCGTCCGGGGCGGCGTCCACAATCTCGGGTTCCAGCCAATGCCCTGACAAAGAAGGGATTAAGACCGACCAGATCGACGCATGGCTGTGGTGCGCCGGTTCCAGCCAATGCCCTGACAAAGAAGGGATTAAGACCCTGAAGGGGGGGGGTGGACATCACGCGTCCACCCCGTTCCAGCCAATGCCCTGACAAAGAAGGGATCAAGACCCGGCCTGGGCGACTGTCCCTTTCTCGAGGGCTACTGCTCCGGCCGTGCCTCGGACAGGGCGGACGCTCGCCCATTGGCCCCTGCGTGGCCGGCCCTCCGACGGGGTGTCGGTCCATGCGGGTCCCGAACAGGGCGATGGCCGCCGCCGTTGTGCCGCGGCGGAGCGGGGGAGGCGGGGGCGGGATGCCGGCCGGGGCGGCGCCGGGCCCTTCCGGGTCTCAGAACGCCTGCGTCGCGGCGACGGCCCGGGTCCAGCGGGCGTAGCGGGCCGCGCGTTCGGCCTCGGGCATCCGCGGCTCGAACGTGCGGTCCAGCGCCCAGGTGGCGGCAAAACCGTCGGCATCGGGGTAGAGCCCCGCCTGATGCCCGGCCAGCCAGGCCGCGCCGAGCGCCGTCGTCTCGCGCATGCGGGGGCGGTCCACCGGAGCCCCCAGGATATCGGCGAGGAACTGCATCGCCCAGTCGGACGCGCTCATCCCGCCGTCGACGCGCAACGTCGTCTCCGCCGACCCGGTCCAGTCGGCCCGCATGGCCTCGACGAGGTCGCGGGTCTGGTAGCCCACGCTCTCGAGCGCGGCGCGGGCGAACTCGGCCGGACCGGTGTTGCGCGTGAGCCCGAAGACCGCTCCGCGGCAGGCGGGGTTCCAGTAGGGGGCTCCCAGTCCCGTGAAGGCGGGTACCAGGACCACGTCCTGCCCGGGGTCGGCCCGGTCGGCAAGGGGCTGGGTCTCGGCCGCGTCGCGGATCAGGCGCAGCCCGTCGCGCAGCCACTGCACCACGGCCCCCGCAATGAAGATCGAGCCCTCCAGCGCGTAGGTGCGTCGTCCCCCGAGCTGATAGGCGATGGTCGTGAGCAGCCGGTTGGTGGAGCGCACGCGCTCGTCGCCGGTGTTGAGCAGCGCGAAGCAGCCGGTGCCATAGGTGGACTTGACCATGCCGGGGCGGAAACAGGCCTGGCCGATCGTGGCGGCCTGCTGGTCGCCCGCGATGCCGAGGATCGGGATCTCGCGCCCGAACAGGTCGGGACGTGTGGTGCCGAAGGCGGCCGCGCAGTCCCGCACTTCGGGCAGCATCCCCATGGGCACATCGAAAAGGTCGCACATCGCCTCGGACCAGCGGCCCTCTCCGATGTCGTAGAGAAGCGTGCGGGCGGCGTTGGTGACGTCGGTCACATGCACGCGCCCGCCCGTGAGGTTCCACACGAGCCAGGAATCCACCGTTCCGAAGGCCAGTTCGCCCGCCCTGGCCCGCTCGCGCGCGCCCTCCACGTGATCGAGGATCCAGCGCAGTTTGGTGCCGCTGAAATAGGGATCGAGCAGAAGGCCGGTGGCGGCGGTGACCGCCTCCTCGTGTCCACTCTCGCGCAGGTCCTCGCAGAAGTCGCGCGTGCGGCGGTCCTGCCAGACGATGGCGTTGTGGATGGGCCGGCCCGTGGCCCGATCCCAGACCAGCGTGGTCTCGCGCTGGTTGGTGATGCCGATGGCCGCGATGGCGGAGGGCGCCACGGAGGCGCGCTCGATCGCCGAACGGCAAGTGGCCGCCGTCGTGGACCAGAGGTCGGAGGGATCGTGCTCCACCCAGCCCGAGGCCGGAAAATGCTGGGGAAATTCCTCCTGCGCCTGGGCGGCGATGTCGAACCGCTCGTCGAACAGGATGGCACGGCTCGATGTAGTGCCCTGATCGATGGCGAGAATGTAGTTCATCGTCCCCTCTCCCCCGGGCTGCCCGCCCAGCCCTCATGAGTCCGGGGCCGGTGCGAACCGGCCCCGGATCGGTCGTGTCAGACGCGCTGGCCGGTCATTCCGTCCAGCGGCGGATCAGCTCCTCATAGGCGACGGTCTGCGGCGTGCCGCGCTCGTCCTCGAGTTCAGGCCAAGGCGCACCGGGCTGGCTGAGCCAGTACTCCGCATCGCGCTCCTCGTTGAGGCGCGGTCCGATATCACCCTGGACGCCGGAGCGCTCGAGTCGTGCCAGGACCTCCTCCTGCTGCTGGCAGAGCTGGTCGAGCGCCTGCTGCGCGGAGACCGCACCGGAGGAGGCATCGCCGATGTTCTGCCACCAGAGCTGGGCCAGACGCGGATAGTCGGGCACGTTGAAGCCCGTGTCGGTCCACAGGTTGCGTTCGGGCGAGCGGTAGAACTCGATCAGGCCGCCGAGGCGCGGGGCGCGCTCGGTGAAGCTGTCGTGGAAGATGGTGGAGTCGCGGATGAAGGTCAGCCCGGCATGGGACTTGGCCACGTCCACCGTCTTGGAGGCGATGAACTGGGCGTAGAGCCAGGCTGCCTGCGCGCGGTCCACGGGGGTGGACTGCATGATCGTCGCCGAGCCCACGTCCTGATAGCCGACCTTCATCCCCTCCTGCCAGTAGACGCCATGGGGAGAGGGGGCCATGCGCCACTTGGGCGTGCCGTCCTCGTTCACGACGGGCAGGCCCTCGGCCACCATGTCGGCGGTGAAGGCGGTGTACCAGAAGATCTGCTGGGCGATGTTGCCCTGCGCGGGGACCGGACCGGCTTCGGAGAAGTTCATGCCGGCCGCCGCCGGAGGCGCGTATTCGTTGAGCCACTCGACGTATTTCTCGATCGAGTAGACGGCCGCGGGGCTGTTCGTGGCCCCGCCGCGCGCCATGCAGGACCCGACGGGGCGGAACTCCTCGTCCACGCGGATGCCCCACTCGTCCACGGGCAGACCGTTGGGCAGCCCGAGATCGGAGGCGCCGGCCATCGACAGCCAGGCGTCGGTGAAGCGCCAGCCGAGCGAGGGATCGCGGCGGCCGTAATCCATGTGGCCATAGACGGTCTGCCCGTCGATCTCCCGGCCCGTGAAGAAGGCGGCGATGTCCTCGTAGGCCGCCCAGTTCAGCGGCACGCCGAGGTCGTAGCCGTATTCCTCGCGGAAGGCGGCCTGCAGCTCCGGATCGGAAAACCAGTCGTGGCGGAACCAGTAGAGGTTGGCGAATTGCTGCACCGGCAGCTGATAGAGCTTGCCGTCCGGACCCGTGGCTGAGGCAAGGCCGATGAAGTCGTCGAGGTCGAGGTTGGGGTTGGTGAACTCGGCCCCCTCGCCCGCCATCCAGTCGGTCAGGTTGCGCACCTGCTGATAGCGCCAGTGCGTCCCGATCAGGTCGGCGTCGTTGATGTAGAGGTCGAACACGTTCTCGCCCGTCTGCATCTGGGTCTGGAGCCGCTCGACCACGTCGCCCTCGCTGATCAGCGTGTGGGTGACGTTGATGCCGGTGATCGCGCTGAAGGCGGGGGCGAGGACGCGCGATTCCCACTCGTGGGTCGTGATGGTCTCGGAGACTACATTGATCGACATGCCGCGCAGGGGCTCGGCCGCGTCGATGAACCACTGCATCTCGGCTTCCTGCTCCTCGCGGGTCAGCGACGAGAGATCACCGATATGCTCGTCGAGAAAGGCGCGCGCAGCCTCCATGTCGGCCCAGGCCGTCCCCCCCGTCAGCGCCAGCGCGAGCGCGGCAGAGGTTCTGAGAAGTCGGTTCATGTGGTACTCCTCCCTTTCTTGAACCGTGGTCTGTGCACAGGCGGAGCGGTGTCAGGCCGCCTGTGTCGTTCCGGAGCGCCTCAGACCCAGCGGAAGACCGCTGCGGCATAGAGCGCGCAAAGCCCGAGCGCCCACCATTGCGGCAGGCCGCTCAGGGCGAGCCAGGCCGCATTGATGTAGGCCGAGCCCAGAAGCGTGATGAACAGGCGGTCGCCGCGAGTGGTCTCGATCCGCAGGATGCCGCGGCGCGGCGTCTCGGGAAACAGGATCGCCAGCACGGTGAACAGGACGAGAAGCCCCGCAATGACGGCAAAGAAGATCGCCGTCGGAGCGGTCCAGGCCATCCATTGCAGGTTCATGGCTCGGCCCTCCCGATCACACGCGGCCCAGGGCAAAGCCCTTGGCGATGTAGTTGCGCACGAAGTAGATCACCAGCGCTCCGGGAATGATGGTCAGGACGCCGGCCGCGCAGAGCACCCCCCAGTCCAGCCCCGAGGCGGAGACCGTGCGCGTCATGATGGAAGCGATGGGCTGGGCGTTCACCGCGGTCAGCGTGCGCGACAAGAGCAGTTCCACCCAGGAGAACATGAAGCAGAAGAAGGCCGCCACGCCGATGCCCGAAGCGATCAGCGGCATGAAGATGCGGACGAAGAAGTGCGGAAAAGAGTAGCCGTCGATATAGGCGGTCTCGTCGATCTCGCGGGGGACGCCGCGCATGAAGCCTTCGAGGATCCACACCGCCAGCGGGACGTTGAACAGCGTGTGCGCGAGCGCCACGGCAATGTGGGTGTCGAACAGCCCCACCGCCGAGTAGAGTTGGAAGAAGGGCAGGGCGAACACGGCGGGCGGCGCCATGCGGTTCGTCAGGAGCCAGAAGAACAGGTGCTTGTCGCCCAGGAAGCGGTAGCGGCTGAACGCATAGGCGGCAGGCAGCGCCACCGCGAGCGACAGGACCGTGTTGATGACGACATAGGTGATCGAGTTGACGTAGCCCATGTACCAGGAGGGGTCCGTCAGGATCACCCGGTAATTGGCGAGCGTGGGGTTCTGCGGCCAGAGCGTGAAGGCGCCCAGGATCTCGCGGTTGGTCTGCAGGCTCATCTTGATGAGCCAGTAGATCGGGATGAGCAGGAACAGCAGATAGAGCGTCATGACTACGGCGCGCAGGTTGACCCGTGGAAGGGCCAGGGTGCGGGCGGCGGGAGCGTAGGTCTCGGTGGTGGCAGCCATGGTCAGCCCTCCGCCCTGTCGATCGTGGTCATCACCGTGTAGAAGACCCAGCTCACCAGCAGGATCACCAGGAAGTAGAGGAGCGAGAAGGCCGCCGCGGGGCCGAGGTCGAACTGCCCCAGCGCCATCTTGACGAGGTCGATGGACAGGAAGCTGGTGGCCGAACCGGGACCGCCGCCGGTGACGACGAAGGGCTCCGTGTAGATCATGAAGCTGTCCATGAAGCGCAGGAGCACCGCGATCAGAAGCACGCCTCGCATCTTGGGCAGTTCGATGTAGCGGAACACCTTCCAGCGGCTGGCCTGGTCGATCTCGGCGGCCTGGTAATAGGCCTGCGGGATCGAGCGCAGGCCCGCATAGGCCAGAAGCGCCACGAGCGAGGTCCAGTGCCAGACGTCCATGACCACGACGATGATCCAGGCATGGAGCGGGTTGCGCGCGTAGTTGAAGGAGATGCCCATGGCGTCGAGGGCCCGGCCCAGAAGGCCGATGTCGGAACGCCCGAGGATCTGCCAGATCGTGCCCACCACGTTCCACGGGATGAGCAGCGGCAACGCCATCAGCACCAGGCAGACCGAGACCCAGATCCCCCGCCGCGGCATGCAGAGCGCGATGGCCACGCCCAGCGGGATCTGGATGGCGAGGACGATGGCCGAGAACAGGAGCTGGCGGCCGAAGGCGCCGTGGACGCGCGGCGAGGTCAGCACCTCCTGGAACCAGCCGATGCCGTGCCAGAAGAACACGTTGTTGCCGAAGGTGTCCTGGACGGAATAGTTGACCACCGTCATCAGCGGGATCACCGCCGAGAAGGCGACAAGGACCAGAACCGGCAGGACGAGAAACCAGGCCTTCTGGTTGACGGGCTTGTCCATCACGCCACCTCCTGGGCTCTGCGCAGCGGGGTCACCCGCCAGTCGTCGGCATAGACATTGACATGCGACGGATCGAACCAGACGCGGGCGGCATCGGCAGGGATGCGCTCGCCCTCGGCCGCGATGACGTTGATCTCCTGGCCGAACAGGTCGGCGCGGACGATCTGGTGGCGCCCCACATCCTCGACCCGCCGGATGCGGACGGGCAATCCCTCGCCCTCGGTCAGGCGAGCGAATTCGGGGCGGATGCCGATGGCCGTGCGTCCGGTCACCGGCCCGTACACATCCCCGAGGCGGACGACCGGCCCCCCCTCCAGGATGGCGCGGTCGCCCTCGATCCGGGCCGGGACCACGTTCATGCCGGGAGAGCCGATGAAATAGCCCACGAAGGTATGGGCAGGGGTTTCAAACAGGTCCTGCGGCGTGCCGGTCTGCACCACGCGCCCGTCATGCATGACCGCGACCTGATCGGCGAAGGTCAGCGCCTCGGTCTGGTCATGCGTGACATAGATCATGGTGTGGCCGAACTCGCGGTGCAGCTTCTTGAGCTGCGTGCGCAACTCCCACTTCATGTGCGGGTCGATCACCGTGAGCGGTTCGTCGAACAGCAGGGCATTGACGTCCTGCCGGACCATGCCGCGGCCGAGGCTGATCTTCTGCTTGGCGTCGGCGGTCAGGCCGCGGGCCTTGCGGTCCAGCATGTGCTCCAGGCCGATCATCGCCGCGATCTCGACCACGCGGCGGGCGACATAGGCTTCGTCCCGACCCCGGTTGCGCAGGGGGAAGGCGAGGTTCTGGCGCACCGTCATCGTGTCGTACACGACGGGAAACTGGAACACCTGCGCGATGTTGCGCTCTGCCGTCGGCCTCCGGGTCACGTCCGTGCCGTCAAAGAGGATGCGGCCGCGGCTCGGCCGGAGCAGGCCGGAGATGATGTTGAGCAGCGTCGACTTGCCGCAGCCCGAGGCGCCGAGCAGCGCGTAGGCGGCCCCGTCCTCCCAGTCAAGGTTCAGCTCCTTGAGCGCGAAATCGCCCTCGCCCTGGGGGTGGGGCAGGTAGGAATGGGCAAGACCGTCGAGCGTGATACGAGCCATGACTCTGCTCCTAGGCTGCGGCGGCGTAGGCAGCCGGGGCGACGAGCCGACCGTCCTCGTCGAAGACGTAAAGATGGATCGGGTCCAGATAGACGCGGAGCGGACGGCCGGGATCGAGATCGTGGATCCCGTGAACGAGGCCGACCCAGCGCTCTCCGTCATGGTCCAGATGGACGAAGGTCTCCGAACCTGTGAGTTCGGTGGCGTCGAGCACGGTTTCGAAGTCCACGGCGCTCGGGCTGTGGCGGCCGATCTCGAGATGGTTCGGACGGAAACCGGCCAGGTAGCGGCCATCGGGCAGGGCGGCGAGCCGACCTGTGGCCGGTGCGTTCCGTCCGCGCCCGAAGGTCAGGACCGAACCGGACTTGACGATCCGCAGGAAGTTCATGGGCGGATCGCTGAACACCCGGGCTGTCGTGGCATCGACAGGGTTGCGGTAGACCTCCGCGGTGGGACCGAACTGTGTCACCCGCCCCTCCCAGAGGGTCGCCACATGTCCGCCGAGAAGCAGGGCTTCCTCCGGTTCGGTGGTCGCATACACGAAGATCGAGCCCGACGCCTCGAAGATCCGCGGGATCTCCACCCGCAACTCCTCGCGCAGCTTGTAGTCCAGATTTGCGAGCGGTTCGTCGAGAAGGACAAGACCGGCATTCTTGACGAGCGCGCGCGCCAGGGCGCAGCGCTGCTGCTGACCCCCTGACAATTCGAGCGGCCGGCGTCCGAGCATGGGCGTGAGCCGGAGCAGCTCGGCCGTCTCGCGCACGCGCCGGTCGATCTCCCGCCGGTCGAGGCGCTGCAGGCGCAGGGGCGAGGCGATGTTCTCGTACACCGTCATCGACGGGTAGTTGATGAACTGCTGATAGACCATCGCTACGCCGCGATCCTGGACGCGCACGCCCGTGACGTCCCGACCCTCCCAGAGGATGCGCCCCGATGCCGGGGCGTCGAGCCCTGCCATCAGCCGCATCAGAGAGGTCTTGCCCGACAGGGTGGGGCCGAGAAGGACGTTCATCGTCGCCTTCTCGAGGCGCAGGTCCGTGGGATGGATGTGGGTCTGCCCGCTCACCACCTTGGAGACACCATGCAGCTCGAGCGTCATCTCGTCCTCCCGTCACTCTGCCGCGGCGATGGCGTCGCTGCGCCGGCGATCGACCATCCACGCGTCGAGGGCGGCCGCTCCGGCCGCATCGATCCGCAGTCCCAGCTTGCTCCGCCGCCAGAGCACGTCCTCGGCCGTGCGGGCATACTCGGCGTTCATCAGCCACTCGACCTCGCGCTCGGTCAGCGTGGCGCCGAAGTCGCGACCCAGATCGGCTGTCGTCACGGCCCCGGCCAGAAGCCGGAAGGCCTCGGTCCCGTAGGCGCGAGCCAGGCGGCGCGCCCAGGGCCGCGTCAGGAACGGGTAGGTGGCAGACAGGCGGTCCACCAGCGCCTCGAACCCGTCCACGGGGAAGTCGCCGCCCGGCAGCGGCACGCCGGCGGTCCAAGCCTGGCCCATCCTGGGGAAGAAGGGCGCCACGCGTTTCATGGCGCCTTCGGCCAGGCGCCGGAAGGTCGTGATCTTGCCGCCGAACACGCTCAGCAGCGGGGCGCCGCCATCGGTGTCCACCTTCAGCACATAATCCCGCGTGGCGGCGGTCGCGCTCTTGGCGCCGTCGTCGTAGAGCGGCCGGACCCCCGAATAGGTCCACACCACGTCCTCGGGGCCGACCTTGCGCCGGAAATACCGGTTCACGAAGCCGAGCAGGTAGTCGCGCTCCTCCGGCGTGCAGACCGGCGGCACCGAGGCGTCGGGATGATCGGCATCCGTGGTGCCGATCAGGGTGAAGTCGCCCTCATAGGGGATGGTGAAGGCGATGCGCCCGTCCTCGCCCTGCAGGAAGTAGCACTTGTCGTGATCGTAGAGCCGCCGCGTGACGATGTGGCTGCCCCGCACGAGGCGGACGCGGTCGGTCCGCCCGGTCCGGATCTTCTGGCCGAGAAGGTCGCCGACCCACGGACCGCCGGCATTGATCAGCATCCGGGCCTGCCAGATCTGGCGCGCTCCGGTCTCGGTGTCCTGTGTCTCCACTGTCCACAGGTCTCCCGCCCGTTCGGCGGACACCACCTTGGTGCGGACGAGGATACGGGCACCGCGAGCGGCCGCATCGCGCGCATTGAGCACGACAAGACGCGAATCCTCGACCCAGCAGTCCGAATATTCGAAGGCATGCTCGAATCGCTCCTCGAGCGGTTCACCCTCCGGCCGTCCGCGAAGGGACAGCGTGGCAGTCCCCGGCAGGAGTTCGCGCCCCCCCAGATTGTCGTAGAGGAACAACCCCAGGCGGATCAGCCAGGCGGGCCGGCGCCCCTTCATCCAGGGCATGGTGGCATGGAGAAGCCGCGAGGTCGGCGTGGCGCTCTCGAAGCGCATCGACGGGTGATAGGGCAGCACGAAGCGCAGCGGCCAGCTGATATGGGGCATCGCCTTTAGCAGCGTTTCCCGCTCCATCAGGCTTTCGCGCACCAGACGCAGCTCGAAATACTCGAGATACCGCAATCCGCCATGGAACAGCTTCGTGGAGGCCGACGAGGTCGCCCAGCCCAGGTCGTTCATCTCCGCCAGTGCAACGCTGAGGCCGCGCCCGGCCGCGTCGCGGGCGATGCCGCATCCGTTGATGCCGCCACCGATGACGAACAGATCGACCGGCTCGGTCGCTGGCGCACGCTCCACGGCGCCCCTCCCCCCTCTTCTTCACGACGAGCTTGGCAGATTGTCGCCAAAGAGAAAAGCGGTTTTTTTCCTTTCTTTTCGTTTGTGCCGCTTGTGCTTGCCCGACGCATCATGTTGTGCAAGGCTGCGGGGGACCCGATGAGGTGACCTTGTCCCAGTCATTCCGCCATCCCGAGATCCTCGAGATCGCTCGCCGGGAAGGAAAGGTGACCGTCGAGCGGCTGGCAGAGCATTTCGGCGTCACCCATCAGACAATCCGGCGCGACCTGAGCGATCTGGCCGAATCGGGGCGGCTGGAGCGCGTGCACGGGGGGGCCGTTCTTCCGTCCGGGACGACCAACATCGCCTACGAGGAGCGCCGTTCGCTCAATCACGACGCCAAGGCGGCGATCGCGCGGGCCTGCGCCGCGCGTGTGCCCGACGACGTGTCGCTGTTTCTCAACATCGGCACCTCGACCGAAGCCGTCGCGCGCGAGCTGCTCGGGCACAAGAAGCTGCTCGTGGTGACCAACAACATTCACGTCTCCAACATCCTGATGGCCAATCCCGGCTGCGAGATCATCGTCACGGGAGGGAGCCTCCGGCGATCCGACGGGGGACTCGTGGGCAAGGTGGCCGCCGACACGATCAGCGGCTTCAAGTTCGATCTGGCCATCATCGGCTGTTCGGCCATCGACCCGGACGGCGATCTTCTCGACTTCGACATTCACGAGGTCGGCGTGAGCCAGACGGTCCTGCGTCAGTCGCGGCGAGCCTTTCTGGTCGCGGACCATTCCAAGCTCCGGCGGATGGCGCCAGCCCGCATCGCCTCGCTGGCGGAGATCGACGCCTTCTTCACGGACCGCCCGCTGCCCGAGGCGCTCGCCTCCCGCTGTGCCGCCTGGAACACGGAGGTCGTGGTCGCGCGCTAGCCGCCGACGCGCGCCGGACGTCCGAACGGCCTGCGCCTGCAGGCCGGCGCCGGGTCAGACCATCTCCTCGGGAACGCCGGGAATGGACCGGCCGAGCCGCTCCGCCGCGTCCAGGTCGTAGGGCAGCAGGAACCCCCGGCGACGGTCGGGCGGCTGGCGGGCGTTGGAGAGCGCGAGGTTGCGCCATGCCCCAATGGCACGGGCCGGGTCGAGCAGGGCGGGTTCGGGATCGCGGGGCAGCCAGTGGCGCATGATGCGCTCGCGCAGCGCCACCACCTGGGCGGGATCGTCGAGAAGAAGGCCCGCCTCCGTGTCCCAACGCATGGAGCGGCCGTTGAGATTGGCCGACGAAACGATCGCCGCCTTGTCGTCGAAGACCGAGACCTTGGAATGGATGTAGACGATCGGTGCGCCTTTCAGCCGGTCCCTTCCGCGCGCCTCGGGCACGCAATGTTCGTCCGCCGTCTCCGGTCCCCGGCTGCCTTCGGGTCCGGCAGCCTGCGGCCCGTCGCCACGACGCGCCTTGCGGCGCGGCTGGGCGGCGCCCCCCACGAAAAGACGCGATCCGAAGCCGTCCTCCAGAAGGCGCAGGCTGCGCGCCTGGAGATATTCCCCGAAGCGCGCGTCCAGTCCCGCAAATCCGCCGAAGGCGACCTCCTCGGGTGCCGCGGGAAGAATCAGGATGAGGCTCAGAGAGGGTCGCTCGCGTCCCAGCTGCGCCAGGGCGCGGGCCAGCCGAGTATCGCGGAAATACTGGGTCTCGAGATAGATCAGACGCTCTGCCCGGGCCGCGAGCATCAGATGCGCGTCGTAGATCTCGTGCAGCAGCTCCTCGGGTCCGAACCGGACCCAGCTGGCACTCCGTCGCCGGGACACGGTCCTTAGGAGCTTGCGCTGCGGAGGCGGATCGGCGCGGCCGGCGACGACATCCAGGAAGGTCTCGAGATGGGCCTGCGCCTCTGCCACGATCGGCCCCTCGACCATGAGCTGCACGTCGTGCCAGGTCTCCGCCCCCGGACGGTTATGCTCGGGGGTGTCCCACCGCCGCTCGTCGAGGTCGAGCCCGCCGATCGAGAGGAGGCGCCGGTCGAACACCGCAAGCTTCTGGTGGTGCGTTGCGGGGTAGAGGACGGGAACCCCCCAGAGCCGCGCCCGCAGCGGACCGGTCTTGGGGCTGACCAGCCAGTCCCGCAGCCCCGGCATGTCCCGCAGGAGCGCCGAGCGGGCGTGGCTTTCGCTTCCGTTGAGCCAGGTGACGATGGCCCGGAGGCGCGCCGCGATCTGCGGCCAGAACACGGTGCGGGGCAGAACTCCGGTCACGGCGGAATGCATGGCGGCCGTGATGCGAAGCCGTCCGGCCCCCGGCCCTGCGGCCTCGGCAGCCCCCATGAACTGGCGCACGGCCTTCCATGTGCCGCGGTGCAGCGACGGGCGTGCGATCGGATCGAAGTCGGTCAGGACCATGCGGATGTCCACGCCTCGTCGCAGGGTATGCACGATCAGATCGAACCACGTCTCGCCCACCGCTTGCGCTTCCGGGCTCCGCAGACGCGTCGAGAGGTCGAAGATCCGGAACGAGGCCCAGATTTCGCGCCTTGCCCCCAGAAATGCGCGCTCCAGCACGGGATAGGCCTCCGCGGCGGTGACGAGCACCTCGACGCGGGTCGGCCGGCTGGACAATCCGGTCGGGTGCTGCATGGCAGGGTCGGTCTCTCCTTGAACCATCGAAACGCGGGGCTGAGGGGCGGGTTCCCCCTGACGCCCGGTCTCCGGCCGATCAGCCGCTGGCGACCACCGCCCGGACGGGCTCGCGGCCGGCCGGCGCAGCCGCACCAGGGGGGCCGACGCCCTGCCCGGCGGGGCCGAGCGCGAACCGCACACAAAGCCGGTGCTGGTCCCCCTCGTGGTCCTGCGTGAGGTCCCCGCCGATCTGCGCGGCGAAGGCAGCCAGAAGCTGTCGGCCGAGACCGGTGCCGACCGGCTCGGCCGCAGGAGCGGCCGGCCCGGCGCTGTTGCGGATCTCCAGCTCGGCCCGCCCGTCCGGTCCCTTCGCAAAGCGGAGCGCGAGATGCGGCTCCGTCTCACCCGGCGGCGCCGCCGCGTACTTGATCGCGTTGGTGAGACCTTCCGTGAGCAGCAGGGCCAGCGGCACCGCCTGGTCGGGTGGCAGATGGAGCGGGGCAAAGTCGGTGGTGACACGGAAGGCGCGCCCCGGTGCGGACGCCATGCCGAGGATCTGGCGCACGATGTCCGCCAGAAGTTCGTCCGCCCTCACGTCCGCCTGGCCGGAGGTCTGGTAGAGTTCCTTGTGCACGGTGGCGAGGCTCATCACCCGCTCCTGCAGGCCCTGCATCAGCTCGAGCGTCTCCGGATTGCGGGCGCGCCGCATCTGCATGTTCATGATCGAGGCGATCAGCTGCAGGTTGTTCTTCACCCGGTGGTGCACCTCCCGCAGCAGCACCTCCTTCTGGTGCAAGGCGTCCTCCAGTTCGGCTTCGTCGTGAAGGATCGTGTCGGTCATGCGCAGGAAGGCCTGGGCGACGTCGCGGATCTCTGCAGGGGCCCGCGACATCTCGAGGGGGGCGACGACCCGGCTGCCCGAGGCGAAGGCCCGGATGGCCCTCGCCAGACGCCGCATGTAGCGCGTCACCAGCCGTTCGGCCGCAAGCCAGGCCACCACGAGGCTGCCCGCCCACATCAGCCCGATGACCAGGAACGGCGCCGCCACGGGCCAGCCGGCGATGCGCAGCGGCCGCTCGGGGGTGGAGCCCAAGGCATAGACCTCGCCGGGGATCAGCGGGACCACCGCATAATGACGCGACTCGCCATCGGCCGTGGTGGCGTCGAAGGTCCGGGCCGCGCTGCCGGCGAGGGACGACAGATCCAGGCCCGCCGGCAGGATGTGCTCCGCCGTCGCGAGACCTGTGGAGGCCGTGAGAAGGACGCCATCGCGGTTGAAGGTCACAAAGGCATACTGGGCCGGGTCCGGCCGGATCTCCGCCTGTTGCCCTGTCGCCAGGGCCAGACTGTCGTGAGGGATCGAGACCGACACGAAGCCCATCTGCGCATCCGGCCCCGCGACCGGATGGGACACGACGAGGATGGAGGACAGGCTGATGGGCCCGTCCGCGTTGACCACGATATGGGGGGCCCGCCGCTCGATGATGGTGCGAAAGACCGGATTGTCCGCGAAGTTGCCGCGCGCCGCCCCCGAGGCGCACCGCATCCGTCCGTCTGCCGGAACATAGGCCACGAGCGAGATATGTGGCATGCTGTCGGCGATGGCCGTCAGCGCCGCGTCGCACGCTGCCGGATCGTCGCGAAAGACAGGGATCGCCCGCGCCAGGGCTGCCACCAACCCCTGCGCCTCCCGGATCATGCCGGCCTCTGGCGCGACAGCCTCCAGTGTTTCGCTCATGAGCGCAGCCATGGTCTGCTCTCGCGCCGCCTCGCGCCACGCCGCCACCTGCAGGAAGCCTGCCATCCCGAGCGGCAGAAGGGCCACGGCCAGAAGGGCAGCCAGCCGGAAGCCCAGCAGATCCGCCAGTCCGGGACGGGATGCCGCATCCGGCGGGACGGCTGCCGCGGCCCGCGGCAGGCCGGCCTCGCCCGGGCTCATGCGGCGCGCACGCCCGACCGTCCGAGCACCGCGGCCGTGGGGCCGTCGAGCGACGAGAGGATCTCCTCGCCGTCCTCGAGGCCCAGCATCTCGGCCAGACGCGCGCGGGCCCGGTTGGCGCGGCTTTTCACCGTTCCCACGGCCACTCCCATCATGGCCGATGCCTCCTCGTAGGCGAAGCCCGACGCACCCACGAGGATCAGCACCTCCCGATGCTCGGGCGAGAGACGGTCGAAGGCCCTGCGGAAATCGGCCAGCGCGAGCCGGCCGTCATGGCTGGGCTTCTCGCACAGGGCGGCCGCGTAGAGCCCTTCGGGATCGGCCACTTCGCGGCGGGTCTTGCGCTTGTCCGAGTAGAAGGTGTTGCGCAGGATCGTGAACAGCCACGCCCGCAGGTTGGAGCCGGGCTGGAACTTGTCGAGATTGGTCCACGCCTTGACGATGGTGTCCTGCACCAGGTCGTCGGCCGCGGCGACATTGCGTGTCAGCGAGATGGCAAAGGCACGCAGCGCCCCCAGGTGATCGGCGATCTCGTCGCGCGGATCGCGCGGCGTGGCCGCGTCCTGCGCCTCGTCGGTCTTGCGGGTCGTGTCCGTCGCCCCCGTGGCCTGGGCTTCGGTCATCGTCCGCGCTCCTCCGCATCGGTCTCGCGCGCACGAAGCTGCGCGATGAGCTGCTTGAACCGGTCGGGGATGTCCTCGCTGAGCGCCTCTTCGTAGACGCGCTTCAGGTTCTCGTCGATCTGCTGATGGAGTCGGCTCCGCGCCTTTGTCTCGCCCATATCCGCATGCATGCCCAAGATCTGTCCCGTCCCGTGCGATATTTCCGCTTGGAACCGAACGCGCAACCCTGGCGTTCGGTTCCACGTCAGACGCAGAGGGGGATCTTCCAGAATGACGGAGAGCTTTGCATCCGCTGTGGGGCGGACGCTGCCGCACCTGCGCCGCTACGCTCGCGCCCTCACCGGCAGCCAGGAAGCAGGCGATGCCGTCGCCGCAAGGACGCTCGAGCGCCTCATCGCCGAGGCGCCGTCTGCCGGCGAGGACGGCCTCCCGGTGCGGATCGCGCTGTTTCGGGCCTTCCACCGCAACTGGATGGCCGAGGGTGCCCCGCTGGGAGAGGCCGACAGCCGGCTGTCTGCTCGTGCCCAGGGGCATATGGCGCGCCTGACCCCGCACACGCGCGAGGCGCTCCTGCTGCACGCGATCGAGGGGTTCACCGCCGAGGAGATCGGGGCGATCATGGGCGTCTCGCCGGTCCAGGCCCAAGACCTCGTCGAGACGGCCATTCGGGAGATGGAGGAATCGGTCGCCGGCCGCGTGATGATCATCGAGGACGAAGCCATCATCGCCATGGACCTGTCTGCCATCGTGAGCGAGATGGGCCACCGCATCACCGGTATCGCGCGCACCCGCTCCGAGGCCGTCCGCCTTGCCCATGCCGAGCCGCCGGACCTGATCCTGGCCGACATCCAGCTTGCCGACAACTCGTCGGGGATCGACGCGGTCAACGACATCCTGCGCGAGTTCCGGGATCTTCCGGTCATCTTCGTCACGGCCTTTCCCGAACGCTTCCTGACCGGAGAGCGGCCCGAGCCGGCCTTCCTCATCACCAAGCCCTACGGCGAGGAGCAGGTCCGCTCGGCGGTGAGCCAGGCGATGTTCTTTGCTTCCACCGAGACGCTGGCGGCGTGATGCACTCTCACGACAGGGCCATGCGGGTCCGGCGCGCGGCCGCCTCCGTCAGGCAGGCGGCCACGTTCTCTGCCGTGAAGGGTCGCAGCAGGACGGCATAGCCCATCGTCTCGCCCTCGAGTTCGGCCGCCTCGCCCAGAAGGACGACCTCGCCGCCCCGGGCCCGGATGGCGGCTTCGAGGGGCGATCCCCGAAAGGCGGCCGGAGCCTCCGCCACAAAGGCGAGCGCCAGCGACGTCACTTGGCTGAGGGCGGAGAGCGCTTCGGCCGGTCCGGGCAGGATGAGAACCGGCGCGGTCGGGTCGAAATCCGCAACGGCCTGTGCGAGGTCGAGCGCCACGACCGTGTGGCGCAGCGCGATCAGATAGCCACGCGGCCTATCCTCATCGGTCACGGCAAACTCCTCTCGCCTCCGGAACGAACGGTCGCTTACATGGCGGACGACATCCGCGCCTGCATTAAACTGTGACATGCCCGACCCGGTGAACACGTCCGTCCATTGCACCGCAGCCCCTGTGCCGTGCCGCGACTGCGCGCTGCGGCGCCAGCCACTCTTTCTGCCGTTCACGGAGGACGAGATCGCCTTCATGGAGGAGTTCAAGCGCGGGGAGCGATCGGTCGTGCCGGGAGAGGTGATCCTGCACGAGGGAGAGGCGAGCCCGCTCCTGTTCACGGTCCTGCGCGGGCAGGGGCTGAGGGCCAAGACCCTGGCGGACGGACGCCGGCAGGTCGTCAACTTCGTCCTGCCGGGCGACTTTATCGGCCTCCAAGCCGGGCTGCTGGGAGAGATGAAGCACAATGTTGAGGCGCGCACCCCGATGGCCCTGTGCGTCTTCAATCGTGCCCGCCTGTGGGAGTTGTTCCGGACCGCTCCCGAGCGCGCGTATGACCTGACCTGGATTGCCGCCGTCGAGGAGCATTTCCTGGGCGAGACCCTCGCCACCCTGGGCCAGCGCGACGCGACCGAGCGTCTGGCCTGGGCGCTTCTGCGGCTCTGGCAGCGGCTCTCGGCCGTCGGGCTGAACCGGGACGGGGCGGTGCCGTTCCCGTTCCGGCAACAGGACCTTGCCGATGCGCTGGGGCTCAGCGTCGTCCATACGAACAAGACGCTCGCGCGTCTGCGGGAACGGCAGGTGGCCGACTGGACCGGCGGCCGGCTCCGGGTTCACGACGCGAAGCGTCTGGCCGCGATCGGCCATGTGGAGCCCGGACCGCCCGAACGACGCCCGCTGATGTAGGACCTCTAGCCTTCTTCCTCCAGGAACCGCAGCAGGCGCGCCTCGATGGCCGAAAGGCCGGCGATCTGTTCGTCCGGGGGCGGCGGAGCCTCGGGAACCTGTCCGGCGAGTCCGAGCACGGAGGGGTGGATGTAGGAGGTGCGCGCGATGGCGGGCGTGTTGTGCAACCGCCCGGCCGCCGCTTCGGCGAGGGCCTTCACCGTTGCCTTCTCCCCGGCCTGTGCCGCGGCAATGGCCTGCTCGAAGGCCGCCAGGGTGCCGGCCCAGGTCCGGAACGTCTTGGCCGTGAACGCTACCTCGGGATCGCCGTCGGCCTCGTCCAGATAGGCGTTGAGGGCGGTCGAGCTGAGGGTACGCGCCACGCCGTCCGCATCCACCCACGTCAGCAGTTCCGCACCCGGCAGGTCGGACGCCTTCTCGAGGATGCGCAACAGGCGCCGGTCGCGCAGCGTGCGGCGGACGCGCTGGCCCGACTTGGCGCGGAAGTCGAGGCGGATTTCGCCGTCGCGCAGGCGCACATGCTTGTTGCGCAGCGTGAGCGCCCCGTAGGAGCCGTTCTCGCGCGCGTAATCCTCGTTGCCCACGCGCAGCGACAGACGGTCGATCAGCGTCACGGCGGCGGCGAGCGCGAAGCGCGGATCGCCGGGCGGCGCGCGCAGATCCCGGGCCACTCGGGCCCGAATGGCCGGCAGCGCACGTCCGAAGGCGGCAAGCTGGCCGAACTTGTTCTCTGCGCGATGCTCGGCCCAGCGGAGGTGATAGCGGTACTGCTTGCGGCTGCGCCCGTCATAGCCCGTCGCCTGCAGATGCCCGTTGGGCAGGGGACACAGCCAGACCCGCTCGTAGGCCGGCGGCACGCCGATCCGCTCAAGCCGCTCGCGCTCGGGGCCGCGCTCGATGGTGGTGCCGTCCGGGGCGATGTAGCGCCAGCCCTTGCCGCGCCGTTGTCGTCGGATTCCGGGCATGGAATCGGTCACATAGACGAGGCCCTCGGGCAGCGAGGGCTCCGGCCGGGCAGCGGCGGTGTCGGCCAGGGCGGCCTCGGTGCCGCCGTCGAGGGGGGCGGGGGCGGCCTCGGTCACGCGCGCTCCACCTCGGAAGAGAGCTTGAGGACGCGGGCGCCGTCCTCCTGCTCGATCAGGAGGGCGGGGTCGTCCTTGCTGCCGTTGCGCACGATGCGCGAGCCCTTGAGGGTGCGGCTGACGCGGCGCTCGAAGCGCTCGGCCACGTGCCCTTCGGCGGTTCCGGTGCCCCAGTTCCATCGCACCCTGTCGCCGACCCTCATGCCGCCCCCCGTGCCCTGCTGCGAAGCGGGAACGCGGGCGCCCCACCTCCCGTTCCGCAGCAGGAAAGCGGTGTCCTCAGGCGTCGGGAAACCCCTCGGGAACCACGCGCAGCACGCGGCCGTCCGGCTCGTCGGTCAGCACCAGCAGGGCGCCGTCCGCGTCCACCAGCACGTCGCGCACTCGGCCGACATCCGTCAGCAGGCGCTCCTCGCCCGTCACGCGCTCGCCCTCGATCGACAGGCGGATCAGCGCACCGGGATTGAGCGAGGAGACGAGAAGGTCGCCCTGCCAGTCCTCGAACAGGTCGCCGTCATAGAACGCGATGCCCGCCGGCGCCGTGGCGCTGCGCCAGACATAGACCGGCTCGGTGAACTCGGGCGCGCTGGAGACGCCCCGCCCGACGGGCGAGCCGTCGTAGTTCGGACCGTAGGACACCTCGGGCCAGCCGTAATTGGCGCCGGCCTCGATCAGGTTGATCTCGTCGCCGCCACGCGGGCCGTGCTCGGAGATCCAGAGCCGCCCATCGGCGTCCTGCGCGATCCCTTGGATGTTGCGATGCCCATAGGACCAGACGCCCGTCGCCGCCTCGTCCTCGGAGAAGGGGTTGCCCTCGGGCTGGGCGCCGTCGGCGGTCAGGCGCAGCACCTTGCCCCAGGTCGTCATGAGGTCCTGCGCGCGGTCGCGCGTCGCGGCGGCGGAATGCTCGCCGGTCGTGATCCAGACATATTCTCCGTCGGGCAGGATGCGGCTGCCGTAATGCATGGGGCTGTCCGAGGGCGGGTCGCCCTGGAAGATGACCTCCACCTCCGTCATCTCGGTGCCGTCCTCCGACAGGACGCCGCGCGCGGCGGCCGGCGCGGTCATTCCGCCGTCGAGGGGCACGGAATAGGTCCAGAACACCGTGCGCGTGTCGGCGAAGTCCTCGGCCACGGCCACGTCCAGAAGGCCGCCCTGCCGGCGCGCGTCCACCTCGGGCAGGCCGCCGATCGGGTCGGAGAGCGCGCCGTCCGCCGCCATCAGGCGCATCCGACCGGGCCGCTCGGTCACGAGAAAGGTCCCGTCCGGGAGCGCGGCGATACCCCAGGGATGCTCGAGCCCCCCGGCCAGGGTCTCGACCGAGACGGCCGTCGCCTCGAGCGCCGGCGCATCCATCTGCTCGGGGAAGGCGGGGGCGAAGGGGTCGTCCTGCGCAAGGGCGGGCAGGGGAACAAGGGCAAGGGCCGTCAGGGAGCGGCGCATGGATCGTCCTCCGGTCTGCTGGCTGTTCGGGGGACAACGCGCCCGGCCGGGGGCAGACCCCTCACGCGCGGTCACGGAGCCGTGAGAGGGACCAGCGCGCCGCATCGGCCACGGCCGGATCGGCCGCGTCCCGGTGCGCCGCGGCAGCGGGCGCGAGCGCCGGGTCGCCCGAATTGCCGATGGCATAAAGGACGTTGCGCAGGAAGCGGGCATGGCCGATCCGCCTGACCGGGGTGCCCGCGAACCGCGCGCGGAAGGCCGCCTCGTCCAGCGCGGCCATCTCGGCGAGCGGCGGCGCCTCGGCATCGGGGCGGTAGCGCATCTCCGAGGCGGCGACGGCGAACTTGTTCCACGGACAGACGGCCAGGCAATCGTCGCAGCCGAACACGCGGTTGCCCAGGGGCGCGCGGAATGCCTCGGGGATGGGGCCGCGATGCTCGATCGTCAGGTAGCTGAGACAGCGCCGCGCATCGAGGCGGAAGGGCGCGGGGAACGCGTCGGTCGGACAGACCTCGAGGCAGCGCGTGCAGGTGCCGCAATGCTCGCGCTCGGGCGGGTCGGGGGGCAGGTCCAGCGTGGTGAAGATCGCGCCCAGAAAGACCCAGTTGCCGAAGCCCCGCCCCAGCAGGTTGGTGTGCTTGCCCTGCCAGCCCAGCCCCGCCGCCTGCGCGAGCGGCTTTTCCATCACGGGGGCCGTGTCCACGAAGACCTTGCCCGCATGGCCCGGCGCCTGCCCGAGAAGCCAGCGCAGCAGGCGCTTGAGGCGCGGCTTGACGCTGTCGTGGTAGTCGCGCCCCTTGGCATAGACGCTGATCGCCGCACGGTCACGCCGGCCCAGGACGGCCAGGGGATCGGTTCGCGGCGCATAGCTGTCGGCCAGCATCACGATCGAGCGCGCCTCGGGCCAGAGCGCGCGGGGATCGCCCCGCCACTGCGCGCGCTCTGCCATCCAAGCCATCTGCCCGTGATGGCCGGCCGCCAGGAAGGCGCGCAGGCGCTCCATCGCCTCGGGGATCGCGTCGGGGCGGCAGACACCCATTGCAGCGAAGCCGGCCGCGCGCGCCTGCTCGGCCAGCGCGGCCTTCAGCGCGGCGCCGTCAGAAGTCGAGGTCCGCATAATGGGGCGCCGGGCGGAAGCCCGGCACCTGGTCGGCCAGGATCGAGCGGAAGGCGGGGCGCGACTTGATCTTGGCGTACCAGTCCTTGACCGTCTCGAAGAGGTGCCACGGCACGTCCGAGACGTAGTCCAGGACCGACAGCTGGGCCGCCGCCGCGAAGTCCGCGAGCGTCATGTCGTTGCCCGCGAGCCAGCGGCGCTGGTCCAGAAGCTCGGTCATATAGGCGAGGTGCAGCTTGATGTCGCGCGCGCCTGCCTTGACTGCGGCCGAGTCCGGCGGAGCGCCCGCGCCCATCAGCTTCTTGAGAACGCGCTCGCCCATCAGACGGCGCGTGACCTCGGCATGGAACTTGCCGTCGAACCAGGCGACCAGCCGCCGCGCCTCGTAGCGTCCCTCCGGATCGCGCGGCAGCAGCGGCGGGTCGGGCACGCGCTCCTCCAGATATTCGCAGATCGCCGTGCTGTCGGACAGGTGCCGTCCACCCATGCGCAGGACGGGAACCTGGCCAGCCGGGTTGCGGCGCAGGAAGTCGGCATCCTTTTCCCACCAGCGCTCCTCGACCAGTTCGGCCTCCAGCCGCTTTTCGCCCAGAACCAGCCGCACCTTGCGGCAGAAGGGCGAGAGGGGATGGTGGTAGAGGCGGATCGTGGCCTGGTTCATGCGGGCGCTCTCCGGCAGGCTGGTCGTTCCGGCGGGCGGTGGGCTGGCGCTCCCGGCCGGTCAGAGGGCCATGCCGCAACTGCGCTTGCGCCGCAAGGGGAGGGGGTTCAGTCGCCCTCGAAGCAGCGCGCCCGGCCGTCGGCGGCAATGGTGGCGGCGCCGTCGAGGATGGCGCGCGCCCGGGCTCGCAGCGCCTCGGTCGGATGCGCAGGATCGCGCGTCTTGGGAGAGGGCAGGATCGCGGCCAGCCGTGCGGCCTGCACCTCCGTCAGGTCCCGTGCCGCGACGCCGAAATGGTGGCGCGCGGCGGCCTCGATCCCGAAGATCCCTTCGCCGAACTCGGCCACGTTGAGATACACCTCGAGGATGCGCCGCTTGGGCCACAGCGCCTCCATCACGGGAGTGAGCCCCGCCTCGAGGGCCTTGCGCATCCAGGAGCGTCCCTGCCACAGGAACACGTTCTTGACGACCTGCTGGCTGATGGTGGAGGCTCCGCGCGTTCCTCCCTCGGCCAGAGCTGCCCGGATCGCGCGCAGATCGAGACCCCAGTGCAGGCAGAAATCCGCGTCCTCGGCGGCCACGACGGCGCGAGGGACCGCGGGCGCCACGTCCGACAGACGGACCCAGTGCTGTTCCACGTGACCCAGCCGCCGGCTCTCGCTCCACATGTAGGGCGTCGTCGGCGGGTCCACGGCAGCCAGAAGGCCGATGGCCAGCAGGGCAGAGGCGATCACGACAAGGGCTCCTCGCAGCAGAGGGGTCAGAAGGCGGCGCAGGACGGAGCGACGGGGCCGGGCTGCGGCGGGACTCCGCCGGGCGGGCCGGTCCGGGGACGCGGGGTCTTCGGCCAGGGGAGCACGTCGAGCCATGACGTCACCTCGCCCGGAGGGGCGGGCAAGATCAAGGTCATCGGGGACCCTCCGGCAGCCGCGTCACGTCTCGGACTGGGCGCCGCCCTGCCCGGTCGAGACGGCCGGCGCCGGTGCTGCCGCCGGTGCCCCTGCCAGACCGGGCGGCGGTGCGGCCGCCATTTCGGGCGCGGGCATGGGCGGGGGAACCGGATGAGCGCTGCCGGAGCCTTCGATCCTCTCGCGGAGCCGGGTCTCGATATCGGCAGGCAGCGACGTCTGCAGGACGCGGCCGCCCAGCCCGCTCAGCCGGTCGATCACCCGGTCGGCGGTCATCTTGCGCAGGAGCACGGCCAGCGCCGCGCCGCCGCCGTCCAGCGTGCCGCCGACCTCGCGCAGGAACGCGTCCTCGATCCCCACATCGGCCAGCGAGCCGCCCAGCGCCCCGGCACCGGCCCCCACCGCCGCCCCCAGCAGGGGATTGAGGAACAGAAGGCCGATCAGCGCGCCCCAGATGGACCCCCCCACGGCACCTGCCGCCGTCAGGTTGACCGCCTGATGAAGCTGCACCTCGCCGGTCTCCGCCCGGGTGACGACGACGACATCCTCCATCTCGACGAGATAATCCTTCTGGAGAGCCAGAAATTCGGCCCGGGCGCGGAAGGCCGATTCCTGGTCTGGAAAGGCGATCACGACGAGATCGGACATGCAGGCTTCCTCCTTGACATCGCAGCACGGCACCCCGCGACCCTGCAGACCAAGGCGGACGCGGACCGGCCCCATGGGCCGGAGACAACGCCCGACCCGCCGCCAGGTTCCTGCTCCTGCCGCCCGCTCCGCCTCACTCTGCCGCGAGCGCCCGGAGCAGGGACGTGTTGCCACAGCTCGGCGATCGCCCACTCGTCGGATCCTCCGCCTTGGGATCGGGCGGTGTGTCCGCTGCCACGCAGGCCGTGCAGACCAGCGCTGCGGCCAGACCCAGCGGCGGCTCTCGCCTGAGGCGCTCGGGTTCCAGACCGTGGCGGCGCGCGGTCTCGGCCAGGCAGGCGAGCCTGTGACCGGGCAGCCGCGCCAGTGCGAGAAGCTCGGAGCCCGAAAGCCCCCACTCCTCCATGTCCTCCGGCAGGAGGCGGATCGCTCCGGGTGTGCCGGCGCAACCCGCGCCGGCCGAAGCCGTCCTGTGCATGAGCGGCATGGCCCCTGTCCTCCCGGCTGTGCACGTCCCGGGCCGCAGGATGGACCGGTCTGCGCCCATCCGCCTTGATCGGGATCAAGGCGCGGAGGGGAAGGCGGCTTCGAGGGCGATGCCGACCATGTCGGCGAACCCCCGTTCGCGATCGGCGGCGGACAGGGCTTCGCCTGTCCCGATCCGGTCGCTGATCGTCAGGATCGCGAGGGCCCGGGCCCCGTATCGCAAGGCGACGGTGTAGAGTTCGGCCGTCTCCATCTCGACGCAGAGGCAGCCGTGCCGGCGCAGCTGGTCCCAGAGGTCCGACCGTTCGTCGTAGAAGGTGTCGGACGAGTAGATCCCGCCGACATGAACGGGAATGCCTCGGGCATCGGCCGCCGACTTGGCCGCCGCCAGCAGGCCCCAATCCGCGACGGGGGCAAAGCCGAGTTCGCGGAAGATCGTCCGCGACGGGCTTCCCGCCGTGGACGCCGCCATGGCGAGGACGATGTCGCGCAGGGCCAGTTGCGGCTGGAATCCGCCGGCCGAGCCGATCCGGATCAGGGTGCGGGCTCCGTAGTCGCGGATCAGTTCGTTGGCGTAGATCGAGAGGGACGGCATTCCCATTCCCGATCCGTGCACGGTCACGGGATGGCCGCGCCACCGGCCGGTGAAGCCCAGCATCCCCCGAACCCGATTGATGCAGCGGGCCTCGTCGAGAAACGTTTCCGCCACCCATTCGGCCCGCAGCGGATCGCCCGGCAGGAGCACCGTTTCGGCGATATCGCCCGCAGAGGCGTCGATATGGATGGTCATGGTGCCGGTTCCGCGGATCGGGATCCTGCCGCAATCCCGTCAGGCAATGCGCATCTCGTCCAGCGAGCGCCCCTGCTTTTCGGCCTCCTTGATCCAGGCCGGCCGCCGGCCGCGACCGGACCAGGTCTGCGAGGGGTTTTGCGGATTGCGGTAACGGGCCGAGGCGGGAGCGGGCGGCGTCGGACGGCCCCGGCGCGATCCGGCCGCGCTGCCGACGAGTTCCTCCAGCGTGAAGCCCCGTTCGCGCGCGGCCTCCTCGGCTGCCCGCAGGGCTTCGCGCTTTTCCCGCTCCGCGACCGCCGCAATCGCGCGGTCGATCTGGGCCCGCATCTCCATCAGCTCCTTGCGCGACATCTTCTCGTAGTCGATCATTTCTGCGCCTCATCGGAGAGAGAGAAAGAACTGGACAAACGGTGCCGGATCGAAAGATCGAGACGGGCACCGCAACACCATTTCCATCTAAGGCGCGCGGCCATTCTTGGCAATGGCGGAAACGGAATGGACCGCCGCATTCCGATCCGACCGGATCGGGATGGACGGCAGGCGTGGCTCCTGCCATGGCTGCTCCATGACCCGTGTCGTCGAAGTGCCGCTCTGGCTGTTCGTCCTCATCCTGCTCTTTGCGGCGGTCACCTTCGCGTCGCACTTCCTGGTCCCCTCGGTGCGCTGGTTTCTCCGCCGCCGGATGGAACGGGCGGTGGAGCGGCTCAACCGGCGGCTCGCGCGACCCATTGCGCCGTTCAAGATCGCCCGCCGCCACGACATGATCGAGCGTCTGGTCTATGATCCCGCCGTCACGCGCATCGCGACCGAAACGGCCCGGGCCGAGGGGATCCCCGAGAACGTCGCCTTCGAGACGGCGCGCCGGTATGCGCGCGAGATCGTGCCGGCCTTCTCGGCCACGCTCTATTTCGGATGGGGCGCGCGGCTGGCCCGGTGGCTGAGCCGGACCCTCTACCGCGTCCGCATCGACGAGGACGACCTGCGCCGGCTCGGCGGATTGCCGCGCGAGGCGCCGGTCGTGTTCGTGATCAACCACCGCTCCAACATGGATTACGTGCTGGTCACCTGGCTCGTCAGCGGACAGGCGGCGCTGTCCTATGCGGTGGGCGAATGGGCGCGGGTCTGGCCGCTGTCGGGGCTCGTGCGGATGATGGGCGCCTACTTCATCCGCCGGCGCAATCACACGCCGCTCTACCGCCGCGTACTGGCCCGCTATGTCCAGATGGCCACCGAGGGAGGCGTCACCCAGGCGATCTTTCCCGAAGGGGCGCTGTCGCTCGACGGGCGTCTGGGGACGCCGCGGCTGGGGCTTCTGAGCTACATTGCCGAGGGGGTGCGCGAACGGGGCAGCGACGTCATCTTTGTCCCCGTGGCGCTGAACTACGACCGGATCATCGAGGACCGGTTCCTCGTGCGTGCGGCCCAGACCGGGACGCGCCGGTTCCGGCCCACGGCGGGCGAGGTGGCCGGCGGCCTCGGCCGGCTGCTGCGGGCGCGGCTGACGGGGCGGTTCCGGGGTTTCGGCACCGTCCGGGTCGCGCTGGGCGAGACCCTCTCGCTGCGCGCCTTCGACGCCGCGCGCCCCGAGGCGGGGATCGAAGCGCTGGCAGAGGAACTGATGGCGCGCATCGCCCGCATCATCCCGGTCCTGCCGGTGCCGCTCGTCGCGCGCCAGATCCTGCGGGCTCCCGCCTCCACCTCGGAGATCGAGCAGGGGATCGCGCGCGATCTCGCCTTGCTGAGGGAGCAGGGTGCGGTGCTGCCGCGGCGGGATGTCCGGACTCTCACCCGCGAGGCCCTCACCCTTCTGGCCGGACGGGCGATGATCGCCGAGGGGCCGGAGGGCTGGGCGGTGCGGCCGGGCCAGGAGGCGCTGCTCGGCTTCTACGCCGGTTCCGTGGCCCATCTGTTCGAAGGCTGCCCCGTCCGCGATCCGGTCCCCGCCTGACTGCCCGCGGGCGGGTGCCGGCGGGCGGGCGACAGGGGCACGGGCGCCCGGCCGGACCCTCGTTTTACCAGTTGGTAAAATCCCGGACCTGTGGCAGGCTGCGCTGCAGGCCGGCGCCGAGACCGGCCGATCGCCGTCACCACAGGGGGTGAGACCATCATGACCAGCCCGCAGACGCCGGGCATCGCGGCCCACAGGCTCGATGCGGCGCGCCTTGCCAGCAACTTCGAGGATGTCCAGCCGCCGCTCGACCACCACGAGGCGCGCGTGGCGGCCGACCGCTGCTATTTCTGCTACGACGCGCCCTGCATCGCGGCCTGCCCGACCGAGATCGACATTCCGCTGTTCATCCGGCAGATCCAGGCGGGCCGCCCCGTCGAGGCGGCGATGACGATCTGGAGCCAGAACATTTTCGGCGGCGCCTGCGCGCGGGTCTGTCCGACCGAGCAGCTCTGCGAGGGGGCCTGCGTGCGCGAGGCGGCCGAGGGCAAGCCCGTCGAGATCGGCCGGCTGCAGCGCTATGCGACCGATGCCGGCATGGCCCGCAACAGCCATCCCTTCGCGCGCGAGGCGCCCACGGGCAAGCATGTGGCGGTGGTGGGGGCGGGGCCGGCGGGGCTGGCCTGCGCGCACCGGCTGGCCATGCGGGGGCACGACGTGGTGGTATTCGAGAAGCGCCCCAAGCCCGGCGGCCTCAACGAATACGGGATCGCGGCCTACAAGGTGCCGGGCGACTTTGCCCAGGCGGAGGTGGACTGGCTGCTCGGCATCGGGGGCATCGAGATCCGCTGCGGGGTGGAACTGGGGCGCGATGTCACGCTGGACCAGCTCCGGGCCGAGTACGACGCGGTCTTTCTCGGGATCGGGCTGCAGGACACCAACGCCCTGGGCGTGCCTGGCGAGAACCGCGCGGGCGTGGAGGACGCGGTGGACTTCATCGAGCGGCTGCGCCAGACGCCCGACAAGGGGGCGCTGCCGGTGGGGCGCAGCGTCGTCGTGATCGGCGGCGGCATGACGGCCGTGGACGCCGCGGTGCAGTCCCGCGCGCTGGGGGCGGAGACGGTCACCATCGTCTATCGCCGGGGCCAGGAGGCCATGTCCGCCTCGCGCCACGAGCAGGAGCATGCCCAGACGCGCGGCGTGCGCATCATGCACGAGGCCGCCCCGCGCGAGATCCGCGGCAACGGCGCCGTGAGCGAGGTGGCCTTTGCCTATACCGAGGCCGGCCCAGACGGGCTGCGCCTGCGCGAGGCGGGCTTCCGGCTGGAGGCGGACCAGGTGCTCAAGGCCATCGGCCAGCGGCTGGGGCCGCTGCCGGAGGGTCTGGGCGTCAGGGGCGGCAAGATCGACCCCGCGAGCCTGCCTGCGGGCGTGTGGGTCGGGGGCGATTGCGCCCCCGGCGGCGAGGACCTGACCGTGACCGCGACCGCGCAGGGGCGCGACGCGGCCGAGGCGATCCACCGGCACCTGACCGGTCCGGCGGCATAGGAGGGAGACGCGATGGCCGATCTGCGCACCGACTTCGTGGGCATCCGCAGCCCGAACCCCTTCTGGCTCGCCTCGGCGCCGCCGACGGACAAGGAATACAACGTCCGCCGCGCCTTCGAGGCCGGCTGGGGCGGCGTCGTGTGGAAGACGCTGGGGGCCGAGGGGCCGCCCGTGGTCAACGTCAACGGCCCGCGCTACGGCGTGATCCACGGACCCGACCGGCGGGTGCTGGGCCTCAACAACATCGAGCTGATCACCGACCGCCCGCTCGAGGTGAACCTGCGCGAGATCAAGCAGGTCAAGCGCGACTTTCCCGACCGCGCGATGGTCGTGAGCCTGATGGTGCCCTGCGACGAGGAATCCTGGAAGGCGATCCTCGCGCGGGTGGAGGAGACCGAGTGCGACGGGGTGGAACTGAACTTCGGCTGCCCCCACGGGATGAGCGAGCGCGGCATGGGCAGCGCGGTGGGACAGGTGCCCGAATACATCGAGATGGTGACGCGCTGGGTCAAGCAGCATTCGCGCCTGCCCTGCCTCGTCAAGCTCACCCCCAACATCACGGACATCCGCAAGCCCGCAGAGGCCGCCAAGCGCGGAGGGGCGGACGCGGTCAGCCTCATCAACACGATCAACTCGATCACGTCCGTCAACCTCGACACCTTCAGCCCCGAGCCCTCCATCGACGGCAAGGGCGCGCATGGGGGCTATTGCGGCCCCGCCGTAAAGCCCATCGCGCTCAACATGGTGGCCGAGATCGCGCGCAACCCCGAGACGCGGGACCTGCCCATCAGCGGGATCGGCGGCATCACGACCTGGCGCGACGCGGCCGAGTTCCTGGCGCTGGGGGCGGGCAGCGTGCAGGTCTGCACGGCGGCCATGACCTACGGCTTCGGCATCATCCGGGAGATGACGGCGGGACTGTCGGCCTGGATGGACGAGAAGGGCTTCACCTCGGTCTCGCAGGTCACGGGCCGCGCGGTGCCGAACGTCACCGACTGGCAGTATCTCAACCTCAACTACGTGACCAAGGCGCGGATCGACCAGGACCTCTGCATCAAGTGCGGCCGCTGCTATGCCGCCTGCGAGGACACGTCGCATCAGGCCATCGCCATGAAGCCGGGCCGCGTGTTCGAGGTGATCGACGCCGAATGCGTGGCGTGCAACCTGTGCGTGGACGTCTGCCCGGTGGAGAACTGCATCACCATGGTCGAGCTGCCGAAAGGGACGGTGGACCCGCGCACGGGAATCACCGTCGGCGACTACGCCAACTGGACGACGCATCCCAACAACCCGATGGCACGGGCAGCGGAGTGAGGCGGGCCGGAAGCCGCGGATCATCGAAGCCTCCTTTCGGGGCGGGGGTGACGGGGACGGGGGGAACGGGCGGGCGATTCGCCGCGCCCGGCTCCCTTGTCGCAGGAAATGGTTAAGATCCGGTTGACGCGCGGCCGTGCGGGCGGCGGGACGTGAGCGGCGACCCCCTCGACTGGCTCGGGCGGCTGGGCCTGTCGGCGCCGGGGCAAGCGGCTTTGTTCGTTCTGGCGGTGCTCGTGTTCCTGCCTGCGCCGGACGTGGACTTCCTGCTGCTGCGGCTCCTGCACCACCGCTCGATCCTGACGCATTCGCTGCTGCTGCCCGTGCTGGTGTGGCTCCTGCTGCCGGGGCTGGGGCCGGGGGCGGCGGCGGGGGCGTTCCTGGGCGTGGCGATCCATCTGGCGGCGGACGCGCTGTCGCCGCCGCGGGGCTATGGCGCGGTCTGGTGGCCCGAGCCGTTCCAGTCGAGCCTGGGGCGGTGGTCCACCCTGTGGCTGCTGGGGAACGCGGCGCTGGGGGCGTATCTGGCCTTTGCCGTGCTGCCGGTGGGCGAGGGGTGGCGGATGCTGGCGCTGGGCGTGGGGCTCGTGGCGGCCCTGGGCTATGGGGCGGTCAACGAGCGCTCGGTGCTGGCGGTGCTGGTCTGCGGGGGGATCGTGGCGGCGGGCTGGTGGGCGCATCGTTGGTGGCATCCGCCCTGAGCCCGGGCTTGCCGGGGCCGTCCCGGACGCCCACCTGTGGGGCGTGTCGCGGGGGTGGCGGGATGCGTCTGTCGGTTCTGGACCTGGTGCCGATCGTCGAGGGAGGCGATGCCGGGCGCGCGCTGCGCGAGACGGCCGAGGCCGCGCGGGCGGCCGAGCGCTTCGGCTATCGCCGCGTCTGGATCGCCGAGCACCACAACATGCCGGGCGTGGCGGGCGCCGCCACCGCGGTGGTGATCGGGCATGTGGCGGCGGCGACGCGCACGATCGGCGTGGGCGCGGGAGGGATCATGCTGCCCAACCACGCGCCGCTGGTCGTGGCCGAGCAGTTCGGCACGCTGGCCGCGCTGTTCCCCGGTCGCATCGACCTGGGCCTGGGCCGCGCGCCGGGGACGGACATGGCGACCGCCCGCGCGCTGCGCCGGCACATGGCCCCCGAGGGGGAGGACGGGTTTCCGCGCGACGTGGCGGAGCTTCTCGCCTATCTCTCGCCCGAGGGGGCGGAGGCGCGGGTGCGCGCGGTGCCGGGCGGGGGCTCGGAGGTGCCGGTGACGATCCTCGGCTCCTCGCTGTTCGGGGCGCAGCTGGCGGCCTGGCTGGGATTGCCGTTCGCCTTCGCGTCGCATTTCGCGCCGGCGCTGCTGGAAGAGGCGGCGGAGATCTACCGGGGGACCTTCCGCCCCTCGCGCTGGGCGAAAGCGCCGCATCTGACGGTGGCGATGGGGGCCTGCGCGGCGGCGACGGATGCCGAGGCCGAGCGGCTGCGCACGTCGCAGGTGCTGGCCTTTGCGCGGCTGCGGATGGGGCGGCCGGGGCCGCTGCCGCCGCCGGGGCCGCTCGACGAGGTGCCGGGGAGCGTGCGCGCGCAGGTGGAGGCGGCCCTGGGCTTTGCGGCCGTCGGGGGGCCTGCGACGGTGGCACGGCGGCTGCGCGAGGTGCGCGACCGGCTGCGTCCCGACGAGATCATCGTGGCGGGGGCGATCTTCGATCTGGGCGCGCGGATCGAGTCGCTGCGGATCGTGGCAGAGGCGGCGGAGGGCCTGCGCGCGGCTGCCTAGAGGAGCGCGAGCAGGAGCGCCGCCGCGAGCAGCAGGGCCCAGGCGCGCCAGAGGAGCGCCACGGCGCGGTCGATGTCGGCGGGCCCTGCGTCGCGCCGCCCTTCGGGATGGACCCAGGGGAAGTCGCCGATCCGGCCCCCGTAGCTGCGCGGCCCCGCGAGGGCCACGTCCAGCGCGCGGGCCATCGCCGCCTCGGGCCAGCCGGCATTGGGCGAGCGGTGGAGCCGCGCGTCGCGGGCGATGGCGGAGAGGGGCGCGCGGGGGGCGAGGACCCAGAGGAGCAGCGCGGTCAGCCGGGCGGGGACGAGGTTCAGGAGGTCGTCGGTGCGCGCGGCGGCCCAGCCGAACGCCTCGTGCCGGGGCGTGCGGTGGCCGATCATGCTGTCGGCGGTGTTGACGGCCTTGTAGAGCATCAGGCCCGGCAGGCCGAGAAGGGCGAACCAGAAGGCCGGCGCCACGACGCCGTCCGACAGGTTCTCGGCCGCCGATTCGATCGCCGCGCGGGCGATGGCGGGGCCGTCCATCGCGGCCGTGTCGCGCCCCACGATGCGGGCGACGGCGCGCCGCCCCTCGGGGACGGAGAGGCGCAAGGCGGAGGCCACGTCGCGGACATGGTCGGAGAGCGAGCGCTGGGCGAGGAGGATCGCGCCCAGCACGACCTCGGCCACGGGGCCGAGGCTGCGGGCGAGGAGCCAGCCCAGCGCCGCCGCCCCACCGGCCAGCAGCAGGAGCGCGAGCGCCCCGCGCAGCCGGCGCGCGCCCCCGCGGTTCAGGCGGCGGTCGAGCGCGTCCACGGCCCGGCCCATCAGCACGGCCGGATGGGGCAGGCGGCTCCAGAGCGGGCGCGGCTCGCCCAGCGCGGCGTCGAGCAGGAGCGCGAGGACCAGCGTCACGGCAGCGCGGCGGCGAGGCGGTCCCATTCCCCCGGTGGGGGCAGGCCCAGCCGCACGAGCGAGGGGGACCAGGGAAAGACCCGCACAAGGACGCGCGCCCGGGCGCAGGCCGCCGCAAAGGCGCGGGCATCCCCCACGTCGTAGAGGCGGAACAGGTCCGTGCCGCCGGCGAGCCGCGCGCCGCGGCCCCCCATCAGCGCGTCGAGGCGGGCGGCATCCCGGCGCAGGCGGGTGCGGGTCGTCTCGGCCCAGGCGCGGTCGGCGAGGGCGGCCGCCCCCACGGCGAGGGCGGGGCCCGAAACGGGCCAGGGGCCCAGCGCCTCGCGCAGCGCCCCCGCGAGGGGTCCCGGGGGCAGGATGGCGAAGCCCAGCCGCAGGCCGGCGAGGCCCCAGAACTTGCCGAAGCTCTTGAGAACGACCGTTCGGCCGTCGGCCGTGCGGGGCATGTGGCTCGCCTCCGGGGTGGGGTCGCAGAAGCTCTCGTCCAGGAGGGCGAGGGGGCGGCCCTCCAGCGCCTCGGGCGGGACAGGGCGGCCGTCGGGATTGTTGGGATGGACGGCGCAGAGCGGGGCGGAGGGGTCGTCGGCGATGGCGGTGCCGGCTGCGCGGAAGGCGGCCTCCCACTCGTTGTAGGTGGGGCCGGGGATGGCGACGGCCGGCAGGCGCAGCAGGTGCGGCAGGCGCGCGATCAGGGCCGACAGGCCGGGGGCGGCCACGATCTCGGCCTCCGGGGGGACGGACCAGAACGCGCGAGCGGCCTCCTCGAGCGCGCGGGCGGCGTCGCGGTCGGGAAGCGCGGTCCAGGCCCAGGGGGGCAGGGGGGGGAGGGGATAGGGAACGGGGTTGATGCCGGTCGAGAGGTCGAGCCAGTCGCCCCGCGCCCCGCCCCAGGCGGCGATCGCCGCGTCGAGCCCGCCGCCGTGGTCCCGCATCAGCCCTCCTCCTCGGGCAGGGGGGGCGTGCGCGAGACGAAGCGGCCCTTCACGCCGGCGGGCCAGAGGCGGTAGGGGACCTGTCCCGTCGGGCTCTCGGCATGGAGGCGGGCCCAGGCGACCACGGCCTCGGCGGCCTCGGGCGTGGGCTCGAGCCGGCCCAGCACATAGCCGAGCTTGGCCCGCGCGCCCACGGCGAGGTTGCAGCCGTGCTCGCAGCCCATCAGGCAGGCGGTGCGGCGCACGCGCAAGGCGGTGCCGCAGCCCGTGCCCTGGACCGCGCCCTCGATCAGGGCGGCGAGGCGGGCGCCGGGCGTGTCGGGGGCGCCCTCGGCCGGCCCCGGATGGTCGGGGCGCTTGCAGGTCTCGCAGACGGTGATCCAGGTCGCCATGGGCGGGGGTTGAAGCCGATCCTGCCCGTCGCGGCAAGCCCCGGCTCAGGCCAGGGCGGGCGGGCCCAGCGCGTCGCGCCCGTGGGGGGCGGAGAGGTCGAGGTCCGGGCCCACGGGAACGATGCGGGTCGGGTTGATGCCGTCGTGGCTGTAATGGTAGTGCCGCGCGATGTGGTCGAGCCGGAGCGTGTCCGCCACGCCGGGCACCGCGTGGAGGTCGCGCACGAAGGCCCAGAGCGCGGGATACTCGATCAGCTTGCGGCGGTTGCACTTGAAGTGGCCGTGATAGACCGTGTCGAAGCGCACGAGCGTGGTCCAGAGACGGATGTCGGCCTCGGTGAAGCGATCGCCCATGAGCCAGCGCTGCGCGCCCAGCCGCTCCTCGAGCCAGTCGAGCGAGTCGAACAGGGCATGGACGGCCTCGTCGTAGGCGGCCTGAGACTGGGCGAAGCCCGCGCGATAGACGCCGTTGTTGACGGTGTCGTAGACCCGGGCGTTGACGGGCTCCATGGCCTCGCGCAGGTCCTCGGGCCACAGGTCCAGCCGGTTGCCGGTGAGGCCGTCCCAGGCCGAGGTCATCATGCGGATGATCTCGGAGGATTCGTTGGACACGATGGTGCCGCGCGCGCTGTCCCACAGGACGGGGACGGTGACCTTGGTGGTCGCCTGCGGGTCGGCGCGGGTATAGACTTGGTGGAGATGGGAGAGGTCCATCAGCGTGTCGCCGGTGGCGCCGGGAAAGTCCGTCTCGAAGGTCCAGCCCTCGTCCAGCATGTCGGGATGGACGACGGAGACGCCGATATGGTCGCGGAGGTCCTTGAGTTCGCGGACGATCAGGGTGCGGTGGGCCCAGGGGCAGGCATAGCTGACATAGAGGTGGTAGCGCCCGGATTCGGCGGCAAATCCCCCCTCGCCCGTCGGGCCGGGGCGGCCGTCGGGCGTGACCCAGGAGCGGAAGGACGAATCCGGCCGGTCAAAGGCGCCGTCCCTGATGCGGGCGACCGGGGCCCTGACCCACCGGCCGTTCTCGAGCTGGCCCATGTGCGTCCTCCTGACTGGGGTGACCGACGAGGATAGGGCCGGGCGGTGCGGGGGCCACGGACCGGCGCGCGCAGGGGCTGTGCGCGGGGGGCGGGCGATGACGCGATCGGCGGCCGGGGCGCCGCTTCCCCTCTGGCGCCGGGGGGCTGGGGGCGCTATGGCGGACGGGACGAAGCCCCGCGGGGGCCGGACAGGTGGCGCGGCAGGGCCGACCCCGACTGGGGGTCCGCGCCGCGCGTCGTCGAGGGCGGCCCCGGCCGCCCGCGCCCGGATCGCCCGCGGCCCCGAGCCCGAGGTGCCCCATGCGCGCGATCCTGCCCGTCCTGCTTGTTCTTCCGGCCCCGATCCTCGCCCATCCGGGCCATGTCGCCGAAAGCGCGGGCCACGACCACTGGCTGGCCGCGGGGGCCCTGGGCCTCGCCGCGCTGGTGACGGCCTGGGCCGCGGGGGCGATGCTGCGCCGGCGCGACCGGCGCGACGGGCGCGCGCGCGCGGAGCGGCGGGGGTGAGCGCCGCCGCCGCGGAACGGGCCGGCGAGCGGATCGGTGTCCTGCTCTGCGGGCACGGGTCGCGCGATGCGGGGGCGGTGGCGGAATTCGCCGCGCTCGCCGCCGCGCTGCCGCCGCACCTGCCCGAGGGCTGGCTGCTCGAGCACGGCTATCTCGAGTTCGCCAACCCCGTGCTGCGCGAGGGGCTCGACCGGCTGCGCGAGCGGGGAGCGGGGCGCATCCTGGCCGTGCCGGGGATGCTGTTTGCGGCGATGCACAGCAAGAACGACATCCCCACGGTTCTGTCGACCTGGTCCGCGCGCTCGGGCGTGCCGGTCTCCTACGGGCGGGAGCTGGGGGTGGACCCGAAGATGGTCGCCGCCGCCGCCGCCCGCGTGCGCGAGGCGATCGCGCGGGCGGACGCGCAGCGCGGTCCCGTGGCGCTGCACGACACCTGCCTCGTCGTGATCGGGCGGGGCGCGTCCGACCCCGATGCCAATGCCAACGTCTCCAAGGTGGCGCGGCTGCTGTGGGAGGGGCTGGGCCTTGGGTGGTGCGAGGTGGGCTATTCGGGCGTGACCTTTCCGCTGGTCGAGCCCTGCCTGCGCCATGTCGCGCGGCTGGGCTACCGGCGGGTGGTGGTGTTTCCCTATTTCCTGTTCTCGGGCGTGCTGGTGGACCGCATCCGCGGCTTCACGGGCCGCGTGGCGGCCGAGCATCCGGGGACGGACTGGGTGGACGCGCCCTATCTGGGCCTGCATCCCGAGGTGCTGCGCACCTTTGCCGAGCGCGCGACCGAGCAGGTGGAGGGCGTGCCACCCCCGAACTGCCAGATGTGCAAGTACCGCACGCAGGTGCTGGGCTTCGAGGCCGAGGTCGGCGCCCCGCAGGAGAGCCACCACCACCATGTCGAGGGGCAGGGGGCGCAGGCGCCCGGCTCCAACGTCGCGGCCTGCACGCTCTGCGACGATTTCTGCACGGGGGTCTGCCGGCTGCTGCCCGCCGCGGCCGAGCCGCTGGGCCATGTCGCGCACGACCGCGCGGCGGGGGGCTGGCACGACCACGGGGACGGGCATGTGCACTGGCACGGACCGGGCGGGCACCATCACCACCATCACCATGGGCACGGGAATCACGGGCATCACCACCCGCCCTATCCCCATGCGGATCACCCGCTGGGCCCTCTTTCGGCCCTGGCGACGCTCAAGGGGCGGCGCTGAGGGCGGCGCATGGAGGGGGAGGGTGCTGCGCCGCTCATCCTGACGCTGGACCTGGACCCGGACGGATTCGCCCGGCTGGATGCATTGCGGCGCGCGCATTTCCCGCCCGCGCTCAACCGCGTGCCGGCGCATGTGACGCTGTTCCACCACCTGCCCGGCGGGGCGGAGGAGGAGGTGGCGCGGCTGCTGGCGGCGGAGGGGGCGGGGGTGGCGCCCTTTGCCGTGCGCTTTGCCGCGCTCATGCCGCTGGGGCGCGGCGTGGCGCTGCGGGTCGAGGCGCCGGAGGCCGCATCCTTGCGCGGGCGGATCGCAGGCTGCTTTGCCGGGCGCCTGACCCCGCAGGACGCGGGCGGCTGGCGACCCCATGCGACGATCCAGAACAAGGTGAGCCCGGCCGAGGCGCGCGCGACCTTGGAGCGGCTGTCGGCCGGCTTTGCCCCCTGGGAGGCGGTGGCCGAAGGGCTGCGGCTGTGGCGCTATCGCGGCGGGCCGTGGGAGGCGGCGGGGGTCTTTCCGTTCCGCGCGCCGGGGGGCGCGGTCGCGGGGGCGTGACGCCGGGGCGGCTTGACCGGGAGCCCCCCGTCCCGTAAGCGCGGGCGGTCCGAGCGGAGGAGCCGCGCCATGGCCACCAATCCCATCGAGTTCATCCAGCAGACCCGGGCCGAGATCGCCAAGGTCGTCTGGCCCAACCGGCGCGAGGTGGCGCTGACCACGCTGATGGTGCTGCTGCTGGCGGGCCTCGCGGCGGTGTTCTTCAGCCTCGTGGATCTCGTGATCCGGTCGGGTCTGACCGGTCTTCTCGGGCTGTTCGGGCACTAGGCAGAGGTCGGGCAACGGGGCCCTTGCGCTTTCGGCCGGGGGCGTGTAGGGACACCGGGCTCTGACGGGACGGGACAGGCTGCGGCGATTCGCGGCCTCCGGCCCGTTTTCTTGTCGGAGGCAGGCTGGGGTCGTGGCGCCCCCAAGGATGGTGCGGCAGGCATGGCGAAGCGCTGGTATTCGGTCTCGGTCCTTTCGAACTTCGAGAAGAAGATCGCCGAGCAGATCCGCCAGAAGGCCAGGGAGCAGGGCCTCGAGGAGCAGATCGACGAGGTCGTGGTGCCGACCGAGGAGGTCATCGAGATGCGCCGCGGCAAGAAGGTGACGAGCGAGCGGCGCTTCATGCCCGGCTATGTGCTGGTCCACATGGAGATGTCGGACGAGACCTACCACCTCATCACCTCGATCAACCGGGTGACGGGGTTCCTGGGGCCGCAGGGCCGGCCCATCCCGATGCGCGATTCGGAGGTCAACGACATCCTCCATCGCGTGACCGAGGGGCAGGAGCAGCCGCGCAACCTGATCCGCTTCGAGATCGGCGAGCGCGTGAAGGTCAATGACGGGCCGTTCGAGGCGTTCGACGGCACCGTGGAAGGCGTGGACGAGGAGCACCAGCGGCTCAAGGTGTCCGTGTCCATCTTCGGCCGGGCCACCCCGGTCGATCTGGAATTCTCCCAGGTGACCAAGATCGCCTGAGGAGCCGTCGCGGGAGGGAAGGGGGCCGCGGCCCCGGACCCGCACCGCGCCACGAAGGGCCCCGTCGGCGCGCCGGCGGGGTGATGGTCCGGGGGCCGTGGCGCCCCACAGATAGGGAAACGGCTCATGGCCAAGAAAGTCATCGGGTCGCTGAAGCTGCAGGTGAAGGCGCAGCAGGCGAACCCCTCGCCCCCCGTCGGCCCGGCGCTGGGTCAGCGGGGCATCAACATCATGGAGTTCGTCAAGCAGTTCAATGCCAAGACGGCCGACATCGAGGCTGGCGCGCCCGTCCCGGTGGTGATCACCTACTACCAGGACAAGAGCTTCTCCATGGAGCTCAAGACGCCGCCCGCCTCCTACTATCTCAAGAAGGCCGCGGGTCTGAAGCCGCAGGGCAAGCGCAACCGGCCCAAGGCCGCGACCAAGCCCGGCAAGGAGGTGGCGGGGACCGTCACGCTGGCGCAGGTGCGCGAGATCGCCGAGGCGAAGATGAAGGACCTCAACGCGATCAGCGTCGAGGCCGCCATGCAGACGATCCTGGGCTCGGCGAAGTCCATGGGCATCGAGGTGAAGGGCTGAGCCATGGCCAAGGTCGGAAAGCGTATCCGGGCGGCCCGCGCCGCCTTTGCGAACAAGGCGAACCTGCCCCTCGAGGAGGCCGTGGCGCTCGTCAAGGAGCATGCCTCGGCCAAGTTCGACGAGACGGTGGAGATCGCCGTGAATCTCGGCGTGGACCCGCGGCATGCGGACCAGATGGTGCGCGGCACGGTGCTGCTGCCCAACGGGACGGGCAAGACGGTCCGCGTGGCCGTATTCGCCCGCGGCGACAAGGCCGATCAGGCGCGCGAGGCGGGGGCCGACATCGTCGGGGCCGAGGACCTGGTGCAGGAGATCCAGAACGGCCGCATCGACTTCGACCGCTGCATCGCCACGCCGGACATGATGCCGCTGGTCGGGCGGCTGGGCAAGATCCTGGGCCCGCGCAACCTGATGCCGAACCCCAAGGTCGGCACGGTGACGCCCGACGTGGCCGAGGCCGTGCGCGCGGCCAAGGGCGGCCAGGTCCAGTTCAAGGTCGAAAAGGCGGGCATCGTCCATGGCGGGGTCGGCAAGACCTCGTTTGAGGCCGACAAGCTCGCCCAGAACATCCGCGCCTTCGTGGACGCGGTGAGCCGCGCCAAGCCGGCGGGGGCCAAGGGCACCTATCTCAAGAAGGTGTCCATCGCCTCCACGATGGGGCCGGGCGTGTCGGTGGACCTGTCCACCGCCACGGGCGGCGCGGCCTGACGGGTTCCTCCCGGGCCTTCGGGGCCGGGGGGTTTCGGCGGGGGACGGCCCTTCGGGGCCGCAACCCCGTCCTGTCCGAGACGGAGGGCGGGGAGGGGGCGCGAGTCCCGTCCCGGAAGTCCTTCCCGAGGCGGGACGCGAGAGGAGGCTTTCCGTCGGGGGGGAGACCACCCGCGGGCTGTCCGAGGCTCGGGTTCCGTGAGACGGACCCACGCGCGGCCCCGTCCGGGGTCGCGTCATGAGCCGGGGGCAACCCCAACTTGGAGACGGAACGTGGATAGAGCCAAGAAAGAGCAGGTGGTCGAGGAACTCGGCCGGATCTTCGAAAGCTCTGGCGTCGTGGTGGTCGCCCGCTACGAAGGCATGACCGTCGCCCAGATGCAGGACCTGCGCGCGCGCATGCGCGAGGCGGGCGGGTCCGTGCGCGTGGCCAAGAACAGGCTCGCCAAGATCGCCCTGGAGGGGAAGCCGGGCTCCGGCATGGCGTCCCTCCTGACGGGCATGACCGTGTTCTCCTTTTCGGAAGACCCCGTGGCCGCGGCCAAGGTGGTCGATGCCTTTGCCAAGACCAACGACAAGTTCGTGGTCCTGGGGGGCGCGATGGGGGACACGATCCTGGACCCGGCCGGGGTCAAGGCCGTCGCCCAGCTGCCGAGCCGCGAGGAGCTGATCGCTTCCGTCGTGGCCTGCATCGGGGCGCCGGCCGCCGGCCTCGCCGGGGCGATCGGGGCGCCTGCCGCGAACATCGCGGGCATCCTCAGCACGCTGGAGGAGAAGGCCGCCGCCTGATGCGCGACGCCACGCCGCGGGGGGCCGCCGGTTCCCCGCGCCGGAAACCCAACCCAACGGAAAGACGGACACATGGCTGATCTCAACCAACTGGCCGAACAGATCGTCGGCCTCACCCTTCTGGAAGCCCAGGAGCTGAAGCAGATCCTCAAGGACAAGTACGGCATCGAGCCCGCCGCCGGCGGCGCGGTGATGATGGCCGCCGGTCCCGCCGCGGGCGCCGCCGCCCCGGCCGAGGAGGAAAAGACCGAGTTCGACGTCGTGCTCAAGGACGCGGGCGCCAACAAGATCAACGTGATCAAGGAAGTGCGCGCGATCACGGGCCTGGGCCTGAAGGAGGCCAAGGACCTCGTGGAGCAGGGCGGCAAGGTCAAGGAAGGCATTGCCAAGGCCGATGCCGAGGCGATGAAGAAGAAGCTCGAGGAAGCCGGCGCCAAGGTCGAGCTGGCCTGATTCCCGGGCAACCCGCCCCGTCCGGGGCGGATCGACTGGGCTGGGGCCGTGCGATCGCGGCCCCGGCCCGACCGTTCCTGACGGGCGGCCCTGCGGGGCCTTCCTTCCGGATCGGTCGGGCGGGTCGGTGCGGGGCCGGTGGGACGGCTCCTGCGGATGGACCCCCGATATATCCCCCCTGACGGGACAGGGCGCCGCGCCCCCGGCGGCGCCCCGGTCCCACAGACACAGAGGGTCGCGAGCCACATGCCCCAGTCCGTCCTCGGCCAGAAGCGCCTGCGCCGCAACTACGGCAAGATCCGCGAAGTGCTGGAGATGCCGAACCTCATCGAGGTGCAGAAGTCGTCCTACGACCTGTTCCTCAATTCGGGCGACGGCCCGACCCCCCGCGACGGCGAGGGGCTGCAGGGCGTGTTCCAGTCCGTCTTCCCGATCGAGGATTTCAACGGCACCGCGCGGCTCGAATTCGTCCGCTACGAACTCGAGAAGCCCAAATACGACGTCGAGGAATGCCAGCAGCGCGACATGACCTATGCCGCGCCGCTCAAGGTGACGCTGCGGCTGATCGTCTATGAAATCGACGAGATCACGGGCGCCAAGACGGTCAAGAACTTCAAGGACCAGGAAGTGTACATGGGGGACATGCCCCTCATGACGCCGACGGGCACCTTCATCATCAACGGCACCGAGCGCGTCATCGTCTCCCAGATGCACCGCTCCCCCGGCGTGTTCTTCGACCACGACAAGGGCAAGACGCATTCCTCGGGCAAGCTCCTCTTCGCCTGCCGGATCATCCCCTATCGCGGCTCCTGGCTCGACTTCGAGTTCGATGCCAAGGACCTCGTCTATGCGCGCATCGACCGGCGCCGCAAGCTGCCGGTCACCACCCTGCTCTATGCCCTGGGCATGGATCAGGAAGGCATCATGGGGGCCTATTACGACACGGTGGACTTCCGGCTGGAGCCGAAGTCGCGCCGCTGGGTCACGCGCTTCTTCCCCGAACGCGTGCGCGGCACCCGGCCGCCGCACGACCTGATCGACGCGGCCACCGGCGAGGTCGTGGTCAAGGCGGGCGACAAGGTCACGCCGCGCATGGTCAAGCGCTTCCAGGACGAGGGCAAGGTGACGGAGCTTCTGGCTCCGTTCGAGACGATCCGCGGCCGCTTCGTGGCGCGCGACATCATCGACGAGGAGACGGGCGCGATCTTCGTGGAAGCCGGCGACGAGCTGACGATGGAGCTCGACCGGGACGGCGAACTGGTGGGCGGGACGGTCAAGCTGCTGCTCGATCAGGGGATCACGACCATCCCCGTGCTCGACATCGACAACGTCAATGTCGGCCCCTACATCCGCAACACCATGGCGTCGGACAAGAACTGGTCCCGCGAGACGGCGCTGATGGACATCTACCGCGTCATGCGCCCCGGCGAGCCGCCCACCGTGGAGACCGCGCAGGCGCTGTTCGACACGCTGTTCTTCGACCGCGAACGCTATGACCTGTCGGCCGTGGGGCGGGTCAAGATGAACATGCGCCTCGCGCTCGACAAGCCCGACACGCAGCGCACGCTCGACCGCGAGGATATCGTGGCCTGCATCAAGGCGCTGGTCGAGCTGCGCGACGGCAAGGGCGAGATCGACGACATCGACCATCTCGGCAACCGCCGGGTGCGCTCGGTGGGCGAGCTGATGGAGAACCAGTATCGCGTGGGTCTCCTGCGGATGGAGCGCGCGATCAAGGAGCGGATGTCCTCGGTCGATATCGACACGGAGATGCCGCAGAACCTGATCAACGCCAAGCCCGCGGCCGCGGCGGTGCGGGAGTTCTTCGGCTCCTCGCAGCTCAGCCAGTTCATGGACCAGACCAACCCGCTGTCGGAGATCACCAACAAGCGCCGGCTGTCGGCGCTCGGGCCGGGCGGGCTGACGCGCGAGCGGGCGGGGTTCGAGGTGCGCGACGTGCACCCGACCCATTACGGCCGCATGTGCCCGATCGAGACGCCCGAAGGCCCGAATATCGGCCTCATCAACAGCCTCGCCACCTATGCGCGGGTCAACAAGTACGGCTTCATCGAGACGCCCTACCGCAAGGTCGTGGACGGGCGCGTGACCGACGAGGTCGTGTACATGTCGGCCACGGAGGAGATGCGCCACACCGTGGCGCAGGCCAATGCGCGCCTCACCGAGGAAGGCACCTTCGTCGATGAACTGGTCGATGCGCGCCAGGGCGGCGACTACACGCTGGCCCCGCGCGAGCAGGTGGACCTGATCGACGTGTCGCCGAAGCAGCTCGTCTCGGTGGCGGCCTCGCTGATCCCGTTCCTCGAGAACGACGATGCCAACCGCGCGCTCATGGGCTCGAACATGCAGCGTCAGGCGGTGCCGCTCCTGCAGGCCGAGGCGCCGCTCGTGGGCACCGGCATCGAGGAGATCGTGGCGCGCGATTCGGGTGCCGCGATCATGGCCCGGCGCGCCGGCATCGTGGACCAGGTGGACGCGAGCCGCATCGTCGTGCGCGCGACTGCCGACCTGGAGCTGGGCGATCCGGGCGTGGACATCTACCGGCTGCGCAAGTTCCAGCGCTCGAACCAGAACACCTGCATCAACCAGCGCCCCCTGGTGAAGGTGGGCGACCGGGTGGAGAAGGGCGAGGTGATCGCCGACGGCCCCTCGACCGACAAGGGCGAGCTGGCGCTGGGCAAGAACGTGATCGTCGCGTTCATGCCCTGGAACGGCTACAACTACGAGGACTCGATCCTGATCTCCGAACGGATCGTGCGCGACGACGTGTTCACCTCGATCCACATCGAGGAGTTCGAGGTCGCCGCGCGCGACACCAAGCTGGGCCCCGAGGAGATCACCCGCGACATCCCCAACGTGGGCGAGGAGGCGCTCCGCAACCTCGACGAGGCGGGGATCGTCTATATCGGCGCCGAGGTGGGCCCGGGCGACATCCTGGTGGGCAAGATCACCCCCAAGGGCGAGAGCCCCATGACGCCCGAGGAGAAGCTCCTGCGCGCGATCTTCGGCGAAAAGGCCTCGGACGTGCGCGACACCAGCTTGCGCCTGCCGCCGGGCGATTTCGGCACCGTGGTCGAGGTGCGCGTCTTCAACCGGCACGGCGTGGACAAGGACGAGCGGGCGCTGCAGATCGAGCGCGAGATGGTGGAGCGTCTGGCACGCGACCGCGACGACGAGCTCGCCATCCTCGACCGCAACATCTATGCGCGGCTGCGCACGCTGCTTCTGGGCCGGACGGCGGTCAAGGGTCCCAAGGGCTTCCGCGGCGGCAGCACGATCACCGAGGAGACGCTCAACGAGATCGGGCGCGGCGCCTGGTGGCAGTTTGCCCTGGCCGAGGAGGCCGACGCCAAGGTGGTCGAGGCGCTGCACGAGCAGTACGAGGTGCAGAAGCGCACGCTCGAGGCGCGGTTCGAGGACAAGGTCGAGAAGGTCCGCCGCGGCGACGACCTGCCCCCCGGCGTCATGAAGATGGTCAAGGTCTTCGTGGCGGTGAAGCGCAAGCTCCAGCCCGGCGACAAGATGGCCGGCCGCCACGGCAACAAGGGCGTCATCAGCCGCGTGGTCCCCATCGAGGACATGCCGTTCCTGGCGGACGGCACGCCCGTGGACTTCTGCCTCAACCCGCTCGGCGTGCCGTCGCGCATGAATGTGGGCCAGATCCTCGAAACCCATATGGGCTGGGCCGCGCATGGGCTCGGGCTCAAGATCGACGAGGCTCTGGCGGAGTACCGCCGGTCGGGCGACCTGACCCCGGTGCGCGAGGCGGTGCGCCTGGCCTATGGCGAGGAGGCCTACGAGGAGGCCTTTGCCGGCATGGACGAGGAGACCCTGGTGGAGAAGGCCGACCTGGTCACGCGCGGCGTGCCGATCGCCACGCCCGTCTTCGACGGCGCGCGCGAGGCGGACGTGGACGACGCGCTGCGGCGCGCGGGCTTCGACACGTCGGGGCAGACCTGGCTCTATGACGGCCGCACGGGCGAGCGGTTCCAGCGCCCCGTGACGGTGGGGATGAAGTACCTGCTGAAGCTGCATCACCTCGTGGACGACAAGATCCACGCGCGCTCGACCGGGCCCTACAGCCTCGTCACGCAGCAGCCCCTGGGCGGCAAGGCGCAGTTCGGCGGCCAGCGCTTCGGCGAGATGGAGGTGTGGGCGCTCGAGGCCTATGGCGCGGCCTACACCCTGCAGGAGATGCTGACCGTCAAGTCCGACGACGTGGCGGGCCGGACCAAGGTCTACGAGGCGATCGTCAAGGGCGAGGACAATTTCGAGGCGGGCGTGCCCGAATCGTTCAACGTGCTCGTCAAGGAGGTGCGCGGCCTCGGCCTCAACATGGAGCTCCTGGACGCGGAGGCGGAGGACTAACCCCCCGTCCGCCCTCCGGGGCGGCCCGGCAGGGCCGCCCGTGTCCCCCCATTTCCCCTGAAAGGGAACAGGATGAACCAGGAACTGACCAACAACCCGTTCAACCCGCTCACGCCGGCCAAGGCGTTCGACGAGATCCGCATCTCGCTCGCCAGCCCCGAGCGGATCCTCTCGTGGTCGTTCGGCGAGATCAAGAAGCCCGAGACGATCAACTACCGCACCTTCAAGCCCGAGCGGGACGGCCTGTTCTGCGCGCGCATCTTCGGGCCGATCAAGGACTACGAGTGCCTGTGCGGCAAGTACAAGCGCATGAAGTATCGCGGCGTCGTCTGCGAGAAATGCGGCGTGGAGGTGACGCTCCAGAAGGTCCGGCGCGAGCGGATGGGGCATATCGAGCTGGCCGCCCCCGTCGCCCATATCTGGTTCCTGAAGTCGCTGCCCTCGCGCATCGGGCTCATGCTCGACATGACGCTGCGCGACCTCGAGCGCATCCTCTACTTCGAGAACTACGTCGTCACCGAGCCGGGGCTGACCGACCTGACCTATGGCCAGCTTCTGACCGAGGAGCAGTACCTCGACGCGCAGGACCAGTACGGCGCGGACGCCTTCCAGGCCAATATCGGCGCCGAGGCCATCCGCGAGATGCTGGCCGCGATCGACCTCGAATCGGAGGCCGAGCGGCTGCGCGCGGAGCTGAAGGAGGCCACGGGCGAGCTCAAGCCCAAGAAGATCATCAAGCGGCTGAAGATCGTCGAGTCCTTCCTCGAATCGGGCAACCGGCCCGAATGGATGGTGATGACGGTGATCCCCGTGATCCCGCCCGAACTGCGGCCGCTCGTGCCGCTGGACGGCGGGCGGTTCGCCACATCGGACCTCAACGACCTCTACCGGCGGGTCATCAACCGCAACAACCGCCTCAAGCGGCTGATTGAGCTGCGCGCGCCCGACATCATCGTGCGCAACGAGAAGCGCATGCTCCAGGAATCGGTGGACGCGCTGTTCGACAACGGCCGCCGCGGCCGGGTCATCACCGGGGCGAACAAGCGACCGCTCAAGTCGCTGTCGGACATGCTCAAGGGCAAGCAGGGCCGCTTCCGGCAGAACCTGCTCGGCAAGCGGGTGGACTTCTCGGGCCGCTCCGTGATCGTGACCGGCCCCGAGCTGAAGCTGCACCAGTGCGGGCTGCCCAAGAAGATGGCGCTCGAGCTGTTCAAGCCGTTCATCTACTCGCGGCTCGAGGCCAAGGGCTACTCGTCCACCGTCAAGCAGGCCAAGAAGCTCGTGGAAAAGGAGCGCCCCGAGGTCTGGGACATCCTGGACGAGGTCATCCGCGAGCATCCCGTGCTGCTCAACCGCGCGCCGACGCTGCACCGGCTGGGCATCCAGGCCTTCGAGCCGATCCTGATCGAGGGCAAGGCGATCCAGCTCCATCCGCTGGTCTGCTCGGCCTTCAACGCCGACTTCGACGGCGACCAGATGGCCGTGCACGTGCCCCTCTCGCTCGAGGCGCAGCTCGAGGCGCGGGTGCTGATGATGAGCACCAACAACGTGCTCTCGCCCGCCAACGGCTCGCCCATCATCGTGCCGAGCCAGGACATGGTGCTGGGCCTCTACTACACCACGATCGAGCGCGAGGGGATGCCCGGCGAGGGCATGGCCTTTGCCGACATCGACGAGGTGGAGCAGGCGCTGTCGGCCGGGATCGTGCACCTGCACGCGCGCATCACCGCCCGCATCAAGCAGATCGACGAACAGGGTCAGGAAGTCTGGAAGCGCTACCAGACCACGCCGGGCCGTCTGCGGCTGGGCAACATCCTGCCGCTCAACGCCAAGGCGCCGTTCGACCTCGTCAACCGGCTGCTGCGCAAGAAGGACGTCCAGCACGTCATCGACACCGTCTACCGCTATTGCGGGCAGAAGGAGTCGGTCATCTTCTGCGACCAGATCATGGCCGCGGGCTTCCGCGAGGCGTTCCGCGCCGGCATCAGCTTCGGCAAGAACGACATGGTGGTGCCCGAGGCCAAGTGGCGGCTCGTGGAGGAGACCCGCGAGCAGGTCAAGGACTTCGAGCAGCAGTACATGGACGGCCTGATCACCCAGGGCGAGAAGTACAACAAGGTCGTGGACGCCTGGTCCAAGTGCAACGAGCGCGTGACCCAGGCCATGATGGACGCGATCTCGGCCCCCGGCCGCGACGAGAACGGGGCGGAGCGCGAGCCCAACTCCGTCTACATGATGGCCCATTCGGGCGCGCGCGGCTCGGTCACCCAGATGAAGCAGCTGGGCGGCATGCGCGGCCTGATGTCCAAGCCCTCGGGCGAGATCATCGAGACGCCGATCATCTCGAACTTCAAGGAAGGGCTGACGGTGCTGGAGTACTTCAACTCCACGCACGGGGCGCGCAAGGGCCTCAGCGACACCGCGCTCAAGACGGCCAATTCGGGATACCTCACGCGGCGGCTCGTGGACGTGGCGCAGGATTGCATCATCCGGGTGCACGATTGCGGCACCGACCGGGCGATCACCGCGCAGGCGGCGGTCAACGACGGCGAGGTGGTCTCCTCGCTCGCCGAGCGGGTGCTGGGGCGCGTGGCGGCCGAGGACGTGCTGCGGCCGGGCACCGACGAGGTGCTGGTCCGGCAGGGCGAGCTGATCGACGAGCGGCGCTCGGACATGATCGAGGCGGCCGGGATCACGCGGATGCGCATCCGCTCGCCGCTCACCTGCGAGGCCGAGGACGGGGTCTGCGCGCTCTGCTACGGGCGCGACCTGGCGCGCGGGACGCTCGTCAATATCGGCGAGGCGGTGGGCATCATCGCCGCCCAGTCGATCGGCGAGCCGGGCACGCAGCTCACCATGCGGACCTTCCATATCGGCGGCGTGGCGCAGGGCGGCCAGCAGAGCTTCCTCGAGGCGTCCCAGCCGGGCACGGTGCGCTTCCGCAACGCGCAGCTTCTGCGCAACGCGGCGGGCGAGCAGATCGCCATGGGCCGCAACATGGTCCTCGCCATCCTGGACGAGCAGGGCGAGGAGCGCGCGCAGCACAAGGTGGGCTACGGCACCAAGGTGTTCGTCACCGAGGGCGAGCGCGTGGAGCGGGGCACCAAGCTGATCGAGTGGGACCCCTACACCCTGCCCATCATCGCCGAGAAGGGCGGCATCGCACGCTATGTGGACCTGGTGGGCGGCATCTCGATCCGCGAGGAAACCGACGAGGCCACGGGCATGACCCAGCGCATCGTGGCCGACTGGCGCTCGGTGCCGCGCGGGGGTGACCTCAAGCCCGAGATCCTGATCGTCGGCGAGGACGGCGAGCCCGTGCGCAACGAGGCGGGCGCGCCCGTCTCCTATCCGATGTCGGTGGACGCCATCCTGTCGGTCGAGGACGGCCAGACCATCCAGGCGGGCGACGTGATCGCGCGCATCCCGCGCGAGGGCGCCAAGACCAAGGACATCACCGGCGGTCTGCCGCGGGTGGCGGAACTGTTCGAGGCGCGCCGGCCCAAGGACCACGCGATCATCGCCGAGATCGACGGCACGGTGCGCTTCGGCAAGGACTACAAGAACAAGCGCCGCATCACCATCGAGCCGGCCGACGAGAGCCAGGAGAAGCGGGAATACATGATCCCGAAGGGCAAGCACATTCCCGTGCAGGACGGGGACTTTGTCCAGAAGGGCGACTTCATCATGGACGGCAACCCCGCGCCCCACGACATCCTGGCCATCCTCGGGGTCGAGGCGCTGGCCGATTACATGGTCAACGAGGTGCAGGAGGTCTATCGCCTGCAGGGCGTGAAGATCAACGACAAGCACATCGAGGTCATCGTCCGCCAGATGCTCCAGAAGTGGGAGATCATGGATTCGGGCGACACCACGCTGCTCAAGGGCGAGACCGTGGACAAGGTCGAGTTCGACGAGGCCAACGAGAAGGCCATCGCGCGCGGCGGCCGTCCGGCCACGGGCGAGCCGATCCTGCTCGGCATCACCAAGGCGTCGCTCCAGACCCGCAGCTTCATCTCGGCCGCCTCCTTCCAGGAGACGACGCGGGTGCTGACCGAAGCGGCGGTGCAGGGCAAGCGGGACCACCTGCTGGGCCTGAAGGAGAACGTCATCGTCGGCCGCCTGATCCCGGCCGGGACGGGCGGGGCCACGGCGCGGGTGCGCCGCATCGCCGCCGAGCGCGATCAGGCCGTCATCGAGCAGCGCCGCGAGGAGGCGAGCGAGGCCGTGCGCCTGGCCGCACCCGAGCCGGCCCGGCCCGACGCCCCGGCCGAGGGCGGCTTCGACACGATCCTGGCCGACATGCCCGACAGCCGGGACTGATCGGGCCCGGCGCCGGTCCGGCCACGGGCGGGCAGCCCTGCGGAGGCCCCCGGAGACGGGGGCCTTCTGCATGGGCGCGGGCAAGTCGGTGCGGGAGCAGGGATTCGGCGTCATGCGGGCAGGATCGCCGCGGAGGGTTAACGAATCCCTGCATCACCGCGCGCACCGCGCCCCGTCCGCGCAACGCCTTGACAGGACCGGCGGTGGCCGAATCGCGCCCGCTCAGGGGCGGAGCGCCTCGGAGCGATGATGGCGCCAGCGGGGGTCCTGCTCGGGCAAGAGACCCGCCCGCGCGGCCAGACGCGCGGCATAGTCCATGCAGCACAGGTGGTGCAGCCGCCGCACCCCCGGCAGCGCCATCGCCTCGGCATGGAGCGCGTCGAAGCGGGCCGCGAAGCGCAGGGCCGAGCGGTCCTCCTCGCTGTTGTCGTTGTGCGAGCGGAAGAAGCCCGCCGTGTAACGGTCGATTCCGGCCGTGGCCGAGGGCGTGCCGCGCTTGAGATCGAAGCTGTCCGTCCAGCGGATGACGTAGTGGTTCACCTGGGCATGGCGGTGGGTGATGGCCTCGCAGAAGCGCACGGGGCGGTCGGGGCCCGCCAGCCGCGCGAGGCGGCGCCCCTCCGTGTCGCGGATGTCCTCGGCCGCGCCTGCGGCGCCGATCGGGGTGTGATCGGTCAGGCGCCGCCAGCGCAGGGGATCGCGCAGCAGGGTCTTGACGAAGACGTTGATTCCCTTGGCACGCGGGGCGGCGCGCAGGAAGGTGCGGTGCACCGGACGGTCGGACCAGCGTGCCTGCCCGCCGTCGCCGAAGCAGCGCCAGTGGATGGCCCAGCCCTCGGCGTCGCGGCCCAGCCGGTCGAGAAGGCCGCTGGCATCCTCGGCCTCCAGGGGGACGAGGAACTCGTCGGCGTCGCAGACCCAGAGCCAGTCGGCCCAGCGCAGCAGGGGATGGCCCCGGATGGCGCGAAAGGCGGATTGCTTGGCGGTCTGGCCGGGGCGGGGGCTGTGCGCGACCAGCGTGCACCAGCCCGCCCGCTCGAAGGCGCCGAGCAGGTCGGGCGAGCGATCGGTGCAGTCGTTGAGCGCGATCAGGGCATGGAAGCCCAGCATCCTCTGCCAGCAGAGCCATTCGACGGCAAAGGCGCCCTCGTTGCGCATGGCCGCGAAGACGAGCAGCCGTTCGGCGCCGGGCGGCTGGACGGGGCAGAGGCTCATGCGCGGGTTCAAGCACGAGGGGGCGGCGCCCGTCCAGCCGGGCGCGGCGGGCCGGGAGCCGTTCCGGGCAGGCGCGGCGCGCTGCCGCGGCGGGGGCGGTGTTGACACGCCCGGCCCCATCCCTTATGTCGCGCGCACTTCCGGCCCCGGATGCGTCCGGCGCCCTGGGGCGGGCGAGAAGAGATGCGTGGTCACGATCCGGGTGGGCGACACCCCGATCCTCTGAGACCGACCGCATCGTTCCGCAGGTGGCGGGAACGATGCGGGTTTTTTGTGCTTCGCGCGTGCCGCGGGGCGAAACAGGGCGGACCCGTCGGGGCCCGCGGCACAGAGACAGGAAACGGGAACAGGAACCCCATGCCGACGATCCAGCAGCTGATCCGGAAGCCCCGGCAGCCCCAGGTGGCCCGCTCGAAGTCGCAGCACCTCGAGGGGTGCCCGCAGAAGCGCGGCGTCTGCACGCGCGTCTACACGACGACCCCCAAGAAGCCGAACTCGGCCATGCGCAAGGTCGCCAAGGTGCGGCTGTCGAACGGCTACGAGGTGATCTCCTACATCCCCGGCGAGAGCCACAACCTCCAGGAGCACTCGGTGGTGCTGATCCGGGGGGGCCGGGTCAAGGACCTTCCGGGCGTGCGCTATCACATCCTGCGGGGCGTGCTGGACACGCAGGGGGTCAAGAACCGCAAGCAGCGCCGCTCCAAGTACGGCGCCAAGCGTCCCAAGTGAGGATCTGACCGATGTCCCGCCGTCACGCTGCCGAGAAGCGCGAAGTCCTGCCCGACGCCAAGTATGGCGACCGGGTCGTGTCCAAGTTCATGAACAACCTGATGGTGGACGGCAAGAAGTCCGTCGCCGAGCGGATCGTCTATTCCGCCTTCGACCGGGTGCAGGCGCGCGTGCGCAAGGAGCCCGTGGAGGTGTTCCACGAGGCGCTCGACAACGTGAAGCCCGCGGTCGAGGTCCGCTCGCGCCGGGTGGGGGGTGCGACCTACCAAGTGCCCGTCGAGGTCCGGCCCGAGCGGCGCGAGGCGCTGGCCATCCGCTGGCTGATCGACGCGGCCAAGAAGCGCAACGAGAACACCATGGAGGAGCGGCTGGCCGCCGAGCTTCTGGACGCGCAGAACGGTCGCGGCGCGGCCGTCAAGAAGCGCGAGGACACCCACAAGATGGCCGACGCCAACAAGGCGTTCAGCCACTACCGCTGGTAAGGATCGCCCATGCCCCGCGCCTATCCCCTCGAGCGCTACCGCAATTTCGGCATCATGGCGCATATCGATGCCGGCAAGACCACGACGACCGAGCGCATCCTCTACTACACCGGCAAGTCCCACAAGATCGGCGAGGTCCATGACGGCGCCGCGACGATGGACTGGATGGAGCAGGAGCAGGAGCGCGGGATCACCATCACCTCGGCCGCGACCACGACCTTCTGGCAGCGTCAGGAGGACCCGACCGCCGAGGGCACGAGCGACACCAAGTACCGCTTCAACATCATCGACACGCCCGGCCACGTGGACTTCACCATCGAGGTGGAGCGCAGCCTGGCGGTGCTGGACGGGGCGGTGGCGCTGCTCGACGCGAATGCGGGCGTGGAGCCGCAGACCGAGACCGTCTGGCGGCAGGCCGACCGCTACAAGGTCCCGCGCATCGTCTTCGTCAACAAGATGGACAAGATCGGGGCGGACTTCTTCAACTGCGTCCGCATGATCAAGGACCGCACGGGTGCGACGCCCGCGCCCATCGCCCTGCCCATCGGCGCCGAGGACAAGCTCGAGGGGATCATCGACCTCGTGACCATGGAGGAATGGACCTGGACCGGCGAGGATCTGGGCGCCTCCTGGACGCGCCAGCCGATCCGCGACGAGCTGAAGGGTCTGGCCGAGGAATGGCGCGGCAAGCTGGTCGAGCTGGCCGTCGAGCAGGACGACGCGGCCATGGAGGCCTATCTCGAGGGGCAGGAGCCGTCGGTCGAGGAGCTGCGCAAGCTCATCCGCAAGGGCTGCCTGTCGATGGCCTTCGTGCCCGTCACGGCCGGTTCCGCCTTCAAGAACAAGGGCGTGCAGCCGCTTCTGAACGCGGTGATCGATTATCTGCCCTCGCCGCTCGACGTGCCCGCCTATGTGGGCTTCGCGCCGGGCGACGAGACGGAGACGCGCAACATCGAGCGTCACGCCTCCGATGACGAGCCCTTCTCGGGTCTCGCCTTCAAGATCATGAACGACCCCTTCGTGGGCTCGCTCACCTTCACGCGCATCTATTCGGGCACGCTCAAGAAGGGCGATGCCATGCTCAACTCCACCAAGGGCAAGCGCGAGCGGGTGGGGCGGATGATGATGATGCACGCGATCAACCGCGAGGAGATCGAGGAAGCGTTCGCGGGCGACATCATCGCACTGGCCGGCCTCAAGGACACGACGACGGGCGACACGCTCTGCGATCCGAACAAGCCCGTGGTCCTCGAGACGATGACCTTCCCCGAGCCGGTGATCGAGATCGCGGTCGAGCCCAAGACCAAGGCCGACCAGGAGAAGATGGCGGCCGCGCTCCAGCGGCTGGCGGCCGAGGACCCGTCCTTCCGCGTCGAGACCGATCTGGAATCGGGCCAGACGATCATGAAGGGGATGGGCGAGCTGCACCTCGACATCCTGGTGGACCGCATGCGGCGCGAGTTCAAGGTCGAGGCCAATGTCGGCGCTCCGCAGGTGGCCTATCGCGAGACGATCAGCCATCCGGTCACGCACACCTACACCCACAAGAAGCAGACCGGCGGGTCGGGCCAGTTCGCCGAGGTGAAGCTCGAGATCGAGCCCACCCAGCCGGGCGAGGGCTTCTCCTTCGAGAGCCGGATCATCGGCGGCGCCGTGCCCAAGGAATACATCCCCGGCGTCGAGAAGGGCATCAAGTCGGTCATGGATTCGGGACCGCTTGCGGGCTTTCCGGTGATCGACTTCAAGGTGGCCCTGGTGGACGGCAAGTTCCACGACGTGGACTCCTCCGTCCTCGCCTTCGAGATCGCTGCGCGGATGTGCATGCGCGAGGGTCTCAAGAAGGCGGGCGCCAAGCTGCTCGAGCCCATCATGAAGGTCGAGGTGGTCACGCCCGAGGAATATACGGGCGGCATCATCGGCGACCTGACCTCGCGCCGGGGCATGGTGCAGGGGCAGGACACGCGCGGCAACGCCAACGTCATCCATGCCTTCGTGCCGCTCGCGAACATGTTCGGCTACATCAACACGCTCCGGTCCATGTCCTCGGGCCGGGCGCAGTTCACGATGCAGTTCGACCATTACGAGCCGGTGCCCGAGAACATCTCCCAGGAGATCCAGAAGAAGTACGCCTGACGGCCGGGGGCGGGGGTCTGCCCCGCCCGCGCCATCCCCCGAGAGGCCGCGCCCCGGTGCGGCGCCACCCAACCAAGGACGAGACCCAATGGCGAAGGCGAAGTTTGAGCG
>NZ_WYDP01000011.1 GCF_009904055.1 Rubellimicrobium sp. CFH 75288 | reverse complement strand
CCCGCGGGACGCATCCCGCCGCCCGCCAGGGGAGGACAGACCCTGCCCGCCACAGGGGCCGGGCCGCTGGACGGCTGCACCGTGCTGGCCTAGAGGGGGCGGGACCGCAGGAGACGCCGATGGCCCCCGATACCGTCCAGCCCCGCCCGGAGATGCCGGACTACAAGGACACGCTGAACCTGCCGCGCACGGACTTTCCCATGCGCGCAGGCCTTCCCCAGCGCGAGCCGGACTGGCTCCGCCGCTGGGACGAGATGGGGATCTACGCCCGCCTGCGCGCCTCGGCCGCCCACCGCCCGCCCTTCGTCCTCCACGACGGGCCTCCCTACGCGAACGGGCATCTCCATATCGGCCACGGGCTCAACAAGGTCCTCAAGGACATGGTGGTCCGCTCGCGCCAGATGATGGGCCACGACAGCCGCTACGTCCCCGGCTGGGACTGCCACGGCCTGCCCATCGAATGGAAGATCGAGGAGCAGTATCGGGCGAAGGGCCTCGACAAGGACGCCGTGCCCGTCGTGGACTTCCGCCGCGAATGCCGCCGCTTCGCCGAGCACTGGGTGGCCGTCCAGCGCGAGGAGTTCCGCCGCCTCGGCATCACGGGGGCCTGGGACGACCCCTATCTCACGATGGACTTCCACGCCGAGGCCGTGATCGCGGGCGAGTTCCTCCGGTTCCTGATGAACGGCTCGCTCTACCAGGGGTCGAAGCCCGTCCTGTGGTCCCCCGTGGAGAAGACCGCGCTGGCCGAGGCGGAGGTCGAGTATCAGGAGGTCACGAGCCACCAGGTCTGGGTGCGGTTCCGGGTGGCTGTCCCGGCGTCCATGGCTGAACTTCCGTCGCGTGACGAGCCCGGCAAGCCGGTCGGCACCGATGCCGAGCGGTTTGCACACGATCTCACCCGGATGGGGGCATCCGTCCTGATCTGGACGACGACCCCGTGGACGCTCCCCTCCAACCGCGCCGTCGCCTTCAACCCGGCCATCTCCTACGGTCTGTTCGAGGTCGAGGACGCTGCCGAAGGCGCTGCTACCCGTCCCGGCGACCATGTCCTCCTCGCGCTCCCCCGCGCCGACGAGACCTTTGCCGCCGCCAGGGTATCCCGCGCCCGCATGGTGCGGGAAGTTTCGGCGGACGAGCTCTCGGCCCTCACCCTCGCCCACCCCTTCCGCGGCCTCGACGGCGCAGACGGCGAATGGGACGACCCCATCCCGATGCTCCCCGGCGATCACGTCACCGACGACGCGGGCACGGGCTTCGTCCACACCGCTCCCTCGCATGGCGACGACGACTACCAGCTCGGCCTGCGCCACGGCCTGCGGATGACCCACAACGTCCTCGAGGACGGCACCTACCGCCCCGACCTGCCGCTCTTCGGCGGGCAGGCCATCATCACGCCCGAGGGCAAGGAAGGCCCCGCCAACGTCTCGGTCATCAAGGCGCTGCACGCGGCCGGCGCGCTCTTCGCCAAGGGGAAGCTCCGCCACTCCTACCCCCATTCCTGGCGCTCCAAGGCCCCGCTGATCTACCGCAACACCCCCCAATGGTTCGCCGCCATCGACAAGCCCCTCGACGACGGCCTGGGCACCTACGGCGCCACGATCCGCGAGCGCGCGCTGCGCTCCATCGACGAGCTGGTGGAATGGACCCCCCCCTCGGGCCGGAACCGCCTGCGCTCCATGATGGAGGCGCGGCCCGACTGGGTGCTCTCGCGCCAGCGCGCCTGGGGCGTGCCGCTCACGCTCTTCACGAAGAAGGGGGCGCAGCCCGACGACCCGGACTTCCTGCTCCGGGACCCGCGGGTAAACGCCCGCATCGTCGAGATCTTCGAGAAGGAGGGGGCGGACGCCTGGTATCCCAATGTCCCCCTCCCCGTGCTCACGCGCGAGGGAACACCCGAGCAGGAGGCCGAGAAGGCCCGCGTCAAGGCGCGCTTCCTCGAGGGTCTCGCGAACCCGGACGAGTGGGATCAGGTCTTCGACATCCTCGACGTCTGGTTCGACTCGGGCAGCACCCACGCCTTCGTCCTGCGCGACCGCCCCGACGGGACGCCCGACGGCATCGCCGACCTCTACCTCGAGGGGACCGACCAGCACCGCGGCTGGTTCCACTCCTCGCTGCTCCAGGCCTGCGGCACGATCGGCCGCGCCCCCTACCGGGGCGTGCTCACCCACGGCTTCACGCTCGACGAGCGGGGCATGAAGATGTCCAAGTCGCTCGGCAACACGGTGGCGCCGGGTCAGGTCTGCAAGGACCACGGAGCCGACATCCTGCGCCTGTGGGTCGCGCAATCCGACTACACCGCCGACCTGCGGATCGGACCCGAGATCCTCAAGGGCACGGCCGACAGCTACCGCCGCCTCAGGAACACGCTGCGCTTCCTGCTGGGCAGCCTGCCGCGCGAGATCCGGCCCGTCGATCCCGCCCTGATGCCCGAGCTCGAGCGCTGGGTCCTCCACCGGCTCTCCGAACTCGACGGGACGGTGCGCAAGGGCTATGCGGCGTACGATTTCAGCGGGGTGTTCCGGGCGCTCTTCGACTTCGCCACCTCGGACCTGTCGGCCTTCTATTTCGACATCCGCAAGGACGCGCTCTATTGCGACGGCGACACGCCCCGCAGGCGCGCCGCCCGCGCGGTCCTCGGCCACCTGCACGACCGCCTCGTGCCCTGGCTCGCCCCCATCCTCGCCTTCACCGCCGAGGAGGCCTGGCTCGACCGCCACGGCGAGGGGTCGGTCCACCTCGTGGACTTTCCCCCCACGCCCGGCGAATGGCGCGACGATGCGCTCGCCGCCCGCTGGGAGAGGGCCCGCGCCGCGCGTCGCGTCGTCACCGGCGCACTGGAGCCGCAGCGTGCCGCCAAGACCATCGGCGCCTCGCTCGAGGCGGCCCCGATCGTCCATCTCGCCGATCCCATGGCGGCGGGCGGGCTCTCGCCGGAGGAGTTCGCCGACATCTGCATCGTCTCGGCCGCGACCCTCACGGAGGACGCGGCCCCGGCCGGAGCGTTCCGCCTTCCGGAGGTGCCGGACGTCGCGGTGGTCTTCGCCCCCGCGCAGGGCGCCAAATGCGCACGCTGCTGGAAGATCCTGCCCGATGTCGGCCAGCATGCCCATCCGGGAACCTGCGGGCGCTGCAACGCGGCGCTCGAGGCGGCAGGGCAGGCGCGCTCCGTCTCCTGACCGGACGGCGCCGCCGCGTCCGACCCGGTCGGCCGTCGGCACGGGCCGGCCGACGGAAGACGGGGCGGCGGGTCCTTGCCCCCGGCGGCGCCGCGACCGGATCTGCAGGCTGCGGGTTGTCGTTCCCGAGGCGGCCCATGCCACCGCGATGACCCGGAGAGCAGACATGACCCGCAGAACCGCAGGGGCCGCCGTCCCGGCCATTTCCGCCCTTCTTGCCGTCCCCGCCCCGGCACAGACGGCCGCCGATCCGGCCGCTCCGCCCGGCTGGGTCGCATGGGACAGCGACGGGGACGGCCGCATCAGCCGCGAGGAATTCGACGCCGGTCTGGCCGGCCGCGACCTCTTCAACCGGTGGAACCGGGCCGAGGACGCTGCCCTCACCCGCAACGAGTTCGAGGCGGGCTTCGCGGCCACGGGAGCCGCGCCGCCGGATTTCGCCGCCTGGGACACGGATGGGGACGGGCTTCTCACCGAGGGGGAGTTCGGCCAGGGCCTGTGGCGAGGCTACGACCCTGCCGGGCGCGGCTTCGTCGAAGGCGACATGCTGGAGATGTTGGGAACGGATTTCGGCCCCGATGGCCGCTTCGGCATCGGGGCGAGCGATCAGAGACTCGATCCCTGGTCGGGAACCGTGGGAACCCTTCCCGATCCGGGAACAGGCGGCGCTCCGGTGGGGACGGGCGGCTCGGTTCCGGCCGACTGACCGCGCCGCCGGGCGTCGGACGGCAACGGGTGGCCCTGCCACTTCCTCAGCCGTCCTCGCCGTAGAGGATCTGCTGCACCGCCCCGGCCAGGAGCAGGTAGAGCGAGGTGAGCGTCAGGCCCCAGAGCGCCCAGCCCACATCCTGGAAGTCCCTGAGCGCGACCCAGCCGGCAAAGAGGATCCACAGGAGCGCCACGGGCAGCGTCACGGGGCGCCAGCGGGCGGTGCGGACCGGATGGACGAACTTGATCGGCAGAAACATCGCCACCGCCAGCGCGGAGACCAGGATCAGCACCAGCCACAGGTTGGTCCCCGGCTCCAGCCAGGCGAACAGGACCAGCACCACCATGTTCCAGCAGCCCGGAAAGCCGGAAAAAGAATTGTCGCGCGTCTTCATCCGCGTGTCGGCGAAATAGAGCGCCGAGGCGAAAGTGATCACGATGATCGCGAACCATCCCGTCCAGCCCGGCAGCAGGCCGGCATGGAACAGCGCATAGGCCGGCACGAACACATAGGTCAGATAGTCCACGACCAGGTCCATCAGGACGCCGTCGAAGACGGGCGCGTGGCGCTTGACCTCGTAGCGGCGCGCGAGCGGCCCGTCGAGCCCGTCCACCAGAAGCGCGACGACCAGCCAGAAGAACATCCCGCTCCAGTCCCGCTGCACGGCCTCGAGCATGGCGAGCATGGCCCAGACGGCGCCCGACGCGGTCAGGAAATGGACGAGCAGGGCCTTGGCGGCAGGACTCATGCGGCCTGTCATGGCGCAACGGACGGCAGGGGGCAACCGCTTCGGACCCGTCGCCGCCCCTGCTGCGGCCCTCGCGCCGCTTGCCTGCGACCCGTCCCCCGGCTAGGCGGCCCCCCATGCCCCGCTACGCGCTGCGACTGGAATATTTCGGCCCCGCCTTTGCCGGCTGGCAGCGGCAGGACGGCCCGCCCACGGTTCAGGCCGCGCTCGAGGCCGCGCTCGCCCGTCTCGACCCCGGCCCCCACCATGTCGCGGCTGCGGGCCGCACCGATGCGGGCGTGCACGCGCTGGGCCAGGTGGCCCATGCCGACCTTCGGCGCGACTGGGACCCGTTCCGCCTGGCCGAGGCGCTCAACGCCCATCTGCGTCCCCTTCCCGTCGCCGTGACCGCTTGCGCCGCCGTGGCGCCCGGCTGGCACGCCCGCTTCGACGCCGTGGGGCGGGCCTATCTCTACCGCATCGTCTGCCGCCGGGCGCCGCTGACCTTCAGCGCGGGCCGCGCCTGGGCCGTGCGCCACCGGCTCGACGCGGCCGCGATGGCGGCGGGTGCAGCGCATCTTGTGGGTCGTCACGACTTCACCACCTTTCGCGCCGCCGCCTGCCAGGCCCGGAGCCCCGTGCGGAGCCTCGACCGCCTTGCCGTCGAGGAGGCCGAGGGGCCCGAGGGCCCGGAGATCCGCATCCACGCCGCGGCGCGCAGCTTCCTGCACAGCCAGGTCCGCTCGATTGCGGGCAGCCTCGAGAGGGTGGGGGCGGGGGCCTGGCCGCCCGAGCGCATGGCCGAGGCGCTCGCCGCGCGCAACCGCGCCGCCTGCGGCCCGCTGGCCCCGCCCGAGGGGCTCTGGTTCGTCGCCGCCCGCTACGACCCCGACCCCTTCGCCTGAGAACCCCGCGCCTGCTCGCGCAGCGCCTCGGCCAGAAGCTCGGCGATGTCGCCGCCCAGGATGTGCGCGCGCATCAGCGCCTCGGCCTCGTCCCGCCGCCCTTCGGCCGCGCAGCGCACCAGCGCCTCGTGCTCGGAGACGGTGTTGGCGAAGGCGGTCGGGCTCATGCGCAGCGTCATGCGCAGATAGGGCTCGGCCGCCGTGCGCAGCCGGACGATCTCACCCCAGAGGCGCCGGCGCGTGCAGCCGGCCCCCAGCGCGTCGTGGAGCGCGTTGTGCGCGCTCACGAACCAGTCCGGGTCGCTGCGCGCCTGCTCGAGCAGCGCGAGCGCGCGCTCGCACTCGGCGATCCCGCGTGGGCCCAGCGCGCCCACGCTGTCGCGGAAGGCCAGCCCCTCCAGCACGGCGCGCATCTCGTAGAGCTCCGTCACCTCCGCGGGGCTGAGCGAGGTGACCTGCGCCCCGCGGTTGGAGCGGATCGTCATGTAGCCCTCGGTCGCGAGCTGGCGCATCGCCTCGCGCACGGGGATGCGGCTCATGCCGATCCGGCGCGCGACCTCCTCGGCCGTGACATGGGTGCCGCCGGGAAGCCGCCCGGTGCGGATCGCCTCGAGCAGGTGGTCATAGGCCTCCTCGGTGGCGCTGCGCCGGCCCAGGTCGCGCGGCGCCATCATCGCCCCTCCGCCACGGCCGCCGCCCGCGCGGCGAGGGCGCGCAGGGCCGCATCGGGACGCGCGCGACGCGCCTGCGCGAGCAGCTCGCGCTCGAGCGCGGGCAGGTCGATCCCGAGCGGCCAGCCCCCCCGCACGATCGGGCGTCCGCCGGCCCAGACCTCGCGCACGGCCTCGCGCCGCATCCGCCCCAGGATCAGGGCGGGCGAGGGGTCCTCGTCCAGCCGGTCGCCCATCATCGCCTCCTCCTCCAGCACCACCACGTCCGCCCGCGCCCCCTCGCGCAGGCCCTCGCCGTCCCGCCCGTCGATCGCGCGCCACCCCCAGGAGGCGGCGGCGCGCCAGATCTCGGCCGGACCGGGCCCGGCCGCCCCGGGTCCCCAGCCGCGCAGCAAGGCCGCGGCCAGGCGGATCTCGGCCAGCATGTCCTCGTCGTCGCCCAGAGCCAGGCCGTCAAGGCCGATCCCGAAGGCCAGTCCGGCCGCCGCGATCGCCGCGCCCGGCGCCACCCCCGAAGCGAGGCGCAGGTTGGAGCTCGCGTTGACGGCCAGCAGCGCCCCCGCCCCGGCCAGCCGGCGGCACTCGTCGGGGCGCAGGTGGACCCCGTGGGCCACCGTCAGCCCCGGCCCGAGCAGCCCCAGCCCCTCCAGCCAGTCGAGCGGCCGGCCCCCATGCTCGCGGTCGAGCCAGTCGCGCTGGGCCGCGGTCTCGAGCAGGTGGGTGTGCACGCGGCGCCCCGTCTCGGCGGCGCGGGCCGCCAGCAGGCGCCAGCCTGCCTCGCCGACCCAGTGGGGACCCGCGGGGCCGTACTGCACGACGAAGCGTTCGTCCCCCAGCGCCTCCGCCGCCGCGTCGGCCAGCGCCACCTGTTCGGCCGCGGGGGGCAGCGGCCGCTCGAGGCGCGCGTAAGCCGCAGGGCCCAGCGCCGCCCGCACTCCCCGCCCGCCGTCCAGGCCGTCGAGGTTGCGGTCCACCACCGGCGCCACAAAGGCGACCGTCAGGCCCACGTCGCGGGCCGCCCGCGCGACCGCCCCCGCCTCCCCGGGATCGAGCGGGTCCACCGGAAGGTGCAGGTCGGCCACCGCCGTGACGCCCGAGCGGGCCATGCGCCCGAAGGCCACCGCCGCGTTGAGCCAGGGGTCGAGCCCCGGCAGGCCGCGCAGCCGCCACAGCCAGCCCTCGAGCGGCCCGTCCTCCACCCCGCCCGCGAGCGGGCGCAGACCCCGCGCGTGGTCGTGCGCGTTGACCAGCCCCGGCAGGGCCAGGCCCGTCCCCGTCCCCCCCGGCTCGATCCGGGCGATGCGGCCCCCCTCCATCACGATCCGCGCCGGCCCCCCCGGCGGCCCCTCCCAGGGTCGCGCCCAGAGGCGGCCCACCTCCAGCACCGCGCTCACAGCCGCAGAAGCCGCGCCAGCGTGCCGCCCTCCACCTTGGCGCGGTCGGCGGGGTCGGGGATGGCCTTGGCGATCTTCATCCGCTCCAGCTCGAAGTCGCTGCCGGGCCAGTCCGTGCCCATCACGATCTTGTCCGCCCCCAGCGCGCGATAGGCCATGCGCACCTCGATGAGCTGGGTGGACGAGGTCTCGAGATAGATGTTGGGGTTGCGCCCGGCGACCAGGATCGCCTCGGGGACGTTCCAGACCGTGCCCATATGCGCGATCAGCACGTTGACCTCGGGGAATCCCTTCGCGATCTCCTCGATCCCCAGCGGCGAGACAAAGGCGTCGTCGAGCGCGTTGAACAGCACCAGGATCCCGCACTCGGCGCAGACGCGGAAGATCGGGTCGAGCAGCCCGTGATCGACGACGTGGTAGCCGTGCAGCGTCGGGTGCAGTTTGAGGCCGCGCAGCCCGTGCGCCTCGAAATCGCGCCGCACCTGGTCGGCCGCGTCGGGCGTGCGCGCGTTGACCTGCCCGAAGGCCACGATCCGGTCGGGGTAGCGCGCCTGCACCGAGGCCGTGTAGGCGTTGTCGATCATCTGCCCGAGCGAGCAGCCCACCGCCATGTCCACGCCGGCGCGGTCCATGTCCGCCAGCATCATCTCGACCGAGTAGGTCTCGGCCGTCAGGTAGTCCGACGTGCCGCCGGCGGTCCAGATGTTGTTGTAGGCATCGACGATCATGCGGGGCCCTCCGGGATCAGGGGAAAGTGGCAGGCCGCCCGGCGGCCCGGCCCGAGGGGGCGCAGCGGCGGGATCTCGGCGCGGCAGCGGTCCCGGGCGCGCGGGCAGCGCGAGGCGAAGGCGCAGCCCGGGGGGGGACGCGCGGGGCTCGGGACCTCGCCCGACAGCGTCGCGGAGAGTGCCCTGCGCGCCAGGCGCGGCTCGGGCGGGGGGGCAGCGGCCAGCAGGGCCGCGCTGTAGGGATGGGCGGGGGCGGCGTAGAAGGTCTCGGCCTCGGCGATCTCGACCAGGCGGCCGAAATACAGCACCGCCACGCGGTCGGCCATGTGGCGCACCACGCCCAGATCGTGGCTGATGAAGGCCAGCGCCAGCCCCTCGCGCTGCCGGATGTCGGCCAGCAGGTTGACCACCTGCGCCCGCACCGACATGTCGAGCGCCGAGACGGGTTCGTCGGCGACCAGAAGGCGCGGCCGCACGGCCAGTGCGCGGGCGATCCCGACACGCTGGCGCTGGCCGCCTGAAAAGGCGCGCGGGTAGCGCACCGCTGCCTCGGCCGCCAGCCCGACGGAGGACAGAAGCGCCTCCACCGCCTCCCGATCGCCTCGGCCGCCCGCCTGGCGCAGCGCGTCGCGCAGGATCGTGCCCACCGTCTTGCGCGGATTGAGGCTCAGATAGGGATCCTGAAAGATCATCTGCGCCGCGCGGCGAAAGGGGCCCAGCCGCCTTTCGGGCCAGCGGGCGATGTCGTGTCCCTCCCACAGGATCGCCCCCTCTGCGGGCACGAGGCGCAGCATGGCGCGGCCTAGCGTGCTCTTGCCAGACCCGCTCTCGCCCACGATGGCGAGCGTCTCGCCCGCCCGCAGCTCGAGGTCGATGCCCTGCAGCGCGGGCCGCATCCGGCGGCGCCAGCCCTCGCGCACGGGATAGGCCACCCGCAGGTCCCGGACCGAGAGGAGGGCAGGGGCCGTCATGCCGCCTCGCGCCCGGGCACGGGGTTGTGGCAGGCGGCCAGATGCCTGTGCCCCTCCAGCGGGGGCCGCTCGGCGCAGGCGGGCAGGGCGCGCGGGCAGCGCGGGGCAAAGGCGCAGCCCGCCAGCGGCAGGCGCGGGTCCGGCGGCGCGCCGGGAATGGCGGGCAGGCGGTCCGCGCGCGGCCGGTCGGCCCGGGCGCAGCAGGCCAGAAGGGCCGCGGTATAGGGATGGCGCGGGGCGGCATAGACCGCCTCGGCCGGGCCGATCTCGACCAGGCGGCCGGCATACATGACGGCCACCCGGTCGGTGATCCCGGCCACCGCGCCCAGGTCGTGGCTGATCAGCAGCACGCTCATCCCCCGCCTCTCGCGCAAGGTCCCGAGCAGCGACAGGATCTGCGCCTGCACCGTG
>NZ_WYDP01000010.1 GCF_009904055.1 Rubellimicrobium sp. CFH 75288 | reverse complement strand
GTCCCGAGCAGCGACAGGATCTGCGCCTGCACCGTGACGTCGAGCGCGGTCGTGGGCTCGTCCGCGATGAGCAGGTCCGGCCCGCAGGCCAGCGCCATCGCGATCATCGCACGCTGGCGCTGGCCGCCCGAGAACTCGTGCGGGTAGAGGTCCAGCCGCGCCTCCGGGTCGGGCAGCCCCACCTCGGCCAGAAGCCGCGCGGCCCGGTCGCGCGCCGCGCGCCGGCCCGCGCGCTCGTGCAGCCGGATCGCCTCGACGATCTGCGCGCCGATCGTCTCGCAGGGGTTCAGCGCCGACAGCGCGTCCTGGAAGATCATGGCGACGCGCGCGCCGCGGACGCGCCGCAGCGCGCGTTCGGGCAGCGCCAGCAGGTCCGTCCCCTCGAGCTGGACCGAGCCCCCGATCCGGACGCCGGGGCCGCGGTTGAGCGCGGTCAGCGCCATCGCCAGCGCGGACTTGCCAGACCCGCTCTCGCCCACGACCGCCAGGACCTCGCCCCGGCCCATCGCGAACGACACCCCCCTGACGGCCCGCACGGGGCCGAAGGCCACGGTCAGGTCCTGCACATCCAGAAGCGGGCTCATGCGCGGCGCAGCCTCGGGTCGGCGGCGCGATAGGCGAGGTCGGTCGCCAGGTTGACCAGGATGTAGAGCGTGGCGATGGCCAGCGCGGCCCCTTGCGCGGCCGCGTAGTCGCGCCCCGTCACCGCGTCCACCAGCATCTTGCCGATGCCCGGATAGCCGAACGTCACCTCGGCCACGACCGATCCGCCCAGCATGGCGCCGAACTGCACCCCCACGATCGTCAGGATCCCGAGCGAGGCGTTGCGCAGCACGTGCCGCAGAAAGACGCGCAGCCCCCCCGCCCCCTTCATCCGCGCCGTGCGCACGAAGTCGAGCCGCGCGGTGGCGATGGTCGCGTCGCGCGCGATCCGCGTCAGCATCCCGGCCGTGGTCAGCCCCACCGTCAGCGCGGGCAGCGTCAGGTGGCGCAGCCACGGCCCGACCAGGTCCCACCGCCCCGTCAGCGCCGCGTCCAAAAGGACGAAGTTCGTCACCGGCGCGTAGTCGATCCCCGCCGGCAGCCTCCCGTTGGGCGGCAGCCAGCCCAGCCACAGCGAGAACACGATCACGAGCAGCAGCCCGAACCAGAACCACGGCACCGAGAACAGCACCATGGCGAGCCCCCGCAGCCCCCAGTCGAGCGCGCTGCCCTCGGCCGCCGCCGCCACGAGGCCGGTCAGCAGCCCGAACGCCACCATCACGAGAAGCGAGGCCACCGCCAGCTCGATCGTGGGCGGCAGCGCCGTGGCCAGCATCCGCCCCACCTCGCGCCCGGTCAGGAACGAGCGGCCGAAATCCCCCTGCAGGATCTGGCCCAGCGTGATCGCGTACTGCTCGGGCAGCGAGCGGTCGAGCCCCAGCTCGCGCACCAGCTGCTCGCGCAGATGCGCCGAGGTGAGCTGCGAGGACAGCGTGTCCACCGCCGATCCCGGCAGGACCCGCAGCGCCAGGAACACGAGCGTGAACACCGCAAGCAGCAGCAGCGGCAGCGCAAGCAGGCGGCGCAGCGCAAAGGCCAGCATCAGCGCATCTCCTCGCGCCGGCGCATCCGTGCGGTGGCGGCGTCGCCTGCGAACGCGCAGGCGAGCGAGAAAAGCGCGATCAGCGCGCCGGGGATGATCGCCTGTTCGGGGGCGAAGAAGATGAATTCCTGCGCCTCCTTGACCATGTAGCCCCAGTCCGGCGTGGGCGGCTGCACCCCGAGGCCCAGATAGGACAAGGCCGCCGAGGTCAGCGCCGCCGTCGAGACGGCCGAGGTCGCCTGCACCAGAAGGGCCGGGGCGACGTTGGGCGCTACCTCCGAGAGCATCACGCGCCAGCGCCCGAAGCCCAAGGCGCGCGCGGCCAGAACATAGTCGCGCGCGGCCTCGCCTGCGGCGAGCGACTGGGCCAGGCGCGCAAAGACCGGCACCTGCGAGGCCGCGATGGCCAGCGTCATGTTGAGCGTGCCGGGTCCCAGGGCCGCGACCACCAGGATCGCCGCCAGGATCAGCGGAAAGGACAAAAGCACGTCCATCGTCCGCATGATGACGGCGCCGACGGGGCCGCCCTCCACCCCCGCCGCCAGCCCGAGCAGCCCCCCCGCCAGGACCGCCAGCGCCACCGACAGCACCGCCGTGAGCACGAGCGGCCGCGCCCCGAAGATCAGCCGCGACAGCTGGTCCCGCCCGAAGCTGTCGGTGCCCAGGGGGAACCCCTCGCTCCCCGGCGGCAGCAGCATCCCCGCCCCGGGCGCGGGCAGGACGGGGTCATGGGGCGCGAGGAGCGGCGCGGCGAGCGCGAGTCCCACGAAGCCCAAGACCGCCAGCGCCGGCAGAAGCGACAGCCCGCCCCGGACGGCGCCGCCCACGCCCCCCGGCAGCGTGCGCGCCAGCGCGCGGGGCGGCGCCGGTTCCGGCCCCGCGCGCTCCCCCGCCCCGGCCGGCGCCTCGCTCACCGCACGAACCTCGCGCCCTCGAGGAAGGTGCGGTAGGTGCCCAGTGCGTTGACGTTGACCCCCTCCACGTCGGCCGACACGATCACCGGCAGATAGGTGTTGACCACCGCCGCATAGGGCAGGACGTTCTCGGCCACCCAGGTGTTGAGCTCCACATAGAGCTGCGCGCGCGCCGCGGGGTCGGTCTCGGCATTGGCCGCGACGAGCTTGGCGTCCAGTTCGGGCTGGGTGGGCAGCGTCTCGTGCGCGGTGACGGACTGGGCCGGCGTCGTGCCCGACAGCAGCAGCGGCGAGAAGCGCCCGTCCGGGTCGGGAAAGAAGGCCGAGCGCTGCAGAAAGGCCAGCTCGTGCGCCTCCACGTCGAACATGCGCCCGTTATAGGTGCCCACGTCGAGGTATTCCGTGACCGGGTTCAGCCCCGCCTCGCGCAGCGACCGCTCGACCACCTGCCCCACGCGCGGCCAGAAGCCGTGGTTCTCGCAGATCAGGCTGATCGTGGCGCCCGCCGCGCCGGCCTCCTCCAGCAGGGCGCGTGCCTCCTCGGGGTCGTGGCGCGAGATCTCGAGGTGGGACGGGTCGAACCCCGCCTCGGCCGCGGGCGAGATGTAGCCCGGCACCTCGGCCTTGCCGAAGAACGCCTCGCGGACCACGGCCTCGCGGTCGATGGCGCGGTTGATCGCCCGGCGCACCCGCATGTCGCCCAGGATGCCCGCGCTCGCGTTCATGGCGAGATAGACCGAGATAAAGGCCGCCGTGGTCGCCACCTCGATCCCCGGCATCGCGGCCAGCCGGTCGAGGTTGGAATGCGGCACCAGGTTGGTGACGTGCAGGTCCCCCGAGGCGAGCGCGGTGAGCTGCGTGACCGGCTCGGGCAGGACCTGCATCACCACGCGCTCGATCGCCGGCCGGCCCCCGTAGAAGCCGTCGAACGCCTCCAGCACCGCGCGCTCGTTCGGGGCCACCGAGACGATGCGGAAGGGCCCGCACGAGGAGAACGCCTCGCCGAAATTCGTGGGCATGGCGTCCAGCATCCGGGGCGACAGGATCACCATGTCGGGCCTGGACAGCCGCCCCAGGATGGCTGCGTCGGGCGCCGCCAGGCGGATGCGGAAGGTCATCGGGTCCACGACCTCGAAGCCCAGCACGTTGGACCCGCCCAGATTGTCGAGCGCGGTCGAGCCCTCGGGCCGCTCCGGGCTGTCGGGCAGCATGCGCGAGAAGGTCCGGTGCACGGCCTCGGCGTCGATCGGCGCGCCGTCGTGAAAGGTCAGGCCCGGCCGGATGGCGAAGTCCCAGGCCAGTCCGTCCTCCGAGACGGACCACGATTCGGCGATGGCGGGCTGCGGATCGGGGTCGGAGAAGTCCATGTGCGTGAGGCCGCGCCCCACGCAGTCCATGACGTGGACGTAATCCCCGAAGCCCCCCCACTTGTGGGGCTCGAGGTTGCCCGCCAGGTCCGGCAGCGCGAAGACGAGCGTGCGCGGCCCGTCCTGCGCGGCCGCGGCCCGCGGCAGCAGCGCCGCCGCCGAGCCCAGTCCCAGAAGGGCGGCGAACTCGCGCCGGGTGATCGTCGAAAGGCTGATCGGATCGGTCTTGTTGTTCATCGGTGCACCCCGTTGGTCGTCCCGAGCCTTGCCCGCCCGCCTCCCTCCGGGCCTCAGACCGTCTCGCCCAGAAGGCTCACATGGGCCGAGACGATGCGCCAGCCGTTCGCCGTGCGGACCAGCGTCTTGCTTTCGCGCCCGGGCCGGTCGTGCCCTTCGCGCCGGTATTCGAGGTTGGAGACGGCGAAGTCGCGCCCCCAGGTCGTGACGGCGTGGCGCAGGACCTCGCGCCGGAAGGGACCCGTGCGGCGCGCGCGCCGAAAGGCCGCGATCGCCGCGTGGCCGTAGAGGTTCTCGCCCACCCCGTAGCGCACCGCCTCGGGCGCGTCCCAGAACAGGGCGTCCAGAACGGGGATGTCGTTGGCCAGCAGCGCCGCCTCGTAGCGCGCCACGACCGCGCGGACCTCCGCCACCACCTCGGGCAGGTCGAGCGCGAGGCGAGGGGGCAGGTCAGGCCGCATGGCGTGCCCCGTCCGTCAGGCTGGCCGCGAAGCCCGCCCGCGCCAGCCGCCGCGCCGCCGTCAGCAAGAGCCCCTCGCGCCCCGGCCCGGCCACGACCTGCACCCCCACGGGCAGCCCTCCCGCGCGCCGGAAGGGCGCGACGAGGATCGGCACCCCGGCCAGGGTCAGCGGCTGGGTGAAGCGGCCGAGCGCGAGGCGCGCGTCCTCCGCCCCCTCGCCGGTCCGCAGGACGCGCGCCGTCCGCAGGGGGGCGGGGCAGGGGACGGCCGGCGCGATCAGCAGGTCCGCCTCGGCCAGAAAGGCCAGCAGCGCCGCGCTCCAGCGCGCGCGCACCGCCTGGGCGGCCACCAGCCAGCACGCCGGCATCGCCGCTCCCGCGGCCAGCCGCGCGGCCACCGCCGGGCCATAGAACGCGGCGCGCGCGCGCAGGACCGGGCGGTGCAGCGCACCCCCCTCAGCCGCCGTGATCACAAAGGCCGCCGCCCGCGCCGCCGGGGCGAGCGGCAGATCCGCCACCCGGTCCGCCCCCAGCGCCGCCGCCGCCGCCTCCAGCGCGGCCCGCATGTCGGGATCGGCGCCGGGATCGAAATGGCCGCCCAGCCGCAGCACACGCGGCGCCCCCCCGTCTTCCGCCCCCCCGTCCTCCGCCCCCTCCTCGCCGGCCAGCGCGGTCCATCCCGCCGCCAGCCGGTCGGGGTGATCGGCCAGAAGCCCCGCATGGTCGAGGCTGGCGACAAAGGGAAACATCCCGGCCGTGGAGACCCGGCCGAAGCCGGGCTTCAGCCCCCAGACCCCGCACAGCGCCGCGGGCACCCGGATCGACCCGTTGGTGTCGCTGCCGAGCGCGAGCGGCACGAGCCCCGCCGCCACCGCCGCCGCCGACCCGCCCGAGGAGCCTCCCGACAGGCGCGCCGGGTCGTGGGGGTTCAGCACGTCACCGTCATGGACGTTCTCGCCCGCGAATCCGTAGGCGTATTCGTCCATCCCCGCCCGCCCCACCAGCACCGCGCCCGCGCGCTCGAGCGCGGCGACCGCGTCGGCATCGCGCAGCGCCTCGCGCTCGGGCCAGGCGCGCCCGCCCGCCCGGGTTGGCCGGCCGGCCACGTCGAACAGGTCCTTGGCCAGGAACGGCACCCCCTCCAGCGGGCCCCGTCCCTGCGGCCGGCCGGGCAGCAGCTCGGTCACGGCGTTGAGCGCGCGGGCCCGCGCGATCCGCGCCAGCGCCTCCTCGGGCGAGGGGGCGGGCGGCAGCGGGGCCACGGGCGCGGCGGGCGGGGCAGGGGGCACCGCGACGGGGCCGAGGCGCGCAGGGGCATCGGGGCAGCCCAGCGCCCGGTCCAGAGCGCGCGCATAGCCCGCAAGCCGGTCCAGCACGGCTGCGACCTCCGCCACGGGCAGGCCCGCGCTCCCCAGCCCCGCCCCGTCCAGCGCCGCCTCCGCCCTCCTCATCCTCAGCCCCCCAGGGCATAGGCCGACCGGCGCGGGTCGGCCGCGGCGGCGAGCACGGGCGGCCCGTCCGGCGAGAGGGGCATCCGCCCCGCCAGCATCACCGCGCCCGCGTCGAACTCCCAGTCGGGCCAGAGGTGGACGCGGTGCCCGCGCGCCGCGAGGTCGTCCCGCACCGCCTGGGGGACGCGCCCCTCCACGTCCAGCCGCCCCGGAAAGCACGGATTGGGAAAGAACGACCCGGGAAAGGAGAAGGTCGCCACGCGCGGGGCCTCGACCGCCTCCTGCGGCGAGAGGGCGAAATCGTGGAGGTTGACCACCGCCTGCAGCATCGCCTGCACGATCACGTCGCCCCCCGGACAGCCCAGCGCATAGGCCCCGCCCGACGGGCCGACCACGATCGCCGGGGCCGGCGTGATGCGCGGCCGCCGCCCCGGCGCGATCGCCGCCGGATGGGCGGGGTCCAGGCGCGACTGCACCCCGCGCGGCGAAACGAAGAAGCCCAGTCCCTCCACCACCGGCGCCCCGTCCAGCGTGTCCGAGGGCATGCAGGACAGGACGTTGCCCGCCGCGTCCGCCGCCGCCACATAGGTCGTGTCGAAGCGCGCCCGCCCCCGGGCTTCCTCCGCCCCCTGCCATCCCGCCCGTCCGGGATCGAGGGTGCGGCCCAGCGCCTCCAGATGCTCGGGCGACAGGATCGCCTCGGTCGCCTCGGGCCGCTCGGCCGGGTCGTGGTAGCTGCGGTCGCGGTCCGCAAAGGCCAGCCGCAGCGCCTCGGCCACCAAGTGCAGGTGCTCCGCCCCCCCGCGCCCGAGCCGGCCCAGCGTGTGCCGCCCCAGCAGCGCCAGCGCCTGCAGCAGGACCGGCCCCTGCGAGAACGGCCCTGCCGCATGGACCCGGTGGCCGCGATAGGACACGGACGGCGCAGCCGAGACGTCCGCCCGGTGCCGCGCCAGATCCTCGCGCGAGAGGAACCCACCCCCCTCGCGGTTGGCGGCGACCAGGCGCGCGGCGATCTCGCCCTCGTAGAAGGCGCGGCGCGCGGCCTTGATGCCGGCCAGTCGGTCGGGACCGCGATCCTCCGCCGCCAGCGCCAGGAGGGTCCGGCCCAGATCGGCCTGCACCAGCGTCTCGCCGGGCCGCGGCGGCCGCCCCTCGGGCCAGTAGATGCGCCGCGAACTCTCCCAGCGCGCAAAGCCGCGCCCCAGGATGGCCAGCGCCTCGGCGCCCCGCCGGTCGAGCGGGAACCCCTCCGCCGCGAGCCGCGCCGCCGGCGCGGCCACGTCGCGGAACCGCCAGCTGCCCCAGCGCGCCAGCGCCTCGCACAGGGCGGCGAACCCCCCCGGCACCACGCCCGCAGGCGCGCCCAGGGGGATGTCGTCGCCGTGCCGGGCCCGGAACGCCTCCAGCGTCGCTGCCTGCCCCCACGGGCCCACGCCCGCGACCTGCCACACCCGGTCCGAGCCGGCGGGCCGCGCGAGCAGCGGCGCGATCCCGCCGAGGTTGCACATGTCCGCCTGCACCACGGTCGAGGCCAGGGTGCCCGCCACGCCCGCGTCGACCGCGTTGCCGCCCTCCTCCAGCACGCGCGCCATGACCTGCGCCACCAGCGGGTGCCCCGCCGCCACGACCCAGCCCCGCCCCACGATCGTCGGGCGCATCGCCTCGGGCGGGGGAAAGACCGACGGGGTGGGCGCGGCCGCGTTGCGCATGCCGCCCGTGCCGTCCACGGTCTGTGCGAGGTCCGCCTCGGGGCTCATCCCACCATCGCTCCCGCATCCACCGTGATCGTGGCCCCCGTCACCGCCCCGAAATCCGGCGAGCCCAGCGCGACGCAGACCGCCGCCACCTCCTCGGGCCGCACCAGGCGCCGCGCCGCGCCCGCCCGGCGCAGTCGCTCCCGGACGGCCTCCTCGGTCACGCCCTCGGCCGCGGCGATGTCGCGGGCCACGCGCGCCAGCATGGGCGTGTCCACGTTGCCCGGCGCCACCGCGCAGACCCGCACCCCCCGCGGCGCCCATTCCGCGGCCAGGCTCTCGGCCAGGCCGATCAGCCCGAACTTGGAGGCGCAGTAGGACGACGCCCGCGCCTCGCCCCGCCGCCCCGCGACCGAGGACAGGAACACCGCCGCGCCCCCCGGCCGCAGGACCGGCGCAAAGGCGGCGGCGGCCAGAAAGGCGCCCTCCAGGTTCACCGCCATGATCCGGCGGTGCAGCGTCCAGTCCATCCGGTCCACCGCCATCGTCCCCACGACGCCCGCCGCATAGATCAGCAGGCCCACCTCGCCTGCCTCGGCGGCGGTGGCGGCCAGGCGGCCCATCGCGGCCTCATCCGTCACGTCCGCCTCCAGCGCGAGCGGATCGTGGGCAAGCCCCCCCACCGCCCGCTCCGCCGCGCCCCCGATGTCGCCCGCGACCACGCGCCAGCCCGCCTCGGCCGCCGCGCGCGCGCAGGCTGCCCCGATTCCGCCTCCTGCGCCCAGGATCGCCGCGACGCGCATCTCAGGCCCCCACCGCCATCGCCCGCAGCCGCGCGGCGATCGCCTCGGGCCCCGGCAGCACCGCCCGCTCCAGCGGCAGCGCGGCGGGGATCGGCACGTCCGGCACGGCGAGCCGCCCCACCTGCCGCAGCGCGCCCGGCCCCAGCGCCTCCAGGCAGCGCGCCACGACCTCGCCCGAGAGGCCGAAGGACAGGTAGTCCTCATCCACCACCAGCAGCCGCCCCGTCCGCGCGACCGAGGCGCAGACCGTCTCCATGTCCAGCGGCACGACCGATCGCAGGTCGATCACCTCCGCCCCGATCCCCTCGGGCGCCACCTCCGCGGCCGCGCGCAGCGCGTGCTCCACCCCCAGCGACAGGGTCGCCACCGTCACGTCCCCGCCAGCCCGCGCGACCCGCGCCCGCCCGATGGGGGTGACGACCTCCCCCTCGGGCACCTCCGCGCCCTGCAGCGAATCGCGCGCCTTCGACAGCAGGAGGCGCTTGTGCTCGACGAACAGGACCGGGTCGTCGCAGCGGATCGCCGCCGCCATCAGCCCCTTGTGGTCCATGGGCGAGGAGGGGACGACCACCTTCATCCCCGGCAGGTGCCCGAACAGCCCCCACAGGCATTGCGAATGCTGCGCGGCCGAGCCGATGCACCCCCCGGCGGTCTTGAACACGACGGGCACGCGCTGCCGGCCCCCCGACATGAAGGGGATCTTGGCCGCCGCGTTGACCATCTGCTCGAGGCACACGCCCACGAAGTCGGCGAACATGATCTCTACGACGGGGCGCATCCCCGCCATGGCCAGCCCCACCCCCATGCCCGTGAAGGCCATCTCGGCGATGGGCATGTCCATGACCCGGTCGGGGCCGAACCGCTCGAGCAGCCCGCGCGAGGCGCCGAACACCCCGCCCAGCCGCCCCACATCCTCGCCCAGCAGCAGCACGGAAGGATCGCGCGCCATCTCGCCCGCCAGGGCCTCGGCGATCAGCGCCGGGATCGGCAGCGCCGCGCGCGTCCCGGGCGACGGCTCGTCCCTCATGCCTCCTCCGCCCACAAGTAGAGCGCCGCCCCGGCCGGGTCGGGCAGGGGATCGGCCCGCACCGCCTCCAGAAGCCGCGCCGTCTCCGCGCGCACCTCCGCCGCCATGCGGTCGAGCGCGTCGGCCCCCACCCCCTCGGCCAGCAGTCGCGCGCGGTGCAGCGCGATCGGGTCGCGCTCCTCGCGCAGGCGGCGCTTCTCCTCGCGTGTGCGGTAGGTGTCGGGGTCGCCCTCGAAATGCCCCCGCGCGCGCGTGCAGGTCGCCTCCAGCAGGACGGGCCCGCCCCCGCCGCGCGCCTGCTCCATCGCGGCCGCGAATGCCTCGGCCGTGGCGTCCACGTCGGTCCCGTCCACCAGCATCCCGCGCGCGCCCCAGGCGCCCGCCCGCTCGGCCACCGTCGCCGTGGGCGAGACGTCGCCGAACCCGACCGAGATCGCCAGCGCGTTGTTCTCCACCAGCACGACCAGCGGCAGCCGCCGCGCCCCCGCGATCACCAGCGTCTCGTGGAACGCCCCCGTATGCGACCCGCCATCCCCCGTCACGCCCACGGCCACGTGATCCTCGCCCCGCAGCCGGAAGGCCTGCGCATAGCCCAGCGCGACGGGCAGCGAGGCGCCGACGATCCCCGTGGCCGAGAAGTTCGTGGGCGGGTGGAACGGGTGCATGTGCCCGCCCCGGCCCCGGCACAGGCCCGTCTCCCGCTCGAGGATCTCGGCCAGAAGCGCGCGCGCGGGCACCCCCTTGGCCAGCGCGTGGAAGTGGTTGCGGTGGGTCGAGACGACCGCGTCGCCGGGGCGCAGCGACTCGGCCATGGCGGCGCCGATCGCCTCCTGGTTGATGCCGGTATGCAGCTCGCCGTGGATCTCGCCCCGCCGCAGCGCCTCCAGGCAGGCCTCGTCGAAGGCCCGCATCTCCAGCATCCGCCGGTGGCGAAGGATGCGGGGATCGTTCGGTCTCACGGCGCCCCCTCCCCGCCGATCTCCTCCAGCTCGATCGTGGCGCCCCCGGGGATGGCCAGATAGACCGCGCGCCCCTCGGCAAAGCTCACCACCTCTCCCAGCGCCCGCGCCCCTGCTGCCCTCATCTGCTCCAGCGCCGCGTCCAGGTCGGCCACGCCAAAGGCCAGATGCGCGGGCGGCGCCGGGCCCCGGGGCGGGGGCGGCCGGAACGCGACCAGTTCGAGGACCGCGTCGTCGCCGGGCCGGACCATCTGGACCAGGTCGCAATCCAGCCCCGCCGCCCCCGTCAGGCGCCCGATGGCCTCGCCCAGGCCGTTGGCGCCAAAGGTGCGCCGGTAGCCCAGCGTCCGGGCCAGGAAGGCCTCGGCGGCCGACAGGTCATCCACGGCTAGCGACAGGTGCAGCAGGCGCGCCCCCGCACATGCTTCCGGACTGGTGGACCGCTCCTGCATGATTGGATACAATCATCCAATGCTGGATGTCCGTCAAGATCCCCCCGACGGGCTGGCCGTCCTGCTCGACGGCCACTTCGCCCTGCCGGACGCCGTGCGCGCCGCAAGCGGGATGCCGCCGCACCTCGACTCCCGCGTCCCCGTCTTCGCCTTCGCCCTCGACCTCGGCCCGGAATGCTGGCTCGTCGATGCCGGGGCCGGCCCGCTGCTCGGCGCCGGGGCCGGATGGCTGCGCCCGCTGCGCGGCGCCTTCGATCCCGCCCGCGTCGCGCGCGTGCTGCTCACCCACCTGCACCCCGATCATGTGGGCGGACTGACCGATGCCCAGGGCCGCCCCCGCTTTCCCGGCGCCGAGATCGTGCTGTCGCACAGGGAATGGGCGGACTGGCTGGGCCCCGGCGCACCGGACGGGCACGACGCGGACGCGGCCCGGGTGGCGGACTGGGCCGCCCGCGCGCTCGCCCCCTACCGCCTCCGGCGGATCAAGGCGCCGGCCGATCTGGGAGGCGGCGTCTCGGCCCTGCCGGCCCCCGGCCACCGGCCGGGTCACCTCGCCTTCCTGTGGCAGGGCCCGGGCGGTGGGGTGCTCTTCGCAGGCGACATCCTTCACCGTGCCGCCTGGCAGGTCCCCGACCCGGACCGGGGCCTCGTCTGGGACACCGATCCCCTGGTCGCGCGCCGCACGCGCCGCGCCCTGCTCGCCCGCGCCGCCGACGAGGGCCTGCTTCTCGCCGGGGCGCATCTGGAGCCGGCGGGACTGGCGCGGCTGGTCCGGACAGCCGGCGGAATCCGGGCCGAGGCGCCCTAGCGCTCCGGCAGGACGGCCCAGGCCGCAACGGCCACGCGCCAGTCCGGCCGGGTCATCGGAGTCTGCACGGTGATGCGGGCGGGCTGGGCCTGCGGGTCGATCCACGCTTCCCAGACGCGGTTCATGGCCGCGAAGTCGGCCATGTCCGCCAGGAACACCTCGGCCGACAGCAGATGAAGCCGGTCCGTCCCGGCCTCGGCCAACCGCGTATCGAGCCGCTCGAGGACGAGGCGCGTCTGCGCCTCGATGTCCGCAGGCGGCCTCTCGCCGGCAACCTGTCCCGAGATCCGGACCAGCCCGCGCCAGACCACGGCCTGCGACAGGCGTCCTGTGGGTTCGAGCCGGCGAATGGACGAGGGGCGGGACGATGGCGGCATCGCGCTCTCCGGACTGACGCCGCCGGCCCATGCAGGCAGGACGAACGCGGCGCAAGCCCCATCGGCGGAAAGTCCGCATGCCGTTCACGAAGAACGCTCCGGGACTTCCCCTCGGCCGCTCCGGCAGCCTAGGCTCGGCCCGCCCGCCCAAGCCGGCCGACGGGAGGATCGATGCTTCGCCGCCCCCATTTCGCGGGACTTGCCGCCCTGCTGGTCTCCGCCCTTCCGCTGCCGGCCCAGGAGGTGTCGCTCGTGGTGCCGCCGGGCACGTCCGGCGCGGTGGAGCGCGCCCTGCGCGCCGCCTCGCTCACGCTTGCTGCGGCCGACGACCCGGAAGCGGTGCCGCAGGACATTGTCGCGGCCGCGCGGGCCGACTATCGGCGCCTGCTGACCGCCCTCTATGCGCAGGGACATTACGGCGGCACGATCTCCATCACGCTCGACGGCCGCGAGGCGGACGCGATCCAGCCGCTCGAAGCGCCGGCCGTGCTGTCGCGCGTGATCCTGGCGGTCGATCCCGGCCCGCTCTTCACCTTCGGCCGGACGTCCATCGGCCCGCTGGCACCGGACACCGACCTGCCGACGGGGTTCGCTCCCGGTGAACCGGCCCTTTCGGGTCTTGTCCGCGACGCGGCCACGGAGGCGGTCGAAGGCTGGCGCGCGCAAGGCCATGCCCGCGCCGCCGTCGCCGACCAGGAGATCGTGGCCATCCATCCGCAGACGCGGCTCGATGCCGCGGTGACCATCGCTCCGGGTGCCCGCCTCGCCTTCGGGCCCGTGGCGGTCAGCGGCGCCGCGCGCGTCCGGGAGGAGCGCATCCGCGCGATCGCCGGCGTGCCGACCGGTCAGGTCTTCGACCCGCTCGATCTCGAAAGGGCCGCCGCGCGCCTGCGCCGGACCGGGGCCTTCGACGCCGTGGCGCTCGTCGAGGTCCCCGAGGCGGAAAGCCCGCCCGGCAGCGTTCCCATCCGCATCCAGGTCACGGAATCGCTGCCCCGCCGCTTCGGCTTCGGCGCCGAGATCAGTTCGGAGCGCGGGCTTTCGGCCAATGCCTTCTGGCTGCACCGCAATCTTCTGGGCGGGGCCGAGCGGCTGCGCGTGGAAGGGCAGGTGGCCAACATCGAGGGCGAGACGCTGGGCCTTGCGGGCGGCGGGATCGACTACGCCCTCGGGGTCAGCCTGGCCCGGCCGGCGACCTTCGGGCCGGATACCGACCTCACCTTCGCCACGCGCCTGTCGCGCGAGGACGAGGAGGCGTTCCTGCTCGACCAGTTCACCTTCGATGTGGGCATCACCCGCTATGCGACCGACGACCTGACGCTGACGGCTGCCGTGGGGGTGCTCGCGGCCCGCGAACGGACGGCCGCCCGCACCCGCGACTACACGCTGCTCACGCTGCCGCTGGGGGCTGTCTGGGACCGGCGCGACGATCCGCGCGACGCGCGTGCGGGAACGTTCCTCGACGCGCGCGCGACGCCTTTCGTGACGGTGGCCGGTGCGGGCAGCGACGGGGCGCGCCTTTATGCCGATGCGCGCGCCTACCGCGCCCTGGGCGAGCGCGTGACCGTGGCGGGACGCGCCCAGCTCGGCAGCCTCCTGGGAAGCCGCCCCGAGGATGCCCCTGCCGACTTCAAGTTCTTCTCGGGAGGCGGGGGAACGGTGCGCGGCCAGCCCTTCCGCTCGCTGGGGGTCGAGCGGGTCGTGGACGGCACCTCCGTCGTGACGGGGGGCGCGTCGCTCGCCGGCCTCCAGCTCGAGGCGCGGGTGGATGTCACCGAACGGATCGGCGCCGTGGCCTTTGCCGATGCGGGCCTTGTCGCGCCCGGTGCGCTGCCCTGGGAGGACGGCGAGTGGCATGCGGGCGTCGGTCTCGGCGGGCGCTACGATACCTTTGTCGGCCCGATCCGCGTCGACCTCGCAACCCCGGCTACGGGCGACGACGCCTTTGGCCGCCTGCAGCTCTATATCGGCATAGGACAGGCGTTTTGAGGTTCCTCCCCATCTGCGCGCTGGCCGCGCTTGCCCTTCTGTCGCCCCGTTCCGCTCCTGCCCAGGAGACGGGCCCGGCGGCCATCGAGGATGACGGCGGCTTCCTGACCCGCCTCATCGAGGGCGCGCTCAGCGACACCGCCCGCGAGGTGCGCATCCAGGGTTTCGCCGGCGCGCTCTCCTCGCGCGCCACCATCGAGAGGCTGACCATCGCCGACGGCGAGGGGATCTGGCTCGACGCTCGCGACCTCGCGCTCGACTGGAGCCGGTCGGCCCTGTTTGCCGGCCGCATCGAGGTGGAGGAGCTGACCGCCGGCTCGATCGACGTGCTGCGCCCTCCGATCCCTGACCCGTCCCTGCCCAGCCCCGAGGCCACGCCCTTCGCGCTCCCGGACCTGCCCGTCTCCGTCCGCATCGGCGAACTGCGCGCCGACCGCATCGCACTGGGCCCGGCGATCCTGGGCGAAGCCGTGGCGCTCGAAGTCGCCGGCACCGTCACGCTGGAAGGCGGCGAGGGTGAGGCCCGCCTCGCGGCGCAGATCCTCGAGGGCAGCGAGGGGCGGCTCCTGTTCGACGCCTCCTTCTCCAATGCCACCCGCATCCTCGCGCTCGACCTCGACCTGCAGGAGGCTCCCGGCGGCATCGTCGCGCGCGCGCTCGACCTGCCGGGCCTGCCGTCAGTGGCGCTGCGCGTGGATGGCACCGGGCCCATCGACGACTGGCGCGCCACCGTCGCGCTGGCCACCGACGGGGCCCCGCGCGTCTCGGGCGAGGTCGCGCTCCAGGCCGTCCCCTCCGAGGGCGACCTCCAGGCCCGCGCCTTCGGCCTCGACATCGCGGGCGACGTCACCCCCCTCGTCGCCCCCGAGGCCGGCGCCTTCTTCGGCCCCGACCTGCGCCTGCGCGCCAAGGGCATCCGGCGGGGCGACGGCTCGGTCGTCGTCACCTCGCTCGGCCTGTCGGGCGCGGCCGTCCTGCTCGACGGGGCGGCCGAGATCGCCCCCGACGGCTGGCCCACGCGCCTGTCGCTCGCAGGCCGGATCGCGGGCGAGGACGGCGCCCCCGTGCCCCTGCCGCGCAGCGCCGCCACGGTCCGCTCCGTGACCCTCGACGTCGCCTTCGATGCCGCGCTCGGCGACGAATGGACCGGGAGCTTCGTTCTCGAGGACTTCGCCGGCGAGGGCGTGACCCTGCCCGCCCTCACGCTGGCCGGTTCCGGCACGATCCGGCCGCCGGAGGCGGGAGAGCCCGGCGCCTTCACCGCCGAACTCGATTATGCCGCCAGCGGCCTTGCCTTCGCCGATGCCGGTCTGGCCGAGGCGCTGGGCTCCGAGATCGCCGGACAGGTCGCCCTGCTGCGTCCGCCCGAAGGCGGTCCGCTGCGGGTGGAGCGGTTGACGCTCTCGGGTCCCGGGGTCGAGATCGCGGGCTCGGGCAGCATTGCCGGACCGGCCGAGGGCGGGCGCATCGCGTTCGACGTCCGGCTGCAGGCGGCCGATCTCGGCCGCTTCGCCGTCCTCTCCGGTCTCGACGATCTGGGCGGCGCGGCCGATCTGGCGGTGGTGGGGGGCGTGCGACCGCTCGACGGGATCTTCGATGTCGCGATCGACGGGACCACGGACGGCCTGCGGCTCGGGATCGCCGAACTCGACCCCCTCCTCGCCGGGGCGGGGCGGCTGCGCCTGGCCGCCGACCGCGACGAGACGGGAACGCGCCTGAACGCGCTGCGCATCGAGACGCCGCTGGTCCTGGCGGAGGCCGATGCGGACATCACCAGCGGCCAGAGCAGCGCCCGGTTCGACCTGGCGGTGGCCGATCTGGGCCTGTCGCTGCCCGGTCTCGAAGGTCCGGGCCGTCTCGCGGGAACCTTCGAGCGCGACAGCGTGGGCCAGCTCCTGCTCGCCGCCACCGCCGATCTGCCGGGGGCCACGGCTGCGCTGCGCGCCGCGCAGACCCTTCCTGCGGCCGGCGGAGAGCCGGTCTCCCTGTCGCTCGTCGCCGATCTGGACGAGGCGGCCGATTATGCGCCTCTGCTGGCCCGCCTCCTGCCCGGACTCGATCCCAGCGGCGGGCTGTCGATCCGGGCCGGAGGCCGGGTGGAGGCCGATCTGTCTCGCCTCGACATCGCGCTCGATCTGGTCACCCGCGATCTGGCTCTCGGTATCGACGCCCTCGATCTGCTCCTGGCCGGCGAGGGAGAGATCGGAGGGCGCCTGGCCCGGACGGGACCGGGAGATTTTGTCGTGGAAGGCTTCCGGATCGAGACGGACCTGATCGCGGGCACGGCCGAAGCCGCATTCCGCAACGGGACGGGCACCGCAAACCTGGACCTGTCGCTTGCGGATGTGGCCCCGCTGCTCCCCGGCCTGTCGGGCCCCGCGCGCGTCACCGGCACCGCCTCGCCCGCCCCGGACGGGGCCGTCCTCCTCGACCTCGCCGCTACCCTGCCCCAGGGCGAGGCGCGCATCGACGGCCGCCTCGACCCCGCCCGGCGCGGCGTCTTCGAGGGGGAGGTGGCGCTCGACCTGCCCGATCTCGCTCCCTTCGCCGCGCTCGCGGGCCGCGATCTTTCGGGCGCCGCCGCGGCCACGCTCTCGGGCCGCCTCCTGCCGGACCTGTCCGAGTTCGACCTCTCGGCCCGGGCGAGCACGACGGACCTCGCGCTCGGCCTCGGGCCCCTCGACTCGCTCCTCGCGGGCGAGGGGCGCCTTTCGGGCCGTATCGCCCGCTCGGCGGATGGTGCGCTCCTGGCGGAAGGTGTGGAGGTGGAGACCGCGCTTCTGTCCGGCACGGCCGATGCGGCCTTCGATGCGGCGGGACGGGGGACGGCCACGCTTGACCTCGCGCTTGCCGATGTGGCGCCGCTCCTGCCGGGTCTGGCGGGACCCGGCCGGCTGGCGGGCACCGTCTCGCCCGCGCCGGACGGCACGCTGGCTCTGGACCTGGAGGGGGCGGTGCCCGGCGCCACACTGGCCCTCGACGGCACCCTCGACCCGGCGGACGGACTCGCCTTTGCGGGCGATGCCGAAGTCGTGGCGGCCGATCTGGCCCCTTGGGGGCCGCTCCTCGGACGCGATCTGGGCGGGGCGCTGACGGCGGCCGCGTCGGGGCGGGTGCGGCCGGACCTGTCCGAACTGGACCTCGCCTTCGACGCGCGCTTCCGCGATCTGCGCCTCGGGCTGCCGGCGCTGGAGCCGCTGCTGGCCGGAGAAGGGCGGGCCACGGGGCGGATCGCCCGCGACGCGGCGGGCGATCTGGCCGCAACCCTTTCGGCGCAGAGCCCGCTCGCCGCGCTCGCCGCCTCGGGCCGCTTCGGGGCGACGGCGGGCGAGGGGCGCTTCGACCTCCGCATCGAACAGGCGGGCGTCATCCTTCCCGGCCTGCCCGGTCCGTTGACCGCGCAGGGCACGGCCGCACGCATGCCCGACGGCAATCTGAGCATCGTGGCCACCGCCGGGGCCAGCGGCGCGCAGGCCGTTCTCGATGCCACGGTGGCGCCACCGGAGGCGGGCTCCGCCATCACGGGCACGGCGCGGGTGTCGGCGGCGAACCTCGCTCCGTTCGGTGCCCTGGCGGGCACGGGGCTGGCGGGCTCGCTCGAGGCGACCATCGCCGGGACGCTCCTGCCGGACCTTTCGAGCTTCGATCTGTCGGCCCAGGGCACGGCGACCGCGCTCGACCCCGGGATCCCTGCCCTGGTTCCGCTTCTGGCAGGGACGGGCCGCTTCGACCTGCAGATCGCCCGACAGGACGGCGGGCCGCTCCGCATCGGGCGTCTGGCTGCCACCTTTCCCGCCTTCTCCCTGTCGGCGCAGGGCACGGACGAGACGGTCGCCTTTGATGCGCGGCTGGCGGATGTGGCCCTCTTCGCCCCCGACTATCCCGGTCCCGCCACCGCCACGGGCACGGCCACCTTCGGGCCGGCCGGCGTGGCGCTCGACGCCGCGGTGACCGGTCCGGGCGGGATCGCAGGGCGCGTCGCGGGAACGGTCGGGCCTGCGGGGCCGAGCCTCGGCGTGACAGGCACGGTGCCGCTCGGTCTCGCCAATCCGGTGATCGAGCCGCGGCGGCTCGAAGGGGCCGCCACGCTCGACCTCCGCCTCGAGGGGGGCTTCGCGCCCGCCAACCTGTCGGGCACCGTGACGACCGCGGGCGCCCGGCTCGCCGACCCCGCGCTAGGGGTGGCGGTGACCGACATCGCCGGCACGGCCACGCTCGGGGGCGGCACGGCGCAGGTCCAGCTCTCGGGGGCGCTCTCGGCCGGCGGCACGCTCGCGCTCGCGGGCAGCGTCGGCCTCGTCCCGCCCTTCGTCGCGAACCTCTCGGCCACCGGCACCGATCTCGTGATCCGCGACCCCGCCCTCTACACCGCGCTCGCCTCCGCGCAGGTGACGGTGACGGGCCCGCTCGCGGGGGGCGCGGCCATCGCCGGCACCGTCCTCGTGGACAACGCCGAGATCCGCGTCCCCACCTCCGGGGTCGGCGCGCTCGGCGACCTGCCCCCCGTCTTCCACATCGAGCCCTCCCTCCCCGTCCGCCAGACGCTCGCCCGCGCCGACGCCGCCCGGCCACGCGCCCGCGACCCCGGCGGGGCAGGGGCCGCCGCGCCCTTCTCGCTCGACCTCCTGCTCAGCGCGCCCGCCCGCGTCTTCGTGCGCGGCCGCGGCCTCGACGCCGAGCTCGGGGGCACGCTGCGCCTGACGGGCACCACCGCCGCCGTCGTTCCCATCGGGCAGTTCTCGCTGATCCGCGGCCGCTTCGACATCCTCGGCCAGCGCTTCGTGCTGACCGAGGGCTCGGCCACGCTCCAGGGCGCCTTTGTCCCCTTCCTGCGCCTCGTCGCCACCACCCAGGCGCGCAGCGGCGCCCAGCTCTCCGTGATCCTCGAAGGCCCCGCCGACGCGCCCGAGGTCACCTTCGCCTCCAGCCCCGAACTCCCCCAGGACGAGGTGCTGGCCCAGCTCCTGTTCGGCCGCAGCCTCGATTCGATCACCCCCTTCCAGGCCGTCCAGCTCGCCGCCGCCGCGGCCCAGCTCGCGGGGGGCGGCGACGGGGTGGTGGACCGCCTGCGCGGGGGGGCGGGGCTCGCCGATCTCGACTTCACCGTGGGCGAGGACGGCGGCGCGGCCGTCCGCCTCGGCCAGTACCTGACCGAGAACATCTATACCGACGTCGTCGTGGGCACCGAGCAGACCACGGCCACGATCAACCTCGACCTGACCCAGGACCTGACCGTGCGCGCCGGCGTCACCACCGCCGGCGAGACCACGCTCGGCATCTACTTCGAGCGCGACTACTAGGCCGCGCCCTCCGCTGCCGCCGCCACCGCCCCGGCCGCGCGGCCGAAGGCGGGGGTGGGCTCGTCCCAGAACAGGCAGGCGGCCCGGTGCGCGGGCCCCACCTCGAAGGCCGGCGGCACCTCGGCCGCGCAGGCCTCGCGCGCCTTGGGACAGCGCGTGCGGAACACGCAGCCCGATGGCGGCGCGAGCGGCGAGGGCAGGTCGCCCTCCAGGACCGGATGGGTCCGCGCCCGCTCCAGCACCGGGTCGGGGATCGGGACCGAGGCGATCAGCGCCTGCGTATAGGGGTGGCGGGGTTCGGCCACCAGCGCACGGGCGGGGGCGATCTCCATCAGCCGGCCCAGATACATCACCAGGATGCGGTCGCTCACGTGGCGCACCACGCTCAGGTCGTGGGCGATGAAGATCATCGCCAGCCCCATGTCGCGGCGCAGCTCGCGCAGGAGGTTGACCACCTGCGCCTGCACCGACACGTCCAGCGCCGAGACCGGCTCGTCGCAGATCAGGAGGCGCGGGCGCAGGATCAGCGCGCGCGCGATCCCGATCCGCTGGCACTGCCCGCCCGAGAACTCGTGCGGATAGCGGTTGATCATCGAGGGCAGAAGCCCCACCCGCTCCAGGATCTCGCCCACCCGGCGCCGCACCTCCGCGCGCGGCGTGCGCGGGAAATGGGTCAGCAGCGGCTCGGCCACGATCTCGCCCACGGTCATGCGCGGGTTGAGCGCGGCCAGCGGGTCCTGGAACACCATCTGGATGTCGCGCCGCCGCGCCCGCCGCCCCTCGGGCGACAGCCGCGCGATGTCCTCGCCGTCGAAGCGGATCAGCCCCTCGGCCGGCACCGTGCCCACGATCGCGCGCGCCAGCGTGCTCTTGCCCGAGCCCGACTCGCCCACCACGCCCAGCACCTCTCCGGGGGCGAGGTCGAAGCTCACCCCCCCCACCGCCCGCAGCCGCCGCGACGGCGTCCACGGCCAGGCGTTGCGCGGCCGGATCTCGAAGGTCACGCGCAGGTCGCGCACCGACAGGAGCGGCGTCTCGCCTCCTCCGCCCTGACCCTGGCTCTGTGTCGCGACGCTCATTGCGCGGCCTCCCGGGCGAGCAGGATCTCCTCCACGGGCCGGTTGCAGGCGCGCCGCCGCCCGTCCGTCAGCCGCACGAGCGGCGGGCGCAGCGTCTCGTTCTCGGGCCGGGCAAAGGCGCAGCGCGGAAAGAACGGACAGCCCGGCGGCAGGCGGCTCATGTCCGGGGGCTCGCCCGCGATGGTCAGCAGCGTCTCCTCCTCGCGGTCGATGCGCGGCACCGCCGAGAGCAGGCCCAGCGTGTAGGGATGGGTGGGTCGGGCAAAGATCAGGTCGGTCGGCCCCTCCTCCATGATCTGCCCGCCATAAAGGACCAGCGTGCGGTCGCAGAACCCCGCCACCACGCCAAGGTCGTGCGTGATCAGGATGATCGCCGTGCCGAGTTCGCGGCGGATCTCGCCCAGAAGGGCCATGATCTGCGCCTGTACCGTCACGTCGAGCGCGGTCGTGGGCTCGTCCGCGATCAGGAGCTTCGGCCCGCAGAGCAGCGCCATGGCGACCATGATCCGCTGCCGCATTCCGCCCGAGAACTGGTGGGGATAGTCGTGCACCCGCGCCTTCGCGTCGGGGATGCGCACCAGGTCCAGCATCCGCGCCGCCTCGGCCACGGCCGCGCGCCGGCCCATCCCCTTGTGCAGCATCAGCACCTCGGCCATCTGCTCCGAGACGCGCAAGTAAGGGTTGAGCGAGGTCATGGGGTCCTGGAAGATCATGCTGATCTCGCTCGCCCGCACCCGGTTCAGCTCGCGCGGGGACAGGCCCAGCAGGTCGCGCCCGCGATAGCGCACCGCCCCCGTCGCCCGTCCGTTGCGCGCCAGAAGGCCCATCGCGGCGAACGCCGTCTGCGACTTGCCCGACCCCGATTCCCCCACGATGGCCAGCGTCTCGCCCTCGGCCAGCGCGAAGCTCACCCCGTTGACCGCGTGGACCGGCCCGTCGCCGGTCTCGAAGGTCACGCGCAGGTCCTCCACCTCCAGAAGCGGCGTCATCTCAGCGGTCCTTGGGGTCGATGGCGTCGCGCAGCCCGTCGCCCACGAAGTAGAAGGCGAAGAGCATCGTGACGAAGAAGAACAACGGGAATCCCAGCTGCCAGGGCACCCCGTTGCCGAGCTGCGCCGCCCCCCGGGAGATCAGCGCCCCGAGCGAGGTGTTGGGCTCCTGCACCCCCAGCCCCAGGAACGAGATGAAGGATTCGTAGATGATCATCTCCGGGATCAGCAGCGTCGCATAGACGATCACCACGCCGGCCAGGTTGGGCACGATGTGGCGCAGGATGATCGTGAGCGGCCGCACGCCCGTGGCGATCGCCGCCTCCACGAATTCCTTGTTCTTGATCGACAGCGTTTGGCCGCGTGCGATCCGCGCCATGGGCAGCCACGAGATCAGCCCGATCCCGATGAACAGCATCAGGAGCGACCGGCCGAACATCACCAGAAGCAGGATGAGCACGAACATGAACGGGATCGAGAGCAGGATGTCCACGATCCGCATCATCACCCCGTCCACGCGGCCGCCCACATAGCCCGCGATCGCGCCATAGAGCGTGCCCACCACCACCGCGACCAGGCTGCCCACGATCCCGATCATCAGCGACAGGCGGGTGCCCTGCACGGTGCGGGCATAGAGGTCGCGCCCTTCCATGTCGGTGCCGAAGTAGCGGCGCGTCTCGAGCGACGGATAGCCCTGCTGGGCATTGATCCCGATGAGCGAGAAGTCCACCGTCGCCCGGTCGTAGGGGGTCAGGAACTGTCCGAAGAAGGCGAAGAGCGCGATCAGGACGAGGACGACCAGAGAGACCGTCGCGGCGCGGTTGCGCAGGAAGCGTCGCCTTGCATCCACCCAGAGCGAGCGGCCCCGGGGCGGCTCCCTGTGGACGATCGCCTCGACCGTGGGTTCGGTGAGCGCCATGGGCGGCCCTCCCTCAGTAGCGGATCTTGGGGTCGATCCAGGCGTAGAGCACGTCGACCACGAGGTTGAACAGGATGGTCAGCGCGCCGACCAGGATCGTGACCCCCATGATCACGGGGTAGTCGCGGTTGAGCGCCGAGTTGACGAAATACTGCCCGATTCCCCCGGTGGAGAAATACACGTCGATCACCACCGATCCGGTGATCATCGCCACGAAGGCCGGGCCCATGTAGCTCAGCACCGGCAGCAGAGCGGGCTTGAGCGCATGGCGCCACACGATGCGGCGCATGGGCAGCCCCTTGGCCCGCGCCGTGCGGATGAAGGGCGAGTTCATCACCTCGATCATGGACGAGCGCATGATCCGCGCGATTGCGGCAAGATAGGAGGTGGCGAGCGCGACCACGGGCAGCACCACGTACTGCCACTGTCCCCCGTACCAGCCGCCTCCGGGCAGCCAGCCGAGCCACAGCGTGAACACCAGCACGAGGATCGGGGCGAGCACGAAGTTGGGCAGCACCGAGGCCCCGATCGCCGTTCCCGTGGCCAGGTAGTCGAGCCAGGAATTGTGCCGGATCGCGGCGGCGATGCCCAGCGCCAGCCCCAGCGACGTGGCGACGACGAAGGCCCAGAGCCCGTAGGTCAGCGTCACGGGAAAGCCCTGGGCGATCAGCCCCGACACCGTCTGGTCGCGGTAGCGGAAGGAGGGGCCGAAATCGAAGTGCAGGACGATGTTCTTCACATAGGTGAACATCTGCACCACATAGGGCTGGTCGAGCCCGTAGCGCGCCTCGATGTTGGCCATGACGGCCGGCGGCAGGGGCCGGTCGCTGTTGAACGGTCCGCCCGGTGCGGCGAACATCAGCACGAACGAGATGACGATCAGGATGAGGATCGTCGGGATCGCCACCAGCAGGCGGCGGAGGATGAAACTCAGCATCGCGGAAATCCCCGGCCCCCTGGGGGGGCATGGGCCCGCCCCCCTAGGGGAGGGCGAGCCCCTTGGCCATCAGGCGCCGATCACTCCTGCGCGATCCGGTACATCGTCCGGCCGTACCAGGTCTCCTGCGCGTTCTCGAAGGGATAGCCGCGGATCGTGTCGTCCATCATGATGTTGGTCGAGTAGAAGTAGATCGGGATCACCGGCACGTCGCGCGCGATGATGCGATCCACCTCCTGGTAGAGCGGCAGCGTGTCCTCGGCCGTGCGGGCCTCCTCCATGAGGCGGTCGAGTTCCGGGTTCGAATAGGCCGAATCGTTGTAGCCCGAGGCCGTGGTCACGATGTCGAGGAACGACGACGCCTCGTTGTAGTCGGCGCACCAGCCGGCCCGCGCGATCTCGTATTGCTGGTTGCCGCGCGCATCGAGGAAGGTCTGCCATTCGAGATTGGCGAGCGTCGTGTTCACGCCCAGCGTCTGCTGCCACATCTGCCCGATGGCCACCGCGAGCTGCTGGTGCGCCTCCGAGGTGTTGAACAGGATCTCGAAGGTCAGCGGCTCGCCGCCGGGGCCGAAGCCCGCCTCCTCCATGAGCTCGCGCGCCATCTCGCGGCGCTCGTCCATGGACAGGTCGGTGAAGGGCATGTCGTCGGGGATCTCGTAGCCGGCGACGGCCCAGTGCCCGAGGCCGTAGGCCGGCACCTGCCCGCCCGCGAGCACGTTGTTGACGAGCAGGTCGCGGTCGATGGCCAGCGACAGGGCCTGCCGCACGCGCACGTCCTTGAGCGCCTCGGGCCCCGACTCGCTCAGGTTGAGGTTGTAGTAGTAGACGCAGAGGTTCGGCAGCGCGTGCGCCTCGGTCGGGAATTCCTCGAGCAGGCGCGGATACTGTCCGATCGGGATGTCGGTCTGGTCGAGCTCGCCCGCGCGCCAGCGCGTGAGCGCCTGGTTCTCGTCGTTGATCACGAGCGCGGTGATCGTCTCGAGGATGACGTTGTCGGCGTCCCAGTAGTTCGGGTTGCGCGTCATCACCAGCCGCTCCTGCGGAACGCGCTCGCTCAGGACATAGGCGCCGTTGCCGACCATGTTGCCCGGCTGGGTCCAGGCGTCGCCGTGCTCCTCGATGACGTGGCGCGGCACGGGAAAGGTCGTGGTGTGCGTGACCATCTGGAGGAAGTAGGGCAGGGGCGTGGTGATCCGCACCTCGAGCGTGTGGTCGTCGAGCGCGCGCACGCCCAGATCCTCCACCGGCCGGTCGCCGGTGATGACCTCGCTCACGTTCTCGAGCTGCATGAGCTCCATGTACCACGAATAGGGCGAGGCGAGTTCGGGGCTGGCCGCGCGCTGCCAGGCATAGACGAAGTCGTGGGCCGTCACCGGCGTGCCGTCCGACCAGGTCGCCTCGGGCCGCAGGCGGAAGGTGTAGGTCAGGCCGTCCTCGCTCACCTCCCATTCGGTGGCGACGCCGGGCTCGATGTTGCCCTCCGCGTCCTGGTTCAGCAGGCCCTCGAAGAGCTGGCGGGCGATGTGGCTGCCTTCCACGTCCTCCACGAGGCCGGGATCGATCGAGGGAAACTCGTCGAGGACCCGGTAGGTGAAGGTCTGGTTCTCCGCCAGCGGCTCGCCCGTGACCGGATGCGTCGCCTGCGCGAGCGCCCCGGTGGCGAGAAGCGCAGCCAGCGAGGCCGCGCCGATCAGGGTGCGAAAGGTCATGGGGGACTCCCTGTCTTGCGGCGGGGCCACTCCCTGTCCGGCCCCGCTCGGGTGGGAACGCGTCCGCCCCCTTCAACCGGGGGGCGAAACTGCGCGATCCTTCGTGGGGCGCGCGTCGCTTGGCAAGTCCAAAGGGTCGCGGAAGGCTCGTGACATCGCGGCACATCGCCGGTGCGGGACCCGCCGGGAGCGGCGGAGGGCCTCCGCCGCCCGTCCGGCCGGCGCGAAGGGGCAGGACGGGGCCGGGGCCCTGCCGCGCGCGGGCGGCAGCCTCTAGAGCGCGCGGATCGCGGCGGCCACGGTCTCGCCCAGCCGGCGATGGGCCTCGGCGTCGAAATGGATCGCGTCCACCGCGCTCGCCGCGATCGTGCGGCCCGCATCGAGAAACCCGCAGCCGCGCGCCTCGGCCAGCGCCCGGTAGAGGGGGGCGAGCGCGCGCGAGACGGCCTGGGCGCCCAGGAACTCGCCCGCGAAGGGGCCGCCCTCCAGAACCGGGGGCGGGCAGATCACCAGCACCCGGAAGCCGCCGTGGCGTGCCTGCATCTCGTCGCAGAGCGCGATGTCCAGAAGCGCGGCGATTCCGGCCGTGACGCGTTCGGGGCTGGGCGCGAAGCGGGCCTTGACGTCGTTGGTGCCGAGCATGATCGCCAGCGCGTCGAGGGGGCCGTGGCTCTCGAGGGCGATCCTGAGGCCGGTCCGTCCGTCCATGTGCGCCCCCATGACGGGGTCGGCGAACTGCGCCGTCCGTCCCGGCAGGCCCTCCTCCACCACCTCCCAGCCGGGCAGGGCGGCGGCCGCCACGCGGGGCCAGCGCGCCTCGGGCCCGAGGCGGCGGACCTCTCCCCGGGCGGACATGGGCGGGGTGCCGTGGGTGTTGCTGTCGCCGAAGCACAGGAGCACGGGCATGACGATCCTCCGCCAGGGGGCCTCGGCCCGAGGCTAGCGGCCGGCGGAGCCTCCCGGAAGGCCCCTTTCCCTTGCTACCGGCTCGGCCCATATAGGCGCGGAACCGGAAGGAGGTGCAGGGCGATGGCACAGGCGGCCGAGGCGCGGGACATCATCGACGGCACGGATGCGGGCTTCATGGCGGAGGTCGTGGAGGCCTCGCGCGCGGTCCCGGTGATCGTGGACTTCTGGGCCACCTGGTGCGGCCCCTGCCGCCAGCTCGGCCCCGCCCTCGAATCGGCGGTCCGCAAGCAGAAGGGCAAGGTGCGCCTCGTCAAGATCGACGTGGACAAGAACCCGGCCTTTGCCGCCCAGCTGCGCGTCCAGTCCATCCCGACGGTCTATGCCTTCTGGCAGGGCCAGCCCGTGGACGGCTTCCAAGGGGCGCTGCCGCCCTCGCAGGTGGAGCAGTTCGTGGGCAAGCTCGCCGCGCTGGCCGGGGACGGGGGACTCGGCGAGGCGCTGGACGCGGCCGAGGCGATGCTGGAGCAGGGCGCGGCCGTCGATGCGGCCGAGACCTTTGCCGCCATCCTGCGCGAGGAGCCGGAGAACCCCCGCGCCTATGCCGGCCTCGTGCGGGCCACGACCCTCGCGGGCGATTTCGACCAGGCGGAGGCGATCCTGAACGGGGCCCCCGCCTCCATCGCCACCAGGCCCGAGATGGAGGCGGCGCGGGCCCGGCTGGCGCTCGCGCGGCAGGCGAGCAAGGCAGGCCCCGTCGAGGAGCTGCGCGCCCGGGTCGAGCGCGACCCGTCCGATCACCAGGCCCGGTTCGATCTCGCCACCGCGCTGCATGCCCGCGGCGACGTGCAGGGGGCCGTGGACCAGCTTCTGGAGATCTTCCGCCGCGACCGCGAGTGGAACGACGGCGCCGCCAAGACCCAGCTTCTGCAGATCTTCGACAGCCTGCCGCCCAAGGACCCGATCGCGCTGGCGGGGCGGCGGCGGCTGTCGTCCCTGATCTTTGCCTGAGACACCTTTCTCTGCGGCGGCGGCGCCCTAGATCACCGCCATGCCCCTCCCTGCGGACCTGCCCGAGACGATTGCCGTCTTCCCCCTTCCGGGGGCGCTGCTGCTGCCGCGGGCGCGGCTGCCGCTCCACATCTTCGAGCCGCGCTATCTCGCCATGGTGGAGGATGCCCTCAAGACGCCGGCCCGCCTCATCGGCATGGTCCAGCCCTTCGATGCGCCAGACGGCCAGCGCCGGCTCCATGCGGTCGGCTGCGCCGGCCGGCTCACGGCCTTTTCGGAAACGGAGGACGGGCGCTACATGATCACGCTGTCGGGCGTCTCGCGCTTCCGCATCCTGCGCGAGGTGGAGGGGTTCACGCCCTACCGGCGCTGCGAGGTCTCCTGGGAGGGGTTCGAGCGCGACCGCGGCCCGGCCGAGCGCGATCCCGGCCTGGACCGGGCGCCCTTCCTGGAACTGCTCAACCGCTACTTCCAGTCGCAGGGCCTGTCCACCGACTGGGACGCCGTGCGCGAGGCCGAGGACGAGCTTCTGGTCAACTCGCTGTCGATGCTCTGCCCCTTCCCGCCCGAGGACAAGCAGGCCCTGCTCGAGGCGCCGACCCTGCCCACGCGGCGCGAGACGCTCGTGACGCTGATCGAGTTCGCGCTTCACGGCGGGCGCGAGGGGGAGATGATGCAATGACCGACTGGGACGGAGACGATCCCGCCGCCGAGGCCGCGGAGCCGGCGGGCGGATCGCGGGCCTTCGATCCGCGCATGCTGGAGGCGCTGGTCTGTCCCCAGACGCACGGTCCGCTGACCTTCGATCCCGCACGGCAGGAACTGGTGAGCCGGGCGGCCCATCTCGCCTTTCCGGTCCGCGACGGGATTCCCATCATGCTCCTGTCGGAGGCGCGCGCGCTCGACTGAGCGCGCGGTCCGTCCTCCCCCTGAGGGGCCTGAGGGTGCCGCCCCCGTGGGGGCGGGCGCGTTGCGACGCGCGGCGGCCGGGGATGTCCGCCTCCGCGCCGTGGACGAGCACCTGCGCAGCCAAGCGGCCCGGTGGGATGCGGCGGAACCTCGGGCATCTCGGGATGCCCCACCCCTGCAAAGAGCATGGGCGGCCGCCTGATCGTTGCAGGTCCCGCCCCGGTCGTCCGCGCCGCCCCTCCGGTCCGCCGGGACGGAAGGATCGGGCGCGTGGGGGCACCCTGCCACAGGGAGGTTAACGAAGCGTTACACCACCGCGCGGTGGTGTTGCGCCGCGCTGCGGCGGGGGGCTGAGGGTCTCAGTCGGGCAGGAGGCGGTAGCCCGCACCGCGGACGGTCTGGAGATAGCGCGGCTGGCGGGGGTCGGGCTCGATCTTGCGGCGCAGGCGCGTGATCTGGACATCCACGGCGCGCTCCTGCGCGAGGGTGGGCGCTCCGCGCAGAAGGCCCGTCGCCCCCCCTGCCGCCTCGACCAGCCGCGCGCGCGTCACCGTGGCGCCGGGCTCGGCCGCGAGCGCGCGCAGAAGCCCGGCCTCCGTCGCGGTCAGGCGCGGCGCCTCGCCCTCGTCGCTGCGCAGCTCGGCGCGGTCGGGATCGAAGCGGATGGCGCCCAGCCGCAGCACGCGCCCCCCGCCGCGCGGCGGCGGCGCGGGCGCGGCGCGGCGCAGGACGGCGCCGATGCGCAGGAGCAGCTCGCGCGGCTCGAAGGGCTTGGCGAGGTAGTCGTCCGCGCCCGCCTCGAGCCCGGCGATGCGGTCGCCCGTCTCGCCGCGCGCGGTCAGCAGCAGCACGGGCGTGCCCCATGTCGCGCGGATGTGGCGGCAGAGCGCGATGCCGTCCTCGCCCGGCATCATCACGTCGAGCACGACGAGATCGAAGGCCAGCCCCTCGAGCAGGCGCCGCGCCTGGGCGGCATCGCGCGCCGCCGTCACCAGAAGCCCCGACCGGCGCAGGAAGCGGCCAAGCAGCAGGCGGATGCGCTCGTCGTCGTCCACCATCAGAAGGTGCGGCGGCTCGCCCGAGGCGGTCTGGAGCGGCGCGGTCATCGGCCGGTGCGCCCCTCCCGCGCGGGACGGTCGCGCTCCTCCTCGAACAGGCGGCGCAGTTCGGGATCCATCATCGCCTCGAGCACCTGGCGGAAGCCCTGCACGGCCGCGGGCCCGGCGGCGCGGAAGGCCGCGCGCATCCGCTCGCGCTGGGCGTCCGACAGGGCGCGTTCGAGCGCCGCCCCCGCCTCGGTGAGGTGCAGGTGCCGCTCGCGCCGGTCCTCGCGGCCCACCTGCGCCTCCACGAGACCGTCCTGGACGAGGCGGCGCAGGACGCGGTTGAGCGATTGCTTGGTGACGCCGAGCAGCAGCAGGAGCCGCCCGACGGTCAGTCCCGGCGAGCGGGCGACGAAATGCAGCGCGCGGTGATGGGCGCGGCCGAGGTCGCGCTCGGCCAGGATGCGGTCGGGATCGGCGGTGAAGCCGCGATAGGCGAAGAACATCGCCTCGATGCCGCGGCGCAGCTGCTCGTCGGTCAGAAAGAGCAGCGCCTGGCCGCCGGTCGCGCGGTCGGGCATGGGCGCCTCCTGAACAGGGCCTGTCCGGGGCGAGGATAAGTCAGCCTCGTTGACATTCCAAGGGGGCAGGGCTAGTGCTGCCCCCCAGCGCGCAGGATCGTGTCGCCTCAGGCCGGCCATGCGCAACGAAGCCGGAGGGGGACGCGCATGGCCGGGGCCTACGACGATCGCGACGGGTGGATCTGGATGGACGGGCGGCTCGTGCCCTGGCGCGAGGCGCAGGTCCATGTGCTGACCCATGCGATGCATTATGCCTCGGCCGTGTTCGAGGGCGAGCGCTGCTATGGCGGGCGCATCTTCAAGGGCCCCGAGCACACGCTGCGCCTGATCCGGTCGGCCGAGCTTCTGGACATGGAGATCCCCTGGACGGCCGAGCAGATCGACGCGGCCAAGGACGAGATGCTGCGCGCCAACGGCTGGACGGATGCCTATGTGCGCGCGATCGCCTGGCGCGGCGCGGGCCCCGACATGGGGGTGAGCGCGCGGCGCAACCCCGTGCGGCTGGCGGTGGCGGGCTGGGAATGGGGCAATTATTACGGCGACGCCAAGCTGAAGGGCGCCAGGCTCGACGTGGCCAAGTGGAAGCGGCCCTCGCCCGAGACGATCCCCTCGGAGGCCAAGGCCGCGGGTCTCTACATGATCTGCACCATGAGCAAGCATGCGGCCGAGGCCAAGGGCTGCTCGGACGCGATGATGCTCGACTATCGCGGCTACGTGGCCGAGGCGACGGGGGCCAACATCTTCTTCGTCCGGGACGGCGAGGTGCACACGCCCCTGCCCGACTGCTTTCTCAACGGTCTGACGCGGCAGACGGTGATCGGCCTTCTGCGCGAGCGGCAGATCCGCGTGCACGAGCGCCATATCGAGCCCGCCGAACTCGAGGGGTTCGAGCAGTGCTGGCTGACCGGCACCGCGGCCGAGGTCACGCCGGTGGCCGAGATCGGGCCGTGGCGATTCGAGGTGGGCGCGCTCGCGCGCGAGATCATGGAGGCCTACGAGCGGCTCGTGCGGGCCTGACCTAGCCGCCGGGCGGCGTCAGCGGCTGGGTGCGGGCGCGGCGCAGGCCGAGCTGGCGCTCGCGCCAGATGATGAGCACGCCCGCGGCGATGACCAGCGCCGCTCCGGCGACCGTCGTGCCCGTCGGCAGCTCGCCGAAGATCCACCAGCCGATCGCGACCGCGAGCAGCATGGAGGCATAGTCGAACGGGGCGACGAGCCCCGCCTCGGCGTTGCGGTAGGCGGCCGTCAGCAGGATCTGCCCCAGCCCGCCCAGAAGCCCCGCGCAGACCAGAAGCAGCGCCTCGCGCGGGGCGGGCAGGACCCAGCCGAAGGGCAGGGTGAGAAGCGCCAGCACGGCGGAGGTGACCGAGAACCACCAGACGATGGCGGCCGTGCCCTCGGTCATCGTCAGGCGCCGCACGAAGACCTGCGCGAGCGCGGCAAAGACCGCGCCCATCAGCGTGACCACCGCGCCCAGCGCCTCGGCCGCGCCGGCGCCGGCCGACAGGCGGGGCCAGAGGACCACGAGCACCCCCGCCAGCCCCAGCGCGACCGCCCCCAGGCGCACCTTGCGCACCCGCTCGCCCAGGAACATCGCGCCGAACACCACCACGAGAAGCGGCGCGGCATAGCCCAGCGCCGTGACCTCGGGCAGAGGCAGAAGACCGAGCCCCGCAAAGCCCAGCCCCATCGCCAGCGTGCCCACGAAGGCGCGCCAGAAATGCCCCAGGGGATCGCGCGTGGCGAGCGCGCGCGGGAAGTCGCCGCGCCAGAGCAGCCAGACCAGGATCACCGGGGTGGCGAAGAAGGAGCGGAAGAAGACCGCCTGCCCCGCCGGGACATGCTCGCTCGTGGCCTTGATGAGCGCGGCCATGGCGGTGAACACCAGCACCGAGCCGAGCTTGAGCGCGATGCCGAGCAGCGGCCGTCCGGCCTGGGCGGCAGGGACCGGGGACGCGGCCGGCGGGTCCGAAGGCATGGAGGGCGCACCTCGACGGGATGGGACGGGACGGCCGTGGCCGCCTCCGCCCCCCGTCTAGCCCGGCAGGCCGCCGCCGCAAGCCCGCGCGGATGCAACCCCGCCCTGCCGCTGACGGGCGGGGCGTGCGGTCAGTTCGCCTCCTCGCGGCGGCCGCGCAGGAGCCGCAGGAGCGGGGCGAGCCGCCCTTCCGCCGGAGCGGCGGGCCGGCGCGCATGGAGCGTGCGCGTCGCCGGATGCCGCACGCCTTCCCGCTCCAGCCGCAGGAAGTGGCGCAGGCGCAGCGCCGCGTTCTCGGGGCCGGGATGGTCGATCGGATGACGCATGGGAGCCTCCCTCGTGCGTGGGACCTCCAATCTAGGCCGGATCGGCGCCGATTTCACCCCCGCGCGCAACGCCGGGGTCCGCCCGGCAGACCGCCGGAAGGGGCCGGCGGGCGTCCCGAACGGCAACCGCCGGAGAGCGAGGGGAACACTCTCCGGCGGGCCGGGCCGCGGAGGGGAAGCCACGGCCGGATGATCCGGTGCCCCGCTTCGGGACAGGCACAATGGGCACCGGCTGCGCAGGAAGAACGCGCCCCGCCCCCGCCGGTTCCGGGCGCGGCGGAATTTTCGAGGGGAGCGCGCCCGGACGGGGGGCGGATTGACCGGGGCAGGCCACCCCTGTAGGTCCGCCGGACGGCGCACGGCGCGCCGCGCGCGGGAGGGCCCGGCATGGCCAACCATCTGCATCGGGGCGATCTGCCCGAGGGGCTCGATCTGGGGCCCGCCGTGGCGATCGACTGCGAGACGATGGGTCTCAACCCCTGGCGCGACCGGCTCTGCCTTGTGCAGATGTCGGCCGGCGACGGGGAGTGCCACCTCGTGCAGGTCGCACCGGGCCAGCGGCGCGCGCCCCGTCTCGAGCGGCTGCTGGCCGATCGGGACGTGCTCAAGATCTTCCATTTCGGCCGCTTCGACATCGCCGCGCTGGATCACGCCTTCGGCGTGCTCGCGCAGCCGGTCTACTGCACCAAGATCGCCTCGCGCCTGGTGCGCACCTTCACCGACCGGCACGGGCTCAAGGACCTCCTGCGCGAGCTTCTGGGCATCGACATCTCCAAGCTCCAGCAGCAATCCGACTGGGGTGCGGAGACGCTGAGCCCCGCGCAGCTCGACTATGCGGCGGCGGACGTGCTGCATCTGCACCGGCTGCGCGAGGCGCTCGACGCGCTTCTGGCGCGGGAGGGGCGGACGGAACTCGCGCAGGCCTGTTTCGACTTCCTGCCCCACCGGGCGCGGCTCGACCTGGCCGGATGGCCGGAGGTGGACATCTTTGCCCACTGAGACCGCCGCCCCGGATCTGGCGCGCGCGCGCGCCACGGCCGCGCGGGTGATCCGCGAGGAGGGCGAGGCGCTGCGCCGCCTGGCCGACGCGCTGGACGAGGGCTTCGACCGTGCGGTGGCGCTCTGCCTCGGCGCGCAGGGGCGCGTGATCCTGTCGGGCATGGGCAAGTCGGGGCATGTCGCGCGCAAGATCGCGGCCACGCTCGCCTCGACGGGCACGCCCGCGCATTTCGTCCATCCCGCCGAGGCCAGCCATGGCGATCTGGGCATGATGCTGCGGGGCGACGTGGTGCTGTGCCTGTCCAATTCGGGCGAGACGCCGGAACTCGCCGATCTCGTGGCGCATACGCGCCGCTTCGGCATCCCGCTTCTGGCGGTGACCGCGCGGGCCGATTCGGCGCTGGGGCGCGCGGCGGATGCGGTGCTGGCGCTGCCCGCGGTGCCCGAAGCCTGCGGGGGCGGGTTCGTGCCCACCACCTCGACCACGATGATGCTCGCGCTGGGCGACGCGCTGGCCGTGGCGCTGATGGAGGCGCGGGCCTTCACGCCCGAGGCGTTCCGCCTGTTCCATCCGGGCGGCCGGCTGGGCGCGCGGCTGACGCGCGTGGCCGACCTGATGCATCGCGGCGACGCGGTCCCCCTGGTGGGGGAGGACGCGCCCATGGCCGAGGCGCTGCTGGTGATGAGCGGCCGGGGCTTCGGCGTCACCGGCGTGACCGATGCCGCCGGGCGGCTCTGCGGCGTCATCACCGACGGCGACCTCCGGCGCCACATGGCCGGCCTTCTGGAGCATCGCGCGGGCGAGGTGATGACGCGCCACCCCCGCACGATCGCGCCCGACGCCCTGGCCGAGGAGGCGGTGGGGGCCATGAACGCGCACCGCATCACCTGCCTCTTCGTCACCGATCCGGCCGAGCCGGACCGCGCGCTGGGCCTCGTGCATCTTCACGACTGCCTGCGCGCCGGCGCCGCCTGACATGCAGGAGGGGGAGGGCGCCCCCGGGGACCGCCCGCCGCGCGGAGGCGTGGGCGGGCCGCGCCCGGCGCCGCTGCGCATCCCCTTTCGCCGCCGCGCGCGCGTGGTCGCCTGGGCCAAGGTGGCGCTGCCGCTCGTGGCGCTGGGCCTGCTCTCGACGGTGTTCCTGCTGGCGCGCGGCCCCCGCGAGGGGGCGATCCCCTTCGGGCGGATCGAGGAGATCGCGCGCGAGCAGCGCATCGAGGCCCCGCGGCTGGCGGGGCTCGCACCCGACGGCACGGCCGTGGAGCTGTCCGCACGCCGCCTGAGCCCCGTGCCCGGCCGGCGCGACGTCTTCGTGCTGGAGGCCCCGGTCCTGCTGGCCGAGGGGGCCGACGGCAGCCGGGCGCGCGTGGCCGCCGCCCGCGGCGAGGCCGACGGGACGACGGGCCGGTTGCGGCTGACCAACGGGGTGCGGGCGACCGCCCGGGGGGCCGAAGGGGCCTGGAGCCTCTCGGCGCCCTCGGCCGAAGCCTCGCTGGAGACGGGCGAGCTGCGCCTGTCGGGGCCGGTCCGGGCCGAGGCGCCCTGGGGCCGGATCGAGGCGGGCGCGCTCGAGGTCGTGCGGGCGCCGGGCCGGCTGCTGTTCACGGATGGCGTGCGGCTGCTATATGTGCCCCGGAGCCGCCCCCCGCCGGGGGAGGCGCCAGACCCGTCCCGTCCGTCCGCACCCTGACGGACCCCGCCCGCGCCGCCTCCGACAGGATCCCCTCCATGGTCCGAGCCCTTCTCGCCCTTCTTCTGCTCCTTCCCCTGCCGGCTTTGGCCCAGCAGGTGGCGCTGGGGGCGCTGGCGCCCGACCCGGAGGCGCCGGTGGAGGTGGCGGCCGAGACGCTGGAAGTCGATCAGGAGACGGGATCGGCCGTGTTCGGCGGCGGCGTCGCCGTCTCGCAGGGAGGGTTGCGCCTGGCGGCCGAGGAGGTGGAGGTGGTCTATGCCGCCGCGACGGGCCGCATCGCCCGGCTTCTTGCGCGGGGCGGGGTGACGCTTGCCGCGCCGGATGCCGCGGCCGAGGCGCGCGAGGCGATCTACGACATCGACGCAGGCACGCTGCTGCTCGTGGGCGACGTGCTGCTCACGCAGGGGGGCAACGCGCTCGCCGCCGAGCGGATGGCGGTCGATCTGGCCGCCGGGACGGCGCGGCTCGAGGGCGGGGTGCGCACCATCCTGTCGCCCGGAGCGGCGCCGTGAGCCCGGCGGGCCCCGAGGGTGGAGCGGTCCGCGACCTGCGGGGTGCGGGGCCGGCGGCGGCGCGGCCGCCCCTCCAGCCCGTGGCCGCCGATCCGGGCCTGGTGCGGCGCGGGCTGTCCGTGCGGGGCCTGCGCAAGAGCTATCGCCGCCGGCCGGTGATCCGCGACGTGTCGGTGGACCTCTCCCCCGGCGAGGTGGTGGCGCTTCTGGGTCCCAACGGATCGGGCAAGACCACCTGCTTCTACGCCATCGCCGGGCTGGTGCCGCCCGAGGGCGGGCAGGTCGTGCTGGACGGCCACGACGTCACGGCGCTTCCCATGTATCGCCGCGCCCGGCTGGGGCTGGGCTATCTGCCGCAGGAGATGTCGATCTTCCGCGGCCTGTCGGTGGAGGACAACATCCTCGCCATCCTGGAGCTGTCCACCCCGCGCGAGGCGCGGCGCGTGCGGCTCGAGGCGCTTCTGGGCGAGTTCGGGCTGGCGCATCTGCGCGGGGCGCCGGCGCTGGCGCTCTCGGGGGGCGAGCGGCGGCGGGTCGAGATCGCGCGTTGTCTGGCCGCCAATCCGTCCTATGTCCTTCTGGACGAGCCCTTTGCCGGGGTGGACCCGATCGCCGTGGGCGAGATCCGGCATCTGGTCGAGGGGCTCAAGGGGCGGGGGATCGGCGTGCTCATCACGGACCACAACGTGCGCGAGACCCTCGGCCTCGTGGACCGGGCCTATATCCTCCATGACGGGCGGGTGCTGATGAGCGGCACGCCCGAGGAGGTGGTCCGCGACGAGACGGTGCGCCGCGTCTATCTGGGCCACGGCTTCGACGCGCCGCTGCCGGGCCTGTCCGCCGCGGCCGAGGCGCCGGCGGCGCGGCGGCGGCCGTGAGGGGCCGCGCGGGGGGAGCCGGACAGGGAGTCGTGCCGACGACACCCGGCCGGCCCGCCGGGGGGCACCGCGTTGACAGAGGGGGGCGGGGGCGCGAGAATCCGTCCTGCCGCCCCGGCTCCGGCAGCAGCCGGGGCCGATCCCGATCCGGCCGCCCCGGCGGCCGGACCTGATGCGAGGAGAGGACATGCGCATCGAAGTCAGCGGCAAGCAGATCGACATCGGTGAATCGCTCGCGGCCCATGTGACGCGCGAGCTGACGGAGACCGCGGGCAAGTATGCCGGCCGTCCGACCGATGCGCAGGTCACCTTCTCGCGCGATGCCCACCTCCTGTGCTGCGAGATCTTCGTGCACCTGTCCACGGGGCTTGTCGTCCAGGCCAGGGGGGCAGCCACCGAGATCTATGCCGCCTTCGAGGAGGCGCGCGAGCGCATGGCCAAGCAGCTGCGCCGCCACAAGCGCCGCCTGAAGGACCACCACAAGGAGCGCGTCCTGCCGGTGGACACGAGCCCGGCCTTTGCCGCCATCCTCGCCCCCTTCGCCGACGAGAGCGACGAGCCCGAGGCCCCGGGGGCCGACGGCACGGCCGCTGACGGCGCCCCGGCCATCATCGCCGAGACCGAGACTCGCGTCCCCTCGCTCACCGTGGGCGAGGCGGTCCTCCAGATGGAACTCGCCCATGCGCCGGTGCTGGTGTTCCGCAACGAGAAGGGCGGCGCCATCAACGTCGTCTATCGCCGCGAGGACGGCAACATCGGCTGGATCGATCCCCAGACGGAGGGCCGCGCCTCCAGCGGTGCGGGCGGGCGGGCATGACGGGCGGCGCGCTGCGACTCGACCGCATCCTGCGGCCGGACGGGGTGCGCGTGCAGTCCGCCGCCCCGTCCAAGCGGCGGCTGTTTGCGGACCTCGCCGAGATGGCCCAGTCCTGCTGGGGCCTCGATCCCGCCCGCGTGGCCGAGGCCTTGGCCGAGCGCGAGGCGCTGGGCCCCACCGGCGTGGGGCACGGCGTGGCGCTGCCGCATGCGCGCATCGACGGGCTCGACCGCGTCCGGGGTCTGTTCCTGCGGCTCGACCGGCCGCTCGACTTCGATGCGGTGGACCGCCTGCCGGTGGATCTGGTCTTCTGCCTGCTCGCCCCCGCCTCGGCCGGGGTGGAGCATCTGCGCGCGCTGGCCCTGGTCAGCCGGACCATGCGCAACCCCGCCATCTGCCAGAAGCTGCGCGCCAATTCGGACCCGGCGACGCTGCACACGATCCTGACCGAGGGGCCCACGGACTTGGCCGCCTGAGCGGCGGGTCCGACCCGGCCAGGCCCCCGGGCGGTCCGCGGCGCGTTCAGCCGGGCGGCCGCCAGCGGCCGAAGCCGAAGGCGGCATGGTCGCGCGCGCAGGCCTCCTCGGCGGCCTGTTCGAGGGCGGGATCGTGGATCTCGGCGAGGCGCCGCGCGAGCGGGTCCGGGTCGCGGAAGGGCGGCGGGTCGGCGGCCCCGAGCCGGCGGGCCAGCGCGGGCAGCGCCTCGGGCGCCTCCTCCTCGCGCAGCACGAGGTCGGGGGGCGCGATCTGGGCGAAGCCCTGGAGCGTGGCGATCTGGCTCGCCCAGGCGGGATCGGTGCGCAGCGCCGTCTGGCCGGACAGGTTGGCGCGGACGAACCGGAGAAAGGCGCCAAAGGCGGCGCGGTGGGCGGCGGCGTCCCAGCCGGGGGGCCAGCCCGCCTCCGGCAGCCGCACCCCTTCGGGCGGGATCGCCGCGCCCCAGAGCCGGACCAGCGCCTCGCGCAGCGGCGCGGCCCCGTCCGGCGCGAGCACGCGCGTGCAGAAGGCCGCATGGGCCCGGGCCAGGGGGTGGCGCAGGATCGTGACGCTGCGATGGCCGGGACGGGCAGCCTTCCACCGCGCCAGCGTGCGGTGGGTGAAGCCCTCGACCACGCGGCCTTCGGGGTCGAGCGCGGCCAGCCAGGCGAGCAGCGCCTCCTCCGGCCCTGCGGGGACGGGCATCGTCAGCAGCGGCAGGCCGAAGGCGGCGGCCATGCGCGGCACGGCGGGGCCGCGGCGCGGCTCGAAGTTGGGGGTGCGCGACAGGTCGAAGCGGTCCAGCGCGCCGCCGAGCGCGGCCTCCATCTCGGCGAAGTTGACGACCTTGTCGGAGAGCGGTTCGGGGTTCTGCTTCTTGAGGCGGCGGTCGAGCGCCTCGGGCGGCGGAAGGCCCAGCCAGCGGGCGAGGCCCTGGATCACGGCGAGGTCCTGGATGTCCTCGTAATCGACGAAGAAGGCGGTCTGCCCGGTCGTCTGGAGCGCGCGCAGGATGCGGAGCTGGAAGGCCTGGAGGCGATCCAGATGGGCGCGGAACTCCTCCGCGTCGAAGCGGACGGCGCCGGAGCGGGCATGGGCGGGGTTGGTCAGGCGCCACTGGCCGGTCCGGGCGGCGATCTTGAGGCTCACGTAGCTTTCGGCGGGATTGCGCGTGAGCACGATCTTGGCGCAGCGCGGGTCGAGAAGGACCGCCTCGATGGCGCGGGGATCGTGGTCGCCGAAGAGGCGGAAGCCGTTGAGCCCGGGGGCCGCGCGCAACGCCGCGAGCAGCGCGAGCGGATCGGCGTCGCGGCGCGCGCGGTCCACGCCGAGGAGGCTCTCGCCGCCCGGCTGACCCAGAAAGGCGGGGTTGAACGCCTCGCCGTGGACGGCCGTGCCGGGCAGCGCGGCGATCTGGGCTTCGAGGAAGTTCGAGCCGGTGCGCATCTCGGCCAGGATGGCGAAGAGGTCGAAGGCGGGCGCGCTCTGCGGACCGGGACCGGCGGAGGCCGGGGCGGGGGGGATCATGGCGCCTCAGCGGACAAGATAGGGGCGGCGGCCCGGCGGAGCCGCGGCGGAGGGGGCGGCGCCGCCGGCCTGCGGCGGATCGGGCGGCAGGTCGCCCATGAGATAGGGATGCATGCCGGCATTCTTGAGCCCCTGGAGGAAGGCCCCGAGCCCCGTCAGGTCGGCCAGCCGGGGCAGGCTGGCCAGGCGCGGGCGGGGCGCCGTCGCGGCGGCGCGGGCAGGCACCATGTCGTCGAGCGCGGACTGGAGCGCCTCGGCCGGGTTCTCGAGGAATTCCGCCAGGGTCCAGATGCGGATGCGGGCCTTGGCATGGGGCGAGCGCAGCGCGGCCAGGTGATCGGATTCGATGCGCTGGAGGCGCGCCGCCTCGGCCCGCAGGTCGGGGGGCGGGTCGCGGAAGAGCGGAACGATCCAGGCGCCCGAGATCACCGCGATCTGGGCGTTGGGGTCCTTGGCGAAGTCCCAGCTCAGCAGCTGGCTGTCGCGGGGGCCGAACTGGAAGCACTGCCGCTCGCCCCGGGTGTTCCAGACGAGGTTGCGCAGGAACATCTGGGCGTTGTGGTCGCGCCAGCGGGGATTGTCGGGCAGCGCCCCGGCGAAGGTGGGGCCGCGACCCTCCCATTCCACGCGGCCGGGGGCGAAGAGATGGCCGTGGACGCGCGCACCCGTGGCGCGGGCGAGCCACTCCTCCCAGTCCTCGAAGAGCTCGGCAAAGCCCTCGAACACGGAATAGGGCCCGGCGGTCGGGGGGCCGCCCCAGCCCTCGCGCGGGAAGCGGCTCTGCATCCAGAGACCCGGCCGCCCGCGCGTGCGCCGCTCGACCGCCTTGGCGAAGACGCGGTCGATCTTGGAGGGGTTGGGCTCCCGCGGCAGGCCGTGGCCCGTCTCCGACAGGAAGGCCTGGTAGAGCCCCTCCGCATGGGGCCAGATCTTGCGCGCCACGAAGCAGTCCGACCGGCGCAGGAGCGGCAGGTGGTCGTCGTAGAAGACGTGCGGCTTGCCCTGCCAGTCGAACTTGGAAAGCGTGAGCGAGCGGCTCTCGATCCGGGCGGTGTGGCGGCGCGCGAGGGTCTGGAAGTAGCTCTCGTCCGGGATCCAGACGCGGCGGAAGTAGCGGTCGAAGCGCGGCCGGTCGGGGTCCGTCAGGATGGCCGCGAGGGTCGCCCGCGTCAGGCACCACCACTGGCTGCCCATGTGGGGCACGATCCCGTCCGGGATCGCGCGGCGCAGGCCCAGCCGGCGCTGGATGGCCACCCAGCGGTCGAAGAGCCGGCGCTGCCGCCGCCAGGCGAAGGGGAAATGCAGCGTGAACCGCTCCTCCGACAGGCCGCCCACGGTCCAGGGCACGTCGGCGGTGGTGGCCGATTCGATGAAGTCGGTTCCCGGCCGCTCGGCCAGATAGGCGCGCAGCTCCGCGACGGGCCTGAGCGGCAGGCAGGAGCCCGAGGCGAGAAGGACGTGCCCCACCTCCGGATGCCGGGCGAGCATCGCCTCGCAGGAGGCGAGGGTGGCCGCGACGATCCCCCAGGTGCCCCATTCGCAGCGGTGCCGCCGGGAGAAGCTGACGCCCGGCAGGTCGCGCAGGCGCAGCACGAAGGCGTCGTGGGCCCGGCGCGGCACGACGCGGTCCACGTGCACGACGACCGGACAGCCCCCCCGGGCCCAGAAGCGGATCACCTGCTCGGCCCGGTCGAAGGCGGTGTGGACCAGCATGACGATGCCGAGCACCGTCCCGTCGGCCGCGGGGGTCCGGCCCGCGGCGGCGGAGGCGCGGCGGAGGCGACCCTGGACGGAACCCGTCATGCCCAGTTCCCCTTGGACATCAGACCGAGGATCTCGAGCTGGCGCCAGTTGATGTACCGCTCGCTCCAGGGTGTCCAGAGATCGGTGGAGGCGACCCCGCCCTCGGCGTAGGCGCGGTATTCGGCCCCGGCGCGGTAATGCTCGCCCCTCCGGGCCTCCTCCTCGGCGCGGGTGCCGAAGACGTGGAGGAACTTGGTGTGCAGCAGCAGACCCGAGGTCTTCTCCCCGCCCCATTCGTCGAAGACGAGGTTGAGGCCGCGCGGCAGGAGCATGTGCGTGGAGGAGGCATAGGCCGTGGTCCGGTCCCAGCGGACCAGGGGGATCTTGTTGAGCGCGGGGGCGCGCCACGGCTCGTCGGCGAAGAAGACGCGGGCCCGGGGGCCGCCCTGGATCCAGAGATTGCCGTAGCGGGGGTTGCGGTAGATCGAGTAGTTGCCCGGATCGAACCAGGGGGCGATCTCCAGCGGGTCCTGGCCGGGGCGGTAGGGCTGCGCCCCGATCGGCCCCTTGGGATACATGTCGAGCAGCATCGCGCCGAAGGACTTGATCCCCGAGGCGTCCAGCCAGTCCGTCAGCGCGCGCAGGGGCCGCGTGTCGCAGAAGGGATAGACCAGAAGCTCGTCGGGATCGACGGTCAGGCACCAGTGGCCCAAGCCATGGCGCATCGCGAGGCCGTTGAGCCAGTCCACCCCATAGCGCGCGGCCCGGTAGCTCGCCCCCGTGGTCCAGAGCGAGACGTCGGGCTCCTCGGCGAGCATCTCGCGCCCGCCATCGGTGCTGCCGTTGTCCACGACCAGGAAGTGGTTCACCCCCATCTCGCGATAGTAGCGCAGGAACCAGGGCAGACGCACCGCCTCGTTGCGCAGGCAGGTCAGCACGAGGATGTCGCTGCGCCGGATGGCGCGGGTCCGGTCGGCGACGGCCTGCAGGTCCCGCCGCCGGACAATGGCGCGGAGGCGGTAGCGCTTGCGGCGCAGACGCATCCGGTACGAGTGCCACCACCGCACGGAACCCCCTCCTCGTCACCTGCTTCGCGGGAGCCTATATCAGAGAGGTTGACGAAAAGTTGCCGGCGGGGTGCAATTTTTCGCGCAGCCCGCGGGTCGTTGCGGCCCCGTCACGCGCGCGCCGCCGCTCAGGTCCAGCCGCCGCGCTCCAGCAGGCCCAGCGCCTCGAGCTGGCGCCAGCCCTCGAAGCGGGCCGAGCCGGGATGCCGGAAGTCTGGCCCCAGGGCGATGCGGTCGTAATAAGGCTCGTGGGCGCGGGGGTCGGTGAAATGCTCCGCCCGCAGCCGCTCGGCCGCCGAACGGGGCAGCAGGTCCGGCAGCAGCTTGGTGTGCAGCAGCGCCCCCGACAGGCCCCCATCCTCCCAGACCAGGTTCGGAGCGGCCGGGAGCAGGAAATGCGTCGAGTTCACATAGACCCAGCCCCGCTGCCAGCGCACGAGCGGCGTCTTGCTCATCACGGGCGCAAGGCCGGGGCGATCGGCAAACAGGACCCGCCCGCGCGGCCCCCCGCGCACGAGCACGCAGCCATGGGTGCGCTGGCGCTCGGTCCAAAAGCCCCCGGGATCGAACAGCGGCAGGGCGGCCAGCGGGTCCGGGCCGCAGGCGGCCCCGGCAAGCGGGGCGTCGGGATAGAGTTCCACCATCAGGCAGGGCAGGGCAGGGCGCCCCGTCGCCTCGAGCCGCGCCACGAGGCCGGACAGGCCCCGCTCCTCCCAGAAGGGAAAGACCAGAAGCTCGTCGGCGTCGAGCGTGAGGCACCAGTGCCCTGGCCCCCAGCGCCCGAGCAGCGCGTTGGCCCAGTCCATCCCGAAGCGCGAGGCGCGATAGCTGCCCCCGGCGCGCCAGAGCGAGATGTCGGGCTCGGCGGCCAGCCGCTCGGCCGTGCCGTCGGTGCTGGCATTGTCCACGATCAGGAAATGGTCCACCCCGAGCCGGCGGTGATGCTCGAGCCAGTGGCCGAGGCGCAAGGCCTCGTCTCGCAGCACGGCGACCGCAAGGCGCGCGCCCGGGCGGATGCCGCCCGTCCGGTCGGCCACGGGCTCGAGCGCGGCCCCGGCGCGGCGCGCGCGGGCGAGCAGCCGCAGCCGCTTCCAGCCGAGCCGCAGGCGGCGGCGCAGCGTGGGTGGCGGCGGCGGCGGGATCGCAAGGGCGCGCACGGCAGGCACTCTCCGCAGCCGCGCGGCGGGCGCAAGGGGTCCGAAGGCGGCTGGACGGGCCTGTGGCCGCGCCCTAGGGTCGGCGCCATGCAGCTTCTGATGTCGCCCCTCTCGCCCTATGCCCGCAAGGTCCGCGTCCTGGTGCGCGAGGCCGGCCGCGAGGCCGAGCTGGAGGAGGTCGCGGTCACGACCACCGCGCTCGAAACCGATCCCGTGCTGGCCGCGCGCAACCCCTTGGGGCGCATCCCCGTTCTGGTGCGCCCCGACGGGCCGGCCCTGGTGGACAGCCGCGTGATCTGCCGCTTTCTCGATGCGCGCTGGGGCGCGGGCCTCTACCCCGAGCGGCGGCTGTGGGAGGTGCTGGCGCTCGAGGCGCTGGCCGAGGGGGTCATCGATTCGGCGCTCCTGATGAGCTACGAGGTCCGACTGCGTCCGGCGGAGGCGCGCTTTGCCGCCTGGATCGAGGCGCAATGGGCCAAGGTGGCGCGCACGCTCGACGCGATCGAGTCGCGCTGGACGAGCCACCTCGCCGGGCCTCTCGACATGGGGCAGGTCGCCCTGGCGGTGGCGCTGGGCTATCTCGACTTCCGCCACGGCGAGCGGGGCTGGCGCGAGGGGCGCCCCGCGCTTGCCGCTTGGGAGGCGCGCCTGTCCGCGCGGCCCAGCCTGTCGGCCACCCGGCCGCAGGGCTGAGGGCGTCTTGGCCTTCGCGCCGGGCCGGATCGCCGGGGACGGCGCGGCGGCGCGGCGGCGCATCTGGGGCTGGATGTTCTTCGACCTGGCCCAGCAGCCCTATGCGACCCTGGGGCTGACCTTCGTCTTCGGGCCCTATTTCGCGGCCGTGGCCTCGGGGCTGTTCCAGGCCGAGGGGGCGGACCCGGCCGAGGCGGGCGCGCGCGCCCAGAGCCTGTGGGGCCTCGCCCAGGGGATCGCGGGCACGGCGATCGCGCTCAGCGCGCCGTTCCTGGGCGCCTGGGCGGATGCGTCGGGGCGGCGGATGCCGTGGATCCTGGCGCTGTCGGTGCCTTACGTGCTGTGCGCCTGGAGCCTGTGGTTCCTGCTGCCCGACGGGACCAACCTCCTGCCGGTGCTGGCGCTGTTCTGGGTGGGGTTCGTGGCGGGCGAATCCGCGCTCAACGTCAACAACGCGCAGCTCCCCTCGCTCGCCCCCCGTTCGGAGATCGGGCGCGTCTCGGGTTCGGGGGCGGCGCTGGGCTACTGGGGCGGCGTCGTCTCGCTCGTGGCGGTGCTGCTCTTTCTGGCCGAGGGCGAGGGGGGCCGGACGCTTCTGGGCCTCGAGCCGGCCTTCGGCCTGCTGGACGGCGCCCTGCGCGAGGGGACGCGCGCGGTGGGCCCGTTCATCGCGATCTGGTTTGTCGTCGCGCTGATCCCCTTCGTGCTGTGGGTGCGCGACCCGCCCCCCGAGGCGAGGCGCGACCTGCGCCCGCGGAGCGTGCTGCGCGACCTGGGCCGGACCGTCCGCGACGCCTGGGAGAGACGGTCGCTGCGCTGGTTCCTGCTGGGCTCCATGCTCTACCGCGACGGGCTGGGCGCGCTCTACAGCTTCGGGGGGGTCTATGCGACGGTGGTGCTGGGCTGGGACGTGATCCTGATCGGCATCTTCGGCCTGGTCGCGGCCGTGGCGGCGGCGGCGATCACCTGGGCGGGCGGGCTGGCGGACCGCCGCTGGGGGCCCAAGCCGGTGCTGACCGCGGCCTGCTGGGCGCTGATCCTGGTCTGCCTGGTCCTTGTGGGGATGGGGCGCGAGGCCGCCTTCGGCCTGCCGCTTCCGCCCGGCTCCCGGCTGCCGGATGCGGTGTTCTTCGTCTGCGGCGCGCTGATCGGGGGGGCGGGCGGCGCGCTCTATGCCGCCTCGCGCACGATGATGGTCCGCCACAGCCGCGAGGCCGAGGCGGGCCGCGCCTTCGGGCTGTTCGCTCTGACCGGGCGGGCGACCGCGTTCCTGGCGCCGCTGCTGGTCGCGGGGGCCACGGCGGTCACGGGATCGGCACAATCCGGCCTCGTGCCGGTGATCGTCCTTTTCCTCGGCGGTCTGTGGCTGCTACGCTTCGTGAAGCCAGACGGAGACCGCGCCCCATGCCCCGCCGCCGCCTCGCCCTTCTCCTGACGCTTGCTCTCGCGGCCTGCGCGGCCTCGCCCGCGGCGGTGACCTCGCGCGGGGCGGTGATGGCGCAGGCGGCGCAGCCCGTCGCGGCGGGCGATCCCTCCGACCGGCGCGTGGCCAAGGAGCTGTTCGGGGCCCATGCACGCGCCTCCTCGCTGCCGCACGCGCCGATCGGCTTCTATTCGCGCGGCTGCATGGCCGGCGGCGTGCAGCTGCCCGAGACGGGCCCCACCTGGCAGGCGATGCGCCTGAGCCGCAACCGCAACTGGGGCCAGCCCGAGACCATCGCCTTTGTCCAGGACCTGAGCCGCTTTGCCGCCACGCTGCCCGGCTGGCAGGGCCTCTATGTGGGCGACATCGCCCAGCCGCGCGGCGGGCCGATGACCTCGGGCCATGCGAGCCACCAGACGGGGCTCGACGTGGACATCTGGCTCAGGCGGGCGGATCGGCTCGACCTGACGGTGGCCGAGCGCGAAAGCCTCTCCTCGACCGACATGCAGCGCGCCGAGGGGGCCTATGTCAATGCAAGCTGGACGCCGGCGCACGAGGCGCTGATCCGCGCGGCCGCGTCCGATCCGCGTGTGGACCGCATCTTCATCTTCGCCGGAGCCAAGGTGGCGATGTGCGACAGCGCCACGGGCGACCGGTCCTGGCTGGCCAAGGTGCGGCCCTATTGGGGGCACAACACCCATTTCCACGTCCGTCTGCGCTGTCCGGCCGGCGCGCGGGACTGCACCGCGCAGGACCCGATCCCGGCCGGGGACGGCTGCGCCGAGGCACGGCAATGGCAGCAGAACATCCTCAACCCCCCGCCGCCAGACCCGAACGCGCCCGCCCCCTCGCCCCGGCGCGACCTGACCATGGCGGAGCTGCCCGGCCTGTGCCGCGCGGTGCTCGAGGCGGACTGAGCCCTTGCGGCGGCGGACCCTTCTGGCGGCCCTCGGGGCCGGAGCGGGCGCGCTCGCGCTCGGCGGGCCGTTCCGCGCGCAGGGCTCGACCGGCGGGGCCGAGTTCCTGGGCCGCTACACCTGGACGGAGACCTGGCGCGGCTTCGGCGGCTTCTCGGCGCTCGACCTGTCGGCGGACGGGCTGAGCTTCACCGCGCTGAGCGACCGGGCCTTTCTGGTGCGCGGGCGGCTGGAGCGCGACGCGCTGGGCGCGGTGGCGGCGGTGGAGGCGGGCGGGCCCGAGCCGCTGCTCGACATCCATGGCGAACCCCTGCGCGGCCTGCGCGCGGACAGCGAGGGGATCGCGGTCGCCCCCGACGGCACGACTTGGATCAGCTTCGAGGGCAATGCGCGCGTCCGCCGCGAGGGCCGCCACCCCGGCGAGCCGCCCGAGCTTCTGCCGCGCCATCCCGACTGGGAGCGGCTGGGCTCGAACGCCTCGCTCGAGGCGCTGGCGATCGACGACGAGGGGCGCCTCTATACCCTGCCCGAGCGGCCCTTCTCGCGCGAGCGGGCCTTTCCCGTCTGGCGCTGGGACGGGACCGAATGGGCCGAGATCTTCCGCCTGCCGGTGCGCGACGGCTTTGCCATGGTGGGCGCCGATATCGGGCCGGACGGGCGGCTCGTGCTGCTCGAGCGGCGCTTCGCGGGCTGGGGATTCGCCTCGCGCATCCGCCGCGTGCACCTCGACGGGTCGGCCGAGGAGGTGCTGCTGACCACGGACACGGGCACCCACGACAACCTCGAGGGGATCGCCGTCTGGGAGGATCGCGAGGGCCGCTGGGGCGGGGGCCTGCGCGCGACGATGATCTCGGACGACAACCAGCGCTTCTTCCAGCGCACGGAGTTCGTGGACTACCGCCTGCCCGATTGACGCGCGCGCGGCGCGGCCCTAGGGAGCGGCGCCCCCGCCTTCCGGGGGCCAAGTGCCGCCCCTTGTCAAAACGGACCCGTTTCATGCCCGTCTCCGCCCTTGTCGCCGCCATGGCCGGGATCGTCCTGGCCTCCAACGTGCTCGTGCAGTTCGTGCTGCCGGGCGGCCTTCTGACCTGGGGGGCCTTCACCTATCCCTTCGCCTTTCTGGCCACCGATCTCGCCAACCGTCTGCACGGGCCGCGGGCGGCGCGCCGGGTGGTGCTGGGCGGCTTCGCGGCGGGGGTGGCCTTCTCGCTCGCGGGATCGCAGGTGATGGTGGGGGACGCGCCCCTCGTGCCCTTGCGGATCGCGGTGGCCTCGGGGACGGCGTTCCTGCTCGCGCAGGGGCTGGACGTGGCGCTGTTTGCGGCCTTGCGCGGAGGGGTCTGGTGGCGCGCGCCGCTCGTCTCGTCGCTGGCGGCCTCGGCGCTCGACACGGCGCTGTTCTTCGCCATCGCCTTTTCGGCCGCGGCGGGGGGCCTGTTCCCGCCGGGCGCGAACGCGGTCGTGGCCTGGGCGTCCGAGCCCGCACCGCTTCTGGCGCTGGGGCCGCCAGCCCCCCTCTGGGTCTCGCTCGCGCTCGCGGATTTCGGGGTCAAGGTCGCCCTGGCGCTGGTCGCCCTGGGGCCCTATCGCCTGGCTTTGCGGCGCTGGACGCAGGCGGGCACCTGACGCGACCCTCACACAAGATTTTCTTTGACAACCTCTCTGCACCCCCCATCTTTGGGGTCAGGTGCAACCCACAGAAAGGAGGTGATCCAGTGTCGAGAAAGATCCTGGAGCGAGGTGTCGGGACAGCACGGAGGGTCCGCGGCTGAGGCAGCCCTCGGCCCGGGGACCGTCCGGGTGGACCCTTCGGGTCTAACCGGCCCCACCTCCTGAACTTTCGGGGGCCGTCCTCACCGGGGGCGGCCCTTTTGCTGCGCCCTTACCCGCCAATGGCGCGCAGGATCTCGGCTTCCGACTCGTCGAGGGCCGACAGGATCGCCGTCCCCAGCGCCTCGCGCGAGACGGCCTCCTCCAGCCGCAGGAGCATCCAGTCCGTCGCCACACCGATCGCGAGGCCGCCAACGAGGCCGCCGACGACCGCTCCGGCTGCGGTTCCCACGAGCGGCACGACGCTGCCCGCGAGGGCGCCCGCCCCGGCGCCGGCCGCGGCGCCCCCGAAGCTGCCTGCGAGCTTGCCCGCCGCCAGCTTGGCCAGGGCCTCGGCGGCCAGACCCACCGCCTCCTTGGCAAGGATCTTGGCGAGAAGCGACCCGACCACGGCCCCGGCCACCCCGCCCGCCACCCCCGCCGCGCCGGCGGCCGCGAGGCGGTCCTGCAGCGTCGTGCGGGCCAGATCGGCCGGCAGCGTCAGCAGGGCGGCCGGAGCCGCGGCGGTGACGACCGGCCGCGCGAGATCGGAGGGCAGGTCCGAGCAGCCCGCGAGCAGGCGGTCGCGCGCGGCGATCAGGTCCGACGGCGGGTCCTGCGCGAGCGCCTCGAGCGCGGCCGCGAGCGGCGCAGTGGCGGAGGCGGTGCCAAGCGCCGCGTCGATCTCGCCGGCCAGGAAATCCTCGGCCCGCCCCGCCAGGAGGTTGAGCGTGCGCAGATATTCGGCCGACAGGCTGTAATAGCGGTCCAGAAAGACGGGCACGCGCGCGCGCAGGCTGTCGAAGCTCTCCATCGTGGCCGCCCGGGCGGCGGCGCGGCGCTGCGCAAGCGCCTCCGCCCAGTCGCGGTCGATCCGCTCGAGCGCCGCGATGGTGCCGGGGGCGCAGGTCAGCGCGCCGACCCGCTCGGCCTCGATCGCCGCCCGGAGCGCGCTGGGGTCGGGCAGGGCGGGCGCGATCATCCGTGGCCGGCCCTCGCGGTCGGGCAGGGTCGGGGCCGACCCCCCGAGGACGAGAGGGGCGAGGCCCGCGATCTGGGCCTCGACGGCGGGGCGCTGGCGCGCCAGGGCCCAGGCCTCGGCCCGGGCGAGGGCGCCCACGAGGACGAGGGCGAGGATCGTCAGGAGAAGGGCCGACAGGGCGACGCGCCCCGGACCGGGCGGCGGCGGCGCGTCGGCGTCCGAAGGCCGCAGGATGCGCCGCGTCTCTCCCCTGCCGGGCAGGCAGCCTGCGAAGATGAGCGCCAGCAGCCAGAACTGCCCGAACGCGCCCGCGAGCCGCCAGAGCGCGACAAGCGGTCCCGCGCCCCGTCCCTCTGCCTCGGCCTGGAGCCAGGCCCGCGTGCCGTTGAGGAGTCCGACGAGGTCCATCCCCCAGGCCAGGAGCGCCGAGCCGCCCCTGTAGCGCGGCTCGGCCGCGACCAGGGCCGCAAGGCTGCCCTCCGCTGGCGCCGCCAGCCCCGTCAGGGCGACCCAGAGGGCGGTGGCGGCGAGGGCGGCCAGCGTCGGTGCCCATCGCAGCACCACGCCGAGCCGGGCGAAGGGGCGGATCGCACCGGCCCGCCCGGCCGTCCAGCGGGCGGCCGCGAACACGCCTGCCGCAAGGCCGGCGAACCCTGCCAGAGCCGCGGGGCCCGCGGCGACGATCCACCAGCCGGCCGCGATGGCCGCCAGACAGGCGACCGGCACGGCGGCGATCTGCGCCCCGAGCGCGCCGCCCAGAAGCGGGGCCCACCAGACGGCGCGCGCGAGCATGGCCCGTGCGAGGATGCGCCGGATCGCCGCGCGCTGGGCGAGCGCCAGCCAGACCGGCCAGCCGGCCGCGGGGATCAGCACCAGGGCGAGGCCGAGCGACGGGGCCGCCCCGGCCGCCGCCACGGCACCCATCGCGGCGAGGATCGCGGCGGCGCGCAGGCTATATCGGAGGGACGAGGCCAGCATGGGGCGCAGTCCACCCCCCGCGGCCCGGCGAGTCAATTCCGGGGAGGAGCGATGCTGCGGATCAGCGACGAGGTGGCCATCGCGGAGTGGGAGATCACCGAAACCTTCGTGCGGGCGCAAGGCCCGGGGGGACAGAACGTCAACAAGCTGTCCACGGCGGTGGAGCTGCGCTTCGAGGCCGAACGCTCGCCTTCGCTCGATCCGGGGGTCAAGGCGCGTCTGCGGCGCCTTGCCGGGCGGCGCTGGGTGGGCGAGGAGGGCTCGGGCGCCGTGCTGATCCGGGCCGAGGACACGCGCAGCCAGGCCCGCAACCGCGCGCTGGCGCGGGAGCGTCTGGTCGCGCTGATCCGGGCCGCCCTCGTGCCGCCTCGCCGACGGATCGCGACCCGCCCGACCCCTGGCAGCGTCCGGCGGCGCCTCGAGGCCAAGGCGCATCGGGGTGCGATCAAGGCGGCCCGATCGCGTCCGGACGCCGAGGAGCCGGTCTAGGACCCGTCCTGGGCATCCCGAATCGGGCCGACCCGGCGTCCCCTCCCCGCCTGCAGGAGCAAGGAAGCTAGGAGCCGCAGGAGCCGTGACCATGCGTCACGCGGCCGGGACGCGCCCCGCCGGTGACTTTCCGCCGATGGCGCAAGCCGAAAAGCGGTGCGAAGGGACGATTCCTGCCGATTGCGGCCGAATCGCCACAGCCGTGCTTGCGCGGTCGAGGGGCGGCCCGCATGGCACCGCGCCATGAACGAGCCCAAGGAAGGGAAACGCCCGTGACCACGATGCGTTCCATGATGATCGGTTGTCTTGCCCTGGCTGCGGTGGCGGCGACGGCGCCTGCCGTCTCGGCCCAGGCCCTGTCCGGGCAGGCGTCCTGGTACGGTCCCGGCTTTCACGGCCGCACCACGGCCAGCGGCGAGGCGTTCAACATGCACGCCCTGACCGCCGCCCATCCGACCCTGCCGTTCGGCACCCGGGTGCGGGTGACCAACGAGCGCACCGGCGCCTCGGTCGTCGTGCGGATCAACGATCGCGGGCCGCATGTGCGCGGCCGGATCATCGACCTGTCGCGCGAGGCCGCCGGGGAGATCGGGATGCTCCGCTCCGGGGTGGCGCCCGTGCGGATCGAGGTGCTGGGCCGGGCCTGACGCCGCGTCAGACGCGGACGGCGCGACGGGCCTGTTCGCCCAGGCCGAAGATGCGCTTGTAGCGCTCGACCTCGCCGGGCGGTCCCATGGCCTTTTCGGGGTTGTCCGACAGCTTGACCGTGGGCCGCCCGTTGGCGGCGACGGCCTTGCACACGAGGCTGAAGGGGGCGAGCGCGTCGCCGGCCAGCCCCGCGAAGTCGTTGGTCAGCAGCGTGCCCCAGCCATAGGTCAGCCGGACGTGGTCGGCGAAGCGGGCGTGCAGCGCCTCGATCTCGGGCACGTCCAGCCCGTCGGAGAAGACGATGAGCTTGCGCCGGGGGTCCTCGCCGTGGGATTCCCACCAGCGGATGGCGAGTTCGGTGTTCTCCACCGGGTCGCCCGAATCGACGCGGATACCGGTCCACTTGGCCAGCCAGGCGGGTGCGCGCTCGAGAAAGGGGCGCGTGCCGTAGGTGTCGGGCAGGATCACGAGGAGGTTGCCGTCGTGCTCCTCCTGCCAGTCGGCGAGCACCCGGTAGGGGGCCTCGCGCAGGTCCTCGTCGGTGTCGGCCAGCGCGGCATAGACCATGGGCAGCTCGTGCGCGTTGGTGCCGATGGCCTCGAGGTCGCGGCGCTTGGCGATCAGGCAGTTGGACGTGCCGATGAACTTCTCGCCCAGCGCCTCGATCATGGCCTGCACGCACCAGTCCTGCCACAGGAAGCCGTGGCGGCGGCGCGTGCCGAAATCGGCCAGCCGCAGGCCGGGGATGCGGCGCAGCCGCTCGCCCTTTTCCCAGACGCGCGTCATGGCGCGGGCATAGAGCACCTGCAGCTCGAACCGCCCCATCCCCTTGAGCACCGCGCGCGAGCGCAGCTCCATGATGATGGCGAGGGCAGGGATCTCCCACAGCATGACCTCGGGCCAGGGTCCCTCGAAGCTGAGGCGGAACTGCCCCCCCCGCCGCTCGAGGTGGTAGGGCGGCAGGCGCAGCGCCTCGAACCATTCCATGAAGTCCGGTCGGAACATCTGGCGCTTGCCGTAGAAGGTGTTGCCGCGCAGCCAGGTGGATTCGCCCCGCGTCAGCCGCAGCGTGCGCACATGGTCGAGCTGCTCGCGCAGCTCGCCCTCGTCGATCAGCTCGGCGAGGCGGATGTCGGGCGAGCGGTTGATGAGCTCGAAGGTCACGCGCACGTCGGGGCGGTTGCGCAGGACCGACTGGCACATCAGGAGCTTGTAGAAGTCGGTGTCGAGCAGCGACCGCACGATGGGGTCGATCTTCCAGGTATGGTTCCAGACCCGCGTGGCGATGTCGATCATGGGATCAGGCCACCTGCACGCCGGCATGCTGCCAGCCCTTGCGCGCCGCGGCGAGGCTGCCGCCGAGGTCGATCGCGCGGGTGAGCCGTTCGATGACGGTGACGGCAAAGCCGAGCCGCGCGGCGTCGAGCGCGGAATAGCTCACGCAGTAATCCGTGGCGAGCCCCACGAGGGTGACCGCCTCCACCCCGCGCGTGCGCAGATAGCCCTCGAGACCGGTGGGCGTCTCGTGATCGTTCTCGAAGAAGGCCGAATAGCTGTCCACCTCGCGGCGGAAGCCCTTGCGGATGATGGCCTGACCGTCGGTGCGCAGGGCGGGGTGAAAGGCGGCGCCGGCCGTGTTCTGCACGCAATGATCGGGCCAGAGCACCTGGGGGCCGTAATCCGCCGTGATGACGTCGAAGGGCGACCGGCCCGGATGGGACGAGGCAAAGGACAGGTGGGCCGGCGGGTGCCAGTCCTGGGTCAGGACGACGACCTGGAACTCCTCCATCAGGGCGTTGATGCCCGGCACGATGGCGTCTCCGTCCGCCACCGCCAGGGCCCCTCCGGGGCAGAAGTCGTTCTGCACGTCCACGACGAGCAGAGCCTCGCTGGCCGGTCTCATGGCGCGTCCTCCCCGCGTCCTCTCGCGGGGCGGAGGCTTAGGCGGCGCAGGGGGCGCTGTCCAGCGCCGCGTCAGGCGTCCAGATTGGCGACCTGGAGGGCATTGTCCTGGATGAACTCGCGCCGCGGCTCGACCGCGTCCCCCATCAGGCGCGAGAAGATGTCCTCGGCCTCGGCCACGTCGTCCACCCGCACCTGCAGCAGCGTGCGCGCCTCGGGGTCGAGCGTCGTCTCCCACAGCTGCTCGGGGTTCATCTCGCCCAGACCCTTGTAGCGCTGGAGCGACAGGCCCTTCTCGCCCTCGGCCAGGATGGCGCGCAGGAGGTCCAAGGGGCCCATGATCGGCTGGACGCGATCCTTGCGCAGGAGCGTGGCGGGATCGCCGTAGGTTTCGGCGAGCGCATCGCTGTGGGTGCCGAGGCGGCGGCTCTCGCCCGAGCGCAGGAGCGCGCCGTCGAGCGTGCGCACCTCCTCCACGCCGCGCAGGGTGCGGCCGAGGCGGATGCCGTGGTCCTGCGTCACCCGGCCCTGCCAGCCGCGCTCGTATTCCGGCGCGATGAGGTCGAGCCGGCGGGCCACCGTGTCGGCCACGCCCTGGAGGTCGGCGTCCACGGCGCCTGCGCGGAAGGCTCCGGCGATGGCGGCCTGTTCGAGGATGTGGCGCGGATGGTGCGGCGGGTAGGCCTCGAGCGAGCGTCTGACGGCGCGCGCCTCATCGACCACGCGCACGAGGTCCGCGCCCGCGATCTCCGCGCCCGAACCGAGCCGCAGGACCGCGCCTTCCACGCCCTGCGCGATGAGGTAGTCGTCGAGCGCGGCCTGGTCCTTGAGATAGACCTCGGACTTGCCGCGGGTGACCTTGTAGAGGGGCGGCTGGGCGATGAAGAGGTGCCCCTTCTCGATCAGTTCGGGCATCTGGCGGAAGAAGAAGGTCAGAAGCAGCGTGCGGATATGCGCGCCGTCCACGTCGGCATCGGTCATGATGACGACCTTGCCGTAGCGCAGCTTGCCGATGTCGAACTCGTCCCGCCCGATCCCGGTGCCCAGGGCCATGACGAGGTTGCCGATCTCCTGGCTGGACAGCATCCGGTCGAAGCGGGCGCGCTCGACATTGAGGATCTTGCCGCGGAGCGGCAGCACCGCCTGGATGCGGCGGTCGCGCCCGGTCTGGGCGCTGCCCCCGGCGCTGTCGCCTTCCACGAGAAACAGCTCGGTCTTGGACGGGTCCCGTTCCGAACAGTCCTTGAGCTTGCCCGCCAGGTAGTTGACGTCGAGCGCGGACTTGCGGCGCGTCAGTTCGCGCGCCTTGCGCGCGGCCTCGCGCGCCAGAGCGGCCTCCACGATCTTGCCCACGATGGCGCGGGCATGGGCGGGGTTCTCCTCCAGCCATTCGGCCAGCCGCTCGGAGACGAGGCTGTCCACCGCGGGGCGCACCTCCGAGGAGACGAGCTTGTCCTTGGTCTGGCTGCTGAACTTGGGGTCGGGCACCTTGACCGAGAGCACGCAGGTGAGCCCCTCGCGCGCATCCTCGCCCGAGAACTCGACCTTTTCCCGCTTTGCCAGGCCCGACGAGGCGGCATAGGCGGTCAGCGTGCGCGTCAGGGCGAACCGGAACCCCTGCAGGTGCGTGCCGCCGTCGCGCTGGGGAATGTTGTTGGTGAAGGGCAGCACCGTCTCGTGGTAGCTGTCGTTCCACCACATCGCGACCTCGACCCCGATCCCGCCGCGCTCGCCCACGATGTGGATGGGTTCGGGCAGGGGGCTCGACTTGGAGCGGTCGAGATACCGGACGAATTCCTTGACGCCGCCCTCGTAGTGGAGCGTGACGTGGAGCGGCTCGGCCGGGCGCAGGTCCCGGAGCGTGATGCGCACGCCCGAGTTCAGAAAGGCCAGCTCGCGCAGCCGCGTCTCGAGCGTCCTGAAGGAATAGTCGAGGTTGGAGAAGGTCCCGTCGGGCCGGTTGGTCTTGGCCGAGGCGAGAAAGCGCACCTCCGTGCCGGTCTGGCCCTCCTCGGCCTCTCCGACGACGCGCAGCGGCTCGACCGTGTTGCCGTTCTCGAAGCGGGCGAAATGCTCGCGCCCGCCCCGCCAGATGCGCAGCTCGAGCCAGTCCGACAGGGCGTTGACGACCGACACGCCCACCCCGTGCAGGCCGCCCGAGACCTTGTAGGAGTTGTTGTCGAACTTGCCCCCGGCATGGAGCTGGGTCATGATGACCTCGGCCGCCGAGACGCCTTCGCCGGGATGGATGTCCACGGGGATGCCGCGGCCGTTGTCGCGCACCGAGACGGAGGAATCGGGGTGGATCGTGACGACCACCTCGGTCGCATGCCCCGCGAGCACCTCGTCGATGCCGTTGTCCACCACCTCGTAGACCATGTGGTGCAGGCCCGAGCCGTCCTCCGTGTCGCCAATATACATGCCAGGCCGCTTGCGCACCGCGTCGAGGCCCTTGAGGACCTTGATGGATTCGGCGCCATAGGCCGCGGCGGCGGCGGACTTCGGAGACATGCGGGAAGACCCTTCGGAAAGCCTGCGATCTTATAGAAAGGTAAGGGGGGAATGTCACCCCTCGGACCCTTTCCATATGGGGATCGGAGAACCGGATTGCCACCGCGGCGCCTCCGTTCCGCACGGGCGCGCGGCCGGATCCGCGCCCCGCCCCGCTCCGGCCAGGGGGGCGGGCGCGGCTCAGGGGGCGGCCGTCTCGGCCAGCGTGGTGACGCCCCCCGCCTCCGTCGCCTCCCAGCACTGGACCGACGCTCCCAGTCCGGCGAACAGGCCCGGCTCGGTCCCGGTCAGAAAGGCCTGAAGGCCCAGCGCGTCCAGTTCGGCATAGAGCGCGGCGCGGCGATGCGCGTCCAGATGGGCGGCCACCTCGTCGAGCAGCAGCAGGGGCGGGCGCCCCCGGGCGGCCAGGGCGCGCGCATTGGCGAGCACGAGCGACAGGAGCAGCGCCTTCTGTTCTCCGGTCGAGCAGTCGCGCGCCGGCACCCCCTTGGCGGCCCAGACCGCCTCCAGGTCGGCCCGGTGGGGCCCGGTCAGGGTGCGGCCCGCCGCCATGTCGGCGCGGCGCCCGCCCTCGAGCGCGGCGGCCAGGGCGGCCTCGGTGTCGGGTGCGGCCCCCTCCGGGTAGACGATGGCCAGATCGGCGGCCGGAAAGCCCGTCTCCGCCCGGTCCTGCGCGGCCGCCAGCGCCGTCAGCGTCGTGGCGCGGTTCTCGGCCAGACGCGCGCCGGCAGAGGCCATGCGCGCCTCGAGCGCGGCGTACCAGTGGGGGTCCCGGGCACCCTCGCGCAGCAGGCGGTTGCGCTCGCGCAGGGCCTTGTCGTAGGCGAGCGCGGCCTCGGCGTGATCCGGGATCAGGCTCATCGCGGCGCGGTCGAGAAAGCGGCGCCGCCCCTCCGCCCCCTCAGTCCAGAGCCGGTCCATCGCGGGCACGACCCACAGGACCGGCACCAGATGCGCAAGGTCGGTCTGGATCGCCGCCTTGCCGTCCAGACGCACGCTGCGCGGCTCGCCCGGCAGGGCGCCGGTCTCGACCTCGCGCACGGCCTCGGGCGTCTGGAAGAGGGCGGCGATGCGCCAGCCGCCCGAGCCGCCGCGCCGGGCGACCTCGGCCGCCGTGGCGCCGCGCAGGCCGCGGCCGGGCGAGAGAAAGGAGACGGCTTCGAGCAGGTTGGTCTTGCCCGCACCGTTGGCGCCCCAGATGGCGACGGTGCCCCGGCCCAGCTCGAGCCGCGCGCGGGCATGCGAGCGGAAGTCCGACAGGGCCAGCGTGGACAGGCGCGCGCCGCTCACACCCGCATCGGCATGACGACATAGAGCGCCGAGGGGTCGTCGCCCTCGCGCATCACCGTGGGATCGGCCGAGGAGTTGAACAGGAACACGGCGTTGTCGCGGTCCACCTGCCCGGCGATCTCGAGCAGGTAGCGGGCATTGAAGCCGATCTCGAGCCGGTCGTCGCCATAGGCGACGGCGAGCTCCTCCTCGGCGGTGCCCGAGTCGGGGGCGTTCACGGTCAGAAGGAGGCGGTCCTCCTCGAGCGCGAGCTTCACCGCGCGGGAGCGTTCGGAGGAGATGGTCGCGACGCGGTCCACGGCGGCGGCGAACTCCCTGGCATCCACTTCCATGCGCCGCGGATTGGCGGCGGGGATGACGCGCGCATAATCGGGGAAGGTGCCGTCGATCACCTTGGAGGTCAGCGCGATTAGGGGAGTCTCGAACCGGATCTTGGTGTCGGAGACCGAGACGCGGATCACGGCCTCGTCGTCGTCCAGAAGCTTGCGCAGCTCGTTCACGGTCTTGCGCGGCACGATGACGCCCGGCATCCCGTCGGCGCCGACGGGCAGGGGGGCGTCGATCCGCGCGAGGCGGTGGCCGTCCGTGGCGACCGCGCGCAGGACGGGGCCGTCCTGCCCCTGGGCCACGTGCAGATAGACGCCGTTGAGGTAGTAGCGCGTCTCCTCCGTGGAGATGGCGAACTTGGATTTCTCGAACAGGCGGCGCAGCAGGCCCGCCGGCGCCTCGAAGCGCGTGGCGTAGTCGGCCGAGGCCATCTGGGGGAAGTCCTCGACGGGCAGCGTGGCCAGCTGGAAGGTCGAGCGGCCGGCCGAGACGGTGAGCCGGCCCGTCTGCCCTGCCGTGGACAGCGTCACGAGCGCACCGTCGGGCAGCTTGCGGACGATCTCGTTGAGCATGACGGCCGGGACGGTGGTGCCGCCGGGCTGGTCCACGCGGGCGGGCGCGCGGTCCACCACCTCCATGTCGAGGTCGGTCGCGCGGATGCTCACGCCGTCCTCGCCCGTCTCGATCAGGAGGTTGGCGAGGATGGGGATGGTGTTGCGCCGCTCCACGACCGATTGGGCCTGGGCCACGGCCCTGGCCAGGGCCGCACGCTCAATGCTGACCTTCATCCCCGTTCTCCCTCCGCTCCGGGACGCCGACCCTGACAGGCTTTGGGAGCCTGCTCAAGGGGGGCTCAGCCCTGCCTCTCGATGGCGCGCCGCAGCTGGGCCACGTCTCCGGCCAGCGTCTGGTCCTCGGCGATCAGCGCCTCGATGCGGCGCACCCCGTGCAGCACGGTGGTGTGGTCGCGCCCGCCGAAGCGGCGTCCGATATCGGGCAGCGAGCGGCTGGTCAGGGTCTTGGCGAGATACATCGCCACCTGCCGGGGCCGGGCGAGCGGCCGCAGCCGGCGCGGGCCGACCAGGTCGGCCAGACGGATGCCGTAATGCTCGGCCACGCGGCGCTGGATCTCCTCCACCGAGACCCGCCGTTCGGCGGCGCGCAGAAGGTCCGCGAGGCCTTCGCGCGCGAGGTCGGGGGTGACCTCGCGCTGGACGAGCTGGGCCTGCGCGATCAGCCGGGTCAACGCTCCTTCGAGCACGCGGAGATTGGCGGTGATGCGCGCGGCCAGGAACTCGAGCACGCCGTCGGCGATGCGCAGCTGGGGATCGGCCTCCTGCGCTTGGGCCAGCTTGAGACGCAGCACCGCGAGGCGCAGCGCCTCGTCGGCGGGACCCATGCCGACCACCAGCCCGGCCTGGAGCCGCGAGGCCACGCGCTCCTCGAGGTGGGGGATCTCGGCCGGGGGGCGGTCGGCCGACAGGACGATCCGCCGGCCCTGGTCGAAGAGCGCGTTGAAGCTGTGGAAGAATTCCTCCTGGGTCGAATCCTTGCCGGCGAGGAACTGGACGTCGTCCACGAGCAGCATGTCGAGGCTGCGGATCCAGGCCTTGAACTCGACCATGCGCCGCTCGCGCAGGGCGCTGACGAAGCGGACCATGAACTGTTCGGCCGACAGGTAGAGGACGCGGGCCCCGGGTTCTCGCGCGCGCAGGGCCTGGGCGACGGCCTGGAGGAGGTGGGTCTTGCCCTGGCCCACCCCGCCATGGAGGAAGAGCGGATTGAACGCCGCGCGGCCCTCGGCCAGCCGGCGCGCGGCGGCGTGGGCCAGCTCGTTGGGCGCGCCGACGGCGAAGCGCTCGAAGGTCAGGCGGGGGTCGAGACGGGTGCCCTCCTCCTCGGGGGCGGGGCGCGGCGGAAGGGTCCGCGATGCGTCCGCGGCCGCCGGGGCAGCGGCTCGGGGGGGTGCGGCAGGGCGATCCGCCAGCGCCATCTCCAGCCTCTGTGCGGGCCAGCCCGCGGCTGCGAGGGCGGCGAGGATGTGCTCGCCGAAGGCCCGCAGCGCATAGGAGCCCAGAAAGGCCGTGGGCGCCCGCAGGACGGCCACACCGTTCTCCACGCCCTCGAGCGACAGGGGCGCAATCCAGCTGCGGAAGCTGCCTGCCCCCACCCGGTCGCGCAGCACGGCGCTGGCGCGGGCCCAGGCCGCCGCCGCGTCGCCGCCTTCGGGCGGGCGGCCGGTCGGCCCCCCGCGGGCGGGTGACGCGCCGGAGCCGAAGCCCGCACCGATGCCTGCCATGCCTGCGCCGTCGGCCATTGCCGTTGTCCTTTCCGTCAGGACGGGCCCCAGGCCCGCCGGTCCGCACCGGACCATGCCCCAGTTCGCAGCGCCGGCTGGTCTCGGGGGACGACGAAAGGACGCTCCTGCGCCAAGGATGGCGCAAGGCGTGGCCGACCCCGTGCCGCCGAAGCCGCACGGTGGTCCGCAGGAGGACCGGACAGCCTGCCCCCTTCGCAGACCGCCTGGCAGGGCGGCGCCGCGAAACTGTCGCTCCGGCCGTGGCAGCGGCCGTCGCAGGGGCGTGACATGCCGATCCTGATCCATTCCCCCAGGAACGACCGGAATCGCTTGAGACAAGCTGCCAAGAGGGCGCACGGCTCGCAACCGAACATCGCGCTTGACGCGCGCGGCGGGTGGGCGAATCGGCCGGGGCTGCCAGAGGGCGCCGATGATCGGGCGGATTCTCGCGGGTCCTGTCACAGCCGTGTGACAATCACCCCTCAGATAGGAAATTTTTTTCGGCTGCGCGGAACATGGCGCGGCGTCAGGGCGGAAACGGTCCCCTTCGGACGACAAAAGGCGCGCCGGCCGGGGCGCGCCTCGATTCGGTGCGGGGAATGGATGTCAGACCGGCGCCGCCGTGGCCCCGACGGCCTTCACGCGCGCGGACAGGCGCGACATCTTGCGGGCGGCCGTGTTCTTCTTGACCACGCCCTTGGAGACGCCGCGCATGAGTTCGGGCTGGGCGGCGCGCAGGGCCTCCTGGGCGGCGGCATGATCGCCCGAGGCGATCGCCTCCTCGACGCGGCGCAGGAAGGTGCGGATGCGCGAGCGGCGCATCTTGTTGATCTTGTAGCGGGCCTCGCTCTGGCGGGCGCGCTTGGCGGATTGGGGCGTGTTGGCCATGGCTGTGCTGGGGTCCCGCTCGATGGGCGCTGCAAACTGAAGCCGCGTCACTAGACGGGAAGGCGCACAGTGTCAACCGACCCTCAGCGCTGGCATTTCGGGCAAAAGAAGGTGGACCGGCCGGCCTGGACGATGCGGCGGATCGGTGTGGTGCAGGTGCGGCAGGGCTGGCCCTCGCGCCCATAGACGCCGAAGCCGTGCTGGAAGCGCCCGATCTCCCCGTCCGCCCCGCGATGGTCGCGCAGGCTGGAGCCTCCCGCCGCGATCGCCTCGTGCAGGACGGCGCGGATGGCCTCCGCCAGCCGGTCGAGCCGCGCCCGTCCGATCCGCCCGGCCGGCCGGGCAGGGTGGATGCCGGCGCGGGCCAGCGCCTCGCAGGCATAGATGTTGCCGATCCCCGCCACGGTCGCGGCATCGAGCAGCGCCGCCTTGATGCTCGTGCGCCGCCCGGCCAGCGCCCGCTGCAGGCTGGCGCCGCCGAAGCCCTCCTCCAGCGGCTCCGGCCCCAGTCCGGCCAGCAGCCGGTGCCCGGACAGCGCGGCCGTGGGCCACAGGTCGATCATCCCGAACCGCCGCGCGTCGTTGAAGGTCACCCGCGTGCCGCCCTCCAGATGCAGCACGACATGATCGTGGGGCGAGTCCGGGGCGCCCGCGCCGGACCCGTGCACATAGGTCCCGAGCACCTCTCGGCCGAGCAGCATCCGGCCCGACATGCCCAGATGCGCCAGAAGCGTCTCGCCCGTGTCGAGATGGATCAGCAGGACCTTGGCGCGCCGGTCGATCCCGACGATCCGGGCCCCCGCCACCCGTCCGGCCAGGTCCGGCGGAAAGGGCCAGCGCAGGCCGTCGCGGCGCAGCTCCAGCCGCTCGATCCGCCGCCCCTCCAGCGCGGGGAGCAGTCCGCGGCGCACCGTCTCCACCTCCGGCAGTTCGGGCATGGCGGTCCTTTCGGCGGCAGCCGCCCTCCTATATGGACCGCGCGACGGGCGGACAAGGCTTGGCGACCCCGGCCGGCGCCCCATCTGTCCGCACCACAGCCGACCGAGGACGAGCCCGTGACCAATGCCCCCCCGCCCGCTTCCGGCCCTGCCCCTTCCGGCGAGGGCCGCGTCACCCATTTCGGGTTCGAGACGATCCCCGAGGGGGACAAGGCGTCCCGCGTGCGCGGCGTGTTCGAGCGGGTGGCGGCGCGCTACGACCTGATGAACGACCTCATGTCGGGCGGGCTGCACCGGCTCTGGAAGGATGCGATGGTGGACTGGCTGGCCCCGCGCGACGGGATGCGCCTGCTCGACGTGGCGGGGGGGACGGGAGACATCGCCTTCCGGGTCAAGCGGCGCGCGCCCGGCGCGTCCGTGACCGTGCTCGACCTGACGGAGCCCATGCTTCTCGAGGGGCGCCGGCGCGCGGAGGCGCGGGGGATCGCGGGGCTCTCCTGGGTCGTGGGCGATGCCATGGCGCTGCCCTTCGCGGATGCGAGCTTCGACGCCTGGACGATCGCCTTCGGCATCCGCAATGTCACCCGCCCCGAGGCGGCCCTGGCCGAGGCCTTCCGGGTGCTGCGCCGGGGCGGCCGGCTTCTCGTGCTCGAGTTCTCGCACGTGGCCCCGCCGCTGCTCGAGCGGGCCTACGATCTCTACTCGTTCAACGTCATCCCCGCGCTGGGCGGAGCGGTGGCGGGAGACCGCGACTCGTATCGCTATCTCGTGGAGTCGATCCGCCGGTTCCCCGACCAGGAGGCGTTCGCGGACCTTGTCCGGCAGGCGGGATTCGAGCGGGTCGGCTGGCGCAACCTGACCTTCGGTGTGGCCGCGCTCCATTCGGGCTGGAAGATCTGACATGCGCGGCCCCCTGAACATCGTCCGGCTCGTCCGCATGGGCGCGACCTTCGAGCGGACGGGCGCCATGGGGATCCTGCTCGAATCGTTCAACGCCCCTCCGCTGCTGCGGGCGGCGGCGCGCACCCTCGCCTGGCCCTTCCGCTGGATGGGGCGGCCCGGCGATCCGGGCCTTCCGCCGGTGCCGCGCGCGCTGGTGGCGATGGGGCCGGCCTATGTGAAGTTCGGCCAGATCCTGTCCACCCGCCCCGACGTGGTGGGTGCGCCGGTCGCCGAACAACTGCGCTTTCTCCAGGACCGGCTGCCGCCCTTTCCGACCGAGCAGGCCCGGGTGGAGATCGCGCGCGAGCTGGGGCAGACGGCGGAGTCGCTGTTCTCCGAGTTCTCGGGCCCCGTCGCCGCCGCCTCGCTGGCGCAGGTGCACCGCGCGCGGCTGCGCGCCACGGGCGAGGCGGTCGCCGTCAAGGTCCTGCGCCCCGGGATCGAACGCGCCTTCCGCCGCGACATCGACGCGCTGCGCTTCACCGCGCAGGTGATCCATGCGCTGGTCCCCTCGGCGCGGCGGCTGCGCCCGCTCGACGTGATTGCCCATTTCGAGGGCGTCGTGCGCGGCGAGCTCGACCTGCGGCTCGAGGCGGCGGCCTCCTCCGAATTCGCGGCCAACACGGCGCGGGACGCGGGCTTTCGCGTGCCCGCCGTCCGCTGGAGCCTGACGGCGCGGCGCGTGCTGACCATGGACTGGGTCGAGGGGATCGGCGCGGCCGACACGACCGCCATCCGCGCCGCAGGCCACGACACGGCCGAACTCGCGCAGCGGGTGCTGCGGCTGTTTCTCAGCCATGCGCTGCGCGACGGCTACTTTCACGGCGACATGCACCAAGGCAACCTCAAGGTCGCACCCGACGGCGACCTCGTGGCCTTCGACTTCGGGATCATGGGGCGGATCGACGACTACACCCGCCGCGTCTATGCCGAGATCCTGTGGGGCTTCATCCGCCGCGACTACCGCCGCGTGGCCGAGGTCCATTTCGAGGCGGGCTATGTTCCCCCCGACCGCTCGGTGGACGCCTTCGCCCAGGCCCTGCGCGCGGTGGGAGAGCCCATCTTCGGCATGGACGCCTCCCACATCTCCATGAGCCGCCTCCTGGCCTATCTCTTCGAGGTGACCGAGCGGTTCGGGATGCGCACCCGCACCGAGCTGATCCTTCTGCAGCGCACCATGGTCGTGGTGGAGGGGGTGGCGCGCTCGCTCGATCCGCGCATGAACATCTGGGAGGCCGCGCGCCCCGTGGTCGAGGCCTATATCCGCGACAGCCTCGGCCCCCGGGCGCTGGCGCGCGACATGGCGCGGACGGCGCGGGTGCTCGCGGCCTTCTCGCCGCGGCTTCCCGATCTGGTGCGCGAGGGGCTGACCCGGGCCGACGAGGCGCTGCCCCCGCCGCCGAGGGCTGCGGCCCGGGCCGCCATGGCGGCTTGGGCGGCGGCGGGGCTGGCGGTCGGCATCCTCGGCACCCTGGTGCTGACGGGACCCTGAATCCGGTCACGGGCGCAACGCCGTGACGGCCGAGGCGGGCACGACTGCGCCCCCCCGCAGGACGACCGCGGCCTCTCCGCCCTCCCAGCGCACCTCCGTCACGCGGGCGTAGATCTCCGCCGGATCGACGGCGACGACCTCTCCACGGACGAGGCTTGCCACCTCGATCCGGTAGGCGCCGCGCGGCAGGGGCGCGCCGTCTGCCGCGACGCCGGCCCATTCGACCGGCTCGCCCGACAGGCCGATCGGGGCGCGCGTGACCTCGCGCCCCTGGGCGTCGCGCACGACGATCTCGGCCGCGTCCGCCTCGGGGCGCGGACGGGCCGCGAGCGTGACCGGGCTGCCGTCGAAGAAGGCCGGCGCCGCGGCCCGCACCTCCCGGCCGACCCAGCCTGCGATCTCGGCCAGACCGGCCAGGGCGAGTCGGGACGACAGCGTCTCGAGCAGGGCATTGGTGCGGACCTGCTGCTCGACGCCGGCAAAGGTGGCGAGCTGCACGGCATAATCGCTCGAATCGATGGGATCGAGCGGGTCCTGGTTGCGCATCTGGGTCGTCAGGAGCCGCAGAAAGGACTGGAAGTCCCCCAGTCCGGTGCGGGCGGGGAGGGGCGGCGCGGTGGTCGTGGCTGTGGTGCGGGCGATTTCCATGGCTCAGACCCGCAGGTCGACCGGACCGGGCGCCATCGCGACAAGGTCGGGGTGCGCAGGATGGGAGGGTGTCCCGGCCAGCGGGTCTGCCCGCCCGGAGCGTCCCGGACCGGGTTCAGGAACGGGGCGCCGGGTGCGGCCCTGTCCGCCGCCCCCTGTTTCCACCGACACGGCCAGCCCCCCGAAGCCTTGGGCGCGCAGATCCTCGCGCAGCAGGTCGAGATGCCGGCGCAGCAGGACGGCCAGGTCCTCCCCCGGCGCCTCGATGACCAGCACGCCCGCTTCCAGCGTCACGCCGACCGCATCGGCCGCGTCAGCCGGCGGCGCCGGCCGATCTCCGGGCGGCATGTCGGGCGGCGCGGGTCGGGAGGACGGCGCAGGACCGGTGTCGCGCGCCGGCGCCCGGTCGGCGGCTGCGGCCGGGATGGTGGGGCCGGCCTCCCCGAAGGTCGGGCCCTCGGCCGCGGAGGGCGGCGCGGCCAGGCTCTCCGGGGGGGCAGGCGGGTCCGCCCCTGCATCGTCCGGGGGCGGCGCGGCAGGAGCCGCCGGGTCCCGGGGCCCGGCGACGGCCGGGAGGGCCGCCGAAGACGCGTCGGCCTGCAGCGGGCGTGGCGGGGGCATCGCCGCGCCGGGTCTGCAAGGCGGCCCGCCGGAGCCGTCCTCCCGGTCCGCTGCAGCATCCCGAGGATCGTCCGCCCCGCCGCGCACCGGCGCGCGGCCGGTGCCGGCCTCTGCCGGCGGGGGGGCCTCCGCCCGGGGGCCGGACCTGCGCCCCGCAGGCACGCGCTCCTCCGTCCCATCCCCGCCTGCCCCGCCCGAGGCCCCGTCAGCGGTCGAGACGGCGGACGGGACCCCCGCGGCCGCGAGCAGGGCGGCAAAGGGCGTCTGCCCGGGGTCCTCTGTCTCCCCCGCGGGAGAGGGCCGCCGACCGGGTGCCGCAGGCGGGCAGGCCGGTCCGGGCCGAAGGGCATCACCAAGCCGGCTGCGATCCATCCGCCACCCCGATTCGCTCCGTCGGGGTCCACCATGCCATCGGAAGCTTACGAAATGTTTACCCGCGGATGCGACCTTGCGCCCGTCGATCCGGAGAGGCCCGCATGCAGATCAGCTCTGTTCCCTCCCTGCCCGTTCCGCAGGAGACCACCCCACGCGAGACCGCCCTGCGCGAGGCGGCGCTCCGGCTCGAGGCCACGGTCCTGCGCGGCCTGCTTTCCGAGGCGGGTCTGGGCCGTCCGCCGGCCGGCTTCGGAGGCGGGGCAGGCGAGGACCACTTCGCCTCGCTGCTGCTCGACGCGCAGGCCGAGCGGCTCGCGCGGGCCGGCGGGATCGGGCTGGCCGAATCGATCATCCGCGCCCTGTCCCTCGATGGCGGCTGAGCCCGGATGGTCCGCGCTGCTCGAGGAGGAGCGTCGGGCGCTGCGCGAGGGGCAATGGGACAGGCTGGCCGACCTCGCGCGCCGCAAGGAGGATCTGGCCCGGCGGATGGAGGCCGGGCAGGTTCCGCCGGACCCGTCGCTGGCGGCGATGCTGGCGCGCAATGCGGCGCTGCTCGCCGCGGCCCTCGGCGGCGTCCGCAGCGCCCTCGGCCGGCAGGAGGCGCTGCGCACCGGTGCGTCGCTGGCCACCTACGATGCCCGGGGCGTCCTGGCGGCCGCACCCGCCGGTCCGCGGGTCGTCCGCCGCGCCTGAGCCGCACCGTCGGTTCAAGTTGCGCGCATTTCGCGCCGGCGCGTTAGGCTTCTGTTCACATCTGGTGATCCAGTCTGCCTCCGCATCCCGAACGGATGGCGCCCCGGGCGCAGGTCAGGACGGCCCTGCCTGCCGCGGCCTCCCGCCGCGGCGATCCGAAACCGCGGCGCAGCACGTGCCGCCGACAGAGGACGGACCCATGTCCAGCATCCTGACCAACACGAGCGCGATGGTCGCGCTGCAGACCCTCAAGGGCATCAACCAGAGCCTGGCGAAGACGCAGGACCAGATCTCGACCGGCAAGTCCGTGGCGACGGCCAAGGACAACGCCGCTGTCTGGGCCATCTCCAAGGTCATGGAATCCGACGTCCAGGGCTTCAAGGCAATCTCCGACAGCCTGTCGCTCGGCCAGTCCACCGTGGCCGTGGCCCGTCAGGCGGCGGAGACGGTGACGGACCTGCTCACGCAGATGAAGGGCAAGATCGTCGCCGCGCAGGAGCAGAACGTCGATCGGGTCAAGATCCAGACCGACATCGAGGCGCTCAAGCGTCAGATCGGCGCGGTCGTGGGCGCGGCCCAGTTCAACGGCCTCAACCTGCTGTCGAACACCGACAAGACGGCCGGAACGGGCACGGTGAACGTGCTTTCGTCGCTCGACCGCACCGCAACTGGTGTCGTCACCAGCGCGATCGGCGTCGCCAAGCGCGATCTGGGCCTTGCGGCCTCCAACATCACCGGCACGGCAGAGGCGTCGGCCACCAACCGGCTGTCGGGGGCGGCCGACGCCACCGCGGCGGCCTTGGCGGGCGGCGCCGTTCCGGCCACCACCAGCGTGACCGTGGACAGCGCCACGGCGGGTTTCGGCTTCTCCATCGCGATCACGGCCGGGGCGGGCAGCCTGGCCACCGGGTTCAACACGACCGGCGCCAACCAGATCAGCTATGTCGCCCGCGACGGCGACACGGCCGAGGATGTGGCCAAGGGACTGGCGGCCGCGTTCAACCGGCATGTCCAGGCCTTTGCCGACGCCAATCCCCAGGCGACGGGCCTCGGCAGCATCCGGGCCAGCGTGACGGGTGCGACCGTCACCTTCACCGGCGCCAACACCACCGGCGACGATTTTTCCGTGACAGCGAACGGCTATGCGGCCGCCGGCAACACGGTGGGCGGCGGACTCGCGCAGGCGGCGTCCATCGACGTCTCCACGACCAACGGGGCCCGGGCCGCCCTGCGCGAGATCGAGGGGCTCATCCAGACCTCCGTCGCCGCTGCGGCCTCCTTCGGCTCTGCCCAGAGCCGCATCGAGACGCAGGCCAAGTTCGTCTCGGGGCTGTCGGATTCGCTGCGGGCCGGGATCGGCTCCATGGTCGATGCCGACATGGAGGAGGCCTCGGCCCGGCTCCAGGCCCTCCAGGTGCAGCAGCAGCTCGGCATCCAGGCGTTGTCCATCGCCAATCAGGCGCCCCAGTCCATCCTGTCGCTCTTCCGCTAGGGCCGGAATTCCCGTCGGTCCGCCGCTCCGGCGGCGGGCCCCATGCGGCGACCGCCGCGGTCGCCGCCTCCCTCCGCACCAGAAGGATGCCGCGTGAAACCGTTTCCCTCGCCGCCGGCCTATCAATCCCCGGACGCTGCCCTTCGGACCCCCCGGCAGATCGAGAGGCAGGCGATCGCCGCCGTCACGGCGCGCCTTCGCGTCGCCGCGGCCCGGCCCGATTCCCTCCCCCCCCTGGCCCAGGCCCTGCACGACAACCGTCGGTTGTGGACCCACCTGGCCGCCGCCGTGGCCGACCGGTCGAATGCCCTGCCCGCCGACCTGCGCGCCAGGCTCTTTGCCCTGGCGGAGTTTGCCGGCCGCCACAGCGCGCAGGTGCTGCGGGGCGAGGGCGACGTGCAGGTGCTGATCGACATCAACACGGCGATCATGCGCGGCCTCGACGACGCGCCGCCGGCGGGGAGGGCGGCGTGAGCGGCCTCGTCCTCAAGCTGGCCCCGCGCGAGCGTCTGCTCGTCAACGGCGCCGTGGTCGAAAACGGCGAGCGGCGGGCGCGGCTTGCCATCCTTACCCCCGGCGCGCATATCCTGCGCCTGCGCGACGCGATCCGCCCCGAGGAGGCCGACACGCCGGTGCGGCGGGTGTGCTATGTCGCGCAGCTCTGCCTGTCCGGCGACGCCGCACCGGATGAGGGGCGCCGCCAGCTCCTGAGCGGCATCGCGCAACTCTCGCAGGCGCTGCGCGATCCCGCGAGCCAGCAGCTTCTGGCCGAAGCGGCGGAAGCGGCCGCTTCGGACGACGCCTATCGCGCGCTCAAGCGGCTGCGCGCCCTCCTGCCTCTGGAGGCGCGTCTTCTGGCGGGGCGTGCGCCGCCGTGACGGTCTCCCTTGCCCTGCCGACAGGCGGCTATGCCGGCTGGCGCCACCTGCAGCGCACGCGCAGCCTGCAGGAGGCGGTCGTTGCCGCCTCGCCCTCCGTGTCCCGGCTGGCCGACCACTTCCGCGCCCGGATCGGCGGGGTTCGCACGGCCGAGGCGCTGGTCGCCGACCCCCGCCTTCTCGAGGTGGCGCTCGGGGCTTTCGGACTGGGCGGCGATCTGGGCGCGCGCGCCTTCGTCCGCCGCGTGCTCGAGGGCGGCACGCTCGATCCGCGGTCTCTGGCCAACCGCCTCGCCGACAAGCGTTATGCGGCGCTCGCGCGCGAGTTCGGCTTTGGCGATCTCGGAGCGCGGACGGACCTGCCCGGTTTTGCCGACCGCATCCTGGCGCGGTTCGAACGGCAGGTCCTGGCCGAGGCGGCCGGCGCGCGCGATCCGGCGCTGCGGCTGGCCGTCCATCTCGGCCCCGCGCTGGAGGATCTGGCGGCGCGGGCGGGTAGCCCCAATGCGCAATGGTACGGCGTGATGAGCGAGCCTCCCCTGCGGGAGGTGTTCGTCACGGCCTTCGGTTTTCCCCCGTCCTTCGGGGCGCTCGACGTGGACCGCCAGCTGGCTGCCTTCCGCCGGAGCGCAGCCGCGCTCGGCGCGGAGGCGCCGGCGGACTTTCGCGATCCCGCGCTCCAGGATCGCCTGATGCGGCTCTTCTTCCTGCGCCGCGAGAGCGGGGCTGCAGCCCCGGCGGCGGCGCCGATCCTCGCCCTGCTGCGGGGCGGCGGCTGAGCGGGACGGACCGGCCGGGGACAGCCGCCGGCCAGCCCTCAGGCCGATCACGTCTCCGGCCGTCCGGAGCGGCGGGCAAGAGCGTCGCGCAAGGCGCGAAACGCCATCTCCGGCGAGGCGACGTCCCGCAGCGCCAGAAACCGCTCCAGCGGGTCCCGGACGGCCAGGGCGGCATCGAGCGCGGGATCGCTGCCCGGCTGATAGAGACCGGCGCGCAGCATGGGCCCGGCCTCCTCGAGCAGGGCCCAGGCTGCCCGTGCCTCCGCGATCGTCTCCCGCTCTGCGGTGCTCGTGACCTGCGGCAGCGCGCGCGAGACCGACCGCAACGGATCGATCGCCGGGAAGCGCCCCCGCTCGGCGATGGCGCGGTCGAGCACCACATGGCCGTCGAGCACCCCGCGCAGCCAGTCCGCCACGGGCTCCTCCATGTCCGATCCCTGGACGAGAACGGAGTAGATCGCGGTGATGTCCCCCTGTCCCGGCCCGCCGGGTCCCGCCCGCTCGCACAGCGAGGCGATCAGGGCAGGGGTCGTGGCGGGAAACCCGCGCAGGCCGGCAGGCTCGCCCGCCGCCACGGCCAGTTCCCGATGCGCCTCGGCGAACCGGGTCACCGAATCGACCAGCAGCAGGACCTGCGCCCCCTCGTCGCGGAAATGCTCGGCCACGGCGGTGGCGGCCCAGACACAGCGCCGCCGTACCTGCGGCGCCCGGTCGGATGTGGCAGCGACCACCACCGCGCGCGCCAGGCCCGCCTCTCCCAGGACGTGGCGGAGAAAGTCCCCGAGCTCCCGCCCGCGTTCGCCCGCCAGGGCAACCACCACCAGGTCGGCCGCAACCCCGCGGGCAAGGTCGCCCAGAAGGGTGGACTTGCCCACCCCCGACCCGGCAAAGAGGCCGATCCGCTGCCCTCTCGCCACCGGCAGGATCGTGTCGAACACGCTCAGACCCGTGGCGAGGCGCGGTCCCATCCCGCGGCGCGAGCCGGCGGGGGGGGGAGCGGCCCGCAGCGGCCGCGGCCGCAGGCCCGGCAGGAGCGGCCGGCCGTCGAGGGGCCGGCCGTCGGGATCCATGACGCGCCCGACCCACGAGCAATCGGGCGCAAGACAGGGCGCCGGTTCCGCCGTCACCGGATCGCCCAGAACCAGTCCCTCTCCAGGGTCCTCGGGCAGAAGGTGGACCCTCTCGCCCTCGATGCGGACGACCTCGGCGGCCAGCGCCGGGCCGTCCCGGCGGTGCAGCCGGGCGCGATCGCCCAGCCCGACCGCCCGCGAGAGGCCCGTCACGGCGATCGTGCTGCCCCCGATCCCGGCCACCCGGCCGAGCGCCCGACAGGGCGAGAGGCGGGCCACGGCGGCGGTGGCCCGCTCCAGAAGCGGGTCGGTCCTGCCCTTTGTCATCGCATCTCCGGTCGTGGGACGGGCCGAGCCGATTCGGTCCCCGCGTGAACCGAATCTTAGGAAATTTCCCTTAAGGCTTCCTTTCGTTGCCCGAGGGAGAAGCCCCGTGTTCGAATCGCTCCAGATCTTCCAGCATTCCGCCGCGCTGATGCGCCACGCCGCCGCCCGTCAGGCCACGGCGGCCCGCAACATCGCCCATGCCGACACGCCCGGCTATCGGGCGCTGTCGATGCCTGCCTTTTCCGACATGCCGGGTTCGACGGCGCTGCGCGCCACCCGGCCGGGCCATCTCGCCGGGGGCGCGGCCTCGTCGCTCCGCCCGCGCGACGCGGGGGGGGAGGCTGCCCCCAACGGCAACACCGTCTCGCTCGAGGCCGAGATGTTCGCCTCCGTCCAGGCCACGCGCGAGCACAACCAGGCGCTCGCGGTCTGGCGCCACGCCACGGGCGTGCTGCGCGCGGCGCTGGGGCGATAGGCCATGGCCGACCTGACCGATGCGCTCGGGGCCGCGATGTCCGGCATGCGCGCCCAGGCGCTGCGCCTGCGCCTGTCGGCCGAGAATGCCGCCCATGCGGACACGCCCGGCTTTCACCGCAAGACCGTCTCCTTTCGGGAGGTGGCGGACGGCCTCGTGGGGACCGGCCCCGTCCGCCTCGACCCCACCCCGCCCGAGCGGCGCCACGACCCCTCGCACCCGCTCGCCGACGCCGAGGGCTATGTCGAGGGGTCCAACGTCAACCTCCTCCTCGAGATCGCCGACGCCCGCGAGGCGGGGCGCTCCTACGAGGCCAACCTCAAGATGTTCGAGCAGACACGCGCCATGTCCTCGGCCCTGCTCGACCTGCTTCGCCGCTAGCCAAGAAGGAGTCCAGAATGGACCTCAGCCGCACGATCGCCCAGGCGCTCGCCGCCGGGGGCTACGGGGCCGCCCGCCCCGCCACCGAACCCGCCCCCCGCCCCGAGGGGGCGCTGTCGGCCGCTTGGGACAGCTTCTCGCGCACCCTGGCCGAGGGGGAGCGCACGGCGCTGTCGGCCATGAACGGCGGGGCCGATCCCCACGCGCTCGTCCAGGCCCTGAGCCAGGCCGAACTGGCCGTCGAGGCGGCCGTGACGGTGCGCAACAAGGTGGTCGAGGCGTACCAGGAAATCCTGCGGATGCCGGTGTGACGCCATGAGCGGGTCCCTTTCCGAAGCGATCTTCCTTGACGCCATGCGCCAGGCGCTGTGGACGGCCACGGCGATGTCGTTTCCGATCCTGGGCGTCGCGCTCGGCGCAGGCCTCGCCATCGGGCTCATGCAGGCGCTGACCTCCGTGCAGGAGGCGACGCTGACCTTTGTGCCCAAGCTTGCCGCCATCGTCGTGGTGTTCTGGGCCAGCATGAGCTTCATGACCGGTGCCCTGGTCTCGCTCCTGCGCGACACGCTCGCGCCCCTGATCGCGGGGGGCTGAGGGGGTGGAGAACGCGGGCTACGTGACGCTGTCGCGCCAGACCGGCCTCTGGGCCGAGCTGCGCGCGGTCGCCCACAACATCGCCAATGCCGGCACCACCGGCTTCAAGGCCGAGGGCGTCGGCTTCTCCGAGGTGGTCCGCCGCGCGGGCGCGGGTCCGTCGCTGTCGCTCGCCGGCGCCCGCATCCGCGAGACCTCGCTTGCCCAGGGCGCGCTCGAGCGGACGGGCGGGCCCTTCGACCTCGCCCTCGAGGGCGAGGGGTTCTTCCAGGTGGACACGCCCGGCGGCCTCCGCCTGACGCGCGCGGGGCGCTTCGCCCCCGACGCCGAGGGAATCCTCGTCTCGCCCGAGGGCTTCCGCCTGCTCGACGCGGGCGGCGCGCCGATCCTCGTGCCCCCGGGATCGGGGGCCGTCTCCGTCGCGCCCGACGGCACGGTCTCGGCCGGCGGCCTGCCCCTGGGCCAGATCGGGATCGTGCGCCCCGCCGACCCGCTCGCGCTGCGCCGCGAGGGGGGGGTCCTCTTTGCCGCCGAGCCCGAGCCCGCCCCCGAGACGCGAGTCCTCCAGGGCTTTCTGGAAAAGAGCAACGTGGACCCGGTCCTCCAGATCGCCCGCATGATCGAGGTGAGCCGCGCCTACGAGGCGGGCCAGGCGCTCCTCGACCGCGAGGACGAGCGCATTCGCAAGACCATCCAGGCCATCCAGACACGATAGGAACACATCCATGCGCGCGCTCGAGATCGCGGCCGGCGGCATGTCGGCCCAGGCCCTGCGGGTCGAGGTCATCTCCAACAACCTCGCCAACATGAGCACGACCGGCTACTCGCCCCGCCGGGCCGAGTTCGCCGACCTCCACTACCAGCAGATGGCGCGCCCCGGCGCGATCGCGGCCTCCGACGGCACGCTCCTGCCCACGGGCATCCAGCTCGGGCTAGGCGTCAGGCCGTCCTCGGTCTCGGTGATGCTGGCGCAGGGCGCGCTCGCGGCCACCGGCAACGAGCTCGACATCGCCATCGAGGGGGCGGGCTTCATCGAGGTGACGCTGCCCGACGGGCGGGCGGCCTTCACGCGCGACGGGGCGCTCAGGCTGACGGGGGACGGGCTTCTGGTCACCGCCGACGGGTTTGCGGTGGCGCCGGGCATCACGGTGCCCGCCGATGCCCGCTCCGTCACCATCAACGCCGAGGGGCAGGTCTGGGCCCACTTCTCCGACCGGACCGAACCCGAGGAACTGGGCCAGATCGCGCTCGCGGCCTTCACCAACCCCAAGGGCCTCGAGGCGATCGGCTCCAACCTCCACCTCGAGACGGCGGCCTCGGGCCCGGCCCTGCTGGGCATGCCGGGCCAGGACGGATTGGGCACCCTGCGGCAGGGCTATCTGGAGGAATCCTCCGTCGATCCCGTCAAGGAGATCACCGACCTGATCGAGGCGCAGCGCGGCTACGAGCTCAACTCCAAGGTCATCGCCGCTGCCGACGGGATGCTGGCCGCGACGGTGCAGGTGCGATGAGCCGGCTCGTCCTTCCCCTTGCTCTCCTTCTCGCAGGTCCGGCAGTGGCGCAGTCGGTGGTGCCCGTGCGGCCGATCCCGGCCCGCGCGGTGCTCGGCCCGGACGATCTCGCGGTGGCCGAGGCGGCCCATGCCGGCGCGCTGCGCGATCCGGCAGAGGCCGTGGGCCTGGAAGCACGGGTGGCGCTTTATCCCGGACGACCCATCCGCCCGGAGGATCTCGCCCCCCCCGCCCTGGTCGAGCGCAACGCACGGATCACGCTCGTCTGGCGCAGCGGCCCGCTCGTCATCACGGCCGAGGGGCGCGCCTTGGGGCGTGCCGCCGCGGGAGAGGAGGTTCGCGTCATGAACCTCGCGTCGCGCACGACCGTCACGGCCCGGATGGGTGCGGACGGTGCCGCCCATGTCCAACCCTGATCCCCGAGGGGAATTCTCCATGACCCAGCATCGCACCATGCCCCTGATCCTCGCGCTGGGGTTGGCCGCCTGCTCCGGCACGCCGGTGGGCCGCCCTCCGCCCCTCTCGCCGCCGGCGGCCAACCCGGAGGCCCGTGCCATCGCGACGCCCGACCTGCCGCCTCCGCCCCCCCCGTCGGGCGTCCTGCGCGCGTCCACCTCCGGCTCGCTCTGGGCGGAAACCCCGGCGCCCCTTCTGGGAGCGCGGCGCGCCTCCGCGCGCGGCGACATCCTGACGGTGGTCATCGACATCGCCGACTCGGCCCAGATCAGCAACCGCACGGCCCGTTCGCGCCAGGGCGCCCAGCAGGCGGGAGCCGAGGCCCTGTTCGGCCTGGGCGGGGCCGCGCTGTCGCCGGGGGTGGATATCGGCTCGGGCTCGACCTTCTCGGGCGACGGCTCCGTGCGCCGGTCCGAGCGCGTGCTGCTGCGCGTCGCCGCCACCGTGACCGAGGTGATGCCCAACGGCACGCTCGCCATCGCCGGCAGCCAGGAGGTGCGCGTCAACAACGAGCTGCGCGAGCTTCTGGTGACGGGCTATGTCCGCCCCGCCGACATCTCGCGTCTCAACGAGGTAAGCTACGACCGCATCGCGCAGGCGCGCATCTCCTATGGCGGGCGCGGCCAGATCACCGACATGCAGCAGCCGCGCTGGGGTGCGCAGATCCTCGACGCGGCGCTGCCGTTCTGACGGAGCGACCATGATGCGCCTTCTCGTGCCGGCCGTGCTGCTGGTCCTCGGCCTCGGGGCCGGGGCCGGCGCCGGCCTCCTGCTGGCCCGCCCGGAGCCGGAGGAGGCTGCATCCTGCGCGCCCGCCTCCGAGCCGCCCTCGTCCGGTGTCCCGCCCGCTGCCCGTCCGCCCGGCAGCCCGCGCGACTATGTCCGCCTCAACAACCAGTTCGTCGTCCCCGTCCTGCGTGACGGCCTTGTGGCCTCGCTGGTGCTGCTGTCGCTGTCGGTGGAGACGGCCGACGGCCGGCAGGAGGAGGTGCTCGCCGTCGAGCCCAAGCTGCGCGACCTCTTCCTCCAGGTCCTGTTCGATCACGCCAATGCGGGCGGGTTCGAGGGGGTGTTCACGGCCGCGTCGGCCATGCGCTCGCTCCGCGGAGCCCTCCTGGCCGCGACCCGGGCCGATCTCGGCGACCTCGTCAGCGACGTTCTCGTGACCGATCTGGTGCGGCAGGACGCCTGACGGCCCGCCTCCCGGCTCAGCCCTCGCGCTCCAGCCGTCGAAGGCGGGCGGCCTGCCGGGCACGGGCCTCCTGCCGGGCGAGGAACTCGGCGGCGTCGCGACGACCCCAGGACCGGGCCAGGGCGGCGCGCGCCGCCTCGGCCTCGATCCGCAGCGCGAGGATCTCGCGCCGCAGCGCCTCGGTCCGGCCGGCCAGCCAGCGTTCCCAGCGCAGGTCGGCGCCCACGCGCCGCGCCGCATCCTTCGCGGTTGCCGTGCGGGCGCGGTCGGCTCGCGCCGCCTCGAGCGCCTGCAGCTGCGCCTGTCGCTCGTCCTCGCGGGCCTTCAGCGCCGCCAGACGCGAGCGGTCCCGCGCCTCGAGCAGCGCAGCCAGACGGCCGAGATCCCTCACCGTCGGGGCACTCCCTGCCGGACGCGCTCGGCAAAGCGCAAAGCGGCGGCGACGGCCTGCCATTCGGTCCGGCGCACCTCCTCGCCCAGGGCGACGGTGGCGTGGATGGCTCGCGCGGTGGGCGGATCGCGACGGATCGGCACGCCCGCCCCGGCGGCCCTCTCCCGGATGCGCGCGGCCATCTCGTCCACTCCCTTGGCGATGCAGACGGGTGCTCCGCCGCGCGCCGGGTCCCAGGCCAGTGCGACGGCATAATGGGTCGGGTTCACGATCACCACGCTGGCACGCGGCACCTCGGCCAGCATCCGGTTGGTGGCGATGGACTGGCCGCGGCTGCGCCGCTGCTGGCGCATGTGCGGGTCGCCCTCGTTCTCGCGCGTCTCCTCCGCGATCTCCCGGCGGGTCATCATCTGCCGGCGCCGGAAACGATACTTCTGCCAGAGCAGATCGGCGCCGCCGATCAGGGCCGCCACCAGGGCGATCCGCCAGACAAGATCCACGGCGAGATGGAGCGTCGCGCCGAAGGCCCCGCCGGGGCTGCGCCCTGCCAGCGCCGCGAGATCCGGCCCCGTCGCAGCCAGCATCGCGCCGAGGATCGCTCCGTAGGCCGCGACCTTGACCAGGCCCCGCAGGAATTCCCCCAGGCCCTCGGGGCCGAACCGGTGACGCAACTGGGCCAGCGGCGACAGGCGCGAGGCCTTGGGTGCCAGCCGGCCGGGCGCCGGCCGCAGGGCGCCTTGCGCCCCCGCCGCCAGAAGGGCCGCCCCTGCAGGCAGGAGCAGGAACGGCCAGAGCGCCGCCACGGTCCGGACCAGAAGCGTCGCCGCGGGGAGGCGGGCCGGTTCCGCAGCCCAGGCTCCGGCAGGGCCGATCGCGGCCAGATGGGCGGCCAGCGCGGTGCCGAGGCGTGCCAGCGCGCCGGGTCCGAAGGCCAGCGCGGCGACCAGAAAGCCGGCAAAGGCCGCGGCAGTGACGAGATCCTGGGAATGCGCCGCCTCGCCGCGACGCCGGGCCTCCTCGAGCCGGCGCGGTGTCGGCTCGAAGCTGCGCTCGGCTCCGTCCTCCTCCCTCCCGCCGCTCAAGGGAGTGCCTCGAAGGGTCTGGCCATGACGTCCCGGAGCAGCTCGGCCCAGAGCACGAGCAGGGCCGGTGCGGTCGCGAGCAGAAGGAGGATGCCTCCGAAGGTGAGCACCGGCGCGCCGACAAAGGTGACGGAGAGCTGCGGCATGGCACGGTGCATGGCGCCGAGCGCCAGGTTGTAGAGCAGCGCGGCGGCGAGAAAGGGCGCGGCCAGCGACACGGCCAGCGCGAAGGTGCGTCCGGCTTCACGCAGGCCGACTTCCAGCAGAAGGCCGGGATCGAGCATCGAACCGGCCGGGACAAGGGCATAGGTCGAGATCAGGAAGGCGCAGGCGTGCACATGGAGCCCGAGGACGCCCGCCAGAGCGAGCCCGCCCAGCAGCAGGAGCTGACCCATCGCCGGGGACGGCTCTCCCATCGGGGCGGAGCCGAGGATCTGCGACAGCGAACTGGCCTGGGCCATGATGGTCCCGGCCGTCTGGAGGGCGAGCACGACAAGGCGCAGGAGCGCCCCGAAGACCACGCCGCAGGCCGCCTCGCCCAGAAGGAGGACGAGGAGCCTCGCACCCTGGGGAGGGTGTGGCAGCGGCCCCAGGGCAGGGGCGACCAGGAGGCTGAAGGCGAGGGCCGCGGCCAGCTTCAGGCGCGGCGACACCCCCGCCTCGCCGAAGAGCGGCAGCAGCGCGACCGTGGCGCCGACGCGCAGAAAGACCAGAAAGCCCGTCCAGGCCGCAACGCCGGCCTGCGGCAGGATCGCCCCGAGCGCCTCGAGGACCGGCGGCATCAGGGCCGCTCCCGCAGGGGACGGGCGGAAGGGCGGGTCCCGCTCATGCGGGCACCGTGCCGACAAGGGCAGGCCGGGCCTCGGGGCCGATCTCCTCGAAGGAAAGCACGGGGCTCGGGATGGCGCGGGAGGCGAGCACGGTGCGCAGGAACCGCCGCCGGCGCTGGGACGTGACCAGCGCGGGCGAGATGCCCCCCTCGGCGGCCCGCGCGACCACCTCGGCGATGGCGGCGGCCAGGCGGTTGAAGGCGTCGGGCGGCAGCGCCACGTCGCTCGGGCCGGCGGGCGGTCCGATCTGATGCGCGGCAAAGACCTCCTCCCAGCCGGGGTCCAGCTGGATGAGCGGAAGCGTCCCGTCCGCCCGCCGAAGTTCGGCCACAAGCTGGAAGCCCAGGCGGGCCCGCACATGTTCGAGCACCCCCTCGGCTGTCGCGTGCAGGCTGCGCCCCTCGGCGGTCGCCTCGAGGATGAGCGGCAGGTTGCGGATCGACACCCGTTCCTCCAGCAGAAGCCGCAGCACGGCCAGAAGCAGGTCGGGCGGCACCCGCTCGGGGATCAGCTCGTCGAGCAGGCGACGGTTCGCCGCGGCGCGGGCCGGGTCGGAGAGGTTTGTCATCTCGTCGAGCAGCCGGCGGAGGGCGCGCAGCGTCATCAGACGGCCGAGATTGCCGCGCACCACCTCGAGCAGATGGGTCGCGAGGACCTCGGCCGGTCCGACCACCGTCAGTCCTGCGAGGGCGGCCTCCTCTCCGGCGGCGGAAGGGATCCAGCGCGCGGGGGCGCCATAGACCGGCTCGCGCACGTCGTCGCCGGCCGGGGCCGCCCCTCCCGCCATCAGGACCAGCAGATGACCGGGGCGGACCGTGTCGCGTGCCGCCTCGGCACCCTGGATGCGGATGCGGTACTGCCCCGCCGGCAGGGCGGCCGAGTCGGTCAGGCGGATCTCGGGCAGGATGAGGCCGTAGCCTTGCGCGACATGGCGGCGCATCGTCCCGATGCGGATGTCGAGCCCGGTCGCGGGGTCGAGGACCACCTCGACCAGGTCGGGGGCGAACTCGACATGGATCTCGTCGAGGTCGAGCAGATCCCCGAGCGACCCCGGCCGGAGGCCGGGCGGCTCCGCCGCAGGGGGCAGGGGCGCGGACAGACGGGCGGCCGCCCGCCAGGCCAGGGTTCCGAGCAGCGCCGACCCGGCCAGAAAGGGCGCAAAGGGCATGCCGGGCAGGACGGCGAACAGGGCCATGAGGCCGGCCACCGCACCGAGGGCTGCGGGGTGGCGGCCGAGCTGGCCCAGAACGGCCGCATCCATCCGCTCCCTGGCGCCGCCATGGGCCAGCAGGAGGGCTGCGCCCACCGCGATGATGACGGCCGGGATCTGGCTGACCAGACCGTCGCCGACGGTGAGGACGGCGTAGGTCCGCAAGGCATCGGACAGGGGAAGGCCGTGGACGGCCGTTCCCATGACCAGACCCATCACCAGATTGAGCGCCGTGATGAGAAGCCCGGCCACGGCATCGCCCTTGACGAACTTGGACGCCCCGTCGAGCGAGCCGAAGAACGTGGTCTCCTGCCCCTCGCGCTCGCGGCGCGCCTTGGCTTCCTCGTGGGTGATGGCACCGGACGCGAGGTCGGCGTCGATCGCGAGCTGTCGGCCCGGCATCGCGTCGAGCGCGAAGCGCGCGCCCACCTCGGCCATGCGGGCCGCGCCCTTGTTGATGACGACGAAGTTGACGATCAGCAGCACCCCGAAGACGACGACGCCGAGGAGCGGCTGGCCGCCCATCACGAACATGGCGAACCCCTCGATCACCTGTCCGGCCGCGTCGGTGCCCTCGTGCCCGCGGGAGAGGATCAGCCGGGTGGAGGAGACGTTGAGCGCCAGCCGGAGCATCAGCGCCCCGAGCAGGATGGAGGGGAAGGCGGAGAAGTCGAGCGGCCGCTCCACGAAGAGGGCGAGCGTGAAGATCAGGATGGCGAGCGCGAAGCTGGCCGCAAGGCCGATGTCGAGCAGCCAGGCCGGGACCGGCAGCACCATCATCACGATGACCCCCATCAGGGCGAGGGCCAGAAGGACGCGCGGCTCGGCCCGCAGGGCGGCGAGGGCGGGCATCGGATCAGCCGTCCAGGGGCACGAGCGAGCCCAGCCGCGGCGCGGCTCCGCCCGCGTGCAGCAGCGGCAGCGGGCCGCGCGCGCGTCCGGCGGCGGTCGGTGCGGGTCCGGCAGACCGCCCTCCCCTGTCCAGGGCGGCGAGCTGGGCGTCGAAGCGGGCACGGTAGCGCGCCGCATGGTCGGGCGAGCGCGAATGGAAGGCGCCGGCTGCCGCGGACCAGCCATCGGTCTCCGAGCGCAGGCGGTTCAGGAAGGCGGCCGCGTAGCTCGCATTGGCGAGGGGATCGAGCATCTGCGCGGGCGAGACGAAATGCTCGCCGTGCCAGCGCCAGTTGAGCTGGAAGCAGCCGATGTCGAGATTGGTCACGCCCGCCGCGACGCGCCCTTCGGCAAAGGCCACGGCCTCCTCCCGTGTGGGGAACCAGTGGCCCTGCCCCTCGGCGTGGACGGCCCAGGGCCAGGGGCGCAAGGGCGAGCCGCGCCCCGTCTCCGTCAGCGTGAGGGCCGCCAGCACCGCGGCCGGAACGCCGGACAGGCGCGCGGCATCCGCAGCCGCCCGGAGGCAGAGGTCGGATTCGTCCCCGAGCGCCGGGTCCGGTCCGGTCAGAAGACAGAGGAGCGCGACCGCAGCCAGGCGGCCGGGCGGCGCGGACAGGCGAATCATGCGTGGAACCCCTTCTGCGTTGCCGCCCAGACTGGCACGGAAAGGTTGAGAAACTGTTAACCCGCCCGGTTCATCCGTCCAGAAGCGCCAGGGCGCGAAGCCGCGCCGCCGCGGCCTGGTCCAGCGCGATCCGGCCTGCCGCAAGGGGGCCGTCGGGGGGCGGGGGCGGATCGGTCGGGGACGGTGCGGGGGGCGCCGGCGCGAGGGCCCCCCGGCGCAAGGCCTCCGCCCGCTCGCCGCGCAGGCCGTCGAGAGCGGCGAGCGCTCTCGCGGGGTCGCCGAGCGCCAGCGCCGTCTCGGCCAGGAGGAGGCGGCCCGCCCGCCCGGTCAGGGGGCCCGAGAGACGCTCCGCCGCCGCATCGGGAAACCCCATCGCCAGCAGGCGGCGGGCGACGGCGTTGCCGGCTCGTTCGGGCAGGCGCGGCGGCAGGCGCGTGAGCGCAAGCGTCAGGAAGTCCGTGTCCGGTGCCTGTCGCACCAGATCGGCGACCACGTCCGAGAGGGCCTGCTCGACCGCCGCGCCGGGGCGGTCGCGGCGGGCCTCTGCCAGCAGGTCGAGGGCGGCGTCCCACGATCCGGCGGCCGCCTGCAGGCGCGCCTCGCCGAGCAGGAGCGCCAGCGCTTCGGGCTCGTGGCGCAGTTCGGCCCGGCGGAGGCGCGCCAGGGCGAGCAGGTCTTCGGGCGCAGCGGTGCCGTTCGCCTCCAGGAGATGCAGAAGCCGGACCATTGCCCCGGCCGGAAGCCGCGGCTCGTGCCGGGCCAGATCGGACAGGGCGGCGATCTCGGCTCCGGGTCCGTGGCGGAGCCCGGCGATGCCCGCCTCCAGCACCGCGATCTCGACGCCGCCGATCCCCTCCGGCGCCGCCTCGAGCAGGAGCCCCGCCCCCGCGGCATCGCCGTCCGCCAGCGCCAGGCGGGCCAGCCGCGGGGCCAGGAGGCTGCGCAGGGGGGGCGGCAGCGCGCGCAGGGCGACGACGATGGCCGCCCGCTCGTGGGGGTCCGCCCCGGCCACGCTGCCGCGGGCGAGCGCGCCCCAGAGCGCCACCGGGCCAAGGCATCCGGCCTGATCGGCCAGCGCGCCGGCGGGCTGGTCCTCGCCCTCGATCAGGCGGGCGAGCAGGCGCAGCCCGTCGCGCTCGCGCGAGGCGGCGCCGTCGAGATCGAGGGTGCGTTCCGCCTCGCGCCCGAAACCGAAGGCCAGAAAGGTGCGCGCCAGGGCTTCGACGGTGTCCGGGTCGGGCTTGTCGCGCGCATCGGTGAGACGGGCCAGGAGAGGGGCGGTCTCCGCGCCGAAATCGGCCCCGGCCGCCCAGTCGGCGATGGCGAAGTCCGAAGGGGGCCGACAGCGCTCGCCCGAGCGGCCGAGAGCCGGCGCCGCGGCCGGGTCGTCCCGGTCCGCCCCGCTGCGCAGGGCCAGGCCCGGGGCGCGGCCGCCCGGTTCGGGCCAGGGCGGCGGAGGCGCTCCGTTCAGGCGGCCCGCCTGGGGGGGGACGGGATCGAGAAGGCCCCTCGATGCCGCATCGGCCACGCCGCGCAGGACGTCCCCCTCGGTCGCGACGGCGAGGGACGGCCGAGCCGGCCCGTCCGGCGCGGGCGGCGCGAGCGGCGGGGCGGAGGCGGCGGCATCGGGGGGCAGGGTCGGCTCCGGCCCGCCGGACGGCAGGGGCGCGAGCACGCCGGGCCCGTCATGGATGTCGATGACCAGACCGCCGGGGCGGAACAGGAACGCTTCGGCATGGCAGTCGCAGGGAACGTGAAGGTGCAGACGGCCCGTCCCCTCGTCGGTCAGCGCGGCGATCCGGGACCGGCCGATCCGGTCGAAGGCGCGGCGGAGGTCGAACGGAGCGCCTGCGGAGAGGTGCAGCACGAGCCCGCCCGCCACCGGTTCGAGATGCCAGTCCGCTCCGGGCGGAATGGTCAGCACCAACCGGGTGAAGGGGCCATGCTCGCCGCCCCGGACGGTCACCGGAAGGGCTGTCGCGGGGGCGGCGGACAGAAGTCCGAAACCGGCCAGCGCGGCCGCACGGCACAGGCGGAGCGGGATCATGCGGCCTCCCGTGCGCTGCGCAGCGACTCCTCCAGATCGCCGAAGCCGGGCCGCAGCCGGCCCGGCATGGCCTGCCGTCCCGCCTCGATACAGAGTTGCGGCGGATGGGCATGGAGATTGGCGACCAGGACCTGGCGGATCAGGTCGTAGAAGTGGCCGTCCTCCTCCGCGAGGTGGCGCAGGCGCGCCGCCACCGGCCCGACGAACCCGTAGGCGAGGAACACCCCCAGAAAGGTGCCGACCAGCGCGCCGCCGATCATCTTGCCCAGAACCTCGGGCGGCTGGTCGATGGAGGACATCGTCTTGATAACCCCGAGCACCGCCGCAACGATGCCCAGCGCGGGCAGGGCGTCGGCCACCGATTGCAGCGCATGGGCGGAGTGCAGCGCATGCTGGCGATGCGCCTCGCGCCGCGCCTCGAGCACGGCCTCGACCTGGTGGGGGTCGTCGTAGTTCATGCTGCCCGCGCGCAGCGTGTCGCAGATCAGGCCCACGGCTTCGGCATCGGCGAGGATGCGCGGATAGCGCCCGAAGAGCGGGGAGCTTGCGGGCTGCTCGACATGCTGCTCGAGGGCGACGGGATTCGAGCGGCTCACCCGGATCAGGGCAAAGAGCAGGCAGAGCAAGTCGCGATAGTCGCCGGGGCGCCAGCGCGGCCCCGAGGCCACACGCGTCAGGTCGCGCAAGGTGTGGCGGATCGCCGCGCCGTCATTGGCCAGGGCGAAGGCGCCCGCGGCCGCCCCGGCGATCATCATGAACTCGAAGGGAAGGGCCTTGAGGATGATGGCGAGCTTGCCCCCGGCCAGAAGGTAGCCGCCGAAGACCATCACGACGACGAGCACGATGCCGACAAGGGCGGTCACGGGAGCCTCCATCCGGATCGGGGGGCAGGGTTGCCGCGGGGGCGGGCCGGTCTCATGGCGCCGGCGCCCGGGCGTTCCGGCCGGCGAGCACCGCGCTGACCGCGTGGGCCGCATCGGGTGCCATCTCGCCCATCAGGGCCGCGGCGGGCTCGGGCCGCATCAGCCCGAGAAAGCCCGCCGCGAAGGCCGGGTCCATCCGGGCGAACAGGGCCGCCGCGTCGCGCGGGCGCATGGCCTCGTAGACGCGGGCGAGGCGGGCGAGGTCGGCCTCGGCGCCGGCCTCGGCCCGGGCGAGGGTGGCAGCCAGGGCGGCCTCCGCCCGCTCCAGCGCGGCGATCTGGGCGGCGAGCGCCGCCTCGGCCTCGGCCAGGGCGGCCGCCCGCTCCGCGAGCGAGCGCTCGCGCCCGGCCAGCCGCTCCTCGCGCGCGGCGAAGGCGGCGAGGACCTCGGCAGGAGGCGGAGGGGGCGCGGGAGGGGTGGCGGCTCCGCCTTCGGCCGCGGCGAGCGTGCGCAGACCCGCCGACAGGGCGAGGCACAGCGCGGCCATGGGCAGGATGCGGCGCGGCGCCGGGCGGGCGGTCCGGCTCATGGGCGGCGCCCCGCCGCCTCGGGATGACGGACGAAGACGGGCAGGGCGGGCCCGTCGCCCTGGGGCAGGTCGTGCAGCGCCGCGAGCATCAGTTCGAGCCGCCGTCCCGCCGCCTCGGCCCGGTCGGAGGCCTGCGCCAGCGCCGCCGCCGAATCGCGCGCGGCCCCGTCGGCGCGTCCCAGCGCACGGGTGAGGTCGTCCACCTGCGCGGAGAGGATGGCGACGGCACCGCCGACCCCGCGTTCGAGGTCGGTGAACCGGCGCAGCCGGCGGCTCAGCACGAGACAGTAGAGTGCGGCCGCCAGAGCCCCGGCGGCCAGCAGCGTGTCGCTCAGATCGGACAGGATCGGCATGACGAGATCCGCGAATCAGTTGAGAACGAATTCCATCACCAGCAGGTCGCGCACGCGGCCGGGGCCGGCGACGACCTGAACCCGGTGCAGCATCTGTGCGCGCAGCCGCAGCAGCGCGTCCGCGGGTTCCAGCTCGCGCGGCTCGAGCGTGCGCAGATAGCCGTTGAGCACGTCGGCGACGCGCGGCACGAGGGCCTCGACCTCGGTGACGTGGGGAGGCGGCACCTCGAGCTGGGCCGCGAAGCGCAGCAGCCGCCGCCCCTCGCCCGGCAGGTTCACCACGAGGGCGGGCAGCGGCACGAACGCCATGGACGCGCGCGGAGGCGGAAGGGGATCCGCTCCGCTCCGCTCCGCCAGTCCCAGCCGCACCGCGCCGAACCCCCCGGCCGCACCGATCAGGGCGAGCGCGAGACCGACAAGAAGCGGCCGGCGAGACCGTGGCGGCGGCGTGTCCCCTGTGGGGGTGATGGTGGCGTCGGAGGTCATGGACGACTCGCCCCGGTGATGCGGCAGGGTCGTCATACACCCGCAGGTGCTAACCGAATCTTAAGACGGCCATGAGAAAACGCATCGGAGGCCAGAAGGCCGGTCTGGGGCCGGGGGATTCGGATGACGGGGTTGGCTCAGGTCTGGGGGGGTCTGGACGCGCGCCGCCGTGCCGCCGTGGTCGGTGCGACGCTGGCGATCCTTGCGGCCGTCCTGGCGCTGGCGCGCCCCACCGGATCGGGCGAGATGGCGCTGCTCTATGCCGGTCTCGAACCCGGCACGGCCGGAGAGGTGGTGGCCGCGCTCGCGGCGCGGGGGGTCGCGCACGAGGTGCGCGGCGATGCCGTCTGGGTCGCCGCGGCCGCACGCGACCTCGAGCGCGTCACCCTGGCGGCACAGGGTCTGCCCGCACCGTCCGCCCGGGGCTACGAGCTGCTCGACGGCCTGTCGGGCTTCGGGACCACGGCGCAGATGTTCGACGCCGCCTACTGGCGCGCCAAGGAGGGCGAACTGGCTCGGACCATCCTGGCCGTTCCGGGCGTCCGCACGGCGCGGGTGCACATCTCGGCCGGCGGGTCACGGCCGTTCCGCGCGCCCGAACGCGCCTCCGCCGCCGTCACGGTCGCCACGAGCGGCGGACCCCTTCCGCCGGGACAGGCGCGTGCCCTTCGCCATCTGGTCGCGGCGGCCGTGGCCGGGCTCGACCCCGGCCGGGTGGCCGTCATCGACGCGGCGACCGGCCTTGTCGCCGACGCCGCCGAGGCGGCCCCCGACAGCCGCGCCGACGCGCTGCGCGAACGGGCCCTGCGGCTGGTCGAGGCCCGCGTCGGACCCGGCAATGCGGTGGTCGAGGTAGCGGTCGAGACCGTCACCGAGACGGAAACGGTGACGGAGCGCCGGCTCGACCCGGAGAGCCGCGTCGCCATCTCCACCGAGATGGAGGAGACCGAGACCTCCAGCCGGGGTGCGGACGGCCCGGTGACGGTGGCCTCGAACCTGCCCGACGGCGATGCGGCCGGCACGGGGACGGCCTCCAGCGAGACGACGGCACGCACGACGACGAACTACGACCTGTCGGAGACGAGCCGCGAGGTGCTGCGCGCGCCGGGGGCCGTGCGGCGGCTCACGGTCGCCGTTCTGGTCAACGACCTGCCCCCGGAGGAGCCCGGCGGCAGCCCCCGTCCGCGTTCCGCCGACGAGCTGGCCGCGCTCGGGGCGCTCGTGGCCTCGGCCGTGGGGCTCGACGAGGGGCGGGGCGACGCGATCACCGTCCGCTCCATGCCCTTCGAGGGCGTGCTGCTGCCGGGTTCGGAGCCTGCTCTGCCGCAGGGCCCGGTGCGCAACGGCATGGCGCTGCTCCGCCCCCTTCTCCTCGCCGCGGTGGCGCTGGGCCTCGGTCTGTTCGTGCTGCGTCCGCTTCTGCGGCCGCCCGCGCCGACTCCGGCCCCGGCGGCTCCGCCGGCGGCTCTGGCCCCGATGCCCCTGCCGACCGCCCTGCCGTCGGCCCCATCCTCCCCCGAAGAGCCGGCTGCCCGTCTGCGCCGTCTGATCGAGGCCCGCGGAGAGGAGGCCGCCCGCCTCCTCGAGACCTGGATCGAGACGGGACCGGCCCGCGCGGGGGGCGAGGGCTGAGATGGGCCTGATGCTCGAGGCGTTCGATGCGGTACCCGAGGCGGCCGTTCCGGCGGTGCCGCCCGGATGGACCGAAGGATGGCGGGCAGGCCACGAGGAGGGTCTGGCCGAAGGCCGGCGCGCAGCCGAGGCGGAGGGCCGGGTCCTCGGCCATGCCCTCGCCGAGAGCCTCCAGGTCGCCGCCTTCTCCTTTGCCGAGGCGCGCGCGCTCGTCCTGGCCGCCCTCGGGCCGTTGTTCGCCCGGGTGGCCGACTCGCTCCTGCCGGCGCTGGCGGCGCAGGCGCTCGGACCCTGGCTCGCCACGCTGGTCGTGCAGGCCGCACGGGATGATCTGGCCTGCCCCCTGGTGCTCGGGGTCCATCCCTCGCAGGCGGAGGCCGTCCGCCCGTGGCTGCCGGCCGGTGCGCCCTACCGGCTGGTGGAAGATCCCGACATCTCTCCCGGCTCCGCGCGTCTGGCGCTGGGCGAAGGGGAATGCGCGCTCGATCTCGAGGGCTGCCTCGCAGCGCTGCGCGACGTGTTTGCCGCCCTCCAGCAACCCCAGGACCAGAAGGCCCGCCATGGATGATCCCGATCAAAGCCCCCTCCGCTCCCTCCCCATCGAGGTGGTCGTCTGCGTGGGCCGGGCCCGGCCGCTGCTGCGGGAGATCCTGGGGCTGGCCCCTGGCGCCGTGCTGCCGCTCGACCGCCGGGTGGACGATCCCGTCGAACTGTTCGTCGGAGACCGGCTGATCGCCCGGGGGGAGCTGGACGAGATCGGCGGCGGCGAGGGGCGCGTCTTGGCCGTGCGCCTGACGGATGTGGCGCCCCTGCGCGGCGGTGCGGCATGAACCGGGCGGGCACGACCGGGATGCCGGCACGGGCGTCGGTGGTCCCGGCCGGGGCGCCGCGCGGATGGGCGATCGCGGCGGTCTGCCTGCTGGCGGCCGCGGCGCCGGCACAGGCGCAGGAGATCACGCTGTCGCTGGGTCCGGGGGAGGGGCTGGCTGCCCGATCCATCCAGCTTCTGCTGCTTGTCACGGTGCTGAGCCTGGTGCCGGCCCTGGCCGTGATGGTGACCTGCTTTCCGTTCCTGGTCACGGTCCTGTCGATCCTGCGGCAGGCGCTGGGGCTCCAGCAGGCCCCCCCCAACATGCTGATCGTGTCGCTGGCGCTCTTTCTGACCTGGTTCATCATGGAGCCGACCCTGAACGCGGCGTGGGAAGGAGGGGTACGCCCCCATCTGGACGGAGACCTGCCGCTGGAGGAGGCCTTTCTGCGCGCGATCGAGCCGTTCCGGGCCTTCATGGGCGCCCGTGTCGATCCCGCCACGCTCGAGATCCTGGCGGAGCTGCGACGGGATGGCGGAGCGGCCGTTGCCGAGGGTGGACCGCCGCTGTCGCTGCTGGTGCCGTCCTTTCTGCTGAGCGAGATGGAACGGGCTTTTCAGGTCGGCTTTCTCCTGTTTCTGCCGTTTCTGGTCATCGACCTGGTTGTGGCAGCGGTCCTGATGTCGATGGGGATGATGATGGTGCCGCCCGCGATCGTCGCGCTGCCCTTCAAGCTCGCCTTCTTCGTTGTCGCCGACGGCTGGACGCTCGTCGCGGAGACGCTGGTGCGCAGCTACGGCTGATCGTGCGCGCCGGTCCCTCTCCCTCTGCCCGAGCGGAGGAGCGGACGGTCCCCGAGGCCGGAGGAACGACGGATCGGCCGGGATGCGCGGCCGCCCCGCCCGCCGGGGCGATCGCCGGCAGGAGCAGGGACGGGCGGTGCCGGGGCTGCGGGGCGGGGTCCTACTGGACGACGAACTCGGCGTGGAGTGCCCCGGCGGCGCGGATGCTCTTGAGGATGTCGATCAGGTCGTTGGGCGAGACGCCCAGCGCGTTCAGACCGGAGACGACCTCCGACAGGGTGGTGCCGGAGCCCAGTTCGGCCAGACCGCCCTGCGCCTCGGTGATGGAGGCTTCCGAGCGGGGAACCACGATCGTCTCGCCGGGGGCGAAGGGGTTGGGCTGGACCACGAGCGGCGCCTCCTCCACCCGCAGGGTCAGGCCCCCCTGGCTGACGGCCACGCGGCTGATGCGCACGTCCTCGCCCATCACGATCGTGCCGGAGCGCTGATCCACGACGACGCGGGCCCGTGCCTCGGGCTCGATGGCCAGACCCTCGAGGCGCGCCAGCGCATGGGCGGGTGAGGGCGCGCCCGTGGCGGCGATATCGATCGCGACCGTGCCGGCATCGAGCATGGCTGCCACCGGGCGGCCGAAGGCGGCGTTGACGGCAGCCTCGATGCGCAGCGCCGTGGTGAAGTCCGGCGAGCGCAGGGCCAGCCGCACCGTCTCCAGCGTGGCGAAATCGAAATCGACCTCGCGTTCGATGCGGGCGCCGGCCGGAATCGTGCCCGCGGTGGGAACGCCCTGCGTGATCCGCGCGGCCTCTCCCTCGGCGGTCGCGCCGCCCGCGATCACGCCGCCCTGCGCCACGGCATAGATGGCGCCGTCGGCTGCGTTGAGCGGGGTCATGACGAGCGTGCCGCCGCGCAGCGAGCGCGCGTCGCCGATGGCGCTCACCGTCACGTCGATGGTGGAGCCCGCCCGCGCGAAAGGCGGCAGTTCGGCCGTGACGAGAACGGCGGCCACATTGCGGGTGCGAAAGGCCTCGCCCGCGACGTTGACGCCCAGCCGCTCGAGAAGGCCGGTCATGATCTCCTCGGTGAAGGGGGTGTTGCGCAGCCCGTCCCCCGTCCCGTCGAGCCCCACCACGAGCCCGTAGCCCACGAGGTCGTTGCCCCGGACCCCGTCGAACTCCACGAGGTCCTTGAGCCGGACCGGCCCGGCCGAGCAGAGGGCCGGAGAGAGCAGGAGCGCCGCGAGGGCCGGATGCAGACGGATCATCGCAGGTGCCGGACCAGCGACAGGGCCGCCAGCCGTCCGGTCAGAAGATGGTGGGTCTCGAGCTGCAGGCGGACAGCCTCCAGGGCCGAGGCGGCGGCGTACGGATCGGCGGCGGTCGCCTGCTGCCGGAGGATCGCAAGCGCGCCGGCGCGGGCGGTGTGGCGCGCCTCGGCGGCTTCGGCCCGCGCCTCGGCCGCGCCGAGACGGCCGCGCAGCGCCACGAGACCGTCGGCGGCGGCGAGCGCCGCCTCACGGGCCTGCGCGACGAGGATGCGGCGTTCGCCCTCCGCAAGGAGGGGACTGGCGGCGAGGGAGGCGAGGGCCGCAGCCCGCAGGACGGCGCGCAGGGCCGGATCGTCGGCCCGCGCGGACAGGGTTACGGTCTCTCCCTCTCCGAGGGGGCGCACCGGATCCTCGCGGTTGCCGCGATAGGCCCCGGCGGCGAATCCGCCTGCGGGATCCTCGAACCAAGCGGTCACGCGGGCCAGCAGGCCGGCAGCCGTGGTCTCGCCAGCGGCGGCGTCGCGCAGGGCAGCCAGCATCTCCTCTGCACCGGCGAGGGCAGGGCTTCCGGTCGCCGTGCCGGCGAACAGGGACGCCTCTCCCCAGCGCGCGCCCAGAGCGTGGACCACCGCCTCGAAGGCCTCGCGTCCGAAGGCCTCGGCCGCCTGCGGGGACAGGCCCGGCGGCATCCCCGCGGCGAGACGGTCGAAGAGGGTGGCCCGCGCCCCCTCCACCCGCTCCAGCGCGAAGCCCATGGCGCCGAGCCGGTCGGCGGTGTCGCGCGCGGCCGAGGCGAGGCTTCCGGCCAGGGCCAGCCGTCGGTCCAGGTCGGCCAGCCCCCCCATCTCGGCCCGGCGGTGCCGGACGGGATCGGCGACCCGGCCGGTCGCCACCTCGCTGCCGAGGCGGGCGAGCCGCTCGCGCAGGGCGGCGTTGTGGCGCAGACCGACGAACAGGCCGCTGCGGTCGCCGGGGATGGTCGCACTCACGGGAGAGCACCGTCATGCGGGGTGCGGGTCGCTGGCATCCTAGATCTCCGTCAGGCGGCGCATCATCGCGTCCACGGCCGCGATGATGCGCGTATGGGCGGCATGCGCCTGCTCGATGCGCAGAAGCATCTGCAACTCGGCATCCGTGCTCACCCCGCGGGCGAGTTCGACCTCCCGGAGGGTGCTCCAGCGGGCTGCGGCGAACCCTTCGGCATCCTCCGCAGCCAGGCGCTGCCTGCCGAGGCCGGAGGCGACCGTCGCGGCCAGCCCGGCGGCCGGGGCCGGCTGACCATCCGGGCCGAGCGGCCGGGGGGCCGCGAGGGCGTCCAGCCAGCGCAGGATCTGGCCGCCCGCGCCGGGGGGTCCCGGCGAGACGGCGCCCGGACCGTCCCGCAGGCGCCAGAGCGCCCCGCCCCGCCCGGGATCGACCGCCGCGGTGACGGCGATCCGGCCCGCCAGCCCCGCCAGCCGCTCTGGCTGCGCCGGCCCGTCGCCATCGACCAGCAGGCCCGCCTGTGCCGCGGGCAGGAGGGGATCGGCCCCGGAGCCCAGCCGCTCGACGAGATCGGCGGCGAGCCGGTCGAGCCGGTCCCCCAGCGCGGGCAGGTCGCGGTCGCGGAGCCCCAGGGCCGCTCCCAGGACGCCTCCGCCCGGATCGGCCAGGGAACGCCCGTCGAGGGTCAGGGAGGACAGGCCGCCCGCTGCGGCGGTCTGCTCGGCCGTGACGGTCTGCGAGGGGGCAAGGCCGAGACGCGACGCACGCGTTCCCTCGAGCAGGGTGGCGCCGCCCGTCGTGAACAGCACGATCGCACCGCCGGGCCGTTCGACCTCGCGCAGGGGCAGGGCCCGGGCGATGCGGTCCACGAGGACCTGCCGCTGGTCCAGAAGACCCGCCGCATCGCGTCCGGCCGCCCGTGCGGAGGGGATCGCGGCATTGAGACGCGCCAGTTCCGCCAGAGCGGCATTCACCTCCTGCACCTCGTGCGCGGCGCGGGCATCGGCCTCGGCCCGGCGGGCCTGAACCTCTCCCGCCGCCTCCCGCAGGCCTGTCGCCACGGCCTCGAGCGCATCGAGGACGGAGCCGAGTCGCGGTTCGGAGGCGGGATCGGCGGCGGCCGCGACGAGAGCCGTCTCGAGCGCGGCGATGCGGTCGGCAAGACCGCCTCCGTCCGCGGGCACGAGGACCCCTTCCAGCCCGCGCAGGAGCCCGGCGCGCATCCTGTCCCCCTCGAGCGCCGTCTCGGCCTCGCGCCGTTCGGCGAGAAGCGCCCGGTCGGCGTGACGGGCGATTCCGTCCACGCGCACCCCCGCCCCGCGGCCCTCGAGAGAGGCGGAGGACAGCTCGACCGTGCGGCGGCCATATCCGTCCGTCTGGGCGCCGGCCAGATTGGCGGCGACGATCTCCGCCATCCGGGCCGTCGCCGCCAGACCGGACAGGGCGTTGCCGAGGGCGAGATGGAGGCTCATGACATCATCTCCGGATAAGGCCCGTGGTCCGGCCTAGCGCTTGATGTTGGTGGTTTCCTGCAGCATCTCGTCCACCGTTTGGATGACCTTGGCGTTGGAGGAATAGGCGCGCTGGGTCTTGATGAGGCTCGTGAGCTCCTGGGCCACGTCCACGGCCGATTCCTCCCGCGCGAAACCCTGGATCGCGCCGGTCGGCCCCTCGCCCGCGTTCCACAGCACGAAGCCGCCGGATTTCTCCGTCACGGCGTAGGCCTGCCCGTCCCGTGCGGCGAGTCCCTCCGGGTTCGGGACGTCGGCGACGGGCACCTGGAAGAGCCGTCGCGTATCGCCCGAATCAAAGCGGGCCACCACGAAGCCCTGCGCGTCCACCGCCACGTCGCGCAGCGAGGCGGCCGGTGCGCCGTCGCGCTCGGTCGCGGCCGGCGAGAAGGGGGCGGCGAGCTGCGTGAAGCCCTCCGCCTCGCCGGGGCGGCCGAGCGACAGCGCCAGGGGACCGCCGGCGGTCTGCACCACGGCCTGTCCGGTGGCGGGATCATAGGCACCCCCGGCGAGCGTGGCGACGGAGGCGAGCCGCCCCCCGCCCGCGCGATCGGCGGCAAAGCCGAGCCGGTATTCCGCGATCGTCGCCCCGTCCGAGGCGCTGTCGCCGATGCGCAGGGTCCAGGCGTTCGACGGAGGCGCGCCCGCCGCCGGCACGACCGGCTCGAAGGTCAGGATCAGGGTCTGCGGCTTGCCGAGGTTGTCGTAATAGGTGACGGTCATCTCCTCGGAGGTGCCGGAGGCGCCCGCCTCCGTCGCGGCGGCGGGCAGGTTCGCCGAGACCGCCAGGCGCGTGGTGGGCGAGCCGGCGACCGCCTGGGTCGGGATGCGGACGGGCGCCAGCCCCTCGGCCGTGGTGCGCGAGAAGCCGGGCGCATCGCCCCCCGGCCCCACGGGCGCGCCCAGCAGGACGAGACCGGACGGCGTCCGCAGATAGCCGTCGGCATCGGGCGAGAACGCCCCGGTCGGCGTCATCAGAAAGGGTCCCCCTGACCAGGCGCTGCCCCCCTCCAGCCGGGTCACGGGCAGCATGCCCCGGCCCGCGACGGCCAGATCGGTGGCGCTGGCGCTGGTGGACAGGGGGCCGCGCGCGCCGACGAGCCGCAGGTCCGCGGCGCGGACGCCGCCGGCCGTGTAGCGACCCACCCCCTCCCCCACCACGAGAGCGGCAAAATCGGTGGTGACGCGGCGGTAGCCGGGTGTCGCCGCATTGGCGATGTTGTCCGAGATCGCGGCGAGAGAACTGGCCTGGGCAAAGAGACCGGCCACGCCCGCATTGAGAGAGGAGGAGATCGACACGCACAGGTCCCCTTGGCGTTCGGGATGCATCCCGTTCTACCAGCCAGACCTTAAGAAACCCTTAACGGCCGCGGCGCAGCAGCGTGATCTCGATGCGGTCGTTGCGCGGCACGGCCGGATCGGCAGCGGCCGGAGAACGGTCGGCGTGGCCCGTGACGCGCCGCATCCGGTGGGGGGCGAGGCCGGCCTGCTCGAGCAGGGCCCGCGCCGCGTCGGCGCGGGCGGTCGAGAGGGTCCAGCCGCCGCCGCCAGCCTGCCGCCCCCCCGGCAGGTAGGCGGCGGCAGCGGCGGGGTTGGACACGAAGGCGGCCGCGCGCGCCACCGCCGCGAGGATCGCGCGCGTGACGGGAAGGGCCTCGGCCGTCCCTTCGGCCCAGAGGGGGGCGCCGGGGCGGGCGAACACCTCGATCACCAGCCCCTCGTCGGTCAGGCGCGTGACGACATGGCGCAGCGCCTCGTCCGACAGGAGCGATTCGCCCCCGCGGCCCAGAAGCACATCCTCCACCGCCATGAGGGCGGCCGTCTCGGCGGCCTCGGCCAGCGCCTCGCCCTCGGAGGCGTCCGCGGGGGGCAGACCGGCGAAGGGGCGCGAGGGCGTGCGGCCGTCGGAGGCCATGCTGTCCAGAGCGGTGGGCGAATCGCCCCCCAGCATCCCGTTGGCGCCGCCCGAGACGCGCGCGATCGGCACGTCCGGGGCGAAATAGTCGGCCAGGCCCTTGCGCTGCTGCTCTGTGGTGGCGTTGAGCAGCCACATGAGCAGGAAGAAGGCCATCATCGCCGTGACAAAGTCGGCATAGGCGACCTTCCAGGCGCCGCCGTGATGGCCGCCCGCCACCACCTTGCGCCGGCGCACGATCACCGGCGCCACCGGCGCGTTGGCGCCCCCGCTGTCCCGTCCGCTCATGGTTGCTGCCCCCGCCCGGTCGGGGGGTTTGTGCCACGGGGGCGCTCAAGGCGGGGTTAACGCCTCGGCTTGGAGGGAAAGGCCGCGCGCGCGCCACATTTCGTCGGGGCCGCAGAACTCGACGAGCTCGTAGCCGGCCGCGCGCATGATCCGCCCGATCGCGGGCGAGCCGGTGTTGTTCTCGATCGCCCAGAGGCCCACCCGGTGGCGCGCAAAGGGAAAGGCGGCGAGCACGGCCTCCTCTCCGCCCTCGATGTCGAGGGAGACGAAATGGGGATGGGGCAGGCCCGCCTCCTCGAGTAGGGCCGAGAGCGGACGGGTGCGCACGCGCAAGGTCCGCTCGCGGTGGCGCGGATCGGCGCGCACGCGTGCGAGGATGCGGGGGTCGTAGCTCTCGGCGAGGCCCGACATCTGGGTGAACCCCGCCTCGACGGCGAGAAGGTCGGCCTCGCCCTCCCGGGCGGCGACGGCGACGGGCAGGCAGGGGGCGCGACGGGCGGCGGCGGCGCGGGCGGCCTGGTCGGGGACGGGTTCGACGAGCACCCCCGTCCAGAAGCGGCGCGTCTCGAGAAACAGGGTGTTGGAGCCCGTGACCCCGTCATAGGCGCCGAGATCGGCAAAGGTCAGGCCCGTGCGGCCGCCGAAGACCCTGTCGGCGACGCGGTCCTGCCCGGCCTGCGAGGTGTAGGGGTAGAGGGGATCGAGCATGCGCTCGACCTCGTGAAGGCGCTGGACGAGGGGGCCGCGCCGGCGCGTGCGCTCGGTCGCCAGCGCCGCGCGCAGGTCGTGGCGCAGCGCGGCCAGCCCCTCGCGCAGCTGGCGCAGGCGGGCGTCAGGGTCCATCGGCGGTGCCGCCATGCGCGGCATAGGACTTCTCCTCCGTCAGGGCGGAGCCGGTCAGGCGGTTGATCGCCCGCTTGATCGCCGCGCGACGGTCGTTGGTGCGATAGACGGACTGGGCGAGGGCCACGAAGGCGGGGCCGAAATCGCCCGTCCGGTCGCGTTCGCGGATCGCGTCCTCGATGTCCCAGAGCGCGGCGTTCACCGCGTCGAGTTCGGCCAGAAGCGGGGAGAGGCCGGGATCGGGCCGGATGGCGCGCGCCGCGGCCTCCTCGAGCAGCGCAAGTTCGGTGGCGACGTTGGCCAGGGCCGCAGGATCGGCGATCCGCGCGGCCTTGAGGCGCAGGATGCTGATCTTGTCGAACAGCTCGCCCGCCGAGACGGGGACGAGGATGGTGCCGGCGGCCGACGGGTCGCTCATCGGGACCGCTCCGCGAGCCGGCGGCGGAGGTCCTCGCGCAGGCGGGCGAAGGGGGCGGCCCAGTCGCGCGGGCGCTCCTGGCGCAGAAGGCGCATGGAGGGATACCACGGCGTCGTCTCGCCCGTCTGGCCCCAGAGCCAGAAGGCGTCCCAGTGCAGGAGCGTCCAGACCGGCACCCCGAGCGATCCGGCGAGATGCGCCGTCACCGTGTCGGAGGTCACGACGAGGTCGAGTTCGGTCATCAGCCCTGCGCAATCGGCCAGATCGCGGTCCGACGAGCCCAGATCGGGGATCAGCGCGGCGGTGCCGTCGGAGCGGAAGGCCTCGGCCTCGGGGCCCTTGTAGAGCGACACGAGCTGGAGGCCGGGCAGGTCGAGAAGCCCGTGGAAGAGGGTGTGCGGAAAGGACCGGAAGGCATTGCCGCGATAGGTGACGGAGCCGCACCAGACCACGCCGACCGTCATCTTCCCGGCGAAGGGGGCGAGCAGCGCCCGCGCCCGGGCGCGCGAATCGGGCGGCACGTGGAGGCGGGCGGGGGGCGGGATCGCGTCCGTCCCGGAGAAGTGCAGGGCCGGCAGGTCCATCAGGTCGATCCAGAGATCGAAGCCGTCCGACGGCAGGCCGGGTCCCGTCCGGTCGGCCCCCGCGAGGCCCTGGAACAGCCGTGCCACGGGCCGTTCGGTCAGAAGCGACACCTCGCCTGCACCCCGCGCGCGGGCGACGGGAAGAAAGCGCGCAAAGCAGATGGCGTCGCCCATGCCCTGCTCGGGCAGCACGAGGAGCCGCCGGCCTCCGAGCGGCGAGCCGTCCCATCGGGGGGCGGACAGGCTGCGCGGCTTGAGCTCGCCCGTCCGCCAGCGGGCGGCGAAGTGGCGGAACCCGGCGGCCCAGTCGCCCGCCTTGAGACGGGTCAGGGCGAGCTGGATCTCGAGTTCGGCATCCCGGGGGAAGCGTTCCCGCGCCGCCTCGAGCAGGCGCGTCGCCTCCTCGAGCTGGCCAAGCGCGCGCAGGGCCTTGCCGGCCAGGGCCGGATGGGCCGGGTCGTCGGGTTCCTCGGCCATCAGGGCGCGGCGCAGGGCCAGCGCGCGGTCGTGCTGGCCGATATCGTTGAGGATGTTGGCGAGGTTGTTCCGCACGCCTCGTCCCTGCGGATCGAGCGCAAAGGCCCGTTCCTGGGCGGCGAGGGCGAGGTCGTGGCGGCCCGTCGAGCGCAGCAGCGCCCCGAGATTCGTCCAGGCGCCCGCATCGGACGGGGCGAGGGCCAGATGGGCGGCGTAAAGCGGCAGCGCCTCGGCATGCCGGCCGGCCCGGTGCAGCGCCACCGCCTGCGCCGCGGGCGGGACCGGGCCGGACCGGGGTGCCGCCTCCATGGGGCGCCTACTCGGCAGCCTGGTCCGCGGCGGGACCGGGAGAGCGGGGAGCGCGGCGCACGGGGCTGAGCAGCCGGGCGGGACGGCGCGCCTCGGCCGCCTCGAAGAGCGAGAAGGTCTGGTTGACGTAGTTCACGGCGCCCGACACGAATTCCATGTAGTCGCGGAGTTCGGCGGTCATCTCCGTCTCCACGAGGGCCACCCCGCGGTCGGGGGGGACGGTCTCGAAGAGGCAGTAGAAGAGCGGCTCGCCCCGGCGCAGCAGGAGCGGCCGGTCGGGGTCGTGCCATTCGAAGGCCCACATGAGCGGGCGCGGCCAGACGTCGATCGGGAAGCGGCCGCCGAAGATGGTGCCCGGCAGCCCCTCCCGCCGGTAGTGCATGAAGGGGGCGACCTGGCTCATCCAGACGGGTTCGTCGGCAATGAACAGATAGGGCAGCGAGAGCTGGATCGTGGGCACGCCGGGATGGCGCCATTCGCCCTCGGCCGTCAGGTGGAGCTTCTCGCCGAGCTTGGAGCCGCGGACGGCGCTGGCCTCGCCCGACAGGTTGCGCAGGGCGGGCCGGCCCTGTCCGTCGCGGCCGAAGCCCAGATGGATGTCGAAGGGACAGCGCACGAGGAAGTGGCGCGACTCGAGATTGAGGACGGCGGGGCAACGGGAGGCGGACTTGGCATGGCGGCGGTTGAGGTCGGCCGAGCGGACGCGTTCGGGGGGAGCGTAGATGACGCCGCCCTTCTGCTCGGTCAGGCACCAGCCCACGGTGACCGGGCCCCGGCCCGACTCGTGCTCGGGCCGCGGCGCCTCGCCGCGCTCGAAGGTGACGGTGATGCGCATGGCCTCCCCCTTCCGCCCGGCGCCAGACTAGGCGCAGAGCGGTCCGCCTCCAAGGGGATCGTGGCCGCGCCCGCGGGACGCGCCGTCACACCGCGAGGTCGATCGACCCGGCCTCGTCGGAGGCCACGGCAAGGTCCAGCACCTTCTGGAGCGCGGCCCCGCGGGCGAAGTCGGGCAGCACCCCCGTGCCCGCGCGGATCGCGGCGATGAAGCGGGCATAGTTGGTCGGCACGGGCGGGCAGTCGATATCGCGCCAGGTCCCCGTCAGCATGTCGCGCCCGAGCGAGCCGCGCAGATGGCTCGAGACATGGGAGCCGCGCACCTCGAGGCCGCCCCTGGTGCCGAAGAGCCGCAAGGTCAGGTCGTTGAGATGGCCCGAGGCGAAGCGCGTGGCGTGCAGCACCCCCACCGCCCCGTTGGCGAGCCGCAGGTGCATCACCGCCGAGTCGTTGGCATCGAGCACGTATTCGCCGATCCGCCCCCCCGGCGCCTTGTCGAAGGTCGCGAGCCGGCAGGAGACATGGCTGGGCGGCGAGCCTGCGGCATGCGAGGCATAGTCGAGGATGTGCACGCCCACGTCGCCCAGGACGCCCATCGAGCCGTGCGACTTGGACAGCCGCCACAGCCAGGTGGGCGAGGTGGTCCATTCGCCCCAGGCGGGCTGGGTCAGCCAGGACTGGAGGTAGGACGCCTCGAAGTGGCGGATCTCGCCCAGATGGCCCTCGGCCACGAGGCGGTGTGCCTCGTTCAGGGCGGCGACGTTGCGGTAGGTCAGGTTGACCATGTTGACCACGCCCGCCATGGCGGCGGCCTGCGCCATCTCGGCGGCATGGGCGTAGTTGGTGGCGAGCGGCTTCTCGCAGAGCACGTGCTTGCGCGCGGCCAGGAACGGCATGGTCGTGACGTAGTGCACCGCGTCGGGGGTGACGTTGGTCACGGCGTCGAACTCGCCCCAGGCCAGCGCCTCCTCGATGGAGGCGAAGCCCGTCTCGACGCCGTGCTCGGCGTTGAAGGCGCCGCGGCGCTCCTCGCTCACGTCCACGGTGGCGACGAGGCGGACGCCCTCGATGGCCTTGAAGCCGTTGGCCTGGAGATGGCCCATGTTGCCGGTCCCCACCATCAGCAGGCGGACGGGCATGGGCGACAGGGCGGCCGCGGGGACGGCGGCGGGCAGCGCCGCCTCCGGCGGGGCGGCGTCCCCGATCGGGGCCTCGGCGCCGACGGGTTCGGGCGGGGTCCCGTCGGGGTGGGTCGTCTTGTCGTCGGGGCTCACCGGTATCCCTCCTCGCCGGGCTGGTGGAGCTTGGGGCCGCGTTCGGTCACGGGCTCGGGGGCCTTGTCGGCCGGGACGTTGGGGGCGCGAGTCGGGTCGCCGGCGACGCGGGGGGCGGGGTTGTGCGCCCAGCGCACGGCGTTGCGCAGCACCTGCTGGACGGTGGCGTCGTGGTAGGTGGGGTAGGTCTCGTGACCGGGGCGGAAGTAGAACACGTTGCCCGCGCCGCGCCGCCAGGTCAGGCCCGAGCGGAACACCTCGCCGCCCTGGAACCAGGAGATGAACACGGTTTCCATGGGTTCGGGGATGCCGAAGGGCTCTCCGTACATCTCCTCGTGCTCGAGGACGAAGTGGTCGGGCAGGCCCGCGGCGATGGGATGGTTGCGGCTGGCGAGCCAGAGGCGCTCGCGCTCGCCGGCCTCGCGCCAGGACAGGTTGCAGGGGGTGCCCATCAGGCGCTTGAAGGGCTTGGAGAAGTGGCCCGAGTGCAGCACGATGAGGCCCATGCCGGCCCAGACGGCCTGGGCCACGCGCTCGGCCACCCTGTCGGAGACGGCGTCGTGGGCGGCGTGGCCCCACCAGAGCAGCACGTCCGTCCGCGCGAGCCGCTCGGCGGGCAGGCCGTGCTCGGGCTCCTGGAGGGTGGCGGTCTCGGCCATGATGTCCCCCTCCTGCGCGAGCGCGCGGGCGATGGTGTTGTGCATGCCGTCGGGGTAGATCGCGGCGACGACGGGGTTCTTCTGCTCGTGGACGTTCTCGCCCCAGACGACGGCGCGGATGGGCATGGCGGGCTCCCTGAGGGGGGTGTCGCGCCCGCCTACACGGGGCGTCGCGGGCGCGCAACGGGGGTCTAGAGCGCGAGCAGGCCGTCCCAGACGAGGCGGGCGCCCACAAGGGCCGTCAGCGCGTAGGTGACGGCGTAGAAGGGGCCCGGAGGCATCCGGCGGACGAGCCAGGCGCCGACGAGGGTGAACAGGACGGCGAGGGGCGCAAGGAGCGCCGAGGTCGCGAGGTTGGTCGCGTCGAACTGGCCCAAGGCGAGATAGGGGACGAGCTTGACGTAGTTGACGACCGCGAAGAAGGCGACCGAGGTGCCCGTCAGCGTCCGGGGGTCGAGCCCGAGGGGCAGCGCATAGACCGAGAAGGGCGGGCCGCCGGCATGGGCCACGAAGCTCGTGTAGCCGGCGAGGCCCCCCCAGAGGGTCGCGCGGGGGGGCGAGTGGGGGCGGGGCGGCGGCGGGCGGCGGCGCAGCATCCCCCAGGCCCAGCGGCCCACGAAGGCGATCGCCACGATGCCGATCACGAGGCGCACGGCCGCCTCGGAGACCAGAGCGGCGGTGAACCAGCCCGCCCCGATCCCGGCCAGGGCGCCCGGCAGCATCAGGGCGAGCGTCCGCGCGCTCCAGGACCGCCACCAGGCGGCCAGCGAGACGAGGTCGGTCAGGCACAGGACCGGCAGGAGGATCGCGGCCGCCTGGACGGGGGGCAGGACCAGCGCGAGGACGGGCACGGCGAGGACGCCGAGGCCGGCGAGACCCCCCTTGGCGAGGCCCACGACGATCGCGGCCGCGGCAAGCGCGAGAAGCGTGAAGGGGTCCGCGAAGGCCGAAAGGTCCATGCGCTGCCTCTCCTCCCTGGGGGAGGCGGGGTCAAGCGGTTGGCAGCGCGCCGGGCCTGCACTAGATGGGGGCCGTCCGGGGATGGGAGGGCCTGCCATGGCGTCGAAGCTGGATCAGCTGCGGGAGATGACGGTGGTGGTCGCCGACACGGGCGATCTGGAGGCGGTGCGGCGGCTCAGGCCCCAGGATTGCACGACCAACCCCTCGCTGGTGCTGAAGGCCATCGGCAGCCCCGCCATGGAGGAGCATGTCGCGCGCGCCGTGGCCGAGGGGCGGGCGGCGGAGGACCCGGTGGGGCGGATCGCCACCATCCTGACCGTGGGGCTGGGGGCGGAGCTGGCCGGGATCGTGCCGGGGCGCGTCTCGACGGAGGTGGACGCGCGGCTGTCCTTTGACACGGAAGGATCGGTGCGCCGCGCGCGCGAGATCGTGGACGAGTACGCCCGGCTGGGCGTGGGGCGCGAGCGGGTGCTGATCAAGCTGGCCTCCACCTGGGAGGGGGTGCGCGCCTGCGAGCGGCTCGCGCGCGAGGGGATCGACTGCAACATGACGCTTCTGTTCTCGCTCGCGCAGGCGCGCGCCTGCGCGGATGCGGGGGCCTGGCTGATCTCGCCCTTCGTGGGGCGCATCACCGACTGGTACTCCAAGAAGGAGGGGCGCAGCTTCGGGCCCGAGGAGGATCCGGGCGTGGCCTCGGTCCGGCGGATCTACGATCACTACAAGCGCCACGGGATCGCGACGGTGGTGATGGGGGCCTCGTTCCGCAACACGGGCCAGATCGAGGCGCTGGCGGGCTGCGACCGGCTGACGATCTCTCCGGACCTGCTCGACCGGCTGGCGGCCGACGAGGGGCCGCTCGCGCGGGCGCTGGAGCCCGTCGCGGCCGAGGCCGAGCCCGAGCCCATCGCGGAGGCCGAGTTCCGCTGGGAGATGAACGAGGACGCCATGGCGACGGAAAAGCTCGCCGAGGGCATCCGCAACTTCCACGCGGACGCGCTGAAGCTCGAGGCGCTGATCCGGGACCGGCTGGCGGCCTGACCCCCCCCTCCCGCTGCCGTCCCGTTCCCCGCTCCGGCGGCGGGAAAGGGTGTCACGGCACGGGGGCCCACAGCACGTCCTCGATCCGCGATGCGCCCGTGGCGAGCAGGAGCACACGGTCGAAGCCCAGCGCGCAGCCCGACGCCTCGGGCATCAGCGGCAGGGCGGCGAGGAAATCCTCGTCGAGGGGAAGGTCCTCGCCGTAGCGGCGGCGCTTCTCCTCCATCTCGGCCTCGAAGCGGCGGCGCTGTTCGGCGGCATCCGTCAGTTCGCCGAACCCGTTGGCCAGTTCCACCCCGCAGGCATAGAGTTCGAACCGCTCGGCCAGACGGGGGTCGTCGGGGTCGCGACGGGCCAGCGCCGCCTCGGGCGCGGGATAGCGGTCGAGGATGGTGGGGCGGCCCGATCCCAGATGGGGCTCCACCCGCTCCGTGAGGATCTTGGACAGGATGTCCGACCAGCCGTCGTCGGGGGCGAGCCGCAGCCCCGCCGCTTCGGCCTGAGCGCGCAGGGCCGCCGCATCGGGGATGCCGTCGCGATCCAGCGTGGCGAGCAGGTCGATGCCGGCATGGCGGGCGAAGGCCTCGGCCACGGAGAGACGCTCGGGTGCCGCGAACGGATCGCAGCGCCGCTCGCCCCGGCGCAGCACGGTGCTGCCTGCGGCCTCGGCGGCCAGCCGCAGGACCTGTGCGCAATCCTCCATCAGCCGCTCGACCGGCTCGCCCGCGCGATACCATTCGAGAAGGGTGAACTCGGGGTGGTGGAGCGCGCCGCGCTCGCGGTTGCGCCACACATGGCCAAGAGCGTAGAGCCGCGTCTCGCCGGCCGCGAGCAGCTTCTTGAGCGCAAATTCGGGCGAGGTGTGCAGATGGAGCCGCCGCCGCGCGCCGTCGGGGCCGATCGCCTCGGTCGAAAAGGCGTGCAGGTGGGCCTCGTTGCCGGGACTGGTCGCGAGCGCGGCGGGATCGGCCTCCAGAAAGCCTTCGGCATGGAGCCAGTCGCGCAGCAGGCGCATGAGGCGGGCACGGGCGCGCAGCAGGGGCGCGCGTCCCTCGTGCCGCGCGGGGTGCCACCAGGGGGTCTGCGGATCGGCGGGAGTCATGGCCGCTCCCTTAGCGCGCGGCGCGCGGCGCGGCGAGGGCTGCCTTGCGACGGCCGGACCGGCGGCGCAGGCTGGACCGGCGGCAGCGGGGGCAGGGAACCGGATGGAGACGGGCGGAGGAACGGAGCGGCGGGGGGGCGGATGGTGGCCGCGGACGGTCGCGCTCCTGGCGGGGGGCTGCCTCGCACTCATGGTGCTGTGCAATGCGGAGGTGGGGCGACAGGGTGGCGTGCTCTGGGCGTCGCTTGCGCCGCATCTGACGGGAAGCGCGGCGGCCCTGCTGCTCGTGACGCTGCTGGGCGCGCGGTGGCGGGCGCCGGGCGTGCCGCGCTGGGCCTTTCTGGGCGGCCTGTCGGGCGCGGCGACGGTGATGCTGACCTCGCTCGCCGCCACCTCGGCGCTGGCGCTGGCCGGGACGCTCGCCCTCGGTCTGGCGGGTCAGGCGGCCTTCGGTCGGGCGGCGGACCGCTGGGGCTGGCTGGGGCTGCCCCGCCGGAATACGGCGGCGCGGGACGATCTGGGCCTCGCGCTCGTGCTCGCGGGCAGCGGGCTGATCCTGTGGGGCGCGCGGTGATCGCCGCCGCGCTGATGGCGCTGGGGGCGGGGGTCCTCGTCGCGCTCTCGCGGCAGGTCAATGCGCGGCTGGCGCTGGGGTCCTCGGCCCTGGGTGCGTCGCTGTGGAACCATGCCACGGGGCTGGCCGCGCTGGTCGTGGCGGGCGCGGCCCTGGGCGCGGTCGGCGGTGCGGGGCTGCGGCCGCAGGGGTCGCTCGGGGCGGTGCCCGTCTGGGCCTGGGCCGGCGGTCCGCTGGGCGTGGTCTTTGTCGCCGCAGGGGCCTGGTGCGTGGCCCGGATCGGAGCGGGTCCGACCGCGACGCTGATGATCGCGGGGCAGATGCTGGGGGGCGCCGCGCTGGACCTTGCCGCCGGCGCCGCAGGAACGGGGTGGCGGCTGACGGGGGTGGGGCTGATCCTGCTCGGCGTGGCGGCGGCACGTCGGTGAGGCGGCGCTCCGGAGGGGTAGCGGGCGCGGACGCGATGGGGTAGGGGCGGACCGATTCCTCTTTCGCCCCCGTCAGGGGGTGCCGCCGAAAGGACAGACCGTGGTCAAGGTGATCGCCTCCTCGCTTCGCAAGGGCAATGTCGTGGACATGGACGGCAAGCTCTATGTCGTTCTGCGCGCCGAGAACTTTCATCCGGGCAAGGGAACGCCCACGACGAACGTGGACATGCGCCGCATCTCGGACGGGGTGAAGGTGACGGAGCGCTGGCGCACGACCGAGCAGGTCGAGCGCGCCACCGTGGACGAGCGGCCCTACGACTTCCTCTACGAGGACGCCGAGGGGTTCCACTTCATGGAGCCCGAGACGTTCGAGCAGGTCGTGGTGCCCCACGACGTCGTGGGCGAGGGGGCGCCCTTCCTGACCGAGGGGGTGCGCTGCCACGTCAAGACCTTTGAGGGCGCCGCCATCGGCATCGAGCTGCCGCAGAAGGTCGTGGTGGAGATCGCCGAGACCGAGCCGGTGGTGAAGGGGCAGACGGCCTCCTCCTCCTACAAGCCTGCCGTGGCCACCAACGGCGTGCGCGTCATGGTGCCGCCCCATATCGGCGCAGGCACGCGCATCGTCATCAACACCGAGGATCTGTCCTACGTCGAACGCGCCAAGGACTGATCCCAGCCGCGGAACCAGGCGACGAACCGCGCCACCCCCTCGGCGAGCGGTGTCCGGGGAAGCGGGCCCGCCAGCGCCCCCAGCAGCGTCGTGTCCGCCCAGGTCGCTGCGATCTCTCCGGGCTGGACAGGCAGGGCCCGGCGTCGCGCTGTCCGGCCCGTCGCCGCCTCCACCGCGGCGAGAAAGTCCAGAAGGGGCACGGGCTCGCCCAGTCCGACATTGACGCTGCGGAAGGGTGCGGCCGGAGACAGGCTGTCGAAGGGGCCGACGGGTGCCCCGGGGGCGGGCGGCCGGGCGGCCAGCCGCATCACCGCCTCGGCCAGGTCGTCCACGAAGGTGAAGTCGCGCCGCTGCATCTCGGCGCCGTAGAGGTCCACCGGTTCGTCCGCGAGCACGGCCCGGGTGAACCGGAACAGGGCCATGTCCGGCCGGCCCCAGGGTCCGTACACGGTGAAGAAGCGCAAGGCCGTGGTCGGGATCGCATGAAGATGCGCATGGGCGTGGGCCATCGCTTCGCAGCCCGTCTTGGTGGCCGCGTAAAACGACAGCGGTGCATCCGTGGTGTCGCGTTCGCGCCAGGGCAGGCGGGGATTGGCGCCGTAGACCGACGAGGTCGAGGCCAAGAGAAGGTGGGCCGGCGGATGGGGCCGCAGCGCCTCGAGCAGGCGGAACGTCCCCTCCAGATTGGCCGACACGTATTCGCCGGGCGCGTCGATGGAGTGGCGCACGCCCGCCTGCGCGGCCAGATGCAGCACGAGCGCGGGCCGTTCGGCCTCCACGAGGGCAGCCAGGAGCCCAGGCTCCTCCAGGCGGCCGTGCACGGCGCGAAAGCGGGCATGGCGTAGGAGGCGGGCCTCGCGCGCGGCCTTGAGGCGGGGGTCATAATAGGGGGAGTGCGCGTCGAGCCCGGTGACGGACCAGCCCGCGGCGAGCAGACGCTCGCTCAGGTGGTAGCCGATGAAGCCCGCCGCGCCGGTAACGAGGGCGCGTCCGGGAGGCGACAGGCGGTCGGTCATGCAGGGTCCCCTCGCCCCGCCTCATGCCCCGGCGCGGCAGCCGGCACAAGATGCGCCGGGCAGGTCTCGCGCCGCCGGCGGCCGCGCGCTATGGCAGGACATGCGGCCGGGGGCGGCCGGCAGGGCACGGGGAGGCGCCATGGCAGAAGGAGGCGGGGGCCGCGTGGCGGCCGTGACGGGTGCGGGGTCCGGGATCGGGCGGGCGACGGCCGCGGCGCTGGCGCGGGCGGGCTGGCGGGTGGCGCTGATCGGCCGACGCGAGGGACCCCTGCAGGACACGGCCGGGATGATCGAGGGGGAGTCCCTCGTGCTGCCTGCGGACGTGACGGACGAGGCGCAGGTCGAGGCGGCCTTCGACCGGATCGTGGAGGTCTGGGGGCGGGTAGACTTCCTGTTCAACAATGCAGGCCAGGGCTTTCGCGCCGCGCCCCCCGACGAGGTGCCCGCGGACGAATGGCGGCGCGTGATCGAGGTGAACCTGACGGGAAGCTTCCTGTGCGCCCGCGCGGCCTTTGCCCGGATGCGACGGCAGGAGCCGCAGGGCGGGCGGATCGTCAACAACGGCTCCATCAGCGCCCAGGCGCCGCGGCCCGGCTCGGCGGCCTATACGGCGAGCAAGCATGCGATCACCGGGCTGACCAAGAGCCTGATCCTGGACGGCCGCCCCTTCGGCATCGCGGCGGGGCAGATCGACATCGGCAACGCGCTCACGGACATGGCGCGGCCCATGCTCGAGGGGGTGCCGCAGGCCGATGGCTCCGTGCGGGCCGAACCGGTGATGGACCCGGACGTCGCCGCCGAGGTGGTCGTCCACATGGCCGGTCTCCCGCCCGGAGCCAACATGCCGTTCGTGACAGTCATGGCGACGGCCATGCCGCTCTACGGGAGAGGATGATGCGCGTTCTGATCACGGGTGCAGGGGGGATGCTGGGCCGGCGGCTGGCGGCCCGGATCGCGGCCGACGGTCTGGGCGGCCGGCCTGTCGAGCGGCTGTGGCGGCACGACATCGTGCCTCCGGACGGCGAGGGCGAAGCGCTCGGGGGCGATCTGGGCGACAGGGCGGAGGCGGCGCGGCTCGGCGCCCTGCCGGCCGATGTCGTCTTCCATCTCGGCGCGGTCGTCTCCGGCGAGGCCGAGGCGGATTTCGCCAAGGGCTATCGCGTCAACCTGGACGGAACGCGGGCGCTGTTCGAGGCGGTGGCGGCACGCGGCGGCGCGCGGGTGGTGTTTGCCTCCACCCTCGCGGTGTTCGGCGCGCCCTTCCCCGACACCATCCCCGAGGATTTCGCGCCCCGTCCGCTGACCTCCTACGGGACGCAGAAGCTGATCGGCGAGCTTCTTCTGTCGGATCTGTCGCGTCGGGAGATGCTGGACGGCGTGGCCGTGCGCCTGCCCACGGTCTGCGTTCGCCCGGGCCGGCCCAACCGCGCCGCCTCCGGCTTCTTTTCGGGGATCATCCGCGAACCCCTGCGCGGCGAGCGGGCGCTCCTGCCGGTTCCGCGAGAGACGGTCCATCCCCTCGTCTCGCCCGATGCGGCCGTGGGCTTCCTGCTGCACGCGGCGGAGATGGACACGGCGCCCCTGGGGGCCCGGCGGGCGTTGAGCATGCCCGCCCTGTCGGTGTCGGTGGGCGAGATGATCGCGGCGCTCGAACGGGCCGGGGGCGATCCCCGGCTGATCGAGGAGCGGCCCGATCCCGTCATCGCAGGGATCGTCGCCGGCTGGGCGAGGGCCGTGGAGGCGCGGCGGGCGCTGGAGCTGGGATTCCGTGCCGACCCGGACTTTGACTCGATCGTCGCCGCCCATCAGGCGGAGAGCGCGGGCTAGATCGCCCCCGGCAGGGGGCGGCCCTCCGCATGGGCGAGGATGTTCTCCGCCACCATCCGCGCCATGGCGACCCGCGTCTCCTGCGTGGCCGAGCCCGCATGGGGAGACAGGACCACATTGGGCAGCCCGACAAGGCGCGGGTCCGGGTCGGGCTCGGAGGCGAACACGTCGAGCCCGGCCGCGCCGAGCCGCCCCGCCGCCAGGGCTTCGATCAGCGCGGGCTCGTCCACTACGGAGCCGCGCGCGACGTTGACGAGGACGCCCCCCGGCCCCAGCGCGTCGATCACGGCATCCGAGACGAGTCCGCGCGTGGCCTCGCCCCCCGGCACCGCGACGGCGAGGATGTCGCTGGCGCGCGCAAGCTGGACGGGGTCCGCGACATGGCCCCAACGGACCGGGCGTGGGACGCGGCTGTGGTAGAGGACCCGCAGGCCGAAGGGTTCGGCCCGCCGCGCGATCGCGGTGCCGATGCCGCCGAGGCCGAGGATGCCGAGCGTCCGCCCGGCCAGCGCGCGTCCGAGCGGCGCGGGCCCCTCGCGCGACCAGGCGCCGGAGCGGACATGCTCGTGCCCCGCGAGAAGGCCCTTCCAGGCAGCGAGCAGGAGCATCATGGCGTGGTCGGCCACCTCCTCGGCCAGGGCGGGCCCGACATTGGACAACACGATGCTGCGCCGGGCGAGCGCCTCCCGGTCGATCCCCTCCATGCCGGCGGAGGCGGAGGCGACATGGGAGAGCCGCGGCAGGTCCGCGATCTCCGCGGCCGAGAGCCCCCGCGCACCGTCCGTGATGACGGCTTCGGCCGATCCGGCCTCCGGTTCGTCGGGCCGCAGGATGCGGGCGCGGCCCCGCAGGGCATCGCCGGTCTCCGGCGGAAGGGGGATCAGGGCAAGGACGGGGATCATGGCATCTCCCTGGGCCGGGGGGCGGCAAGACGGGCGCGGCGCTCGCGCCAGAGGGTGAAGAGGCCCGCCGCCACCACGATGACGGCGCCGAGGGCGACATGGGGGGCGATGCGCTCGTCGAACAGGGCGACGCCGAGGGCCGAGGCAAAGACGAGCTGGAGATAGGCGAAGGGCTGGAGCGCGGAGGCCTCGGCCGCCTCGTAGGCGCGGATGAGAAGCCAGTGGCCCAGCGCGGCCGTGAGGCACAAAACGCCCATCAGCGCCCAGTCCACGGCCCCCAGCGGCGACCACGCCCAGAGTCCGAGGGGCGTCAGCGCCGCCGCCCCGACCAGTCCCGTCCACAGGAAGCTGACCGAAGCCGGGTCCGAGCGCGAGGCGAGGCGGGTCGTCAGCCCGTAGAGCGCCCAGAGCAGCGCCGAGGCGAGCGGCACGACCGCGAGCGGGTCGAAGGCGCCCGCACCGGGGTTGAGGATCACGAGCACGCCCGCGAACCCGGCCGCGATGGCCAGCCAGCGCCGCCAGCCCACGCGCTCGCCCAGAAGCGGGCCGGAGAGGGCCGCGACCAGAAGGGGACTGACCGCGAAGACCGCATGGCTGGCCGCCAGGCCCAGAAGGGTGAAGGCCCAGACCATGACGCAGATCTCGGCCGCGAGAAGCAGGCCGCGCAGGATCTGGAGGCCGGGCCGGCGCGAGATCAGGGCGGCGCGCACGCCGCCGGGCCTTCGCGCGGCGAGCGCGAGCAGCAGCGCGGCAAGGAACCAGAAGCGCACCGTGACGACCATGAACACGCTCGCCGTCTCGGCGAGGTGGCGCGACAGGCCGTCCTGTGCGGCGAACACGGCAGTGCTCGCGACCATGAGCACGATACCCGAGCGCGGGGCCGCAGCGGGAAGGCTGCGCGCTGTCACGGGCGCCGCGCCACGGTCATGTGCCGCTTGCGGCCGAAGCCGGGACGCCGCTCGACCAGAAGGCCCGCCGCCTCGAGCGCGCGGCGCACCGCACCGGCCGCGCTGTAGGTGGCGAGCGTGCCGCCCGGCGCGAGGCGGGCGGCGAGAACGGCCAGAAGCGGCGCCTCCCACATCTCGGGATTGCGGGCGGGCGCGAAGCCGTCGAGATAGGCCGCATCGGCCTCGCCGGTCCAGGCGGGCAGCGTCTCGCGCGCGTCCCCCGTCACGAGGGTGAGCACCAGGGGGCCGAGCGCATGGGGCCCGCCCCCCCGGGCAAGGAGCCCGTCCAGTTCGACGGCCTCGCGGGACAGTTCGGGAAAGGCGGCAAGCGCGCGGGCGCGATCGCCGGGCGCGAGGGGATAGGCCTCGAAGGCGGTATAGAAGACGGGGCCGGCCTGTCCCGCTCGCCGCAGGGCCGCGAGCGTGGCGAGGCAGTTCAGGCCGGTGCCGAACCCCATCTCGAGGATGCGAAAGCCCGGACGGGCGCGCTCCGGCAGGCCGTTGCCGCCGAGAAAGACATGGCGGGCCTCCGCAAGACCGTCCTCGAGCGAGAAATACGGATCGCCGAAGCGCCGCGAGACCGGCACGGCGCCTCTCCATTCGACCGGGGCGCCGCCGCCCTCCACCATCGCACGCCGTCCCTTGTCACCGACAGACGCCGCGAGCATGGGGGGCGACGGGGGCGAAGGCAAGGTGCCGGAGGTGCGATGCGGGCAGAGGTCACGGTGCAGGGGGCGGGGGTCATGGGTCTCGCGCTCGGCTGGGTCTGCGCCGCGCGCGGGGCCCGCGTCCGGGTGATCGATCCCCGAGGGCCGGGCGCGGGAGCGAGCGGCGGCCTGGTCGGCGCGCTGGCGCCGCACGCCCCCGAGCGCTGGGACGAGGCCAAGGCGTTTCAGCGCGATGCGCTTCTGGCGGCCGGGACCTTCTGGGAGGGGGTGCGCGCCGCGGGCGGCGTCGATCCCGGCTGGGCGCGGACCGGACGGCTTCTGCCGCTCCCGGACCGGCACGCCGTGGCGATCGCCGAGGCGCGTGCGAAGGCCGCGGAGGATCTGTGGGCCGGTGCGGCCGTGTGGCGGCTCGAGGCGGCGCCGGACGGGTGGGGCCCCGTGTCGGCCTCGGGGCTTGTGGTGCGCGAGACGCTGTCGGGCCGCGTGGCGCCGCGCCGCGCGGTCGCCGCGCTGGCGGCGGCGATCCGCGAAAGAGGCGGGGAGATCGTGCCGGACGGACCGGAGGAGGGGCCCATCGTGGAGGCCACGGGCTGGGAGGGACTGGCCGCGCGAGGCTGGGGGGGTGCGGTGCGGGGGCAGGCCGCCCTTCTTCGCCTGGCCGGCCGCGAGACGGCGCCGCAGATCCACGGGCCGGGCCTCTATGTGGTGCCGCATGCGGATGGTACCGTGGCCGTGGGCTCCACCAGCGAGCCGGGAGAGACGGGACCCGCAACGGACGATCGTCTCGAGGCGCTGATCGCGCGAGCGCAGGCACTGGTGCCCGCGCTGGCCGGGGCTCCGGTGATCGAGCGCTGGGCAGGCGCACGGCCGCGCGCCGCCACGGGGCGGCTCGTGATGGGGCAGGCGGCAGACGGACGATACGTCCTCAATGGCGGGTTCAGGACCGGGTTCGGCCTGGCGCCTCTGGCGGCCGCGGTGATGGCGGACCTGATCCTGGACGGGAGGGACGGGATTCCGGCGACCTTCCGCCTGCCGGAGACGCGCTGAGGCGGCGCCCCGGGCGCCGCCGGTCAGGACAGCCGCAGGACCATGGTGGTGGCGGCCGAAAAGCCGAAGACATGGCGCAGCAGGCCGGTCGAGCGGCGCGCCACGGCGCGGTAGCCCAACCGCTCGTAGAGGGCGCGGGCGCGGGGGTTTTCCTCCACCACGTCGAGCCGGACCTCGCGGAAGCCGCGGGCGCGTGCCTCCTCGGCCACCGCTGCCAGAAGGGCGGTGCCTACCCCCTGTCCGCGGGCATGGGGGGCGACAAACAGGCCGTCCATCAGGAAGCGCGCGTTTTCCGTGTCGCGGGCGAGCAGCGCGAGCAGACCCATGCGCCAGAGCGCTCCCGGCCAGCCATAGACCGCCGCCATCTCGCTCAGGCCGCCGCCCACCAGCGCACCGTCATGGGTCTTGAATCCGGCCACGCCCAGAAGCCGCCCCGCCGCGTCGCGAGCGCAGAGGGCATGGCGCGGCGAGAGCACGGATTCGACAAAGCGCAGCGCGCGGTCCCGCGGGCCCAGGGCACGGCCGAGCTTGGTCCCGAACGCCTCCCAGTAGAGGGCGGCGATCTCGGGCCGCTCGGCATCGGTGAAGCCCAAGGCGATCTGCATGGAGCGATTCTGCGCCCGGCCGCGGAACTTGCCAAGCAGGCGGTCAGCCGGCGCGGGCAAGGGCCGCGTGCCACTCCTCGGGGCGGTTGAGATTGGCAAAGGGGTCGGGGCCTCCGGAGGGGACCGGAAACTCGGCCTGGCCTGCGCCGAGCGCATCCATCATCACCCCGACCCGCCGTTCGCCCGCCGCCAGTGCCGCGGCAAGGCGTGCTGCGGCCGCCACGGGCCAGAGCGCGACCACGGGGTGCACCCGCCCACCCGAGGCGGCCACGGCCGGCGCCCCTAGGGCAACAAGCCGCGCGACGAGGTCACGGGGCAGAAAGGGTGTGTCGCAGGGAACCGTCAGCACATGGGCAGCCCCCAGCGTTTCGGCCCAGCGCAGGGCGGCGAGCACGCCGGCGAGCGGCCCGGCATGGCCCGGAACAGGGTCGGGCAGGACCGGCAGCCCCCAGGGGGCAAAGCGGGCGGGATCCCCGTTGGCGTTCAGCGCGACCGGCTCCGCCTGGGGCCGGAGCCGGCCGAGGATCGCGTCGAGAAGGGTTCCGCCGTGCGGCCACGGCAGGAGCGCCTTGTCCCCCCCGCCCATGCGCCGCGCGAGCCCGCCCGCGAGGATCACCGCCGGCGGAGGGGGCGTCGGCATGGCTCGTCAGGCTCCGGTGCTGGCGAGCACGCGCGAGGGGCGCAGATGGCCGCCCTCCCAGGTGCCGATCGCGACCGCACGTCCCCCGGCCGAAGCCCAGGCTTCCTCGCCCCAGAGCAGCGGCCGCGGGGGGATCACGGCGCCGGGCCGGCCGTGGCGCAGCGCGGCCTCGGCCCCCGGTGCACAACGGCATTCGGGCAGCCCGGCCAGCGCCGCCTCAAGCGGCAGGAGGCGATCCTCGATCCCTGTGCCGGGGGCCAGCTCGTCCCACTCGAGGGCGGACGCCACCGTGAAGGGGCCCGACCAGAGACGGCGCAGGCTCTCGACATGCCCAAGGCAGCCCAGGGCGCGGCCGAGGTCGCGTGCGATCGCGCGGACATAGCCGCCCTTGCCGCAGACCATCTCGAGCACGGCGCGGTCCGGGTCCGGCCTCTCCACCAGATCGAGGCGCGCGACGTGGAGCGGCCGGGCGGACAGGTCCGGAGCCTGCCCCTCGCGCGCGAGGTCGTAGGCTCGCGCACCGGCGACCTTCACGGCCGAAAAGGCGGGCGGGGTCTGGAGGATGTCGCCCCGGAAGGCGGGCAGCGCCGCCTCGATGGCGGCGGCATCGGGACGGGCGTCCGTCCGGCGCAGGACTTCGCCCTCGGCATCGTCCGTCGTGGTTTCGGCGCCCCAGCGCACGGTGAAGCGATACGCCTTGAGGGCGTCGGTGACAAAGGGAATGGTCTTGGTAGCCTCGCCCAGCGCGATCGCGAGAAGGCCCGTGGCGGCGGGATCGAGCGTGCCCGCATGGCCCGCCTTGCGGGCGCCCAGTGCCCAGCGCGCGCGCCCCACCGCCGCCGTGGAGGTCACGCCCGCCGGCTTGTCGAGCAGGAGCCAGCCCGAAATGTCGCGTCCCGTGGATCTGCGCGCCATGTCGCACCCTCCCTTGTCGAAGAGTCGCGGCCCTAGGCCCGTGGGCCGGACCGGTCAAGACCGGCCGGTCGGATCAGCGCTCGCCGGCCTCGGCCGCTAGGACGCCCACGATCGGTCCCATGGCGCGGCCGAAATCGGACCGGCCGAGCGCGGGCGCGTGAAGCCGCGACACGCGCCCGTCGAAATAGAGCGCATCCGGCAGGCCGAGCCCGTCGCGGAACAGCCGCGCGAAGTCCCAGAAGGTGACCGGAACGCGCGAGATGGCGAACACCGCGCGCGTGCCATCCTCGCTGGTGCCAACCCCGTTGCGGACATGGCGCGACTCGGAATCGGGCAGGAAACGCGGATGGATGGTCCCCTCGATCAGCAGCATCGGACCGGATTGCGTCGCCTCGGTGCAGTCGGGACGGGACCGGGCGAAGGTCTCGGATTCGATCACCCGGGCGCGGTCCGGGCCGAGGCAGAGCACCCCGTTGGGCACCATGCCGAAATTGCCGGGACCGGGGCCGAGCACGAGGGGTGCCTTGTCCTCTCCCCTTTCGCGGTAGAGCCCGACCGGCCGGCGATCATGATGATACATCCCCGCGTTCATGGCGAAGGCGAGGGGGCCGTGCTCGGCCTCCACCGCGGCGAAATGCCCGAAGGGGCGGCCCTGGGCGTCGCGCAGGAACAGGCGCAGTCGCGATTCGGCCGGCCGGACTTCGCAGATGGTGTAGGGCACGTCTTCGAAGCGGATGTCGCGGCACTCGACGGCCGCGGCGGCGGTCGCGGCTCCCGCCAGGGCAGCCAGCCCAGCCAGGGATGCCGCAACACGGCGCAGCGCCCGGATCAGGGCCACCGACGCCGCGGGTCTCCGCAGGGCGAGGGTCACGGCTCCTCGCCCGGAGAGGATGCCTCCGGTCCCGCGCTGCCGTCCTCGATGTCCCGACGCACCCGCGGATCGGACAGGATCCGGCGGGTCGCGTCCATGCGGTCGAAGCTGTCGTCGCGCATGAAACGCAGGTCGGGCACATGCCGCAGATCGACCATCCGCCCGAGGCGATGGCGGATCTCGCCCTTCGAGCGGCGGAGCGCGTCCAGAACCTCCTCAGCGCCCCGGCCTCCGAGCGGCAGCACATAGGCCGTGGCGATGCTGAGGTCGCCCGAAACGCGCACCTCGCCCACGGTGATGGACACGCCGTCGAGCGCAGGCTCCCTCAGGCCGCCTTCGGACAGGATCTCGGACAGGGCGCGGCGGAGAAGTTCGCCCACGCGGAGCTGGCGCTGGGACCGGGTCATGCGGCCCCACATAGGCCGACGGGCCGGCGATGCCAAGCGCGGCTGGCCAGCACCCGCCCTGCCCGCTAGGAGGGGGCGGGACCGGAAGGGAGGAGCGTCATGGCGGCAGCGGGGCAGGGTGAGGGGGGAGATGTGCCCGGCCGCCCGGGGATCGTCGTGACCGGGGCGTCGGGCCGGATGGGACGCGCGGTGCTCGGCCTGCTCGCCGCCGACCCGCGCGCGCATGTCGCCGCTGCGCTGGAGCGGCCGGGCCATCCCTGGATCGGTCGGGATGTGGGCGAGGCGATGGGCGGTGCACCTCTCGGGATCACCGTGACCGACGACCCGATCGAGGCCTTCGCCCGCGCCCAGGGGGTGATCGACTTCACCGCACCCGAGGCGAGCGTCGGCTTCGCGGACCTCGCCGCGCAGGCGCGCGCGGTCCATGTGATCGGTACGACGGGCTTCGGCGAGGCGCATCTGGCGCGCATCAGGGCGGCCGCGCGCCACGCGGTGATCGTGCGGGCGGGCAACATGAGCCTCGGGGTCAACCTGCTCGTGGCCTTGGCGGGCAGGGTCGCGCAGGCGCTGGGCGAGGACTGGGACGTGGAGATCGTGGAGGCGCATCACCGCATGAAGGCCGATGCGCCATCCGGCACCGCGCTGATGCTGGGCGAGGCGGTGGCGCGCGGACGCGGCCAGAGGCTCGACGAGGCGGCCGAGCGCGGACGGGACGGCATGACGGGGCCGCGCGTCCAGGGGCGGATCGGCTTTGCCGCGATCCGCGGCGGCGACATCGTGGGCGAGCACGACGTGATCTTCTGCGGCGAAGGGGAGCGGGTGGTGCTGCGCCATGTGGCCACGGACCGCGCGATCTTCGCCCGGGGGGCCATCCGCGCCGTGCTCTGGGGACAGGATCGCAGCCCCGGCGAATACACGATGGCCGATGTGCTGGGGATCGGCTGAGCCGTCAGAAGTCTATGGCGCGGCCCTTGCGTTCCCAGTCACCGTAGCGGACGGGATCGGGACCGGCCGGTCCGCCCTTCTCGACCGGCGGAGGCGGCGCAGCTGCTGCGGCGCGGCGGCGCATGGCGGCCTCTGCCAGCGCGCGCTGCGCCGCGGGGGGCAGGTCACGCCCGGTCTCGTCCGCCGGCCCGGGCGGAGATCCGGTGTCGGACGATGTCGAGGCGTCAGGGCGGGACGGGTCTGTCACGGGGCATTCCGGGGCGGTGAGGGCCGGGCTGCGGCGCCTTGCAGGGGGGGCACGGGGCCCATATAGGGCGCGGCGTCGGACGGCGACAGGGAGGCCGAGCGTCATGGCGGAGGATCGGCCTGGCCGCGGTGGCGGTGCAGGCGGCGCCGGACGGGGCGGGAGCGGCGGGCGCGGAAGCGATCCCCGCCGGGCAGGCCGGCGCGGTCCCGGCCGTCCCGGTCCGGCCCGAGCCGACGGCGTCCGCCGGCCTGCTCCGCCCGCCGATCCGGCCGGACTTCTGCCCCGCCGTGCTGCCCTGCGCCTTCTCGGAGCGGTCACGGGGGACGGGATGCTCCTGTCGGACGCCCGCGTGGCCGGGCTTCTGGCCCCGCTGCCTCCCGAGGCACGGGCACGGGCCCTGCGGCTGGCCAGCGCCACGCTGCGGCATCTGGATCGGCTGGATGCCTGGATCGCGCCGCGTCTGCGCCGCGCTCCGCCGCCTCCGGTGCGCGATGCGCTGCGGCTCGCGGCGCTCGAGATCGCGATGGGAGAGGCGGCGCATGGCGCCGTCAATGCGGCCGTGACCCTTCTGGGGGAAGGCTCGCGTACCGCGGGCTACAAGGGTCTGGCCAATGCCGTGCTGCGCGCGCTCGCGGTCGAGGGGCCGGCGGGATGGGCCGCGCTGCCGCCGGCGCGGCTGCCCGCCTGGCTGCGAGAGCCCCTCGTGGCGGCTTGGGGCGAGGAGGTCGTCTGCGCGATGGAGCGCGTCCATGAGGCGCCGCCGCCCCTCGACCTGACCGCCCGGGACGATCCGGCCGGCCTGGCCGAGCGTCTCGGAGGGCGGCTGCTGCCCACGGGCAGCGTGCGCCTCGCGGCGGGCGGTGCGCTGACGGCGCTGCCGGGCTGGCACGAGGGCGCCTTCTGGGTCCAGGACGCCGCCGCGGCACTGCCGGCCCGGATGCTGGCGCCGCGGCGCGGCGAGCGGGTGCTCGACCTCTGCGCCGCTCCGGGCGGCAAGACCCTTCAGCTGGCCGCTGCCGGGGCAGAGGTCGCCGCGCTCGACCTGTCGCCGGCCCGTCTGGCCCTGCTGCGCGACAATCTCGCGCGGACCGGGCTTCAGGCGCGCGTGATCGAGGCGGATGCGCTCGAGTTCCGGGAAGGCGGGTGGGACGCGGTGCTGCTCGATGCACCCTGTTCGGCGACGGGAACCCTGCGGCGCCACCCCGACCTGCCTCATGCGCGCGACGGGGCCGAAATTCCCGGCCTGATTGAGGCGCAGGCTCGCCTTCTGGACCATGCGGCGGATCTGGTCCGGCCGGGAGGGCGGCTTGTCTTCGCCACCTGCTCGCTCCTGCCCGCCGAGGGCGAGGAGCAGGTCCGCGCGCTTCTGGCACGGCGCGGGGACCTGAGGGTGGAGCCGGTTCTGCCCGGCGGCGCCGATCCGTCCTGGCAGACGGCGGAGGGCGGGTTGCGCACGCGGCCCGATCACTGGGCGGCCGAGGGCGGTCTCGACGGGTTCTACATGGTCCGGCTGTGCCGGTCCGGCGGCCGGGACGCCACGTGATCGCGCGCCCGGCGCCGGTCTGAACCCGTCCGGAGGGCAGCCGATGCAGGACCGGATCGCATCCTGGCGGAGCCGGGCGAGGCTCTGGGGAGACCGGGCAGCCGCCCGGCTCGCTCCGCTGCGGGCGCCGCGCGCGGGCGACCTCCGCCTGCCCGAACCCCGACTGGCGGGAGACCCGACCCGCGGGCGCCGCCTGCTCGAGGGACGGATCGTGCTGGGAGGAACCGAGATCGCGCTGGGCGGCCGCTCGCCTTGGGATCTCGGCGGCTCGGCGGACGCGGCCGCGCTGCACGGCTGGGCTTGGCTTGACGATCTGGCCGCGCTGGGGACGGCGCCGGCGCGCACCCTCGCACAGGGCTGGGTGCGCGACTGGGCGCGCCGGTACGGCCGGGGAGCCGGCCCGGGCTGGACCCCCTCTCTCGCGACCTCGCGTCTGCTGCGCCTTCTCGGACACGGGGCGCTGCTGATGCGGGGGAGCGACGGTCTGCGCGAGACGGATCTGGCCCGCCTGGCCGGCCGCGAAGCGGCCTTCCTGCGCCGCCGCTGGCGCGTGGCGGCGGGCGCCGCAGAGCGGATCGCGGCGCTTCATGCCCTTGTGCTGGGCGGGCTCGCCCTGCCTGCGGCACGGCCCTGGGCCGAGGGCGCCGCCCGCGCGCTGGGACGCGAGGCGGCGCGCGCGGTGGGGCCGGACGGCGGCATCCCCTCGCGGTCGCCGGAGGAGCTCCTGGACGTGGTCGAGCACCTTCTGGGCGCGGTTGCGGCGCTTGAGCGCGCGGGGATCGCGCCCGATCCGGCCCTGGGCGGAGCGGTGGCGCGGGCTGCGCCGGTGCTGCGGACGCTCCGCCATGCCGATGGCGGTTTGGCGCGGTTCCACGGCGGCGACCGGGGCGAACCGGGCCGTCTCGAGGCGGTGCTCGCGGCCGCCGGTCGGCCTGGCCACCGGACCTCGGCGGGAGGGGGGCTGTCCATGGGCTATCTGCGCCTGGCCGCGGGCCGCACCACCGTGATCGCCGATGCCGCGCCGCCGCCTGCCGAGCGGGAGGCGGCCGGGGCGCATGCCTCCACTCTCGCGATCGAGGTCACCTCCGGCCGGCGTCCGCTGGTGGTCAGTTGCGGGCCGGGACGCGGCTTCGGGCCCGACTGGCGCCGCGCCGCGCGCGCCACGCCGAGCCATTCGGCGCTGTCGCTCGACGGGCTGTCCTCCGCGCGGCTGGGTCGGCACCGGCCCGGAGAGGAGGGCCCCCGGCTCGAGGCGCCGCCCCGACGGGTGATTGCCGAGATCACGCCCCTGTCGGAGGGGCTGCGCGCCGAACTGGCCCATGACGGGTGGCGCGCCAGCCATGGCCTGACCTGCGCACGCGTCCTGCGTCTGTCACCGGATGGGCGGCGCCTGGACGGCGAGGATCTTCTGACCACGCTGACGCGGGCCGACGGGGTGCGGCTCGATGCGGCTCTGGAATCCTCGGGCAGAGCGGGCCTGCCCTTCGCGGTCCGCTTCCATCTTCACCCCGACGCGGAAGCCGACTTGTCCGGCGGGGCCGTGGTGGTGGGCCTGCGCAGCGGCGAGGAATGGCTGCTGACGCAGGACGGAGCGGAATCGGTCGCGCTCGAGCCGTCCGTCTGGCTGGAGACGGGACGACCCGCGCCGCGGCCGACGCTTCAGGCCGTGCTGGGAGGCCGGGTTCGCGGCCCCACGACGCGGCTGCGCTGGACTTTGGCCAAGTCTGACGGCACACCCCTGGGCCTGCGGGACTGGGCGCCGGACGAGCCCTGGGAGGACGAGCGATGAGCACCCCGACATCCCCTGCCGCTCCGGCCGGTCTGCGGCCGGTCCGGCGCGCGCTCCTGTCGGTGTCGGACAAGACCGGACTGGCGGACCTCGCCCGTGCCCTGGCGGAGGGCGGGGCAGAGATCGTCTCCACCGGCAGCACGGCGGCGCATCTGCGCGACGAGGGCTTGAGCGTGACGGAGGTGGCGGCCGTCACGGGTCATCCCGAGATCCTGGGCGGCCGGGTCAAGACGCTGCATCCGCGCATCCATGGCGGCATCCTCGGCCGGCCGGACGATCCCGGCCATGCGGCCGAGATGGCCGCGCAGGGCATCGTGCCCTTCGACCTCGTGGCCGTGACCCTCTACCCGTTCGAGCAGGCACTGGCGGCCGGAGCCGAACCGGCGGAGCTGGTGGAGCAGATCGACGTGGGCGGGCCGGCAATGATCCGCGCGGCCGCCAAGAACCACGACACCGTCGCCGTCCTGACCGAACCGGCCGATTACCCTGCCCTGATCGGGGATCTCCGCACGCATGGCGGGACCACGGCAGCCTTTCGCCGGGCGATGGCCGCCAAGGCCTTCGGGCGCACGGCCGCGTATGACGGGGCCATCGCCGCCTGGTTCGCCGAGGCGCTGCAGACCCCTCCCGTCTGGCATATGGCGGCCGGGCGGTTGGCGCGCCCCCTTCGCTATGGCGAAAACCCGCACCAGCGGGCGGCTCTCTACCTCTCGGGCGATCCGGGCGGTCTTGCTGCGGTCGAGCCGGTCGGCGGCAAGCCGCTCTCCTTCAACAATGTCCTGGATGCCGACGCCGCCTGGGAATGCCTCGCCGAGTTCCGCGACGAGCCCGCCTGCGTCATCGTCAAGCACGCCAATCCCTGCGGCGTCGCGGTAGGAGGGTGCCTGACCGACGCCCATGCGCGGGCGCTCGCCTGCGACCCCGCAAGCGCCTTTGGCGGGATCGTGGCGCTGAGCCGGCCCCTGGACCGGGCGGCCGCCGAAGCGGTGACGGCCCTGTTCACGGAGGTGATGATCGCGCCCGACGCCGACGAGGAGGCCCGGGCCGTGTTCGCACGCAAGCCCAACCTGCGCCTGCTGCTGGCCGGCGAGCCGCCGGACCCGACGCGGCCGGGTCTGCTGTGGCGGCAGGTGGGGGGCGGCTTTCTGGCCGGCGACCGGGACGGGGGTCGCATCCTGCCGCAGGACTGGCGCCTGGTGACGCGACGCGCACCCACCGAGGAGGAACTCCGCGACCTCTGGCTCGCCTGGCGCGTGGTCAAGCATGTCCGATCCAACGCCATCGTGCTGGCGGCCGGAGGGGCCACGGTGGGGGTGGGAGCGGGCCAGATGAGCCGCGTGGATGCGGTGCGGATGGCCGTCTGGAAGCTGCAGGGCCGCTCCACGCCGCCGGAGGGTGCGGTCGTCATGGCCTCGGACGCCTTCTTTCCGTTCCCCGACAGCCTGGAAGCGGCTGCCGCAGCGGGTGTCACGGCGGTGGTCCAGCCCGGCGGATCGGTCCGGGACGAGGCCGTGACGGAAGCCGCCGATCGGCTGGGTCTGGCGATGCTGACGACCGGCATGCGGCACTTCCGGCACTGACATGGGCCATCGTTCCCCCCAGCGATCCGCCCTCCGTCCCGGTCTGCCGCGGCTGCTTCTGTGGACGGCCCTGTGGGTCTTTCTCCTGGACCAGATCACCAAGTGGCTTGTCGTGCATGTCATGGACCTGGCCACGCGGCTGCAGATCGACCTGCTGCCCCCCGTGGTCACGCTTCGGATGGCCTGGAACAGCGGGGTCAACTTCGGCCTTCTGTCGGGTTTCGACCTGCGCTGGCTGCTGGTCGTCCTGGCCCTCGTCATCGCCGCAGCGGTGGTGGTCTGGATCTGGCGCGAAGGCGGCGGGCGGCGCGTGCAGGTCTCGGGCGGGCTTCTGGTGGGCGGGGCGCTGGGCAACGTGGTGGATCGCGTCCTCTACGGAGCCGTGGCGGATTTCGTCAACTTCCCGCTCTTCGGCGAGGCTCTGGGCTGGCTCGTGCGGACGCTGAGCTTCGGACGGCTGTCCTTCGAGGCGCAGTATTCCTTCAACGTGGCCGACATCGCGATCTTTCTGGGCGCGGTCGGCCTCGTGCTCTTTGCGGGAGGCACGGGTGCCGCGCGGCCGCGCCGGCCCGCACGGCGCGGGTGACGCCGCCGCGGGCAGACCGCCGCAGGCCCTTCAAACGGCGGGTGACGGCGCCGCGCGCTTGCGCTAAGGGAGAGGCATGACGGCGAAGATCCCTGTTCCGCGCGCCCTGGCGCTTGTGGCTCTCGGCCTGCTGGCCGCCTGCGGCGGCCCGCGGGGCGACTGGCGCGCCGAGGTCAGGCGCCCGACGCCCAACCCCGTCGTGCTCACCCCCGCACCCCCGCTGGTGATCCCGCCCAGACTCGATCTGCCGCCCCCGGTCTGACGCCGCAGGACCGGAGGAATCCTCGAGGAGGAGCGGAGCGCCGAGGGCCGGCCGGACCTCCGGCCCGGTCACGTCGCCGTGGCCCCCGCTTGCGGATGGCGCGGCCCTCCGCGAAGCTCCGCCCGCAAGCCGCAGGGGAGATCCACGTGCCCAGCCGCTCCTTGTCCGTTCCGGCCACCATCCTGCTCCTGCTGGCGGCCGCCGCGCCTGCCCCCGCGCAGGAGGTAACCACCGCAACGCTCGACAACGGTCTCGAGATCGTGGTGATCGAGGATCATCGCGCGCCGGCCGCCGTCCACATGTTGTGGTACCGGACGGGCTCGGCCGACGAGCCGGTGGGCCGGTCGGGCGTGGCGCACTTCCTCGAGCATCTGCTGTTCAAGGCCACCGAGACGCGCGAGGCGGGCGAGTTCAGCCGCGTCGTGGCCGAGCAGGGCGGGCGCGACAACGCCTTCACGAGCTACGACTATACCGCCTACTTCCAGCGCGTCGCCGCCGACCGGCTGCCGCTGATGATGGAGTTCGAGGCCGACCGCATGAACAACCTCCGCCTGACCGAGGAGGACATCGTGACCGAGCGGCAGGTGATCCTGGAGGAGCGCAGCCAGCGCGTGGACAGCGACCCCAACGCCATCGCGCGCGAACAGATGCGCGCGGCGCTGTTTCTCAACCACCGCTACGGCGTGCCCGTGATCGGCTGGCGCCACGAGATGGAGGCGCTCGACATGGAGGCGGTGCTCGAGACCTACGATCTGTGGTATTCGCCCAACAACGCCATCCTGGTCGTCGCGGGCGACGTCGAACCCGAGGCGGTGATCGCGCTGGCCGAGGAGCATTACGGACCGCTGCCCTTTGAGCCCGACCTGCCCCCGCGCCTGCGGGCCCAGGAGCCTCCTCATCTCGCCGAACGGCGCGTCCTCTACGAGGACGCCCGCGTGTCCCAGCCGTATCTGGCGCGAAGCTATCTCGCGCCCGCGCGACGCGCGGGCGACCAGGACGAGGCGGCCGCGCTGTTCGTGCTCGCGCGCATCCTCGGCGGGTCGTCCTTCACCTCGGTCCTGGCGCGCGATCTCACCTTCGAGGCGGATGTCGCGCTGTTCTCCAGCGCCTCCTATGATGGGGTCGCGCTCGATGACGGCATCTTCTCGCTCACGGTCGCGCCCGTGCCGGGGGTGACGCTGGAGGAGGCGGAGGCCGCCCTCGACGCCGCGCTGGCCCGCTTTCTCAAGGAGGGGGTCGATCCCGGCCAGCTCGAACGGATCAAGACGGGGATCCGGGCATCCGAGATCTACGCGCTCGACAACGTGGAGGGCCTGGCCAACCGCTACGGCGCTGCCCTGGCGACGGGACTGACTGTGGAGGACGTGCAGGCCTGGCCCGAGATCCTTCAGGCGGTCACGCCGGAGGCGGTCGAGGCCGCGGCAGCCCGGGTTCTCGACCGGCGCCGCTCGGTGACGCTGTGGGTCCGGGCGCCCGCGGCCGACGGCACGGCGACGGTTCCGGCCCTGCAGGGTCCCGATCTTTCCGGGGGAGAAGACAGACCATGATCTCCGCTCTCGCCATCGCGGCGCTGGTGGCGCGCGTCCCGGCGCTCCGACCGCTGCTGCGCCTCGCCCTCCGTCTCGGTCCGCGTCTGGCCGCGCTCGCCCTCGTGCCCCTTCTTCTGCTCTGGAGCCTGCCGGTCCGCGCGGCGGTCGAGATCCAGGAGGTCGTCTCGCCCGGGGGCATCGAGGCGTGGCTGGTCGAGGAGCGCTCCATCCCCTTCGTCGCGCTGGAGATCCGCTTCCGCGGCGGTGCATCGCTCGATCCCGAGGGGCGGCGCGGAGCCGTCAACCTGATGGTGGCCCTTCTGGAGGAAGGCGCAGGCGACCGCGACGCGCGGACCTTTCAGGAAGCCCGCGAGGCGCTGGGTGCCCTGTTCCGCTTCAACGCCACGGACGACACGGTTGCCATCTCGGCCAGCATCCTCACCGAGAGCCGGGACGAGGCGGCGGCGCTTCTGCGCGATGCGCTGGTGGCGCCGCGGTTCGATCCGGACGCGGTGGAGCGCGTGCGCGGGCAGGTGCTGTCGATCATCGCGCAGGATGCGCAGAACCCCTCGGCGCTCGCCAGCGAGGCGCTGTCGGCCTTGGCCTTCCCGGACCATCCCTATGGCAGCTCGCTCAATGGCACCGTCGAGTCGGTCTCGGCGCTGACACGCGAGGATCTGGTGACGGCCCATCGGGCGGCACTCGTCCGCGACCGGGTCTATGTGGGGGCGGTGGGGGATATCGGGCCCGACGAACTGGGCCGTCTGCTGGACGACCTGCTGGGCGCGCTGCCCGCCGAAGGTCCGTCGCTGCCGCCGCGCGCGGAGCCGGCCTTTGCGGGGGGCGTGACGGTGGTGGAGTTCCCCTCGCCGCAATCGGTCGCCGTGTTCGGGCAGGTAGGCATCGCGCGCGAGGACCCCGACTGGTTCGCGGCCTTTGTGCTCGACCACATCCTCGGCGGTCCCGGCTTCCAGTCGCGGCTGATGCGCGAGGTGCGCGAGCGGCGTGGCCTGACCTACGGGATCGGCACGGCCCTGGTGCCGCGCGATCTCGGTGCGACCTGGCTCGGCTCCGTGGCCTCGTCCAACGCGACCGTGGCCGAGGCCATCGAGACCGTGCGCGCGATCTGGGCCGATGTCGCGGAGGAGGGGGTGACGCAGGCGGAACTCGATGCCGCCAAGACCTATCTGACGGGGGAGTATCCCCTCCGGTTCGGCGGCAACGCCCAGATCGCCACCATGCTGGTCGCGATCCAGATGGTGGGCCTTCCTCCCTCCTATGTCACCGAACGCAACGCGCTCGTCGAGGCCGTGAGCCTCGAGGATGTTCGCCGGGTGGCCAGGCGTCTGATGGACCCCGACCGGTTGACCTTTGTCGTCGTGGGCCAACCGCAAAGCCTCGGCAGCGGGTCTCCGGTCGGGTCCGCGCCGGGCCCGGAAGGGATTGCGCCGCCCGGTCCGGCCGGGGAGCAGCCGGTCCTTCTGGCGCCCGCCGAATAGGGCCGCTGGTCTCCCCGCGGGCGGGGGTGCTAGGCTCACCCGCATGCTGCGCACCGATCCGCTCGTCGATCCGCCACGTCGGCCGATCCGGCCCCTCGCGCCCGAGGCGGTGGACCGCATCGCTGCGGGCGAGGTGGTCGAGCGGCCGGCTTCGGCCGTCAAGGAGCTGGTGGAAAATGCGCTCGACGCGGGCGCCCGCCGCATCGAGGTGGCGCTGTCGGACGGGGGGAGACGGCTGATCCGGGTGGCCGATGACGGCTGCGGAATCCCTGCCGAGGAGCTGCCCCTCGCTCTTGCGCGGCACGCCACGTCCAAGACGGACGGTCGCGACCTTCTGGACCTGCGCCATCTGGGCTTCCGGGGAGAGGCGCTGGCCTCCATCGCGTCCGTCTCGCGCCTGTCGCTGACGAGCCGGGTGTCGGGGCAGGAAGGCGCGCGCATCGTCGCAGAGGCGGGCCGCGTCGGTCCCGTGGTGCCGGCGGCGATCGAGCGCGGGACCGTGGCGGAGGTGCGCGACCTCTTCTTCGCCGTGCCGGCCCGGCTGCACTTCCTGCGCGGCATCCAGGCCGAACGGCGCGCCACCCTCGATGCGCTGCGCCGCCTCGCCCTCTCGGCACCGGCAGTGGCGTTCGTGCTGCGCGAACTCGGCGACGAGGGGGAGCGTCTGCTGCTGCGCCTCGATGCCGAAAGCGGAGACGACGCGGCCGCCCGCCGGATCGCCGCCGTGCTGGGCCAGCGCTTCGCGGCCGGTTGCATTCCCGTCGAGGCCGAGCGGGATGGCTTCCGGATCTCCGGTCTTGCCGCCCTTCCGGCCGAGGCGAGAGGAGCCGGCATGGCGCAGTTCGTCATCGTCAACGGTCGGGCGGTGCGCGACCGGCTGCTGCTTGGCGCCCTGCGGGCAGGCTATGGGGACCTGCTGCCCGCAGGCCGGCACCCGGCAGCGGTGCTCTTCGTCGACTGCGATCCAAGGCGGGTCGATGTGAACGTTCACCCGGCCAAGGCCGAGGTCCGCTTCCGGGAGCCGGATCTGGCGCGCGCGGCCGTGGTCTCCGCGCTGCGGCGGGCGCTCGGCGGGCCGCTGCGGCCCGGGCCGGGCCTGGCACAGGCGGCGCTGAACCGTCTGGCCCGCAGCCCTGCGACGGGGACCGCTCCGGCTCCGGCCGACAGCCTCCCGCCTCCGCGCGAGGGGACGTCCGGTCCGGTCCAGGCCGACGTCTCTCCCGCCTTGACCGGTTTCGCCGAGACCGCCCCTCCCGCAGGGCGCCGATGGGAGGGGGGGGGAACCCCGCCGGCGCATCCGCTCGGGGCCGCGCGCGCGCAGATCGGAGCCAACTGGATCATCGCGGAAACGCCCGATGGTCTCGTCCTCGTGGACGCGCACGCCGCCCACGAACGGATCCTTCTCGAGCGGCTCCGCAAGGCAGCGCGGAGCGGACAGGTCCCCTCGCAGCCGCTTCTCGTGCCGGTTGTGGCCGAACTGTCGCCCGAGGAAGCCGAACGCCTGCTCGATGCGGCACCCGCCCTGCTGGCGCTCGGCGTGGAGATCGAGCCCTTCGGCGGCGAGGCAGTCCTGCTGCGGGCCCTCCCGGCTGCCTTGGCAGGGACCGACGGGACGCGGCTGCTGCGCCTGCTGGCCGGAGCGCTGGCCGAGGCGGGACAGGTCCGGGAAGCCCTGGAACGGCAGCTCGACGCGATCCTGGCTCGGGTGGCCTGCCATGCCTCCGTGCGGACCGGACGGCGGTTGCGCCTCGAGGAGATGGACGCCCTGCTGCGCGAGATGGAGCGCACGCCGGGCGCCGGCAGCTGCAACCATGGTCGCCCCACCTTCGTGGCCCTCTCGCTCCGCGAGATCGAGGCCCTGTTCGGCCGTCGATAGGGATGGACCCGGAACGGCAGCGGCCTAGTGTCCGATTCAGGATCGGCAGGGAGGGGGCGATGAGCGCCACACGGGTTGCGGCAGCGGGCCTGACGGCCCTGTGGCTCTGGAGCCCGTCCGGCGAGGCCGGTGGCCTCGCCGATCCCCCCGCCGCGTCTGCGGCTCCGCTCCGGCCGCCCCCTGCCATGGGCGAGGCTCTCGACTGGGGGCGGCTGACCGCATCCCTCGACCGGGCGGTGCAAGGCGGATTCCGCGAACAGCCGTTCGAGAACGGGGACATGGCCCTGGTCTGGACCGACGGCACCGGGGCGCTGCGGACCGGGCGGCTGGTGCCCTGCCGCCACGGGCAGGCCATCTGTTCGGGCGGCGAGCGCGGACCGGCAGGACGGCTCGACCGGACGCCCGACTGGTATGTGGTCAGCGGATTGCCGCAGGGACGGTTCTGGCTCCACCCCGGCGGGGAAGGCTTTCTGGAAGTGTCCGGCACATTCCTGCCGCTGGCGTGGAATGCGCGGCACAACGGGACCGGCCCGGGAACCGGCCCCTCGCTCGAGTCCGGCGCGCCGCACCGTTGAGGCAGTGCGCTCAGCTCAGCTCGGCCCGCAGACGTCCGAGCGCCAGGCGCAGGCGGGACTTGACCGTACCGAGCGGCAGGCCCGTCTCGGCCGCGATCTCCGAATGGGTCCGGTCCGCCCAGTAGGCCCGCTCGACCAGCAGGCGCTGGGGCTCGGGCAGGACGCGCAGGGCATCAACGAGGCGCGCTCCTTCCTGCCGCAGGGCGACGATCTCCGCCTGGGGCGGCTCGGCCTCGGGTCCCCAGGGCAGTGCATCCGGGGCAGGCCGCTCGCGCCGTACGAGGTCGATGCGCCGGTTGCGGGCAATGGCGAAGATCCAGGCCGTCACGCTGGCGCGCGCCGGATCGAACAGATGCGCCTTGCGCCAGAGCGAGGCCATCGCTTCCTGCGCGCAGTCCTCGGCGACTTCGGGCGGCGAGCCGGAGCGGATCAGGAAGGCCCGCAGGCGCGGTGCGAAATGCCGGAACAGGCGGGCAAAGGCGACTTGGTCGGCGGCATCGCGCACCCTGATCAGATCGGCGACAAAGGGATCGTGCCCGGACCCGGGCGGAGCACTCGGAGGGTGGGAGTCCGTCTGGAGGCTTGCGTCCATCGCTCATCTCCCTTGGCGGTGGCCTGCCTGCAGATAGAGGCGAGACCCGCTCCTGCTAGCCCGTCCGCAAGGGTTTTTCTGTGCATCGGCGCAGAATGGCTGCGGGAACCATCGCGCCGCCCCCTCGTTGCCGCGCCGGGGAGAACGGGGACGGGGCTTGCGCCGCCGGCGCCCGCCCCCCAGTCTCGAACCGGCGGCAAGGCGGAGGATCGCATGGACATCGCGGCGGACAAGGTGGGCGAGGTGATCCTGCTGGCGCGCGAGATCGCCCAGGAGATGCCCGGCGCCGAGGCCGAGTTCGACGGCCTCGTGGAAGCCATGGACGAGGACGAACGCGCCGATCTCGTCGCGCTGATGTGGGTCGGGCGGGGCGACTTCGAACCCGAGGAATGGGATGAGGCGCGGCGCACCGCGATCGAGGAGGCGACCACACCCACCGCGAGCTACCTGAAGGGCTCGCCCCATCTGGCCGACCATCTCGAGGCGGGCCTCGAGGCGATGGGCATCGACCCGCGCGAGGCCGAGGACGACGTCACCCGCCCCGTCTGAAACGGGATGCAGGCGATGAAGGCGCGGCGTTATTGCCTAGCAGCCCCGCCTGCGCCTCTGTCAGGGCGGGGCCCGCGCGGCAGACCCGTGTTCCCTCGCCGGGGCGCGGGCCCCGCCGCGATCCCGATGCGCGACTGCCGTCACCCATCCTGCCACGGAGCCCCGACCATGCGCCGCCTTGCCCTCGCCGCCTTCGCGCTCTGGCCTTTCGGGGCCTGGGCGGAGAACCTCGCCCTCGTGATCGGCACCGAGGATTATGTGAGCCTGCCCGACCTCCCCCGAGGCGCCGAGATCGCCGAGGCCGTGGACGGGATCGTGGCGCTGGGCTTCGATGTCACGGTGCTGGAGGATGCCCGCGCCGGAGAGGTGGCCGGCGCCCTCGCCGCCTTTCTCGAGGAGGCGCCCGAGGCCGAACGCCTTCTGGTCGCGCTGTCGGGCCGCTTCGTCACGGACGGCGAGCGCAGCTGGTATCTCACGCGCGAGGCGCCGGCGCCGGGGCTGATGACCCTCGATCCCCGCGCGGTCTCCGTCGAGAGCCTGTTGCAGGTCCTGGCCCGTGCGCCGTCGCGGGCGGTGCTGCTTCTCGGGGTCGAGGCGTCGGCCAGTGCCGCCTTCGATCCCTGGCTGTCCGAAGGACTGGGCCGGATCGAGGCCCCGCAGGGCGTGACGGTTCTGGTGGGCAGCCCGCGCGATGCCGCCGAGTTCCTCGCCGACGAGATGGCGCGCCCGCGCGCCGACCTGTCGCGCCTGGTCACGGAGAACGGGGCGATCCGGCCCGAGGGCTATCTGCCGCGAGGCTTCGTCTTCGCCCCCTCGGCCCCTGCCCCCCGTCCCCAGGCCCTGCAGGCCGACGAGAACGCGCTCTGGCAGGGGGCCAGCTCGCTCGACACGGTGGCGGCCTACGAGAACTACCTGCGGGCCTACCCGCAAGGCCGGTATGCCGCCCAGGCGCGCGCCGCCATCGAGTCCATCCGCGCGGAACCCTTCCGGGCCGAGAGACTGGCCGAGGAAGGGCTGGGCCTCACGGCCGAGGCGCGGCGCACGATCCAGCGCAACCTGACGCTTCTGGGCTTCGATCCGCGCGGCATCGACGGCATCTTTGGCCCCGGCACGCGTCGCGCCGTCACCGACTGGCAGCAGCAGAACGGCTTTGCGCAGACGGGCTATCTGACGGCCGAGCAGATCGGCCGCATCGAGGCCCAGGCCGCCCGGCGCGCCGCCCAGCTCGAGGCCGAGGCCGAGCGCCAGCGTCAGGCCGTGGAAGCCGCCGACCGGTCCTACTGGGAGGAGACGGGCGCGCGGGGCGACGAGGCGGGCCTGCGGGCCTATCTCGAGCGCTATCCCGATGGCCTCTTTGCCCGCAATGCCGAGGACCGGCTGGCCCGCATCGAGGAGGACAAGCGTCGCCAGGCGGAGGCCGCCGACCGCACGGCGTGGGATTCCGCTCGCGGCGCCGACACGATCCGGGCCTATCAGGGCTATCTCGAATCCTTTCCGCGGGGCCTCTTTGCCACCGAGGCGCGCGCCCGCATCGCCACGCTCGAAGCGGATCGCAGCGAGGTGCGCGCGCAGGGACGCGCTGCCGAGGAGGCGCTCGGCCTCAACGCGCTGACCGCGCGCGTGGTCGAACAGCGCCTGGCGGCGCTCGGGCTCGATCCCGGAGCGGTGGACGGGCGCTTCGATCCCGATACGCGTCGCGCCTTGCGCAACTTCCAGCGCGACCGCGGACTGCCGGTGTCGGGCTTTCTCGACGAGGCGACGCTCGTGCGCATCCTCGCCGACACCCTCCAGCGCGCGCTGCAGGACTGATGGGGGAAGGGCTGCCGGTCCTTGCGTCCCGCAGCCCGCCCTCCTGTCTCAGCGCGCGGGCTCGAAGCGCTCGAACAGCATCCGCGTCAGTGCGCTGCTGTCGGTCTCGAGCTGGCGCAGCGCCACCAGATAGGTGCCCGGCATCACGCGCGCGACGATCCGGCTGTCCAGCGTCTCGCCGTTGTCGTCGTTGAAGGCGATCTGGCGGCCGAAATCGTCAAACAGCGTGAGGGTGGGATCGCCCTGGCCGTTGGTCACCGTCTCGATCAGGACGAGCCCCGCCTCGGGCACGTCGAAGGCGAACCACAGGGCGGTCGAGGTGCTCTGGACGTCGCGGCGCAGCCGCGCCTCGAGGGCGCCGAGATCCTCGACCGGGTGCGAGCCGTCCAGGGGCGGCGACGCCTCGGCGCGATCGTAGAGCGCTGTCTGCGCCGCCTGCGCATCGAAGCGCGAAACGGTGACGGTGATGGGCTGCCCCCGGTCCGACAGGGCGTTCACCGCGAGGCAGTAGGTGCCGGCCGGCAGGGGCGCCGTCATCTCGAGCCGCGAATCGAGCCCGTCCCAATCGTCGTTTTCCCCGAGAAAGCTGCCGCCCTCGTCGTAGAGGGTGATGACCGGATCGGCCTGCGCGTTCTGCGCGGTGATGACAAGGGGGGCGGGCGCCGCGAGCCGGAAGCCCCAGAACGGCACCTCGTCCACGGAGGCCGTGGCCGAGACGCCTGCGCCCAGATCCGCATCGATCGGGGCACCATCGGAGAGAAAGGTCGAGAGCGTGGACAGATCGCACAGGTCGCCCGGCGCTGCGCCGCCGGGGGATGGAGGCTCGGGCGCGGCATCCATGCCGGCCGTCAGCGCCTCGTGCGATGTCAGGCCGATCCGCACCACCCCGGTCATGGGAGAGCCGTCATACGAGGAGACCGACAGGCAGTAGCGCCCCGGCTCGAGCCGCGTCTCCGCCCGCGCTGCCCGGTCTCCGCCCGAATCGTCGTCGGACAGCAGGATGCGTCCGTCCTCGTCGCGCAGGTCGATGACCGGATCGCCTGTCCCGCGTCCCTGGGCTTCCAGCCGCACCTCGGCCGCCTCCGAGAGCGAGAACAGGGCCACGTAGTCGCTGCCGCCCAGCACGAGCGCCATCTGCTCGAGCGCGGCCGGCGCGGCGGTCAGGTCGGAGGCCGCCTCGGTCCCGCCGATCCACTGCCCGCCCGCGCTCGCGCCGCCGCAGAAATCCTGCGCGGCCGCCGGCAGGGCCGAGGCGAGGATCAGGATCGCCGCCCCTCCTCCCGCAATCCCGGTGCGTCTCATGGGTCCGGCCCTCCCTCATGCCGTGGCGATGACGCGGAGCCTATGCGGACCGGTCCGCCAAGACCAGCGCGATGTGGTGGCCGCCGCGGAATGCAGAAAGGCCGCCGCGACCCCTCGCGGCGGCCCGGACCTTGCTCCGGTCCCGGCGCTCAGCCCTGACGGGCCTTGTAGCGGCGCTGGGTCTTGTTGATGATGTACACGCGGCCCTTGCGGCGCACCACGCGGCAGTCGCGGTGGCGCAGCTTGAGCGAGCGGAGCGAGTTGGCGACCTTCATCGTCGTCCCTCCTTTCGCGGCGCACACGCGCCGGGGTTGCGGCCTGGCAGGCGGACCTGCTGGAATGGTGGGCGGTACTGGGATCGAACCAGTGACCCCTACGATGTCAACGTAGTGCTCTACCGCTGAGCTAACCGCCCGTCCTGCCGCGCGACCCAAGGAGCCGCGCCGCGGGTGGGCGGTTCCTAGAGGCAACGGCCCTCGAGATCAAGGCCCCGTTGTCGCGTTGCGCCCGGGGTCCCGGAAAACGCTCCCGGACGGCATGGCTCCGCCGGAAGGCAGGGCGACGGAGCGGAGCATCTTCCGGCCTCGCCGCCCGCCGCTATATGCTGGCAGGCGGCGCTGCTGCAGAGGAGCTGGACCGGAGCCCATGACCTCGGCGTTTCACCTGTCCCGACCCTCGCTGCGCACGACATCCGTGGTCTTTGCCTCGCCGCATTCGGGACGGTTCTGCCCGGCCGGGTTCCTCGCGCGGGCCGAGCTCGACCCGCGAACCATGCGCTCGTCGGAGGATGCCTTTGTGGACCTTCTCTTCGGCAGCGCGCCGCGCCACGGGGCTCCCCTGATCGCCGGAGCCGCCGCACGGGCCTTTGTCGATCTCAACCGCGCCCCGGACGAACTCGACCCTGCCCTGATCGAGGGGGTGCGCCGTCCGGTGCACAACCCGCGCGTCGCTTCGGGACTGGGGGTGATCCCGCGTGTCGTGGCAGGCGGCCGGCCGATCCATCGCGGACGCATCGCGCTGGCCGAGGCGCAGGACCGCATCGACCTGTGGTGGCGCCCCTATCACGAAACCCTGGCCGGCCTCCTCGTCGAAAGCCATGCCCAGTTCGGCGAGGCCATCCTGATCGATTGCCATTCCATGCCTCACGAGGCGCTCGATTCGGTCGCGGTGGTCGGCGGCCGCAAGCCTGACGTCGTCCTGGGCGACCGGTTCGGGGCTGCCGCCTCGCCGGTGGTGATGGACCGGGTGGAAGCCGCCTTCACCGCGGCCGGGCTGCGCGTGCTGCGCAACATGCCGTTCGCGGGCGCCTACAGCGTCCAGCATTATGGCCGCCCGTCTCGACGTCAGCACGCCGTCCAGGTCGAGATCGACCGCTCGCTCTACATGGACGAGCGCCTCGTGGAGCCTCACGAGGGGTTCGAGCCCTTCCGAAGGCTTCTGGAGGGGGTTGTCGCCGATCTGACGGCCATCGGTCGCCCCGAGGGCCTTCGTCTGGCCGCGGAATAGTCTCCTTCGCCCGGTCTGCGGCGGATCAACCCGGACTGCCCGGCCCGGTGTCCCGGACACTCCCGGGATCGTCGGGCCGACCCCTTGAAACCTCGCCCACGGGGCCCCATCTGGGGGGTCCGGTCGGCGCTGCGGTGCCGGCCGGACGGGGCTGACGCCACGGCAGGACGGAGGGGGCGAAAAAATCCCTTGCACCCTCCGAAACCTCGCTGTAGAGACTGCCTCCACGGTCGGACGGCGGCGACGCGGAACGCGAAGCAGACGGACGGTCGGCCACAGCAGACGACGCTCTCTTCGGGACGCGCTTGAACGATCGGGCGCACCGGAGAGGTTTCTGTCTGTTGGGGCCTGCTCTTTGACAGTGATGGTA
>NZ_WYDP01000001.1 GCF_009904055.1 Rubellimicrobium sp. CFH 75288 | reverse complement strand
CCGGGCCGAACGCGAGGAGAAGGTGCGCCGCGCGCTGGGCATGGTGCGCATGGAGGGCTTCGAGGGGCGCCGGCCCGCCCAGCTCTCGGGGGGCCAGCAGCAGCGCGTGGCGCTCGCCCGCGCGCTGGTCTTCGAGCCCGACCTCGTGCTGATGGACGAACCCCTCGGCGCGCTCGACAAGCAGCTGCGCGAACACATGCAGTTCGAGATCAAGCACATCGCCAACAATCTCGGGATCACGGTGGTCTATGTCACCCACGACCAGACCGAGGCGCTGACCATGTCGGACCGCGTCGCCGTGTTCAACGACGGCGTCATCCAGCAGCTCGCCCCTCCCGACGAGCTCTACGAGCGTCCCCTCAACAGCTTCGTCGCCCAGTTCATCGGCGAGAACAACACGCTCGACGGCACCGTGGCCGCCATCGACGGCGACCGCTGCGTGGTGCGGCTCGATTCGGGCGAGGAGATCGACGCGCGCCCCGTCAACGTCTCGCGCGTGGGCGAGCGCACGAAGGTCTCCATCCGCCCCGAACGGGTCGAGTTCAACAAGGCGCGTCTGCGCCCCGGTGCCCACACGCTCAAGGCGCGCGTGGAGGAATTCGTCTACATGGGTGACATCTTCCGCACGCGCCTGTCGGTGGCCGGCCACGACGACTTCGTGATCAAGACGCGCAACGCCCCCGACCAGGTCCGCCTGCAGCCCGGCCAGGAGATCGAGATCGGCTGGCTGCCCGAGGATTGCCGCGCGCTCGATGCGGCGTGACAGACGACCCAACAAGAACAGGGAGTTCACGATGACGATCCGACATCTTCTGGGCACCGCCGCGCTGGCGCTCGCCCCGGCCGGGCTTGCGCTCGCGCAGGACGTGCCCGAGCTGCCGCCCTGCGAGAACTGTGCCGATTCCATGGTCATCATGTCCTGGGGCGGCGCCTACCAGAACTCGCAGCTCAAGGCCTATGTGGAGCCCTACGTGGCCGCCACGGGCATCACCGTGACCTGGGACGAATCCTCCAACGAGGCCGTGGCCAAGCTGCGTGCCGCGCAGGAGGCGGGCAACCAGCCCTTCGACCTCGTGGACGTGGAGGGCCCCGATTCCCAGCGGGCCTGCGACGAGGGTCTCGCCATCGAGATCGACCATGACGAGGTCCTCGCCCCCGCGCCGGACGGCACGCCGGCCTCCGAGGATTTCGGCGAATCCATCGTCAACGAATGCTTCATCCCGCAGATCGTGTTCTCGACCACCTTCGGCTACCGCACCGACGTGGCCGAATGGGAAGGCCGCACGCCCGACGACCTGTGCGACGTGTTCGACCTCGAGGCCTTCCCCGGCCGCCGCTCGCTCCAGGCCAGCCCCAAGAAGAACCTCGAATGGGCGCTGATCTGCGATGGCGTTCCGGCCGACGAGGTCTATGACGTGCTCTCCGAACCCGAAGGGGTGGAGCGGGCGCTGGCCAAGCTCGACACGATCCGCGACCAGGTGATCTGGTGGAATGCCGGCGCCGAGACGCCGCAGCTTCTGGCCGACAAGGAGGTGGTGATCGGCTCCACCTACAACGGCCGGCTGTTCTCCGTCATCGCCGAGCAGGGCCAGCCGGTGGACATGCTGTGGGACTGGCAGGTGTTCGACTTCGACGGCTGGATCGTGCCCGCCGGCCTGTCGGAAGAGCGCATGAACCGCGTCATGCACTTCCTCCGCTTCGCCACCGACACCCAGCGTCTTGCCGACCAAGCCAAGTACATCGCCTACGGTCCGGCGCGCGCCTCCTCGCAGCCGCTCGTCTCCACCCATGCCGAGCTGGGCATCGAGATGGCGCCGCACATGCCGACCAACCCGGCGAACCAGGTCAACTATCTCGTCAACAGCATCGACTGGTGGGCCGACAACCAGGACGAGGTCGAGGCCCGCTTCCAGAACTGGCTCGCCCAGTAGGCATGCCCCGGCGGGGCCCCCGGGGCCCCGCCCCAGCCGAGGGGAGGCTCCCGCATGGCCGACGCAACTCTGACGGGGCCGATCCCGCCCGCTCCGGGCGGCGCCGCCGCGCGCCCGCCCGAGGCGGGTCCGATGCTGGCCGCCGACGGCACGCCCCTGCGCCTGAGCCTCCAGCGCTCGCTGCGCCGCCAGAAGCTGCGCGCGCTGCTGCTGATCGCGCCCCTGTTGCTGTTCGTGCTTGTCACCTTCGTCTTCCCGATCGGCGACATGCTCATGCGCTCGGTGGACAACCGCATCGTCCCCGAGACCCTGCCCCGCACCGTCGAGGCGCTGGCCGCCGACCCCTCTCCGGTGCCGGGCGAGCCCGTGTTCGAGGCGCTGCTTCTCGATCTCGCCATCGCCGAGGAGCGCAAGGTCCACACCCGCCTCGGCACCCGCCTCAACTACGAATGGGCCGGCGCGTCCTCGCTCTTTCGCGCCGCCGGGCGCGAGGTCGGACGGTTCGACCACTACGCCGACCAGATGCGCGCGCTCGATCCCCGGATGGGCGACGGCGCGGCCTGGGCGGCCTGGATGGGCACGCCCGACGCGCCCGGCCCCCTGCGCGGCCTCGCGCGCAGCCCGGCCGCCTACGACGAATGGGCGGCGCTGACCGCGGCGGCGGGGCGCGACCCGCTCGACCGCGCGCCGGCCGACTGGGTGCTGACCGCGCTCGCACTCGACCTGCGCGGGCCCCTCCCGCCCGAGGCGGCCTCCGCGCTCGCCCCCTTCGACCCCGCCGCGCTCGAACGCGCCCCCATCCGCGACATCTTCCTCGAACAGGACCGCAAATGGGGCGAGCCGGGCATCTGGAACGCGATCCGCCTCTATTCGGGGCCGTTCACGCCCGGCTACTATCTCGCCGCGCTCGACCGCCAGCTCTCGCCCGAGGGCGGCATCGTCCTGCGGCCCGCGACCGAGCGCATCCACGTCTTCCTGTTCGTGCGCACGCTGGTGATGTCGCTCGTCATCACGGGCTTCTGCATCCTGCTCGGCTATCCGGTCGCCTATCTCCTGGCCTCGCTGCCCGCGCGCACGGCGAACCTGCTGATGATCCTCGTGCTGCTGCCCTTCTGGACCTCGCTGCTCGTGCGCACCTCGGCCTGGAAGGTGCTGCTCCAGCAGCAGGGGGTCATCAACGACATCCTCGTCTGGGCGGGGATCGTGGCCGACAACGCGCGCCTCGTGATGATCAACAACCAGGCGGGCACGATCATCGCCATGACGCATATCCTGCTGCCCTTCATGATCCTGCCGCTCTATTCGGTCATGAAGGGCATCCCGCCCAGCTACGTGCGCGCGGCCAGGTCGCTCGGGGCCAACGACTGGACGGCCTTCTGGCGCGTCTATTTCCCGCAATCGGTGCCCGGCATCGGCGCGGGCTCGATCCTCGTGTTCATCCTCGCGATCGGCTACTACATCACGCCCGAACTGGTGGGCGGCACCAGCGGCGTGTTCATCTCCAACCGCATCGCCTATCACATCTCCACCTCGCTCAACTGGGGGCTCGCGGCCGCGCTGGGGGCGCTGCTGCTCGTGTTCGTGCTGATCCTCTACTGGACCTACGACCGCCTCGTGGGGATCGACAACGTCAAGCTGGGGGGCTGAGACATGGCGCTGCCGGCCTATGCGAGCGCGGGCCAGAGGATCTGGCACTACGGCTTCCGCATCCTGTGCGGGCTGATCTTCTTCTACCTGATCGCGCCGATCCTCGTGATCATCCCGCTGTCGTTCAACGCCCAGAACTTCTTCACCTTCACGCCCGAGATGCTGGCGCTGGACCCCGCGGGCTACTCGCTGCGGCACTACCGGGACTTCTTCACCAACATCGACTGGCAGCTTCCGCTCTGGAACTCGCTCAAGATCGCCCCGATGGCGACGCTGATCGCCGTGACCCTCGGTACGCTCGCCGCCGTGGGCCTGTCGCAGAGCCATGTGCCCTTCCGGCGCGCGATCATGGCGGTGCTGATCTCGCCCATGATCGTGCCGCTCATCATCTCGGCCGCGGGGATGTACTTCTTCTATTCCCGCATCGGGCTCCAGGGCACCTATTGGGGGGTGGTGCTGGCCCATGCGGCGCTCGGCATCCCCTTCGTCATCATTACCGTGACGGCGACGCTGGTGGGGTTCGACCGCTCGCTCACGCGGGCGGCCGCCTCGCTCGGGGCGGGGCCGCTGCGCACCTTCTGGCGGGTGCAGCTGCCGCTCATCCTGCCGGGCGTGATCGCGGGGGGTCTGTTCGCCTTCGTCACCTCCTTCGACGAGGTGGTGGTGGTCATGTTCATGGGCGCGGCCGGACAGAAGACGCTGCCCTGGCAGATGTTCACGGGCCTGCGCGAGCAGATCAGCCCCACGATCCTCGCCGCGGCGACGGTGCTGGTGGCGGTGTCGGTGGTGCTTCTGGCCGTGCTCGAACTGTTGCGCCGGCGCAACGAACGGCTGCGCGGCCTCGCCCCGTCCTGACATCGGGGCGCGCGTTAACCGGATCTTAACGTCCTTCTGGCAGAAGGGGGGCAGAGGCCGGGGGCGGATCAATCCCGGCCCGTCATGCCGGGGGGCCGCTCCCCCCCTCAGCGGAGCCAGGACAGCCAGGCTGCCGCGCTCAGAACCGACAGGGCCGTGCCCAGGATCACGGCCGACGCCGCCACGCGCTGCGCGCGCGCGTACATGGCCGCGAACAGGTAGGTATTCGCCCCCGGCGGCATGGAGGCGGTGACGACGGCCGAGCGCAGGCCGTCCTGCCCCAGCCCCGCCCACCAGCCGAAGCCCCAGGTGAGGGCCGGATGCAGGACGAGCGACAGGGCGACAACGAACAGGATCGTGGGCATGTCCCCCTCGGGCCGGTAGCGGGCCAGCACACCCCCGAGGCCGAACAGGGCGGCGGGGATGCCCGCCCGGATCAGGAGGTCGATCCCCTCCCACAGCACGCCGGGCAACGGCAGGCCCGACAGGTTGACCGCGAGGCCGAGGAGGATGCCCACCACCAGCGCGTTGCCGGCCATCGCCCGCAGGACCTTGCCCGGCACGGCGCCCGCGCCCGCGCCCCGCGCGCGCACCATCTCCATCGCGGCGATACCCACCGCATAGCAGAAGGCCGGATGGATGGCGACGATGGCAAAGTTGCCCACCAGCGCTTCGGGTCCGAAGGCCCGTTCGGTGATCGGCAGACCGAGGAGGACCGAGTTCGAGAACAGGGCGACGAAGCCGATCGCGACCGCATCCTCCCATTCGCGCCCGAACAGCAGCCGTGCCCCGAAGAGCCCGGCCAGAAAGCACAGGGTGGAGCCCGCATAGAAGCTGCCCAGAAGGGCCGGATCGAACCCCGCGCCAAGATCGAGCGTGGCCAGCGCACGGAAGAGCAGGCAGGGAATGGCAAAACCTTGCGCGAAGTGCATCAGCCCGTCGATGCCCTCCGGGCCGATCATCCCCCGTCGGGCCGCCAGATAGCCCGCGCCGATGACAACGAAGACCGGCAGGATGACGTCGAGAAGCGCGCTCACGGCTCGAAGGGGATCTGCAGCCCGTCATGGGCGGGAATGACCCCCGGCGGCAGGCGCCCGGCGAGTTCCGTGTGGTCGAGGTCCACATGCATGTTGGTGATCACAGCCCGCCGCGCCCCCACCCGGTCGATCCAGCCCAGCGTGCGCTCCAGATGGGCATGGGTGGGATGGGGCCTGTAGCGCAGCGCGTCCACCACGAAGCAGTCGATCCCCTCGAGGACGGACCAGGCCCCGTCCGGGATCTCCGACACGTCCGGCAGGTAGGCGAGATTGCCGATGCGGAAGCCCAGCGCGCGCACCGAGCCGTGCTCGACCGCGAAGGGCCGGAAGGTCAGCGGACCCCCCCGGCCCTCCACCGTCACCGGGCCGCCGAGGGCGCGCAGCTCGCAGATGGGCGGGTAGTCCGAGCCGGGTGGGGTCTCGAAGGCATAGCCGAACCGCTCGCGCAGCGCCCGCGCCGTGGGTTCGTCCGCCCAGACGGGCAGCCGGCCGCCGCTGTTGTGTACCACCAGCCGCAGGTCGTCGATCCCGTGCACGTGGTCGGCATGGGCATGGGTGTAGAACACCCCGTCGAGCAGCCCCACGCCCGCGTCCAGAAGCTGCGCCCGCAGGTCGGGCGAGGTGTCGATCAGCACCCGCGTCGCCCCACCGGGTCCCCCGCGCGTGACCAGGGCCGAACAGCGCCGGCGCCGGTTGAGCGGATTGGCCGGGTCGCACGCCCCCCAGAGCGGGGCGCCGTCGGCCCCGATCCGCGGCACCCCGCCCGACGAGCCGCAGCCGAGGATGGTCAGGATCGCGCTCACGCGGCGGCCTTCCGGAACAGCCGGTCGAAATTGGCGGTGGTGGTACGGGCGAACTCCTCGGCCGAGAATCCCCAGAGCGGCGCCAGTGCGCGGGCGGTATGGGCGACATAGGCCGGCTCGTTGCGCCGCCCGCGCCGGGGCGGGGGGGCCAGATAGGGCGCGTCGGTCTCGACCAAGACCCGGTCCGGCGGAGCAGCCGCGAAGATGCGACGGAGGTCCTCGCTCCGGGGAAAGGCGGCGATGCCGGAGGCCGACAGGTAGAATCCCATCTCCAGGGCTTCCCGTGCCAGCCGTTCGCCCGAGGAGAAGCAGTGCATCACGCAGGCGAAGGGACGCCGCGCGACACCCTCCCGCAGCAGGCGTGCCACATCCTCGTCCGCGTCGCGGGCATGAACCACCAGCGGCAGCCCGGTCGCCTGCGCCGCCTCGATGTGGCGGCGAAAACTCTCCTGCTGGGCGCCCTTGGTGTCTGGCGTGTAGTGGTAGTCGAGGCCCGATTCTCCGATGGCGACCAGACGGGGATGGCTGGCCAGCGCCACCAGCTCCTCCGGCTCGACCATCGGCTCCTCGGCGGCGCTCATCGGGTGCGTGCCGGCTGCCCAGAAGACGCCGGGATGGTCCTCCGCCAGGGCGCGGACGCGATCCGCATAACGCAGCCGGGTGCAGATCGTGACCATGCGCTCCACGCCCGCGGCCCGGGCGCGGCCGAGAAGATCCGGCAGTTCCCCGTCGAAATCGGGAAAGTCCAGGTGGCAGTGGCTGTCCACCAGCGGAGCGAGGGGCGGGGGGGCATCGGCTTCGGTCATGGCTCAGGCTGCGGCGGCCTGGCGCGCCGTCCGATCAATGGCCAGAAGCGTATCGAGGATGAGCGCCGCAGGGTCAAGATTGACCGCAAGTCCGGCCCGACCGGCCGCCATCGCCGCCGCATGACCCTCGGCCCAGAGGCGGGCGGCTGCCGCATGGGGCGCGAGCTGCCTCAGGACAGCCGTCTCGCCCGGAACGATCTCGACAGCCGGAGGCCGCAAGGGCGCCTGCGCCAGCCGCGCCATGAAGGTTCCCAGAAGGTCCAGAAGGAGGGTTGCCCGCCCCTCCGACCCACGGGAGGCGCCCGCGGTCTCGGCCAGCTGCACCATGGCGGCCCGGTCGGGTCGGCGCGCGGCAAACAGCGACACGATGGTTGCGTAGAGATCGAGGCCGCCGCCCGCGATCAGCCGCACCGCGCGCCCCGGCGAGCCGCCGGCGAGTTCGGCCAGGGCCTCGGGGCGGTCCGTCTCGAGGCCGATCGCTCCGAGGGCGGCGCGGAACGCGGTGGGGGCGAGCGGCTCGAGCCGCAGCAGCCGGCAGCGCGACCGGATCGTGGGCAGGAGGCGTCCGGGCGCATGCGAGACCAGCACGAGCACCGAACGCGGCGGCGGTTCCTCCAGGATCTTGAGGATGGCATTGGCGGCATGCGCGTTGAGGTCGTCCGCGACGTCCACGATGACGACCCGCCATCCGCCATCCGCCGCCGACAGACCGAAGAAGTCCCGCAGTTCGCGCACCTCGTCCGCCGTGATGACGTTGCGCGGCCTGCCATGAGCGTCCTGGCCTCGCCGCAGCACGAACAGCCGGGGATGGGCTCCCGAACGGATGAGGCGCAGGTCGGGATGGTCGGGCGGCAGGTCGAGCGGGCCGGGTCCCAGCCCGCCGGGTCTCCGGGCCAGGAGGGCGCCGGCCATCCGGTAGGCGAGGGTTGCCTTGCCGATCCCTTCCGGCCCCGCGAGAAGCCAGCCCGACGGGATCCGGTCGCCCTCCAGCGCGGCGCAGAGCGCGGCCACGGCCTTCGCCTGTCCGTGGATCGCGGCGGCATCGCGCGGATGGGGCGCCCCGTCCAGACGGTCCGTCTCGGCCGCGACCTCGGCGCCCCGGCGCGCCATCAACGCCCCTCCAGCGCCGCCAGCACCAGGCCCGCGACGGTATCGGCCACCTCCTGTGGCGCGCGGGTGCCGTCAACCACCCGCACCCTGTCGGGCCATCGGCGCGCCAGCGCCAGAAAGCCGGTGCGAAGCCGCTCCTGAAAGGGCAGTCCCATGGTTTCGAACCGGTCCTCGTCCGTCCCGCGGGCGATGCCGCGGGCCAGAGCCGCCGCGGGCTCCGTGTCGATCACGAGGGTGAGATCCGGCTCCTGCCCGATGACGAGGGCATGGAGCGCGTCCACCAGTTCCGCCGGCGCCCCGCGCGCCACGCTCTGATAGACGCGGGTGGAATCCGCGAACCGGTCGGAGACGACCACCGCGCCGCGCCCGAGCGCGGGGGCGATCGTGCGCTCCCAGTGATCCCGCCGGGCTGCCGTGAAGAGCAGCGCTTCCGTTTCGGGGGACCAGCGGTCCGCCCCTCCCGTCAGCAGCAGGCGCCGGATCTCCTCGGCGCCGGGACTGCCGCCCGGCTCCCGCGTCAGGACGACCGCGCGCCCGGTGGCGCGCAGCCGCTCGGCCAGAAGCCGCGCCTGCGTGGACTTGCCCGAGCCGTCGATCCCTTCGAGGCTGACGAAGAAGCCGCGCCGGCTGCGATCAGGCTCCGTCATCGGCGGCCGGTTCGACGGTCTCCGGGTCCGCGGCGGGGGCGGCGGCGCCGACGGGCAGAGAGGGCAGGGCCGGAACGCCTAGACCCGTCTTGCCGAGCAGCACGCTCATCGCGGTCTGCACCCGGGGACCGAATCCCCCTCGCGGGACGTCGGTCTCCGCCACGAGCGGCAGGCGCATGGGCGGCAGCCCTTCGCGCTCGAGGACAAGATGGGCGAGTTCCTGACCCGCCTCGATCGGCGCGGGAACAGGCCCCTCGTACACGACCGAGGCACGCACGCTGGCATCGCCCAGCGTCGGCACGAGGATGCTGGTATCGCGCGGCAGGACCAGACCGACCCGAGGCTGGGCCCCCATCCAGACCTGCGCCTCGCCGAAGCGGGTGCCCGCGTCGCCGAGATCGCGGATGGCGAACTGCCGGAAGGCCCAGTTGACGATACGCTCCGACTCGGTGCGGCGCGCCTGTGCCGAGGGCAGGCCGGTGATGACGAAGATCACGCGCCGGTCGCCTTGGGCGGCCGAGCCCACGAGACCATACCCTGCCTCCTGCGTGTGGCCGGTCTTGAGCCCGTCGGCCCCCGGCACGACCCCGAGGATCGGGTTGCGGTTGAGGTTGTTGGAGGGAACGCGGTTGTCGAAGGCGAACTCGCGCTCGGCGAAGAGGGGGTAGAATTCCGGGAAGTCCTCGATCAGTCGCTCGGCCAGGAGGCCGAGGTCGTGCATGGACATCACCTGCCCCTCGGCCGGCCAGCCGTTGGAGTTGACGAAGTGGCTGTCGGTCAGGCCGAGCTCGCGCGCGCGGGCGTTCATCAGCGTGGCGAAGCCGGCCTCGGTGCCATCCGGCGACAGCGCCTCGGCGATGACGACGGTGGCATCGTTGCCCGACTGGACGATGATGCCGCGGATCAGATCCTCCACCGTCGGGCGGTCCAGCGTGTTGAGGAACATCGACGATCCGCCATAGCTCATGGCGTGCTCGGAGACGGGCAGCTGGGTGTCGAGCGTCAGGTGGCCGTTCCGCACCGCCTCGAAGGCCATGTAGAGGACCATGAGCTTCGACATGGAAGCCGGCGGAAGCTGGTCGTGGGCGTTCTTCTCGAGAAGCACCGTGCCGGTGGTCTGGTCATAGACCCAGGCGGCGCCGGCGGCCGTCTCGAAGGCCTGCGCCCAGGCGGCCGGGGCGGCGACGACAGCGAGAGCGGTCAGGATGTGTCGCATCATCGGGTTCTCCCCATTCAGTTGCGCACGGCATAGGCGTCGGCGAAACCCTCGGCGCGGACGCGATCAAGGAAGCGGGCCCGCTCCGCCTCGGTGGCGGCGGGGCCGACCAGCACGCGCCAGAAGCTCTGACCCTGGGTCGAGGAGCCGGCGATGCGTGCCGGCAGTCCCTTGGCCTCCATCTGCCGGACGAGGCTGCGGGCATTCTCTTCCTGGCTGAAGATGCCGAGCTGGATGAAGGGCCGGTCGAGCGCGGACGCCGCAGCCGCCGGGGCGGGAGCGACGGGCGCGCCCCCGGTCAGGGCCGCCGTGGCGGCTGCGACGGCGGCCGCACCCGGATCGCCGCCCGGCGTGTCGAGCGGGGCGGTGGCGACCGCTTGCGGTGTCAGCGCGGCGGCACCCTCGTCCGGGATGGCCACGGGGGCGGTCGCCTCGGTCGGCACCGGAGCCGTCGCCTCCTGCCGGCGCAGGGCGGTGACGTTGAGCAGGGTGGGCGCCCCCGCCAGCATCCCCAGCGCCTCGGCCGCGTCGGAAGAAACCTGGAGCGCGGGTCCGGGATTGTCGCGTTCGCGCCGGAACAGGGCGCCGATGACGAATTGTCCGTTGGCCTGGTTGCGGATGATGACCCGCTCCGGGTCGCGGGCGGAGGGATGCGCCACCCAGACCCCGCCCAGCGAGGGGCGGCCGTCCCAGAGCCCCTGTTCGGTCACCTGGAAGGCGTCCGGCGCCTCCACATCTGTTTCCACGAGCTGGGTGGTTCCCGGTCCGAGGCCGCCCGGCGCGGGGGCGCCGTCCTCGCCGCAGCCGGCCAGCGCCACAAGCCCGATCAGGGCCGTCACGCGCGGCCCGATCCTGCGCCATCCCCCCATGCTCGTGCCCATTCCCGCCCCTCAGCTTCTGTCGTCCGGGCTGCCTGCACCCGATGGAGGCCGTTGAAGCGGCCCACCCTGTCTGATCCTGCCGTCCCCGCGGCAGCGCACGGACCATAGCCGCCGCCGCGTGCGATGCAAAGCGCCTCGCCGCAGGGGGGGCAGCCTTCCCGCCGAAGTGATCGCCCCCGCCACGGGACGGAGGAGCCGCAGGTGATTCGGCCCTCGGGAGCAGAATGCCACGGAAAGGTTAAGAAATGCTGAAGAACACGGCGAGGCAGCGGCCTGAGCCGTCCTGATCGGCCATGCGCGGGGTGGTACCGCCTCCCCGGCTCGAACGGGGGACCCCCAGATCCACAATCTGGTGCTCTAACCAACTGAGCTAAGGCGGCACGGGAGGGGTCTAGCGATCCGGGCGGGCGATTGCAAGGACCTTGCCCGGCGCAGGGCCGGCGCGCTAGGCCCCGGTCAGCACAGAAGAGGCCGCCATGGGCATCAACAAGCCAAGCGACGTGACCGCCAACCTGCAGATCGGGCCGACCACGCTCGGCATGGTGCGCATCTATGTCGAGGCGGAAGGCGGCATCGAGCTGCCGCTCGACTTCGATCCCGACGAGGCCGAGGAGATCGCCGACGAGCTGCGCGCGGCCGCCGCAGCGGCGCGGGCTTCCGGGCGCAAGGGGCGCTGACGCCTCAGACGCCGCGGGGTCGGATCACGCGGCGGCGGAGCGCGCGCAGCCGCGCCTCGCGCAGGCCGTCGAAGAAGACGGCGAACAGGATCACCGCGCCCTGGATCAGCGGCTGGAGGTAGAGGTTGATCCCCGCGAAGACGAGCCCGGCCTTGACGGCCTGGATGGTCAGCGCGCCGATCACGGCGCTGCCGGCTCCGCCGATCCCGCCGAAGAGCGAGGCGCCGCCCAGCACGGCGGCGGCGATCACGTCGAATTCGCGCCCCCGCCCGAATCCGGCATCGAGCCGCCCGATCTGGGAGATGACCACGAACCCCGCCAGCGCCGCGAGCGTGCCGGAGATCACATAGACGGCCGCCTGGACGCGCCGGACGGGAAGACCGGCCTTGACGGCGGCCGCCGGGTCGTTGCCGAAGGCATAGATGTGCCGCCCGAAGGCCGTGTGCCGGAGCACCACATGGGCCGCCACCGCCACGGCGGCAAAGACGAGGATCGGCACCGGCACGCCGAGGACCGAGGCGAGGCCGAAGCCGCGGATCGCGTCGGGAAAGTCGAGCTGGCGCGACTGGGTGAGCCAGGCGCCGAAGCCGCGGAACAGAAAGAGCGTGGCGAGCGTGGCCACGAAGGGCACCACGCGCAGGCCGACGATGAAGAGCGCGTTGAGCGCGCCGAGCGCTGCTCCGGTCAGGACGCAGACCCCGAGCGCCGCCGCCACCCCCAGCCCCGCATCGCGCATGAGCAGGCCGGCGACCAGCGGGGCGAGATACATGACCGATCCGACGGACAGGTCGATGCCGGCCGTCAGCAGGACAAAGACCATGCCCACGGCCGCGATGCCGATGAAGCTCGCCTGCTTGGCGGTGTTCGACAGGCTCTCGGCGGCGAGGAAGGAGGGGGTGAGCAGGCCGAACACGAGAACGATGACGACGAGGATGAGCACCGGACCGGCGCGGGTGGCGAGGTCGATCGTCGACTGGGGGGCGAGGGGCCGGGCGCTCATCCTTCGGTCCCCGTGGCCGGTTCGGACGCGGGCGCGGCCCCGCTGCGGAAGGCGGCCGCGAGAAGGCGGCGCTCCTCGAAGGCGGGGCGCGCGAACTCGGCCACGATCTCCCCGCGGCTCATGACCGCGATCCGGTCGCACAAGCCCATCAGCTCCTCCATCTCGGACGAGATCATCAGGATGCCCGCGCCCTCGGCGGCCAGCCGGTCGGCGATGGCGTAGATCTCGGACCGGGCGCCCACGTCCACGCCCCGCGTCGGCTCGTCCAGGATGAGCAGGCGCGGCCTGACGGGAAGCCACTTGCCGATGACCACCTTCTGCTGGTTGCCGCCCGACAGCGCCCGGACGGGCTGACGCCCCAGATCGCCGGCCTTCAGGCGCACCGTCTCGCGCAGGGCTTCGGCCGTGGCCGCGATCCGGCCACGGTCGAGACCCGCCGGGCCCGAGAAGCTCTCGATGCCGGGAAGCGCGAGGTTCTCGCGGATGGTGGCGTCCATCATCAGCCCCTCCTCGCGGCGGTTCTCGGTGACAAAGGCCATGCCGGAGCGGACGCGGTCGCGCGGCCCCCCTGCGAGGGGCCGGCCGAGAAGGCGGACCTCGCCCCCGGCGGCCCGGTCGAGTCCCATCAGGAGGCGGGCGAGTTCGCTGCGTCCCGACCCCATCAGGCCGAAGAGGCCGAGGATCTCGCCTTCGCGGACGGTGAGCGAGATGTTCTCCACCACGCCCGGCGCGGACAGCCCCGTCACCTCGAGGACGGGGCGCGATCCGGGGGCGCGGGTGCGTTCGGGGAACACGGCGGCCAGATCGCGGCCGATCATGGAGCGGATCATGCGCGGCACGTCGAAGGAGGCGGCCGGACCCTCGTCCACGAGCCGGCCGTCGCGCAGGACCGCGATGCGGTCGGACAGGCGGCGGACATCGCCGAGGATGTGGGAGATGTAGATGACGGTGCGCCCCTCGGCGCGCAGCCCCTCGATGACGGCGAAGAGGCGCTCGGTCTCGCGCGGGGTGAGCGAGGTGGTGGGCTCGTCGAAGATGATGAGCGACGCCTCGCGGTGGAGGGCACGCGCGATCTCGACGAGCTGGCGCTCGCCGGGAGCGAGCGTGTCGAGCGTCCGTTCGGGCGGCACGTCGAGGCCCAGCCGCGCGAGAAGCCCGGCCGCCCGGCGCTGCATGGCGCCGCGGTCGATGAGACCCCGCAGGAGGCCGCCGCGGCGGGGAAAGCCGTCGATGAACAGGTTCTCCGCCACGGTGAGGTTGGTGAAGAGGTTCAGCTCCTGGTGGATGAAGGCGATTCCGGCCGCGCTCGCCTCGGCTGCGGAGGCGGGAGCATAGGGGCGGCCGCGCCACAGCATCCGGCCGCGCGTGGGCTCGGTGACCCCCCCGATCATGTTCATCAGCGTGGACTTGCCGGCGCCGTTCTCGCCGATCAGGCCGAGGACCTGCCCCTCTGGCACGTCGAGGGTGAGGTTGGAGACGGCGGGCACGCCGAACCAGTCCTTGCCCAGCTCCTCGAAGCGGAGGATCGCGCTCATCCCGTGCTCCGCGCCAGACGGTTGCGGGCGACGTCGAGCAGGGCTGCCGCGAGGATGACCGCGCCCTTGACCATGTCGATGTGGAAGGCCGACAGGTTCATCATGTTGAGCGTGTTCGACAGCAGGACGAAGAAGAGAACTCCCCAGACCGTCCAGAGGATCTTGCCCTTGCCGCCGAAGAGCGAGGTGCCCCCGATGACGGTCGCGCCGATCACGTCGAGCAGGAAGGTCCCCTCGCCGAGGGTGGGGCGGCCGGCCTCGAGCCGCGCGGAATAGAGGATGGCGCCGACCGTGGCACAGAGCGCCGACAGGACGAACACCAGGACGATGACGCGGCGCACGGGCACGCCCGCGATCTCGGCCGCGCGGCGGTTGGCGCCGACGGCCACGACCTGACGGCCGAAGGCCGTCCGCTCGAGCAGCCAGTGCAGCGCGAGGGTGAGCGCCACGGCGATCAGGGCGGCCTGTCCGATGACGGCGTGCAGCTCGCGGCGCGGGATCTCGGGGCGGTCTTGGGGGCCGAAATAGACGGACACGATCTGACCCTTGCCGAGCTGCACGTAACCCTCGGGCAGGTTGCGGATGTTCTCGGACTGGGTGAGCCAGATGGCAAAGGCGCTGACCGTCATCATCGCCACGAGCGTGACCATGAAGGGCGGCATCCGCAGCAGCGCCACGAGCGTTCCGTTGACCAGACCGACCAGTGCGCCCACGGCGAGCATGGCGAGGATCCCCACCCAGACCTGGCCGGCGAAGATCCCGCCCTCCTCGGCGATGAGGGTGCCCCAGATGGGCGCGCGCCCCAGCACCTCGGGCGGGGCCGCGGTGGCGATCAGCGCGGCGGCCACGGTGGAGGTGAGCCCGATCACGGCGCCCTGGCTGAGGTCGATCCCCCCGGCCGTCATCACGAAGGTCTGACCCAGCGCCACCACGAGGAGCGGCCAGGCATTCGACAGAAGGTTGGCGAGGTTGGCCGGCGTGCCGAGCGTGGGCAGAAACGGCAGGAGGACAAGGAAATAGCCCAGCGACAGCCAGAGCACGAAATGGTCCGACAGCAGCACGCGCGCCGCCGCCCTCCGGATGCGGCCGGTCTGCGGGCGCAGGAGCCCGGTGCCCGCCTGGGCCTCGGTGGTCGCCGTCATCGCATCTCTCCGGACGGATGGGGGAGGGCGCGCGGGCCCTCCCCTCGGGTGGCGCTCAGCGCTCGAGGAAGCCCTCGGCCAGCAGGACGCAGCCCCACATGTCCATCTCCCGCTCGCCGATGTTCTCGGACGTGAGGGCGAAGCCCGGGTCCTCGATCACCTCGTTGGGCTGGGTCTCGCCGGCCTCGATGGCGGCAAGAATGGCGTTCATGGCGCTTTCGGCCTCGAAATAGAGGTCCTGCACCCCGGTCGCGTCCACATAGCCGTCCTTGATGAGCTGGCAGGCCGTGGCGTCCCCGTCGAGACCGGCCATCAGGATGTGCCCGTCCTCGCCCCGCGGCACCCACATGCCCCGCGGCTCGAGCACCGAGCGGATGGTGGGAAACAGGAAGTCCGACGAGGTGAAGATCAGGTCGATCTGCGGGTTCGCCGTCACCGCGGCCTCCAGATTGGCCAGCGCGGTCGCCGCGTCCCACTGCGTCGCCACCTCGATGGGCGTGGCGAAGCGGTCGCCATGCGGCTCGAGCGCGGCATAGAAGCCGTCGCGCCGGCCCACCGCGTTCGGGTCGCCGAGATTGCCCACGAGGATCAGCGACTGGATCGGACGGTCGGGAATCTGCTCCAGCGCCTCGGCGGCGACGAACTCGACGGCCTGTCGCGCGATCTCCTCGTTGTCGGCCACCACGACGATGCCGCGCGACAGGTCCGAGGGCGGACGGTTGAACACGGCGATCGGCACGTCGTTGTCCTGCGCCTCGGCGACGATCGTGGTGGCGCTCTCGCCGTCCTGCGGGATCAGGATGATCCCGTCCACGCCCTGGGCGATGCAGTCGCGGACCTGCTCGAGCTGGCGGTTGGCGTCTTCCTGCGCGTTGCGCTCGATCACCGTGTGACCCGCCTCGGTCAGGGTTTCGGTGATCGCCTGGTGGCCTGCGACCCAGAACTCGGTCTCGAGATCCTGGAACGCGAAGCAGATGGTGGCCGCCTGCGCGGCCGGCGCCGCGAGGGCGAGGGCGAAAGCCGCGCCCGCGGTGCCCAGAAGCATGGTACGGATGGTCATGGAACTCCTCCCTGGTTCAGCCCGACCTGGCTGTTGGTGTCGCTGCGATGCGGAGCGGGCGGCGGATCCAGCGTCACGCGCCTGCCCCCATCGGCGGATTCGTAGGCCGCCAGGCACAGCGCGAGCGTGCGGAGATTGTCCGCGCCCGACGGCTGGGGTGCCTCCGTCCCGTCGAGCACCGCGAGGGCGTGACGCTGGAACGCGAGGACCGAATCCTGCACGGCGTGCCACGGCCGTGCGCCCCAGCGGGGGACGGCCGGCTCGACATTCTCCTCCCGGCGGCCTGTGCCGTCGTGAACGACGAGCCGGTAGTCCGCGCGGAGTTCGATCGTCCCCGCATCGCCCTCCAGAAGCGCGAGGGTCTGGGGAAAGGGGTCCGGGTGGTAGCGGCTCGAGAACGAGACCTCGGTGACGGACACGCCCCCGTCGGCATGAGCGACGAGGGCGCAGAAGGCATCCTCTCCCGCGACGCCGGGGTTCAGGCGGCGCGTCTCGCAGGAGACGGCCGCGGCCTCGCCCATCAGGCGGCGGGCGAGGTCGAACAGATGAACTCCCACATCCATGATGGCGAGGCGCGGCGTGGTGCGCAGATAGGGCTGCCCCGCATAGATGTCGAAGCCGTGGCGGAAGGTCAGCCGCAGGAACCGCGCGCGTCCGATCGTCCCGGATTCGAGCAGCTCGATCATGCGGCGGAAGGGCTTCTGCCAGCGGAAGTTCTCGTGGACGAGGAGCACGGCCCCCGCCGCCTCGCAGGCCGCGACCATGGCGCGCGCATCCTCGATCCCCTCGGCCAGCGGCTTCTGGCAGATGACGAGGCGGACATGGGGGGCGCAGAGTTCGACCAGCGGCCGGTGGCTCGGCGGCGTGGTCGCGATGTCCACGAAGTCGGGGCGGATCGCCTCGAGCATCGCCTCGGCCGAGGCGAAGGGCCGGGACCCGAACCGCTGCGCCGCCTCCTCGGCCCGGGCGGTGTCGCGGTCGCAGATGCCCTCGAGGCGCACCCCCTGGGGTGCGAGGTCGCGCCAGGCTTCCAGATGGTTGCGCGCGAAGAACCCGGCCCCGATGAGGCTGCCCCGCCGCCCGCTGGTTCGCTTCGGCTCCATCCCGTCCGGCCCCCCTCTGCGCCGATCATTATACCAGTGAAGGGTTGTTGCAACTGGTATGATGAGAGGGGCGGGGGGTCAGCGGTTGCCGGTCTGCCGATACAGCGCGTTGGCGCGGGTGAGATGGTCGCGCATGGCGCCCGCCGCGCGGTCCTCGTCGCCGGCCGCGATCGCCTCGAGAATCGCCTCGTGCTCGGACAGGGTGAGGCGCTCGAGGCCCGAGGTGCGGACCGCATGGGTGTGGAAGCGGGCCATCCAGTCGAACACGGCCCTGACGACCGACGACAGGACCACGTTGCCGCTCACGCCGGCGATGGCGGCGTGGAAGTCGCCATCGCGCTGCATGAACTCGGCGGGATCGTTGCGGGCCAGAAGCTGTCGCGCCAGGATGTCGCGCAGCATCTCCAGATCCGCCTCCGTGCGCAGGCTGGCGGCGAGGCGCGCCGTCCCGGTCTCGACCACGATGCGGGCCTCCTTGAGCTGGGCCAGGATGCTCTCGTCATGGGTGAGCACGTGCCGCATCGTCAGGGCGAGCTGCTCGGCCAAAAGGTCGAGGCGCGGCGGCGCGAGACGCGGCCGGTCGCCGTGCCGCACGACGATCAGCCCCAGGGAGGCGAGTTGCTGCATCGCCTCGCGGATGGCGGGCCGGCCCACGCCGTAGCGGGTCATCAGCTCGCGTTCGGAGGGCAGCGGATCGCCGGGGCGCAGGTCGCCCGCATTGATCTGGGCGAGAAGCCGCTCGCGCACCTCGTCCGAGAGCTTGCGGCGGCGAATCGGGGCGTCGGGATCGGCTGTCATGGACCCTCTCTGCCTCCAATGTAGCGCGAACACGAGGGCCTGGCGATCCGGAACCGGCCCGTGCTGGTCGGACCAGCGATCCGCCGTGACGTGCGACGGATTGACCGGACCTCCATGCCCTTCTACTGGTATGATGAGTATGCTCCGCTGGGGAGCAAGGGGAGGGGGCGATGGGGGAACGGGTGGCGGTGCTGGGGGCCGGGGGCAAGATGGGCTTCCGGGTGTCCGGAAAGCTGCAACGGGCCGGCTACGACCTGCGCGCCGTCGAGATCGGCGAGCCGGGACGCGCGCGGTTGCGGGCTGCGGGCATCGAGCCTGCGGATCTGGACGACGCCCTGCGGGACGCCGCGGCGGTCGTGCTCGCCATTCCCGACTCGGCGATCGCGCAGGTCGCGGCCGAGATCGTGCCCCGACTCGATCCCGGAACGATCGTCGTCATCCTGGATGCGGCCGCGCCCTATGCGGGGGTTCTGCCCGAGCGGGCCGACATCACCTATTTCGTCGGCCATCCCTGCCATCCGCCGCTCTATGCCCACGACCTCACCGATCCCGACCAGCGGGCGGATGTCCATGGCGGCGTGGCGCCGCAATCGATCGTCTGCGCCCTGATGCAGGGGCCCGAGGAGCATTACGACAGGGGCCGCGCCATCTGCGAGGCGATGTGGTCGCCCATCATCCGCACCCATCGCGTGACGCTCGAACAGCTGGCCATCCTGGAGCCCGGTCTGTCGGAGATGGTGGCCATGGCGTTCATCGACGCGATGACGGAGGCGCTCGACGAATGCGTGGAGCGTTACGGCATCCCGCGCGAGGCCGCGTTCGACTTCCTGATCGGGCACATCAATGTGGAGACCTCCATGTGGTTCGGCTTCACGCCCAAGGTGCCGTCGGATGCCGCGCTGCGGCTGATGCGGTTTGCCAAGTCGGTCGTGCTCCAGCCGGATTGGCGCCAGGCGCTCTCGCCCGCCAAGGTGCGGGAGGCGTCCGAACTCATCGCGCGGGGCTGACGGCGCCATGCTGCCCGCCGTCTCGACGGCCGCCTTCGACGGGCACTCCCGCCCTGCGGCCTTCGAGCGGCTCGCCGGGCTGGGGCTTCGCGAGATCGAGGTGGCCTTCATCCGCGGCTATACCGATTTCGACGAGGACGACCTGTCGGAGGCCGAAGCCCGGCGCCTGCGCCGCGACGCGGCCGCGCTGGCGCTCGGGGTCCGCGCCGTGTCGGCGCACATGGATCTGGGCGCCGACGGGGCGAGGGACATGCTGGCGCGGCGGATCGCCTTTGCCGCGGAATCAGGCGCCGCTCTGCTTGTCACCAATGCGGGCCCCGCGACCTCCCGGCCGGCGATCCTGCGCCGGCTGGAGGAAGCCCTGCCGCGGCTGGAGGCGGCGGGGATCATCCTCGCGCTGGAGAATCCTGGGCATGGCGCGGGCGATCTGATCGGGCGGGGCGAGGACGGCGCGGCCTTGATGGCCGCGCTCGACCATCCGCGGCTGGGGCTGAACGTGGATGTGGGAAACCTCGTGACCTATGCCGGTGCACTCGAGCCGGGCCTGTCGGCTGCGCTGCCTTGGGCGGTGCAGGCCCATTTGAAGGACGTGGCGGAGGACGGACCGGACTGGCGTTTCGTGCCGCTGGGCGAGGGGATGGTGGACTGGCGCGCCACGGCCGCCGCCATGGCGCGCGACGCGCCCGGCCTGCCGGTCACGATCGAATTGCCGCTGCGCCTGCACCGGCCGGGGCGCGCCTCGCCGGTCCGGGCGGCCGCGCCGGTGCCGCTCGACCGGATCGCCGAGGCGCTGCGGCGGTCGCTCGACGCCTGGGAGGGGGCCCGACGCGAAGCCTGATCGCGGGCCCTGGCGGCATCGTGCCCGACCCGCGCGCCCTGTCCCGGACTGGCCGCCGGAGCGCACCCGGCCCCTCACGCGCGCGGCCCCGATTGCCCACGGGTCGGGCCTGTGCCATCAAGATGCCGAGCAGTGCCATCCGGGGGATCGACCCTTGACCGACTTCGCCGCGCGCCGCCGGATCATGGTGGACAGCCAGATCCGTCCGTCGGACGTGACGCGCTATCCCATCATCGAGGCGATGCTGCATGTCCCGCGCGAGGCGTTCGTGCCGCCGGACCGGCGCGAGGCGGCCTATCTGGGCGAGAACCTCCGCCTCGGCCCCGGTCGGGTCATGCTCGAGCCGCGGACCTTTGCCAAGCTGCTCGAGGCCCTGGCGATCGAGCCGGGGGAGCGGGTGCTCCATGTCGGTACGGGCCTGGGCTACGGCGCCGCCGTGATGGCGCGGATGGGCGCCCGTGTGACCGCCCTCGAGGACGAGCCGGAGCGCGCGGCGGCAGCCCGCCGGGCTCTGGGCCTTCATGCGCCGGGTGTGGCGGTCGTCACCGGTTCCCTGGCCGAGGGGGCGCCCACCGCGGCCCCCTTTGACGCAATCCTGATCGAAGGCGCGATCCAGACCCTCCCAGCCGCCCTCGAGGCGCAGCTGGTCGAGGACGGGCGGATCGCCGCGCTCTTTGCGGAGAACGGCCTCGGCGTGGCCCGGATCGGCCGCAAGGAGGCGGGTCATGTGCACTGGCGGGACATCTTCAATGCGGGCGCGCCGGTTCTGCCCGGCTTCGAGGCTCCGCGCGTGTTCGTGTTCTGAGAGGGGCCTGGCAGGGGCGCGCGGGGCGCAGCGCCACAGGGGAGGGCGGCAATGGGACGGACGATCCGACGGGCCATCGCGGCTGCCATGATCTGGGCCGCAGCAGCCGGAGCGGCCGCGGCCGAGACCCTGGCGGATGCGCTCGCCGCCGCCTATCGCAATTCGGGGCTGATCGAGCAGAACCGCGCCCTGTTGCGCGCGGCTGACGAGGACGTGGCCCAGGCCGTCGCCGCGCTGCGGCCGATCCTGAACTGGACCACCAACCTGCAGGCGACCTGGCCCGACCCTTCGCCCTTCGGCAGCACCTATCGGCTGGGCGACGTCGCGCTGACCGCGAATGCGGGGCTTCAGGCAAGCTACACGCTCTGGGACGCCGGCAGCCGCGAACTGGGGGTGGAGGCCCAGAAGGAGATCGTCCTCGCCACGCGGGCCGCGCTCGTCAACGCCGAGCAGCAGGTCCTCTTCCGCGTGGTCCAGGCCTACATGGAGGTGCGGCGCATCTCGGCCTTCGTCGATCTGCGGCAGAACAACCTCCGGCTCATCACGCGGGAATTGCGGGCGGCGCAGGACCGCTTCGAGGTTGGAGAGGTCACGCGCACCGACGTGGCGCTCGCCCAGGCCCGTCTGGCCGCGGCGCAGAGCCAGCTCGCCGCCGAGCAGGGCGCCCTGACACGGGCCGTCGAGGAGTTCCGGGCGGCTGTCGGCCGGGCGCCGGGCACGCTCGCACCGGCACCCCCGGCGCGTCTGCCCGGCTCGCCGGCCGCAGCGAGCGACATCGCGCTGCGGACCCATCCCGCGATCCTTCAGGCCCAGCACGAGGTCGCGGCGGCCGAGATCGCGATCCTGCGCGCGCGCGCGGCGATGCGGCCGACGGTCACGCTCAGCGGACAGGTGCAGATCGATCAGGACTTCAACGAGGGTGCGGCACTGGCGCTGCAGGCGCAGGGGCCGCTCTACCAGGGCGGACGCCTGGCTTCGCAGGTGCGGCAGTTCATGGCCCGCCGCGACGCCGCCCGGGCGCAGCTTCTGCAGACGACCCGCCAGGTGGCGCAGAACGTCGCCAATGCCTATTCGATCCTCGAGGTTGCCCGGGCGGGTCGCCAGGCCTTCGAGGCGCAGGTCCGAGCGGCGCAGGCGGCCTTCGACGGTGTGCGCGAGGAGGCGACGCTCGGCGCGCGCACCACGCTCGACGTGCTGGACGCCGAACAGGAACTGCTTGATGCGCGGGCCAACCTGATTTCGGCCGAGGTGGACGAGACGGTGGCGGGATACCAGATCCTGTCGGCAGCGGGCCTGCTGACCGCGCAGAATCTGGGCCTTGCGGTCCAGATCTACGACCCGACCGCCTATTACAACCTGGTGGACGACGCGCCGACCGCCACCTCCGATCAGGGTCGGGCGCTTGACCGGGTGTTGCAGTCGCTGGGGCGGAACTGAGGGCAGGTGCGTCCGGGCCGCCGCACCTGCCGGCCGATGCGGGACCGGTGATCGGCGCCGTTGCCCGCCCGGCGGGTTCCGGGCTAGGCTCCCTCCGACGGGTCTGCAAGGAGGCTGAAGGGCTGGCCATGACCGATTCCCTCGCGAATGGTCGGCGCGACGAGTTTCTGGCGTCCATCCGGCGACTTGTCGTGGAGCAGTCTCCGGGGGCTGATCCGGGAGGTGCGGCTGCGCCGGCCGACGGTCGGCTCGTCCTGACGCCGGCGCTGCGTGTCGCCCAGCCCGAGGCGGATGCCTCGGGGGCCGCAGACGACCCGCCTCCGCCGGACGAGTGGGACGCCCTTCTGCGCAGCGCGCTGGAGGAGGTATCCGCCAGCGCGGAGCCCGCATCGTCCGGGCCGGAGGAGACGGAGCGCGCTGGCGCACCAGCCGGTCCCGGCAGCGGGGAGGAGCGGAACGAGACCGGTCCTGCCGACGCGTGGGAACCCGATGGCAGCGAGGCGTCGGATCACTGGACGCTGGACCAGCCGCCGCCCGAGCCCCTGTTCCGTCGGCGCACCGTCGGGGGAACAGGTTCGGCTGCGCCCGCACCGGATCGCGAGATGCTCCGGGCCCTCGTGGCCGAGGTGCTGCGCGAGGAGCTGCAGGGGGAGCTGGGGGAGCGGATCACCCGCAACGTGCGCAAGCTCGTGCGGCGGGAGATCCTGCGCGCTCTGGCCGTCGGGGACAGCTGACGCTCAGACGGGCGCCGCGAGCGACTGGACGACATCCAGATCGAGGTGGCGCGCGACATGGTCGGCCAGTCGGTCGAGGGTCGCCTCCACCGTCGCATTCCAGAGCAGCCCGTCATCGGGGGCACCCCATTCGCGCAACATGGCGGCCCGGAATCCGTCGGCCGCAAACAGGCCATGGAGGTAGGTGCCCCGGACGCGCCCGTCGGGGCTCTGTGCGCCCTCGGGCCGGCCATCCGCCTGCAGCCACGGCCGCTCCATGTCCGGTCCGGTCGTCCGGCCCATGTGGATCTCGTAGCCGTCGAGCGTCTCGCCGCTGGAGGGATGGGTCGCGCGGACCAGGCGCAACGTCTTGTCGGGCTCCATCACCGTGATCACGTCCAGAAGACCCAGTCCGTCGGCGGCGCTGCCTGCCGGTCCCTCCACCCCGCGAGGGTCCTCGATCCGCCGTCCGAGCATCTGGAACCCGCCGCAGAGGCCCAGCACGCGCCCGCCCCGGCGCCGATGGGCCAGAAGATCGATGTCCCAGCCCTCCGCCCGGAGCGCGGCGAGGTCCGCGAGCGTGGACTTGGAGCCCGGCAGGATCACGAGGTCGGCATCGCCGGGCAGGGGAAGACCTGGGTTCACGATCACGACCGACACGGCGGCGCTGGCCGCCAGGGGATCGAGGTCGTCGAAATTCGCGATCCGGGGCAGCCGCGGCACGGCAACCTTGACCGGCCCCTCCCGCTGCGGCCCGTGTCCGAGATCGAGGATGTCCTCCGCCGGCAGCCTCCAGGCCTCTGCAAACCAGGGCACGACCCCCAAGCCTGCCCACCCGGTCCGCTCGGCGATCAGCCGGAAGCCGTCGGCGAACAGCGCGGGATCGCCCCGGAACTTGTTGATGACGAAGCCGCGGATCAGGGCGGCATCCGCAGGATCGAGGACCGCCTGCGTGCCCACGACCTGCGCGATCACCCCGCCGCGGTCGATGTCGCCCACGAGGATCACCGGAACTCCGGCGGCACGGGCAAAGCCCATGTTGGCGATGTCGCCGGCCCGGAGGTTCACCTCCGCGGGGCTTCCGGCGCCCTCGACCAGAACGAGGTCGCAGGACCGCGCCAGCCGCCCGAAGCTCTCGAGGACCGGTGCCATCAGACGCGGCTTGAAGGCCGCGTAGTCTCCGGCCCGCAGGCTGGCCACACGCCGGCCCTGCACCACGACCTGAGCGCCCGTCTCGGATTCGGGCTTGAGCAGCACCGGGTTCATGTCCGCGAGGGGGGGCAGGCCGGCCGCGCGGGCCTGAAGCGCCTGGGCCCGCCCGATCTCGCCGCCATCCGCCGTGACGGCGGCGTTGTTCGACATGTTCTGCGGCTTGAAGGGGGCGACGCGCAGGCCACGCCGACGGAACGCGCGCAGCAGACCCGCGACGAGCAGGCTCTTGCCCACGTTGGAGCCTGCACCCTGGATCATCAGGGCGCGCGGCACGGGATCTCCCCCGCCCGAAGGGGCCGGTCAACGATGGAGGGACAGCCGCAGCAGATCAGGCGGCGCGCGCCTTTTCCTCGGCCTCGAGGGCGGCCGCCTCGGCCGCATGACGCCGCTCGCTTTCCTCGCGCGAGAGGGCGACGGAGGTGCGCACCCCCCGCGAGACGAACTCCATGAGCCCCTGGACGACCCGCTCGGTCGGGTCGATACCGGCGCAGGTCAGCACCTCGCGCCCATCCTTGGAGCGCGCCCAGCGGGCGATCTGCTCGGGGCCGTTGCCGTACTTCTTGTCGTCGGCGATGGCGTCATCCAGCGCCGCCAGAACGACGGCCGCGAACAGCTTGCGCGCACGGTTGCCCTGCTCGTTGTTGTACGCGGTCACGTCGATGCCGTCCGTCATGATGCTTCCTTTGCCTAATTCTTGCTCTTGCCCGCCAAGAAGCCCGGCGCACTTATGCAGACCCGACGCCACAGGAGGGTTGTTGTTTCAACATGCCCGCCATGCGCCCCCGACATGGCACAGGGAGATGCCGTCCGCATCCGGTTGCCTTTCCAGGCAGGGGCGCGCGAGATATAGGGGCTTTGCCGCACCGGTCAAGTTCCTGACGCGGCCCCGTCACGGAGTTGCCATGTCGTCCCCTGCCGGCGCCGCCCGTTCCGGCGGCAGCGATGCCGAGATCCTGTCGGCCGAGCGGCGCGCGCTGCTGCTCTCGGCCGTGCGCGAGGCGGCCGCGCAGGCCATCCTGCCGCGCTTCCGCGCCCTCGAACCCTCGCACATCGCCACCAAGAGCGGCCCCGCCGATCTGGTGACGCTCGCCGACACGGAAGCCGAAGCCCTCATCCAGCAGCGCGTCGGCGCCTCCTGGCCCGCGGCGGTCGTCCTGGGCGAGGAATCCGTGGCCGCGAGTCCCGACCTGCGCGAGATCATGGGCACGGCCGATCCCTGCGTCGTCGTCGATCCGGTGGACGGGACCTGGAACTTCGCCAAGGGCCTGGCGGTGTTCGGCGTGCTGCTGGCGGTCCTGCGCCAAGGCCGTCCGGTCTGGGGGCTGCTCTATGATCCGGTCATGGACGACTGGATCGAGGCCCTTCCCGGCCAGCAGACCCGCTTCGTCTCGGCCAGGGGCGTGTCGCAACCGCTGGCCACCTCGTCCGAGATCCGTCCGGGGCGGCTGACGGGCTACATGCCGCTCGGGCTGTTCCGGCGCGAGGACCGGGCGCGGATCGTGGCGGAGTTCCCGGATTTCCTGCGCATCACCTCGCTGCGCTGCGCGGCGCACGAATACCGGATGGTGGCGCAGGGTCATGCCGAGTTCTGCCTGTCCGGCCCCACCCCGCATCCCTGGGACCATGCGGCGGGCGTGCTCGCCGTCGAGGGTGCGGGAGGGGTCGCGCGGTTTCTGGACGGCTCGCCCTACGATGCGCGACGCCGCAAGGGCGTCCTGCTCGCCGCCGGGTCGCAGGCGGCTTGGGAGCATCTGGCCGAGCGCTTCGCCTTTCTGGCCTGACGATCCCCGCGGGGGGGCTGATTCAGCGGCCGGGTCCTGCGATCGAGAGGGGCCAGTCCGGATCGGGCGAGACGCGCGCCTGGCCGGCCCGCAGGTCCGGGGCGGCCCGGTCGAAACGCAGGTGGGCGATGGCGCGACCGTTCCGGGCCGTGAACAGGGTGCCCGCCTCGCGGCCATCGGGGGCGAGCAGGGGCGTTCCCGGCGGAGCCTCCCCCTCGATCAGGACGCGCACGAGCCCCTTGCGCAGCTCGGTCTTGTGGCGCATCCGCGCCGTCACCTCCTGACCCACATAGCAGCCCTTGCGGAAATCCACCCCGTTCAGTCGCTCGAAGCCGGCCTCGAGCGGGTAGGTGTCGGCGGTCAGTTCGATCCCGCTCTCGGGGATGACATGGGCCACCCGGATCGCGTCCCAGTCGGTGCCGTCGTCGCCCTCCTCCTCGCCGTAGAGGCGCCAGCCCAGAGCCGGATGGCGGGGATCGGACAGGGCCCCGGCAGGTGCCGGACCGGTTCCCCGACGCACCCGCAGGCCGGTTGGCGCGATTTCCACATCCGCCCGCAGCTTGTAGAGGGCGAGACGCTGCGCGAGCGGTCCAGCCAGAAAGGCGGCTGCATCGAGAAGGATGCGCTCGCCCGTCTCGTGCAGCAGGAAATCGGCGATCCACTTGCCCTGCGGGGTCAGGAGAGCGGCATAGACGAGGCCGCCGCGGGCCGCGCGGACATCGTTCGTCACGAGGCCCTGCAGGAACGTCTCGCGGTCGGCGCCGGAGACGGACAGGATCGTTCGCTCCATCGGTTCCTCCTGGGACTAGTCGGGGGCGACGAGCGCGCCCGGCACCGCGGTGCCCCGCTCGGCCATGTGGTGCAGACGGGCGTAGAGGCCCCCCCCGGCGATCAGCGCATCATGGGTTCCGGTCTCCACCGCCCGGCCGCGATCGAGCACGACGATGCGGTCTGCCTCGCGCACCGTATGGAGGCGATGGGCGATGACGATCGCCGTGCGACCGGCGGAGAGTGCCCGCAGGGCACCCTGCACGCGCCGCTCGGTGGCGGGGTCGAGGGCGCTCGTGGCCTCGTCGAGCAGCAGGACGGGCGCATCCCTCAGAAGCGCCCGGGCAATGGCCACGCGCTGGCGCTGCCCTCCCGACAGGGCCGAGCCCCGGGGGCCGGCCGGCGTGTCGAGGCCGAGGGGAAGATGGGGCAGGAACTCGGCGACGCCGGAAGCCTCCAGTGCGGCAGCGAGGCGGCTGTCCTCCACCGGCGGGCCGCCAAGAAGGAGGTTGTCGCGGATCGTCTCGTCGAACAGGAGCGCATCCTGCGCGACGACGCTGAACAGGCCGCGCAGGGCAGCCGGATCAAGGGCCGAGACGGGGACCCCGCCGACCAGCACCTCGCCCGCATCGGGCTCGAGAAGACGGCCGAGAAGGGCGAACACCGTGCTCTTTCCGGCGCCCGAGGGCCCCACCAGGGCGGTCGTGCGGCCCGCCGGCGCGGTCAGGCTCAGGCCGTCCAGGACACGATGCCCCCCGAGCTGCAGATGCACGTCGCGCAGGACGATCTCGGGGGCGCCGGGCGGCGGCGGAACCGGGCGGGCCGGCGGCCGCAGGCGCGGGCGCTCCTCGAGGATCGCGCGGATGCGGGCCACGCCGGCGGCGGCCTGGCTCCAGACGCCGGACAGGCCCGCCAGCCTCCGCACGGGCTCGAAGGCCAGGGCCATCGCGGTGAAGAAGGCCATGAACTGGCCCACGGTCTTGGAGCCGTCGGCGATCTGGGCTCCGCCATAGAGGAGCACCGCCACGAAACCCACGCCCGTCATCAGGTCCACGAGCGCGGGGATCGCGGCCCGTCCGGCGGCTCCGCGCACCTCGGCCCGGACGCGCCGAGCGAGAAGGTCGTCGTAGCGGCGCGTCATCCAGCCCTCGATCCCGTTGAGCTTGACCGCCGCCAGCCCGTGAAAGACCTCGTCGAGCCGGGTCGCCATGCGGGCCGCGATCTCGCGCGCGGCGGCGGCGCGGCGCTGGACGAAGCCCTGCGCCAGAGCGGCGGGCAGGGCCAGAAGCGGAAGCCCGACCAGGGCCACGAGCGTCCAGAGCGGGTCCACCGCCACGGCCACCGCGAGAAGCGACACGAGCGCGACCGCGTCGCGCCCCACCCCTGTCAGGACCGTGGCCCAGCTCTGGCTGACGGCCGCCACGTCGCCCTGGACCCGCTCGATCAGGTAACCCGGCGGATGCCGCTGGTGCCAGCCGCCATCGAGCCGCATCAGATGGGCGAGCAGGTCGTGCTGAAGTCGCGCAGCCGTCCGTTCGGTCGCCTGCGCAAGGGTCACGCGCTGGAGGGCGGAGGCGGCAGCGCGCAGCACGAAGATGCCCGCCACGGCCACGGCCACAAGCCCGATCGCCTGCGGCTCTCCGCCAACGAAGACCCTGTCGAAGAGCGGCTCCATGGCTGCGGCGAAAAGGCCCAGCGTCGCGCCCTCGAGCGCCATCAGCAGCATGGCGGCGGCCAGAAGCGCCCGCTCGCGCGACAGGTAGGCGCGCCACAGCCAGCCGAGAAGTCGCCGTTCCGCGCCCCCGGGTGCCGGGATCTCAGCGGCGGCGGTCAAAGCCGGCCTGCGCCGCATCCGCGTCATAGGCGTCGCGGAACCACTCCTCCACCCCGATTCCCGTGCGGTCGCGGGCGGCGGCATAAAGGTCGAGCACGTGATCGAGCACGCCCGTGCGCGATCCCCGCACATGGAGATAGCGCCACGACAGATGCTGCCGGGCCTGCTCCATCGAACCGCCGGACCACAGGACATAGAGGGCCGAGGCGAACCCGGCCCGATCCGCGCCGGACTTGCAGTGCATCAGAAAGGGCCGCTCTGCGCTGCGGAAGGCGTCGAAGAGCGCGAGGACCTGATCGCGCTCGGGCGCCTGGCGGGCCTGCAGGCGGACGGCGATGAGGCGCAGGCCGAGCGCCTCGCAGCTTTCGCGGGCAAAGAGCCAGGGCGGTGCGCCGTTGTCGCCGCGCAGGTTGATGATGGTGCGGATGCCCTGGGCGCTCAGTGCCGCGAAGCGGGCATGGGTGGGATGATTCGAGCGCCACACGCCGGGCGCGATCTCGGCCATGTTGGTCCAGCGATGCCGCAGGAGCGCATGGTCTGCGAGGATGTAGTGCCACCAAGCACGCCGCCGAGCCGCAGGATCCGCCAGGCTCCAGCCCGGGCGTCGGCGGTCACGCCGCAGCCGCGCCAGAAGGCCCCGCGGGGGCCGTCCGTCCGTTTCGTTCGCCATGCTGCCGCCGGTCGCATCCACCGGTCCGACATAGGCGCCGGGCCGGCGTGGAGCAAGCCGGCGGGTCTGGAAGCCCGACGCGCTCCGTCCTATGGCGCAGCCCGTCCCAGCGGAGTGTGTCATGACCGGCGTCCCCTACCGTGCGATACCCGGCCCTTCGGTCATGCCGGAGGCCGTCCTGCGCGCCATGCAGCGCGCCGCCCCCGACATCTATGCCGCCGATCTCGAGGCGCTCGCCCTGTCGCTGGCCGAGCGGTTGCGCCGCGTGGCGCGCAGCTCGGGCGAGGTGGCGATCTGGATCGGCAACGGTCATGCGGCCTGGGAGGCGGCGCTCGCCAATCTGGTCGCGCCTGGCGAGCGGGTGCTCGCCGCCGTCACCGGCCATTTCGGCAGGGGCTGGGCGGCAACGGCCCGGGCGCGCGGTGCAGAGGTGGACATCCTCGACCACGGGCTGGACCGGGCCATCGACCCCCATCGGGTGGAGGAGGCCCTGCGGCGTGACCGCGACCGGCGCATCCGTGCGGTCCTTGCGGTGCAGACCGATACGGCGAGCACGGTGCTGAGCGACCTGCGGGCCGTTCGCGCCGCCATGGATGCCGCAGGACATCCCGCCCTTCTCGTCGCGGATTGCGTGGCCTCTCTGGGTTGCGACCGCTTCGAGATGGATGGCTGGGGCGTGGATGTGGCCCTGTCGGCCTCCCAGAAGGGGTTGATGACGCCGCCCGGCCTGGCTTTCGTGTGGTTCAATGCAAGGGCGGATACGGCGCGCGACCGGCTCGGAGCGGTCTCGCCCTGGTGGGATTGGCGCCCCCGGGCGAGACCGGAGGCGTTCTGGCAGCGCTGGGGCGGCACGGCACCGACCCATCACCTCTGGGCGCTCGATGCGGCTCTGGATCTGATCGAGGCCGAGGGGATCGAACGGGTCTGGGCGCGCCACGAACGGCTGGCCCGAGCGGTCTGGGCGGCCGGCGAGGCCTGGGGCGAGTCCTTGCGGCCCTGTCTGGGCGATCGCGCCATCCGGTCGCACGCCGTCACGGCCTTTGCCATGCCGCCGGGTCAGGCCGATGCCCTGCGCGCCTGGTGCGAGCGCGAGGCGGGGCTCACGCTCGGGATCGGTCTGGGACGGGAACCCGCCTCGGCCCATCTGCGGCTCGCCCATATGGGGCATGTGAACGCCCACATGACGATGGGCGCCCTGGGCTGCATGGAGGCGGGCCTGAGGGCGCTGGGCCTCGATGTGGGGGAGGGCGCCCTGTCGGCGGCCGCGGCGGCGCTCTCCGGCTGACCGGGAGCGGGACCGTCGCGCCGAGCGGATGGCGGGTCGCCCTCACTCGGCCGGCACATGGGCCCAGCGGGCCTCCCGCAGGGGCTCGGCCGTGGCGTGGATGCGTTCGGAGGGGTCGCGGCCCACCACGCGCCGCCGGCGGGCCAGGAAGATCTTGCCCCAGCCCCGCCACGTCCCGATGGACGGGGCGTGCGGATCGCAGGGAAACCGCAGGTGCCAGCCCGCTGGCAGCGGCAGCCCGCAGGCTTCGAGCCGCGACAGCATCCAGACAAGGGGGACGTTGCTCAGCGGACGGCTCGCCGGATGCTCGCCCACATGGCCGCCGACATCCCCGTGGGCACCCGGGAACCAGACCTGCTCGACCACGCCCGGCCGGCCGGGCGGCGAATCCCACAGCACCGGGGCAAAGGCGCAGCGCGTCTCGTGCAGCGCGAGCGCGTGGAAGGCGCGCCTGATGTGCGGACCGATGGCATGGTTGTGGAAGGCGTAGCGCCGCTCGGCCCAGCGCCACAGGACCGGCAGGCGCACGCCGAGGCCAAGCGCCTTCACCGTGTCCCAGCACCCGAGGGCTGCGATCTCCACCTGCTCGTGGCAATGGAGGCGGCGGAATGCCGCAACGGTGCGCCCCGCCGTGCCAAGCCGGTAGTGCCGGTAGGCCAGCCGCACGGCGCGCGCGGTGGCGGCGTCCGCGCGCAGCAGCCCCACATGGTCGATCACCCCCGCCAGGCTGCGCACGGCATAGGCACCCCGCGAATAGCCCATCAGGATGATCCGGTCCCCCGGCCGGTAGCGGCAGGCCAGCCAGCCATAGGCCCGCTCGATCTGGCGGTCGAGGCCGCGTCCGGCGATCACGTCGAGGCAGCCCGCCCAGTCGCGCCACTGGATGCCCGCCTCGTACCAGACCGAGAGGTTGGCCCGGCGCCCCGCCTCGCGCAGGAGCTTGTAGGTCAGGCCCGCATTCGACTCGTGGCCGGGCGCGAGCGAGGACATGGTCCCGTCGAGGATCACCACATGCGTGGCGGGCCCCCGGTGGCGCGCGCGCCTCTCCTTGAGGCGCGGCCGCCGGTCGAACAGCCCGAGGAGGCGATCCACCCGCCCCGACCCGCGCTGTCCCATGCCCGCTTGCGACCGTTCCATGCCGTTCTCCGTCGCCTTCAGCCTCTCACATCCTCCGCCTGTTCCCAAGGAATGTCGCTGCCGCCGGGTTCCCGCGCCGAAACAATCGCCTGCCCGTCGGCCTTTTCCCCGCCCCGGCCATCCGCTATCCCGCAGGCCACCCGCACGAGGAGGGGAGACGGTCATGGACAAGACCTTTGCGGCGGCCGAGGCGGAGGCGCGCATCAGGGACCTGTGGGATCGTGCCGGGGCCTTCCGTGCAGGGGCCGGCGCCCGTCCCGGCGGACAGCCCTTCTCTATGGTGATCCCGCCCCCGAACGTGACGGGCTCGCTCCATATGGGGCACGCCTTCAACAACACGATCCAGGACATTCTCGCGCGCTGGCACCGGATGCGCGGGGACGACGTGCTCTGGCAGCCGGGCACCGACCATGCGGGCATCGCCACCCAGATGGTCGTCGAGCGCGAGCTGGCCCGGACCGGCCGCCGCCGCACCGACATGAGCCGCGAGGAGTTCCTTGCCCTCGTCTGGCAGCAGAAGGAGCGGTCGGGCGGCACGATCCGGGCCCAGCTCGAGCGGCTCGGCTGCTCGTGCGACTGGTCGCGCGAGGCCTTCACGATGGACCCGCACTTCCAGCGCGCGGTGCTCGAGGTCTTCGTGCGCTTCCACGAGGAGGGGCTCATCTTCCGCGGCAAGCGGCTGGTGAACTGGGACCCGCATTTCGAGACCGCGATCTCCGACCTCGAGGTGGAGAACCGCGAGGTGCAGGGCCACATGTGGCACTTCCGCTACCCGCTCGCGGGAGGAGAGACCTACACCTATATCGAGCGCGACGCCGAGGGCCGGGTGATCCGCGAGGAGGTGCGCGACTGGATCTCCATCGCCACGACGCGGCCCGAGACGATGCTGGGCGACGGCGCCGTGGCGGTCCATCCGTCCGATGCGCGCTATGCCCCCCTCGTGGGCAAGTTCTGCGAGATTCCGGTGGGGCCGAAGGAACATCGCCGGCTCATCCCGATCATCGCGGACGAATACCCCGATCCCGCCTTCGGGTCCGGCGCGGTCAAGATCACGGGTGCGCACGACTTCAACGACTACAGGGTGGCCCAGCGTCACGGCATCCCACTCTACGTGCTGATGGACGGCCGGGGGCGCATGCGCAGCGACGGCCTCCCCTACGAGGAGAGCGCGGCCCTCGCCTCCGCCATCGCGCGCGGCGAGCGTCCGGCCGGCGACGTCTCGGCCATCAACCTCGTCCCCGAGGATCTGCGCGGCCTCGACCGGTTCGAGGCGCGCCGCCTCGTCGTTTCGCAGATCGAGGCCGAGGGGCTCTCGGTGATGACCGAGGGGCCGGAGGGGCCGATGCCCCTTGTCGAGTCGAAGGCGATCATGCAGCCCTTCGGGGACCGCTCGGGCGTCGTGATCGAGCCGATGCTGACCGACCAGTGGTTCGTGGACGCCGCCCGGATCGTCGGTCCCGCCATCGAGGCAGTGCGCGACGGGCGCACCCGCATCCTGCCCGAGCGCGACGCCAAGGTGTACTTCCACTGGCTGGAGAACATCGAGCCCTGGTGCATCTCGCGCCAGCTCTGGTGGGGGCACCGGATCCCGGTCTGGTACGGGCTTGACCTCCATCGCGGCACGTTCACGGACGACCAGGGCGACGACGCGCTCGACGAAGTGGAGATCCTTGCCCTTCTGGGTCAGCGCGACTTCGTGGGCGAGACGCCGCGCCACCATGCCGCCGCCGACTTCGAAGCCGTCGCCCGGCGATTTGCCGACGACCTGGCCGGGCTGCCCCACCCGCTCGACCATGCCCGCGTGGTCGAGGTGGAGGACCGCGCCGCGGCCATCCATGCCTTTGCCGAGGGGCTGGCCGCCTACAACCTCAGCCAGGACCCCACCCGCCTCGTCTATCCGGTCTGGCGCGACCCGGACGTGCTCGACACCTGGTTCTCGTCGGGGCTCTGGCCCCTCGGGACGCTCGGCTGGCCCGAGGATACGGAGGAGCTGCGCCGCTACTTCCCGACCTCCGTCCTCGTGACGGGCTTCGACATCCTGTTCTTCTGGGTCGCGCGGATGATGATGATGCAGCTCGCCCTGGTGGGCGAGGTGCCGTTCCGCACGGTCTATGTCCATGCCCTCGTCCGCGACGAGAAGGGCAAGAAGATGTCCAAGTCGCTGGGCAACGTGATCGACCCGATCGAGCTGATCGACAGCTTCGGGGCGGACGCCGTGCGCTTCACGCTCGCCTCCATGGCGGCGATGGGGCGCGACCTGCGCCTGTCGCGCGACCGCGTCGCGGGCTACCGCAACTTCGGCACCAAGCTGTGGAACGCTCACCGCTTCGCCGAGATGAACGGCGTCTTCGCCGCCCTGCGCCCGGACGGCATCCCGCCCGCCACCGCCCCCGTCAACCGCTGGATCCTGGGCGAGACCGCCCGCGTGCGCGAGGCCGTGGACGAGGCGCTTGCCGCCTTCCGCTTCGATGCGGCGGCACAGGCGCTCCACGCCTTTGTCTGGGGGGTGGTCTGCGACTGGTATGTGGAGTTCTCCAAGCCCCTCCTGTCCGGCACGGACGACGGGCTGCGGGCCGAGACGCAGGCGGTGATGGCCTGGGTGCTCGCCCAGTGCCTGAAGCTCCTCCATCCCTTCATGCCCTTCGTCACCGAGGCGCTGTGGCAGGACACCCGTGCTGGGGTGGGGCTTCTCGCCCATGCGCCCTGGCCGGACTTCGCGGCGGCCGACCTGGTGGACCCGGCGGCCGAGGCCGAGCTGCGCTGGGCCATCGCGCTGATCGAAGGGGTGCGCTCGGCGCGCGCGCAGATGAACGTGCCCGCCGGCCTGACCGTCCCGGTCGTCCTGGTGGAGGCGGACGAGGCCGCGCGCGCGGCGCTCGCGCGCAACGAGGCGCTGATCCGGCGGCTGGCCCGGATCGAGGCCCCGCGCCCTGGCGCAGCCCCCCGCGGCTCGGTCACCGTGCCCGTCCCCGGCGCCACCTTCGCGCTGCCGCTCGAGGGGCTGATCGACGTGGCCGCCGAGACCGAGCGGATGCGCAAGGGCCTCCTGAGGGCCGAGAAGGAGGCCGCGGGACTGCGCGGGCGGCTCGGCAATCCGGGGTTCCTGTCCTCCGCTCCGCCCGAGGTGGTGGAGGAGGCGCGCGCCGCGCTGGCCGCGCGCGAGGCCGAGGGCGCGCAGCTTCGCGCCGCGCTCGCCCGGCTCGAGGAACTGGCCTGACGGGACGGGCGCTCAGCCCTCCCCGTAGGGGATCCAGATCGTCTTGACCTCGGTCGCGGCCTCGATGAAGGCGCGGTCGTCGGGCTGCGTCCAGTCGCGCGCGCGCGTCTCGACCCAGGTCCGCTTGAGGTTGCCCGCCGCCAGCCGCTCGATCTCGGCCGGGGAACAGCCGGGCGAGAAGCTCCAGACCGCATCCACGTCCCTGTGCGCGGCCAGCACCGGCCCCAGTTCCGCGTGCGATCCGGTCAGGATGTTGAGCACGCCGCCCGGCAGGTCGGACGTGTCGAGCACCCCGTAGAAGTCCGTTGCTGCGAGCGGGAAGGGCTCGGAGGCGACGGCGACGACCCGGTTGCCCAGCGCGATGGCGGGCGCCGCCGCCGCCACGAGGCCCAGAAGCGGGAAGGCGTCGGCGCAGAGCAGGCCCACATTCCCCACCGGCTCGCGCATGGCGAGGGCGACGCCCCGCAGCGGCACGCCCGCGGCGCGCCCGTCCACCTTGTCGGCCCAGGCGGCCCAGCGGAAGAGCGCACGCACCGCGTGCTCGACCTCGGCCGCCCCGCCCGAGCCCGTCAGCGCGTCCACGCGCGCCGCGAATTCGGCCGCGCGCGCCTGCAGGTTCTCGGCGATGTAGTAGAGGATCTGCGCGCGCGCATGGCCCGTGCTCCGGCTCCAGCCCCGCGCGGCATTCGCGGCTTCGACCGCGTTGCGCACGTCCTTGCGGTTGGCGAGCCCCGCATGACCGAGAAGCGCCCCCTCGGGTCCGTGCACGGCGCGCGAATGGCCTCCGTCGGGCCGGGCCTGCTTGCCGCCCACATAAAGCTTGGCCGTGCGGTCGATCGCGTCGCGGGGCGCTCCCTCCCCCGCAAAGGCCGGGACGGGGCGCAGCGGCTCGCCCGCCTCGCGCGCGGCGCGGGTATAGGCCCCGAGGCCCTCCCAGCCGCCCTCGCGGCCGAACCCGCTCTCGCGCACCCCGCCGAAGGGAGCGGCGGCGTCGAAGAGGTTGGTGGCGTTGACCCAGACCACCCCGGCGGCGAGCCTGGGCGCGATGTCGAGGGCGAGGTTGACGTTCTCGGTCCAGACGCTGGCGGCGAGGCCGTAGCGGGTGTTGTTGGCCAGCTCCACCGCCTCGGCGGGCGTGCGGAACGTGCCCGAGACGAGGACGGGGCCGAAGATCTCCTCCTGCATCAGCGGTGCCGCCGGCGACAGGCCGGTGATGAGCGTGGGGGGATAGAAGCAGCCCGTCGCAGGCAGGGGGACGCGGGCGACGTGGCGCGTCCCCTCCTCGGCCTCGTCCACCATGCGGCGGATGCGCTCGAGCTGGACGGGGTGGACGATGGCGCCCACGTCGATCGCCTTGTCGAGCGGATCGCCCACGCGCAGCCGGTCCATGCGGGCCGCGAGCTTGCGATGGAAGGCGTCGGCCACCCCCTCCTGCACCAGAAGGCGGCTGCCCGCGCAGCAGACCTGGCCCCCGTTGAACCAGATCGCGTCCACCAGCCCCTCGACGGCCGAGTCGAGGTCGGCGTCGTCGAAGACGATGTAGGGCGACTTGCCCCCGAGCTCGAGCGTCAGCGCCTTGCCCGTGCCGGCCGTGGCCTCGCGGATGCGGCGGCCCACCTCGGTGGAGCCGGTGAAGGCGACCTTGTCCACCTCCGCCTCCACGACCATCGCGCCCACCGCGCCGTCGCCCGTCAGCACGTTGAGCACGCCGGGCGGCAGCCCCGCCTCGCGCGAGAGGTCGGCGAAGAGGAGCGCGGTGAGCGGCGTGTACTCGGCGGGCTTGAGCAGCACCGTGTTGCCCATGGCGAGCGCCGGCGCCACCTTCCACGCCAGCATCAGGAGCGGGAAGTTCCAGGGGATCACCTGCCCGCAGACGCCCAGGGGGGCGCGGTCGGGCAGCGCCGTCTCCATCAGTTCGGCCATCCCCGCATGGTGGTAGAAGTGGCGCGCGGCGAGGGGGATGTCGATGTCGCGGCTCTCGCGGATGGGCTTGCCGTTGTCCATCGACTCGAGCACCGCAAAGAGGCGCGAGCGCTTCTGGATCAGGCGCGCCAGCGCATAGAGGACCCGAGCCCGCCCGTGCCCGCCGAGCGCCGCCCAGGGGCCCTGCGCGCGCCGCGCCGCCGCGAGCGCGCGCTCCACGTCGGCCTGCGTGGACTGGGTGACATGGGCCAGCACCTCGTCCGTGGCGGGGCTGCGCGTCTCGAACGTCTCGCCCGGCGGGGCAAAGGCGCCGTCGATGAAGGGGCCGAAGCGCCCCCCGTGCCCGGCGATCCAGGCGCGCGCCTCGCGGCCGCCCTCGGGGGCGGGGCCGTAATCCATGCTCTCGAAGATCTGCTTGATGGTCATGGCGCGTTCCTCAGGCCAGCGCGTGGCGCCAGGAGGCCGAGTAGGCCCCCGTCACGTGGTGTTCGAGCTGGCGCTCGATGTCCCCGAGCAGCGAGGAGGCGCCGAAGCGGAACAGGTCGGGGCGCAGCCAGCGGTCGCCGAGCTCGTCCTTGACGAGGGCGAGATAGGAGAGCGCGTCCTTGGCCTTGGCGATGCCGCCCGCGGGCTTGTAGCCCACGCGCAGGCCGGTCGCGTCGTGGTAGTCGCGGATGGCGCGCAGCATCACCAGCGTGACGGGCAGCGTGGCGTTGACCGCCTCCTTGCCGGTGGAGGTCTTGATGAAGTCCGCCCCCGCCATCATGCACACGAGCGAGGCGCGCGCGACGTTGCGCAGGGTGCCGAGTTCGCCCGTGGCCAGGATCGCCTTCATGTGGGCGGCTCCGCAGGCCTCGCGCATCGCGCGCGTCTCGTCGTAGAGGGCCTGCCAGTTGCCGGTCAGCACGTGGCGGCGCGAGATGACGATGTCGATCTCCTGCGCGCCGGCGGCGACCGATTCGCGGATCTCCTCGAGCCGCAGGCGCAGCGGCGAGAGGCCCGCCGGGAATCCCGTGGAGACCGCCGCCACCGGGATGCCCGAGCCGCGCAGCGCGTCCACGGCCGCCGGGACCATGTCGTGATAGACGCAGACGGCCGCGACCGTGAGCCCCTCCATCCCGAGCGCGGACAGGAGGCGGTCGGAGACGGGGCGGCGGGCCTTGGCGCAGAGGCGGCGGACGCGCCCCTCGGTGTCGTCGCCCGAAAGGGTGGTCAGGTCGATCAGGCTGATCGCGCGGCAGAGCCAGGCGGCCTGCCACTCCTTCTTGACGGTGCGGCGGGCGGGCAGCGTGGCCGCGCGCCGCTCGATGGCCGAGGTGTTGGCCTGCACGCGCCGCACCCAGCCGAGATCGAGCGGGATGGGGTCGTTGCGCCGCTCGTGAAGCTGGGGCAGGCCGGCGGGCGCGGCCGCCTGGGTGGTCGGGGCTTCGTTCCGCATGGGGCGTCCCTCCCGTGGGATGGGGCGGTTTCGCATGGAAGGGGGGGCGGTGTCCACGCTCAGCCCCCGTCCGGTGCCGACAGCCGGGCGATGGCGGCGACGCCGCTCTCGCCCAGGGGGATGGCGGCGAAGGGGCCGCCCAGCCGCGAATGGGCCGGATCGGCCGGGTCCGGGCGGGGGCCCGAGAGCAGCCGCGGCGCCCAGTCCTCGGCGTTGTCGCGGGGGCGGTAGCCGAGAAAGGCGGCCGGAGCGTTCGACACGGGGGCGCGGTCGTTGGCGCTGATCCCGTGGACCACGCAGAAGCCCGTCACGGGCGTGTCCACCGCGCGTTCGACCAGATGCACGAGGTCGCCACGCGACAGCCAGGTGCCGAGCGCGCGGGCATTGCCCGGCTCCTCGGTGGCGGAGAAGATCCGCAGGCAGACGGCCTCAAGGCCCCGCTTCTCCCAGTAGAGCCGCGCGAGATCCTCGGAGAAGCACTTGGAGAGGCCGTAGAACGTGTCGGGGCGGTGCGCCGCGTCGGGGCCGATGCCGGCATTCGTCTCCCACATGCCGACGGCATGGACCGATGAGGCATAGACGACGCGGCGGGCGCCGGCGCGGTGCGCGGCCTCCCACACCACGTAGGAGGCGACGAAGTTGGGGCGCAGGAGCTCCTCGAAGGGGCGCTCGTCGGGGATGGCGGCGAAGTGGACGACCGTGTCCGCGCCTTCCATCAGCGGCGCCATCGCCTCCATCTCGGCGCAGTCGGCCTGGACCCAGCTCTCGTTGGCGGGGCCGGGGGAGGGGGCGGGGGCGAGATCCACGGAGGTCAGCGCCTCGGCCATGCGCGAGAGCGGCTCGCGCAGGGCGGAGCCGAGGGCACCGGCCGCACCGGTCAGGACGATCTTGCGGAGCATGGGCGGGGTTCCTTCAAATGATGGCGCGCTCGCGCAGGGGCGCGTTGCGCAGGACGCGGTCCCAGCCGAGCGGCGAGAGGTCGAGCGAGCGCCAGGCGCCGTGGACGATCCATTCGGCGAGGCCGCGCCCCACCGCGGGAGCCTGCTGGAAGCCGTGCCCGGAGAAGCCCGCGGCCGTGAGCAGGTTCGGCACCTCGGGATGGGGGCCGAGGATCGCGTTCTGGTCGAGCGTGCAGTAATCGTACTGGCCGACCCAGGTGCGGATCACGCGCAGCCGCTCGAAGGCGGGGACGCGGGCGGCGATCGTGGGCCAGACGAGATCCTCCCAGGCGTCCTCTGCCATGGCGAAGTCGTCGGGGTCGGCGGGCGGGTCGGGGTCGGGCGTGTAGCCGGACAGGTAATAGGCGCCGTCGGTGCGGGCGAACACCCCGTTGGGGTTGATGACGAGGGGGTGGTCCTGCCCCAGGGGCTGGGCCGCAAAGAGGAAGGACAGCCGCTTGCGCGGCTCGACCGGAAGCGACAGGCCCGCCATGGCGGCCACCTGCGGGCTGCGGGTGCCGGCGGCGTTGAGCACGGTCCCGGCCGCCACGCGCGTGCCCGAGGCGAGGCGCAGATGGGTGACGCGGCCGCCCGCGAGGTCGAGTCCCGTCAGCTCGTCGTGGATGTACTCGACCCCCATCGCGCGCGCCTTGCGGCGGAACCAGTCGAACACGGTGGCGCCGTCGAAATAGCCTTCGTCCACCGGGTTGTGCGAGCCGCAGACGAGGTCGTCCACCTCCATGAAGGGCCAGAGCGCCCTGATCTCGGCCGGGGAGAGGATGCGCGTCGCGGCGCCGAGGCCGTTCTGCATCCGCGCATTGTCGCGCAGCACGGCGGCGAAGTCCTCGGTGTCGGCGAGATAGAGATAGCCGAAGCTCTGGAGCCGCGGCACGGGGGCGGAGGGGTCGTCCATCCAGCGGGGGAAGTCCCGGATGAACTCGGCCCCGAAGCGGGAGATGAGGACGTTGACGGGCGATCCGAACTGCTGGCGGATGCAGGAATGCGAGAGCGTCGAGGCCGCGCGGGCATAGGTGGGGTCGCGCTCGATCACGAGGATCCGGCCCCGGAAGGCGGGGTCGCGCGCCGTCCACCAGGCGACGGCCGAGCCGATCATGCCGCCCCCGACGATGGCGAGGTCGTAGGAGGAATGGGCGGGCATCCTCAGCCCTCCCAGCCGTAGTCGCGGCGCGCGGCCTCCTCGGAGACGTAGCCGAGGCGCACGTCGCGGGCGACGGCCTGGGCGTCGCGCTCGGACGGGGGGCCCATGCCGCCGCCGCCGGGAAAGGCCAGGCGGACCGTCTGCCCCTCGGGGACGGGAAAGCGCGCCTTAGCGGGAAAGCGGGTGCCGTCCGACAGCTCGACCACGGTGGGGGCGCCGTCCCGGCCGCCGTGCCGGCCGCGGGGGGGATGCCGCATGCGGTCGAACTGGGCGCGGAACTCCATGGAATGGCCGGGGCGGGGCCCCACCTCCATGCATTGGCCGAGGCCGCCGCGGAACCGGCCGGGGCCGCCCGAATCGGGGCGCAGCTCCTTGCGCCAGACGACCACGGGGCCGGCATGCTCGGTCGCCTCGACCGGCATGGTCATCACGCCGGAGGGGAAGGCCGTGGCGTTGAGCCCGTCGAGGCGGGGGCGCGCGCCGGTGCCGCCCGAATTGAAGGTCAGCACCTCGGTCGCGCGGCCGCCGTCGTGGGGACGCAGCGTCACCTGGAAGTTGCAGAGCGCGCCCGCCCCCTCGGCCGGGACGGTGTCGGGGAGGATCTGGTCGAGCGCGCCGAACACCGTGTCGGGGATCAGGTGGCCGATGACGTGGCGCAGCGCCACGGGGGCGGGGCGGCGGGCGTTGAGGATCGTCCCCTCGGGCGCGGTGACGACGAAGGGCGCGAGGGAGCCCGCATTGTTGGGCACCTCCGGGGCCACCGCGATCTTGAGGGCATAGGCGCCGTAGGCCTGGGTGTAGATGAGGGGGACGTTGATTCCCTTGGGGTCCGGCCCCGACGTGCCGGCGAAGTCGCAGGTGATGCGGTCGGGGTGGGTCTCGACCGTGCAGGCGAGCGTGATGGGGGTGGCGTAGCCGTCCGTCACCATGCTGTGGGAGGCGCGCGCGCGGGGGAGCGCCGCGATGGCGCGGACCGTGGCGGCGTAGGAGGAGTCCACGATGAAGTCCGCGAGCGCCTCGATGTCGGGGAGCGCGTATTCGTCGAGCATGGCGCGGAGGCGGCGCAGGCCGACCTCGTTGCAGGCGGCGAGCGCGTAGAGGTCGCCCGCGACCTGGTCGGGCTCGCGCACGTTGGCGCGCAGGAGCGCGACGAGGGTGCGGTCCACGGCCCCGCGGTCGGCGAAGCGGGTGATGGGGATCTGGAACCCCTCCTCCCAGAGCGATTCGCCCTCGGCCCCGAAGCCGCGGCCGCCCATGTCCACCACATGCGCCGTGCAGGCGAAGAAGCCCACGAGCGCGTCGCGGTGAAAGACCGGGGTGCAGACGGTGATGTCGTGCAGATGGCCCGTGCCCATCCAGGGGTCGTTGGTCACATAGACGTCGCCGGGCGCCATCGTGTCCCGCCCGATCTCGCGGATGAAGTGCCTGACGGCCTCGGCCATGGCGTTGACGTGGCCGGGCGTGCCGGTGACGGCCTGGGCGAGCATCCGGCCCCGCTGGTCGTAGATCCCGGCCGAGAGGTCGCCCGCCTCGCGCACGGAGGTGCTGAAGGCGGTGCGCACGAGGGCCTGGGCCTGTTCCTCGACGATCGAGACGAGGCGGTTCCACATGATCTGGTTCTGGACGCTCATCGGGCGCTCCGGCTTGGGGTCATGCGGAAAGGATGCCGCGGAATGGTTAACGAAACCTTGGGGCACCGCGCGTTGCGCGGGCGTGCAAGCCACTGGAAGGGCGGGGAAAAAGTGTTAACGGGCGTTAACCGTCCGGTCATGGCCGCCCCGTGCGCCGGATGTCGAGCACCCCGTCGGCGCGGCCCGTGACCGTAAAGCCCGCGGGCACGATCACCGTGGTCTCGGCCTCGGTGACGGCGCAGGGGCCGGTGGCGGTGGCGCCGTCGGCGAGGTCGGCGCGGGGGATCTCGTGCGCGTCGGTCCAGGCGGCGGCGACGGGGTCCCAGAGGCGGCGGGGCGTCCCCTCGAGCCGCGGACCGGGCGGCGCGGGCGGCGTGGGGCGGGGCGGGGGCACGGGCGTGGCGGCGTTGACGGCCCAGACGGTGATCTCGACCGGAAGGCCGTCCACGGCGCGGCCGAAGAGCGCAGCATAATCCTCGGTGAAGCGGGCGAGCAGCCCCCGGGCCGTGGGCGTGGTGGCGAGGGGGCCGTCGAGCGGGACGGGGATCTCCCAGCCCTGGCCGCGGTAGCGCATGTAGAGGCGCGTCTCGGTGCCGATCGGGGCATGGGCGTCGCAGGAGCGCACGAAGGAGGACGCCTCCTCGGCGAGGTCGGCGAGGATGGCGGCGGCCTCCTTCTCGTCGAAGGCGTCGAGGCGCATGTAGGCCGATCGCGTGGCCTCGAAGGCGTAGGGCGCGCGCAGGAAGCCGATGGCCGAGCCCACGCCCGCGCCGGGCGGCACGAGGAGGCGGTCGATGCCGAGCTTCTCGCACAGGCGGCCGGCATGGAGGGGGGCGGCGCCGCCGAAGGCGATCATGGTGTAGTGGGCGAGGTCCTCGCCGTTCTCGACGGCATGGACGCGGGCGGCGTTGGCCATCGTCTCGTCCACGGTCTCGGAGACGCCGAAGGCGGCGCCGGTGGCGTCGAGCCCGAGCGGCTCGCCCACATGGGCGCGCAGGGCGGCCGTCGCACGGTCGGGGTGGAGCGAGAGCGTGCCGCCGGCGAAGTTGGCCGGGTCGAGCCGGCCGAGCACGAGGTCGGCATCGGTGACGGCCGGGCGCGTGCCGCCGCGCCCGTAGGCGGCGGGTCCCGGCTCGCTGCCGGCGCTCTCGGGGCCCACCTGGATGCGGCCGAGGCCGTCCACGCGGGCGAGGGAGCCCCCGCCCGCCCCGATCTCGACCATGTCGATGACGGGGATGGAGATGGGCATGCCCGAGCCCTTCTTGAAACGGTAGCTGCGGGCGACCTCGAACACGCGGGCGGTCTTGGGCTGGCCGTCGCGGACGAGGCAGATCTTGGCCGTGGTGCCGCCCATGTCGAAGGAGAGCACGCGCGCGAGCCCATGGCGGCGGGCCACGTCGGCGGCGAAGATGGCGCCCCCCGCGGGGCCCGATTCCACCAGCCGGACGGGAAAGCGCGCGGCCGTCTCGACCGAGACGATGCCGCCGCCCGAATGCATCAGAAAGACGGGGCATTCGGCCCCCAGCGCGCGCAGCCGGTCGCGCAGGCGGCCGAGATAGCTCTCCATCATCGGGCGCACATAGGCGTTGGCGCAGGTGGTGTTGAACCGCTCGTATTCCCGCATCTGGGGCGAGACCTCGCTCGAGAGCGAGACGGAGAGGTGCGGCAGCCGGCGGGCCAGCACGTCGCGCACGAGCCGTTCGTGGGACGGGTCGAGATAGCTGTGGAGGAAGCCCACCGCGACGCTCTCGAACCCTTCGAGGGCGGGCAGGCGCGCCTCGACCGCCGCGGGGTCGAGCGGACGCAGGACGCGGCCCGTGGCGTCCACGCGCTCGGGCAGGGTGAAGCGGGCGTCGCGGGGGATCAGCGGCTCGGGCAGGACGAGGTTGAGGTCGTACTGCTCGAAGCGCGATTCGGTGCGCATCTCGAGCACGTCGCGGAAGCCCTCGGTGGTGACGAGGGCGGTGCGGGCGCCGCGCCGCTCGATGAGGGCGTTGGTGGCGAGCGTGGTGCCGTGGATGATCCGGGACAGGCGGCCGGGCGCGATGCCGGCGGCGGCGCAGACGCGGGCCGTGCCGTCGAGGATCGCATCCTCGGGGGCGGCGTAGGTGGTCAGGACCTTGGTGGAGTGGAGGCGCGGGCCGGAGGGGCCGGGCCCCTCCAGCACCACGTCGGTGAAGGTGCCGCCGATATCGACGCCGAGATTGAAGCTGTCCGTCATGGTGGCCGGACGCTAGCGGCGGCGCGGGGGGAAGGGAAGGGTGCCCCTCAGCGCGAGGGCTGTGCAGAGGGAGGGGCGGGGCCGGCGAGCCAGGCCCAGCCATGGGCGGGCAGGCGCAGCGTGCCGCGGGCCTCGGTGCCCTCGAAGGCGGCATGGCACGGGCCCGCGGGCAGGCCGCCCCGTGTGGTCAGGACGGCAGGGCGGTCGGAGAGGTTGAAGAGCGCCGCCACCGCGCCGCCGGGCCCCTGCCGCAGGATGCCGAGCAGGGGCTCGGGCAGGTCGAGAAAGCCGGTCGTGCCCAGCCGCAGCGCGGGGGTGGCGCGGCGGAAGGCGAGGACGGCGCGGTAGGTCTCGAGCACCGAGCCCGCGCGGCCCTTCTGGCGGTCCACGGCGCGGGCCTGCTGGGGCGGCTTGACGGGCAGCCAAGGCGTGCCGGTCGTGAAGCCGCCATGGGGGGCGTCCGCCTCCCAGACCATGGGGGTGCGGCAGCCGTCGCGGCCCTTCAGCTCGGGCCAGAAGGCGATGTAGCCGAGGTCGCGCAGCTCGTGGAACGCGATGTCGGTCTCGGTCTGGCCCAGCTCCTCGCCCTGGTAGATGCCGAGCGTGCCGGGAAAGGAGCACAGGAGCGCGATCGACTGGCGCGCGACCACGTCCGTGTCCCCGCCCGGCGGCGTCCAGCGCGAGACGTGGCGCACCACGTCGTGGTTGGAGAAGCTCCAGCACGGCCAGCCGTCGGGGGCGGCCTTGAGGAAGCGCTCGATCCGGGAGCGGAAATGGGCGGCCGAATGGTCGGGGCTCAGGAACTCGAAGGAATAGGCCATGTGCAGCTTGTCGCCGCCCGAGGAGTAGAGGGCCATGATGTCGATCTGGCGCGCGGCCTCGCCCACCTCTCCGACCATCATGATGTCGCCGTAGCGGTCGGTGAGCGCGCGCATCCGCTGGAGGATGGCGAGGTTCTCGTCCTGGGTCTTGCTGAAGCGGTGCTCCTGCGCCTCGTAGGGGTTGGGGGGAAACTCGGTCCACGGGGCGGGCGGGTTGTCGCGCAGGCGGTGGTCGTGGACGTAGAAGTTGACGGTGTCGAGGCGGAAGCCGTCCACCCCGCGCTCGAGCCAGAAGCGCATGGCGTCGAGGAGGGCGTCCACGACCGCGGGGTTGTGGAAGTTGAGATCGGGCTGGGCGGCGAGGAAGTTGTGGAGGTAGTATTGCCGGCGGCGCGCGTCGAAGGTCCAGGCGGGGCCGCCGAACACCGACAGCCAGTTGGTGGGCGGCGTGCCGTCGGGCCGGGGGTCGGCCCAGACATACCAGTCGGCCTTGGGATTGGTGCGGTCGCGACGGGATTCGACGAACCACGGATGCTGGTCGGAGGTGTGCGAGAGCACCTGGTCGATGATGACCCTGAGCCCGAGGCGGTGCGCCTCCGCCACCAGCGCGTCAAAATCGGCCATGGTGCCGAAGAGCGGGTTGACGGCGGTGTAGTCGCTGACGTCGTAGCCCATGTCTTTGTCGGGCGAGGCGAAGAAGGGCGAGAGCCAGATCGCGTCCGCGCCGAGATCGGCGACGTGGCCGAGGCGGCGGGTGATGCCGGGCAGGTCGCCCACGCCGTCGCCGTCCGAATCCTGGAACGAGCGGGGGTAGATCTGGTAGATCACCGCGTCGCGCCACCATTCCCGCGATCCGTCCGCCATGCCCCGAGCCCCTTTTTCCATGCCGCACCGCGGCATGGCCCTTAGCGCAGCCGGACGTCGCGGCAAAGGGGGAGTCAGTGGACCCGGCGCCTCTGCAGCAGAAGGCGTTCGAGCGCGAGGCCGGCCTGTTCGGCCAGATGGACGAGCGCCGGCGCCTGGTCGGGCCGGACCATGACGCAGCCCAGCATCAGCGCATCCTCGCGCGCGCCGGAGGCGGCGAGGTCCACGAGGCGCGCAAGCGCGGCCTCGTCCTCGCCCAGGCAGGGGCAGGCGGCCTCGTGGCGCTGGAGGGGCCTGCGGGCGGCGCCGAGGCAGTGGCGGCAGAGCGCGTCGAAGGCGAGAGCCGCGGCCGGAGCACCGTCGGCAGGACCCTCGCCCAGATCGGCCGCGAGCGCCTGGGGTCCGCCGTCGCACCAGCGGCGCAGGGCCCGCACGACGAGACCCGGCAGGGGCGCGAGGGCGGCCAGATGGCCGATCGCGGCGCCACCGGGAGCGGGGCGCGCGCTCATTTGGTCAGGATCAGCTTGCCCGCGCGCGTGATGCGCAGGACATAGCTCTGCGATCCCAGCCGGATCACGGCGCGGCCGTCCGGGCCGGTCAGCGACTCGGCCCGCCATTCGGGGAGCGCGGGGCAGGGGGCGGGTTCGCGCGGAGCGGGAGAAAGCGGGGTTCCGTCGGGCATGGCTCGACCTCGGGGCAAGGGGAGGTTCGGGCTTCCCCCGGAGGGGTGGCTGGAACATGCCGCGAAGTTGATAAAAAAGGTTGGTCTTGTCAAGCGGGCTGCGCGTCAGCCCTTGAGCATCCGCAACCCCTGGGTGACGTCCGTGCGCACGGCCAGCCGCAGGCCGGGCTCGTCGCCGGCGCGCAGCGCGGCGATGATGAGGCGGTGGTGGCGCGGCGGCTCGGTCCGTTGGAGACGGCCGTAGAGGGCGCGCATGGTCGGGCCGAGCTGGAGCCAGACCGTCTCGGCCATGGCGAGCATGGCCGGCGACTGGGCGCGCAGGTAGAGGGTGCGGTGGAACTCGAGGTTCTGGCGGATGTAGCCGGGGGCGTCCCCGGCCGCGACGATGCGGGCGATGGCCGCATTGGCGGCCTCCAGCCGGTCGAGCAGCGCCCAATGGGCGCGCGGCAGGGCGCGGGCGGCGAGCTCGGGTTCGATCAGGGCGCGCAGGGTGGCCAGTTCCTCGATCCGCTCGTTGGACAGGTGCGGCGTGGCCACCCGGCCCGAGGCCGAGAGGATCAGCGCGCCCTCGGCCGCCAGACGCTGGACGGCCTCGCGCGCGGGGGTCATGGAGACGCCGAAGCTGCGTCCGATCCCGCGCAGCGTGAGCGCTGTCCCGGGCGCGATCTCGCCGTGCATGATGCGGGTGCGCAGGGCGCGATAGACGCGGTCGTGGATGCGCCCGCCCGCCCCGTCCGCGCTTCGGGCGATGGTGTCCATGGCGGCAGATTAGGCGCCGGAGACGGCCGGGTCGAGCCGGAGCCTGTGAAGCGAGGCGCCCTGCTGCCGCAGCCAGCGGCGGGGGGCCGCATGACCGGGGCAGAGCCGCGCGACGACGGCCCAGAAGGCGGGCGAATGGTCCATCCGCTCCAGATGGGCCACCTCGTGGGCGGCGACATAGTCGAGGACCGCCGGCGGCGCGAGGACGAGACGCCAGGAGAACATCAGATCCCCTGCCGCCGAGCAGGAGCCCCAGCGCGAGCGGGGATCGCGCAGGACGAGCCGCCGCCAGCGCCGGCCGAGCGTCGCGGCATGGCGGTCGCAGGCCGCGAGCAGGCGGGTGCGCGCCTGCTCGCGCAGCCAGGTCTCGAGCCGGGGCGCCAGCCTGTCCGGGTCGGGGGGCACGAGGAGGACGTCCCCGGCGCGGCACGGCACGGGTCCCGGCGCGGCCTCGAGCCGCAGCAGCCCCCCTTCGAAGGGGATGGACAGGCCCGGCGCGGGCCGGATCGGCGGCGGCTGGCGGGCGAGGTGGTCGCGTAGCCAGCCTTCGCGCGCCCGCAGGAAGGCAAGCGCGGGGCCCAGCGCGGCGCGGGCGGGCAGGGTCAGCGTGGCCCGGCCGTCCGCGCCCAGCCGCAGCGACACGCGCCGCGCCCGGGCCGAGCGGCAGAGCGCCACGGTCAGGGGCGGCTCGCCGGGCAGGACGTGGCAGGAGGGAAGGGGCTTTGACACGGCGCGGCTCTTGTGGCAGGGGGTTCCACCGCCCTGCAAGCAGCCGCCCGCAGAGCCCGAACAGAGGATGCACCGTCATGCCCAAGGAGGAATGGGGCCGCAAGCGCCTGTGCCCCACGACCGGCAAGCGATTCTATGACCTCAACCGCAATCCGGTGGTGAGCCCCTACACGGGTCAGGTGGTCAACATCGAGATCGGCCGCGCGCGGACCATGGTCGCCGATGCGGAGGACCCCTCGCTCAAGCGTCTCAAGCTGGCCGAGGACGACGACCTGCTGCTCGACGACGAGGATGCGGCGGTGGACGATGCCGATCTGGGCGACGAGGTCCTGGAGGACGACGGCGACGAGGAAGTGTCCTTCGAGGATCTGGGCGACGTCGCCGGGGACGACGAATAGGACCGGCTGCGGACGCCGGGGAAGCGGCAAAGACCCTTGCGCTTCTCCGGCCGCCCCGCTACAGACCGCCGCGCGGGGACGATCCCAAGCCCGCCGATGGGGCCATAGCTCAGTTGGGAGAGCGCTTGCATGGCATGCAAGAGGTCAGGGGTTCGACTCCCCTTGGCTCCACCACTTCCCCCGGACCGATCCGCAGACAGGGCGATGGCGTAGTTCCGGGCCCGAGGCCGGTCGCGGCCGCGCGGGCGGCCCGGTGCGATTCCGGCAGGGCGTCTCTCAGGCCGCGGGTGCGGCGCCGCGGGCGAGTGCGACGAGGGACACGAGTTCGAAGGCGACCACCATCGCGACCTGGGCCGTGATCCCGTTCGGGCTGTCCTTTGTCGGCATCAGGCAGACGATGTCGCCGCCGATGATGTCGAGCCCGGCGAGCCCCTGAAGGAGCCGCGTCGCCTCGCGGATCGACAGGCCGCCCCAGCCGGGTTCGAGGTTCGACACGCCGGGCGCCACCGCGGGGTCGAGCACGTCGAGATCGAAGGTCACATAGGCCGGCCGGTCGCCGACGCGGGCGCGGATCTCGGCCAGCACTCCCCCGACCCCCAGCGCCTCCACCTCGTCGATGTCGATGACGCGGTAGCCCAGATCGCGGCTCGACTGGCCCGTGCGGCCCTGGTGGAGAAGGCCCGACGGGTGCCCGCGCACGCCGATCTGGAGGCTGGCGGCCGGGTCCACGGCGCCCTCGCGCACCGTGTAGGCCGCCCAGTGCGCGGCCGACCGGCGCGCCCCCAGCCAGTGGGGGATGTGTTCGTAGCTGTCGGTATGCGCGTCGAAGTGGATCAGCGCGCAAGGCCCGCCCCGCGCGAGACGCCGCCCCGGCCCGGCGAGCGCCTTGAGGATCGGCCCGGTGATCGAATGGTCCCCGCCGATCGCCACGGGCCTCGTGCCGGCGGCATCGAGGCGGGCGAAGAAGGCCTCGATGTCGCGGACGCAGGCCTCGTTGTTCATGGCCTCGGGCAGGGGCACGTCGCCGAGGTCGTGCACGCTCAGCGCCTCGAAGGGCGCGATGCGGTGGCGGGCATGCGCGCGGCGGTAGAAGCCCGAGACATGCCGCACCGCGCGCGGGCCGAGGTGCTGGTCGCGCTCGGTCGAGCCGTTGCCCGAGGAATGCGGCACGCCCACGAGCGCGATGTCGCAGGCCGCCGGATCGGGGTTCCAGGGGCAGCGGAAGAAGGTCGGAACCCCCCACCAGTACCAGCTTTCGCTCGAGCGTCGGGCGGCGTCGAGATCGGGATCGGGCATCGGAATCTCCGAGGGGTCAGGCACGGCGGGATGCGGCCGGAGCGCGTGCCGACCAGGCGAAGCGGCGTTCGATCCGCGCCTGCAGGGCCATCAGGCCGAACACCATGACGAGGTAGTAGACCAGGGCGGCCGCGTAGTGCTCGGCGAACTGGAAGGTGCGGGCCACGGTGATCTGCGTGACCGTCATCAGCTCCTGCAGCGAGATCACCGATGCCAGCGATGTGAGCTTGAGCAGCGTGATGAACTCGTTGACCGTGGGCGGCAGGGCGGTGCGCACCGCCTGCGGCAGGACGATCAGCCGGAAGGTCTGCCAGCGCTTGAGGCCGAGCGCGTCCCCGGCCGCGATCTGGCCTTCGTCCACGGCGGCGAGCGCGGCGCGGTTGATCTCGACCTGATAGGCGGCCTCGTTGAGGGCGAGCGCGACGAAGGCGGCCAGAAACGGGGTGAACCACGGCTCGCGCAAGGCGGGCAGCACCTGCGGCAGCGCGTTCCACACGATCAGGAGCAGCAGCAGCGTCGGGATCGCCCGGAAGAGCCCGACATAGGCGACGACCGGCCACCGCCAGCGTCGCCCCGGCCGCCGCAGCAGGATTGCGAGCGGGATGGCGATGACGATGGCGGCGGCATGGGCGAGAGCCGCGAGCGCGAGCGTCAGGGCTGCCCCGCGCGCGAAGGCGGCCGAGGTCAGGGCGCCCCAGAAGACGGCGGTGTCGAAGCCCAAGCGCCTACCGCAGGTTCTCGAGCATGGTCGCAGGCAGGCCCCATTCCGCCAGGATCGCTGCCATGGTGCCGTCGGCGACGAGGGCGTCGACGGCCGCCGTCACGGCCGCGCGGTCCTCCTCGGACTTGCGGAAGTAGATGGCGTAGGGTTCGACCGTCTCCTGGGGAACGGTCCAGATGACCGAGAACTGGCCGGGATTCTCGCGCTCGCGCCAGGCGATCTCGGTGTCCTGCGTCACCACCCCCTCGACCCGGCCGAGAGCGAGCTGGAGGATGGCGTCGGTCTGCTTGGGATATTGCTGGATCGTCATCGGCGCCAGCCCGCGCGCGGCGAGATCGGCGTTCAGCGCCTCCATCCGCGCGAGATAGGTCGTGCCCGACTGCACCGCGATCGTCCGGCCCGCCAGATCGTCCCCGCTCTCCAGCGGGGGCGCGCCGCTGGGGCCCGCGACCACGATGAAGGTGTTGAGATAGCCCACGCCGTCGAAGCTCTGGAGCCGCTCCTCGGTCAGGAGCATGCCGCTGATCGCCACGTCGCAGCGCCCGGCCGCGAGCGAGGGCAGGATGCCGGTGAACTCCATCGGCTGGAAGGCGACCTCGACAGCCCAGTGGCCGGCCAGCGCGCGCGCCACGTCCACATCGACCCCCATGGGATCGGTTCCGCCCTCGGCCATGAATTCCATCGGCGGAAAGGTCGGATCGAGGCAGACGGAGAGGGTGCCGTCGGCCACGAAGCCGGGCCGGTCGCCGGCCGTCGCGGCCAGCGGCAGGAGGGCGGCGAGAAGGGCGGAGGCGGCGAGGGGGACAGGGTGGCCCATGGAGGATGTCCTGCAGCGGGGAGAAAGCCTGCCGCGATCCTAGCAGAAGTTTGCTCTCAGTAAACTAAGTTCTCTATGGGTTGACAGGAGCTGTTGCGGCGTTGCCCGCCACCCGGCAGAGTGGAACGGTATCCGGACGGTGAAGGGGTTGCGCTGATGACACGGCCGGAGGGCGGCCATCTGGTGGGCCAGAGGCTGCGGGCGCGGCGGCGGGCGCTCGGCCTGACGCTCGAGGAGGTCGCGGAGCGGATCGGGCTGACCAAGGGATTCCTGTCCGAGATCGAGCGCGACCGCACCTCCCCCTCGGTCGCCTCGCTCGTGCGGCTCTGCGAGGTGCTGGACCTGCCCGTGGGCAGCCTCTTTGCCGGTCCCGCGGCCGGGGTGGTGCGCGCCGCCGAGCGCGCGCCGATCGCCTTCGGCGGCCACCGCATCCGCGATGTGCAGATCACGCCCGCCGGCACCCGCTGGCTTCTGGCCATCCATTCGACCCTGGAACCGGGCGGGGGGGGCGGAGAGACGCAGTATTCGCTGCGCTCCGAGGAGGAGATGGTTCTGGTCCTGTCGGGTCGGCTCTGCGTGACGGTGGAGGCCGAGACCTACGAACTGGGGCCCGGCGACGCGCTCACCTTCGATCCGCGCCGGGCCCATACCTTTGTCAATCCGAGCCGGACGGACCCGGCGGAGGCACTGTTCGTCCTCGTGCCGCCGCCGTGAGGCGGATGGACGGCCTCCGGTCCTGCTGCGGGCGGGGGCGTCAGGTCCCTCCGCCCGGCCCCAGGACCGCGTGCACTGCATCGACCGTCGCGGCCACGATCCGGTCCGCCTCCTCGCGCGTGAGGCAGAGCGGCGGGGCGAAGCCGATGATGTCGCCCTGGGGCATGGCCCGCGCGATGACCCGGCTCCGCTCGAGCAGCGTGGCGGCGACCTGCGGCCCGATCCGGCGGGCGGGGTCGAAGAACACCCGGCTGTCGCGATCCTCCACGAGTTCGACGGCGCAGAGCATGCCTGCGCCGCGCACCTCGCCCACATGGGGGTGATCGGCGAGCGCCTCGCGCATCCGGCCCAGCAGGTAGGGCCCGACATCCGCGGCATTCCCGACCAGCCCGAGACTGTCGATGAGCCGCAGGTTCGCGACCCCCGCCGCCGCCCCGATGGGATGGGCCGAGTAGGTCCAGCCGTGGCCGAACGGTCCCAGCCGGTCGGTGCCCTCCTCGAGGACCTTCCAGACGCGCTCGGAGACGATGGAGCCCGAGAGCGGCGCATAGGCCGAGGTCAGCCCCTTGGCCACCGTGATGATGTCCGGCCGGATGCCGTAATGCGTCGCGCCGAACATCGTTCCCAGCCGTCCAAACCCCGTCACCACCTCGTCGAGGACGAGCAGGATGTCGTGCCGGCGCAGGATCGGCTGGATCGCCTCCCAGTAGCCGGCGGGGGGCGGCACGATGCCGCCGGTGCCGAGGACCGGCTCGGCGACAAAGGCGGCGATCGTGTCCGGACCCTCGCGCTCGATCAGCGCCTCGAGTTCGGCGGCGCAATGGGCGGTGAATTCGGCTTCGGTCATCTCCGGGCGGGGGCGGCGGAAGTAGTAGGGCGCCTCGGTGTGGACGACCCGGGCCAGAGGCAGGTCGAAGGCCCGGTGAAAGAGCTCGAGCCCGGTCAGCGAACCGGTCATCAGGCCCGATCCGTGATAGCCGCGCCAGCGCGAGATGATCGTCTTCTTCTCCGGGCGGCCCAGCACGTTGTTCACGTACCAGACGATCTTGACGTTGGTCTCGTTGGCGTCCGAGCCCCCGAGGCCGAAATAGACCTTGGACATCCCCTCGGGGGCGCGTTCGAGGACCATGTGCGCGAGCGTGATCGCCGCCTCGGTGCCGTGACCCATATAAGCGTGGTAATAGGCAAGCTCGTGCGCCTGGGCGGCGATCGCCTCGGCGATCTCGCGCCGCCCGTAGCCCACGTTGACGCAGTAGAGTCCGGCAAAGGCGTCGAGGAAGCGCGTGCCGTCCCGGTCCTCGACATGGACCCCTGTGCCGCTCCTGAGGATGCGTCCGGGCGACTCGCCGCGCGCATGCTGGGCCAGGTGGGTCGAGGGATGCAGGAACGCGTCGCGGTCCCACTGGGCGAGGCGGTCATTGGTCAGCATCGCACGCTCCTGTCCCGATGGCGGTGGCCGGGCAGGGATAGCCCATCGCGGCGGCGCTCGCCATCCCGCTCCGCCCGATCCGGGGGGACGGGTCGCCCCTCCGCCGGCCGGGGCGGTCCTTGCGGAGGCGGGAGAAGACGGGCCATGCTGGCTGTCACCGGCGGGAGCAGCAGGGAGACACGCCATGGGGCAGGACAGCATCCCCTTCGAGCCGGCCGAATATCAGCGGCGGCTGTCCAGGACGCGGCGGGCCATGGAGCAGGCCGGCATCGACCTGCTCTTTGTCACCGATCCGTCCAACCAGTCCTGGCTCACGGGCTACGACGGCTGGTCGTTCTACGTCCACCAGGGCGTGATCGTGCCGCCGGAGGGCGATCCGCTCTGGTGGGGTCGCAGGCAGGACGCCAACGGTGCGCGCCTGACCGTGTGGATGGCCGAGGCGTGCATCCACGGCTATTCCGAGCACCTCGTCCAGGCGACGGACTGTCACCCCATGGAGGATCTGGCCCGCCGCATCCTCGATCTGGGGTTCGGGCGCGCCCGGATCGGGGTGGAGATGGAGAACTACTACTACTCCGCCAAGGCTCACGCGGTGCTGGCCTCGAACCTGCCGGAGGCCATGCTTGTCGATGCGACCGCGCTCGTGAACTGGCAGCGGCTGGTGAAGTCGGAGGCCGAGATCGCCTTCATGCGGCGGGCCGCCGCCATCTCGGAGCGGATCGTGCGTCTGGGCATCGAGCTGGCCCGTCCGGGCCTGCGCAAGAACGAGCTGGTGGCCGAGATCGCGCGGGCCGGCATCCTCGGCGTCGGAGAGGACTGGGGCGACTATCCGGCGATCGTGCCGCTCGTCCCCTCGGGCCGGGAGGCCTCCGCCCCGCACCTCACCTGGAACGGAGCGCCCCTGCGGTCGGGCGAGGCGACCTTCTTCGAGCTGTCGGGCTGCTTCCGGCGCTATCACGCGCCGCTCTGCCGGACCGTCTTTCTGGGCACGCCGCCCGACGCCATGCGTCGGGCCGCCGAGGCGCTGACGGAGGGGCTCGAGGCCGGGCTCGAGGCGGCGCGCGCCGGCAACCGGGCCTGCGACGTGGCGGATGCGCTCGAGGCGGCGATGAGGCGTGCCGGCATCGACCGCCGGGGCGCCCGCTGCGGCTATCCGGTGGGCCTGTCCTACCCACCCGACTGGGGCGAACGGACGGTCTCGCTGCGCGCCTCGGACCGGACGGTGCTGGAGCCGGGAATGACCTTCCACTTCATGCCGGGCCTGTGGCTGGACGAATGGGGGCTCGAGACGACCGAAACCATCCTGATCCGCGAGACCGGCCCGGCCGAGACCCTGTGCCATCTCGAGCGCCGGCTCTTCGTGAAGGACTGAGAGGGTGACGCTGCTGGCGCGGACGCGGGACCTCCTGGCGGAGCTCGTGGCGTTTCCGACCGTCTCGGAGGACAGCAACCTGGCGCTGGTGGAGCATCTTGCCGACCGGCTCGAGGCGGCGGGGGCCCGGGTCCAGATCCTGAGCGATCCCACGGGCCGCAAGGCGAACCTGTTCGCCACGATCGGCCCCGACCGGGATGGGGGTTTCGTCCTGTCGGGCCACACGGACGTGGTGCCGGTGGCCGATCAGGTCTGGACCACCGACCCCTTCCGGCTGACCGAGCGCGACGGGCGGCTCTACGGGCGCGGGACGTGCGACATGAAGGGCTTTGTCGCGGCGGCGGTGGCGACGGCCCCCCTGCTGGCCGCCGCCCGGCCCGAGCGGCCGGTGCACTATGCCCTGACCTACGACGAGGAGGTGGGATGCCTCGGGGCGCGCGCCCTGGCGGACTGGCTCCGTCAGCGCGGCCTGCGGCCCTCTGCCGCCCTGATCGGCGAGCCGACCGGGATGCGCGTCGTCGAGGGGCACAAGGGCTGCTGCGAATACAGCACGCATGTCGCGGGTCTCGAGGGGCACGGCTCGGACCCCGACCGGGGCGTGAACGCGGTCGAGATCGCGGCGCGCTACGTCGCGCGGCTTCTGGAGCTGAAGGAGGTGCTCAGGGCGCGCGCGCCGGCCGACAGCCGCTTCGAGCCGCCCTGGACGACGATCAACGCCGGCGCGCTCCATGGGGGGCAGGCGCGCAACGTCATCGCCGGCCGCGCGCGCGTGGACTGGGAGATGCGGCCCGTGAGCCCGGAGGATGCGACCTTCGTCAAGGCCGAGATGGCCCGGTTCTGCGACGGCACGCTCCTGCCCGCGATGCAGGCCGTCTGGCCCGGCGCGACCATCGTGACCGAAACGGTCGGCGAGGTGGAAGGCCTTGTTCCCGCGGCCGGAAACGAGGCGCGGGACATCGTCATGGCCCTTGCCGGCGCGACGGAGACGGGCCTCGTGCCGTTCGGCACCGAGGCCGGGATCTTCCAGACGATGGGCCTGTCGGCGGTGGTCTGCGGCCCCGGCTCGATCGAGCAGGCCCACAGGCCGGACGAATACCTGGCCCTCGATCAGCTCGCCCGCTGCCTGGCGATGCTCGAGCGTCTCCCCGCCCGGCTGGCCGGCGGGGCCTGACCGGCCATCCGCCCGGCCGGTTGACACCGGCCGCGCGGGGTCTTCTACTGTCCCGACCGGACAGGGGCGTCCGCGCTTCGGCGCGGGCTGAGAGGCACCCTTCGAACCTGAACCAGATCATGCTGGCGTAGGAAGTCCGCGGTGCGACGAACGGGCCGACCTGCCCCCTGCCGTTCCGAGGATCGCGTTTCCCGCGCCCGCGCGGAGAAAGCGATGACCGAACCGGGACCGTATCTCGACCGGATGCGCCAGACGGTGCCGCTGGTGCACAACATCACGAACTTCGTGGCCATGAACGTCATGGCCAATGTCCTGCTTGCCGCCGGCGCCTCGCCGGCGATGGTCCATGCCCGGGAGGAGGCGGCCGAGTTCGCCGCCCTCGCGCAGACCCTGACCGTCAATATCGGAACCGCCGATCCCGCCTGGGGGAGCGCGATGGAGGAGGCGGCGGGGACGATGAACCGGCTCGGCCGTCCCTGGGTCCTCGATCCGGTCGGCGTGGCGGCCACGCGCTTCCGCCGGGACCTGGCCGGGCGGCTCGTGGCGCTGCGGCCGACCGTCGTGCGCGGCAACGCCTCGGAAATCCGCGCGCTGGCAGGGCTGACGGGATCGGCGCGCGGCGTGGATGCGGGCGACAGCGTGGAGGCGGCCACGGATGCGGCCCGCGCGCTGGCCGAGCAGACCGGCGGCATCGTCGCCGTGTCCGGACCGGTGGATTTCGTCACCGACGGACGGGCCGGATACCGCGTGGCCAACGGCCATGCGCTGATGGCGCGCGTCACCGCCCTGGGCTGCTCGCTCAACGGCGTGATCGGGGCCTTCTGCGCGGGACAGTCTCCGCTGGAGGCGACCGTGGCGGCCCTGGCCTTCTACGGTGCGGCGGGCGAGGAGGCGGCGGGCCGCGCCGCAGGGCCGGGCAGCTTCCTGCCCGCCTTTCTCGACGCGCTGGCCGCGCAGACGCCCGAGGGTCTCGATGCCGCGGCCCGGGTGGAACGGGCATGATCGGCCCGGTCTATGCGATCCTGGACCCCTCCGCGCCGCGCCCGGTCCTCGATCAGGCGCTGGCCGCCGCGCGCGGGGGCGCCTGGGCGGTGCAGCTGCGCGACAAGATCGCGCCCGATGCCGAACTGGTCCCGCTGGCCCGGACCCTCGCGGCTGCGCTCCGGCCTTGGGGAGTCAGGCTGATCGTCAACGACCGGCTCGAGGTGGCCCTGGCGGCCGGGGCGGACGGGCTGCATCTGGGGCAGGGCGACGGCGATCCGCGCAGGGCCCGGGCGCGGCTCGGAGCGGGGCGGATCCTCGGCCTGTCGGTGGAGGCGGTCGAGCAATGCGCCGCGATCCCGGTGGGGATCGACTATGTCGGCGCCGGGCCGGTGCGGCCGACCGCGACCAAGCCGGACCACGCCCCGCCCGTCGGGTTCGACGGTCTGGCCGCGATCGCGGCCCGCTGCCCCGTCCCCGTGGTGGCCATAGGGGGTCTGGGGCCGGGCGATGCCGCGGCCCTGAAGCGGGCGGGGGCTGCCGGCATGGCGGTCGTCTCGGCCGTCGTGCGGGCCGAGGACCCGGAAGCGGCCACGCGGGCGCTGGTGGAGGAATGGAGGCGAGCATGATCCCCAACATCCTGTCCGTCGCGGGCTCCGACCCCTCCGGCGGTGCGGGCATCCAGGCCGACATCAAGGCGATCTCCGCCTGCGGCGGCTATGCGATGGCGGCACTCACCGCCCTGACGGCCCAGAATACCTGCGGCGTCGCGGGGGTCCATCTGGTGCCGCCCGATTTCGTGGCCGCGCAGATCGCCGCAATCCGGGCGGATATCCGCATCGACGCGGTCAAGATCGGGATGCTCGGCGACGCCGCCATCGTGAGGGCGGTGGCCGCCGCGCTCGAAGGGCTCGATGCGCCGGTCGTGCTCGACCCGGTGATGGTCGCCAAGGGCGGCGACCGTCTGCTGAGGGCCGACGCCGTCGCAGCGCTTCGCGACCATCTGTCCCTGGCCACGGTCGTCACGCCGAACCTGCCCGAGGCTGCGGACCTGCTCGGGGTCGGGATGGCGGCGACGCGGGCGGAGATGGAGGCGCAGGCCCGGGCGCTGCTCCAACTGGGCCCGCGGGCGGTCCTGCTGAAGGGCGGGCATCTGGACGCACCCGATTGCCCCGATCTGGTGGCCTGGTCCGACGGGCTGACCTGGCTGCCGGGTCCGCGCCATGCCACGCGCAGGACCCACGGCACGGGGTGCACCCTCTCCTCGGCGCTGGCCACCGGGCTCGGGTACGGCATGCCGCCGGTCGCGGCAGCCGCGCGGGCCAAGGCCTATGTCGCCGCCGCCATCGGCGCGGCCGACGCCCTGACCGTCGGACACGGGCAAGGCCCGGTCCACCATTTCCACGCCGATCGCGGAGGGGTCCTCGCATGAGCCGGCCGCTGCAGGAATGCGTCGTCCTCGTCACCGGAGCCGGGCGCGGACTCGGCTCCGCCATCGCCCGCGCCTTCGTGCGCGAGGGGGCACGGGTGGCGATCAACTATCGCAGGAGCCGCGAGGCCGCCGAAGCCCTGGCCGCCGAACTCGGCCCGCGCGCCCGTGCGTTCCAGGCGGACGTGACGGACAGGGAGGCCGTCGCGCGCATGGTGGAGGCGATCGCCGCCGCCTTCGGGCCGCCGGACGTGCTGATCCACAATGCGCTTGCCGATTATGCCTTCGACGGCGACGCACGCACGCCGCTCGATCGGCTCGCCTGGCGCGACATCGCACGGCAGGCCGGAACCGCTGTGGGCGGTGCCCTCCACTGCCTGCATGCGCTGCGGCCGCATTTCGCGGCCCAGCGGTTCGGACGGGTTGTCACCATCGGGACCAACCTCGTGCAGAACCCGGTCGTCCCCTACCACGACTACACGGCCGCCAAGGGGGCGCTGCTCGCCTTCACCCGCACCGCGGCCAAGGAGCTGGGGCCGCTCGGCGTCACGGTCAACATGGTCTCCGGGGGCCTGCTGCGCACGACCGATGCCAGCGCCGCCACGCCCGAGGCCGTCTTCGACATCGTTGCCGCCCAGACTCCCCTGGGTCGCGTCACAACACCGGCGGAACTGGCCGATGCGGTGCTGTTCTTCGCCTCGCCCTGGAGCCGGGCGGTGACGGGCCAGAACCTCATCGTCGATGGCGGACTCGTGTTCGGATAGGGTGGCGTTGCAGTTCCGCGAGGGCTGCGATCCCCGCGCCGGGTCCGGCCGGCATCGTCCCTGTAGACGCCCTTGACGGGAGGCCAGGAGCGTCCTGTCAGGGTCGGGAGGGGGGCGGGATCCGCAACCGGATCGCGGCCGCGACGGATGACGGTCCCTGCCCCGACACGGATGAGGAGGCTGCCGCCCATGACCGCCGCCGCGTTCCGGATAAACCGCTCCGCTCTGCTCGCCCGGATCGCGGCGGACCCTTCGCCGGTGATCCTGATCGAAGCGCCGGCCGGCACCGGGAAGTCCTGGCTTCTGCGCGATCTGGCGGGTCCTGCGGCGATCTGGTCGTCAGCCGATCCACCACCGCCCGGCTTCGGGTTCTGGGATGTGCCGGCGATGGAGCGATGCGCTCCGCTGCCGGAGCGGGACCCACCGCTCGTCGTGGCCAAGCGGCCCGAGACGGCGGTTCCGGGCCTCGCGCGGGCCGAGGTCTATGGTCGGGTGAGCCGCTATGGGGCCGAGGACCTTCTCTTCTCGGAGGCCGAGATCGAACCCGCTCTCTGGGCCGCGACCGGGGGTTGGGCCTGTCTTCTCCCTGTGGCCATGGGCAGCCGGACCCCCGAGGGAGCCCTGGTCGAGTTCCTGCGCGAGGCGATCCTGGCGCCTCTGCCCTCGGCCCAGCTTGTCGCCCTCGACCTTCTCCTGTCCGGCCGCAGCGGCGCCATCCCACCGGATGTCCGGGGAGGGATGCCGTTCGCGACCACGCCCGACGGCGGCCTGGCTCGCCCGCTCGCCGCATGCCGGCCGCATCTCGATCATGCCCTCGCTGCCCTGCTGGCGCAGCGGCTCTCCGACCCGGCGGAGGCGCATGTGATCGCCACGATGCGGGCCCGGATCGGGCAGATCACCGAGGCGATCGCGATCTTCCAGTCCATCGGCGACTGGCAGGCAGCCATCGACACCCTGCGCGCGGCTGGCGGGCCGTTCTACATCCACCGGTACGGGCCAGCGGCGTTCGACCGGATGATCGCGGGCTTTCCTGCCGATCTGGCCGCACAGGACGAGACGCTCGTCCTCTGCCGCGCCGTTCAGGCCGTCAAGCGCGGCGAGCTGCCCCTGACGAGGCGCATCCTGATCGACCGGTTCGGCTCGCTGGTCGAGGACAGCGTCGAGGTGATCGAGCGGCGGGATCTGTTCTCGCTCGAGGTCAGGTTCATCCGCATGCTCCTTCAGACCTGGGAGGATCTCGACCTCCGGCCGCGCTATCTCGACCTGTCCTATCGCCTGCTCGCCGAGATCGGGGCCCAGGACGACTTGCGCCGCGGCGCCTTCTACAATGCGGTGCTCGAATTCTACATGCGCGCGCGCCGCTTTCCCGAGGCCGAGGACAGCGCGATCCGAGCGGCCAGTCACTTCGCGCGTGCGGGTGTGCCGATCCTGTCCTTCTACATCGACTTGCACCGGGGCGTAATCGACCTCATGACCGGCAATCCTGCCGCTGCCGCCAGACATGCGGAGGCCGCAGCGGGACATCTCGCCCGCCTAGACTACGACAGCCCCGGTGACGCACGCATCCTCCGGCTGCTGCGGGCCTGCATCGCGTACGAACAGGGCGCGGCCGAGCCGTTGAACCGCTTTCTCTCGCTCGATCTGGACAGCTTCACCCAGGGCGAGATCTGGCCTTCGATGATCGAGATGATCCTGATCTATGGCAGTCAGGCCATGGCGGAGCACTTTTCCGTCATGGCGGCGCGCAGCTTCCTGGATCGCTGGCGCGTGACCGAGGCACGCTCGGCGCAGTTCGGGACGCTGATCGACATCCGCGAGATCGCGGTCCTGCAAAGCGGCAATCGCTGGCAGGAGGCCATGGCGAGAGCCTCGGCCCTGCCGCTGCCCATCACGATGTCCTTTGTGGAATCGGCCGGCGACGGTCTGGCCGCCCTGTCCGACCGGGACGAAGTGGCACTGGCGCTCGTCTGGCTGCGGCATCTGGCGCAGCACGAGCCTGGCCGGCCGGGGTTGGACCGCCTGCTGGCCGTCATGGCCGAGAATCCGCATCTGACGCATCGCCAGAGAACCGCCGCCGAACTGTGGCTGGCCCGCGTGCTCCGCCGCCAGCGCCGCCAGTCCGACGCCGAGGCCCGGCTGCGGCAGACGCTCGAGACCGCTGCCCGACTGGGGACCATCGCCTCGCTGGGCGAGGAGCGGAGCTTTCTGGCCGATCTCACCGGCCCCAGGCGTCTGCGCGACAGCCTGGCGCAGTCCGACAGCATCCGGCGCCTGCTGCGACAGGTTGCCGATAGCGGACCCGGACAGGCGCGCCGGGGTCGCGCTCACGGCCTCACCCGCCAGGAGACGCGTATCCTGGATGCGCTGGCCGAGGGCGCGACGAACAAGGCCATCGGCAACCTCATGGGTCTGAGCGAGTCGACGGTGAAGTTCCACCTCGCCAACCTCTACCGCAAGCTGGGCTGCGGGAGCCGGCGCGAGGCAGTGGCTGCGGCGCGCGCCCTGCACCTTGTCGCCTGATCCCGGAGCACCGAGGGAAAAACCTAGCCGAAATGCCCCGAAACCTAGCCGCCGCGGGCGTTGTCCCGCGGTGTCTGCCTGTCCGATCCTGTGGTTCGGCAGGGCCGCAGAAGGGCCCCGCGGCTTGTCACGAACGGGGTGAGGACATGGCGATGCGACTTCTCACGACGACCGCGGCTGCCGCTCTGGCGGTGGCCTGTCTGGGTGCCGGCGCCGCGGCGGCGCAGAACGTGGTGACACAGAATACCGTCCAGATCTTCAGTACGATCGATCCGGCCAAGATCAGCGACTATACCGACTACATGGCGAGCGTGAACCTCTACGATGGTCTCGTCACCGTGGACAGCGACGGCAACCTGGTCCCCGAACTCGCCGAAAGCTGGGTCGTGTCGGACGATGCCACATCCGTGACCTTCACGATCCGCCCGGACGCCCATTTCTCGGACGGAAGCCCCGTCGAGGCCAAGGACGTCGTCTATTCCTTCGAGCGTCTGCTGCGCATCAACCAGGGTCCTGCCAACCTGTTCGCCGGCATCGTCGAGCCCGGCAACGTGGTGGCCGAGGATGACAAGACCGTCACCTTCAATCTGTCGCGGACCTTCGCCCCCTTCATGGCGACCGTTCCCTCGCTGCGCATCCTGAACTCGGATGTGGTGATCGCGAATGCCGGCGACGACGACGGAGAGACGTTCCTCGCCACGAATGTCGCGGGTTCCGGCCCCTATCTGCTGGACAGCTGGGATCGCGGCTCGCGGATGATCGTGAAACGCGACCCGAACTACTATCGCGGCTGGCACGAGGGCGCCATCGACGAGGTCCGCTGGATCGTCACCAATGACGAGGCCACGGTGCGCGCCATGGCCGCCTCGGGGGAACTGACCATGACCTCGCCCTACCAGTCGCCCGACACCTACGAGGCCCTGGGCGCCATGGGCCGGTTCCGCATCGACAGCCAGCCGACCTCGACCGCCTTCTACCTCAAGCTCAACAGTCGGCTGCCGCCGACCGACGACATCCACATCCGTCGGGCGATCGCCCATGCAGTCGATTACGAGACGATCCGCGAGGTCATCTTTCCCGGCGAGCCGATGAACACCGTGCTGCCGGAGGCGGGCTTTGCGGCCTTCCACGCCGGGGACGTGGAAGGTCCCGTCTTCGACATGGAGCGCGCGGCAGAAGAGGTGGCGCTGTCCTCCTACGCGGGCGAGGCGATCCCGATCACGCTGGGCTATGTCGCGGGCACGCTCTTCGAGGAAGAAATCAGCCTGATGCTCCAGGCGCATCTGGAGGCGCTGGGCTTCGTCGTGACCCAGCAACCCGATCCGTGGAACCGGATCACCGAGATCGCGGGATCGGTGGAGACCACACCGAACGTGAACCAGATCTTTTTCGGGCCGACCTATCCCAGCCCGGACTCGATGTTCTTCACCCAGTACCATTCGGACGCGGCGGGGACCTGGGCCAGCATGGAGTGGCTGCAGGACCCAGAGATCGACGCCCTGATCGATGCCGCCCGGGCCACGGGCGACGTCGAGGAACAGGCCGAGATCTACAAGACGCTCCAGCACGAGCTGGACGAGCGGATGGTGTCCATCCCGCTTCTGGCGCAGACCGTCCAGCACGCGATGGACAACTGCCTCGAAGGGTTCGACGCCGTCCCGATGATGAGCTTCGACTACGACTTCTATCGCTACCGCTGGACCTGCTGAGATTCGCCCCGCGGCCCGGCCCCGTGCCGGGCCGCGCCCTGCCGCGGCGGCAGTTCTTCCGTCTTCCAGGAGTGATCTCCATGGAGTTCCTGGTCTTTCTGGGACGTCGCGTCCTGTGGTCGCTTCTGGTGCTCTTCGGCCTCTCGGTCGTGATCTTCACCATCGCCCGCGTGGTGCCCGGCGACCCGGCCCGCATGGCCCTTGGCCCCCGCGCCAGCGCCGAGCAGGTTCAGGCCCTGCAGGAGACGCTGGGCCTGAACAGACCGCTCTGGGAGCAGTACGGCCTCTTCCTGTCGGGTCTTGCGCAGGGCGATCTGGGTCGGTCCCTCCTGACGGCGCAGTCCGTGAACGTGGACATCGCGCGCACGTTTCCTGCAACCTTCGAGCTGGTTCTCTGCACCATCGTGCTGGCCTTCGTCCTCGGTGTGCCGCTGGGGGTGGCGGCGGCCCGGTGGAAGGATCGCTGGCCGGACAACCTCGTACGCGCGCTTGCAATCGTCTCGGCGGTGACGCCGACCTTCTTTCTTGCGCTGCTGCTGCAGATCCTCGCAGGTTACGTCCTCAACATCCTGCCCACGACGGGCCGCCTGCCGGCGAGCCTGCCCTTTCAGGCCGACATCACCGGCCTTCTGCTGATCGACAGCCTGATCCGAGGGCGCGGGGACGTCTTCGCTGAGGCGGTGCGCCATCTGCTCCTGCCCACCATCGCGCTGGGTGCTGCCACGATGGGCCAGATCGCCCGCATCACGCGCGCCAGCCTCATCGACGTGAGCCGACAGGACTACATCGAGGCCGCCCGGGCCTTCGGGGTGCCCGACCGGCTGCGGATGTTCAAGTACATGCTGCGCCCCGCCTTTGTGCCGCCGCTGACCATCACGGGTCTCGAGTTCGCCTCGCTGATCGGCAACGCCTTCGTCGTCGAGCTGATCTTCTCCTGGCCCGGCATGGCGTCCTACGGCGTGCGGGCGATCACGCAGAAGGACCTGAACGCCATCATGGGCGTGGTCATGGTCTCCGGCGTCTTCTTCGTGCTGGTGAACCTTCTCATCGACGTTCTGGTCGGCGTGGTCGATCCGCGCATCCGCATCCGGGGGGCGCGGGCATGAGGACCGACGCCGAACAGCACGCCCTGTCGAACGCCTGGCAGAACTGGTTCCGCTTCTCGCGCAACCCCACCGCCGTGATCGGGGCGGTCATCGTCGTCGTCTGCGTGCTTCTGGCGATCCTCGCGCCCTATATCACCCCCTATCCCGATCATGTCGGCGCGGTGGTCGATTTCCGCAACCGCCACCAGCCGCCGTCGGCCGCCCACTGGTTCGGAACCGACAACGTGGGGCGCGACATCTTCACCCGCGTGATCTTCGGGCTTCGCATCTCGCTGATCCTTGCGGTCGTGGTGCTGGGGGTGGCCATTCCGATCGGCGTGATCCTCGGCCTGCTGGCAGGCTATTTCGGCGGCTGGGTCGAGACCGTGATCATGCGGATCACCGACATTGCGCTGGCCATCCCGCCTCTGGTCATGGCGCTGGCGGTCGCGGCCGTGCTGTCGCCCTCGCTCGTCAATTCGATGCTGGCCATCGCGCTTCTGTGGTGGACGTGGCACACGCGGCTGATCTATTCCATCACGCGACAGTTGCGCACGCAGGAATTCGTCGAGGCGGCCGAGACCCTGGGCGCATCGAGGCGGCACATCCTCTTTCGCGAGATCCTGCCCAACTGCGTTTCCGCCATCGCCGTCAAGACCTCTCTCGACGCGGGCTTCGTGATCCTGATCGGCGCCGCCTTGTCCTTTCTCGGCCTCGGAATCCAGCCGCCGACCCCGGATCTCGGCACGATGGTGGCGCAAGGCGCGTCCTTTCTGCCCGATTACTGGTGGCAGTCGCTCCTGCCGGGCTCGGCCATCCTGATCCTTGCTCTCGGCTTCAATCTCCTGGGCGATGGACTGCGCGACCTCTTCGACGTGGAGGACGTGCGATGAGCGTTCTGCTGTCGGTCGAGGGGCTGTCGGTCAGTTTCACGACCTATGGCCGCCGGAGCCAGGTGTTGCACGACGTGTCTCTCGCGGTTCCCGAAGGCGCACAGATCGCGCTCGTGGGCGAGAGCGGGTCGGGCAAGTCGGTCACGATGAAGACGATCATGGGCATTCTGCCCGTTCCCCCGGCCAAGGTAGAGGGCGGACGCATCCTGTTCGCGGGCCGCGACCTGCTGACGATGCCGGAGCGCGACCGTCTGCGCCTGCGGGGCACCGCCATGAGCATGGTGTTCCAGGATCCCATGTCCTCGCTCAATCCGGTCTTCACCATCCAGGACCAGCTCGGCACCATCCTGAAATATGCCGACCGGCGACTGGGACGCGACCGTGACCGGCGCGGTCGCCGGGTGCGCATCCTCGAAGTGCTGGCCCAAGTCCGCATGCGCGACCCGGAACGGGTGGCCCGATCCTTTCCGATCATGCTGTCGGGCGGCATGCGTCAGCGCATCCTGATCGCGATGGCGCTCCTGTCGGAACCACGCCTGCTGATCGCCGACGAGCCGGGCACCGCGCTCGACGTGACGACCCAGGCCCAGATCCTGAAGCTGCTCAAGGACCTTGTGACCGAGAACGGGCTTGCGCTGCTGATGATCACCCACAATCTCGGCGTCGTCCGCCAGACCTGCGGCTACACCTATGTCATGAACAGGGGCCGCATCGTGGAGCACGGGGCGACGCAGGCAATCTTCGAGGCTCCTGCCGAGGATTACACGAGAAACCTGATCGCCGCGGTGCCGCGTCTGACGGGACGGAACGGATGACGGCCAGCCCGGTTCTCGAATTGCGCGACCTGCACAAGGTCTTCCCCCTCAGGGGGACCTTCGGGCGTGTCAGGGGCGAAGTGCGGGCCGTGGACGGCGTGTCGCTGAGCATTCCGAAGGGGCAGGTTTACGGGCTGGCCGGGGAGAGCGGATCGGGCAAGTCCACCATCGCGCGGATGATCATGGGCCTCACTCGTCCGACCGGCGGCGACATCCTGCTGGACGGCGTGTCGATCCTGGGTCGGCAGGCCAGCCTCGCGCACCGGCGAAAGGTGCAGATGGTGTTCCAGAACCCCGGCGCGTCGCTCAACCCCCGGCGGACCGTGGGCCAGTCGATCCGGGTGCCCCTCGACGCACACGGGTTTCCGGGCAATCGCCAGAGGCGCGTGGCCGCTCTTCTGGAGATGGTTCAGCTGCCCCGGCACTTTGCCGAGCGCTATCCGCACGAACTCTCGGGCGGCCAGAAGCAGCGTGTCGCCATTGCCCGGGCCCTCGCGGTCGAACCCCGGCTTCTGGTGCTGGACGAACCCACCTCGGCGCTGGATGTCTCGGTGCAGGCCCGGATCATCGAGCTTCTGGAAGACCTCGGTGGCGAACTCGGGCTGACCTACCTGTTCATCAGCCACGACCTGTCGCTCATGCGGAACTTCGCGCAGACGGTCGGGGTCCTCTATCGTGGGCGGATCGTGGAGACCGGCGCGGTGGCGCAGGTCTTTGGCGCTCCCCAGCACGACTATACCCGCCTTCTCCTGGCCTCGGTCCCCGTGATCTCCGCCGAGGAGGAGGCCATGCGGCCGGCGATCCCTCTCATCAATGGCGAGATTCCGACCGCCGAAGACCTTCTCGCCCTGCGCCAGCAGGCCAGATCCAAGGAAAGACAAGCATGATCCGCATCGGAATCGATGTTGGCGGCACCAACACGGATGCCGTTCTGATGAACGGAACGCAGGTGATGGCTGGCGTGAAGGCGGCGACGACCGCAGACGTGATGAGCGGTGTCGTCCGGGCCTTGCGCGCGGTTCTCGGTGCGGCAGGCCTGCAGGCGGAGCAGGTGGATGTGGTGATGATCGGCACCACGCATTTCACCAACGCCGTTGTCCAGCGCCGCGATCTCGCCCCGACCGCCGCCGTCCGACTGTGCCTGCCCGCCACGGCCAGCCTGCCGCCGATGGTGGACTGGCCTGAGGATCTCCGCGACGTGATCGGCCATCACTGGTGGCTCGCCCATGGCGGCAACGAGTTCGACGGGCGACCGATCTCGAGGCTCGATCCGGACGAATTGCGCCGCATCGCGGGCGAGATCCGGGAAAGGGGCATCCGCTCCGTCGCCATCACCTCGGTCTTTTCGCCTGTCTCCACGGAGTTCGAGCGCGAGGCCGGACGGATCATGGCCGAGGCCTTGCCGGAGGCGCACATAACCCTGTCCTCCGACATCGGCCGCATCGGGCTTCTGGAGCGCGAGAATGCCGCGATCATGAACGCCTGCCTGCGCGATCTGAGCCGCGAGGTGGTGGCGGCCTTTCGCCGGGCGCTGACCGATGTGGGATTTACCGGCCGCTTCTATCTCACCCAGAACGACGGCACGCTCATGGACGCCGACTTCGCCGAGAAGTTCCCCGTCCTGACCTTTGCTTCGGGCCCGACCAACTCGATGCGCGGGGCGGCCTTCCTGTCGGGTGTCAGGGATGCCATCGTCGTGGATATCGGCGGCACCACATCGGATGTGGGAAGCCTCCAGAAGGGCTTTCCGAGACAGGCCACCGTGGCGGTCGAAGTGGGCGGCGTGCGCACCAACTTCCGCATGCCCGATGTGTTCTCGATCGGCCTCGGGGGCGGGTCGCTGGTCGTGGATGGACCAGACGGGGTGACGGTGGGACCCCGGTCGGTCGGCTACCGGATCGTGGACGAGGCGCTCGTCTTCGGGGGTCAGACGCTGACCGCGTCCGACATCGTGGTGGCGGACGGGGGAGCGGAGCTGGGCGACAGGGCCAAGGTCGCGCATCTGAGCCGCGACCTGATCCGTCGCGCCCGCGACAGGATCGCCTCCATGCTCGAGGATTGCGTCGAACGCGCCCGCATCTCGGCAGAGCCTCTGCCGGTGATCGTCGTGGGCGGCGGCTCGATCCTTGTGGAGGGGCCGATCGCGGGGCTCGATCTGATCAAGCCCGATCACTTCGCCGTGGCCAACGCCGTGGGTGCCGCCATCGCACAGGTCAGCGGCGAGGTGGACCGGGTCTATGCCCTGGCCGAGATGACCCGAGATGACGCGCTGGCCGATGCCAAGGCCCAGGCGACCGAGGCCGCCATCGCCGCGGGTGCGCTCGCGGGGAGCGTCGAGATCGTGGATGTGGAAGACGTGCCGCTGGCCTATCTGCCCGGCAATGCCACGCGGGTGCGCGTCAAGGCCGTGGGAGACCTGCATGCGGGGTGACGGTCGCTATCCGCTGACCGAGGCGGACCTTCTGTCGCTCTCGATCGGCGCAGCGCTTCTGGGCACGGGGGGCGGAGGCAATCCCTATGTGGGGATGCTCCGGTCGCGCGAACTGCTGCGCAAGGGCGCGACGGTCGAGGTCCTGCCGCTCGATGCTCTGGCCGACGACGCCTGGGTGGGCGAAGTCGGGGGGATCGGAGCACCGGTCGTGGGCGTGGAAAAGATCGAACAGGGCGAGGAATGCTACCGGGCCCTCCGCGCGGTGGAGGAGGTGTCGGGCGTCAGGATCTCCGCGCTGATCTGCGCGGAGATCGGCGGTGCCAATTCGATGGAACCGGTGATCACGGCTGCGCAGGCCGGCCTGCCCGTTCTGGACGGGGACGGGATGGGCCGCGCCTTTCCGGAAGTGCAGATGACCACCTTCTTCATCTACGGCGCCAAGCCCGCACCCGCCGCGATCGCCGACGACAAGGGCAACACGGTCGTCTTCCGCGACGTGCTGGACATGTACTGGCTGGAACGCTTCGCCCGCGATACCGCCGTGGCGATGGGAGCGGGCGCGGGGTTGGCCATTGCACCGATGCGGGGCGACTTTGTGCGCCGCGCGGCGATACCGGGGACGATGACGCAGGCGCTCGAGATCGGGCGGACGATCCTCGACGCCCGCGCGAAGCGGCAGGATGTGGTAGGCCGCATCATCGCCGCAACGGGTGCCACGCTGTTCTTCACCGGCAAGGTCACCGATATCCGGCGCGAGCTTCTGGGGGGCTTCGCACGGGGCGAGGCGCAGATCGCCGGCTCGGGAGAGTGGCACGGATCGGAAGCCCGCATCGCCATCCAGAACGAGAATCTCGTCCTGTGGGTGGATGGCCGGCCTGTCATCATGGTGCCCGATCTCATCATCAACCTTGATCTGGAGACCGGCGAGCCGATCACCACCGAGGTGCTGCGCTATGGCCAGCGACTGGCCGTCATCGGTCTGCCGGCCCACGAACTCCTCAAGACGCCCGAGGCGATGGCCGTGGTCGGTCCCGGTGCCTTCGGCTACCCCGATCTCGTGTTCTCGCCGCTTGCCGGCGGCCGGGTCGGCAACGGAAAGGATGTCCGATGAAGATCCTGCGCACCGTCGACGTGGCCGATCTCGACGATATCGCCATCGGAGGGGCCGTGCTGGGCACGGGGGGCGGGGGCGATCCCTATATCGGCAAGCTGATGGCCCAACAGGCGATCCGGAAGCACGGGCCGGTCACGCTGGTCGATATGGACGAACTGGCCGACGACGCCCTCGTCGTGCCGGTCTGCATGATGGGTGCGCCCACCGTGATGACAGAAAAGCTGCCGCAGGGCGACGAGCTGATGAATGCCTTCACGGCACTGGAAAAGCGGATGGGGCGCCGGATCGATGCAGTCCTCTGCGCCGAGGCGGGGGGCGTGAATTCCACCACCCCCTTCGTGGTGGCGGCTGCGAGCGGTCTGCCGCTGGTCGATGGCGACGGCATGGGCCGGGCCTTTCCCGAACTGCAGATGGTGACCTTCACGCTGTCGGGCGTCTCGGCCACGCCGATGGTGCTCTGCGACGACAAGGGCAATTCCATCGTCCTCGACACGGTGTCGAACGCCTGGACCGAGCGCCTCGCGCGCGCGGCGACCATCGAGATGGGCGGATCGGCGCTTCTGGCCTTCTATCCGATGAGCGGGAGGGTCGCGAAGGAAGCAGTCGTCCGAGGCACGTTGTCGCTCTGCGCCCGGGTGGGACGGACCCTGCGCAGGGCCCGCAGTGCGCATGCCGATCCGGTGGCGGCGCTGGTCGATCTCCTGGGGGCGCAGGTGCTGTTCCACGGGCGCATCGCGGACATCGAACGCCGCACCGAAGGCGGCTTTGCCCGCGGACAGGCCACATTCCGGGGGGTGGAGCGCGACGCGGGCCGGTCGCTTCGCCTCGAGTTCCAGAACGAATTCCTCATCGCCGAACGCGACGGCGAAGTGCTGGCCACCACGCCCGACCTCATCGGGGTCGTGGAAGCCGACAGCGGGGCGCCGGTGACGACGGATTCCCTCAAGTATGGCCAGCGGCTGGTGACGCTCGCCTGGCCCTGCCATCCGCTCTGGCGGACGCCCGAGGGGATCGAACTGGTCGGCCCGCGCTACTTCAGGTACGACGTCGATTACCGGCCCCTCCCGGCGGGCTGAGCCGCAGGGCGTGGGCCCGACTTCCGAGGGCTGGACGTTCCGGGATGCCGAGGCCAGTCGGGCGTCCCGTCAGCCATGCAGGTGTCGCCTCGGCAAGCGCGGGCTGGGCAGGGCCGCTCAGACGGGTACCACGTGAAGGTCGCGGGGCAGGCGCGAAAGGATCTCGGGTCCCTCCTCGTGCAGGATCACGATCTCCTCGAGCCTGAGGCCGAACCGGCCCTCGATGTAGATGCCGGGTTCGATCGAGAAGACCATGCCGGGGCGCAGGATCGTCCCGGAGGCCTCCGAGATCCAGGGGGGCTCGTGCCCCTCGAGCCCCATGCCGTGGCCGAGGCGGTGGACGAACTGGGGACCGAAACCTGCATCCTCGATCACCCGGCGGGCGGCACGGTCGAGTGTGGAGGCCGGAACGCCCGGCCTGCAGGCGGCAAGCGCGGCCTCCACGGCGGCCTCGACGACGGCATGGACGCGGCCGTAATCCGGGGGCGGCTCGCCGAGACAGGCCATGCGCGTGATGTCGGAGGAGAAGGCGCCCTTCCGCGCCCCGATATCGAGGACGATCACATCGCCGGTCCGCAGGACGGTGTCACCGGTGTGGTGATGCGGAAAGGCGCCGTTTGCAGCAGCGCCAACGATGGTGAACAGCGGCTCTGCCCCGTGGTTCCTGAAGACGTCGCGGGCGACAGTCGCGACCTCCTCCTCGGTCATGCCGGGCCGGAGCGCGGCGAAGATCGCCGACATGGCCTCGTCGCTGATGGCTGCATTGCGGCGGAGTTCGTCCTGCTCGGCTGCATCCTTGCACAGGCGCAGCTCGCCCAGCGTGTCCCGCGCAAAGCCGTGGCCGGCCTGGGGCAGGGCATCGAGCAGCAGAAGCGCGAAATCGCTGCGCATCGCTTCGTCCACGTCCACGCGTCGCGCCGTCGTCGCGCCAAGGTCGGCCAGCGCCTGCTGCAGGGCGGCGTCCGGGCCTTCGGCATCCGTCCACGTCCAGAAGGGAAGGTCGGTCTGCTCGCGCGAGCCTGCGGCATTGAGCGCGGGCATAAGAAATCCTGCCTTGTCCCGCGTGACGAGCAGGAGGCAGGGACGTTCGTCGGCATGGGGATGGAAGCCTGCCACCCAATGCATGTTCGGGCCGGGGCCGAGAGCCACGAGATCGGTGCCTTGTGCAGCCATGGCGGCCCGAAGGCGGGACAGGCGGTCGGCGATTGGCGGAGCGGGCATCGGATTGTCTCCTGTGGCTGCACGAGGCGCGCGGTCCTCGCAGCGGATGGCTGCCCCCGGCGATCGGAGGCCGAAAACAACGGGGTGCAGGTTTGCCGCGGCGGGCCCGTCAGGCCGGAACGGTCACGCGGTTGCCGAAGGGAGCGTTGACATCGAAGCCGCCGATGGCGGCCATCTCGGCTTCGGGCGGCGCCTCGCAGGACCATTTGCGCGAGGGAACCCAGCCGCAGTCGCGCTTGAGGATCGCGGCGTATTCGGCGCGCTTCAGGGCGGCGAGCGAGGGGTCGATCACGGGGACTCCGAGCCTGTCCTCGAGCGCCTTGTGAAAGCCGATCTCGAGCGTGCAGCCGAGGACGAGCGCCTCGGCATAGTCCTCCTCGACCGCGCGGCGGCCCGCCTCGATCAGGCGGCGCTCGGTTTCGGCGTGATCCTTCTGGAATTCGGTGACGCCGAGTTCGACATGGTAGAAGCCGGACAGACGGGCGCCGTGGCCATAGGCATGAACCGTTTCCTGCATCTGTGCCACCCATTTGCGGCGGCCGACGATGATGCCGAAGCGATTGGCGAGCGAGGCCGCGATCTCGCAGGCGGCGACGCAGGGGGCCGTGACGATCATCTCGCCCGAGACCTCCCGCGCCTCGTGCAGGCCGGTGTCGTAGAAGCAGCCGATCACGAAGGCATCGAAGCCCTCCCTGGCGGCGGCGCGGGCGGCCCGGACGATCCCGGCGGTGACCCGGCCCTCGTAGGCGCGGTATTCGATATGGGTGAAGGCACCATCGGCGGGCGGCAGCGAGGTGACGTGGACCTCCGTCCCGGGACGCTTGTGGGCTGCGATGGCCCGGGCGAACAGCCCGTCATAGGCTGCCGAGCCCACCGGGTTGTGGAACATGATGCGTAGCGGATCGGCCATGGCTCAGCCCTCCCAGCCATAGATCTCTCGGGCGCGTTCGGGTGTGACGAGCCCGTTCCGGACGTCTTCGGCCACACGAGCCCGGTCGCGGCGGAGCGGATCGCCGTAGCCGCCGCCATTGCCGGTGATGACGCGGATCACGTCGCCGGCCTTTGTCTGGAGGCCCGAGACGAAGGCATACCGCCGAGGCTCGCCGCCGGCGGGGCGGAACTCGATGATGTTGCCCGAGCCGTCCCGACCCCCTGCCATTCCCCAAGCCGGGAACTTCGATCTCGTGTAGCCGGCGGTCAGGTACCCGCTTTCGGCACGCACGCGATAATCCATGATGATGCCTCGGCCGCCGGCGAACTCACCTTCGCCGCCCGGGCCGGTATTCAGCTCCATCCGGTCCACGATCACGCCGTTGCGGGCTTCGTTGATCTCGGCGGGGCAGTTGTAGGTTTCTCCGTGGAAACCGCAGAACATCGCGGAGTTGCCGTCCGCACCCGCGCGGGCCCCCCAGCCGCCGATCTGCGGTTCGATGATCGTGTACTGGCGGCCGGTATCGGGGTGGATGCCGCCGATGAAGGTTCCGCAGACCGAGGCAAAATGCCCTGCGGCAAGCCGGTCGGGCACATGCGGCGCCAGACAGCGCCACATGATGTCGTACACGCGCAGCTCGATCTCGTAGTAGAAGCCGATCGGGGCCGGCTCGCGCGCGTGGAACACGCTGCCTTCGCGGGTGAGCAGACGGATCGGCCGGAAGCTGCCCTCGTTGGCAGGCGAATACGGATCGGTCAGCGACTTGAAGATCATCTGCGCCGCAACCATGACCCCGTCGCGGCTGGTGTTCACGGGACCGGCAGACTGATCGGGATTGTTGCGCAGATCGACCTCGAACGTGTCGTCGGTGATCCTGATCCTGACGTGGTAGACCGTGCCGTCGTCCTGCTCCTCGGACAGTTCGAAGGTGCCTTTCGGAAGCTGCGCCATGGCCTTGCGGCTGGCCGCCTCGCCGTAATCCATGAAGTTCGTCATGGCGCGCCGGAAGGTTTCCACGCCGTATTTCCCGGCAAGATCGGTCAGGCGGCGGGCTCCGATCCGGACCGAGGCGATTGCAGCCCAGACATCTCCCTCGAGGACGTCTGGCATCCGGCTGTTGGCCTTGAGGATGTCGAAGACGGAGTCGATGGGCCGGCCTGCCCGGATGATGCGGATGGCGGGGAGACGCAGCCCCTCCTGCCAGATCTCGGTCGCCGCGCCGGTCAGGGACCCGGGAGCCATCCCCCCGACATCCGAGTTGTGGGCGATGTTCGCCGTCCAGGCGATGAGTTCACCATCCACGAAGACCGGCATGGCGACAACGATGTCGTTGAGATGCGTCACTCCGCCCCAATAGGGATCGTTGGTGGCGAAGATGTCGCCCTCGCGGATCTCGTCGCGTGGAAACTTGGCCAGCAGCACCTTCACCGACTTGTCCAGCACGCCGATGAAGGCAGGAATCCCGGCGCCGGAGCAGGCGAGGCCGCCTTCTGCGTCGAGGATGCCCGTGCCCATGTCCAGGACCTCATAGATGATCGAGGACATCGCAGTCTTCTTCATGGCGGCGAACATCTCGTCGGCGGCCGCCTGCAGGCTGTTCTGGATGATCTCTTCGGTGATCGGATCGTTGTCCATGGCTGCGCTCAGATCGAGATGTGAAGGTTGCGGAAGCCGTCCATGCGGACGGTGTTGCCGGGGTGGATGACGACCGTTGTTCCGGCATCCTCGATGATGGCGGGACCCCCGAAGGTCATGCCCGGCCGCAGGCGGTCCCCATCGTAGATCGTGGCCTCATGGATGCCTTCGAGAGCGTAGTCCACCGGACGCCTGCCCTTGACGGCGGCTGACGCGTCTTTGGGACCCAAGGGCTCTTCCTTCATCGCAAGCTTGCCGACCTCGGCCGTGGCAACGACATGGAGGCCCACCATCTCGACCGGTGCCGAGAGGCGATAGGTGTATTCGCGTTCATAGGCTGCGTGGAAATCGTCGACGATGCGCTGCAGGGCTTCGGGAGTCAGGACGCCGTCGAGCAGCGGCACCTCGACGGTATGCTCCTGGTTCTGGTAGCGGAACTTCCCGTGGCGCCGGAGGCGGACCGCGTCCTTCCCGATTCCCTCGCCCGCGAACTGGTCACGCGCCCGCATCTCGACCTCGGCAAACGCCGCCTCGATTCCCGGAGCGGCTTCCGGCGTCAGGCCGGACAGGCGGGTGACGAAATAGTCGCGCCTGAGATCGGACATCATCATGCCCCAGGCCGAGAAGACCGGCGCACCGAACGGCACGACGATCTTCTTCACGCCCAGATCGGCGGCCAGTTCGACCGCATGCATCGCCCCCCCGCCGCCGAAGGCCAGCAGGGTGAAATCACGCGGATCGTGGCCACGGTTCAGGCTTACGAGTTTGAGCGCGTTCACCATGTTGTTGTTGGCGATGCGGATGATGCCGCGAGCGGCCTCGTCCGTCGTCACCCCCAGACGGGCGCCCACCTCGGACAGCGCCCGCTCGACGGCTTCCATGTCGGCCGTCACCGAGCCCCCGCAGAAGTAGTCGCGGTTGATGCGGCCGAGCCAGAGATTGGCGTCGGTCGTCGTGGCGCTCGTGCCCCCACGGCCGTAGGCGGCCGGTCCCGGCTGCGCCCCCGCCGAATGCGGCCCGACATGGAGCTTGCCGAAATCGTCCACCCAAGCGATGGAGCCCCCGCCGTTTCCGATCTCGACCAGATCCACCACGGGCACCATGATGGGATAACCCGCCGACCTGCGGTCGCGCTCGATCCAGTAGTCCGTCATGATCCGGACCTGACCATTCTCGATGAGCGAGCACTTGGCCGTGGTGCCCCCGATGTCGAGTGCGAGGATGTTGGGTTCGCCGATCATCCGGCCGAGTTCGGCGGCCCCCCAGAACCCGGAGGCGGGGCCCGACTCCACCATGGTGATCGGAATGCGGGCAGTGGCCGCAAGGCTGTCCACGCCGCAGTTCGACTGCATGATGTAGGGCTGGCCCTTCAGTCCGCGGGCCTGGAGCGCTTCGCCGAGTCGTCGCAGGTAGCGTTCGGCGATGGGCTGGACATAGGCCGACAGCACCGCCGTGTTTGTCCGCTCGTACTCCCGCCATTCGCGCGTGATCTGATGGGCGGCGACAGCGGGTACCTCGGGCCAGAGGCGGCGGAGCTCGGCCAGCGCCGCCTCCTCATGAGCCGGATTGGCGTAGCTGTGCAGGAAGGAGATGGCGACCGCTTCGACGCCTGCGGCCTTGAAGGTGGCGACGATGTCGGCCAGCGGAGACAGGTCGAGTTCCCGCATGACCTCACCGCGGTAGGTCATCCGCTCCGGAAGCTCCCGGCGGAGATAGCGGGGAACAAAGGGCTTGGGCTTTTCGTAGAAGAGGTTGAAGAAGTCCGGCCGGTTGCCGCGGGCGATCTCGAGCGTGTCGCGGAACCCTTCGGTCGTGATGAGACCGACCCGGACGCCCTTGCGTTCGGTGAGGGCGTTGATGACGACGGTAGTCCCGTGGGCCAGGAAGTCGATCCGGACCGGATCAATCCCGCCCTTGTCCAGAACGTCGAGCACTCCCTGTTCGTAGTCCGGCGGTGTCGTGTCCGACTTCGCGGTGCGGATCGTGGTGGTGCCGTCCGGATGAATCTCGAAGGCGACAAGATCCGTGAATGTGCCGCCGACGTCCGTGGCGACGCGCAGGGTGCCGGGCATCAGGATGTCCCCTTGGACTTGAGCGTTTCATTGAGCAGGAAGGCCGCAAGGCCGGGCAGGCGCAGGGTCGCGTCGATGGCCGCGATGCGGTCGGGGGTGAAGTAACCCTCGGCATCCAGGATGTTGGCGGTGCCGAGCACACGGCCCATGGCCACAAAGGGCAGGTTCATGCAGGATGCGCACCCGAGCGACGCGATGAGGTCGTGGTCCGGGAAGACCTTGCGGATGCCGTCGATCGTGTTCGCCACAAAGGTCTCGTGCCGGTCGAGCACCGTGCGCGTCCAGATCGTGTCCTCGGCCGGTTTTGTCCCCGCGACGGGGTAGTGGAGGTCGTCGGACGTCCAGACGCGTCCGGCCTCGCGCGTGGCCGCGTCGAAGGTCATGAGGGTCACGAGACGGGCGCCCGACACGTCCTGCGCAAGCCGGCCGAGCGCCTCGAATGTCCGGCTGGGCTGATCGTCGGCGGCGGCTATGGCGGTCAGCACCGTCATGCATCCTCCCAGGCGAGCCTGTCGCGCATAGCCTTCTCCTCTTCGGTGATGACGGGGACGGCGGCCATGAGCCGCCGGGTGTAGGGATGACGCGGGTCGGTGAAGAGCGCCTCGGTGGCAGCGAGTTCCACCAGGCGGCCGCGCTGGAACACGGCGACGCGGGTGGCGATGTTCCGCACCACGGCAAGGTCATGGGTGATGAACAGGTAGGTCAGGCCATGCTCAGCCTGCAGCCTGGCCAGAAGCCGCAAGACCTCTGCCTGCACGAGCACGTCCAGCGCGGAGGTCGGCTCGTCGAGTACCACAAGGCGCGAGCCGCAGGCGAGCGCCCGGGCGATGGCGACACGCTGACGCTGACCACCCGAGAGCGCGGAGGGTGCCCGGGAGGCGAGATCGGCGGACAGTCCCACATCGGCCAGAAGGGCCGCGACCCGGGACCTCCGCTCGGCGGGGGCCCCGATGCCGTGCACGTCGAGCGCCAGGCGCAGCGAGGCCCCGATGGAGCGCCGGGGATTGAGCGCGGAGGCGGGATTCTGCTGCACCAGCTGGATCGCCCGGCGGTGAACGAGCGTCCGGGTGGCAGGCAGGACTCTACCTTCCAGCAGGATCTCTCCCGTTGTCGGCGGATAGAGGCCAAGCACGAGGCTGGCCAGGGTCGATTTCCCCGAGCCGCTCTCGCCCACGATGGCGAGGCATTCGCCGCCGGCAACGTCGAGCGAGACATCGACCAGCGCCTGCACCTCATGACCGGCGGTGCGGAACGTCTTGCAGAGATGGCGCAGCGACAGGATCGGCGTCATGGTGCCGCCTCGTGCTCGATCAGCGGGGCAAGGAAATCGTCGGACCGTTCGGGGATGTCCGGCAGACCGCCGCCCGTGATCCGTGGCTGGGCCGCCATGAGGGCGCGGGTATAGGCGTGACGGGGATCGTGGAAGATCGCTTCGGTTGGACCCGCCTCGACGATACGACCGCGATAGATGACATAGGTGCGGTCGGCGAACTCCCGCACGACGCCCAGATTGTGGCTGATGAAGAGGACCGAGGTCCCGTGGTCGACCACGAGTTTGCGCATGAGGTCGAGCGTCTGGGCCTGGATGGTGACGTCGAGAGCGGTGCCCGGCTCGTCCGCCAGCAGCAGCGCAGGGCGATTGGCCAGAGCCATGGCGATCATTATGCGCTGGTTCATGCCGCCCGACAGCTGGAACGGATAGCTGTCGAGGACGCGGGCCGCATCGGGGATGGCGACCTCGTCCAGAAGCTCGGCGGCTCGGGCGCGTGCGGCCTTCTCCGAGAGGTCGGGCGTCGCGCGCGCCAGCACCTCGCGGAATTGCGGTGCGATGCGGAAGACCGGATTGAGCGAGGAGGTCGGGTCCTGGAAGATCATGCTGATCCGGGTGCCGCGCACGGCCCGACGCTCCCGGGGAGGGAGGCGCAGGAGATTGCGGCCCTGGAAGACGATATCACCCGCGAGGCGGACGCCCCGCTGCTCCTGAAGCAGGCCGAGGATGATACGGGCGGTGACCGACTTGCCCGAACCGCTTTCGCCCACCAGTGCCACGCGCTCGCCTCGTGCGATGCGGAGCGAGATGCCATGCAGCACCTCGACCGTGCCGACAGGGAGGCGGAACGACAGCCGCAGATCGCGGATCTCGAGCGTGTTCACCGGTCCGCCCCCAGAACATCGCGCAGACCGTCTCCGATCAGGTTGAAGCCGAAGACGGCCACGAGGATCGCGAGCCCCGGAAAGACCGCGAGCCACCAGCTGTCGGGGAGGTAGCGCGCCCCTTCCGCGACCATGGAGCCGAGGTCCGGGGTGGGGGGCTGCACGCCCAGACCCAGAAAGGACAGCGAGGACACGATGAGGATGACAAAGCCCGCATCGAGCGTCATCTTGGTCAGGACCGCGGGGATGCAGTTCGGCAGGATCTCGCGGAACATGACATGGATGCGCGAGGCCCCGATCACCTCCGCAGCGAGGACGTAACCCTCGACCTTCTCGCCTCGCGCGATGTTGTAGACGAGCCGGGTGTACCAAGGCCACCACATCGCCGTCACGGCGATCATGCCGTTGACGAGCGTCGGCGCAAGCACCCCCATGATGGAGATGGCGAGCACGAGCGGCGGGATCGACAGGAACACGTCCGTCAGCCGCATGATCGCATATTCCCACCAGCCGCCGAGATAGCCCGCCATCAGGCCGAGCGTCACCCCGATCGGCACCGCGATCGCGAGCACGACCACGGCGAGCAGGAGCGAGATGCGGTAGGCGTAGAGGATCCGGGTAAAGAGGTCGCGGCCGACCACGTCGGTGCCCATGACATGGGTGGCCGAGGGGGGCTTGTTGAAGTTGGTGAAGTCCACGACGGCGCCGCGATGGTCGGGGAAGGGGGCCAGGACAGGCGCGAAGACCGCCCCCACGATCACGAGGCTCACCAGAAGGACGCCGAGCAGCGAAAGCGGGTTGGCGGCAAGGATCCGTGCCGTGCGCCTCATGGCGTGGCTCCCCTCTGGGCATGGCGGATGCGCGGGTTCAGCAGAACGGTGAGGACATCCACGATGATGTTCACGAGGATGAACATGGCCGAGATGATGAGGACCGTGCCGACGATAGCGTTGAGATCCTTGCGCAGGATGACCTGCACGCCGTAGCGCGACAGACCTGGCCAGCCGAAGACCGCCTCCACGAGAAAGGCGTTACCGAGCAGGGCCGCCAGATCGAGACCGATGATCGTCAGGGACGGGATGAGGGAGGGCCGGAAAGCGTAGCGGTTCGCGACGCGCCGTTCGGGAAAGCCGTAGGCGCGGGCCATCTCGATGTAGGGGGTTTCATAGGTCTCGATCATGTTGGCGCGCGTCAGGCGCGCGGCCTGTCCGATGCCCGAGAGGGCAAGCGCAAAGGCAGGAAGGACGAGGTGCGCTGCCGCGCTCCGAAAGGCGGCACCGTTGCCGGCGAGGAGCGTGTCGATCAGCAGGAAGCCCGTGACGCGGCCGATCTCGAACTGGCTGGCGATCCGGCCGGCGATGGGGAACCAGCCGAGATAATAGGAGAAGACGAGCATCAGGCCCACGGCCCAGACGAAGGACGGGGCCGAGACACCGAGTAGCGAGAGGACGCGGATCAGATGATCGGGCCAGCGGCCGCGGAAGCGGGCTGCGAGAATCCCCAGCGGCAGGCCGAAGGCAATCATCATGATCCCGGCGACCAGGATGAGTTCCAGCGTTGCGGGAAGGAATTCGGCGATGTCCGTGGTGACGGGACGATTGGTGTAGAGCGACCTCCCGAGATCGCCACGGGCGAGATCGGCCAGGAAGTGGCCGTATTGCGCAACAAGGGGTTCGTCGAGGCGCAGCTGGGCACGCAGGTTTGCCACCTGCTCGGCCGTGGCGTTGGGCCCGAGCGCCACGCGGGCGGGATCGCCGGGAATGACCCGGGCGATGCAGAAGATGAGGACAGACACCCCGAAGAGGACAAGAAGGGAGGTGCCGATCCGCTTGGCTGCGAGGCGCAGGACGGGGATCATGGAAGGCCGCGAGGGAAACGGCCGGGGAGTGTCACCACGTCCCCGGCGGCGGGGGGCGTCAGTCGTCGAGCGTCATGAGGCGGAAGCTGAAGCCCATGCCATCAACCCCGAAGGCGGCCGCCGGATCGGTCAGGGCCGGAGCCGAGACGCGCGGACTGGCTGCGAAGACCGAGTTGCGGTCGAAGGCGTAGATGGTCGGCGCCAGGTCCATCAGCCGCGCGTTCAGGGCCGAATAGGCCGCCTCGCGGGCGTCGTCGGAGTCTGCGCTCCGGCCCTCCTCAAGCAGCCGGTCCACCTCGGCGTCGTCGAGATATTCGGGCGACTGCCATGTGCCGGCGGCCGAGGAGTGATACATGGGAAAGAGCAGCGTGTCGGGATCGCCCGTCACGGCCGTGACAAAGACCTGGCTGATGTGGGGAGTGGATTCGGGATTCGTCACCCGCTCGGTGAAGAGGACCCACGGCACCCGCACGATTTCGGTGTTGAAGCCGAGTTCCGAGAAGTTCGCCTGCATCAGGAGGGCGAAGCGTTCCTCGATGGGGACTTCCGCAATCCAGCTCACTTCCAGCGTGTGCTCGGAAGGATTGTAGGCGCAGGCCTCGAGATGAGCGCGGGCTGCCTCCATGTCGCGGACGAGAGGCTCGTCGGCGGGATTGGCGCCGAACATGCCGACGGGGATCGCGCCGGTCGCAGGCAAGCCGCCGGCAACGCCTTCGGCGATCCGGGTGATCGCGATGGCGGTCTCGTAATCGAAGGCTGCGGCAAGGGCACGGCGGCAGTGCACGTCGTCGAGCGGCGGCTTGGTCGTGTTCAGCTTGATATAGAACCCGCCGGTGCCGCTCTCGCTGAAGAACTGGGCGCCGTCGCCCGCCAGGGCCGACATGACTTCGGGCGGGAGCCACTGCGACGTGATGTCGTGCTCGCCACTCGCCATGAGCGCCCGGATGGTAGCCGGTTCCAGACCGTAGCGCAGCCGGACTTCGGAGGGCGCGCCGGGATCGACGGGCAGGAAGTAGTTGTCGTTGCGGACAAGGACCGTCTCTTCCTGCGGGTTGTGGCTGCGAACGACATAGGCCCCCGTCCCGGCCGAGTTGGCCGAAAGGAAGGCTTGTCCCCAGTCGCCCATCTCGTCGTTGCCCGGGCCGAGATTGGCCATCACCGTCTCCTTGTCGACGATGGGCAGTCGCACGAGCGACGCGATGAAGGGGGCGTAGGGTTCCGAGAGAGTGAAGCGCACCGTCGTGTCATCCACGGCTTCGACGCTCTCGACGACAGTGAACAGGAACGACAGACCCTCCCCGAGGGCCTGCATGCGCTCGACCGAGAAGACCACGTCCTCGGCCGTCATCCGGTTGCCCGAATGAAACGCAACATCATCGCGCAGGGTCAGGGTCACGGTGGTGCCGTCCACCACCCAGTCCATGGCCAGATGCGGCACATGACCGGGCGCTCCCTGCGCGGGCAGCACCAGCGTGTCATAGACGTTGAACATCAGGAGCGAGTCAGCATAGTCCGATGCCTTCGCCGGGTCGAGTTCGCCGACCGGCACCTCGTCGAGTCGAAGGACGCCCTCGGCCCAGCTCGGAGCGGCCGCAGCAACCATCGCCGTCATCGCGAGTGCGGATGCAGCGATCCTGAGATAGGTCTTCATCGCAGTCTCCCTGTTTCTTGTCAGTCGCTCGTTTGTGCGGCGGCAACCCCGCCGGGGTGGTGGGCGGCGCGTCGGGCGTCGCCGAAGACGTCCATCGTGCAGGTATGCAGAAGCGTTGTGACCTGATCGGTATGGTTCCAGCTCGAATGGACGCGGGTTGACGCGAAGTGGATCGAGTCACCGGCATTCAGAACGTGGCGCTGCCCCTCGATTTCGACCGTCAGGGCACCGGACAGGATGAAGAAGAGTTCCTCGCCTTCGTGCCGGATCGGCTCGGTCCGGTGACCAGGCGCCTCGTGGATGAGCACGGCGCGCAGCACGTTGCCGGGGAAGGTGGTCGAGAGGCGCTCGTATCCGATCTGGGAGGTATCGAAGCCGTAGACCGGACGATGGCCAGCCCGGGTCATCGGGCCGGGATCTGACGGCTGAACAAGGAAGGCACCAGGATCGAGCCCGAGAACCCGGCTGATCGCGGTGAGAGAGGAGAGCGAGGGTGCCGTCAGGCCACGTTCGACCTGGCTGATGAAACCCGCTGTCAGTCCGGCCTCCTCCGCGACGGTCTGGAGCGTCAGTCCGAGTGCCTTGCGCCGTTCGCGCATCCGCAATCCGAGGAAGGTCTGCGGATCAAGCGCGGGTTCGTGTTCGTGGGATTGAGCCTGAGCGGTGGACAGCAGCATGAGAGCCTTTAGTGCAGCTAAAATTACAGTGAGACTAAAAGGGCGCCGCGCGTCAATGTCTTTCTTGTGGGTCCTGCCCGGCCGCGGCGGAGGCGGACTCGCGATCGAGACGCCTTGCAGGCGCAGCCCTTGGCGGATGGGGTCGCGGGTCCCGCAACCTGTGCACCAATACAGAGCTTCTGCCCCGACGAACGCATCCCAGCGAATGACGGGGATCCCACGCCTGCCCGAAGGCCCGACAGGGGTTTATGAGGTCGCGGCAGGGCTGGGTTCCGGAACGGCGGCCCGGGGCTGCTTCGCCTTCCCGTGCTGCGTTGCTCACGAGGCGATGGCGTCTGTCGTCAGGGCGACTCTTCCCGCTCCTGCGGGAATTGACGGCTGAGGCCCTTCCTCGGGGCGGCGGCCCAGCCGTGACCGTCCGGCGAGGCGTCGAGACGACCCTCACCCGGCCGCGAAGCGAATGATCCACAGCCCTGCGGCACGAGGATGCGGGTCGAACGTGCCGCCGACCAGCCCCAGCGCCCCGCGAGATGAACGGATCCGGACCGGAAGGGCATGCGAGGCGGAAACCGCCGGTGGGCGGAGAGTGGCCGGATGCCGGACAGGACGTCCACGACGGTGACAAGGCACCGCTCACGACCTACGATCATCCCCGTCAAGGAAAGGGATCGACATGGTGATCACCCGCCGCCGTCTGCTCGGCTCCGCCATCGGCGCACTGGCCTGCTCGGGCTCCGTCCGTCGGGTCTGGGCCGCCACGGAAGTTGCACTGGCCGGCGGGCGGCTGCTCAGCCTGAGCGACGGCGCCCTTGTTCTGCCCGAAAGCTTCGTCCTGGGCGGCCTGCCCGAGGAGGAGGCGCGCGCGCTGCTCGCCGCCGCCGGGGTGAGCGGGCCGGAGCTGCGGGTGCCCTGCAACGTCGCGCTCTGGCAATCGGAGGACCGGACGGTGCTGTTCGACACGGGCGCTGGACCCGACTTCATGCCCAGCACGGGGCATCTGCTGGATGCGCTCGGGGCGGCGGGAATCGATCCCGGCGCGATCACCCATGTGGTCTTCACCCATGGACATCCCGACCATCTCTGGGGCGTCCTCGACGAGTTCGACGAGCCGCTGTTCGCCAATGCCCGTCACCTGATGGGCCGGGTCGAACGCGACTACTGGCTCGATCCCGCGACCGCCGACAGCATCGGTCCCGACCGGCAGTTCTTCGTGGCTGGCGCTGCCCGACGGCTGGGGGTTCTGGGCGACCTGGTGGAGACCTTCGAGGATGGAGACAGCCTGCTGACGGGGCTCGTCGCGCAGGCCACGCCCGGCCACACCCCGGGTCACATGGCCTTTCGTCTCGGCGAGGGGGACGATGCGCTGACGGTCGTGGGCGATGCCATCCCCAACGCCTCAATCGCGCTGGCCCGGCCGCATTGGGAACTGGCCTCGGACCAGGACCCGGCTCTCGCGGCGGCGAGCCGGACGGCGCTGCTCGCCGATCTCGCCGCGCGGGGGCAGCCGGTCATCGCCTTCCACTTCCCCGAAGGCGGGATCGGCCGCATCGAGGCGGCGGAGGAGGGCTATGCCTTCGTCCCCGCCCCGTGAGGGGCGCGCTCAGCCCCCCGTGGCCTCGCGGGCGACGGAATCGAGGAGGGCCTCCACCTCGTCCATCGGCCCGTCGGGATAGGTGCGGTAGCCCACCATGACCTCGCCCTCGCGCTCGGCCACGAAGATGCCGTAGGGGCAGAAGGCGATGTTCATGGGGTCGGCCTCCATCACGCGGCGCGACACCGCGGCGGAGCAGAACACGTAGATGTCCGCCTCGTCGAAGAGGACCACGTCGCTGCCCACATCGGCGCCCGTGCGGTTGAGCATCTCGCCGACATGGCTGGTGTAGTCGATCACCAGCCCCTGGTTGGTGATGGCCGATTCCACGGCAAAGGCGGCGTCCTCGAAAGAACCATCGAAGGGATAGACGACCACCGCCTCCTCGGCACGAAGGGCGGCAGCCCCCGCCAGGCAGAGGGTCAGGGTCAGGATGACGCGGCGCATGGTGGTGCTCCTGTGATGGGGGAGGGGCGGATGGGTTCCGCCCGGACCTCGTTTCCGCGGGAACCGCCCGGATCCGCTCCGGCGGAACGGGCGGACGGCCCCCTTCCCGTCATTCGGGATGGCTCTGCAGGAAGGCGATCACGGCCGCGATCTCGTCGTCGGAGCGCAGGCCCTGGAAGGCCATCTTGGTTCCCGGCATGTAGCCGCGCGGGTTGGCCAGATAGGCCGAAAGCTCCTCCACGGACCACACGCGCCCGGCCTCGCCCGCTTCCTCGAGAACCCGCGAATAGCGGAAACCCTCCTCGGAGGCGATGGGGGCACCGACCACTCCGTTCAGCACCGGCCCGGTGCGCGTCCGCGCTCCCTCTCCCACCTCGTGACAGGCCGAGCAGCGGCGGAACACCTGCTCGCCCGCGGCGACCAGGGCCATGTCGAGAGCGTCCGCCTCCGGAACGGCTTCGGTCATGACAGGCTCAGCCGCCGGTGCCTCGTCCGGCACAGCGGCCATCTCCGCCGTGGCGTCCGGCGCTGCGGCCTCGGTCGTCTCGGCCTGTGCCGCCTCGGCCTCGGTGGTGTTGGTGCCGCCCACAGCCTCGGCCATCGCCGGCTCCTCGGCCACCGCCACGGCGGCGTCGGCCGCATCCGCCACGTCGAACCCGTCGCCCGGGGTCACATCCAGCACGGTCGCCCGCATGGTGATCTCGACCGATTCCTTGCAATTCTCCATGCAGGGCTCGCGCGAGAATTCCACCAGTTCGACCTCGTCGCGGTCGTCCTCGAAGAAGCCGTCGGCATTGGGCATCTGGACCGAGGCGAAGGTCTCCGGGCTCAGGACGAAGTCGTCGTCCACCAGATCGTTGAGGTGCAGGATGTAGGCCGTGATCGCGTAAGTCTCGTCGGCCGTGAGCGACTGCGCATCCCCGAACGGCATGGCGCGGTGGATGTAGTCGATGGCCGTCGACAGATAGGGCCAGAAGGACCCGACCGTTTTCACCGGATCGTCGCCGTCGAGCGTGCCGAACCCTCCCGCCAGCTGCGGCCAGCGCCCGGCCCCCTCGCCGAAATCACCGTGGCATACTGCGCAGCGTTCGACAAAGAGCTCCTCGCCCGTCCAGACATCGCCGGAACCCTCGGGCAGGCCCTGCCCGTCAGGCCGCACGTCGATGTCCCATGCGGCGATCTCCTCGGGCAGCGCTTCGCGGCCCAGACCGTATCCGCCCGGCCGCGAGGGGGCGGGCTGTTCCTCGAAGGCGACCGGCACGACGGCACCGGCGGCATTCGCCGGGGCGTCCCCGCCTGTCGCGACCATCCCGGGGGCGGGCTGTTGCGCAGGCGCCTCCGGGTCAGGCGAAGGGTCCGCCGCGGCCGTTACGGAGGGCGTCACCTCCTGCGCGGCCGGAGTCTCGACGACCTGCGCCTGTGCTGCGCCGACGAGGACAGCATCGTTCGCCCCGCCGCGCCCCGATCCGTGGATGCTGTTGGTGACCAGGACGCCCGATCCAAGGAACGCGGCGGTGCCTGCCGCCACCAGTCCGAAGAACGGCAGCGGCTCAAGAAATCTCGACATTCTCGGCCTCCCCCGCCTCGTTCACGGCCCATGTCTGGATGCCGTTGTTGTGATAGATGGAATTCTCGCCTCGGATGGCCCGCAGGGCCTCCTTGGTCGGCTGGACGTAGCCCGTGGAATCATGGGCGCGGCTCTGGAGCAGCAGCGGGCGTCCGTCCCAGTCGAACTCGAAGTAGAAACGGTGCATCGACTTGTCGAGGCTGGGCCCCGACATGCGCGCCTGATGCCAGTTGATGCCGCCGTCGAGCGTGACGTCCACGCGCGGGATGGTACCGCGTCCCGACCAGGCCACGCCGGTGATGACCACGGGCCCCGGTCCGGTGCGGATGGGCGCCTGCGGCGAGGGGTTGGTGATGACCGATTTCGCGTCCATCACCCAGGTGTGCCGCCGCGACCGCCCGTCGGCGAGCGTGTCGGTATATTTCGACGTCTCCTCGCGCTGCCCCCAGTGCTGGTCGCCGACCTCGATCCGGCGCAGCCACTTGATCCACATGTTGCCTTCCCAGCCCGGCACCACCAGCCGGAGCGGATAGCCCTGCTCGGGGCGCAGCGCCTCGCCGTTCATCTTGAAGGCCACGAGGCAGTCGTCCATCGCCTTCTCGAGCGGGATGGACCGGGTCATCGCCGCCGCATCCGCGCCCTCGGCCAGGATCCAGGAGGCCGAGCCCTTCAGCCCCGCCTCCTCGAGCAGCAGGCGCAGCGGCACGCCCGTGTACATCACGTTGTGGATCATGCCGTGCGTGTACTGGCAGCCGTTGAGCTGCGCGCCCGCCCACTCCATCCCCGTATTGGCCGCGCATTCGAGGAAGTAGATGCGGTTCTCGCGCGGGAAGCGCAGGATGTCCTGCATCGTGAAGACGAGCGGCCGGTCCACGAGGCCGTTGATCATCAGCCGGTGCTGCGCCGGGTCGATCTCGGCGATGCCGCCGTGATGACGCTCGAAGCACAGCCCGTTGGGCGTGATGATCCCGTCGAGCTCGTGCAGCGGCGTGAAGTTCACGGAGGAGACCGGGTCCGCCGTCAGCCACGGCACATGGCGCCGCACGACATGGGCCTCGAACTCGGACGGCTTGCCGTAGGGGCGTGCATCCACACCGTCGCCCAGAAAGCGCGTCCAGGGCTGGAGGGTGGTGATCGCCGGGTCCGGCGCCGGGCCGGCTCCCTGCGCCAGCGCCATCCGGGCACCGACCAAGGCGCCGCCGGCCGCAGCCGCACCCGTCAGAAGGCGGCGGCGGTCGGGGCGGAAGGGAAGCTCCCTGTTGCTCATGCCTCGCTCCTTTCTCAGATGCCGGTGACGGTCACATGGCTCCGCGGCTCGGCGCGCACCGTGCCTTGGGACCGGATATGGGCCTCGACGACCTCCCAGATGGGAGGGCCTTCGGTTCCCTCGTTGACGCTGGCCCAGCCCGCCACGGCATAGGCCCGAGCCGGATCGATCGGCTCGCCGCTCGACAGCAGGACAAGGTCCGAGATGCGCGAGCCCATGGGCGCGCCCACATCGATGCGATAGCCCAGACCTCCCACGCGGACCATGTCGCCCCCCTGCTGGTAGTAGGGGTCCGGGTTGAAGAGGTTGTCGGCCACGTCCTCGAGCACGATCTTGAGCATCTCGCCCGTCATCTCGGTCCGGTAGGCCGCCGGATAGGACATCGCGGTGACGTTGAAGACGTCCTCGCGCGTGATCGTCTCGCCCGGCATCACGCTCGCCCCCCAGCGGAAGCCGGGCGACAGCGCGATCTCGGCGTCGCGCTGCGACAGGAGCGCGTCGCAGATCACGTCGTCCCAGGTGCCGTTGAAGTTGCCGCGCCGGTAGAGCAGCGACTCGGTGGTTCCCAGCGCCTCGGCCATCTCCTCGGCGAAGGGCGCGCGCGTGGCCTCCACCAGCGCCGCCATCTCCGGGTCGGGCGCGATCACGTCCGAGAAGACGGGAATGAGCCGGTGCGCGAGGCCCTGCATCCGCCCGTCCCTCACGTCGAGATCGATCCGGCTCACAAACTTGCCGTGGCTGCCCGAGGCGATGAGGAAGGTCTCGCCGACCTGCACCGGCTCCGGGATCGCGTCATGCGTGTGGCCGGTCAGGATCACGTCGATGCCGGGGACGTTCCGGGCGATCTTGCGATCCACGTCGAAGCCGTTGTGGCTGAGCAGGACCACGACCTCTGCGCCGCCGGCGCGCGCCTCGCTCACGACCGCAGCCAGCCGCTCCTCGCGGATGCCGAAGGAATATTCGGGAAAGAGCCAGCGCGGATTGGCCACCGGCAGGTACGGGAAGGCCTGACCGATCACCGCCACCTTCGTGCCGCCCCGCTCGAAGACGGCCACCGGTTCGAAGGCGGGCTCGTCCCACTCGGCGTCGAAGATGTTCGCCCCGAGGAAGGGGAAGGCGAGTTGGGTTTCCACGATCTCTCGCACACGGTCCGAGCCGAGCGTGAACTCCCAGTGCGCAGTCATCGCGTCGACGCCCAGTGCGTTGAACAGGTCCACCATGTCCTGCCCGGCCGTGCGCAGCGCAGGCAGCGAGCCCTGCCAGGTGTCGCCGCCGTCGAGCAGAAGCGCGTCGGGCCGGTCGGCACGGATCGCCTTGACCACGGTGGCGATGCGATCAAGCCCGCCCATCTGCCCGTATTCGCGACCCAGCGCGACGAAATCCTCGTAGGTGAGCGCGTAGTCGAGCGCCGAGCCCTTCTCGATGCCGAAGGCGGCGCGGAACTCGGCCCCTGTCAGATGGGGCGGGATGCCCGCGGCCTCGCCCACGCCGAGATTGATCTCGGGCTCCCGGAACCAGACGGGCTGGGTCTGGGCATGGATGTCCGTGATGTGGATCAGGGTCAGATTGCCCGTGCCCGCCGGGCCAATGAGATCGTCCTGCGTCAGACGCTGCTGCGCCGCGAGCCGGCTCCAGGACCCGAATCCCGACGCACCCCAGAGCGCGGAGGCGGCGAGGCCCGCCTGGATGAACTGGCGACGCGGGATCACGGGGACAACCTATGCATTTTCGTGAATGTCTCCAGAGATGAAACGGCCCGCGCTCCTTCCGGGTCGCGGGCCGGGCTTCTCAGTTGCGGACCGACGGCCCCTCGACCGTCAGGCCGTTGCCGCGCGAGGCGACATAGAGTTCGAGCGCCACGAATTCGGGGCTGCCGACCTCGAAGGTCTCGGCCCGCGTGTCGCGGATGCAGCCGCGGAAGCGGTTGTGCACCGAGATCAGCGCCGCGTTGTTGAGACGGTACGCGGGAAAGCCGTTGATCTGCCCCTGGCTCAGATGGTCGGCACGGATCATCCGGCCCGCATTGTCCTCGTGGCAGTTGGCGCAGGCCAGCTCGAGCTGACCGAAACGGGTGTAGTACATCTCCCGCCCCTTCTCCCAGGTGGACTGGGCCGGCCCGTCGATCGCCACGTCCACCACCATCCCGCGCGAGACCGAGGCGATCAGCGCCGACATGTCCACCATCTCGGTGCTGTCGTAGCCCAGCGGCTCGGCGCCCATCCGCTCGGTCAGGCACTCGTTGACCTGCATCTCCACGGTCTGGACGGTCTGCCGCTCCTCGTCCCATTTGGGATAGGTGGCACGGACACCGCGCAGCGCCTCGGGCGTCTCGTGACAGGAGGAACAGGCCTGTCCGGCCGTACCCATCGGCGTGTCGAACATCACGAGCGCGCGCTCGACCCCGAGCATGCCCGGATTGTCGAAATCGTCCATCTGGAGCGCCTGCGTCTCGTCCGTGCGGAACGACCAGCCCGAGATGATCTCGTCGAGGTTCTCCACATGCGGCGGCGCCGGGGCGCGCACGATCATCTCGATCTCGCCGTTGACGATCAGCTCGTCATGGTCGGGATCGGCCAAGGCCGCCCCCGCCAGCAGCAGGACCAGCACGGCCCCGCCGCCGACCAGCCGCTTTGCCTGTCGCATCCCTGCCTCCCCTGCCATCCGCCCCGTCTCCGTCAGGAGACGGTGATGTCCTTGCGTTCCTCGTAGACGGAACCGTCGTCGTCATACCAGGTGAAGACGAAGGTTCCGGACTCGTTGACCAGCGCCTCGAACTCGAAATAGGGATTGGTGGAGATCGCCGGCTCCAGCGTGGCGTCGATCACGGTCTCGCCGTTGAACTCGCAAGTGAAGCGGTTGATGATCGACCGCGGGATCACGTTGCCCTGCGAGTCCTTGCGCTGCCCGGATTCCATCGGGTGGCTGATCAGCGTCTTGATGAGCACAGCTTCGCCCGCGCTCGCAGAGTCCGGGACGCGGACGCGGGGGGTGACGTTCTCTGCCATGTCTGCTCTCCTTGGTCCGTTCCTGCCGTCAGCCGCCGCAGCCGCCGATCGTGACCTTTACCTCGCGCGCGGTCTTGACGAACGAGCCGTCGGCCATCTGCGCGATGGCGATCACGTCTTGGGTTCCGGCCAGCCGGATCCGCGTCGAGGCCATCTGGGAGGCGGCGAGCGGGCCGAAGCGGAAGGTGCCCACGTCCGGGTTGGGGTTGCCGGCCGCCAGCAGCATGATCGCCACCGCACCGGGCGCCTCGACGGAGATCGGCACCGTGTTGCCGTTCTCCGCGATCTCGGGCGCGGTCAGGGTGATGCCGCCCTCGCCGAGCGCAGCACCGCCGGTGAACTCGGCGATCCGCTCCTCGGTCGTGGCGGCGAAGGCAAGCCTAGGGATCCCGGCGGTCGCCACGAGGGCGCCCAAGCCGACCAGGAGGGCCTCTCTGCGGGTATGGGTCATGGGATTCTCCGTGGTCATTCGTCGTGAAGGGTCATCAGATACGCGACCACATCCTCGACCTGCTGCGCGCTCAGGATCGGCGGCAGGTCGGCCGGTGCGGCCTTGCCCGTGTAGCCGTCGCCAGGCCGGGTAAACCCGTCGGTCTTGTAGAAGGCAGGCATGATGCTGTCGGGAAAGGTGCGGTCGGCGTCGATGACGATGCCGCGCAGCTGCGCCTCGCTCCAGCGGTCGGCCACTCCGTCGAGCGACGGCCCGACATCGCCGTGGAAGGGCACATCGGCCATCGCGGTGACCTGATGGCAGGCCACGCAATTGCCGAGGCTGCGAGTCGCCATCACCTCCTTGCCGGCATCGGGATTGCCGGGAACGCCGGTGAGGGACTGCGCCACCTCGCCATACTCGTCGAACTCCACCGCGTTCGGCGCGATCACCGCCTGCGCCGATGCCACGGTCGCAACCGCCACGATCCCGGCAGCCAAGCGCCAAGTCCCTGTCATGTCTCCTCCCGCGGCGGCTGCTCCGCCTCTGGCCTGCGACCCTAAACCGCAGGCTGGCCCGGACGCAACAACAGATTTGAGTCTGTGAATGTCATCCGCCCTGCGTGGCGAACACGCGTGCGTGATACTTCTGGAAGGGCTCGTCGCCGGCATACCCTTCCTCGAGGATCCAGGTCAGCATGTTCTGCGTGGTCCAGCGCTCGAAGGCGCCGGGCATCGTCGCCACCGCGGCCTGCGCGGCGGTCTGGCCCTCAGGCACCTCGTGCGGCAGGAAGATCATCGTCGGCGTGAACAGCACGCCCCAGCGGCGCACCGCGTCCTTCTCGGGCAGCGTCGTGCCGTCGAAGTCCGTCACGGGCACGTCGCCGAACATGTTGATCTGGACAACGAAATAGCGTTCGTCCAGCATCTCGTAGATCTCGGGGATGACAAAGATCTCCTCGTGCAGGCGCGTGCAGTAGATGCAGCCGCGCTGCTCGACGAGCAGCATCATCCGCCGGCCCTCGGCCTCGGCCTCGGCCAGATCCTCGCGCAGGTCCCGGAAGGTCTCGCGCAGCCAAGGGGCCTTGTGGAGCCCGTCGTCGCCCAGGACGGGTTCGGGGATGGACGCCGGTGCTTCGGCGGCGACCGGGGCGGCGATCAGCGCCAGAAGGGCGAAGGCAGTGGGCAGGATGCGCATGGTCCGGTCTCCCCTAGGCTCATCCGATTCGTGCAAAGACGGGAAAGGTCTCGATCATCCATTGCGCGATGCGGTTGACCGAGTTGGTGGCGATCAGCACCCCGAAGGTGACGAGCAGGAGACCCATCGCCTTCTCGACCGTGCCGAGATGGCGCCGGAAGCGCGCCATCAGCCGCATGAAGCCCCCGACAAAGAGGGCGGCGATGACAAAGGGCAGCGTCATGCCGATGCCGTAGGCGAGCAGGAGACCCGCGCCCCGCGCGGCCGTCTCGGTGCCCGCCGCGGTGAAGAGGATCGCGGCCAGAACCGGGCCCACGCACGGCGTCCAGCCAAAGGCGAAGGCGAGGCCCAGCACGAAGGCGCCGCCGAGCGACAGGTCGCGCACATCCCCCATCTCGGCCCGGAACTGGCGATAGAGGATCGGGATCCGCACGACGCCCAGGAAATGCAGGCCCATCGCGACGATGACCCCCGCAGCGACCCATCGCAGGATGTCGAACCACTCCCGCACCAGCTGTCCGGCCATCGAGGCCGTGGCGCCGAGCGACACGAAAACGACGATGATCCCCGCGGCAAAGGCCATGGCGCCCAGGACGGCCCGCATCCGCAGGGCCGGCGTGACGGTTCCCCCCGCCGCCACCGCCTGCGCCCCTGACCCGGCCAGATAGCCCAGATAGAACGGCACCATGGGCAGCACGCAGGGTGACAGGAAGGACAACAATCCGGCCAGCGTCGCCGCGGTCAGGGTCACGTCGAGCACCAGTCAACCCCCGGCGTTGTCGCAATCACGTATTCAGATTAGGTTGTGCGTCACGCGCCCGTCAATCGCCGGATGTTCCATGCTCCGTCTGCTCCTCTCCGTCATCCTCCTGTCCGGCCTGGCCTGGCCCGCGCGGGCGCTCGAACTCGTCATGGTCGAGCAGGCCGGCTGCGCCTGGTGCGCGCGGTGGGACAGGGAGGTGGCGCCGGAATATCCCCTGACCGAGGAGGGGCAGGCTGCCCCCCTGCGGCGCATCGACCTGCACCAGCCCGTCCCGGACGACCTTGTCCTCCAGAGTCGTCCCCGACTTACCCCGACCTTCGTGCTCGTCGATGACGAAGGCCGCGAGCTGGGGCGGATCGAGGGCTATCCGGGCGAGGACTTCTTCTGGGGCCTCCTCGGTGTCCTGCTCGAACGGGCCGGATGGTCACGAACCGAACAGGATTGAGCCAAAGCCTTGAGCCGTATAGGGTTAAGGTGCTCCATGGAACCCGAGGATGGCTGCCCTGACCCTTCCTGCCTTCGACGAATCCCTCTCCGACACCGAACTTGAGCGGATGATGGAAAAGGCCCAGCAGGCCTCGGACGTCCTCAAGGCGCTCAGCCACGAGGGTCGGCTGCTGATCCTGTGCCATCTCGTGACGGGCGAGAAATCGGTGGGCGAACTCGAGCGCCTGCTGTCGGCGCGCCAGGCGGCCGTATCCCAGCAGCTCGCCCGGCTGCGGCTGGAGGGGCTGGTCCGCCCGCGACGCGACGGCAAGACCATCTATTACAGTTTGACCGACGACCGGCCGCGCCGCATCCTCGAGCTCATCTACGAACTCTACTGCAAGGCCTGAGGGCGGCAGGCTCCGCCCCCCGCGGCCGGACAGCCGGAGGCACGCCATGATCGACGCGCTCGGGATCGACTGGTCGCTGTTCGCCGTGGGGGCGGGGGGCGGCCTTGTCCTGGGCCTCGCCGCCCGGCTGGGGCGGTTCTGCACGCTGGGCGCGATCGAGGATCTCCATTACGGCGGCAACGCCGCACGGATGCGGATGTGGGCGGTGGCGCTCGGGACAGCGATCCTCGCCACCTTCGCGGCGGCCCTGGCCGGGCTCGTGAATCCCGATGCGGTGGCCTATCTCGGGCCGGGGGCGCCAACGATCCTCGGGGCGGCGCTGGGCGGCGTCATCTTCGGCTACGGCATGGCGCTGGCGGGCAATTGCGGCTACGGCGCGCTGGCCCGGCTGGGCGGAGGCGACCTGCGTGCGTTGATGATCGTCCTCGTGCTCGGGATCTCGGCCTATGTCACGCTGTCGGGTCCACTCGCCGCCCCGCGGGTGGCGCTCTTCGTCGTCGAGACGCCCGCAGCCCCGCGCGGGCTCGCGCAGGGGGCCGGGGCGCTGCTCGGCCTGCCTGCGGCCGTGCCCGGGCTCCTTGCGGGGCTTCTCGTGCTCGCGGTTGCGCTCCTGCCCGGACGCGATCGGCCGTCCTCGGGGCAGGCCGCCTGGGGCGTCGCGGTGGGTCTCGCCATCGCGTCGGGCTTTGTGGGCGTGCAGGCGGTGATCGAGCACGGCCTCGCCGCGGCGCCCCTCGCTTCCCACAGCTTCGCGGCCCCCGTGGGCGAGAGCCTGCTCTACGTCATGACCGCGAGCGGCGCGCGCCCCTCCTTTGCCGTGGGTTCGGTCGCGGGCGTGCTGGCCGGCGCCTTCGCGGGTTGCCTGCGCCGCCGCCATTTCCGCTGGGAGGCCTGCGAGGACCCGCGCGAGCTGCGCCGTCAGATCGGGGGCGCGGCGCTGATGGGGCTGGGCGCGGTGCTGGCCGGGGGGTGCAGCGTGGGGCAGGGGCTCTCGGGCTTCGCCGCTCTCGCGGTCACCGCGCCGGTGGTGCTCGTGGCGATCTGGCTCGGCGCCGCACTCGGGCTGCGCCAGCTCATCGTCGGCTTCCGTCCCGCCGCCTGAGCGTCGCGTCCTCAGCCCAGAACCGCCCGGATCAGCAGCCCCACGGCGCCCAGCACGGCGACACCCCCGGCCCAGAGCCCGACAAACCAGAGGACCTGCCGGCCCGACGGCCGCCGCATGGCCATCAGTGATAACCCGCCTGCGGATCGACCTTGCCGCGGAACACCCAGTAGGCATAGGCCGTGTAGGCTAGGATGACCGGGATCAGCACCGCCGCGCCCACCAGCATGAAGATCTGGCTCGCCTCCGGGGCCGCGGCTTCCCAGATGGTCACGCTGCGCGGGATCACGTAGGGCCACATGGCCACCCCCAGCCCCGCGAAGCAGACTGCAAACAGCCCGAGCGCGAGCAGGAAGGGACGGTACTCGTGCCGGTGCACCGCGAGCGAGCGCTCCATCAGCCCGGCGAGGACCAGAACCGCCACCGCCACCGCGCCGGCCGCCGCGAGCCCCCAGCCCGAGAACCAGCGTGCATAGTAGCCCTCCTGCAGGAAGGGGGTCCACAGGCTCACCGCGCCGATGAAGCCCACCGTGAGAAGGCCCAGCCAGCGGGCGCGGGTGCGCATCCGCTCCTGCAGGGGGCCGGCGGTCTTCATGACGAGCCAGGTGGCGCCGAGCAGCATGTAGCCCACGACGACGGCGACCCCCACGAAGAGGGAGAAGGGCGTGAGCCAGTCCCACCAGCCGCCGCCGTAGGCCCGCGCGGCCGGATCGACCGTGATCCCTTCCAGGAGGGCCCCCAGCGCCACCCCCTGCGAGAAGGCCGCCAGCGCCGAGCCGCCGATGAAGGCGAGGTCCCATACCCGCCGCCAGCGCTCGGTCCTCCAGCGGAACTCGAAGGCGACGCCCCGGAACACCAGCGCAAGCAGCATGGCGAGGATCGGCACATAGAGCGCCGGCAGCACCACCGCATAAGCCAGCGGGAACGCGGCGAACAGCCCGCCGCCGCCCAGCACGAGCCAGGTCTCGTTGCCGTCCCAGACCGGAGCAACCGAGTTCATCATCACGTCTCGGTCCTCGCGCGCAGGCTCGGCGGCGAAGAGCACGCCCAGCCCGAGATCGAAGCCGTCGAGCACCACATAGACGAACACTGCAAAGGCGATCAGGAACGCCCAGATCACGGTGAGGTCGAACGACACCCCCTCGGCGATCGGCATGGTCAGCCTCCCGTCGGCTGCGGCCGGCCCTGCCGCGCGGCCTCGAGGGGCGCAGGCGTGATGCCGGCGGTCCGGAGGGGCCCCTCGACCACGTCCTTGAGCCGCGGCTCGTCGGGCTTGGGCGGGCGCGACAGCAGCCGCAGGATGTAATAGGTGCCCGCTCCGAAGACCGCGAAGTAGATCACCACGAAGGCGATGAGAGACCAGGCCACGGCCGGCGCGGCCAGCGGGCTCGCGCTTTCGGCGGTGCGCAGCAGGCCATGGATGGTGAAGGGCTGCCGGCCCACCTCCGTCGTGATCCAGCCCGCCAGCACCGCCACGAGACCCGACGGGCCCATCGCCACGGCGGCGCGGTGAAGCGCGGGCGAATCGTAGAGCCGCTTCCGCCATCGTGCCCAGAGCGCCCACACCCCGAGGGCGATCATCAGAAGCCCGATCCCCACCATGACGCGGAAGGACCAGAAGACGACCGCCACCGGCGGCTGATCCTCGTCGGGGATCGTGTCGAGGCCCGGCAGGGGCGAGGTGAAGTCGTGCTTCAGGATGAGGTTCGACAGGCAGGGGATGCCCACCGCATAGTCGAGCCGCTGCTCGGCGTCGTTGGGCAGGCCGAACAGGTAGAGCGGTGCGCAACCCTCGGGGTGGGATTCGTAATGCCCCTCCATCGCCATGACCTTGGCGGGCTGGTGGTGAAGCGTGTTGATCCCGTGCAGGTCGCCCAGCAGCAGCTGCACGGGCGCGACCACCACCGCCATCCACATCGCCATGGAGAACATCGTGCGCGTGGCGGCGCTCGGGCTCTCGCCGCGGCGCCGCGCGCGCAGCAGGTGCCAGGCGCCCACCCCGCCGATGATGAAGGCCGTCGTCAGGTAGGCAGCGGTAACGGTGTGGGCGAGACGGTAGGGGAAGGAGGGATTGAAGATGATCGCCCACCAGTCCTCGGGCAGGAACTGCCCCGTGGCCTCGTCGATCGTGTAGCCCGCCGGCGTGTGCATCCATGAGTTGACCGACAGGATCCAGAAGGCCGACAGGACCGTACCCCCCGCCACGGCGAGACAGGCCGCCATGTGCAGGGCCGGCCCGACCCGCTCGCGTCCGAACAGCATGATCCCGAGGAACCCGGCCTCGAGGAAGAAGGCCGACAGGACCTCGTAGGCCATGGGCGCCCCGATCACCGGCCCCGCACGGTCGGCGAAGACCGACCAGTTGGTGCCGAACTGATAGGACATCACGATGCCCGACACGACACCCATCGCGAAGGCCAGCGCGAAGACCTTCACCCAGTAGCGGAACAGCTCGAGATAGCGGTGCTCGCGCGTCCACAGCCACAGCCCGTTGAGCACCGCGAGATAGCTCGCCAGACCGATGGTGAAGGCCGGGAACAGGAAGTGGAAGGAGACGGTGAAGGCGAACTGGATGCGGGCCAGGAAGACGGCATCGAGATCGGCGAACATGGCTTGCGAGCTCCGTGGCAAACCGGCGGCTGGTCGGCAGCCCATGGAGAGCGGCTAGCATTGCTGCACCTGCCGACCAAGGGCTCCCGCGGCGGAGCGGCCGCGGCCGAAGCGCGCAGATCCGGGGCGGCGCGGCACGGGCGCGGCGGGGTGCCGGCCCCGATGCCGACGGGGCGGACGCGGTGGTCCTCCGGTCTCCGCCCGTCCGGCCGCCGGCGAGCGGATGGATGGCGGCAAGCCGGAGAGGGCGCGCGCGGTGCCCTGCGGCGACCGGGCCTCCGTCGATCGGGGCGAGACGCTCTCGGCGGCAGGGCTGCCCGCGCTGGGACCCCCGTCCGGATGCGCCTAGGCCGACGGCCCGCGCCCAGGGGGCGCGGTGGCGGCAAGGGATCGTGGGCCGGCGGGCCGGTCGCATCGGAGGTCTCCGCGATTCGGGGGGATTTCCTTCTTGATGCCATGGACAGGTTAAGGTCCGGTTAACGCCGGCGCGGGAACCGGAGCGCACCGGGGCTGTTCCCCCGGCGTGCCCGCGGCAGGCCCCCGCGAGGGGCCCGGCGGGCCGTTGGCCCTGGAGTCCAGCCGGAGAGACCGATGCCCGAGCCCAAACCGATCGACCTCGCGCTGCAGGGCGGAGGAGCGCATGGCGCCTTCACCTGGGGAGTGCTGGACCGGCTGCTCGCCGACGACCGGCTGCGGATCGAGGCGATCAGCGGCACGAGCGCGGGCGCGATGAACGCGGTGGTGCTGGCCGACGGGATGAACCGCGGCGGGCGCGAGGGCGCGCGCGCGGCGCTCGAGCGGTTCTGGCGCGCCGTGAGCCGGGCAGCGATGGCGAGCCCGATCCGCCGCTCGCCGCTCGACGTGCTGCTCGGGCGCTGGAGCCTCGATGCCTCGCCGGGCTTTCTGGCCTTCGACTGGCTGACGCGGGCGGTGTCGCCCTACGAGTTCAACCCCTTCGACATCAACCCCTTGCGCGACCTGCTGGTGGAGCAGGTGGATTTCGACAGCGTGCGCTGCTGCACGGCCGTCAAGCTCTTCATCGCCGCGACCAACGTGCGGTCCGGGCAGGCGCGGGTGTTCCGGGGGCCGGAAGTGACGGCGGACGCGGTGATGGCCTCGGCCTGCCTGCCCTTCCTCTACCGGGCGGTCGAGATCGACGGAGAAGCCTACTGGGACGGCGGCTACATGGGCAACCCGGTGCTGTTCCCGCTGATCGACGAATGCGCGGCGCGCGACCTCGTCATCGTGCAGATCAACCCGATCCGGCGCGAGGAGGTGCCGCGGCGCGCGCAGGACATCCAGAACCGGCTCAACGAGATCACCTTCAACGCCTCGCTCATCCGCGAGCTGCGGTCGCTGATGCTGCTCCAGGCGCTGGTGGACGAGGAGGGGACGAACCGGTCGAAGTCGCGCGACGTGCTGCTGCACCGGATCGAGGGGGAGGACGCGCTGCGCGGTCTGGGGGTGTCGAGCAAGCTCAACGCCGAATGGGCCTTCCTGCGGCACCTGCACGGGATCGGCTGGGCGCGGGCGGAGGCGTGGCTCGAGGCGAGCTACGACCGGCTGGGCGAGACCTCCACCTTCGACCCTGCGGCGCTCTTGGCCTGAGGGTCGGTCCGTCCGCGCGCCGAGGGCGGCCCTCCGCGCTGCGCGGCACGGCGGCGACCATGCGGTATCCGGGTGGCGATCGGGCCGGAGCGGGCGCGGATCGGGGGCGGACGGCCTGCGCGTTCAGGCCGACCGGAGGGCTCCGGCCGGAGCGGGGGCCACGTGATCGCGGGCCACGGACATGGATTTCAGGATGGCATGAACCGGCTCGCTCGGCCGCAGCGCCATCCGGTCGGCCGCGCGGCGGGTGATGCGGGCCAGGATGTCCTGCTCGCCCACCCGGACATGCACCATCACGGCGGGCCCTCGTCCCGGCACGATCGCCGTCACCCGCCCGGCCAGGATGTTCTGGGCCGACAACCCCTCGGGCCGGTCCCGCGACAGGATCACCTCGTGGGCCATGATCCGCACGCGGACCCGCGTTCCGACCGCGCCCTCCACCTGCGGCAGGAACAGGGGCCCGGTCGCGGTGTCCAGCCGGGTGAGGCCGTCGGGCAGATGTTCGGCGATCGTCGCGGGCAGCATGGCCGCCGCCTCGCGGATGCCCATGGCGCGAAGTGCCTCGGGGTCGGCCATGACGTCCGCCGTCGTCCCCTCGCGCACGACGCGGCCCTTCTCGATCACCGCCATCCGGTCGGCCAGAAGCTGCGCCTCGTTCATGTCGTGCGTCACGAGCACCACGGGCATCGCCAGGTGTCGGCGCAGCGCGATGATCTCGGCATGGAGCTTCTCGCGCGTGGCGCGGTCCACCGCCGAGAAGGGCTCGTCCAGCAGCAGCGCCTGCGGCCTGCGGGCCAGCGCGCGCGCCACCGCGACGCGCTGCTGCTGGCCGCCGGAGAGCTGCGCAGGCTTGCGGTCGGCCAGTCCGTGCAGGTTGACCAGATCGAGGAGGCGCTCCGCCTCGGCCCGGTCGGGCCGGTCCATGGCCGCCATGACGTTGCGCAAGGCCGTCATGTGCGGAAACAGGGCATAGGACTGGAACACCATCCCCACGCGGCGGCGGTGCGTCGGCCGATCGATCCCCGCCGCGGTGTCGATCCAGATCGTGCCGTCCACCGCGACGCGCGCCCGTTCGGGTCGCCACAGGCCCGCCACCGTGCGCAGCAGGGTCGTCTTGCCCGATCCCGAATGGCCCACCAGCGCGAGCAGCTCCCCCGGCTCGACCCGGAAGGCCACGTCCAGCGGGATCGGGGCTGCGGCCCGCGCCATCACCTCCAGCGCCATCAGGACAGCCTCCGGCCGACGCGGGCCGACAGCCAGAAGGTGATCGCGATGGTGAACAGGCTGATCGCCACCAGCGTGGCGGACATGATGGCCGCGCCGCGGTCGTCGAAGGCCTGCACCCGGTCGTAGATGGCGATGGCGATGGTCTTGGTCTCGCCGGGGATCGACCCGCCGACCATGAGCACGATCCCGAATTCGCCCAGCGTGTGGGCAAAGGTTAGCACCATCGCCGTCATCAGCCCCGGCCAGGCCAGCGGCAGCTCGACCCTCCAGAGCGAGGCGAGCGGCGACATCCCGCAGCATCGCGCGGCCTCGCGCACCTCGACCGCGATGGCCTCGAAGCCGCGCTGGGCAGGCTGGATGGCGAAGGGCAGGTTGAAGATGACGGAGGCCACCACCAGCCCCTCGAAGCTGAACACCAGCTGATGCCCGAACGCCTCCTGCCAGAACGCGCCCACGGGCGAGTTCCGGCCGAAGGCCACCAGCATGTAGAAGCCGAACACCGTGGGCGGCAGCACCAGGGGCAGCATGACCAGCGCCTCGACCACGCCCTTGCCGGCGAAGTGGCGGTAGGCGAGGAACCGGCCCATCACGACGGAGACCGGCAACAGGATCGCCACCGTCCACGCGGCCAGCCGCAGGGACAGCCAGAGCGCGGTCCAGTCCATGGATCACCCGTCGTCGGGCAGGACGAAGCCGTAGCGCTCCATGATCTCGCGCGCCGAGGGCGACCGGATGTAGTCGTAGAAGGCTTCGGCGACGGGGCCCGCGCCATTCAGCAGCACCATGCGCTGGCGCAGCGGCTCGTGCCATTCCTCGGGGATGAGGTCGTGGCTGCCCTGTGCCGCCACGTTCGGGGCGAGGGCCAGCGAATAGGCGATGATCCCCCCTTCGGCATTGCCCGAGAGGGCGAACTGCGCGGCCTGTGCGACGTTCTCGCCCAGGACCAGGTAGGGCTGGATCGCGTCCCACAGCCCGGCATGGCGCAGCGCCTCCTCGGCGCGCTGGCCATAGGGGGCATGCTCGGGATTGGCGATGGCGAACCGGGTGATCCGGCCCGCCTCCAGCGCCTCGCGCAGCGTCCCGAACGTGCCGTCGGCCACCAGCGACGAGCCCTCGGGCACCTTCACCACGATCCGTCCGACGGCATAGAGATCCCCCTCGTCCCGGGTGAAGCCGTCGCGGTGCAGGTCGAGGATGAACTGCTCGTCCGCGGCCATGAACATCTCGAAGGGCGCGCCTTCGCGGATCTGCCGGGCGAAGTTGCCGGTGGAGCCCAGCGACAGCCGCACCGTCATCCCGGTCTCCTCGCTGAACCGGGCCGCGATCTCCTCGACCGCGAACTGGAGGTCGGCGGCGGCCGCGACCACCGGCGCCTGATCCTGCGCCTGATCCTGGGCACGGGCGGCGCCGGCCATCAGGGTCAGCGCAACGGCAGCCGCGAGAACGGAACGGCGGCGAAACGGCTCGGGCATCGGGACATGTCCCTCGGGATCTTGCTGCCGGACCATATCGCAGGGCCACCGCCGGTCGGGCAAGCGTTATTTCTGACCGGGTATATCCCTGAGCATCGCCCGCAGCGCGTCCAGATGCGCGGCTCCTGCCCGGGCCGCATCCGCCTCGAACGCGCGATAGAGCGCCAGCACCCGTCGGCCGGTCTCGGTCAGGACCGCGCCGCCTCCGCCCGGGCCGCCGCGGGTGCGGTCCACGACGGGGTCCCTGAACATGCTGTTCATCGTGCCGATCAGCTGCCAGGCGCGCTTGTAGCTCATCCCCATCTCGCGGCCCGCCGCGGCGATGGAGCCGGAGCGATCGACGCGCTCCAGCAATTCGGCCTTGCCCGGCCCGATCATCCGCTCGTCGCCGAAGACGATCCGGATGTGGAGGCGCTCGCGGCTGGCCTTGTCGGTCATGGTCCGACTATCGCGACGTGCGGGAGCGGTTGGCAAGGGCGCCCGTCCGGCGCCGCGCCGCCGCTGCGGGGCCGTGCCCCCCGTGCTCCGGCCTTCCGGGACCGCCCCGAAAAGCGGCAGCCCCCGGCCGGCCGCCCACCGGACGGGCAACGCCCGGCTCTTGCCCATCAAGGACCTTGACGCGCTCCGCCGGGGGCGCATGGTAGAAGCACATGCCGGGCCCGCGCCCGGTCGGCAACCGCGCCTCGTGCCGCGCCTCCCGGTCCAAGGGGGTGCGGCGCGGGGCGCTTGGCTTTTGGGGGACCGCGACCCGTGACCTCGGTGCGAATCGGCCTGCTCCTGTCGCGCTCGGGCACCTACCGCCTGCTGGCCGATGCCTGCCGGGCGGGCGCCCTGCGCGCGATCGAGGCGGTCAATGCCGATCCCTCGCTGCCCCTCACGCTCGATCCCGTGGAGCGCGACCCGGCGGGCGAGGCCGATGCCTATGCCCCCCTCTGCGCCGAACTGGCCGCCGAGGGCGCGCGCCATGTCCTGGGCTGCGTCACCTCCTGGAGCCGCAAGGAGGTCATCCCCGCGCTCGAGCGCACCGGCACCGTGCTGTGGTATCCCTGCCCCTACGAAGGCTTCGAGGCCTCCTCGCAGGTCGTCTATGCCCATGCCTGCCCGAGCCAGCATCTCGTGCCGCTGCTCGCCTGGGCGGTTCCGCGCTTCGGCCGCCGCGTCGTCCTCGCAGGCTCCAACTACATCTGGGGCTGGGAGACGAACCGGGTGGCCCGCGACCTGATCGAGGGGGCAGGGGGGCGTGTGCTGGCCGAGCGGCACCTGCCGTTGGGCGACGAGGATGTGGGCCGCCTCGTGGCCGAGATCCGCGCCACACGGCCCGACTTCGTGCTCAACAGCCTCGTCGGCGCCTCCTCCTACGCCTTCCTGCGCGCGATGGCCGGCCTGCGCGCCGAGGACCTCGCCGTCCCGGTCCTCTCCTGCAATCTCACCGAATGCGAACTGCCCGCGCTCGGGCCTGCGGCCGAGGGGCTGATCGCCGCCGGGCCCTCCTTCGGGCAGGGCCTCGGGTCCTTCGAGACCGCCGCCCATGCCGCCGTCCTGAGCCTCGCGCGGCGCATGGCCAGCGCCGGGCCGGAGGCGCCGCTCGACGCGCTCCTTGCCGCCCCCGACGGCGGCCTGCTCGCCATCGACCCGGCCACGCACCACGCCACCCTGCCCGTGCTGATCGCGCAGGTGGAGGGCGGCGCGTTCCGGGTGCTGGAGCGGCACGAGGCCGTCGCCCCGGACCCCTATCTGTCCCGCCGCCCGTCGCTGCCCGCCGCTCCGCATCTGAGGGCCGTCACGCCATGAGACGCCTGGCCACCCCGGTTCTCGCCGGCGCCCGCGCGGCGATCCTGCACCGCCCGCACCCGACCGTGGAGGCGCTGACGCGCCAGCTCGCGGCCATCGGTCTCGCCGCGGAGGCGCACTGGCCCGACCTCGCCCCCTCGGTCCTGGCGGCCGACTTCGTGTTCTTCGACGTGGACCGCGGCCACGACGCGCAGTTTCCCTGGAAGCCCGGCGAGGCGCCGATGCCCATGGTCGCGCTCATCGGCTCCGAGGCGCCCGGCCGCATCGAATGGGCTCTCTCGATGGGCGCGGACGCCCAGCTCCTCAAGCCCGTGGGCGACGGCGGCGTGTATTCGGCGCTGCTCATCGCCCACAGCGCGTTCGTCGCCCGCCGGGCGCTCGCCGCCGAGGTGGAGGGTCTGCGCGCTCGTCTGGCCGAGCGGCGCACGGTCCTGCGCGCGGTGCTCCTGCTGGCCGGGGGGCAGGGCGAGGAGGCGGGCTATGCCGCCCTGCGCCGCCGCGCGATGGAGTGGCGGGTGACCATCGAGGAGGCTGCGGCGCGCATCCTGGCTGCGCGCGGCCCAGCCCGGGGAGGCCGGCATGACCGACATCGCCCTGCCTGAGCCGCGCCGCCGCGGCACGCTCGCGCGGCTGGCCCGCCGGCCGCTCGCCTTCGCGGGGCTGGTGGTGATCGTGCTCACCGTCCTGGCCGCAATCCTCGCCCCCTGGCTCGCGCCCTACGATCCCAACACGCAGCATTTCGACGGCCTGACGCTCCAGGGCGCGCCGCTGCCTCCCGGCGGGGGCCCGGACGGGGCCTTCCCGCTCGGCACGGACCTCCTGGGGCGCGACCTGCTCAGCCGCATCCTTTACGGCGCGCGCACGTCGCTCGTGATCGGGGTGGTCGCCAACGGCATGGCGCTCGTGGTCGGCACGCTGGTCGGCGTCACGGCAGGCTATTTCCGCGGCCTTCTCGGCGCCGTGCTGATGCGGTTCACCGACCTGATGATGGCCTTCCCGGCGCTGCTGCTCGCCATCGCCCTCGCCGCAATCCTGCGTCCCTCGCTCTGGATCGTGGCCCTCGTGATCGCGCTCGTGAACTGGGTGCAGGTCGCGCGCGTCCTCTACACCGAGACGACCTCGCTCGCCGAGCGCGACTTCGTGCAGGCCGAGCGCGCGATCGGCGCGGGCCACGGGCGCATCCTCGGGCTCCATATCCTGCCGCACCTGCTGCCCACGATCATCGTCTATGGCACGCTCGGCATCTCCACGACCGTGCTGCTCGAGGCGACGCTGTCCTTCCTCGGCATCGGCGTGCAGCCGCCCGATCCCTCCTGGGGCAACATCATCTTCGAGAGCCAGACGTATTTCCAGGCCGCGCCGTGGCTCGTGTTCTTTCCCGGCCTCGCGATCCTCGTGCTCGCGCTCGCCTTCAACCTCGTGGGGGACGGGTTGCGCGACGTGCTCGACCCCACCCAGCGCGAGAGGGCCTGACCGATGGCGCTCTACCTCGCCCGCCGCCTGCTCCAGTCCGTGCTGATCCTGCTCGGCGTGACGTTCATCACCTTCTTCCTCCTCTATGTCCTGCCCGCCGACCCCGTGCGCCAGATCGCCGGCCGTTCGGCCACCGCGCAGACCGTCGAGTCGATCCGCGAGCAGCTCGGCCTCGACCAGCCCTTCTGGGTCCAGTACGGCCGCTATCTCTGGGGCCTGCTGCATCTCGACCTCGGGCGCAGCTACCTCCAGCGCGCCGAGGTGGCCGAGCTGATCTGGGCGCGCCTGCCGCCCACGCTCCTGCTCATGGCCGCCGCCATCGCCTGCGAGGTGGCCATCGGCCTCACGATGGGCATCTGGGCGGCGCTGCGCCGCGGCACGGCCACCGATACCGGCCTGATGCTGGCGAGCTTCGCGGGTGTCTCGGCGCCGCAATTCGTCGTGGGCCTGCTGCTCCTCTACGTCTTCGGCGTCTGGCTGCGCTGGCTGCCCATCGGCGGCTACGGCACCTTCGCCCACCTGATCCTGCCCGCGCTCACGCTCGGCCTGCTCGGGGCGGGCTGGTATTCGCGCATGATGCGCTCGAGCATGATCGAGGTGCTGCGCCAGGATTTCGTGCGCACCGCCCGCGCCAAGGGCCTGACCCGCGCCCGCGTGATCGTCCGGCACGCGCTGCCCAACGCGATCCTGCCCATCGTCGCCATGATCGGCATCGACATCGGCATCTTCATGGGCGGCATCGTCGTGGTCGAGAGCGTGTTCGGCTGGCCCGGCATCGGCCAGCTCGCCTGGCAGGCGATCCAGCGCGTGGACATCCCCATCATCATGGGCGTCACCCTCGTCTCGGCGGTGGGGATCATCCTCGGCAACCTGCTCGCAGACATCGTGGCCCCCCTCATCGACCCGCGCATCACGCTGCGCTGAACCACAACCATCAGGGAGACCAAGAACCGATGAAGAGACTCCTCGCCTCCACCGCGCTTCTCGCCGCGCTGGCCCTGCCGGCCCTGGCCCAGGACGGGAACGGCTGGCAGCCCGACCCCGATGCCCGGCAGGGCGGCGCCATCGTCATCACCTACAAGGACGACGTGGCCACCCTCGACCCGGCCATCGGCTACGACTGGCAGAACTGGTCGATGATCAAGTCGCTGTTCGACGGGCTGATGGACTACGTCCCCGGCACCACGGACCTGCGCCCCGGCCTGGCCGAGAGCGTCGAGATCTCCGACGACGGGCTGACCTACACCTTCACCCTGCGCGAGGGCGTGCGCTTCCACAACGGGCGCGAGATGACGGCCGAGGACGTGAAGTACTCGCTCGACCGCGTCACCGACCCCGAGACCCAGTCCCCCGGCGCGGGCTTCTTCGGGATGATCGAGGGCTTCGACGCGCAGATGGCCGGCGAGGCGGAGGGCCTGTCGGGCGTGGAGGTCGTGGACCCGCGCACCGTGCGCATCACGCTGTCGCGCCCCGACGCCACCTTCCTGCACGTCATGGCGATCAACTTCTCCTATGTCGTCCCGCGCGAGGCGGTCGAGGAGCACGGGGCCGACTTCGGCCGCAACCCGGTCGGCACGGGCGCCTACCGACTCGGCGAATGGACGCTGGGCCAGCGTCTCGTCTTCGAGCGCAACGAGGATTACTGGATGGAGGGGCTGCCCTATCTCGACCGGATCACGATCGAGGTGGGCCAAGAGCCGACCGTGGCGCTGCTGCGCCTCCAGAACGGAGAGGTGGACATTCCCGGCGACGGCATCCCGCCCGCGCAGTTCCAGCAGGTCATGGACGATCCCGACCAGGCCGAGCGCGTCGTCCGGGGCGGACAGCTCCATACCGGCTACGTCACGATGAACGTCACCGAGCCGCCCTTCGACGACGTGCGCGTGCGCCAGGCGGTCAACATGGCGATCAACAAGGACCGCGTGATCCAGATCATCAACGGCCGCGCGGTGCCCGCCAACCAGCCGCTGCCGCCCTCCATGCCCGGCTACGACCCGGACTACGAGGGCTATCCCTACGACCCGGAGGGGGCGCGGGCGCTGCTCGCCGAGGCGGGCTACCCGGACGGGTTCGACACCGAACTGTTCGTGATGAACACCGATCCCAACCCCCGCATCGCCCAGGCGATCCAGCAGGACCTTGCGGCCATCGGCATTCGCGCCTCGATCCAGTCGCTCGCCCAGGCCAACGTGATCGAGGCGGGCGGCGCGGGCACGGCGCCGATGATCTGGTCGGGCGGCATGGCCTGGATCGCGGACTTCCCCGACCCTGCCAACTTCTACTACCCGATCCTCGGCTGCGCCGGCGCCGGGGAAGGCGGCTGGAACTGGGCCAAGTACTGCAACGAGGACCTCGACGCGATGGCCGAGCGGGCGGATTCCATGTCCGATCCCGCGCAGGCCGAGGAGCGTCTCGCCCTGTGGACCGAGATCTATGCGCGCATCATGGAGGATGCCCCCTGGGCGCCCGTGTTCCACGAGGAGCGCTTCACCATGCGCTCGCCCCGCATGGGCGGCGCGGACGAGCTCTACGTCGATCCGGTGTCGATCCCGATCAACTACGACTATGTCTACGTGACCGAGTGAGGGCGCATGTGCAGGGCCTGTGACTACACGATCCACGGGCACCAGCACCATTTCGGCTGGGACAACGCGCTTGTCCCGGCCGAGAGGGTCGCTCCGGGATCGACCATCCTGTTTCACTGCCAGGATTCCTCGGCGGGCCAGCTCGGCCCGTCCTCCACCCTTGCCGATGTCGTCAATCTCGACTTCGCGCGCATCAACCCCGTCTCCGGTCCAATCTGGGTCGAGGGGGCGGAGCCGGGCGACGCGCTCAAGGTCACGATCGAGGACTTCGTGCCCCAGCGGCGCGAGGGAACGGCCTGGGGCTGGACCGCCAACATCCCTGGTTTCGGGCTGCTCGCCGACCAGTTCCCGGACCCCGCGCTGATCGTCTGGACCTACAACGCCGCGACGCTGGCCCCCGCCATGTGGGGCCGCGAGGCGCGCATCCCGCTCAAGCCGTTCGCTGGCACGATCGGCAACGCGCTGGCCGAGCCCGGCCAGCACTCCGTCGTGCCCCCCCGGCGCGTCGGCGGCAACCTCGACATCCGCGACCTCTCCGCCGGCACGACGCTCTACCTGCCGGTCGAGGTCGCGGGCGCGCTGTTCTCGGTGGGCGACACCCATGCCGCGCAAGGAGACGGCGAGGTGTGCGGCACCGCCATCGAGAGTCCGATGGACGCGATCCTGACGCTCGACCTCGTGAAGGGCGCCAATCTCAGGACCCCCCGCTTCACCACGCTCGGTCCCGTGACGCGCCATCTCGACGTCAAGGGCTACGAGGTCACGACCGGCATCGGCCCGGACCTCATGGCAGGCGCGCGCGATGCCGTGTCGGCCATGATCGACCTGCTCTGCGCCACGCGCGGCATGTCGGCGGCGGATGCCTACATGCTCTGCTCGGTCTGCGGCGATCTGCGCATCTCCGAGGTGGTGGACCTGCCCAACTGGGTGGTCAGCTTCTACTTCCCGAGGGCCGTGTTCGAGTGAGCCGCACCGCATCCCTCCGCTCCGGGGCCGTTCAGGGCCCGGACACACCGCCGGACGGCTCCCCCGGTGTCGCGCCCGTGCTGTCGGTCGAGGGTCTGACCGTCTCGGTCGCAACCGCCGCCGGTCCGCGCCCGCTGGTGCAGGAGGTGAGCTTTGCGCTCCGCTCCGGCGAGACGCTCGCCATCGCGGGCGAATCCGGCTCGGGCAAGTCCATCACGTCGCTCGCGGTCATGGGCCTGCTGCCCCCGAACGTCGCCCCCACGGCAGGTCGGGTGATGCTGGGCGGCACGGACCTCTTGCGCCTGCCCGAGCGGCGGATGCGCGCCATCCGCGGCGACCGCGTGGCGATGATCTTCCAGGAGCCGATGACCTCGCTCAACCCGGTCATGACCGTCGGCGCCCAGCTTGTCGAGGCGATCCGCGCCCACGAGCCGCTGTCTGCCCGCGAGGCGCGCGGCCGCGCCCTCGACGCGCTCCGGGCGGTGCGCCTCTCCGAACCCGAGCGCCGCCTCTCCCAGTATCCGCACGAACTCTCGGGGGGCATGCGCCAGCGCGTGATGATCGCGATGGCGCTCGCGCTGCGCCCCGACGTGCTGATCGCCGACGAACCCACCACCGCCCTCGACGTCACCGTCCAGCGCGAGGTGCTCGACCTGCTGCGCGACCTGAAGCGCGACACCGGCACCGCGCTTGTCCTCATCACCCACGACATGGGCGTGGTGGCCGAGATGGCCGACCGCGTCCTCGTGATGAAGGACGGCCGCACCGTGGAGGAGGGTCCCGTCGCAACCGTGTTCGAGGCCCCGGCCGCGGACTATACCCGTGCGCTCCTCGCCGCCGTTCCCCGCATGGGGGCCCGCCCCCCGGCACCTCCCCGCCCCGTGGCGGGCCCGCCCGTGCTGGCCCTGCGCGATCTCGTCGTGGGCTTCGACACGGGCCGCGGGCTGCTCGGCCGGCCGACCCACCGCGTCCATGCCGTCGAGGGCGTGTCCCTGACCATCGCCCCCGGCGAGACCTTCGCGCTCGTGGGCGAGTCGGGTTGCGGCAAGTCCACCATCGCCCGCGCGATCGCAGGTCTGGTTCCCTTCTCGGGCGAAATCGAGGTGGCCGGGCGCATCCTGCGCGGCCAGCGCGATGTCACCCGTGCCGTGCGCCGCGATGCCCAGCTCGTGTTCCAGGACCCGGCCGCCGCGCTCGATCCCCGGATGCGCGTGGGCGACCTCGTGGCCGAGCCGCTGGCGATCCACGGCATCGGCAGCCGGGCCGAGCGGCGGGCCAAGGCCGAGGCGCTGTTCGAGCGCGTGGGCCTGCCCCGCACCGCGCTGGACCGCTATCCGCACGAATTCTCCGGCGGGCAGCGCCAGCGCATCTGCATCGCCCGCGCCCTCGCGCTCGACCCCAGGCTCATCGTCGCGGACGAGAGCGTGTCGGCCCTCGACGTCTCGGTGCAGGCGCGCGTCCTTGCGCTCCTGAAGGAGCTGCAGGACGAACTCGGGGTGTCCTACCTGTTCATCTCGCACGACATGGCGGTGGTGGATTCCATCGCGGACCGCGTGGCGGTGATGTATCTCGGCCAGATCGTCGAGACGGGCACCCGCGCGCAGGTCTTCGGTGACCCGCGCCACCCCTATACCCGCCGACTGATCGAGGCCGTCCCCGTCCCCGATCCCCGCCACGTCCGCCCCCCCCGCCTGCGCGAGGCGCGCGAGATCCCCTCGCCCGTCCGCCGCCGCGGCGACCCGCCCGCCCGCATGGCCCTGCGCGACATGGGGGAGGGGCATCTTGTCGCCGAGGCGTAGGCCGGCCCGCGGCGGCACCGCGCCGTGCGGTCGTCAGGCGACCGGCGCATCGGGCCGCGGCCGGAGATCCGGGCCGCCTCACATCCCCCGCGATGCCGGGCCGCGCAGGCTTGCGGCGAGGATCACGGCGATGATGATGAGACCGGTCAGGATCATCCGCGGACCGGCGCCGAAGCCGTAGGTGTTCAGCATCGAGACCACGAGGAACAGGAACAGCGCCGCGCCCCAGATGCCGGGGACGTTGGAATTGCCCCCCGCGACCGAGGAGCCGCCGATCACCACCACGGCGATCGAGATCAGCAGGTATTCGGCGCCCATGTTCAGCGCCGCCCCGCCCGAGAAGCAGGAGAGCAGGAAGCCGCAGAGCCCCGCGAGCGTCGCGCAGAGGACATAGGCCGACAGCCGGACGCCATGGACCGCGATGCCTGCCCGTCGCGCGGCCGGCAGGCTCTGGCCGATGGCGGTGACGCGCCGGCCCCAGGCGCTGCGCTCGAGCAGCACCCAGGCCGCGAGCGTGAGCAGGCTGGCGACGATGGCGAGGTTGGGGATGCCCCACAGGTTGCCGGTGCTGAAGGCGGCGAGCGTCTCGGGCGGCTTGATGCGCAGGCCCCGGTTCGTCCAGATCGCGGCGGACTGGACGACGAAGGACAGGGCCAGGGTGGCGATGATCGGCGGGATGCGCAGCGCCTTGATGAGCGCGTAATTGGCAAACCCCACGCCCGCCCCGATCCCGAGCGCGACGGCAAGCCCCGGCAGCGCCATGGCGTCGGCCGTATCCATGAGCTTGAGCGACACCGTGCCGGCGAGCGTCATCGTGGCCGGGATCGAGAGGTCCACGTTGCCGGGCCCCAGCGTGATGACGAACATCTGCCCCAGCCCGACGATCACGCTGAAGGCGGCAAAGGTGAAGGCCGCCTGCGCGAGCCCCGCCGCACTCGCCCCCGCGGTGGCGGCGATGGTCGCGGCATAGACGACGATGGCCGCGATCCAGGCCCAGATCCAGGGCTTGCGCAGAAGGGTCATGCCCGCACCCCCCGCCGCTCGAGCGCATCGAGCCCCAGACGCAGCGCCAGCACGAGGATCAGGATCGCCCCCTGCGCGCCGATCTGCCAGTCGGGCGACAGCCGCAGGAAGGACAGGAACGACCCGGCGAGGGTCAGGGTCAGCGCTCCCACCACCGCGCCCACGGCCGAGACGCGCCCGCCCACGAACTCGCCCCCGCCGAGGATCACCCCGGCGATGGACAGGAGCGTGTAGCGCAGCGCGATGTTGGCGTCCGCCGAGGTCGTCAGCCCTACCAGCGCCATGCCTGCGAGCACGCCGAACAGCCCCGCCAGGGCATAGGCCGCAGCCTTGGCGCCCAGCACGCTCCAGCCCGCGCGGGCGACCGAGCGTTCGTTGCCGCCCACCCCCCGGATCAGCACGCCGAGCGAGGATCGCGCCATGATCAGATGCGCGGCCAGCGCGATCAGGATGCTGGCGGCCAGCGCCATCGGCAGGAGCGGCGGCCGCACCGTCATGAGCGCGCGCAGCCAGCCCGGCGCCGCCCCGCCGGGCGCAGGCAGGATCATCACGGCCAGACCGAGCCAGACGAAGCTCATCCCCAGCGTGACGACGATCGCGGGCAGTCCGCGCAGATGGATGATCACGCCGAGGAGCGCATAGCCCGCGACGGCGGCAAAGAGGATCAGCGCCCCCAGAAGCGGCGTGTCGTGAAGAAAGGTTGCGGTGACGCAGGCGGCAAAGCTGACAAAGGCCCCCATCGACAGGTCGAGGTCGTTGACCGCGATGACGAACATCTGCGCCAGCGTCGCCAGCGCGATCGGCACGGCCAGGTTGAAGAGCAGGTTCAGGCCCGTATAGCTCATCGCCCGCGGCTGGAGCCAGAACACGCCGGCGAGCAGCGCCCCCAGCGCGAGGAACGGCACTGCCAGCCGGATCAGGTCGGCTGTCGGTCTCACGCCGCGCCCTCTGCGGGATGCCCGGCAAAGGATGCCTCGAGGATGGCCGTCTCGGTGATCTGCGCACCCGCGAGTTCGGCCGCCGCCGCCCCCTCGCGGAAGACATAGACGCGGTCGCAGAGTTCCATTTCCTCGATCTCGCTCGAATACCAGACAAAGGCGCGACCCGCTGCGGCCTCGGCGCGGATGATGCCATAGACCTCCTGCTTGGTCCCCACATCCACCCCGCGCATGGGATCGTCCATCAGGACCAGCGGCGCTCCGGCCAGCAGCGCCCGCGCGAAGAGCACCTTCTGCTGATTGCCCCCCGACAGCGACAGGATCGGCAGGCCGAGATCGGGCGAGCGGATGCCGATGCGCGACCGCCAGGCTTCGGCTGCGGCCCTCTCGGCGCGCTCGTCCACGAGACCGCGCCGGGTGAGCGCCGACAGCGCCGAGACCGTCAGGTTGCGACGGATCGACCAGAGCGGCAGGATGCCGTCGTGCCGGCGGTCCCCGGCGACATAGGCGACGGCCGGGCGCCGGCCGGCGGCCCAGGCGGGGGCCAGCCGGTCGTGCAGCGCCCGCAACAATTCGGTCTGGCCATGGCCGGCAAGTCCGGTCAGCCCCACCACCTCGCCCGCGGCCACGCGCACCGGCAGGCCGCGGGGCAGCGCGTGGACGACGAGCGGCGCGGCAGCTGCGGGCGCGGCGCCCCTCTCGGCGCGCCGACGCTCCTGCGCGGTGGAGCCCATGGCGGCCACGAGGCCGGCCGGCGTGAACTCTGCCGCCGGGCGGTCGGCGACCACCTGGCCGTCCTTCATCACCACGATGCGGGTGGCGGTCTCGAGCACCTCCGAGAGGATGTGCGAGATCAGGACCACCGATCCCCCGGCGGCGACGAAGCGGCGGACATGCGACAGAAGCTGCCGCGCGATGCTCGCATCGAGCGAGGATGTGGGCTCGTCCAGGATGACCAGCCGCGGGGGGGGACCGGCTTCGGCGAAGGCCAGTGCGATCTCCACCATCTGGCGCTGGGCGAGCGCGAGGCTGGCGACCTGCGCCCGCACGTCGATGCCGTGGCCGGGAAAGACCGCATCCAGCGCCGCCTTCGCCAGCCGGCGCGCCTCGGCCCGCCAGATCAGGCCGAACTGCCCGCGATGCAGGATGCGGGCATTCTCGGCCACCGTCAGGTTCGGGCAGAGCGACAGCTCCTGGAAGACGCAGCGCAGCCCCAGCGCGCGCGCGGCCGCCACGTCCCAGCGCACCGGCTGTCCGTCGGCCCGCAGGCTGCCCCCCTGCAGCGCAAGGCCGCCGTTGAGCACGTTGACCAGCGTGGATTTCCCCGCGCCGTTGTGCCCGACGAGGCCCAGGCACTCGCCGGCTCTCAGCGCGAGGCTGACCCCGTCGAGCGCGGTCACCTCGCCGAAGCGGAGCCGCGCATCGGTGACGGACAGAAGGGCAGGCGCATCGCTCATGGCGGGGAACGGGGCGAGGGCAGGCCGGGACCCGTGGGACGGAAGCCGGGCAGGAGGCTTCCGTCCCGTGCGGAGGAGCCGGTCAGCCCGCGTCCTCGATCACCGCGACGGCATCCTCGAGCGTGTATTCCACGTTGGCCACGCCACCCACGGGCGTGGTCTCGAGGTTGGCCTCCAGCGTGTCCTGCGTGATGGTCAGGAACGGCACGACCAGATCCTTGGGCACCTCGCGTCCGTCGAGGATCTGCTGGGCGACCCAGAAGGCGAGCGTGGACACGCCCGGCGCGATCGAGACCGACATCGTCTCGTAGCCGCTCGCGTCCTTCTGTTCCTTCCACCACAGCAGTTCGTCCTGCCGGTTGCCCATGATGATGATCGGCATCGGCCGGCCCGCCGCCTGGAAGGCCTGGGCCGCGCCGTAACCGTCGCCGCCCTGGGTGACGACACCCACGATCTCGGGCAGGGAGGGCAGGATGCCGGCCACGGCGCGCTGGGCCACGTCCTGGGCCCAGTCGCCGTGCACCGAGCCCACGATGGTGAACTGCGGATATTGTTCCACGCCCGCATGGATGCCGGCGCTGATCTCGTCATCGACGAAGACGCCCGCCAGGCCGCGGATCTCGAGGAGGTTGCCGCCCTCGGGCAGCCGGTCGGCGAGGTATTCGACCTGCACGCGGCCCATCTCCCGGAAATCGACCGCGATGCGCCAGGCACAGGGCTCGGTCACGATCCCGTCGAAGCTGACCACCGTCACGCCGGCGTCGCAGGCCTCGCGCACGGCCCCGTTGAGCGCCGTCGGCGAGGCGGCGTTGAGCACGATGGCGTCATAGCCCTGCAGGATCAGGTTCTGGATCTGCGCCGCCTGTTCGGTGGCCGAGTTCTCCGCGGTGGTGAAGGCATCGGCGGCCGCGACGATGCCGGCCTCGACGGCAGGCCCTGTCACCGTCTCCCAGCTGGTCAGCATCGCCTGGCGCCACGAATTGCCGGCATAGTTGTTGGACAGGGCGATGCGCTTGTCCGACGTGTCGGCCGAGGCGGGCAGGACCGCCACGGACAGGGCGGCTGCAAGGGCGGCCCCGAGACTTCTGGTGGACAAGAGACGTCTGGCCATGGCGTTTTCCTCCCCGGGGTATTGGTGGCCGCACGATCGGGCTGCGGCGGACACTGGCGTGCCGCGGTTCCTCCTGCCGCGACGGGCCGCACTCTGCCTGCCATGCCGCAAGGTGAACAGGACCAATCGCGCAGCCGGAATGCGGGAACGCGCTCGCGTCCTGCGGGAACCCGCAAGCCGGCTGCCGGTGTCTCCCTTCCCCGTCGCGGGCATCGCGGCCAGTATGAGGCGGGGAGGATGCACGGTGCCCAGGCTGCGACCCCAGACACGCTTGAACCAGTTCCTGCGGATCGCGCGTCTGCTGGCCGGCCATCTCGACTTCCTGTCGGCGATCCGCGCGGTCGCCGCCGAGATCGCGGGCATCGTGCCGCACGACCATCTGGACGTCTGCATCGTCCGGCCGGATGGCAAGGTGCACACGGCCTACGAGACCGGAATCGACACCGCCTGGGGCAGCGCACCGGAGGCTCCGGTCGCCAAGAGCCCGATCCGGTCCCTCCTGACGGGCGGCGTGGGCTACATCCTCACCGACGATGCGACGCGGGACCGGCGTTTCCACTTCCCCGGCGCCTTCACGCGGCCCATCCATGAGCACGGGCTGCGCGCCCGCATCCATGTGCCCATGGTCGTGCATGGCGAGGTGATCGGGGCCCTGTCCTGCTCGCGTCACGAGCCGGGGACCTATCGCGCGGCGGACGTGCGCAACTGCCGCTATGTCGCGGAAATCCTCGCCCCCTATTTCTTTGCCCTGCGCGCGGCCGAGGATGCCCGCCGTTCGGCCATCCTGGAGGCCGAGCTGCGCGCCCGCGAGGAGGGTCTGCGGCAGGGCGCCCTGCGGCTGACCGAAGCGCTCGAGGCCGAGCGGCAGCGCATCGGAATGGACCTGCACGACCAGACGCTCGCCGAACTGACCCGACTGATGCGGAGGCTGGAACATCTGGCCGACCGGCCCGCGCTGAGCGGTCCGGATCTCGTCCCGCTGATCGCCAGCCTGCACGCCAGCCTGGCCGGCCTGCGGCAGATCATCGAAGAAGCCAAGCCGACGGTGCTGCATCTGTTCGGCTTCCGCGATGCGGTCGAGAACCATCTGGATCGCGCGGTGCGCGACAGCGGCATGGCCATCGCCACGCGCGTCGTGGACACGACGGGCGGGGTGATCGACCGGCTGCCGGGCTCCGTCGCGGTGACGCTGCTGCGGATCGTCCAGGAGGCGGTCAACAACGCCATGAGCCATGCGGGCGCGACCAGCGTCTCGGTCGATCTGTCCGCGGAAGCGGGAACGCTGGAGCTTGCGGTCATCGACGACGGCTGCGGCCTGGGCTCCGGGCCGCGGCGCGGGGGGGCGGGGATCGACAACATGCGCACCCGCGCCCGTCTGGTCGGCGCCCGGTTCGCCATCGGCCCCGGCCCCGGCGGGAGAGGCACGGAGGTGCGCATCGGCCTGTCGCTGCCTGCCGCCGGGGTCGCAGGCACGGCAGGGCCGTTGCAGGAAGCGTCATGAGGGTGCTCCTCGTCGAGGACGATCCGCTGCATCGGGCCTGGCTGCGGGAGGCCGTGCGGCAGGCTCTGCCGGAATGCCGCGAGATCGTCGAATGTGCCGATGGCGGCGACGGAGAGACGCGCGCCCGCGAGATGCCGGATGCCTGCGTGGTGATGGACCTCCAGATGCAGCCGCGCACCGGGATCGACGCGGCCCGGACCATCTGGCGCGAGCGGCCGGCCACGCGGATCCTGTTCTGGTCGAACTATTCGGACGAGGCCTATGTGCGCGGCGTCAGCCGGATCGTGCCGCCCGGCGCCGCCTACGGCTATGTCCTCAAGTCGGCCTCCGGCGAACGTCTCCGGCTGGCGCTGCGCGGCATCTTTGTCGAGAACCAGTGCGTGATCGACGGCGAGGTGCGTGGCGCCCAGCAGCGCAGCGCGGTGCAGTCCGGCGCCCTGTCGGAAACCGAATACGAGGTGCTGATCGACATCGCGCTGGGTCTGACCGATCAGGCGATCGCCTTGCGCCGGGGGCTGTCGCTGCGTTCGGTGCAGAACCGGCTGCAGGCGATCTACGACAAGCTCGGGGTGCGCGCCGTCGAAGGCCAGACGGGGCTCTACAACCTGCGGGGCCGGGCCGTCTCCGTCGCCGTGCTGCGGCGCCTGCTCAACCGCGCGACGCTCGAGCACGCGGAGGCCGACCTTGCCCGATGGACGGCCCGGCATCCGCGACCCCGGGACCCGTGACTCGCCACAAGGTGCGGCCCCTCAGCCCGGAAGACCCCGGAGCGCCCGACCGGGGCGCCGGACCCCCGAAGCCGCCCAATCGGCTCTCTCAGGCCAGCTCAGCCCGGGGGTCCGGCAGCCCGCACATGCCGACGCAGGATGGCGGCGAACCGGTCCTGGAGCGGATGGGCGAGCATGCCGGCCCGTCGCACGAGGCCGACCCGTCGCTCGCCCGAAAAGCCCACGAGGGTGAACGGCGCGAGATCTGCAAGCCAGCCGCGCCCGACAGCGGCCACAGGCGCCACCGACAGCATGCGGCCGTCGCGCAGGCAGGCGGCCATTACGGGATCGGCGTTGGTCGAGACGCGAAACCGCGGCCGCGCCAGACCATGCCCGACGAAGAACGCCTCCAGCGCGGCGCGCACCGATTCGTCAAGCTGGGGCACCACCCACTCGTAGCCCGCGACTTCGGCCGCCGCCACCCGCCGCCCGGTTAGCGGATGGCCCCGCAGGCAAACACCCGTGAAGGCGTCGCGGAACACCTCGTCGATCGCAAAGGCGGCGTCTCCCTCGAGATGATTGCACATCCCGACATAGAGATCGATCCGGTTGGCCAGCAGTGCCGAGCGCAGGTTGTTGGCGTGATCGGTCATCACGTCGATCTCGGCGTCGGCCTCCTCCAGCAGTTCGAGCACCGCCGCGCCGGTGGCGTCGAGGAAAGTGGACCCTGCTCAGGGGTGGCGGAGACGAAGGGATTCGAACCCTCGAGACGGTTTCCCGCCTACGCCCTTAGCAGGGGCGCGCCTTCGACCACTCGGCCACGTCTCCGCGGCCGGTCCTACAGGGCGGGGGCGGGGGAAACAAGGGCGGATCGGATGCCGGGCGGACTCGCGCCCCGGCTCGCCCGAACCGGCCCGGCCCATGCCGGGAGAGCGACGGAGACCCCGCTCGCGCCCCGGCCTGCCCGGACCGGCCCCGGCCCCGCACGGCCGCGTCCGTCCGCCGCGCCAAGGGGGCGCTGGCGCGACCGGACCCCGGCCCTAGATCAGATCCACCCGCCCCGAGGTGCCATGCCCCCCGATTCCGCGCCCCGCCCGTCCGTCCCACTTCCGCCCGCCGCGACCGTTACGGCCTCCGGCCCCGCCCGCGCTGCGCCGGCTGCCGGTCCGCGCGCGGTGCAGGCCGCTGCTCCGGTCCCCTCCGGGCGCCTCTCCCGCCTGTCGCGCGTGGGCGGCCTGGCCGCCGCGCTCGCCGGCGGCGCGGCGGCCGAGGGGGCGCGCCGCCTCCTGAGGGGCGAGCGGCCGCGCCTCGACGATCTCCTTCTCGCCCCCGCCAATGCCCGCCGCCTCGCCGCCCGACTGGCGGAGATGCGCGGGGCGGCCATGAAGATCGGCCAGATCCTGTCCATGGATGCGGGCGACCTGCTGCCCCCCGGAGCGGGCGAGGCGCTGGCCGCCCTGCGGGCCGAGGCGCGGCCCATGCCGTCCGCCCAGCTGCGCGCCGCGCTCTGCGCCGAATGGGGCGCGGACTGGCACCGCCGCGTCGCCTTCTTCGACGCCGTCCCCGCGGCCGCGGCCTCCATTGGCCAGGTCCATCGCGCCCGCGCCCATGACGGCCGCGCGCTGGCGCTCAAGATCCAGTATCCCGGCATCGCCGCCAGCATCGACGCCGATCTCGACAACGCCGCCGCGCTCCTGCGCCTCTCGGGCCTCCTGCCGCCTGACCTCGACCCCGCCCCCTTCCTCGCCGAGGCGCGCCGCCAGCTTCACGAGGAGGCCGACTATGCGGCCGAGCTGCGCCACCTCCGGCACTTCCGTGCGCTGCTCGCGGACGATCCCGCCTTCCGCCTGCCCGAGCCCGTCCCCGAGCTTTCCACCCCCCGCCTCCTCGCCATGACCTGGGAGGAGGGGGCCCCCCTCGAGACCCTCGCCGCCGAGCCCGCCCCCGTCCGCGACCGCGCCGCCGCCGCCCTGATCCGCCTCGCCTGGCGCGAGCTGTTCGAGTGGGGACTCGTCCAGACCGACCCGCATCTGGGCAATTACCGCTGGGACGGCGCACGCGGCCAGATCGTGCTGCTCGACTTCGGCGCCGTCCGCCCCGTGCCGCCCGCACTCGCCGCGCTCTACCGCGCGCTGCTCGATGCGGCCCTCGCGCGCGACCGGCCTCGCGCCGCCGCCGCCCTCGAGGGGTTCGGCGCGCTCGACGCCCGGACGCCCCCGGCGCTCCGGGCCGAGGCGCTCGCGCTCTTCGACCGCACGGCCGAGGCGCTGTTCCACCGCGGCCCCTTCGACTTCGCCCGCGACCCGCTGCTCGCCGAGCTGCGCGACAGGGGTCTCGCCCTCGGCCGCGACCGCTCCGCCTGGCGCGCGCCGCCGCCCGAATCGATCTGGGTCCAGCGCAAGCTCGGCGGGCTCTACCTGCTCCTGGGCCGGATCGGCGCGCGGGCCGACCTGCGCGCGCTGCTGGCCTAGGCGCCCAGCGCCCGCGCCACCGCCGCAAGGCCCCCGCGCAGGATCGCCCCCGCCCGCGCCGCGTCTCCCGCCTCGGCATAGACGCGGAACTCCGGTGCGTTGCCCGAAGGGCGCAGGTGCAGCACCTCCCCCCCCTCCAGCCGCATCCGCAACCCGTCCGTCCGGTCGGGCGGGGCCGCCTCGCGCAGCCCCATCCCCGACAGGAACGCCCCCCGCGCGCCCTCGTCCTCCAGCCCCGCCAGAAGGGCGCCCGCCCGCGCGGGCTCCACCCCCTCCAGCCGGTCGGCGGCGGTGAAGCGCGCAGGCAGCCCCCGCCGCAGCGCCGAGAACCCCCCCGCCTCGCGCGCCGCCGCCAGCCCCGCCACGATCGGCACCAGCGCGTCGCGCGTCATCAGCGGCGCGATCGGCCCTGCCGGCCCCCGCGCGGCAAAGCCCAAAAGGAACCCCCCATTGGCCTCGTAGCCCGCCACGCGCGCGCCCGCCTCCGCCTCCATCGCCGCGATCACGAAGGGCGAGCCGATGCGCGTGCGCCGCACGGCGAATCCCATCCCCTCCACCAGCCCGTTGGAGGAGACGGGCGTGACCACCACCTCTGCCCCCAGCGCCCGCGCTGCCACGGGCCCAAGCACGTCGCCCGGCACGATGGCGCCGTCCTCGCCCGCCACCAGCGGCCGGTCCGCGTCCCCGTCGGCCGACACGAGCGCATCCAGCCGCTCCGCGCCCACCCATTCCGCGATCCGCGCCCGCGCCTCCGCGTCCACCGCCTCCGTGTCCACCGGCACGAAGATTTCGGACCGCCCCAGCCCCACCGTCTCGGCCCCCAGCGCCCGCAGCACCCGGTGCAGCCCGTCGCGCGCCACGGTCGAATGCTCCCACACGCCGACCCGCATCCCCGCCAGCGCGCCCTCGCCCCAGGCCGCGGCGACGCGCGCCTCGTGCGCCTCGGCCACGCCCGCCTGCGCGCGCGCGGGCGCGTCGCGGCCCCCGGGCGGGGCGCCGAGTTCCGCCAGGATCGCACCCTCCTCGGCCTTGGTGATCTCGCCCCGCGGCGTGTAGAACTTCAGCCCGTTGCGGTCGGCCGGGATGTGGCTGCCCGTCACCATCACGGCCGCCGCCCCCGCCTCCGCCGCCGCGCGCGCCAGCGCCGGGGTCGGCACCGCGCCCGCTTCGACGACCGCCACCCCCTCGCCCCGCGCGGCCTGCGCGACCGCCCGGGCGAGACCGGGGGAGGAGGGGCGCAGGTCCTGGCCCACCCACATCTCGCGCGCGCCGGGGCAGGCGCGGAGAAAAGCGCGGACATGGTCGGCCACCAGATCCGGTGTCAGTTCCGCGACCAGTCCGCGCAGACCGCTCGTGCCGAATCGCGGTGCCATGATCCCCTCCCGGCCGCCCCGTCCCGATTCGCCCCGCGGCAAGGGGGTGTCAAGGCGTTGCGCAAACCGGGGCCGGTGCGCGCGGTGCCCCAAGGTTTCGTTAACCTTTCGGCGGCAGAAGGGGACGCGACGCGCATCCCGTCCGAAAGGCTCCGCCATGTCCGACCCCGACACCTCGCCCCATCTCGGCCTGCCCTATCTGCTGCCCGGCCAGGCGCAGAAGCACGTCACCCACAACGAGGCCCTGCGCTTGCTCGACGCGATCGTGCATCTCGCTGTGGAGGATCGCGACCGTCCTGCACCCCCTGCGTCCGCCGAGGAGGGTCAGCGCCACATCGTCTCCCCGGCCGCGGGGGGGGACTGGGCGGGGCAGGGGGGGCGCATCGCCGTCCGCCAGGACGGGGCGTGGACGTTTCTTGCCCCCCGCGCAGGCTGGCGCGCCCGTGTGCTGTCGGAGGATCTCGATCTCGTCCATGACGGGACGACCTGGCGCGACGGGACCGCGTCGGGGCTGCGGGCTGCCACGCTCGGCCTCAACGCGGCGGCCGATGCCGCGAACCGCCTGACGGTGGCCGCGCCGGCCACGCTCCTGACCCATGACGGAGAGGGGCATCAGCTCAAGATCAACAAGGCCGGCCCGTCCCGGACGGCCAGCCTGCTGTTCCAGAGCGACTGGTCGGGCCGGGCCGAACTGGGGCTAGCGGGGTCGGATCGCTTCGCCCTCAAGGTCAGCGCCGACGGCGCGGTCTGGTCCGAAGTCCTGTCGGCCGATCCCGCCACGGGGCGGCTGCACCTGCCCGCGGGGGCCGGGATCGACGGCCCCATCAGCGGCACGGCCGTCACGCAGGGCCCCGCGGACGCCACGCCCGACCGCCTCGTGCGCAGCCAGGATGCCGTGCTGCGGGGATCGATCCTCGGGACGGTCGCGCTGGCCGGAGGCCAGCCGGCGGGAGCGGTGATCGAGCGCGGGTCCGGTGCGGGCGGCGAATACATCCGCTGGGCCGACGGCACCCAGATCTGTCTCAGCCCCGTCTTCACGGCCCATGTGACCACCGCGACGGGGGCGATCTTCCGCTCGGGCAGCTTCACCTGGACCTTTCCGGTCCCCTTTGCCGCCGACATGCCGCTGGCCGTCCTGCCGTCCAACGGCAATGCCCTCTTCACGCACTGGATGGTGGCCCGGCCGGTCGATGCGCTCAGCGCCCAGATCGCCTTCTTCGCGCCGGCCTCGGTCAACAGCCGCACGGGTTCGGCGGTGGCGATCGGACGGTGGGCGTGATGGCCCCCTCAGCGCGCGGGCCAGGGGGGCTCCACGGCCAGGCCGGGATGCAGCGGGCGGAACCGCTCCGGCGGCACCCCGGCCTCCGCAAGCGCCCGGTCCAGGGCGCGGGGCGGGTCCTCGCGCCCCTCCCAGGTGAGCTGGAACGTCCCCCAGTGATGGCCGAAGGCCCGTTCCGCCTCGCAGTCGAGCAGGATGCGCACGGCCTCGGCCGGGTCCACATGCTCGTGGCCCACGAACCAGCGCGGCTCGTAGGCGCCGATGGGAATGAGCGCGGCATGAGGCGGACCGAACCGCCGGCGCACGTCGCGGAAGATGCGCCCGTCGCCATAGGCGGTGTCGCCCACATGGTAGAGCACGCCCCCCGTTCGTGCATCCGTGACGACGAACGAGCCCCAGAGCGCCATGCGGCGGTCCCAGAGGCCCCGGGCGGACCAGTGGTAGGACGGCACGCAATGCACGGCGAGCCGCTCGCCCAGGGGTTCGCTCTCGCCCCAGTCGAGGCTGCGCACCGGGATGGCCGGATCGGCGCGGCGGATGATCGCGTCGTTGCCGAGCGGCGTGAGCACGCGCGCCCCGAAGCGGCGCCACAGCCGGGCCAGCGTCGGCGCCTCCAGATGGTCCCAGTGATTGTGCGTCACGAGCACGGCGTCGATGGGGGGCAGGTCCTCCCAGCGCAGGCCCGGCGGATGGGCCCGCCTGGGTCCCGCCCGGCCGCCCGGCCCCAGCCGCTCGGCAAAGACCGGATCGATCAGAAGGTTCAGCCCCGCGAGCTGCACGAGGAGGCTCGAATGTCCGATCGGGACGATGCGCAGGGCCTCGCTGCGGGTCGGCGGGCGGTCTGGCGTCACGGGCAGCGGCAGGTCGGGCCAGCGCCGCGCGATCTGCCCCCGCACGAAGCGCAGCGCCGCGCGCAGACCCCGCCGCGGCACGGGATGGGAGCGGAAGCGGAGCCCGTCGAAATGGGGAGTGACGGGGCCCCGGTGATAGGGGTTGCGCCGCCTCATGCGCGGCGGTCCTCCGCCGGGGCGATCCGGATGCGGAACCGGCGACAGGGCAGGGGCCTCGGCATGGTCATCTCCTCCGGGACGGGCACGGGGATCGGCGCCCGAGCAAACATCATCCCGCCCCGTCTGGCGAGCCCGTCCCCGGCGGCTTTACGCAACGGCGCCCGCGCCCTAGACCGGGACGGGGGGCGGACCGGACAGGGAGCGTCGCGATGAAGGCAGAGCTCGGCGGCGCGGCCGTCCTCGTGACCGGTGCGGCCAGCGGGATCGGCGCCGCCGTGGCGCGGCAGGCTGCCCGGTCGGGGGCGGGCGCGCTCGCCCTGGTGGATCGCGACGGGCCCGGCTGTCGCCGCATGGCCGACGAGCTGGCGGCCTTCTGCCGGACCGAGGCGATCGAGGCGGACCTGGCGCAGAGCGGGCAGGCGCGCGATGCCGCCGCTCGTGCCCTCGACCGGCTGGGCCGTCTCGACGGGCTGGTGAATGCGGCCGGCCTGACCACGCGGGGCTCGGTGATCGAGGGCTCGGCCGGGACCTGGGACGCGCTTCTGGCCGTCAACGCCCGGGCGCCCTTTCTGCTGATGTCGGCGCTTCTGGCCCATCTTCGCGCGCGCGGCGCGCCGGGCGCCATCGTCAACATCCTGTCCATGCACGCCCATGGCGGGGCGCCCGACCTCGGCCCCTATGCTGCGAGCAAGGCCGCCCTGCTCGCCCTCACGCGCAACGTCGCCCATGCCCATCTGCGCGACCGCATCCGCGCCAACGGCATCAATCTGGGCTGGGTCGCCACCGAGGCCGAACACCGGATGCAGGCGGAGACGCTGGGGCAGGGGGAGGACTGGGCCGAGCGCGCGGCCGCCCGCCTGCCGCTGGGCCGCCTCATCGCCCCCGAGGAGGTGGCGCGGCTGGTCGTCTTCCTGCTCTCGGACGCCTCGGTGCCGCTCACCGGCGCGATCATCGACCTCGAGCAGTGGATCGCCGGAGCTCCGCCCCCATGAGCGCTCCCGACCGTCCGGCCGAGGAGCCCATCCGCGACTATGACGGCCTCGTGGCGGCAATCGTCGCGCGCGGCGACCGCCTCAGCCGGCGCCATGCCGAGGTGGCGCACTTTCTCCTCAACCACCCCGAGGATGTCGCGGTCAGCTCCATCGTCCGGCTCGCCGCCCGCGCCGGGGTGACGCCCGCGACGATCACGCGCTTTGCGCAGGAGATGGGACTCGGCGGGTTCTCCGACCTGCAGGCGCTGTTCCGCGAGCGCCTTCTCGGCCCGCGCCTGCCCTTTGCCGACCGCCTCGCCGCGCTGCGCGCGGCCCCCGTGGACGAGGCCGACCTGGACGATCCCGGCCGTCTGTTCGAGGGGCTCGTCGCTGCGGCCGTGGGCTCGCTCCTGCGGATCGAGGAGGGGCTCGACCGTGCGGCGCTCGGGGCGGCGGTGGAGGCGCTGGTGCAGGCGGGAGCGGTCCATGTGGCGGCGGCCCGCGGGGCCTTCGGGATCGGGGCCTATGCCGTCTACGGCCTCGCACGGTCGGGCAAGCGCGCCCATCTCGTCGACAATCTCGGCGCCATGCGGGCCGAGCAGGTTGCGGCCATGGCGCCGGGGGACGTCCTTCTCGCCCTGACCTTCGACGACTATACACCCGAGACGGTCGAGATCGCGCGCCACGCGGCCGCTGCCGGACATGCGGTCCTCGCCGTCACCGACAACCCCCTGAGCCCCGTGGTCCCGCCCGCGCGGCACGTGCTCTACGTCAAGGAGGCCCGTCTCGGTCATTTCCGCTCCCAGGTGCCCGCGCTGGTGCTCTGCCAGACGCTGATCGCCAGCGTGGCACGCCGGCTGGGGCGTGCCGAGACGACGCCGGAGGCGAAACGGAATGTTCGCTCCCATGAGGAATGAAAAAGTCCTTGCACCACGGGCGGCGCGCGCCATGATGGGCCGGGGGGAGACGGATCATGGCCGCGCCGCACTGGAACTTCGAGGGCGCCCGGGTGCTCGTGATCGGCGCCAGCCGCGCCGGGATCGGGGCGGCCATCGCCCGCGCCTTTGCCGCGGCCGGCGCCGCCGTCACGATCACCGGCCTGGAGGAGGAGCCGGCGGAACCCGATCGCGGCCGCTTTGCCTATCGGCGGCTCGACGTGACGGATGGCGCCGCGATCGGGGACCTGGCCGCGGCGCTGCCGGAACTCGACGTGCTCGTGAACTGCGCCGCCATCACCGCGCGCGGCGAGGAGATGGACCCCGCCTTCTTCGCCCGCGTGGTGGATGTGAACCTGTTCGGGACGTTCCGCACCGCTCTCGCCTTCCATCCGCATCTGCGGGCCTCGGGCGGCTGCGTGGTCAACCTCGCCTCCATGTACGCGATCTTCGGCAGCCCGCGGAACCCGGCCTACGGGGCGAGCAAGGCCGGCGTGGCCCAGCTGACCCGGTCGCTCGCCATCGCCTGGGCGCCCGACGGCATCCGCGTGAACGCGGTCGCGCCGGGCTTTGTGGTCACGGAGCAGTCGGCGCGGTCGCGCACCGATCCGGCCCACGTCGCGGCCGTCGCGGCGCGCACGCCGCTGGGCCGCTGGGGCGAGCCCGAGGACATCGCGGGCGCGGTCCTGTTTCTTGCCTCCTCCGCAGCGGCCTTTGTCACGGGGGTCTGCCTGCCCGTGGACGGCGGCTATTCGGTGAGCTGAGGGGGCGATGACGGGCGCCGCACTGATCGGGACCGGCTTCATCGGGGCGGTGCATCTCGACGCCCTCCGCCGCCTGGGCATCCCGGTGCGGGGGCTTCTGGGCAGCAGCCCCGCCCGCGGGGCGGAGCGGGCCGCCGCCTGGGGCCTGCCGCGCGCCTATGCGACGCTCGAGGACCTTCTGGCCGATCCGGCAGTGGAGGTGGTCCATGTCACCTCGCCCAATCGCCTGCACCATCCGCAGGTGTCCGCTATCCTGCGCGCCGGCCGCCACGTCGTCTGCGAAAAGCCTCTGGCAATGGACTCGGCCCAGTCGGCCGAGCTGGTGGACCTCGCCGGTCGCAGCGGACGGATCGCCGCCCTGTGCCACAACATCCGCTTCTATCCGCTCAACCGGCATGCGCGCGGCCTGGTGGCGGGGGGCGAGATCGGACCGGTCCGCCTGATGACCGGCGCCTATCACCAGGACTGGCTCTCGCGCGAGGAGGACTGGAACTGGCGGCTCGATCCGTCCGAGGGCGGAGGGCTCCGGGCGCTCGGCGACATCGGGACGCACTGGATCGACCTCGTCTGTCACCTCTCGGGCCTCTGGCCCGAGGCGATCTTTGCGGATCTCGCCACCCTGCTGCCCGAGCGCCTGCGTCCCGCCGGGCCGGTGGAGACCTTTGCCCGCGACCGCGGCGGCGGCGAGCGCGTCCGCGTCCGGACGGAGGATGTGGGCCTCGTCCTTCTGCGCTTTCCCGGCGGCGCGCGGGGATCGCTCTCGGTCAGCCAGGTCAGCCCCGGCCGCAAGAACGCCATCCGCTGGGAGATCGCGGGCGCAGAGGCCACCCTCGCCTGGGAGGGAGAGGACCCCGACCGGCTCTGGATCGGCCGGCGCGAGGGGCCGAGCAGCCTGCTGCTGCGCGACCCGTCGCTGCTCAATGCCGAGGGCCGTGCGGCCACAAGCCTGCCTGGCGGTCATGCCGAAGGCTTTGCCGACAGCTTCCGTGCCCTGTTCGCCGCGATCTATGCCGACATCGCCGCGGGCCGCCGCAGCCCGGCAGCAGCTTGGGCCGACTTCGCCGACGGCCACCGCATGATGCGCCTTCTGGACGCCGCGGCCGACAGCGCGCGCACGGGCCGCTGGATCGATCTGGCCGCAGGCGAACCCGGCAGACCCCCCGCCCAGCCCCGGACCGAGAGGAGAACGCCATGAAGCTCGGCCTGCTCACCGCCCCCTTCCCCGACCGCACGCTGTCCGAGGTCGCAGACTGGGCTGCCGCGGTCGGGTTCGAGACGCTCGAGATCGCCTGCTGGCCGCGCGAGGGGGCCGAGGCGCGGCGCTATGCCGGCACGGCGCATCTGCCCATCGGCACGATGGGGCGCGAGGAAGCGGCCGAGATCGCGGACGCCCTGCGCGGGCGCGGGCTGTCGATCTCGGGGCTCGGCTACTATCCCAACCCGCTCCATCCCGACGCTGCGGTGCGCGAGGCCGCCTTCGCCCACCTGCGGCGGGTCGTGGAGGCGGCCGCGCTTCTCGGGGTGGGGGTGGTCAACACCTTCCTGGGAGGCGACCGCCATCTCGACCTCGACGAGAACTGGAGCCGTGCGGAGGCGATCTGGCCCGAGGCGATCGCCCATGCGCGCGATCACGGGGTCACGCTCGCCTTCGAGAACTGCCCGATGATCTTCTCGCGCGACGAATGGCCCGGCGGCCACAACATCGCCTATTCCCCCCGCATCTGGCGGCGGATCCTCGAATGGGACGGGGTCGGGATGAACTTCGATCCCTCCCACCTCGTCTGGCAGATGATCGACATCGGCCGCTTCATCCGGGAGTTCGGGTCCCGGATGGTCCATGTCCACGCCAAGGACGTGATGATCGACCGCGACGGCCTCTACGAGAACGGCGTGATGAGCGCCGGACGCGGCTGGCAGGTGCCGCGGATGCCGGGTCTGGGCGACGTGGACTGGGGCGCGTTCTTCTCCGGCCTCTACCGGGCGGGCTACGACGGCCCCGTCGTCATCGAGCACGAGGACCGACGCTTCGAGGGCTCGGAGGAGGCGGTCCGGCGCGGTTTTCTGTTGGCACGGGACGTCCTGCGGCCTTACGTCAAGTGAAGCGCGCCCGCGGGCGCAGAACGGGAGGGAGACGACATGACGCGACGGATTTCGGCGGCTGCGGCGCTGGCGCTGGCGGCGGCGCTCGGGGCGCCCGCGGCGGCGCAGGACATGTTCACCATCGGCGTGTCCAACACCGTCCAGGGCAACGGCTGGCGCGAGCAGATGATCTGCGCCATCCGGGCCCAGGCCCTCGACTCGGGGCAGGTGGCGAGCCTCAACGTCGCACACCGCAACACCGATGCGGCCGGCCAGCTCGAGGACATCCGCAACCTGATCCAGGCCGGCGTGGATGCGATCGTAGTCAACCCTGCCAGCCCCGACGCGCTCAACGACGCGATCCGCGAGGCGACGGCCGCCGGCATCGTCGTGGTCGCGGTGGACCAGGCCGTGTCGGAGGAATCGGCCTTCGTGATCTCCAACGACCAGGAGCAGTACGCCTATCTCGGCGCCCGCTGGCTCTTCGAGCAGCTCGGGGGCGAGGGCGACGTGGTGTACATGCGTGGGGCCGCCGGGGCCTCGGCCGACGAGGACCGCGACCGCGGCTTCCGCCGCGCGCTCGAGGAGTTTCCGAACATCCGCATCGCGCAGGAGGTGTTCACCGGCTGGCAGCAGGACCAGGGCAAGCAGCAGATGCTCGACTATCTCGCCTCAGGCCTGCCGGTGGACGGGGTATGGACCTCGGGCATCGACAACGTGATCGTGGACGCCTTTCTCGAATCGGGCGAGCCGCTCGTGCCGATCGTCGGTGCCGACAATGCCGGCTTCGTCGAGCAGCTGCTGACCGTGGACGGGCTGGTCGGGGCGGCCGTGACCAATCCGGGCTCCATCGGGGGGGCCGGGGTGACCCTCGCGCTCCAGATCCTGAACGGCGAATCGCCCGAGGAGCGTGTGGTCACGGTGACGCCGGAGCTCTGGACGAACGCCACGGAGGAAGGGCGGGCCCGCATCGAGGAGGCGCGCAATCCCGATCTGGACCCGGAATGGCCGGTGAGCGTCTCCATCCCCGGCTGGACCACCTATTCCATGGAGGAGATCATCGCCTGCCGCGGCCCCGGCGAGTGACGCCGACCCGGCCGATCGGGCCGGTCCGCCCCCGGCGGGGCCGGCCCTGCAAGCGAAGGGGACAGGACAACCCGTGGGAGCGATGAGAGAGGCCGCGGCGACGCGGCAGGACGGCCCGGAGGCCGCTCCGGCGCCGGCCGGGCCGCCGATCCTCGACGCGGCGGGCGTGTCGCGCCGGTTCGGGGCGGTCGTGGCCCTGCGCGACGCCTCGCTGCGCGTGGCGCGCGGCGAGGTCGTGGCGCTCATGGGGGCGAACGGCGCGGGCAAGTCCACCTTCGTCAAGATCCTGACCGGAGCCCTGAAACCCGATACGGGGCGCATCCGCCTTGCGGGCCGCGAGGTGCGCCTCACCTCGCCCGCCGCCGCACGCCGGGCGGGCCTCGTGCCCGTGTATCAGGAACCCGCGCTCATCCCCGACCTCGACGTGGGCGACAACCTGCGCCTGACCCGGACGCCCTCCGGCCCGTTCCTGCACTGGGCGGCCGAGCTGGGCCTCGGCGCGGTGCGGCTCGACGCCAGGGCCGGAGCCCTGCCGCTCGCAACGCTCCGCGTCCTCGACCTCGCCCGGGCGCTGGCAGCCGAGCCGGACCTGCTCGTGCTCGACGAGATGACGGCCGCCCTGCCGACCGACCTTGTCGATCGGGTCCTGTCGGTGGTGCGGGCGCAAGCCGATGCGGGCCGCGCGGTCATCTACATCTCGCACCGCTTCGCCGAGATCGCCCGGCTCTGCGACCGTGCCACCATCCTGCGCGACGGCACCACGGTCGGCGATCTGCCCATCGCGCCGGGGGTGGAGGAGCAGGCGGTGGAACTCATGCTGGGCGGCCGCCTCTCCGCGCCGGCGGCCCTGGCGACCCGGGCGTCTCCGGCCGCCTCGGGCCCGCCGCGGCTGCGCGTGCGGAATCTGGCCGCGGCGCCCAAGCTCGCCGGCCTGTCCTTCGACCTCCGGCCGGGCGAGGTCCTGGGCGTCGTCGCGCTCGAGGGGCAGGGGCAGGACGAGCTGTTCGAGATCCTGGGCGGCCTGCGCCGTCCCGAAGCCGGTCGGATCGAGGTGGACGGCCGCCCGCGCGCCTTCCGCCACCCCGCCGATGCCATCGCCGCGGGACTCGCGCTCGTGCCCGGCGACCGGGCGGATGCGCTGCTCTCCGTGCGCTCCGTGCGCGAGAACCTCGCCCTTCCGGCTCTCGCCCGGCCCCGCGCCTGGGGGCCCATCGCCATGCGGCGCGAGGCCGAGGCCGTCTCGCGCACCATCGCGCGGCTCCAGATCGACACGCGCGCCCAGGGCGAGGCGCGCCGCCTCTCGGGGGGCAACCAGCAGAAGGTGACGATCGGCCGCTGGCTGACCGGGGCGCCGCCCCGCATCTTCCTTCTTCTGGACCCCACGCGCGGCATCGACGTGCGCACCAAGCGCCAGATCTATGCGCTGGTCCGGGATCTCGCGTCCGAGGGGGTCGCGGTGCTGTTCTACACGTCGGAACTGCCCGAGGTCCCGCAGACCTGCGACCGGGTGATCGTGCTGTTCGGCGGGCGCGTCGTGGATGCCCTTCCGGCGGCCGAGGCCGACGAGCCGCGCCTGATGCGCGCGGCCTATGGCCTGACCGAGGGCGAAGGCGGGGCCGATCGCGCCCGGGAGGCGGCCCCGTGACCGCCCGCCCGGTCGCCGCGCGGCCCTCCGTCGCGATCGTTGCGGCCCGCCACGGCTGGACGCTGGGCCTGGCCGTGCTGCTGGCGCTCCTGCTCGCGCTTACCAAGATCATCCAGCCGGCCTTCGGCGCCACGGGGCTCGAGGCGCTGGTGCGGGCCGCGCTGCCCTTCGCCTTTGCCACCGCCGCCATGACCGTGGTCGTGATCGCCGGGGGCATCGACCTGTCGGTGGCCTCCATGATGGCGGTGGCCGGCGTGACCGGCGCGGTCCTGATGCAGAATGCCGGAGACGGGGCCGGAGCCCTCCTGGCCGTCGGGGCGGTGCTCCTGGTCGGGGCGGCGATGGGCGCGACCAACGGGTTGCTCATCGTCGGCACCCGCCTGCCCGACATCGTCGTGACGCTGGCCATGCTCTTTGTCTGGGAAGGCGTGGCGCTGCTCATCCTGCGCGCGCCGGGCGGCGCCGCGACCCCGTGGCTGCGCGAACTCGTCGTGGGCCCGCTCGTGATCCCCGGCCTCCCGCCCGCGGCGACCGCCCTCGTGCCACAGGCGCTGCTGGTCCTGGCCGTGATCCTGGCCGCCATCTGGCTGCCCCTGCGGCGGTCGCGGCTGGGTCTCGGGATCTATGCCGTGGGCAGCGACGAGACGGCGGCCTTCCGGTCCGGCGTCTCCATCGGCGCCACAAAGGTCGCCGCCTATACCCTGGCCGGGGTCCTCGCGGCGCTGGGCGGGCTGTCCGTCACGCTCGCCACCGGGATCGGCGAGCCCATCCCCGGCCCCTATCTGCTCGCCTCGGTCGCCGCCGTGGTGCTGGGGGGGGTGGCGCTGGGCGGCGGGCGGGGCGGCCTTCTGGGGCCGCTCCTGGCGGTGTTCATCCTGCGGGTCGTGCGGCTCGACCTGACGCTGCTCGCGGTCGATCCCAACGTCACCACCATCATCGAGGGCACGATCATGGCCGCCGTCGTGATGGCCGGAGGGCTCCTCGCGATGCGGGAGAGACGATCATGACGGCTGCCGCTGCCTCCCCTTCGCCGCTCGCCCGCGCCGCTCGCCTGTTGCGCGACAATCCCGTGATCGCCCTTCTGGCGCTCCTCCTGCTCCTGGTCGGGGTGCTGGAGATCCTGCGGCCCGGCATCGTCAACGAGCGCTGGATCGGCAACACGATCCGCTTCGCCATCCCGCTCGCCATGCTCGCCGCCTGCCAGACCCTGACCATGCTGACCGGCGGCATCGACCTCTCGGCCGGCTCGGTGGCCACCGTCGCGGCCTTTGTGGCGGCCACGCAGGCGCCCCTGATCGGGCCCGAGGCCGCCATGCTCGTGGCACTGGGACCCGCCCTGCTCGTGGGGCTGGCCAACGGGGTGGGGGTGGGGCTCTGCCGCGTCCATCCGCTCATCATGACGCTCGCCACCGGGCTGATCGCGGTCGGCGCGCTCCAGGTCTACCAGCGGGGGGTGATCGCCACGGGCTCGGCCGTGCCGCCGCTCCTGGGCTGGCTCGGGACGGGGCGCAGCTGGGGCGTGCCGCATGCGCTGGTCCTGTTCGTGCCCTTCGCCGCCCTTCTCCTGTGGGCCGAGCGACGCACGGGCTTCGGCCGCCTGCTCTATGCGGTGGGGGCCAACGAACGGGCCGCACGGCTTGCCGGGGTGCGGGTCTGGGGTGTCCATCTCGCGCTCTATGCGCTCTCGGGGCTGATCGCGGGGCTGGCGGGGCTTCTCTATCTGGGCGTGATCCGTGCCCCGTCGCTCTCGCTGGCCGAGCCGCTGCTCCTGCCCTCCGTCGCCGCGGCGGTGATCGGCGGAACCTCCATCTTCGGAGGGCGCGGCGGCTATGCCGGCACGATCGTGGGTGCGCTGATCCTCACCGTGCTCGGCACGCTGCTCACGATGCTCCAGATGCCCGAGGGCGGCCGGCGCATCCTGTTCGGTCTCATCATCCTCGTCGTCACCGCCGCCTATCTGCGCCTCACCGACCGCGGCTGAGCCGCCCAGCCAAGGACCCCCGCCATGCCGCTTCGCGTCGCCGGAATCAGCTTCGACCACATGCACATGGGCGACCTGCTCCGGATGGTCCACGACCATCCCGGGGCTGAGATCGTCGGGATCTTCGACCCGGACCGGAGCCGCATGGACGCGGCCGCCCGGACCTTCGCCATCCCGGAGGAACAGATCTTCACCGATCTCGACCGCTGCCTCGCGGAAGCGCGCCCCGACCTCGTGCTGCTGTGCGCCGCCACGGCCGCGCATGCCGACTACGTCGAACGCCTCGCCCCTCGCGGCGTCCACATCCTCGTGGAGAAGCCCTTTGCCGCCTCGGCCGACGACGCGCGGCGCATGATCCGCGCGATGGAGGGAACGGGGCGGCTTCTGGCGATCAACTGGCCGCTCGCCTGGTATCCGCCGCACCGCACCGCCAAGCGGCTGCTCGACGAGGGAACGATCGGCACGATCACCGAGGTGCACCATTACGGCGGCAACCGCGGTCCCCTCTTCCACCTCGCCGACAAGGTGGAGGTCACCCCCGAGGAAGTGGAGCGCCAGAAGCCCCATGCCTGGTGGTACCGGCGCGAGGCGGGCGGGGGATCGCTGCTCGACTATCTGGGCTACGGCGCCACGCTCGGCACCTGGTTCATGGGCGGCGAAGCGCCTCTCGAGGTGACGGCTGCGACCTGGGGCGCGCCGGGGCTCGAGGTGGACGAGCACTCCATCACGATCTGCCGCTATGCCCGGGGCCTCAGCAAGATGGAGACGCGCTGGGGCACCTTCACCGATCCCTGGGTTCACCAGACCCAGCCCAAATGCGGTTTCGTCCTCGTCGGCACGGATGGCACGATCGCCAGTTACGACTACGAGGATCACGTCACCGTCCAGACCCGCGCCCGGCCCGAGGCAACGCCGGTCCCCAACGACGTCCTGTCCGAGGGGATGCGCAACCCCATCGAGTACCTCGCCGCCTGCCTGCGCGAGGGCCGACCCGTCGAGGGGCCGCTCGACCCCGCGCTCTGTCTCGTGGCGCAGCGCATCGTGGACACCGCCGCGCGCTCGGCCGCCGAGAAGCGCACGCTGGAGCTTGTGCCATGACCGACGAGAGCCGTGCCGCCGAGACAAGGACGGAAGGCATGCCCGATCAGGACAGCTATGCCCTGAAATCGGTCAACCTGCCGGAGATCCCCGCGCCCGACCTCCCCTATCGCCCGCCCAGTCCGCGGGGCAAGGCTCCGCGCATCGGGCTGATCGGGGCAGGTGGCATCGCCGCCGCCCATCTGGATGCCTACCGGGCGGCCGGCTGGGACGTCGCGGTGATCTGCAACCGCACGCGAGCGCGGGCCGAGGCTCGCGCCCGCGAGTTCTATCCCGAGGCGCGCGTCACCGATGACTGGCGCGAGGTCTTGGCCGATCCGTCCATCGAGGTGGTGGACGTGACGCCGCATCCAGCCGACCGCCTGCCGATCCTGCGGGCCGCGCTTGAGGCGGGCAAGCACGTGCTCTCGCAGAAGCCCTTCGTGCTCGACCTCGACGAGGGCGAGCGGCTCTGCGACCTTGCGGACGCGCGCGGCGTGCGTCTGGCCGTGAACCAGAACGGCCGCTGGTCGCCCCACATGGCCTGGATGCGCGCGGCGGTCCGGCAGGGCCTGCTGGGGGACGTGGTCTCCTGCCATGTCTCGATCCACTGGAACCACGGCTGGATCGCCGGCACGCCGTTCGAGCGGCTGGAGGATCTGGTCCTCTACGATTTCGGCATCCACTGGTTCGACTTTCTCGCCTCCGTGGCGCCGGGGCGGGCGCGGAGCGTCTTTGCCACCGCCGCGCGTGCCCGCGGACAGGCGGCGCGTGTGCCGCTTCTGGCGCAGGCGCTGGTGCGGCTCGAGGACGGGCAGGCGTCGCTCGTCTTCGACGGCGCCCTCGCGCACGGGCCGCGCGACACCACCTATGTCGGCGGCACCCAGGGCAGCCTTTTCAGCGAGGGGCCGGATCTCGGCACGCAGACCGTGACGCTGACGCGCGCGGACGGATGGTCGCGGCCGTCCCTCGAGGGGAGCTGGTTCAACGACGGGTTCCGCGGCGCCATGGGCGAGCTGCTCTGCGCGATCGAGGAGGGCCGCGAACCCGGTCACGCCGCACGGGCCAATCTCGACAGCCTCGCCATTGCCTTTGCGGCCATCGAATCGTCCCATTCGGGCCGGGAGGTGGCGGTGGGATCGGTCCGCCGGATCGCCGTCTGATCGCCTCAGGCGGCGATCAGCCCGGCTGCCCGCGCGCCGTCCAGAAGCGAGGCGGCCACGTGATGGGCATGGGCGCCGCGGGTGGGCTGGATGTCGGGTACCTGCACCACCGTCAGACCGGCCGCATGGGCCGACCGTGCCCCCGTCTCGCTGTCCTCGAAGGCGAGCGCGCGGGAGGGCTCCACCCCCAGCCGCTCGACCGCCAGAAGATAGGGGTCCGGCGCCGGCTTGGGCGCGGCCACATCGTCGAACGTCACCATGGTGCGGAAGTGGCGACGCAGCCCCGCCGCCTCCACCTTCTCCTCTGCCGGTCCGCGGCGCGACGAGGTGGCGAGCGCCACCGGCACGCCGCGCTGCTCGAGCATCCCGAGCAGGTCCAGCGCGCCCGGCTTGAGCGGGATGCCGCGCGCGAAGCGCTCCGAACAGCGGCGGTCCCATTCGGCGAAAAAGGCCGCCAGCTCCACCGTGGCACCGGCATGTTCCTCGATCAGGCGGACGCGGGTGCGGTCGTCGATCCCCGCCAGACTCTCGAAGAAGGGCAGGTCCACCGGCAGGCCCAGGGCGGCGCAGGCTTCGACGCCGGCCTCATTGCACAGGGATTCCGTGTCGATCAGGGTTCCGTCGAGATCGAACACGACGGCGGCAAAGGGGCTGGGCATCGGGTCTCCTCGGGAACCGCCCGGGACGTAGCCTGCCCCATGTCCCCTGTCGAGGGGTCGCCCAACCAGAGACGGAAGCGCCGCAGGCCCGAGGGCTGAAGGTCCAGCGCCTCGATCCGGCATCCAGGCGCGGCGGCCGGATCGGCATCGGGGCGCAGATCGATCCAGGCCGCCGTCCCCGGAAGGGAGGCAAAGCGCCACGCGATGCCGCTTCCGGGCACCGAGCCGCCCCCGGCCAGCCAGCCCACGACGATCTCCCGGATCGTCCTCGCCGACACGGCCAGCGGCCGTCCCGTCCAGCCTGCCCCGAACCCCCCACCGCCGCCCAGCCGGAAGCTGCTGGCCGCCAGCACGAACCGGTCGGCCGCGGCCACGGGCCGGCCCGCATGCTGCAGCGCCGCAATGCGCCGCCCCGGCGGCCGGGACGGGTCCACCACCCATTCGAGCCCGGACAGCACGTCGAATCCGTATCCCGGCACGTCCCCGGCCAGCAGAGGCTGGTCCGTCTTGCCGCGGCGCAGGGTCGCGAAGACGGCGGCGCTGCGCTCCAGCCAGCCGCGCAGATCGGCCCCCGTGATTTCCAGCACCACCAGCCGGTCGGGATGGGGATGCAGCGCGAGCGCGTCGCGCAGGCGCAGCGGACCCGGCGACAGCGCGAGGCTGCCGCCTCCGCCCGCGAGGCGGAACGGAGCCGCCGCCGCGACGAGGGGCAGGCGGGCCTCGGGCCGGTCGCCGAGCAGCTGCCGCGCGGCCGCCGTCTGAGCTGCGGCGACCAGCGCCAGCGTGCGGTCCGGCGCCACGAGCGCGAAGGCGTTCGACAGCGGCGATTCGAGCGGTGCCAGCGGACGGCGCAGCAGGGCCCGGACACGCCGGTGGGCGGGGGCTGCCATCCCGGCCAGATCGGGGTCCGGGATCGCTCCCGCCGTCGGCACCGCGCGGGCCCGCGAGGCGACCGTCCGCCACGATCCGTCCCGCCGCGCCAGAAGCAGGTCGATCACGCCGACATGGCTGCCGTGACAGCCCGGCTGGACGGCCGCGACCGCCCCGATCCGCCCCGGCTGCCGGCCTGCGGGAAAGACCTCGTGGGTGTGGCCGAGGATCAGCGCATCGATCCCCCCGACCCGGGCGAGCAGCTCCGCCGTCCGCTCCCCCTCCGGCGCCTCCCGGTCGTGGGGTCCCGCATGACACAGCGCGATCACCACATCGGCACCGGCCGCGACGAGGTCGGGGATCTCGCGCCGCGCCGCCGTGACGATGCCCTCGGCGACGAGGCGCCCGCCGAGGACGACCCCGTTCCAGGGCACGGTCTGCGGCGGTGCAAAGCCCGTGATCCCGATCCGCAGAGGGTGCATGACACCGCCCCTGTCGCAAGCCTGCCGCTCGAGCACGGCCCACGGCCCCCAGCGGGCAGGCTCGTGCGGCAGGCGCAGATTGGCGCAGACGATCGGATAGGGCAGGGCCCCGATCCGGCGCAGCAGCGGGTCGAGGCCGAAGTCGAGATCGTGATTGCCGAGCGTCGCGGCATCCGGGCGGAGCGAGGCCAGCGCCGCCGCGACCGGATCGGGCCCGCGCGGCCGTCGCTCGCCGCAGCCGCCCATCCACCAGTCCGCGAGCGGCGTGCCCGTGAACGTGTCGCCATTGTCGAGCAGCAGGCAGGCTGCCCCGCGCGCGGCGCTCCGCAACCGGCGGACCACCGTCGCCACGCACGCGATCCCCATGGCTGCCGCCGGGCGGTCGGCATAATAGTCGAAGGGCAGAAGATGACCGTGGAGATCGCTCGTGGCCAGGATGCGAAGCCGGATCGTGCCGCCCGTTGCCGTTGCCGGATCGGTCCGCACCGTCTTCCGTGTCGCCATCGGGTCCGTCCCCCTCCGTTGCCTCCCGATCCAGCAACCCTTGATCGGGACGCGCCCGGCAAGCCTGCCGGCCTCCTCGGGCCTGCCGTGCCGGCGGTGAGCGCGTCGTGAAGGACACGCTCGCCCTCGCACCCGCCGTCTGCGCGCTCGACCGCGCCGCGCATCTGCGCACCGACCCGGAGGCCCTGTCGCGGCTGGCGCGCAGGACCGGTGCCCGCCGCCTGGCCCTGGCAGAGACGGGCGATGCCCTGGCGCACGAGGTCGGGGGCGTCGTCCGCCCCATCCTGGAGGAGGGGGCCCGGCCCGAGGACATCTTTCTGGGCCTTCTGGACGACGAGGGCCTGTGGACGGGCCTCGCGACAGACCCGCCGCCGGAGGCCAGGCCGCTCGATCTGCGCACCGTCCTGGCCACGCTCGACCCGGCCCACGCGGAATGCGCGGCGCTCGCGCGGGCGCTCTGGACCTGGCACGGGCGGCACGGGTTCTGCGCCGCCTGCGGCGCGCCCAGCCGGATCGTCGCCGCAGGCTGGCGGCGCGACTGCCCGGCCTGCGGGGCTCAGCACTTCCCGCGGACCGATCCGGTCGTCATTGCCCTGGTCCTGTCGGGCAATGCGGTGCTGCTCGGGCGGTCCCCCGGCTGGCCCGAGGGCATGCACTCGCTGCTCGCGGGTTACATGGAGCCCGGCGAGACGGTGGAGGCGGCGGTGCGCCGCGAGGTGGCCGAGGAGGCGGGCGTGCCGGTCGGCCGGGTGCGCTACCTGGCCAGCCAGCCCTGGCCCTTTCCCGCCTCGCTGATGCTCGGCTGTCGGGCCGAGGCGACAGGCCGGGCGCTCGCGCCCGATCCGGCGGAGATCGAATCGGTGCTCTGGGTCGGGCGCGAGCGTCTGCTGTCGGTGTTCATGGGGCGCGACGCTGCGCTGCGCGCGCCACGCCCCGGCTCCATCGCATCGTTCCTGCTGCGCGAATGGCTTGCCGGACGGATCGGTTCGGATCAAGGCTGAGGGGGGCAGGGGAGGCGGCCATGGACATCACCGTGCAGGAGGATGTGGGCCTGGCGGCCGCCGACCTGTTCGAACGCATCACGGACACGGCCACCTTCGAGCGGCAGGCCCTGCGCCGGGGGGCCGAGCTGCGTCGCCTCGACCGCCAGCCCCGCCCCGGACCAGGGGCCGCCTGGCATGTCACCGTCCCCTTTCGCGGCCGCCGGCGCGAGATGCAGATCGAGATCAGCCGGATGGAGAGCCCGTCGCTCGCCGAGGCGCTGATCCGCGGCGGCGGCATGGAGGGTGTGCTGCGCGCCGAATGCGTGGCCCTCTCCCGGACGACGACCCGGCTCACCGTCCATCTGCATCTGGAGGGACGGACCCTGCCCGCGCGCCTTCTGGTCCAGTCGTTCCGGCTGGCCCGCGCCTCGCTCGAGCGGCGCGCGGCCGACCGTCTCTCCGCCTGGGCCCGCAGCCAGGAGGCCGCGCCCGCCCGGCGCCGGGCGCCCGGCGTCAGAAGCTGAAGCTGACGCCGAAATTGATCGAGTTGGTGACGATGTCGGTCTCGAGCGTGCCGCCCCCGGCGAGGTCGGCGCTGTTCATCGAGTAGCTGCCCTTGTATTCGCCGAACACCGACCACCGGTCGGTCAACGCATAGGAGGCCCCCGCCATCCAGGTCACGGCCGGGCCGGTGACCTGATAGCCCCAGGTCCGGCTGTCGCCGCTCACCACCTCCACATGCGGCACCGCCAGCCCGATCCCGGCCCCCGCATAGGGGGTGAGGGGGCCCAGAGCCTCGGGCCAGCGGTAGAAGCCGTTCACGGTGACGAGGTTGAGCCCGTCGCTGAACTCGAAATGCTCGAGACCTGCGCGGTCGAGCGTCTCGCGGTCGGCATAGACCTTGGCATGGTTCAGCTCGACGCCCCAGCCGAGATTGCCTCCCTCCGGCCACCAGGTCGCCCGGAGGCCCCAATGCGGCGGCATCTCGAACGAACGTCCCTCCCAGCCGGCCGTGAAGTCCGCATCGGGAATCGCGTCGTCGCCGCGGATCGTCACGCCCGAATGCGGCGCCGTCTGCCAGCCGCCATAGAGGCCGATCTCGACCTCCGCCCAGGCGGGAGCGGCCGACAGGGCCAGAAGGAGCGCAGCACCCGCGCGCAGCGATCGGAATGGGGAAAGGGTCGCGGTCATGCGCGCAAGCTAAGGGCAGGGGGGGCGTCCCGCAAGGCGCGGCCCGCGCCTGCGCCGCCTTTTGCCGAGCAACACGGCCGGGCTGCTTGTGGCGCGGCCGCGGCGGGGGTGCGTCCTGTCGTCCCGGCCTGTCCCGGACGGCTGGACGGGGCCGGATTTGGTGATAAGAACCGGCCGAGCGGGCAGCCCTCCGGGACTGCTCCCGTCCGCGTTCCAAGGCGGCCGAGTCCGCCCCTGCCGAAAGAGGTCCCCGTGTCGCATCCCGACGCATCGCAGCCCACCCGCCGCGACTTCATCTACTACGCGACGGCCAGCGCCGGCGTCGTGGTGGCGGGGGCGGCGGTGTGGCCCCTCATCAACCAGATGAACCCCTCAGCGGACGTGCAGGCGCTGGCCTCCATCCGGGTGGACGTGTCCGACGTGTCGCCCGGCACGCAGATCACCGTGCTCTGGCAGGGCAAGCCCGTCTTCATCCGCGCCCGGACCGAGGCCGAGATCGAGGCGGCGCGCGCCGATGACGGGGCCAGCCTGCCCGACCCGGAGGCCAACAACGCCAACCTCGCGGGCGAGGCGCCGGCCATCGACGCCAACCGGGCCCTGCCTAACCCGGAAGGGTCCGACCTGCCCGAGGGCACCTGGCTCGTGCAGATGGGCATCTGCACCCATCTGGGCTGCGTACCCCTCGGTCAGGCCGGCGATTTCAACGGCTGGTTCTGTCCCTGCCACGGCTCGCATTACGACACGTCGGGACGCATCCGCCGCGGCCCCGCCCCCCGCAACCTTCCGATCCCGGTCGCCGCCTTTGTCGAGCCGACCGTGATCCAGCTCGGCTGAGGAGCCCCCATGTCCGGCGTTCTTCACGACGATTACGTCCCCAAGACCCGCGGCGAGAAGTGGCTCGAGCGGCGGCTTCCGCTCATCTCGCTCATCCACGCCTTCGTGACGATCCGCACCCCGCGCAACCTCAACTGGATGTGGATCTGGGGCGTGGTCCTGACCTTCGCCCTCATCAGCCAGATCGTCACCGGGGTGATCCTGGCCATGCACTACGTGCCCCACGTGGACATGGCCTTCTGGTCGGTCGAGCACATCATGCGCAACGTCAACGGCGGGCACATGATCCGGTACTTCCACCAGAACGGCGCCTCGCTGATGTTCTTCGCGGTGTACCTGCACATCTTCCGCAACCTGTATTACGGCAGCTACAAGACCCCGCGCGAGGTGACCTGGATCATCGGCGTGCTGATGCTCGTGCTGATGATGGGCATCGCCTTCATGGGCTATGTGCTGCCCTGGGGTCAGATGTCGTTCCACGGCACCGCCGTGATCACCGGCCTGTTCGGCGCCATCCCCTTCGTGGGAGAGGCGGTGCAGACCTGGCTGCTCGGCGCCTCGGCCGTGGGCCAGCCGGCGCTCAACCGCTTCTTCTCGCTGCACTACCTGCTGCCCTTCGTGCTGCTGGGCCTCACGATCGTGCACATCTGGGCCTTCCACACCACGGGCAACAACAACCCCACCGGCGTCGAGGTGCGGCGCACCTCCGTGGAGGAGGCCAAGCGCGACACGCTGCCCTTCTGGCCCTACTTCGTCATCAAGGACCTCTACGCGCTGGCGGTGATCCTGGTGGTGTTCTTCGGCATCGTGGCCTTCATGCCGAACTATCTCGGCCACCCGGACAACTACATCCCGGCCAACCCGCTGGCGACGCCCGCGCATATCGTGCCCGAATGGTATCTTCTGCCCTTCTACGCGATCCTGCGCGCCTTCACCAACGACGTCTGGATCGTGATGTTCACCGAATGGATCACCTTCGGCATCATCGACGCCAAGTTCTTCGGCGTGCTGGCCATGTTCGGCTCGCTCGTGGTGCTGGCGCTGGCGCCCTGGCTCGACACCTCGCTCGTGCGCTCGGGCCGGTACCGGCCGATGTTCAAGTGGTGGTTCTGGCTGTTCGTGGCCAACTTCGTCCTGCTGATGTGGGCGGGCGCCATGCCGGCCGAAGGGTGGATCCCCGCGATCTCGCTGGTGGGCGCGACCTACTGGTTCGCCTACTTCCTGGTGATCCTGCCGATCCTCGGACTGATCGAGCGGCCGACGACTCCGCCCGTCTCGATCGAGGCCGACTTCGCAGCCCATTACGACCCCAATACCGGGGGCACCAAGCAGCTCTCCGGTCAGCCGGCCGAGTGAAGGGACAGAGATGATGCTCAAGACGCTCGCGCTCGGCGCCGCCCTCGGCACCTCGCTCGTGCTCGCTGCTCCGGCGGTCCAGGCCGCCGGCGAGGGGGTGGTGACCGACTACGCCTTCCCCTTCGAGGGGCCGTTCGGCGCCTATGACCCCATCCAGCTCCAGCGGGGCCTCAAGGTCTTCACCGAGGCGTGCATCGCCTGCCACGGGCTCAGCTTCGTGGCCTACCGCAACCTCAGCGAACCCGGCGGGCCGATGCTCCCGGTCGAGCAGATGCGCGCCTATGCCGAGCAGTTCACCGTGTTCGATCCCACGCTCGACGACGGCTTCGGCGCGGAGCGTCCGGCGACGCCGGCGGACCGCTTTCCGCAATCGGGCCTCGCGAACGCGCCGGATCTCAGCCTCATGGCCAAGGCGCGGGCCGGCTTCCACGGCCCCTACGGCACGGGTCTCAACCAGCTCTTCCGCGGCATGGGCGGCCCCGAATACATCGCCTCCGTCCTGACGGGCTACCGCGACCCGCCGGATTGCGCCCCCGACAACATCGAGGGCTACTACAACATCGCCTTCTCGGCGGGGAACTATCCGGTCGAGTGCACCGACGAGCACGGCCACCACCTCTATCCGGGCTCCTGGATCAACATGCCCCCGCCGATCGCGGACGGGCAGGTGGATTTCGACGACGGGGCGCCCAACGACCTCACCTCGATGGCGGTAGACACGGCCGCCTTCCTGATGTGGGCGGCCGAACCGAAGCTCAACCAGCGCAAGCAGGCCGGGGTGACCGGCATCATCGCGCTCGTGGTGCTCTCGGTGCTCCTCTATCTGACCAACAAGCGCGTCTGGGCGCCCGTCAAGGCCGGCGGCCGGCCGCTCGGGCGGGACCAGATCGGCGGCGATCCCACGCTGCGCGACCGCGCCTGACATGCGGCTTGCGCGAGGCGCCCGGTCCGGGGCGCCTCAGCCCCTCCCGAGATAGGCGCGCAACGCGGGCGGCGGATCGTCGATCAGGCCGCCCACCGGGGCGGGTTCGTGGGCCCGGCCCTCGGCCACGAGGATCGCCAGTTCGCAGCCCCTCCGCGCCTCGGCCGGGTCGTGCGTCACCAGAAGCAGCGTCGCCCCCCGCGTCCCCAGCACCGCGCGGGTGAGGTCCAGCATCTCCGCGCGCTGCGCCGGACCCAGCGCCGCAAAGGGCTCGTCCATCAGGATCAGGGGCCGATCCTGCAGGAGCAGCCGCGCCAGCGCCGCGCGGCCCTGCTGCCCGCCCGAGAGTTCGGCCGGCCGCCGCGCGCCCAAGCCCCCCAGCCCGACCCGCTCCAGCGCCGCCTCGGCCGCGGCGCGCTCCGCCCGGCCGGGCCTCAGCGCGGGCCGCAGACCCAGCGCCACGTTGCGCACGAGGTCGAGATGCGGAAACAGGTTGTTGTCCTGAAACAGCACCCCTACCGGCCGCCGGCCGGGCGGCAGGGGGGTCAGGTCGCGCCCGTCCCACAGCACGTGCCCCGCCTCGGGCCGCAGGAACCCCGCGATGCCCGCGAGCAGCGTGGACTTGCCCCCGCCCGAGGGGCCCATCACCGCCACCGCCGCCCCCCGCGGCACCACGAGGTCGGCCGCGAGCCGAAAGCTGCCCTGCCGCAGCACCAGCCCCTCAAGCCCGAGCACGGCGCCCCCACAGGTCGAACAGGGCGAACAGCCCCAGCGCCAGCGCCACGGTGACGAGGCCCACCCCCGCCGCCGCCTCCATCCGGTAGGACCCCATCAGCCGTGCCATCAGCAGCGGCAGCGTCGCCTGCCCCTCGCCCGCGAACAGCGCGATCGCCCCCAGGCTGCCCGCCGACAGCGCCGCCGAGAGCCCGGCCGCGAAACCCAGCGCGGGCCGGGCGAGCGGCAGCGTCACCAGCAGGAGCCGCCGCCAGCCCCCGAGGCCGAGGCTCGCCGCCAGCCGTCCGTGCCGCGCCTCGGCCTCGGCCAGGGCGGGGGCCAGCGCGCGCAGCGCGAAGGGCGTGGCCAGAAGCCCGTCCACCAGCGCCGCCACCGGCAGGGCGGCGTCGGCCAGCGCCACATGCGGCCGGACCAGCAGCAGAAGCCCCGTCCCGAGCACGAGCGGCGAGGCCGCGAGCGGCAGCGCGCCCGCGCCCTGCGCCAGCGCGCCCCCCCGCAGGCCCAGCGCCACGGCCAGCGTCACGGCCAGCCCCGTTGCCCCCAGCGCCACGAGCAGCGTCCGCCCCGCCGCGCCCCAGACCGCCTCGGGCATCGCGCCGAGCGCCCAGACCCCCCGCCAGGCGGCCAGGCCCAAGGGGGCGAGCAGGAACAGCACCGCCCCGCCGATCACCAGCGCGTCCACAAGCCGCGCCCCGAGGCCCTCCGCATCCCACCGCTCGACGGGCCGGCCCAGCCCGCCCCCCAGCGACACGCCCCGCCCCAGCCGCCAGGCCGCCAGCGCCGCCGCGCCCCCCACCGCATATTGCAGCAGCGCCAGCGCCGCCGCGCCGCCGAAATCGGCCTCGAACCGGATGGCCTGATAGATGGCGAGTTCCACCGTCGTCGCCCGCGGCCCCCCGCCCAGGATCAGCGCCACGGCAAAGCTCGTCAGGCAGAGCGCGAAGATCGCGGCAAAGGCGCCGGGCAGGGTGCGTCGCAGCATCGGCCATTCCAGCAGCGGCCCCACCGGTGCGCCGAGCGTGGCGGCCAGCCGGAAGCGCTCGGCCGGGATGGCGGCCCAGCCTGCCAGCAGGAGCCGCGCGGCCAGCGGCAGGTTCAGGAACACATGGGCCAGCACCACCCCGTGCAGCCCGTAGATCGAGAAGGGTCCGAGGCCCAGAGCCGCCAGACCCGCATTGACCAGACCGCCCCGCCCGAACAGCGCGAGCAGCGCCAGGACCGCCACGATCGCGGGCAGCAGGAACGGCGCCCCCAGAAGCGTGAGCAGAAGCCCGCGCCCCGGAAAGCGCCGCCGCGCCAGCGCGCGGGCGAGCGGGATCGCCAGTAGGCAGGACGCCCCCGCCGACAGCGCCGCCTGCCACAGCGTGAAGCGCAACGCCGCCGCGTCGGCCGCCCCGAGCCCCCGCCCCACCCCTGCGAGCAGCAGCGGCACGAGCGGGCCCAGCGCCAGGACTCCCACGACCCCCGCCGCCAGCCGCCCCGGCCAGCGGGACGGTCCCCAATCCGGGCGCATGTTCGGCGACGGGGCGGACCTCACCGCGACAGCGCCGCCCGCCAGGCGGCCACGGCCGCGTCGCGCCGCGCCGCCGCCTCCTCGGGCGAAAACAGCAGCGTGCGGGCGGGCCGCATCGACTCGAACCCCTCGGGCAGGCCCGCCTCCGGCGTCACGGCCGGATACATCCAGTTGGTCGTCGGGATCACGCCCTGGAAATCCTCCGACAGCATGAAGGAGAGGAAGTCGCGGGCCAGGTCGGGCACCGGCGTCGCCGCCAGCATCCCCGCCACCTCGACCTGCAGGTAATGCCCTTCCTCCATCGGCAGCGCCACGAAGCCCTCGTCCCCTTCGGCCAGCAGGTGATAGGCGGGCGAGGTGGAATAGGACAGCACCAGATCGGCCTCCCCCTCCAGGAACAGCCCGTAGGCCTCGGACCAGCCCGGCGTGACGGTCACGATGTTGTCGGCCAGATCGGCCCAGAGCGCCGGCGCCTCGTCCCCATAGGCCGCCTCGATCCACAGCACGAGGCCGAGCCCCGGCGTCGAGGAGCGCGGGTCCTGGATCAGCAGCGTCGCGTCGCTCGCGGCCAGCTCGCGGAAGCTGCGCGGTGTCGGCCCCCCCGCGCGGCCCACCAGCGCGAACCAGCCCCAGTCGAAGGGCAGGAACATGTCGTCCTCCCAGGCCACGGGCAGGTCGAACTCGGCCTCGATCCCGTGGGGCGCGAACAGGCCCGTGGCGCGCGCGGCCTCGACCAGGTTGGTGTCGAGCCCCAGCACCACGTCGGCGGCCCCCTCCCCCTCGAGCGCGAGCCGCGCGAGCAGCGCCGCCCCGTCGCCGCCCGCCTCCCAGCGCAGGTCGCAGCCGCAGCGCGCCTCGAAGGCCGCCTCGATGGCGGGGCCGGGGCCCCATTCGCTGACAAAGCTGTCATAGGTCAGGACCCGCAGGACGGGCCGCTCGGCCTCCTGCGCGAGGGCAGGGGCGGCCAGAAGGAGCAGGGGAAGGACATGGCGCATGGCATCTCTCCTTGGCGCCCCGGCGGGTGGGGGCGCGACGGGCGGGATGCCTGCCGGAACCTTCCCTCCGCCGGTGCTAACCGGTTCAGGTTCGACGGGTTCGCGCAGCCGCGCATCTCAGCCCCAGACGGGGCACCCCGAGGTGGCACCGATCCTAGCGCGCCGCGGACCGGTCGCAAGGCCCCTTGTCCGGCCGCCCGTCCCCCGTCAGGATCGGCCGGCCGGGGGAGAGGACCGGATGGGACAGCACATCGCACGAAGCGCGCGCGCCGGCGCGGCGGGTCCGGGGCCGCGCGCGGCCGCAGCCGCCCCCTTCCCGGCCGTGCCCCGCCCCGGTCTCCGGGGGAGATGAGCGCTGCGCCTTCTTCTGGTCCATGCCCATCCTGCCCCCGACGCCTTTTCCGCCGCGCTGCTGCGCGCCGCGCAGGAGGGGGCGGAATCGGCCGGTCACGCCGTGCGCGTCCTCGACCTGCGGGCCGAGGGGTTCGACCCGGTCATGGGCGAGGCGGAATGGCGCGGCTATCACGGCCCGACCGCCGATCCGGTCCTGCGGCAGCACGGCGAGGCGCTGCTCTGGGCCGAGGGCGTCATCCTGGTGTTCCCGACCTGGTGGGGCGGCCCGCCGGCGCTGCTGAAGGGCTGGCTTGACCGGGTATGGCGTCCGGGCCTGGCCTTCCACGAGGAGGCGTCCGGACTGCGTCCCGGCCTCGGGCATCTGCGGGTCCTGGGCGTGGTGACGACGCTCGGGCTCTCGCGCTGGGCCTGGTCGGTGGCGCTCGGCGCGCCGGGGCGACGGATGCTGCTGCGGGGCCTGCGCGTCTGCACGGGGGCACGGACGCGGACCCTCTGGCTTGCGCTCCATCGGGTGGAAACGGTCCCGGCAGGCACGCGCGAGCGGTTCCTCCGCCATGTGCGACAGCGGATGGCCCGGCTGCGCTGAACGGGCCTGCGGGCGGCATGCCCTCCGACGGAGCGCGCAGCAAAGGGCGCGGCGTTAAGGGAATCTTAATCGTCCGGTGCTAGGGTGCGATTCGTGGCGCAGGGCAGGGGCAGGGCGGGCCCCTGCCGCAACGGGCGGGGCGCGGCCTATTTCACGATGGCCTCGTCGCGCACGAACATGTTGGCCCAGGCCCGGTCGATCAGGTCCGGGCGCATCTGGGGCTCGATGCCCTCGAACCGGCAGATGGCGAGCATCTGGTCGATCAGGAAGACGGGCTGGTAGTTGGCATAGACGTTGCCGATGGTGGGGTACTTGTTCTGGAGCAGATGGACGAGCGAGGGGCCGTCCAGCGGCATCCGCTTCTTGCGCGCCACCAGCGCGAAGATCTTGAGGAAATCCTCCTGCGAGGGGCCGTCCACCTTGATCTTGAAGAAGATCCGCCGCAGCGCCGCCTTGTCGAAGATCTCGTTGGGATGGAAGTTCGTGGAGAAGATCACCAGCGTGTCGAAGGGCACCTCGAACTTCTCGCCCGATTGCAGGGCGAGGATGTCGCGTCCCTCCTCCAGCGGCACGATCCAGCGGTTGACGATCTTCTGCGGCGGCTCGGACTGGCGCCCCAGGTCGTCGATGATGAAGATGCCGCCCGTGGACTTGAGCTGCAGCGGCGCCTGATAGGTCCGCGCGACCGGGTTGTAGACGAGGTCGAGCATGTCGAGGGTGAGTTCCCCCCCGGTGACGACGGTGGGCCGCTCGCAGCGGACATAGCGCGTGTCGTAACGCCCCGAGGTGCGACGCAGGCTGTTGGGATCGTCCAGATCCTCCTCGGCGGCGGCGTGCACGATGGGATCGTAGACGGTGATGACCTGTCCCGCATAGGCGACGGCGCGGGGAATGAAGATCTTGTCCCCCAGGGCGGCCTTGATCCCGTTGGAGATGGAGGATTTGCCGTTGCCGGGCGGACCGTACATCAGGATCGAGCGGCCCGCTCCCACCGCCGGTCCCAGCTGGTCGAGAAGCGTGGGGGGCAGGATCAGATGGCCCATCGCGGCCTGCAGGCGGTCGCGGGTGATCTCGAGGTTGCGGATCGACTGGCGGCGGACCTGCTCGCGATAGACGTCGAGCGGGACGGGCATGGCCCCGAAATATTCCGACTGGGCCAGCGCATCGACCGCCCGCGCCTTGCCGGCATCGGTGAGCTGATAGCCCATCTCGCCCGTGGAATTCGCATGGAGCGTGCCCGTCGCTTCCAGCAGGCGCTGCGACCGGGCCAGGTCCACCAGTTCCTGCGTCACGCCGATGGGCAGGCACAGGGCGCGGGCGATCTCCGAAACATGCGTGACATTGGTGCGGAACATCGTCTTGAGAAGGATGTCGCGCATCATCACGGGATGGAGGCCCATCGCCCCCAGCGAGCGCGGGGCGGGCGGGGGCTGGACGGCGGGGCTGGTGTCAGGCGGGGCGACGTGCAGCGTCACGGGCATGTCCTGCGGCAGGATGGCTCTGCTCGCAGGCTGGCAGCGGAATGGGGCGGAAGTGGGGAGGCCGTCGGGTGCCGCCGGGGCAGTCCTTCAGGCCGCCGCGGCCAGTCCCAGATAGCCCACCACAGTCAGGCCGATCGCCACCCCCATGGGGAAGCGCTTGCCCGAATCCCAGCTCTTCCAGTGCGGCGCGAGGCGCGGGCCGACCGTGTACTTGGCCAGGCGGTGCAGGGCAAAGGCCGCCAGCACCGCCGCCGCATAGAGGCCCAGAAGCTCCGGCCAGTCCGCGAAGGCCACGAACGGAGCGGCCGCGGCCGCGAGCTTGGCGTCTCCCGCCCCGATCATGCCCAGCGCGTTGAGCCCCATCCCCGCCAGCAGCACCGCGGCGAGATTGGCCCAGCGCCAGCCGTATTCCGACCAGGGCCACAGGCCGCCGGCGGCGAGGCCGAGCCCCCCCAGCGCGAAGACCCCTGCCAGCGCGAGGACGGCCCTGTTGGGGATCTTCATGCGGCGCAGGTCCGACAGGCCCGCCCAGACCATCACGGGCAGCGCCCCGAGCAGCAGGATGGCGGCGACGACGGCGGGGGTGGCCATGTCAGGTCTCCGACTCGAGGGCCTCGAGGGCGCGGGCGGCTTCGGGGAAGTGGCGCGGGGCGGTTTCCACCGCCTCCCGCAGCAGGCCCCGGCCGATCGTCACGTCGTTCTGCTTGATGGCCGCGAGGGCCAGCGTGTGCAGCAGCTGCGCCCGTTCGTCCTGCGTCATCGGGATGACGGGCAGGGCATAGTTGCGCTGGGCGCCCCGCGCCATGACCAGGTTGTTCTTGGCGGTGAACAGCGACGGATCGTGACGCAGCGCGTCCGCAAAGAGCCGCTCGGCTCCGCGATAATCTCCCCGCGTCAGCTTGGAGAAGCCCCAGTTGTTGAGGACCCCCGCGGGCGTGGTCGTCAGACCCGCGGCGATCTCGTAGAAGCTGTCGGCGCGGGCCCAGTCCTCGGCGGCGTCCGCCACCATCGCCTCGAGACGGTAGCGCTCGAAGGTCTCGTGGGTCGGGGGAATGGCGTTGAGCGTGGCGCGGGCGCGGTCCCACTCGTTGATGCGGATGAGCGCGCCCGCCAGTTCGACCCGGTCCTCCGGCAGGGACCGGGGATGGGCGATCACGGCATCCCAGGCGGGAATCGCCTCGGCCGGCCGTCCGGCCCGGACCAGCGACTTGGCCAGGCCCCGCAGCGGCTCGATCGCGCCGGGCCGCTCCTCGATCTGGCGGCGGAAATAGGCGACCGCCTCGTCGGGCTGTGCGATGGTCAGCATCGCGTCGGTCAGGCCGGCCTCCTCGGCGGCGCTGATGTCGCGCAGCGCCCTCTGCACCTCCGCATCGCCGGAGCGCGCACCCCCGCAGGCCGCCAGCACGACCAGCGCGCCCGCGCAGGCTGCCAGCCGCAGGGCGCGATGCAACGCCCCCGCGTCGTCGCCGATAGGAGCCGCGCCCGGCGGCGCGGCGGAGGGATGGTGCATGGACCTGCCCCTTTGCTGCCTCAGAGCGGCTCCCCGGGGCCGAAGCGGCTTTCGCGCCCGAACCCGATGAGCGGGACGCTTTGCGTCTCGTTGACGCCACTATAGGCAGGATCGTCGCGCCGTGCGAGCGCGAGGCGCAGATTGTCGCGGATCGTGTCGCTTTCGCCGCTGCTCAGGGCATAGGCGCGGCGAAAGGCTTCGGCGGCCTCGGCGGGCTTGCCCCGCTCCATCAGCACCACGCCCAGATTGTTCCAGGCGGGCCCGAACTCCCCGTCCTCGCGCAGCGCCTGACGCAGCCACCGCTCCGCCTGACCCAACCGGCCCAGATGGAGGTTGGCGCTGCCCAGACCCGCCAGCGTGTCCACGGTCAGCCCGTCGCGCAGGGCGGCGCGCTGATAGGCCGAGAGGGCCAGCTCGTACTGGCCGGCCGCCATGAGCCTGTGTGCCGTCTCGAGCGGGTCAGCCCCCGGGCCCCGCCCCAGACCCGGCGCATAGACGTTGCCGGGAGCGTCGTTCAGGCGCGCCTCGCCGCAGCCGCCCAGAGCCGTCCCGACCACAAGCGCTGCGACCAGCGCCGCCCGTCTCACTCGCCGCCCCCCTGCGCGCCTTCGACGCCGCCGCCCAGAACGGTGTAGATCTCGTACACCGAGGGCCCGATCAGGATGATGAGCAGCGGCGGCACCGTCAACATCATCGTGGCCAGCGTCATCTTGGTGGGCAGGGTGTTGGCCTTCTCCTCGGCGCGCATCACGCGCTTGTCGCGCATCTCGGACGCATAGACGCGCAGCGCGTCCGCGATCGAGGTGCCGAACTGCTGGGACTGGATGAGCACGGTGACAAAGCTCGTCACATCGGGCACGCCGCAGCGCTCGGCCATGTCCCGCAGCACGAGGATCTTGTCCTTGCCCGCCTTCAGCTCCCAGGAGACGAGTTCGTATTCGTCGGCCAGGTCGGGAAAGCCCGAGCGCAGCTCGCGCGCCACGCGCACGATCGACTGGTCCAGCGACTGGCCCGCCTCGACGCAGACCAGCATCATGTCGAGGCTGTCGGGAAAGCCGTTCGTGATCGCTTCCTGACGCGCGGCCTGACGGCGCGTGACCCAGTAGCGCGGCAGCATGTAGCCCGCAGCCCCCGGGCCGATCGTGTAGAGCAGAAGCTGCGTGGTGCCGAGCGGCTCCTCCGAGACGGCCGCGAGCCACAGCGTGTAGATGAGCCCCAGCGCCAGCAGCCCCAGCCCCAGGGCGAACTGCGCGAAGTGGTAGATGCGCACCGCGTTGCGGGTCCGGTAGCCGGCCTGCAGGAGCTTGAGGCGGGTGGCGGAATATTCCTTCTCGTTCTTGGGTTCGAGAAAGGTCGAGTATTTCTCGAGCTTGTCCTTGCCCTGCGGGCGGCGCAGCCGTTCCTGCTTCTCCTGCGCGAGCGTCTGGTCGCGCTGGCGCTCGCGCAGCCGGTCGAGCGGGTCCTTGGGGCCGGCGAACAGCATGGGCAGCGCCAGCAGGATCATCGCCACGCCCAGAAAGCCGATGGCGAGCAGGGGGCCCGAGGGGCCCAGCCAGTCGGTCAGCCAGCCGGCAAGGGGCGCCAGAAGGTCCATGGGTCACACCTTGATGTTCACGAGGGCGCGCATGACGAAGATGTTGGCGATCAGGAAGGCCGCCACGACCAGGCAGGCTGGGATGAACACGGCCGTGTCCTTGACCTTGTCGTAGTAGTTGGGCTCCGCCACGTTGATCCCGATCAGCGCCACCACCGGAAAGCCCGACAGGAACGTGCCGGACCACTTGGCCTCGGCCGTGATGGCCTTGACCCGCCGGAACAGGCGGAAGCGGGCCCGGATCACCTTGGCCAGCCCGTCGAGGATCTCCGCCAGGTTGCCGCCGGCGGTCTGCTGGATGCCCACTGCGACGGCCAGAAAGCGCAGGTCCTGCATGTCCATCCGCTCGGCCAGCGCCTTCAGCGCCTCGCCCATGTCGCGCCCGTAGGCAGCCTCGTCGGCGATGACCCCCATCTCCGAGCCCAGCGGGTCGGAGACCTCCTTGGCGACGATGTTGATGGCCGAGGAGAAGGGATGCCCCACCCGCAGGCTGCGGACCATGAGCTCGACCGCATCGGGCAGCTGCTCCTCGATCAGGCTCATGCGCTTCCTGGCCTTGCGGTCGATCCAGACATAGACGCCGCCCACCCCCATCGCGACCGCGACCGCGGCCCGCACGGGGGCGGCCGCGTTGGTGCCCACGGTCAGCGCCACGAAGGCCAGTCCCGACAGCGCGGCCATGACCATCACGAGCTGGGTGGGCGAGAAGGCGATGTTGGCCTTCTGCGCCTTGGAGGCGAGGATGGCGTAGAGCGGGATGGACTGCGAGCGCATGTGCTGGGTCATCTCCTTGCGGAGCTGCTCCAGCACCTTCTCGCGACCCTGCCCCTTCTCCAGCAGCGCCAGGCGGCGGTTGACGCGGGCATTGAGGCTGATCGACTTGCCGAAGACCGTCAGATAGGCGCCCTCCACCAGCACCAGCACCGCCACGAAGACGAGGCCGTAAATGATCGGTTCGGCCGAGATCTGCATGGAGGGTCCTTTCCCTAGCCGGCGAAGGGTTCGAAGATGGAGGCGGGCAGGTCGTAGCCCCACAGGCGGAACCGTTCGCTGTAATGCGACCGCACCCCGGTGGCGGTGAAATGGCCGATGATCTTGTTGTCGGGCGTCAGCCCGACGCGCTGGTAGCGGAAGATCTCCTGCATCGAGATGACCTCGCCCTCCATCCCCGTGATCTCGGTGATCGAGGTCATCCGACGCGATCCGTCCTGAAGGCGGCTCGCCTGCACGATGAGGTTGACCGCCGAGGCGATCTGGGAGCGGACGGCCTTGATGGGCATCTCGATGCCGGCCATGGCGATCATGTTCTCGAGCCGCGAGACGGCATCGCGCGCCGAGTTGGCGTGGATCGTGGTCATCGAGCCGTCATGGCCCGTGTTCATGGCCTGGAGCATGTCGATGACTTCTTCGCCGCGGGTCTCGCCCACGATGATGCGGTCCGGGCGCATCCGCAGCGCGTTCCTGAGACAGTCGCGCTGGCTCACGGCGCCCTTGCCCTCGACGTTGGGGGGGCGGCTTTCCATGCGGCCCACATGGGTCTGCTGAAGCTGCAGCTCGGCCGTGTCCTCGATGGTCAGGATGCGCTCGTTGTTGTCGATAAAGGACGACAGCGCGTTGAGCGTCGTCGTCTTGCCCGACCCCGTGCCGCCCGACACGATGACGTTGAGGCGCGTGGCCACCGCCGCCTGCAGATAGGCCGCCATCTCCTCGGTAAAGGCGCCGAAGCGCACCAGGTCGTCCACCGAGAGCTTGTCCTTCTTGAACTTGCGGATCGAGACCAGGCTGCCGTCCACCGCGATGGGCGGCACCATGGCGTTGAAGCGCGACCCGTCCGCCAGGCGCGCGTCCACGTAGGGGTTCGACTCGTCCACGCGCCGGCCCACGGCCGACACGATCTTGTCGATGATCCGCAGCAGGTGCCGCTCGTCCTTGAAGGTGATGTCGGTGAGCTGGAGCTTGCCCGCCCGCTCGACGAAGATCTGGTGCGGTCCGTTCACCAGGATATCGTTCACGCTGTCGTCCTTGAGCAGCGCCTCGAGGGGGCCGAGGCCCCGGACCTCGTCGTAGAGATCCTGATTGAGCTGAAGGCGCTCCTCGCGGTTGAGCACGACCCCCATCTCGTCCAGCTTCTCGCCGGCGATGGCCTGGATCTCCTGACGCAGCTCGGCCTCGCTCGCCTTCTCCAGGGCGGCGAGGTTGAGCGTGTCGAGCAGGACCTTGTGCAGTTCGAGCTTGATCTCGGCAAGCCGCTCCTTGCGCTTGCGCTCCTTGTCCTGGGGCGCGGGCTCGGCCGGCTTGGCGGCAGGTCGCGCGAGGGCAGGCTTGGGGGCGGCCGGCTGGGGGGCAGGGCGCGGAGAGGCGGCGGGCTCCGGTTTGCGGAACTTGGCGAACATGGGCTCTCACCTCGATGGGATGGTTCGATCCCCCGACGGGATCAGCCGCGCGTCTTGGCGGCGGGAGTCTCGGCCAGATTGACCTCGTGGATGGACTTGGCGAGCTTGGCGATCTCCTTGCGCAGCGGGTTCTTGGGCGCGCTCTCGGCCAGAGGCAGACCCTGGTCGCAGGCCTGCACGACGGGGCGGCCGCCATCGGGAAGCTGCACCTCGATCGAGATGCCGAGCGAATCGGCCAGCCTGCGGACCCGCCCCTTGCTGCTCAGGTCCATGAGGCCCGGTGCGCGGTTGAGCACGAAACGGAACTTGTCGAGCGGCAGCCCCTCGGAGGTCAGCGCCCGCTTCAGGCGCAGCGTGTTCTGCGCCGACCGCATGTCGAGCTCGATCGTGGCAAGGCACAGATGGGCGGCGGCCAGAACGGCCTCGCCCCAGTCGGCCATCGCCTGCGGCATGTCGATCACGACATAGTCGAAGTTGGTCCGGGCGCATTCGACGACCCGTTCCACGTCGCGCGGGCCCACGAGGTCGAGCGGGACCAGATCGAGCGGTGCCGTCAGGACGTGCAGCCGGCCGTTGAAGCTCAGAAGCGCCCCCATGAAGGTGTCGCTGTCCATCGATTCCGTGTCCGAGAGCATCTCGAGCACGGCCTCGCGGCGGGGCAGGTCGAGATAGGTCGCGACCGATCCCCATTGCAGCCCGAAATCGAGCAGGCACACGCGCGGGGCTGCCTCGCCCTTCTCGATGGTCGCGAGTTCCCAGGCCAGGTTGACGGCCAGCGTCGTGGCCCCCGTGCCGCCCGCCAGCCCGTAGACCGGGATCACCACCCCCGACCGGTCGCCGGTGGCCTTCAGGGCCGGACGGTGCGCCTCGGGCACGGAGGGGACAGGGGGGGCGTTGACCCGCTCGATGGCGCGGGCCAGCTCCCCCTCGGGCAGCGGATAGGGCACGAACTCGTCGCCGCCCTCGCGCAAGAGCTGGTGGAGCGAGGCCGGGCTCACGTCCTCGGCGATCAGGATGACCTTGATCCCGCGGGTCTTGGCGGCGCGGATCACCTCGATCACCCGCGCGAGGTCCTCCTCGTCCTCCGCATCGAGCGCCACGGCGATGAACTCGAGCGAGGCGGCATCGGGCTGGTCGAGAAAGGCCACGGCCTCCTCGAAGGACAGATCCCCCCAGCGTTCGCCGAGAGCGGCTTCCATGTCCTCGATGAGCAGGTCGAACAGCTGGACATCGCGGCTGATGGTGCAGGCGACAAGGGCTGCGGGCTCGGGTTGCAGGGCTGCGCTCATGGCTGTCATGCCTTTTCGTCCTCTCCGGGGCATCGGGCGCGGTGGGCGCCGGGCCGACTGGGATCGGCGGTCATCCGTTCTGACCCAGGATTCGCTTCCGATGGGGGCGAGATTGGGGCCGGATTTCTGTCTTTGTAGGGATATGGGCGACGATCCCCCGTGGCGTGCGCACAGGGACCGGCCGCCCGCCTCCGGCGGCGGGTGGGCGGGCACCGCCCGGTGAGGCGCGCCCTACTGGCCCTGGCCGGGCTGGGCGACGGGCTGGCTGGTGACGATCGGAACCTGGGGCGGAACGGCGCTGGCCACGTATTCGCGGAAGACGATCTCGGCGTACTTGCCGTTCAGCACGTTGGGATGGCTCTGGACGAAGCCCCGCACCTCCGTGACCGTGCGCCGGTTGCGCCGTTCGGGTCCCGCGGTCAGGACCACGGGCTCGGTCTGCCCGCGCGAGACGAGCGCCTCGAGGCGCCCGCGGTCCACCCCGCGCGAGACCAGATAGTCCACCGCCGCCTGCGCGCGCCGCAGCCCCAGGCGGTGGTTGTAGGCCGCCGATCCCACGAGGTCGGTATGGCCGAACACGGCAAAGCGGACCTCGGGGAACTGCCGGATCCAGGCGGCCTGCCGGTCGAGCACCCGGCGCGCCTCGGCGTCGAGCGCGGCCGAATCGAAGGCAAAGGTGATGGTGGTCGGCACCTCCTCGCGGAAGCGGCGCGACAGGCTCATCGCATAGGTCGTCTGTCCCGACTGGATCAGGACGTTGTTCATCGTCGCACGGCCGAACCCGTCGTCGTCGGCGGCCCGCCCGGCCTCGCCGAAGAAATCCGGCCGGGTAGGGTCCGCCTCGCAGGCGACGAGCGACAGGCAGGCGAGGGCGGAAAGGAGAAGGCGCATCGCCCGTCAGTCCATCACATAGCCGTAGGAGCCCGAGAAATCCTGCCTCGCCACCTCGGCGGCCGCGCCGCGCGACGGGGCGCCCGACGCCGCCACGCGGCCGAACAGGAAGAAGTCGCGCTCGGTCGGGGGGCGAACGCGGTCCGTGGGCAGGGCGAGGGCCTCGCCCCGGGTGGGTGTCACCAGATGGGCGGTGATGATGATGACGAGTTCGGTCTGCTGCCGCTCGTAGGCTGCCGAGCGGAACAGCGCCCCCAGGATGGGGATGTCGCCCAGCCAGGGCACCTGCCCGTTGAGGTTGCGGAAATCGTCCTGCAGGAGCCCCGCGATGGCGAAGCTCTCTCCGTCGCGCATCTCGACGGTGGTGGAGGTCTGCCGCGTGCGGAAGGCGGCGATGTTGAAGCCCCCCAGCGTCACGCCGGCCGCCGGATCGAGCGAGGACACGGAAGCCTGCATCTCGAGGTTGATGAGATCGCCCTCGACCACGCGAGGGGTGAAGGCCAGCTGCACGCCGAACGGCTTGTACTCGACCGTCACCACGCCGTCGCCGCTGTTGACGGGGATCGGATATTCGCCGCCGGCCAGAAAGGTCGCCTGCTGGCCCGACAGGGCGGTGAGGTTCGGCTCGGCCAGGGTGCGCACGACGCCGCGCGCCTCCAGCGCCTCGAGCAGCAGCCCCACTTCCAGGCCGCCCGCGTTGAAGCCCAGAAGCAGCGCGCCGTTGTTCTGGTTGGTGGCCGGGATGTTGCCGCCGAAGGCGTTGCCGAGCGCGCCAGACGTGTTGAGCGAGTTGGTCCCCCCCGCCACGCCCAGATCGCCGCCAAAGCCGATTCCGCGCGTGACCAGCGACGAGGACAGAGACTTGGAGACGTTGCGCGACATCTCCGCAAAGCGGACGCGCAGCATCACCTGCTGCGTCCCGCCCACGGTCATCAGGTTCGACACCCGGTCGGGGGCATAGCGCTGCGCGAGTTCCAGCGCCCGGTCCAGCGCGGCGATCGAGGACACCTGGCCCGACAGCACGATCCCGTCATTGGCCGTGCGCACCTCGATCCGCTCGCCCGGCAGGATCTGCTCCAGCCGTTCCTTGAACTCGCCGATGTCGGGGGTGACGCGCACCTCCACATTGGCGATCAGCCGCCCGTCCGCACCCAGCAGCGTCAGCGTGGTGCGCCCCGGCTCGCGGCCGAGCACATAGATCGTCCGGTCCGACAGCGACGAGATGTCGGCAATGCCCGGATTGGCGATGGACAACTCCGTGAAGGGCACGTCCGACTCGACCACCACCGCCCGGTTCATCGGCACGTTGAGGGGGGCGGTGACGCTTCCGGTCAGAACGGTCAGCGTCTGCGCCGCCGCAGGAGACGGGGCCGCAAGGGCGAAGGCGAGCCCCGCAAGGGCCGCCCGGAAGGCACGTGGTCGAGTCATCTGGCCCTGCCTCTGGCTCTGGGGCGCGGACGTTGCGGCCGCCTCCGGTCGTCCGTCTGCCTGCTGGTGCGATCCTGCGGCCCGGCGGCGGGATCTGTCCACATCGGGCTGCGAGCTGCGATCACAGGCGCGGACGCCTGTGGAGGCGCCGCCACAGGAGGCTCAGTTGGTGGGGCAGTCCACCGGCGTCTCGACCACTTCGGCGCCCCGGCGCGTGCGGACGGTGCAGACGGGGGGCGGGGGAGGAGCGATCTCGACCGACGGAGCAGCCTCCTCCTCGATGCCCAGCATGGCGCGGCGATCCACCTCCACCGCCGCGGCCACGAGGCTGTCGCCCTGTCCGACGAGCGACAGCGACAGCTTGCCCGTGCTCTGCGCCAGCGCAAGCTTGGCCACCTGCTGCGGCGAGGCCTCCACCGTCACGGTCCGCGGCACGAGGACGCCGGAGAGGTGCGCGTCCGCGATCTGGTCGATGGCGACCAGCCGCAGCCCCGTCTCGATGAGCTGGGTCACGTCGCCGCGCTCGGGCGCCTGGCCCGTCCAGTACACGTCCACCCGGTCGCCCGGCCGCAGGAAGCCCGCCACGCCCGAGGCCACGTCCACGCTGACCGCAAAGGCCCGCATGCCCGGCGACAGCCGCGCGACCAGTCCCGCATCCTCGCCCGGCGCGGTCACCTTGACGGCCAGCAGCGGCTCGTTGGGTTCCATCTGGCGCAGGACGGCGCGCTGGACGTTCGGTCCCTGCGGGAACAGCTCCTCCACGGAGCGGAACACCCCCTCGGGCAGGAAGGGTTCGGCATAGCGGACGAACATGATGTCGTCGGGGGTGATGCGTTCGCCGTAGAGGAGCGTCCGCTTGGCCGCGATCACGTTGACCGTCGGCACGGCCGCCGCGGCCGCCTGCCGCTGGGCCTCGAGCGCCAGCGCCTGTTCGGCCATGTAGCCGCGCACCATGTACACCGCCGTTCCGGCGAGGCCGAGGCCAGCGACCAGGACAAGGCCGAAAAGGCTTCTCATCGCGGAAATCCCCTCAGGTTGGGAGGTGCAGGGCGGTCATTCCCAGCGGACGGCGGGAACTTCCGCGGCGCCGAGCCGCGCCCCGGCCCCGCCGGACAGGTCCGTGGCGCCGCTCAGGATCATCGAGACCACGAGGACGCCGAACAGCAGGATGGCTGCCGTGAGAACGACCCAGTCCACCGTGACCGCGCCATCCTCGTCGCGGCCGAAAACCCAGACTCGCTTCCAGTCCATACGCGCCTCCCGGCTGCCGACTCCGTCCTGGCCCAGCGTGGACGGCGAATGTGGTGTTTTCGCGCCAGATCCGCGGTGAGTCCGTGAAGGTGGCGGGGCGCAGAAACGCCAGACCGCGCCCTTGGGGCGCGGCCCGTGAAGATCGCTGACGAAGCGATCAGTCGAACGTGATCGCGGGAACCGCGGTTTCGAGTTGCGTTTCGATGTTGCCGGCCATCGTCGTCGCGCCCCCGCGGACGCTGGTCAGCACGGCGATGCCCAGACCGACGATGGCGGCGGTCAGCACCACCCAGTCCACGGTCACGGCGCCGTCCTCGTCCGCGCGGAAGGTCTTGATGAAGTCGAGCATGTCTGTCTCCTCAGGGTTTGGTCTTCGCTTGCACCGCGCCGGTTCGCCTCGGGCCGGCCTCTCGTCTTGGCCCGATCCCCGTCGTCGATGGCAGCAGAAGGCCCCCCGATTCGGGCGGGATTTTGGCGCTCGCGGTGCATTTTCACGCGGCCGTTAACGGGATCTTCAGTTTTCTCGAGCAGTGTCGGGACAGGACCGATTCGCCTCGGGGGCGTGGCGCGCGGTCCGCAACGCCGGCTCCAGATGCGGCGGCCACCCGGCGGCGGCTTGGGCCGAATCGCGTCCGCAGGCAGGATGCGGCGCCAGACGGACAAGGCGAACCGCACGGGGGACAGCATGGGACGGACGGGGCAGGCCGGTACGCGGCCCGGCGCGATGCGGCCGGACCGGCAGGGTGGCGGCGCAGCATGTCGGCCCGGACAGCGCGGCGGGACGGGCCGGTGGACCGGGCTTCTGGCCGTGCTCGCGCTGCTCGGGCCGGGGGCGGCCGGATGGAGCGCGGCACTGGGCGGGGTCGGCGCGCTGACGGCGGCGGTGCCCGCGGCGGCTCAGGATTCGGGCATCCGCCGGGTGGGGGTGCCTGCACCGGGCAGCACGAACCGCATCACCGTCCAGATCAACCCGCTCTCGCCCCCGCGGCCCTCCGCCGCCCTGCCGCCCGCGGCCCCGCCCCGGGCAGGTCAGGCCGCCTCCTCCGCCGGGGCCGCCCCGCGGAGCGGGTTGGCCGTCCCGGGGGCGGGGGTCGGCGGCGGGACGGGCGGGGCGGACTGGTTCTGGGCGGGGGTCTCGCCCCGTCTAGCCGATTCGCGGCCGGGGCGCCTGGGCGAGGCGCTGGCCGCCCTCGGGCGCGCCCCGTCCGGCCAGGGCTTCAGCGCCCCCCGGCTTCAGGCCCTGCAGGAGATCGCGCGCCAGCACGGCACCGACATCCTGCGCGCCACGGTGGGCACGCGCGTCTCGCCCGCCCTCGTGCTCGCCGTGATCGCGGTGGAGAGCGCGGGCAACCCGGCGGCCGTGTCACGCGCCGGTGCGGGGGGGCTCATGCAGCTGATGCCCGCCACGGCCGAGCGGTTCGGGGTGCGCGACCGCTTCGCCGCGGGCGAGAACATCCGGGGGGGCGTGGCCTATCTCGACTGGCTCCTCGGCCATTTCGGCGGCGACCCGATCCTGGCGCTCGCGGCATACAACGCGGGGGAGGGGGCCGTGCGCAGCAACGGCGGCGTTCCCCCCTATGCGGAGACGCGGGCCTACGTGCCCAAGGTGCTGACCGCCTGGACGGTGGCACGCGGCCTCTGCCGCACCCCGCCGGAGCTTCTGTCCGACGGCTGCGTGTTCGCGGTCAGCGCGTTCTAGACGATCCGGGCCTCGGTGGCGCTCCGGATGTCCTGCTCGGACACGTCCGGGGCGCATTCCACGATCCGCAGCCCCCCCTCGACCACGTCGAGGACGCCGAGATTGGTGATGATCCGGTGAACCACCCGCTGCCCCGTCAGCGGCAGGGTGCAGCGCCGCAGCAGCTTGGACTCGCCCGCCTTGTTGGTGTGGTCCATCACGACGACCACGCGCCCGACGCCCGCGACCAGGTCCATGGCGCCCCCCATGCCCTTCACGAGCTTGCCGGGGATCATCCAGTTGGCGAGGTCCCCCTCCTCGGAGACCTCCATCGCGCCGAGGATCGCCATGGCGATCTTGCCGCCGCGGATCATGGCAAAGGACGTGGCCGAATCGAAATAGGCCGAGTGGGGCAGTTCGGTGATGGTCTGCTTGCCCGCGTTGATGAGGTCCGGGTCCTCCTCGCCCTCGAACGGGAAGGGACCCATCCCGAGCATCCCGTTCTCGCTCTGCAGCGTGACGAAGATCCCCTCGGGGATGTGGTTGGCCACCAGGGTGGGGATGCCGATGCCCAGATTGACATACATCCCGTCGCGCAGCTCGGCGGCGGCGCGGGCGGCCATGCCGTGACGGTCCCAGGGCATCCGGTCTCCTCCTCAGGCGAACTGGGGCGGATCGTCCCCGATCCCGGCCGGAACGTCCAGAGCCACCCGTGTCCCGCCGGGGCCCGACTCGACGGACAGGCGCCCGCTCAGACCCTCGATCAGCTGGAGCGCGATCCGCCCGCCCATGCTGCCCATGTCGGGCCAGGTCGTGCCGTCGGGCAGCCCCCTGCCGTCATCCGCCACGAGGAGGCGCAGCGCGCCGTCCTCGCCGGCCTCGAGCCGGACATCGATCGTTCCGCCGTCCCGCCCCTCGAAGGCGTGTTCGAGCGCGTTGGTGACGATCTCGGACAGGAGCAGACCCAGCCGGGCCGCGACATCGACGCTCGCCAAGGTGCGGGGTGCCCGGAACTGGACGCTCAGGCCCGCGCGGCCGTCCAGATGGGCCACCGCGTTGACCACGCGCGACAGGTAGGCGTCGAGCGGCAGCCGCTCGCCACGGCTTGCGAAACCTGCGGCGCTCAGCTCCTCGTAGAGGAACTGCAGGCTTTCCACGCGCCGCACCAGCGTGTCCGGATCGCCCGTCCCCTGCCGCGCATGAAGCCGGATGAGACCCACGATCATGGCCAGGTGGTTCTTGACCCGATGCTGGACCTCGCGCAGCGCGTGATCGGGCGAGGCGTTGGCGGCGCGGCGCGCCTCCTCCTCCGACAGGGCCTTCTGGATCCCGAGGAAATGGGTGATCGCGCCCTCTGGGTCATGGACCGGCGCGATCAGCAGGCGGTTCCGGAACGGCCGCCCGTCCGCACGGTAGTTCAGAAGATCCACCGTGATCTCGCGGCCGGCGACGATCGCCTCGCGCAGCAGCCTGACATGGTCGGGATCGGTGCCGGGACCCTGCAGGAAGCGGCAGTTGCGCCCGATGACGGCGCTGCGCTCGTAGCCGGTCACGCGCGAGAAGGCGTCGTTGACATAGACGATCGGGTTGTCGGGCAGCGACGGGTCCGTCAGGACCATGGCCACGCCCGCACGCAGAAGGGTGGAAAAGGCCTCCTCGTCCGGGATCGAGGGCAGGGGAACATCATGGGACATGAGGGAACGCCACCGATTCGCTGGGACCCTAGGGCCCGGTTCGTCCTGCGCCAAGAGCGTCGCGACGTTCGTCCCGGGCCGCCTCGAGAAGGGCCCGAAGGCCCGGGCGGTCGAGATCGCCGGGCTGGCGCAGCTTCACATGCCGCAGCGCCTTGCCCGTCCCCTCCAGAAGCCCCTCGGGGTCCGGCAGAGAGGTTCCGCGAAAGAAGCCCAGATTGACGTGGGCCTTGTGCGGGATGGCATAGGCATAGGCCTCGCTCATCTTGGCGCCGCCCCATCCCCAGTAGACCGCCTTCTCCCCCGGCGAGGCCATCTCGACCGCTTCGGGGTGGACGGCCTCGACAAGGGACCGGATGACCCGCAGGAGCGCCTCATGCTGCGGGGCCAGCGCAACGATATCCTCGAAGCGGCCCTGCCCCCCGCTCTTCATGCGGAGGCGGCCGGACGCGGGCGCGTGGTGCGCTGCTCGATGCGCTTCTCGTGCCGGCCCTGGATCAGGCGGTGGACATAGATGCCGGGCAGGTGGACATGGTCGGGGTCGATGGAGCCCGGCGGCACGATCTCCTCGACCTCCATCACGCAGACGCGCCCGCAGGTGGCGGCCGGGACGTTGAAGTTCCGCGCGGTCTTGCGGAACACGGCGTTGCCCGTCGTGTCGGCCTTCCAGGCCTTGACGATCGCCAGATCGGCGACGATGCCGCGCTCGAGGATATAGGTCTGGCCGTCGAATTCCTTGTGCTCCTTGCCCTCGGCGACGACGGTCCCCACGCCGGTGCGGGTGTAGAAGCCGGGAATGCCCGCGCCGCCGGCGCGCATCCGCTCGGCCAGGGTGCCCTGCGGGTTGAACTCCAGCTCCAGCTCGCCCGACAGGTACTGCCGCATGAACTCGGCGTTCTCGCCGACATAGGAGGACATCATCTTGCGCACCTGCCGGCTCTCGAGGAGCACGCCCAGGCCGAACCCGTCCACGCCGGCATTGTTGGACGCCACGGTGAGGTCGCGGGTTCCCGCCTCGCGGATGGCGGCGATCAGCAGTTCGGGGATGCCGCACAGGCCGAAGCCCCCCGCCGCGATCAGCATCCCGTCGAACAGCAGCCCGTCCAGCGCCGCCCGCGCGTCCGGATAAACCTTGTTCATGCACCCGTCTCCGGCCCTGTCCCGCCTGTCGGCGGGGACCGTAGCGGCGGGCGCCGGACAGGAAAAGGGCCTGCCGGACCGTGGCGCCGCTCAGCCCTCTGCGGCCCGGCCCGCCGCGCGGCGCCGACGCGGCGCGGGCGCCGTTCCATCCGGCGCCGAGTCGGCCGCGGCGGAAACCTCGGGGGACTTCTTCGCCTTTCTTGTCTTGGCAGTGGACTTGCCCGCACCCTTGGCGGCCGGGCGCCTGGCTGCGGCCTTGCGGCCCTTGGGCTTCGCGGCCTGCCGGGCTTCCAGAAGCGTGACCGCCTCGGCCAGTGTCAGGGAGTCGGGGTCCGCCTCGCGGGGCAGGCTCGCGTTGATTCCGTTCCAGGCGACATACGGGCCGTAGCGTCCCGGCATCAGCGCCACCGGGCCGCCCTGCGGATGCTCACCCAAGGTGCGGAGCGGCTCGGCCCGGGTCCGGCCGCGACCGCCGCCGGCGGCCTTCTGGGCCAGAAGCTCCACGGCGCGGTTCATGCCCACCTCCCAGACCTCGTCCACATCCGGCAGGTTCGCGTAGCGCGAGCCGTGGCGGATGAAGGGGCCGAAGCGACCAATCCCCGCCTCGACCGGGGCGCCATCCTCGGGGTGGGAGCCCACGAGGCGGGGCAGCGACAGCAGGCGCAGCGCCTTGTCGAGCGTCATCTCCTCGGGCCGCCAGCCCTTGGGCAGGGAGGCGCGGGGAGGCTTGGGCGCCTCGGCCGTGGCCTCGCCGCGCTGGACGTAAGGTCCGAAGCGGCCGTCGCGCAGATGGATGGGCGTGCCGTCGGCATCGTGCCCGAGCAGGCGGTCGCCCGGCGGAGCGGTCCCCTCCTCGGGCGGCGGGCCGAAGGGGCGGGTGTAGCGGCATTCGGGATAGCGCGAGCAGCCGATGAAGGCACCGCCCGTGCGCGCCGTCCGCATCGACAGCCGCCCCGCGCCGCAGGAGGGGCAGCGGCGCGGGTCGCCCCCGTCGGCGCGCGGCGGGTAGAGGTGGGGCGCCAGGACCTCGTCGATCTTCTCGAGCACGTCCCCTATGCGCAGGTCCGCCGTCTCGGCCAGTGCGGCGGAGAAGTCGCGCCAGAACGCCTCGAGCACCGCGCGGTAATCGGCCTCCCCGGCGCTGATTCCGTCGAGCTGGTCCTCGAGACCGGCCGTGAAGCCGTATTCGACATAGCGCGGGAAGTAGGTGGCGAGGAACGCCGTCACGAGTCGCCCCTTGTCCTGCGGATGGAGGCGCCCCCCTTCCTTGCGGACATAGTCGCGCTCCTGGATCGTGGTCACGATCGAGGCGTAGGTGGAGGGGCGGCCGATCCCCAGCTCCTCCATCCGCTTGACGAGCGTGGCCTCCGTGTAGCGGGGGGGCGGCTGGGTGAAGTGGCGCGCGCCCAGCACGGCGCCGTTCGCGTCGAGGATGGCGCCCGCGCCGTCCTCGCCGCACGCCTTCGCATGGGCGTCACGCAGGGCATCCTCGGCGAAGGACAGGCGCTCGCCCGCGACGATCTGGGGCAGGATGGTGCCGTCCTCGCCCTCCTCGTCGTCGCGCCCCTCGACATAGACGCGCAGGAAGCCGTCAAAGAGGATGCGCTGGCCCGTGGCGCGCAGGCCCACTTCTCCGTCCTCGGAGCGGATCTCGGCCACGGTGCGCTCGAGGCGGGTGGCCTCCATCTGGCTGGCGATCGTGCGCTTCCAGATCAGCTCGTAGAGGCGGCGGCCGTCCGCGTCCGACAGGCGCGCCGCCTCGGGGGTGCGGGCGAGGTCGGTGGGGCGGATGCATTCGTGCGCCTCCTGGGCGTTCTTCGCCTTGTTCTTGTACATCCGCGGGGCTGCCGGGACATAGTCGGCGCCGTAGAGCTGGCGGATCGTGTCGCGGGCGGCATGGACGGCCTCGGGGGCCATGTCGATGCCATCCGTGCGCATGTAGGTGATGAGCCCCGCCTCGTAGAGGCGCTGGGCCGCGCTCATGGTTTGCTTGGCACCCATGCCGAACTTGCGGCTCGCCTCCTGCTGGAGGGTGGAGGTCATGAAGGGGGGCGCGGGGTTGCGCGTGGCGGGGCTCGCCTCGACCGATTCGACGCGGAGCGGGCGCGAGGCCACGGCATGGACCGCGATCTCGGCCGCGGCACGTTCGGAGAGGGTGAACTTGTCCAGCTTGCGGCCGCCAAGAAGCGTGAGGCGCGCGTCGAAATCCCTGCCCCGGGGCGTGCGCAGGCGGGCGGTCACGTCCCAGTACTCGCGGGCGCGGAACGCCTCGATCTCCATCTCGCGGTCCACGATCAGGCGCAGGCAGACGGACTGGACGCGCCCCGCCGAGCGGGCGCCGGGCAGCTTGCGCCAGAGGACGGGCGACAGGTTGAAGCCCACGAGATAGTCGAGGGCGCGGCGGGCGAGATAGGCCTCGACCAGCGCGGAATCGACCTGGCGGGGATGGGCCATCGCCTCGGCCACGGCCTTCCTGGTGATCGCGTTGAAGGTGACGCGGCTCACCGTCGTGTCCTTGCGGATCGCCCGGCGCTCGCGCAGCGCCTCGGTCAGGTGCCAGGAGATCGCCTCGCCCTCGCGGTCGGGGTCGGTGGCAAGGATCAGGGTGCCGTCGGTCTTGAGCGCGTCGGCGATGGCCTTGAGGTGCTTCTTCGAGTCGGCCGCCACCTCCCACTGCATCGCGAAGCCGGCTTCGGGGTCCACGGAGCCGTCCCTGGCGGGCAGGTCGCGGACATGGCCGTAGCTCGCCAGAACCGTGTAGCCGGGGCCGAGATAGCCGTTGATGGTCTTGGCCTTGGCCGGCGATTCGACGACGACGACAGGCATCGGGGGCCTCCGGCTCTGGTGCAGGGGCGGGGTATGTGGGCCGTTCCGGGGCCTTGTCAATCCGGAGCCGGGCCGGCTCAGCTGCCGAGCGCCAGGAGGCCGCCGGGCTGGCGCTGCACCGCCCCGTCGAGTTCGAGCTCCGCCAGGACCGGGGCGAGGGCCTGCGGCGTCAGGCCCAGATCGCGGATGAGCTGATCCTCCGCCAGCGGGGCGGGGCTCAGCCGCTCCAGCACCCTCTCGCGCAGGGGCGCCGCGGCTGCGGGGCCGGAAGCCGCGCTCCGCTCCCTTTGCGGGACCGCGGGTGCGGGAGGGCTGGCGGGACGCGGGGCGGGTGCCGGAGCGGCGGCGGCCTGCGGGCCCAGCGCTTCGAGGATGTCGGCGGCCGAGCGCACGAGCGTCGCACCGTCCCGGATCAGGGCGTTGCAGCCTGCCGCACGCGGGTCCATCGGGTGGCCGGGCACGGCCAGCACCTCCCGCCCGGCTTCGGCGGCTTGTCGCGCGGTGATGAGCGTGCCCGAGCGGTCCGCCGCCTCCACCACCACGACGCCGAGCGACAGGCCCGCGACGATGCGGTTGCGCGCCGGGAAGTGGCGCGCGCCGGGCACGAGGCCCACGGGGTTCTCGCTCAGCCGCAGGCCGTGGGCGGCGATCTCGGCCGCGAGGCCGGCATTCTCGGGCGGATAGACGTGGTCCACGCCGCCCGCCATGACCGCGATCGTCCCCGTGGGCAGGGCCGCGCGGTGGGCGGCCGCGTCCACCCCGCGCGCCAGGCCCGAGACGACGACAAAGCCCGCCCCGCCCAGTTCGGCCGCGAGGTGGCGCGCCATGCGCAGCCCCAGCGAGGAGGCGTTGCGCGCGCCCACCACCGCGAGCGCGGGTCTGGCGAGTAGGCCCGTGTCCCCCAGCGCCCAGAGAAGCGGCGGGGCGTCCGGCAGCGTCGAGAGGGCCGCCGGCCAGTCGGGGTCGTCCCGCACGAGAAGCCGCGCCCCGCAGGCGAGGCCCGCGCGATACTCGGCCGCGGCGACGCCTTCGGGGCAGGGGGCATAATCCCTGACCCCCGCGGCGCGGGCGATGGCGGGCAGGGCGCGCAGCGCCTCGCGCGCGGTGCCGTGTTCGCGCAGGAGGCGAAAGAAGGTCGCCACCCCCACCCGGCGCGAGCGCAGCAGCCGCAGCCGGTCGAGCCGGTCGTCCTCAGCCCCCGGCAGGGGTGTCGCAGCCGTCATGCCGCCCCTGTCCCCCGTGATGTCCGCCCCGCGCGAATCTCCTTCTAGCAGGCAAAGGTTAACAAACCCTGAATCGCCGGGCGGGGCGGAGGACAGGCGGTCAGGTGGCCGCGGGCTCGCGCAGGAAGGCGGCCGAGTCGTAGGTCGTCTCGAAGCGGGTGACGCGGCTGCCGTCGTGTTCGGCCAGGCTCATGCCGCGATAGGCGATGGGTCGGCCGTCGCTCAGACGCCCCTCGGAGCGCCAGGCGAGGACCAGGACGCCGTCGCCGTCCACCTTGTGCGAGAACTCGGAGCGGACCGTCTCGAACTGGTCGAGATAGGTGCGCCAGAAGCGGTCCGCCGCGCCCTCGCCCTCCTCGGTGATGGCGAGGTTGGACAGCGCGGCCCCCTCGGCGAAGAGGGCGACGAGGGGGGCGGGGTCGCGGTCGCGCTCGGCCTGCTGGAGGGCCTGGGCGAATCGGTCTGCCATGCCGGGCATGAGGGGGCTCCGTGGGAATGCTCCTGCCCGGTCCAAGGCCCGGCGGGGGCGGGCGGTTCCCGCCTCAGGGGGGCGGCGCCTCGTCGCGCTCGGGCTCGATCCGGCCCGTGGCGCCCAGCCGGTCGGCCAGAAGATAGCAGCCCAGCGCCCAGGCCGCCCCGAGCGCCCAGCCCGCGAGCACGTCCGAGGGCCAGTGGACGCCCAGATAGACGCGCGAGACGCCGACCGCGAGAACGACGAGGATGGCGAGCGAGAGATAGAGCGCCTTCATGCTGCGCAGCGGGTCCGTGCGCGCCATCATGGCCGCGAGCAGAAGCCAGACGGCCGTGGCCATGGTGGTGTGGCCGGACGGAAAGGAGGCAAAGAGCGCGTCCGTGCCGTGCGGCACGAGATCGGGGCGGGCGCGGTCGAACAGGGCCTTGATGGAGGAGGAGAGCGCCTGGGCCCCGGCCACGGCGAGCACGAACAGCCCCGCCGAGCGCGGCTGTCCGCGCAGGACCAGCGCCAGCGTCACGGCCGCGACCGTCCCGAACAGGATCAGCGCGCCGCCGAGCGCCGTGATGTCGCGCACGACCGTCTCGACCACCGGGCCGCCCCAGGGCCGCGCGGGGTCGAGCGGGTCGCGCAGGGCCAGAAGCAGCCGTTCGTCCCAGGCGTGGCCGGTGCCGTCCCACACCTCCTCGGCCACCTCCCAGAAGGTCCAGGCGAGGGCGAGGACGGCGAGAAGGGGCAGCAGCGTGCGCGTCTCGACGCGGAAGGGGAGGCGAGGCATGGGCGCTCCGGGCTTGGTCGGCTGGCGAACGCGCCGGGCCGGCGGCCGTTCCCTGTCTCAGACGGCCGCCCCTCCGACGGTGAGGCCCCCGATCAGCAGCGAGGGCTGGCCCACGCCCACGGGCACCCACTGGCCGGCCTTGCCGCAATTGCCGATGCCGGGGTCGAGCGCGAGGTCGCGGCCCACGGCGCGGATGCCCTTGAGCGCGGTTGCCCCGTCGCCGATCAGGGTGGCGCCCTTGACAGGCTCCATCACGCGGCCGTCGCGGACGCGGTAGGCCTCGGTGCAGGAGAACACGAACTTGCCCGAGGTGATGTCCACCTGCCCGCCGCCGAACCCCACGGCCCAGAGGCCGTCCTTCAGCTCGCGCACCATCGCTTCGGGATCGGCCTCGCCGGCGAGCATGTAGGTGTTGGTCATGCGCGGCATGGGGATGTGGGCGAAGCTCTCGCGCCGGCCGTTGCCGGTGGGGGCCACGCCCATCAGGCGGGCGTTCTGGCGGTCCTGCATGTAGCCCACGAGGATGCCGTCCTCGATGAGCACGGTGCGCCCCGAGGGCGTGCCCTCGTCGTCCACGGTGAGGGAGCCGCGCCGGCCGGGCAGCGTGCCGTCGTCGAGCACGGTCACGCCGGGCGCGGCGATGCGGGTTCCCATGAGCCCGGCGAAGGCCGAGGTGCCCTTGCGGTTGAAGTCGCCCTCGAGCCCGTGGCCGATCGCCTCGTGCAGCAGGATGCCGGGCCAGCCGGGGCCGAGGACCACGTCCATCACCCCGGCGGGGGCGGGGCGCGCCTCGAGGTTGACGAGGGCGATGCGCAGGGCCTCGCGCAGGGAGGCCTCCCAGGTGTCGCGGGACAGGAGGCGCGAAAGGTCGTGCCGGCCGCCGAGCCCGTAATGCCCGCTCTCGCGGCGGCCGTCCTGCTCGACGATCACGGAGACATGCAGGCGCGCCATGGGGCGGGTGTCGGCGACAAGGCCGCCCTCGGGTCGCAGGATCGCCACTTCCTGGTGGGAGGCCGCGAGCGAGGCCGTGACCTGGACCACGCGCGGGTCCATCGCGCGCGCCGTGGCGTCGATCTCGCGCAGCGTCTCGACCTTCAGGGCGAAGGCCGCGTCCTCGAGCGGGTCCTCCTCGCCGTAGAGGCGGCGGTTGGTGCCGGGGGGCGGGGGCGCGAGCGTGCCGCCGCCCGCGCCGATGGCGAGGCGGGCGGTGGCCACCGCGCGGGCGAGAGCGGGCTCGGAGATGTCGGTGGAATGGGCATAGGCGGCCGTCTCGCCGCGCACCGCACGCAGTCCGAAGCCCTCGGAGGCGTCGAAGCTCGCCGTCCTGAGGCGGCCATCGTCGAAGCCCAGCACCTCGGACCGGCGCCGTTCGAGAAAGAGTTCGCCGTCGTCGGCGCCATGGGTGGCCTCGCGCAGGTGGCGCAGGGCGGCGTCGCGGTCGAGCGAGTCCTCGAAGGGGCGGAAAGGGGCAGGCATGGGCGTCTCCCGTTGGGGCGGGCCCCCCTGGTGCACAGGGTCGCAGGGGCAAGGCCGCGGCTTGTGGCGCTTCCAGAGATATGGGATGACACGAGCGGCCGACAGGGGCGCAACGCTCCTGCCGCCTCCGTTCCGTTGCCGCACGAGGAGCCTCCATGAGCGCCTTCCCCGCCCTCCGTTCCGCAGCCGCCCTCGGGCTCGCCCTGATGCTGGGCGCGGCCGCCTGGGGGCAGGAGGCGACGGTGCCGGCCGATCCCGGACCTGCCTTCATCCAGACCGCCCCGGAGCCGGCCGTCGAGACGGCGCCCGCGCCGGGCCAGGGCGACGGCACCGCCAACCAGCCCGCGGCGCCGGAGCCGCCGGGCGGCGCCGGAGACCTGACCGGCAACACGGCCGACGAGCCGGCGCCCCAGGCCGCCCCGGAGGCTCCGCCGGACGCGCCCCTTCCGGCCGAAGTGCTGCCCATCATCGGCCAGCCCGTCGCCGGCGGCATCAACCTGCACCCCGCGGCCAGCAGCATCGCCCATGACACCTTCTGGCTGGACACGCTGCTCCTGTGGATCATCTCCGGCATCACGCTGGTGGTGATGGTCCTGATCCTGTGGGTCATCGTGCGCTACAACGCGCGCCGCAACCCGGTGCCCGCGCGGTTTACCCACAACTCGCCGCTCGAGGTGACGTGGACGGTGATCCCGATCGTGATCCTGGTCTTCATCGGCGCCTTCTCGCTGCCGGTGCTGTTCACGCAGCAGGAGATCCCCGAGGGGGACGTGCACATCACCGTCACGGGCTACCAGTGGTTCTGGAACTACCAGTACCCGGACGAGGGGATCGAGTTCGACAGCTACATGATCGGCTACAACATGGGCAACCTCAACGAGGAGATCAGCGCCGAACTCGCCGCCGCGGGCTATTCCGACGAGCACTGGAAGCTCGCTACCGACACGGCGGTGGTGGTGCCGCGGGGGGCCAACGTGGTGATGGCCGTCACGGGGGGCGACGTGATCCATTCCTGGACGATCCCTGCCTTCGGCGTGAAGCAGGACGCCGTGCCCGGCCGGATGGCGCATCTGTGGTTCAACGCCGACACCGAGGGCGTGTTCTTCGGCCAGTGCTCGGAGCTCTGCGGCAAGGACCATGCCTTCATGCCGATCACCGTCCGGGTGGTCAGCCCCGAGGCCTATCAGGCCTGGCTGGCCGAGATGCGCGGCGACGCGCCGGCAGCCTGACCGTCCGGGCCGCGCCCTCCCGCGGGGGCGCGGCGACCTGCCGCGGCGCCGGAGCGGGACTCCCGGCGCCGTCCGGTTTATCTGGGAAGCCACGATGAGCGACGCCACCCTGAACCCCTCCGTTCCCGCCGGCCCGAACCGCGACGTGCCGCTGGCCGAGGCGGGCTTCGGCGATTACGTGGCCCTGCTCAAGCCGCGGGTGATGTCCCTGGTCGTGTTCACGGCGCTGGCCGGGATCGTGGCCGCGCCGGGCCCGCTTCATCCCTTTATCGGCTTCGTGGCGCTCCTCTGCATCGCCGTCGGCGCCGGGGCCTCGGGCGCGCTCAACATGTGGTGGGACGCCGACATCGACCGGCTGATGCGCCGCACCCGCAGCCGCCCCGTCCCTGCGGGTCGCGTGGAGGCGGGCGAGGCGCTGGCCCTGGGGCTGGCGCTGGCGGGGTTCGCCGTGATGATGCTGGGGCTGGCGGCCAACTGGGCGGCGGCGGGGCTTCTGGCCTTCACGATCTTCTTCTATGCCGTCGTCTACACGATGTGGCTCAAGCGGCGCACGCCGCAGAACATCGTCATCGGCGGGCTGGCGGGGGCACTGCCGCCGCTGGTGGGCTGGGTCGCGGTCACGGGGTCGGTGGCCTGGGCGCCGCTTCTGATGGTGCTGCTGATCTTTCTCTGGACGCCGCCGCATTTCTGGGCGCTCGCGCTGTTCGTGCGGGGCGATTACGGGCGCGCCCGCGTGCCGATGATGACGGAGGTGCGCGGCGACCGCGCCACGCGCGACCAGATCCTGCTCTATGCGCTGCTCCTGATCCCGGCCTCGGGCGCGCTGGCCCTGTCGGCGGCGGGCGGGCCTGTCGTGCTTGCCGCGAGCGTCGGGCTGACGGCCCTGTTCGCCGTGGCGGCCTGGAGGGTCTGGCGGCGCGACGCCGCCCGGTCGGAGGCCGACGGCTGGGCGGCCGAGCGGCGGCTCTTCCGTCTGTCGCTCGTCTATCTGTTCGGACATTTCGCGGCGGTGATGGCCGAGGCCGTTCTCGGCACCGGCTGGTCTGCCTGGGGAGGCGCATGATGGCGATCCGGGTCGAACACGAACTGCATGCCCGCCGGCGCGGACGCAATCTGGGCCTTCTGGCCGTCCTTGTCGCCTTTGTGGTTCTCGTCTTTTTCCTCACGGTGGTGAAGGTGCGGAGCCTCGATGACCCCAGGGCGTTCCAGGGCTTCGATCACACCGTTCGGCCCGCCATGATCCCGCAGGACGGAGGCTCGTGATGGATCGCAATCTGCGTACCGCCCTCTATGCCGGGGGGCTGGTGGTGACGATGGGGGGGCTGAGCTTCGCCGCCGTGCCCTTCTACGACTGGTTCTGCCGCGTGACCGGCTTCGGCGGCACCACGGCCGTCTCGGACGGTTCGAACGCCGTTCCCACGGACCAGTGGGTGACGGTGCGCTTCGTCGCCGCGACCGAGCGCGGGATGCCCTGGACCTTCCGTCCGGTGGAGACCTCCATGCGCGTGCGGGTGGGCGAGTCGGCCCTCGCCTTCTACGAGGCGTCCAACCCCACGGACGTGCCCGTGGCCGGTCAGGCGAGCTACAACGTCATGCCCTATGCCGCCGGCGGCTACTTCGCCAAGGTGGAGTGCTTCTGCTTCACCGAGCAGGTGCTGCAACCGGGCGAGACGGTGCAGATGCCGGTCAGCTTCTATGTGGACCCGGCCATCCTGCAGGACCCGGACGGCCGCTTCGTGCGCGAGATCACGCTGGGCTACACCTTCTACCAGATGCCGCTGCCGCCCGAGGAGGAGACGCATGCCGCCCTCGCCGGAGCGGTGCAGGGGCTTTGACACTTCTCCCGGACGCCTCCATAGATCGACGCCGCAACCGGACAGGAACATCGCCGATGGCCCAGACCAAGAATCACGACTACCACGTCCTGCCGCCGTCGATCTGGCCCTTCATCGCGGCCGTGGGCGCCTTCGTGATGCTGTTCGGGGCGACGCTGTGGATGCACGGCTCGGGGCCGTGGCTGTTCCTGATGGGCCTCGTGGCGGTGCTCTATGTCATGTACGGCTGGTGGGCCGACGTCGTGGCCGAGAGCCGGGTGGGCGACCACACCCCGGTGGTCCGCATCGGCCTGCGCTACGGCTTCATCCTGTTCATCATCTCCGAGGTGATGTTCTTTGCGGCCTGGTTCTGGTCGTTCTTCAAGCACGCCCTCTACCCGATGCATCCCGACGGGCTGAGCCCGGCCGTGGACGGCGTCTGGCCGCCCGAGGGGATCGTGACCTTCGATCCCTGGCACCTGCCGCTGATCAACACGCTGATCCTGCTCTGCTCGGGGGCGGCGGCGACCTGGGCGCACCACGCGCTGGTGCACGAGAACAACCGCAAGGATCTCAAGACCGGACTGTGGCTGGCCATCATCCTGGGGATCGTCTTCACCGGCTTCCAGATCTACGAATACACGCATGCCCAGTTCGGCTTCGCCGGCAACATCTACGGCGCCAACTTCTTCATGGCGACGGGCTTTCACGGCGCGCACGTGATCATCGGGACGATCTTTCTGGCCGTCTGCCTGCTGCGCGTCTATCGCGGCCATTTCACGCCGGAGCGGCATGTGGGCTTCGAGGCGGCGGCCTGGTACTGGCACTTCGTGGACGTGGTCTGGCTGTTCCTGTTCTTCTCGATCTACGTCTGGGGCTCCTGAGCGCGTCAGCGGCGACGCCCGTGCGGCGGCTGCTGTTTCCCGTCCTGCTGGGGCTCGTGGGCGTCGCGATCCTCGCCTCGCTGGGGGTCTGGCAGCTGCGCCGTCTCGAGGCCAAGGAGGCGCTGATCGCCGCGATCGAGGCGCGCATCGCCGCCGCCCCGGTGGCGATCCCCCCCGCGCCGGACCCGCTCGCCGACCGCTTTCTGCCCGTCGCGGTGGAGGGTGCGCTGCCGGGGCAGGAAGCGCCCGTGCTGACCACCCTGGGGGGACGGGGGCCCGGCTACCGCATCGTCGCCGTCCTGGAGAGCGCCGAGGGCCGGCGCGTGCTCGTCGATCTGGGCTTCGTGCCCGAGGCGGACCGCGACCGGACCCGACGGGCCGAGCGCGTCCGGGTCGTCGGCAACCTCGCCTGGCCGGACGAGACCGACCGCTTCACCCCGCGCCCAGACCCCGAGGCGAACACCTGGTTCGCGCGCGACGTGACGGCGATGGCGGCCGCGCTCGGGACCGAACCGGTTCTGGTCGTCGCGCGTTCCGTCGAGCCCCCCCTGGGACCGGTGCCTGTGCCGCTCGACGCGTCCGGGGTGCGCAACGACCATCTGGGCTATGCCGTGACCTGGTTCGGGCTGGCCGCGGTCTGGGCCGTGATGAGTGGGGCGCTCGCGCTCCGGACGTGGCGGAGGACGACATGAAGCTGCCCCTCTGGCTGATCGATGCCTTTGCCGAGCGGCCCTTCAGCGGCAACCCCGCCGGCGTCGTGCTGCTCGAGGAGCCGATTCCCGATACCCTGATGCAGGACATCGCCACCGAACTGGGGCAGGCCGAGACCGCGATCTCGCTGCCCCGGTCGGACGGAAGCTGGGAGTTGCGCTGGTTCGCCCCGCTGCGCGAGGTGGCGTTCTGCGGCCACGCCACCCTGGCCGCCGCCCATGCGATCGCCACCGAGCGCAACGGGGCGGGCACGATCACCTTCCGCACCCGCTTCGTCGGCGACCTGCGGGTGCGCAGAGAGGAACGCGGCCGCTATGTCCTAGACCTGCCGCGCGTCGATCCCGGCCCGGCCGATCTGGAGGCGCTGCGCACGCTGGTGCCCGAGGCGGCGGAGGCCTTTGCCACGTTCGAGAACGTCTTTGCGGTCCTGCCCTCGGAACGGGCGGTGCGCGACTTCGCCCCCGATTTCGCGGCCATCGAGGAGGCGCTGGGCGGCATGGGCCTGACCGTCACGGCGCGCGGCGCGGAGGCCGACATGGTGTCGCGCTACTTCGCCCCCGCGGCAGGAATCCCCGAGGATCAGGTGACGGGCTCGATCCATGCCACGCTGGCCCCCTTCTGGGCCGCGCGGCTGGGGCGCACGCGTCTCGTGGCCGAGCAGGCCTCGCGCCGGGGGGGGCGCATCCTGTGCGACGTGGCGGGCGAGCGGGTGCTGCTGACGGGCGGGGCCGTCACGGTGCTGCGCGGCGAGATCGTCCTGCCGGACTAGGGGAGGCACAGCGATGCGGTATGTCTCGACCCGCGGGGAGGCGCCCGCGCTTTCCTTCGAGGAGGCGATGATGACGGGCCTCGCGCCCGACGGGGGCCTTTACCTGCCCGAATCGGTCCCGGTCATGCCCGAGACCGAGATCGCCGCGCTGGCCGGCCTGTCCTTCGAGGAGACGGCGTTCCGCGTCATGCGTCCCTTCGTGGGCGACTGGCCCGAGGAGGAGTTCCGCGCCCTGGTGGCCGAGGCATGGGGGAGCTTCGGCCACATCGCGCGCGCGCCGCTCCGCCAGATCGGTCCCTCGCACTGGCTGCTGGAGCTGTTCCACGGCCCGACGCTCGCGTTCAAGGACGTGGCGATGCAGCTGATCGGGCGGCTCATGCGCGCCTCGCTCGCGCGCAGGGGGGGGCGCGTGGCGATCCTGGGGGCGACCTCGGGGGATACCGGCTCGGCGGCGATCGAGGCGTTCCGGGGCGTGCCGGGCGTGGACGTGTTCATCCTCTTTCCCGAGGGGCGCGTCTCGGAGGTGCAGCGGCGGCAGATGACGACCCCCGCCGAGCCCAACGTCCACGCGCTCGCGCTCGAGGGGACGTTCGACGATTGCCAGAGGCTGCTCAAGGATGCCTTTGCCGACCGCGCCTTTGCCGAGGGCGTGGGGCTGGCCGGCGTCAACTCGATCAACTGGGCGCGGGTGCTGGCGCAGGTCGTCTATTACGTGACCGCGGCCGTGGCGCTGGGGGCGCCGGGACGGGCGGTCTCCTTTGTCGTGCCCACCGGCAATTTCGGCGACGTCTATGCCGGACACATCGCGCGGCGGATGGGTCTGCCGGTCGAGCGGCTGGTGGTGGCCACCAACCAGAACGACATCCTGCACCGCACCCTGCAATCGGGCGAGAGCCGCAAGGCCGGGGTGCGCCCCTCGATCAGCCCGTCCATGGACATCGAGGTGTCGTCTAATTTCGAGCGGGCGCTGTTCGAGGCCTATGGCGGCGATGCGGGGGCGGTGCGCGCCGACATGGCGGCCTTGCGCGCGGAGGGCGGCTTCCGGGTGGGGCAGGGCGCCTGGGGGCGGCTGCGCGACTGGTTCGCCTCGGGCCGCGCCTCGGAGGAGGAGACGGCGGAGGCGATCCGCCGCGCCTGGCGCGAGACGGGGGAGCTGGTCTGTCCGCACACGGCCGTGGCGCTGCACGTGGCGCGCGACGTCGTGGGGGCGACGCCGCTGGTCACGCTGGCCACCGCCCATCCGGCCAAGTTCCCCGACGCGGTGGAGGCCGCCACGGGCCTGCGCCCGGCCCTTCCCCCGCGGCTGGCGGACCTGTATGACCGGCCGGAACGGGTGACGCGGGTGCGCGACGACCTTGGCGCTCTGCAGGCGCTGATCCGCGACCGCCTGCGCGCCGCCCGCGCCGCCTGAACGCCGCCACGACCGATCCGGGAGACCGATCCGCCCATGAATGTCCGCCTTCACACCCTGTCCAACGGCCTGCGCGTCGTCACGGAGACGATGCCGGGCCTGCGCTCGGCCGCCGTGGGCGTCTGGGTCGCGGCCGGGGGGCGGCACGAGCGGCCCGAGGAGAACGGCATCGCCCATTTCCTCGAGCACATGGCCTTCAAGGGGACCCGGCGGCGCACCGCGCTCGAGATCGCGGAGGCGATCGAGGACGTGGGCGGCTACATCAACGCCTATACCTCGCGCGAGATGACGGCCTATTACGCGCGCGTCCTGGGCGAGGACGTGGACCTGGCTGTGGATGTGATCGCCGACATCCTGCTCGAGCCGCTCTTTGCGCCCGAGGAGATCGAGGTCGAACGCGGCGTGATCCTGCAGGAGATCGGGCAGGCGCTGGATACGCCCGACGACATCGTGTTCGACTGGCTGCAGGAGGCGGCCTATCCCGATCAGGCGATGGGGCGGCCGATCCTGGGCGACGCGCCCCATGTGGAGGCCTTCGGCGAGGGGGACCTGCGCCGCTTCGTGGGGGCGCATTACGGGCCGGGTCAGATGATCCTGGCGGCCGCGGGCGCGGTGGACCACGAGGCGCTGTGCAGGGCCGCCGAGCGGCATTTCGGCCATCTCTCGCCCGTTCTGACCCCCTGCCGTCCCGAGCCCGCGCGCTGGCGCGGCGGCGAGCGGCGCGAGGTCAAGCCGCTCGAGCAGGTTCATGTCGCGCTCGCTCTCGAGGGGCCGCCCTACCGCGACCCGTCCATCCATGCCGCGCAGGTCTGGGCCACGGCGCTGGGCGGGGGCATGTCGTCGCGCCTGTTCCAGGAGATCCGCGAGAACCGGGGCCTGTGCTACACGATCTTTGCGCAGGGCGGCGCCTACGAGGATACGGGCCTGACCACGATCTATGCCGGCACCTCGGCCGAGGATGCGCCCGAACTGCTGCGCCTGACTGCGCATGAGCTGCGCCGGGCGGCCGACGACCTGACCGCGGCCGAGATCGCCCGCGCGCGGGCGCAGATGAAGGCGGGGCTGCTCATGGGCCTCGAGAGCCCGTCCAACCGGGCCGAGCGGCTGGCGCGGATGCTCCAGATCTGGGGCCGCGTGCCCGCCGTGGAGGAGCAGATCGCCTGGATCGAGGACGTCACGACCGACGCGGTGCGCGGCTTCGCCGCGCGCATGGCCGGGGGCACGGGGATGGCGCTGGCGCTGTGCGGGCCGGCAGAAGGTCTGCCGGGCCTCGACGCGGTGCGGGAGAGGCTGGCGGCGTGATGCTCTGGCGCCGGCGCGAGCTGCGCCTCGAGACCGAGCGGCTCGTGCTGCGCCCGCCGGTGCACGGGGACTGGCGCGCCTGGGCGGCGCTGCGCGAGGCCTCGGCCGCCTTTCTCCAGCCGTGGGAGCCGACCTGGGCGCCCGATCACCTGACGCGGCGGGCCTTCACCGCGCGGGTGTACTGGGCGCAGCGATCGGTGGCGCAGGGCACCGCGCTGCCCCTGTTCCTGCTGCGGCGCGAGGACGGGGCGCTCCTGGGGGCGATCACGCTGGACAACATCCGCCGCGGGCCGGCCCAGTCCGCCACCACCGGCTACTGGATCGGCGAGCCCTATGCGCGACAGGGCTACATGCGCGAGGCCGTGGAGGCGGTGGTGCGCCATGCCTTCGGCCCCCTCGACCTCAGCCGGATCGAGGCGGGCTGCCTGCCGGAGAACACCGCCTCGCGCCGGCTGCTCGAGCGGACGGGCTACAAGTACGAGGGCGTGGCGCAGGCCTATCTCCAGATCAACGGGCGCTGGCGCAACCACGTCCTCTACGCCAATCTGCGCCACGACCGCCGGGGGCGCACGGAGGCGGGTTGAGACCTGCTCGCGCGATCGTCAGGAGCGTCGCGGGCCCGGGCGGCTAGGCTGGGGCCCATGCGTGCCGTCCTGCTGCCCCTTCTCTGCCTCGCCGCGCCCGCGCTGGCGCAGGAGCGCATCCCCTCGCACTGCCTCGCGCTGGCCGGAGGCCCCGAGCGGGTCTGGCGCGCGTCTCTGGCTCCGGTCGAAGCGGATGCGGTGGCGATCCGCTTCGTCGATCACGCCATGTTCCTGATCCGCACGCCCTCGGTCTCGGCGGTGACGGACTTTGCGGGGTTTCTCGGCAACACGACCTTCCTGCCCGACGTGGTGACGATGAACCACGCCCATTCGACCCACTGGACCCCGAACCCGGACCCGGCCATCCCCCATGTCCTGCGCGGCTGGCCCGAAGGAGGCGAGGCGCCGCGCCATCGGCTGGACCTGGGCGAGATGCTGGTGCGCAACGTGTCCACCGACATCCGCCGCGGCGCGGGTGTGGAGGCGGACGGCAACTCGATCTTCGTGTTCGAGGCGGCGGGCCTGTGCATCGGCCATCTGGGCCATCTCCACCACGAGCCCACGGAGGAGGATTACGCGCTGCTGGGCCGGATCGACGTGGTCATGGTGCCGGTGGACGGGGGGCTCACGCTCGACCACGCGACGCTGGTGCGCACGCTCGGGCGGCTGCGGGCGCGGGTGGTGATCCCGATGCACTGGTTCGGGCCGGCGAACCTGGAGGCCTTTCTGGGCCGGATGGAGCGCGAGGCGGGCTACCGGGTGGAGCGGGCGGGCGCGTCCGAGGTTGTGCTGCGGCGCGGCGACCTGCCCGAGGCGCCGACCGTGCTGGTGCTGGACCCGGCCTGGCTGAGCGATTGAGGCAAGCCGCCGCCTTGCGCGGGCGCGCTTCCCGGGGCAGGCAGGAGCCATGAGCCCCGATGACGCCTCCGAGCCCTTTGCCGGCCTGTGCCCGGCCGACGACGCCTTCGAGCGGGTCCTGCGCGCCGAACTGCCCGCGGCGGCCTTCCGCGAGGCCACGGAGGCGGACCTGACCGAACCGCGGGGGCGCTGGCGGGGGCAGGGCCTGGTGGTGGCGCCCGGATCGGCCGCGGAGGTGGCGACGCTGCTCGCGCTCTGCCACGAGGCCCGGGTCGGGGTGGTGCCGCGCAGCGGCGGCACGGGTCTGGTCGGCGGCGGGCTGATGCCGGAAGGGCCGCCGCGCCCGGTGCTCCTGTCGCTCGACCGGATGGCGCGGATCCGCGCGCTCTACCCGTCCGAGAACGTGCTGGTGGCCGAGGCAGGCTGCATCCTGGCCGACTTGCAGAAGGCCGCGCGCGAGGCGGGGCGGCTCTTTCCCCTCTCGCTCGCCTCGGAGGGGTCGGCGCGCATCGGGGGGCTGCTCGCCACCAATGCGGGCGGCACGGCGGTGCTGCGCTGGGGCAATGCGCGGGCGCTGTGCCTCGGGCTCGAGGCGGTGACGGCGGAGGGGCGCGTCTGGCATGGGCTCACGCGGCTGCGCAAGGACAATCTGGGCTACGACCTGCGCGATCTGCTGATCGGCTCGGAAGGAACGCTCGGGGTCATCACCGCGGCGGCGCTGCGCCTGGTCATGCCGCCCGCCGCCGTGGCCGCCGCGCTGCTCGCCGTGCCCTCGCCCGAGGCGGCGCTCGAGCTGCTGGCGCTGGCGCAGGGGCGGCTGGGCGACCTCGTGCAGGGGTTCGAGCTGATCGGGCGGGCGGGCTGGGACTTCCTGGAGGAGACGGGCCTCGGGGCCTGTCCGCTCGCGCCGGTGCCGGACTGGTGCGTGCTGGTGGAGGCGGGGCTGCCCGAGGGGCTGGAGCCGGGCGCGGCGATGGAGGGGCTGTTTGCGGCGGCGGCGGCGGCGGGGCTGGTCCCGGACGGGGTGCTCGCTGCCTCGGGGGCGCAGGCGGCGCGGCTCTGGGCGCTGCGCGAACGCATCCCGGAGGCGAACCGCCGCATCGGGGCCGTCTCCTCGCACGACATTGCGGTGCCCCTGGGCGAGATCGGCGCCTTCCTGCGCGAGGCGGACCGGGCCGTGGCCGCGCTGGGGCCGTTCCGCGTCAACGCCTTCGGGCATCTGGGGGACGGCAACCTGCACTACAACGTCTTTCCGCCGCGCGGGGGGCGGCGCGAGGACCACGAGGCGCAGCGCGAGGCGGTCAAGCGGGCCGTCCACGACCTCGTCCATGCCCGCGGCGGATCGGTCGCGGCCGAGCACGGGGTGGGCCGCCTCAAGGTCGCCGACCTGGAGCGCTACGGCGATCCCGTGAAGCTGGGGATGATGCGGGCGGTCAAGGCGGCGCTCGACCCCAAGGGCATCCTCAATCCCGGCGCGGTGTTGCGCGCCTAGAGGGGCGGATAGTGGCGGCGCAGCGCCGCCCGGTCCTGGGGTCCGAGTCGGGTGGCGGCGTTGGAATCCTCCGAGAAGACCGACAGCCCCTCGTAATGGGGGTTGCGGATGTCGGTCATCAGGCCCATCGCCTGGGTCAGCTCCTCGAGCACCACGGGGATGACGTCCGGGGGCGGCAGGTCGGCGGCCATCACGATCACGGCCTCGGTCAGGCGCAGCGCCTCGTCCCACCAGACGGTGACGAGCGCGGCGCCGATCGTCTGGCCGTCCACGCCCCGCACGCCCGTCCCCTCGATCGGCTCGCCGTCGCGGGAGATGGACAGCCGAACGGTCACGTCCGCCCCGGCCGCACCGGCGACGCGGCGCAGGCGCAGCGCGGCTCCGGCGGCGTTGATCTCGGCGATGGCATGGTCCAGCGCGACCGAGATCCGCCGGGCGAGATCCTGCGGATAGCCGAGGGGTGCCGGCAGGAGGGCCACCCGGATGTCGTCCGCCTTCTCGGGCGCCCAGCGGATCGGGTCCACCGTGCAGGGGCCACCCGGCAGGGCGCGGCAGGAGACGAGGCGGTAGAAGTCCTCGTCCGAGAGCTTGCCGGAGGTGGTCAGGAAATCCCCGCCCGCATCGCCCGGACCGGCCCAGACGGTGCCGGCCAGCAGCGCCGCTGCGGCGAGCGCCGCGGCCGCCCTCACAGCACGCGCCCCGCGACGGGTCGCAGCCGCGCGACAAGGTCCGGGTCGCGCGCCTCGGGCGCGGTGATGATCGCCCCGTCCAGCGCGCGGTCGCAGCGATGCGGGCAGGGATGGTCCCCGGCGCCGAGGCGCGAGGGCAGACCGAGGGCGAGGTCGCGTCCGCGCGCCGCATTCGCCCGGAGCACGGCCAGCACGGCCGCCACGTCCACCGCAGCCTCGGCCTCGTGCCAGGAATCGTAGTCCGTGACCATCGCCACGGTGGCATAGCACAGCTCGGCCTCGCGCGCGAGGCGCGCCTCCGGCAGCATCGTCATGCCCACCACGTCGCAGCCGAGCGACCGCCAGAGGCGGGATTCGAAGCGGGAGGAGAATTGCGGCCCCTCGATACAGAGATAGGTCCCGCCGCGATGGACGGTGGCCCCCGCCGCCTCGGCGGCCCGGGCGGCGAGGTCCGACAGGCGGGGACAGACGGGTTGCGCCAGGCTGACATGGGCGACGCAGCCCGTGCCGAAGAAGGAGGCGGGGCGGCCGTAGGTGCGGTCGAGCGTGCCGTCCACCACGACGAGGTGGCCGGGTGCCATGCCCTCGCGGAAGGAGCCCACGGCGGAGATCGACAGGACGTCCGTGGCGCCCAGCATCTTGAGCGCGGCGATGTTGGCGCGGGCGGGGATTTCGGAGGGCGCGATGCGGTGGCCGCGCCCGTGCCGGGGCAGGAAGCTGACCGGTAGGCCGTCGAGCCGGCCCGTCAGGATCGCGTCCGAGGGGCGGCCCCAGGGCGTGTCAACCTCGCGCCAGGCGGCGTCCTCGAGCGGCAGGTCGTAGAGACCAGAGCCTCCGATCAGGGCGAGATGCGTCATGGCCGGACCCCCGCTGCGCCGTCCCCGGCCGGAGCCTGCCGTGCCCCGCGCCCGGGCGCAACGGGATCGGCGGGGTCCGGCGGCGCTCAATCGCCGGGGCGGGGCATCTCCCAGACCCGGTCCACATGGGCATAGTCGCGGTAGCCCAGCCGCGCCACGGGGCGGAACAGCGTCACGTCGAGCCGGCCATCGCGCAGGCAGTCGTCGCGCAGGTGCACCCCCGTCACGGCCCCGAGCACGAGCCAGTTCGCCCGGCCCGCCAGCCGCACGATGCCGGTGAGCCGGCATTCGAGCGCGGCGGGGGCATCGGCCACGCGGGCGCAGGGAATCGTCTCGCAGGGGGCCTTGGGCAGGCCGGCGGCCGCGAATTCGTCCGCGCCGGCGGGAAGGGGGGCCGAGGTGGCGTTCATCGCCTCGCGCTGGTTCCAGCCCACGACGTTGACGCAGAAGGCGCCGGTCTCTCGGATCAGGGCCAGCGTGTCCTTGGTGCCGGTGCGGTCGGGCTTGTCCCCGCTCGAGGCGAACATGACCTGCGGCGGGCGCGAGGCCACGGCGTTGAAGAAGGAATAGGGGGCGAGGTTGTCCTGTCCGTCCTGCCCGCGGGTGGAGATCCAGCCGATCGGCCGGGGCGAGACCACCGCATAGAACGGGTCGTGCGGCAGGCCATGACCCTCGGCGGGACGGTAGAACATCGGCGCTCTCCCGGTGCTGCGGCCGGTCCGCGGGACCGGGCGGGCCGGGATGCGGAGACGGCGTTGACTCGACCGGGCCGCATGGTAGGGGCCGCCGGGCGCCCCGCCAGGGGGCGGGGGGCAGGGGATGGTGCGCATCGACCGCGAGGAGCCGGCGGATGGCGAGGCCGTGGAGGCCCTGTTCGACCTGTGCTTCGCGCCGGGGCGCGAGGCACTGTCCTCCTACCGGCTGCGCGACGGCGTGGCGCCCGTGGCCGCGCTCTGCTTCGTGGCGCGGGAGGCGGACGGGACGCTGGCCGGCGCGATCCGCCACTGGCCGGTGCGCATTCTCGGTCCTGCGGGCAAGAAATGGGCGCTGCTGCTCGGGCCCGTGGCGGTGCATCCCACCCGGCAGGGCGAGGGTCTGGGGGCCGCGCTGATCGCGCGGGGCCTGGAGGGGGCGCGCGCCGAAGGCTGGAGCCGGGTGCTGCTGGTGGGCGATCTGCCCTATTACCGCCGGTTCGGGTTCCGTCGCCTCGACGGGGTGGAGATGCCGCCCCCCACCAATCCCGAGCGCATTCTGGGCCTCGCGCTGCGCGAGGGTGCGTGGGATGGGGTCGCGGGCCGGGTGGTCCGCGCGCCCGGCTGAGCGCGCGGTCCGTCCTCCCCCTGCGGGGCCTGAGGGTGCCGCTCCGGGGGGGGCGGGCGCGTTGCGACGCGCGGCGGCCGGGGATCTCCGCCTCCGCGCCGTGGACGAGCACCTGCGCAGCCAAGCGGCCCGGTGGGATGCGGCGGAACCTCGGGCGCGTCCGTGGCGCCCCACCCCTGCAAAGAGCACGGGCGGCCGCCTGATCGTTGCAGGTCCCGCCCCGGTCGTCCGCGCCGCCCCTCCGGTCCGCCGGGACGGAAGGATCGGGCGCGTGGGGGCACCCTGCCACGGAGAGGTTAACGAAGCGTTACACCACCGCGCGGTGGTGTTGCGCCGCGCTGCGGCGAGGGGAAATCAGCCGGCGGCGGGCGCCCAGCCCTCCGGGTCCGCGAGATAGGCGGCGAGCGCCTCCAGCGTGGCAGGCTCGAAGGCCCTGCGCGCGCGTGCCTCCTCGAGCACGTCGCGCCAGGTGCAGAGGGCGTGCAGGGCAACGCCGGCGGCGGACAGGCGATCCTCGAGGGCGGGAAAGATCCCGTAGGCGAACACCACGGCCGCGTGGCGGCATTCGCCCCCCGCCTCGCGGATCGCCTCGACGAAGGAGAGCTTGGAGCCGCCGTCGGTGGCGAGGTCCTCGACGAGGAGCACGCGGTCGCCGGGCCGCAGGCGCCCCTCGATCCGGGCCATGCGGCCGTGGCCCTTGGCCGTCTTGCGGACATAGGCCATGGGCAGCGCCAGCCGGTCGGCGAGCAGGGCGGCATAGGGGATGCCCGCCGTCTCGCCGCCTGCGATCACGTCGAACGCCTCCGCCCCCGCCCGTTCGAGCAGGCGCCGCGCGAGCAGGTCGGCCAGCGCCGCGCGGATGCGGGGAAAGCCGATGGGCCGGCGGCAATCGACATAGGTGGGCGCGCGCCGGCCCGAGGCATGGACGAAGCCCGTCCCGGGATCGAAGGCGACGGCGCCGGCCTCGAGCAGGAGGGCGGCGGCCAGACGGGAGGGATCGGGGCTCATGCGCTCTCCTCGACGCGCCAGTGGAGGGGAAAGCCGGGGTCGAACACGGTCACGCGATCCTCTCCGCAGGGGATGGCGGCGGGGGGGGACCATGCCTCGCCGCGCACCAGCGCGATGCGGTCGGCGGAGGGCGCCATGCCGTAGAAGGCGGCGCCGTTGAGCGACACGAAGGCCTCGAGCCGGGGAAGCTGGCGCGCGGCCTCGAAGATGGCGGCGCAGACGGAGAGGGCGACGGGCGCGGTGAAGAGACCGGCGCAGCCGCAGGGCGAGAGCTTGGCCGAATCGGGGTGAGGCGCCGAATCGGTGCCGAGGAAGAACCGCCGGTCGCCGGAGACCGCGGCCTCGACAAGGGCGAGGCGGTGGCGTTCGCGCTTGGCCACGGGGTTGCAGTAGAGATGCGGCCGGATGCCGCCTGCGAGCAGCGCGTTGCGGTTGAGCACGAGATGGTGGGCCGTGATCGTGGCGGCGAGGTGGCGCGGCGTGTCGCGCACGAAGTCCACGCCGTCCTGCGTGGTGACATGCTCGAGCACGATGCGCAGGTCGGGCACGCGCCGGCGCAGCGGGCGCAGGACGCGGTCGATGAACACCGCCTCGCGGTCGAAGATGTCCACGTCGGGGTCGGTCGCCTCGCCGTGGATGCAGAGCGGCATCCCGATCTCGGCCATGCGTTCGAGGACGGGGCGGACGGCGTCGAGATCGCGCACGCCCGCATGGGAGTTCGTGGTGGCCCCGGCCGGGTAGAGCTTGACGGCGAGCGCCGCGCCCGAGGCATGGGCGAGGGCCACCTCGTCGGGGTCGGTGTCCTCCGTGAGATAGAGCGTCATGAAGGGCGCAAAGCGCGTGTCGTGCGGCAGCGCGGCCAGGATGCGCTGGCGGTAGGCCCGGGCGTCGGCGGCGGTGCGGACCGGGGGCACGAGGTTGGGCATCACGAGCGCCCGGCCGAACCGGGCCGCCGAATGGGGCAGCACCGCCTGCATCATGGCGCCGTCGCGCAGGTGGAGGTGCCAGTCGTCGGGCCGGCGCAGGAGGAGGCGGTCGGGCATGGGGGCGCCTTAGCACGGCGGCGTGATCGGTTCTAGGCAGACCCGCCCGGACGGGTCATGATGGCGCCGTCCGAGCCGAGGAGAGTTCCGATGCGCGCCGTCCTGCCCGTCCTCCTGCCGGCGCTGCTGGGCGCCATGCCCGTCGGGGCGGAATGTCTGGGTGCGCGCGATCTGGGGCGCGGCGTCCTCGTCAGCTACGACAACGGCGACGAGGTGCGCCTGCAGCGGACCGCGGACGGGGCGGTGACCGTGGACGAGACCTATGCCGACGGTTCGGTGCCGATGCGGCTCCATGCGGCGCGGGGCATCTACTATTTCGAGGAATACATGCTGGACGAGGCCGGGCGGCGGCTGGACGGGACCGGGCTGCGGGTGGAGTTTCCTTCCGACCCGCGCAGCCTGCCCGAACCGGCGGCGGGCCTCGTCTGGGAGGGCGAGACGGTCAACGTCTTCCCCGACGGCAGCGAGCGGCGCGAGACCGTCCGCGTCCGGTTCGAGGAGGGCGCGCCCCTGGTCCTGTCGGGCTGCACCTATGCGGTTCTGGACACTGCGATCCGCTACGACTGGGGCAAGGACGGGGGCCTGACGCTGCGCTATGCCTATCTGCCCGAGCTGGGGGCGGGGCTGGTGCTGACGAGCCAGTTCGACGGGGGCGAGGTCAACGCCAAGACCCCGGTGGCGCTGACGCGGGCCGGCAAGTAGGGGCTACTCGGCCGCCTCGGTCGGCGGAGCGGGCACGGGTTCGCCCCATTCGAGGAGCTTGCGCTCGAACAGGGGGCGGTCGCGGGTGGCGAGGCCGTGCCGGCAGACCCGCGCGGCAAGCCGCCGCCGGCCGTCCGCCTCCAGCCGCTTGAGCAGGCCGCGCAGGTAGGGCAGGTGCGCCCGCCGGGCCCGCCAGAGGCGGGCAAAGGCCAGCCGGTCGAGCCGCCCCTCCATGGCGAGGTCCACGAGCTGCGGCGTCACGCCCATCTGGTCGAGCATCGCCTCGATGCGGACGCCGGCGAGCGGGCAGCGGAAGGTGAGCACATGCGCCTTGTGGAAGAGCGCCGCATGCATCGCGTCCGGCGCGTAGTTGGGATCGTGCAGCACGAACACGCGATCGGCCGCGTCGATCATCTCGGGCGCATAGCCGTAGCGCGAGGTGAAGTCGCGGCGCCGGTCGCGCAGATGGCGGCGGTCCCAGCCGGCCACGGAGGGGTCGAGCGTCGCGTAGGGGCGCAGCGCCAGCACCCGCGCGCCCGGCGCGGCCACGGAGAAGGCGGCGGCCGCATAGCCCGCGGGACCCGCCCCGGTGAACAGGACGCGGTCGAAATCCTCGAAGAAGCCGTCATCGGTGAGCCGGTCGAAGGTGCCCCACACGGCCGGATCGCGGAACCACGTCTCGCCGTGGGAGAAGACCGCCAGAAGCGACCAGCCGTTGCGCGTCACGTGCTCGAGGCCCCGGGGCGCGGCCCCCGGGGCGCGGCGCGCGCCCTCCACCGTCTCGAAGGTGACAAGGAGCGTCCGGCCGGCATCGATGAACAGCGCGGCATGATGCGGCCCCAGACGCTCGAAATAGCCGTGCTCGTCGCCGAGCGAGTCCAGCCGGGCGAGCCAGTCCTCCTCCGAGAGGTCCGACAGGTCGAGGTCCAGAAGGTCGAGCGGGGTCTCGCTGGGCATGGCGGGCTCGCTGGCGCGGGGCTGGGGCGTGATGGGGGCATCCTGGGCGCGCATTGCGGCGGAAGCGGGGAGGAGGCCGGGCCTTTTCCCGGCCCCGGCCCGTCCGGGCCGGCAGCGTTCAGCCGAAGGCCTGAAGCCCCGTCTGCGCGCGCCCGAGGATCAGCGCGTGGATGTCGTGGGTTCCCTCGTAGGTGTTGACGGTCTCGAGGTTGATCATGTGGCGCATGATGGGGAAGGCATCCGAGATTCCGTTGCCGCCCAGCATGTCGCGCGCCTCGCGCGCGATGGCGAGCGCCTTGCCGCAATTGTTGCGCTTCATCAGGCTGATCGCCTCGGGCGAGGCGCGCCCCGCCTCCAGCAGGCGCCCGAGCGCGAGCGCGCCCTGAAGGCCCAGCGCGATCTCGGTCTGCATGTCGGCGAGCTTCTTCTGGAAGAGCTGGGTCGCGGCGAGGGGGCGGCCGAACTGCCGCCGCTCCAGCCCGTATTGCCGCGCGGCGTGCCAGCAGGATTCGGCCGCGCCCATCACGCCCCAGGCGATGCCGTAGCGCGCGCGGTTGAGGCAGCCGAAGGGACCCTTGAGCCCCTCGACGCCCGGCAGGAGCGCGTCCTCGCCCACTTCCACGCCGTCGAGGACGATCTGTCCCGTCACGGAGGCGCGCAAGGAGAGCTTGCCGTCGATCCGGGGCGCGGAGAGGCCGGGCGTGCCCTTCTCGAGCACGAAGCCGCGGATCCTGCCGTCATGCGCCTCGGACTTGGCCCAGACCACGAAGACGTCGGCGATGGGGCTGTTCGAGATCCAGGTCTTGACCCCGTCGAGCACATAGCCGCCGTCCACCGGGCGCGCGCGGGTGCGCATCCCGCCGGGGTCGGACCCCGCATCGGGTTCGGTCAGGCCGAAGCAGCCGATCGCCTCGCCGCGCGCCAGACGGGGCAGGAAGCGCGCGCGCTGGGCCTCCGAGCCGTAGGCGTGGATCGGATACATCACGAGGGACGACTGAACCGACATCATGGAGCGGAAGCCCGAATCCACCCGCTCCACCTCGCGCGCGACGAGGCCGTAGGCGACATAGCCCGCGCCCAGCCCGCCATGCTCCTCGGGGATGGTGATGCCGAGAAGGCCGGCCTCGCCCATCTCGGCGAAGATGGCGGGGTCCGTGGTCTCGGTCGCCCAGGCTTCGCGCAGGCGGGGGGCGAGACGGTCGGCGGCAAAGGCGGCCGCGCCGTCGCGCAGCATCCGCTCCTCCTCGGAGAGCGCGTCCTCGAGCCGGAGCGGGTCGGCCCAGTCGAAGGCGGCGAGGCCGGGGCCGTGCCCGTCCTCCGCTGCGGACGGGGCGGGGGCGAGATGGCGGGGGGTCTGGTTCATGGCATCCTCCGGTCGGCCCGAGTCTACCGGTGCGGGAGGGGGGCGGCAACGGGGCCGCAGGACGCGCCGGTCCGGGCCGGTCCGGGGGACGGGCGGACGGGTCGTCCGTGACGCAGCGGCCACAACGGGATGGAACAAGGATGCCCGGCCCTCGGCGGTGCTGCCGGCGCGCGCGACCCGCCCTAGGGTGCGCCCCGGTGTGCGAGTGTTCTGCCGGATGATCTGTCATGTTCGAGGGCTCCCTTCCCGTTGCCGACCCTGAAGCCGAGATCCGCTGGGAGTTCCGCGAGCGGATGGAGCGCCGCCTGGCGCAATGGTATCACGGGCGGAACCCGCATCCCGACCCCGCCCGACAGGCGCGGCGGCTGTTCCTGGCCTCGCTGGTCCACAAGGTCGCGATGCGCCGCTATGTCGAGTCGATGGGCGTGGCGCTGCCCGGTCTCATCCTCGAGGCGCCGCGGCTGCAGGACGTGCCCTGGACCATGCTGCCCGACCGCATCGCCATCAAGCCCTCCAACAATTCCTATTGCCGCGGCGTCGTGCTGTTCGACGGGGTCCGCGACCTGATGTCGGGCGAGGCGGTGCCGCGCGGGCGGCTGGGGCGTCATGTCCGCCAGGTCTGGGACCGCGACGACATCCTGTCCAAGCCGCGCACCACCGTGGTGATCGAGAGGATGGTCGCCGATTGCGACCCGGCCTATGCCGTGCCGCGCGACTTCAAGATGTTCACCGCGGGCGGGCGGGTCCATCTCATCATGGTCGTGGACCGCAGCCGGGGCTGGCGGGGGCGCACGGCCTCGTTCTTCACGCGCGAGTGGGAATTCGTGCGCGAGCGGATCACCACCAATGTCGAGCCGGGACCCGACTATCCGCGTCCGCCGGGGCTCGAGGCGCTGGTGGCGGCGGCCGAGACGCTGTCGGCCGACCTGCGGGCCTTCTACCGGCTCGACTTCTTCCTGAGCCCCCGGGGGCCGGTCCTCGGCGAGTTCACGTCCTATCCCAATGCCGGGCAGGGGTTCACGCCCTTCGGGGACCGCCTGATGTGCGCGATCATGGACCATGCGCCGGACTGGGACTGAACGGCTGGATCGCCGGTTGACGGAAACGTGAGAGAGGCGCAGGCTGACGCCGGGACAACCCGTCGGGGAGGGCGGGGTCCGAGGGAGGGAGGACACCGATGACGCTCCGTCTTCCGGCGGCCGGCCTGGCGGCCGCGATCGCCGTGGCCGCCACGCCGGGCCTGGCCTGCCCCGACTGGCGCGGCGCGCCGCATTTCGGGCAGATCCAGCTGGCCGCGGGGTTCGTCCCCGACCCCTATGTGCGCAACGTGACCGCCGGGGGGACCACGAGCATCCAAGGCTGCGGGGGCACGGGCTGGGCCGGGTTCGTCACCACGCGGCCCGATTTCGACCTCTACTGGTCGGGCGCCTCGTCGCAGCTCACCATCGCGGTGGTCTCGGGGGCGGATGCGGTGCTGCTCGTCAACGCGCCGGACGGGTCCTGGCACTACAACGACGATTACCGCGGCACCAATCCGGCGGTGACGTTCGTGAACCCGCAGCAGGGGCTCTACGACATCTGGATCGGCAGCTATGACGGCTCGCGCCGCAACCCGGCGCAGCTCATCATCACGGAACTGCCTTACTAAGGGGATCTGCAAGGGGTTTCGCCCCTTCCGCTATTGCCTAGCGGGCAGGGGGGAAACCAGATCGCGCCCCATGCGTTGACGGCGCAGCTTTGCGGCTGCGCCAAGGGAAGGACCGACCATGTTCCATCATTCGTTCCGCGCCACCACGGCGCTTGTGGCCACGCTTGCGCTGGTGCTGCCGCAGGGCGCGCTCGTCCCGGCCGCGCGCGCGCAGGAGACGATCCTGCTCTGCCTCGACCTGACCGAACCGCCCTGCCCGGAGGGCGAGCCTGCCGAGGGCACGCCGCACCTGCTGGGCGAGGATGGCTCGATCGTGCCGCTGGAGGAGCCGCAGGCGGAGGCTGCGGGAGAGGCGGAAGCGCAGGCTGAGGCGGAAGCTGAGGCTGCGGCCCAGGCCGAGGCGGAAGCCGCGGCGCAGGCGGAGGCGGAGCGGATCGCGGCCGAGGAAGCCGCCGAGGCCGAGCGGTTGGCGGCCGAGGAAGCCGAGCGTCTGGCGGCCGAGCAGGCGGCGGCCGAGGAGGCGGCGCGTCTCGAGGCGGAGGCTGCCGCGCAGGCGGAGGCGGAAGCCGCGGCGCAGGCGGAGGCGGAGCGGATCGCGGCCGAGGAAGCCGCCGAGGCCGAGCGGTTGGCGGCCGAGGAAGCCGAGCGTCTGGCGGCGGAGCAGGCGGCGGCCGAGGAGGCGGCGGCCGAGGAGGCGGCGGCCGAGGAGGCGGCGGCCGAGGAGGCGGCGGCCGAGGAGGCGGCGGCCGAGGAGGCGGCGGCCGAGGAGGCGGCGGCCGAGGAGGCGGCGGCCGAGGAGGCGGCGGCCGAGGAGGCGGCGGCCGAGGAGGCGGCGGCCGAGGAGGCGGCGGCCGAGGAGGCGGCGCGTCTCGAGGCGGAGGCTGCCGCGCAGGCGGAGGCGGAAGCCGCGGCGCAGGCGGAGGCGGAGCGGATCGCGGCCGAGGAAGCCGCCGAGGCCGAGCGGCTGGCGGCCGAGGAAGCCGAGCGTCTGGCGGCGGAGCAGGCGGCGGTCGAGGAGGCGGCGCGTCTGGAGGCCGAGGCTGCGGCCCAGGCCGAGGCAGAGGCTGCCGCGCGGGCCGAGGCGGAAGCGGCGGCGCAGGCGGCGCAGGCCGAGGAGCCGGCGGCTGCGACCGACCCGGTCGAGCCGGGTGCCGTGCCGGAGATCGCGCCGGACCTGCCCGATCCCGCGGAAGCCGGCGAGCCGGCCGCTGCGACGGCGGCGGACGAGCCGGCCGAAGCCGTGGCGGAGCCGTTCCCCGAGGTCGCGGCCGACGCCCTGGCCGAGACGGCCCCCGAGACGGCTGCCGAGACGGCCCCCGAAACCGCGCCGGACGCGGTGTCCGAGCCTGCGCAACCCGCCGGGCCTGCGGAGCCCGCCGCCCCGGCGGCGGCCGGGGACGCGGCCCTTGTCGATCCGACCGTGCTCGAGCCCACCGCTCCGGTCGCGGCCGCCACGGCCGCCGAGACTGGCGAGGAGGCACCGGCGGAGGCCGTGGCCGAGGTCGAGACCGTGACGCTGACCGAGGAGGACGTCCGCTCCGCCGAGGAGGATTTCGACACCACCGTGACGGGCCAGGCCCGCGCCGAGGGCCAGCCCAGCCGCGAGCGCGGCCTGAGCAATCTCGAGCGGGCGCTGCTTCTGGGTCTGGGCGCGGTCGCCGTCGGCGCCGTGCTCAACAACGGCCAGCAGATCGTCGCCAACACGGGCGACCGGGTGGTGACGCGCGATCCGCAGGGCGGCCTGCAGATCTTCCGCGACGACGACGCCATCCTGCGCCAGCCCGGCTCGACCGTGCGCACCGAGACCTATCCCGACGGCTCCACCCGCACGATCCTGGAGCGCCCGGACGGCACGCAGGTGGTGACCATCCGCGACGCGACCGGCCGCGTGCTGCGCCGCGCGCGCGTCCTGCCCGACGGCACGCAGGTCGAGCTTTTCGACGATCTGGGGGCGCCGGTGGTGCCCGTCGATGTCCGCACGCTGGTCGAGCAGGCGCCGCCGCCCGTCTCGGCCTCGGCCTCGGAGATCGACGAGGCGCTGCTGCGGCAGCTCCTGCTCGGGGCGGAGCCCGCGGTCGATCCCGGCCGCACCTTCACCCTGCGCCAGATCCGCGAGATCGAGGCGGTGCGCAACCTGGTCCCGGCCGTGGACCTGGACAACATCACCTTTGCGACCGGTTCGGCCGCGATTCCGGGGGCGCAACTGTCCAACCTCGTGCGGATGGGCCGGCTGATCGAGGAAGCGCTGGAGCGCAACCCGCGCGAGGTCTTCCTGGTCGAGGGGCACACGGATGCCGTGGGCTCGGAGGAATACAACCTCGCGCTCTCGGACCGGCGGGCGGAATCGGTGGCCCTCGCGCTTACGCAGAACTTCAACATCCCGCCCGAGAACCTGGTCGTGCAGGGCTTCGGCGAGGCCTTCCTGAAGATCCCGACCCAGGAGGCCGAGGAGCGCAACCGCCGCGCCACGCTGCGCCGGATCACCCCGCTCCTGACCTTTGCCGCGGCGCAGTGACGCCGCCCGGGGGGCGGTCCCGCGAGGGACTGCCCCCTTTTCGCGCGCGCAGGGGGGGCCTATCTTGGGGCTCGCAGGCACAGGAGGCCCGTCCCCGATGTTCGCGATCCCCGGCAAGCAGGCCGTCACCCTGACCCCCGCCGCCGCCGCGCAGGTGCGCCGCATGATGGAGCGCGAGGGGCGTCAGGGCCTGCGCATCGGCGTGAAAAAGGGCGGTTGCGCGGGCATGGAATACACGATGGAATGGGCCGAGGAGGTCGCCCCCCACGACGCCGTGGTGGAGCAGGACGGCGCGCGCATCCTCGTCGCGCCCATGGCCCAGATGTTCCTGATCGGCACGGAGATCGACTACGAGACGGGGCTGATCGAATCGGGCTTCCGCTTTCGCAACCCCAACGTGGTCGAATCCTGCGGCTGCGGCGAGTCGATCCGGTTCGCCGACCCCTCCGCCGCGCGCTGAGCGTTCCCCTCGGCCGCCGGCCCTGCTAAGCCGGCAGCGCGAACGGAGAGGGGGACCGCGATGCGCCGCAGGCTGGCCGCCGGCAACTGGAAGATGAACGGCACGAGCGCGAGCCTGTCGGAGGTGGACGCGCTGCTCGACGCGCATCCCGCGCCGGGGGTGGAGATGGTGCTCTGCCCGCCCGCCACGCTGATCGCCGCGCTGGCCGCGCGGCGGGGGCGCCACCCGCTGGGCGTGGGGGGACAGGATTGCCACCCCGAGCCCTCGGGCGCGCATACCGGCGACATCGCGGCCGAGATGCTGCGCGATGCGGGGGCGGGTTTCGTCATCGTCGGCCATTCGGAGCGGCGCGCCGACCACGGCGAGGATGATGCGCTGGTGGCGGCCAAGGCCCGCGCGGCCCATCGGGCGGGGATGGTGGCCATCGTCTGCCTGGGCGAGACGCTGGAGGAGCGCGAGGAGGGACGGACGCTGGAAGTGGTGGGCCGCCAGCTCGACGCCTCGGTGCCCGACGGCGCGACGGGCGGCAACACGGTGATCGCCTACGAGCCCGTCTGGGCTATCGGCACGGGCCGGGTGCCCACCACCGACCAGATCGCCGAGGTCCACGGCTTCCTGCGCGACCGCCTGTCGGCCCGAATCGGGGCGCAGGGGGCCTTTGTCCGCCTGCTCTATGGCGGCTCGGTCAAGGGGTCCAACGCGGCCGAGATCTTTGCCGTGCCGGACGTGGACGGGGCGCTGGTGGGGGGCGCGAGCCTGAAGGCCGCCGACTTCTCGCCCATCGTCGCCGCGCTCGAGGAGGCGGCCGCGCGCGAGGCGCCGTGATGCGCCACTTCAGGCAGTCGCCCACGGACCGGGACTTCGTCCAGAACCCCTATCCCTTCTACAACCGCGCGCGAGAGGGGGGCGCCGACCTCTTCCTGTGGGAGGATTACGGGATCGTCTGCGCGGTGTCGCATCGCGCCGTCTCGGCGCTGTTGCGCGACCGGCGGCTGGGCCGCGAGGCACCGCCGGAGCATGCGCCGGAGATTCCCGCCCATCTGCGGCCCTTCTACGACATCGAGGCCCACTCGATGCTGGAGCTCGAGCCGCCGCGGCACACGCGGTTGCGCGGGCTGGTGCTCAGGGCCTTCACCTCGCGGCGGATCGCGGCGCTGGAGGGGGAGATCGCCGCGCTCTGCGACGAGCTGATCGACCGCCTGCCCGAGGGGCCGTTCGACCTGCTGGATGCCTACGGGCGGGTGATTCCGGTCGTGGTGATCGCGCGGCTGCTCGGCGTGCCGGAGGAGCGGGCGCCGGACCTTCTGGCCTGGTCGAACGCGATGGTCGCCATGTACCAGGCGCGCCGGACGCGGGCGGTGGAGGAGGCGGCCGTCGCGGCCACGCTGGCCTTCCGGTCCTTTGTGGAGGACACGATCCGCGAGCGGCGGGGCCGGCCGGGCGACGACCTGCTCTCGGCGCTGATCGCGGCCGAGGAGGAGGGGCAGCGCCTGTCCACCGACGAGATGGTGGCGACCGTCATCCTGCTTCTGAACGCGGGCCACGAGGCGACGGTCCACAGCTTCGGCAACGGCGCGAAGGCGCTGATCGAGGCGGGGGTGACGGCGGTGACGGAGGAGGCGGTGGAGGAGGCGCTGCGCCTCGACCCGCCGTTGCACCTGTTCACGCGCTGGGTCTACGAGCCCTGCGAGCTGTGGGGGCACCGCTTCGCGCGGGGGGACCGGGTGGGGCTGCTCCTGGGGGCGGCGGGCCGCGATCCGGCCGCCTATCCCGATCCCGGCCGCTTCGACCCCGGCCGGTTCGCGCCGGGAGGCGGGGCACCCGCCCATCCGGCCTTCGGCGCGGGCATCCATTTCTGCGTGGGCGCGCCGCTTGCCCGGCTCGAGCTGCTGGTGGGCCTGCGCCGCCTGTGGCAGCGCCGCCCCGGCCTGCGGATCGCCGAGCGGCCGGTCTATGCGGACCTCTTCCACTTCCACGGGCTCGAGCGGCTGGTCGTGGCCGCGTCAGGGCCGCCAGAGCTTCCAGGCTGAGACGAGAAGGATCAGCACGAGGAGCGGCAGCAGGACGGCCTCGGGGACGTGGCCGAGGAGGCGGCCGCCGAGAAGGGCACCCAGCACCGATCCGGCCGCGAGCGCCAGCAGGAGCGCCCGATGGGCCGCCAGCGTGGCCCCCAGGCGCGGGTCGCGGGCATAGCGGAGAAGCCCCACGACCATCGTCGGCAGGCTGACCGCGAGGCTGAGGCTGCCCGCCAGCGCAGGGCCCGTCCCGAAGAGCAGGATCAGCGTGGGGATCAGCAGTTCGCCCCCGGCCACGCCCATGACGGAGGCGACGACCCCGATCCCCCAGCCTGCCAGCAGCCCCGCCGCCACCTGCCAGGGTCCCGAAAGCAGCGCCTCCCGCGGACCGAGGCCGTGGCCGAGCAGCAGCGCGGCCGCGAGACCCGCAAGAAGGAGCGACAGGACCCGGTGCAGCGTCCGCTCGCGCAGGCGCAGCACCCAGCCCGCCCCGGTCCAGGCCCCGAGCAGGCTGCCTCCGAGCAGGTTCAGCGCCGCCCCCGCCGAGGCCCAGAGCTCGGCCCACGGCACCGTTCCGGCCCGGGCGGGCAGCGACACGGCGACGACCACGAGGCTCGTGACCTTGTTGAGCAGAACCGCCTCGAAGGCCGGCAGGCCGAACAGCGCGATCAGCAGGGGCAGCCGGAATTCGGCCCCGCCCAGCCCGATCAGGCCGCCGAGCAGGCCGACCGCCGCGCCCGCCAGCGCCGCGGCGAGAAGGCGGGATGCGCTCAATCCGCGTCGCCGGGCGCGGTGCCGGGCGGTCCCTCCCACGGCTTGAAGCGGGTTCCCTGGGCCGCGCCGATCCGGTCGATCTGGTGGCGGATGGCCTCGTCCGGGATGGCGGGCCAGTCCCCGCCCGCGATCAGCCCGCATTCCCTGAGGGTGGCGCCGAGGGCGGGAAAGTCCACCTCGCCCCAGGAGGTGCGCGAGGGGCGATGGGCGTGGTCCTCGATCCAGTTGCGGCGCAGATGGTTGATCGCGGCGACCTCGGCGCCCTGGAAGGCGTGGATCTGGCGCGCGAAGCAGCGGTCCAGATCGCCGTCGCGGCGTGCGATGATGCCCACGTTCTGCCCGCGATGGCCCACGAGGGCGAGAAGGTGGAAGGGCGAGCAATCCACGCCGACGACATGCGTCGCGGCCTTGTAGGCGGCGATCTGGTCGGCGAAGCCGTGCTTCTGCGGATGGAAGGGCACATAGCCCTCCGCCTTCAGATGCTCCTCGAGCACGGTCTCGGCGAGGATGGACCCGCGCTGGACGGGCAGCGCGCTGCGCGAGATGTAGATCTTCGGGTGACCCTGCGGCGCGATGCCCCGCCCGGCATGGGCGCGCATGTAGGCGCGGAATTCGGGGCTGCCCTCGATCATCTGGAACATCCCGAAGCCCTGCGGGGGCACGTGGAGCCGCTCGACCCGCGCGGGCTCCTCGAGGTTGCGCACCGGCACGTCCAGACCCAGCGCCTCGAGGAAGGGGCGGTAGGTGGCCATCACATGCTCCGGCCGGTTCTGGAACTTGGGCACGAACAGCGCACCCTCGATCGCGCCGCGCAGGCGGTCGAGCGCCCAGAGCCGGGCGATGCTCTCCACCAGGAAATGGCCGAAATGGCCGAAGAGCGGCCCGAGGAAGAGCCAGCTGCCCCCCAGCGTCTCCACCGGCCCCGCGGGCATGGGCGGGCGGACCGTGACCTGGGCGCTGCCCCGCCAGGTGACGCTCTCGGGCACGAGGCTGCCGTCGGGCCGCAGCACGCCCGAACGCTGGACCGACTGGTTGCCCAGCCCCTTGGCCGGCGGCACGACCAGCGCATCCTCCACGACGGCAATGGGGCCGAGGCCGCCTGCGATCTCCGGCGGCTGGAGGCGGTCCTGGATCATGGCGGCCTGTTCCCTGTGGCGAGCCCCGCCCCTCTCCTGCCACAGGGGCGCGGCGCGCGCGACACGGCGCTGCCCACCGCCTGCCGATTCCGCCCGGGACCGCGCTTGCCTGCCACAGGGCCGCGGCGATAGGCTGTCCGCCGGCGGCCCGCGCGGGGCGGCAGGGGACCGGACGGCGATGGCGGAGCAGGGGGCGGCAGGGCGGGAGGACAGGCCCCTCGAGCGGATGGGCGCGGCCGAGGCCATGCTGCGGGCGCGGGGCAACGACCTGCGGCGCTACCCCGCCCCGGACCGCGACGGCGACCGCCTCTATCCGCTCGCCTCGCCCACGGTGACACCCTCCTTCCGCATCGGGCCCGAGGACACGATCTTTGCCATCGGCTCGTGCTTTGCCCGCAACGTGGAGCGCGCGCTGGAGGCGGCGGGGCGGCGGGTGCTCAGCCGGGCCTTCGACCTGGGCGAGATCGGCGCCTCGCTCGAGGATGCGGCCAACTTCTTCAACAAGTATTCCATCCATTCCGTCCTGAACGAGCTGCGCTGGGCGCTCGAGCGCGACAGCTGGCCGGGAGCGGAGGCGATCTACACGGTCGGCCCCGACCGGCACGTGGACGCCCAGCTGGGCATGGCGCGGCTCGACTTCCCGCTCGAGACGGTGCTCGCCTTCCGCAGCCGCTATCTGGACGCCATGGCGCAGGTGGCGCAGGCGGACGTCATCATCCTGACGCTGGGCTATGTGGAGACGTGGTTCGACCGGCGGCTCGGCCTCTATCTCAACGTGATGCCGCCCATGCAGGCCATCAAGGCCGAACCGGACCGCTTCGAGTTCCGCGTGCTGTCCTATGCCGACGTGCTGCGCGGGCTCGAGGACCTGCACGCGCTGCTCCTGCGCCACCGCACCAGGCCGCTCAGGATGCTCGTGACGGTCTCGCCCGTCCCGCTGCTGGCCACGTTCCGCGATATGGACGTGCTGGTGGCCAATGCCTATTCCAAGTCGGTCCAGCGCGCCGCCATCGACGAGTTCGTGCGCGGCCGCGAGGGGGTGGATTATTTCCCCTCCTACGAGTTCGTGACCCTTTCCAATCCGGCCGTGGCCTGGTCGCGGGGGGATTACCGGCACGTCTCGGCCGACGTGGTGGACCGGATCATGGCGGACGTGCTGGCCCGCTACGTGGAGGGGAGCGAGGGCCGGGGCGGGCTGTCGGCCGAAGGGCTGGCCGCCTCGGCCCGGATGCTGGCCAAGCTCGGCCACCACGAGGAGCTGGTCGCGCTCTGCGAGCGTCACCGCGACCTGGCCGATGCGGACCCGGACGTGCTGCTGCTCGAGGCGGCCTCGGCGCGGCGTCTCGACCGGCTGGAGCGGTCCTTTGCGGCTCTGGCCCGCGCCGAGGCGCTGGCGCCGGAGCGGCCTGACGCGCTGGAGCGGATGATCCTGCTCTGCCGCCCGCTGCGCCAGCGCGAACGCGCCCGCGAGCTTCTGGGCCGTCATGCGGCCGCCTTTCCGGCGCGGTCCGGCTTCCGCGACAAGGTCACCTGGGCCTGAGCCAGGCCGGCTGCGGCCATTGACGCGGCCGTGATCGGCCCTTTCATAAGGGCGGTCCGCGCCCCTCCGGCGCCAGAGACGGAAAGAGAGAGACCGCCATGGCCTTCACCCTCCCCGACCTGCCCTATCCGCACGATGCGCTCGCCGCCAAGGGGATGTCGCGCGAGACGCTCGAATACCACCACGACATCCACCACAAGGCCTATGTGGACAACGGCAACAAGGCCGTCGCCGGCACCGAATGGGAGGGCAAGTCCGTCGAGGAGATCGTCAAGGGCACCTACCAGCCCGGCGCCGTCGCCCAGTCGGGGATCTTCAACAACGCCTCCCAGCACTGGAACCACACGCAGTTCTGGCAGTGGATGACCCCCGGCGAGTCGAAGATGCCGGGCGAGCTGGAGCGCGCGCTGGTGGATGCGTTCGGCTCGGTGGAGGACTTCAAGACCCAGTTCAACAGCCAGGGCGTGGCCCAGTTCGGCTCGGGCTGGGTGTGGCTCGTCAGGGACACGGACGGCTCGCTCAGGATCACCAAGACGGAGAACGGGGTGAACCCGCTCTGCTTCGGCCAGACCGCGCTTCTGGGCTGCGACGTATGGGAGCATTCCTACTACATCGACTTCCGCAACCGGCGGCCCGCTTATCTCGCGAACTTCCTCGACAACCTCGTGAACTGGGAGAAGGTGGCCGAGGCGCTCTGAGGGCGCGGCCGGCCGGCCGGGGGAATGCGGGCCGGAACCGTGCCGGCCCGCGTCCGTTTCCTCCGGCACAGCAAGAGGGAGACGGCCATGGCCGAGCGCCACCGATCCAAGGACGGCACCCGCGAGACGGAGGCCTTCCTGCACGACGAGCCCACGCCCGGCGGACAGGGCGAGACCGGCGGCACGCTGGCGCGGACGATCGGCGCCCGCGCCGACGAGCGCAAGGCGACCGACCCGGATGCGGGCGTGCCCGTGCGGGTCCGCAAGTCCGACACGCCGGGGGGCTGACGCATGGCACGGCTGGAGAACGGCGCCTGGGTCCTCGTGCTCGACGGCGAGAAGGCCCTCATCCTGCGCAACACCACCGACGCGCAGGACCCCAACCTGGAGATCGTGCGCAAGGAGGAGCAGGAGAACCCTCCCGACCGCGAGCAGAAGACCGACCGGCCGGGGCGCTACTACGATGCGGGCGCGCCCGGGCAGAAGTCGGCCTACGAGGAGACAGACTACCACCGCCTCGAGAAGGAACGCTTTGCCGAGGAGATCGCCGACATCCTCTACCGGGCCGCGCACCGCAACCGCTTCGAGCGGCTGGTGATCGTCGCGGGGCCGCAGATCCTGGGCGCGCTGCGTCCGGCTCTGCACAAGGAGGTCATCCAGCGCGTGATCCTCGAGATCCCCAAGACGATGACCGGTCATCCCGTCCCGGAGATCGAGGCGCTGCTCAGACAGGAACTGGCCGACGCCTGATCCCGGTCGGGCGGGGCGGCGAGCGGGACAGGATTTTTGACCCTATCCCGCAGGGTTGCTATGCTCGGGCGATCCTGCCTGTCCGGTGTCCGGGCGGGGGATTGCCGGGGAGTGGCACAGGATGAGCAACGGATGGCGCATCGCGCTGGCAGGGCTGGCTGCGGCGGCGCTGTTCGTGGCCATCGTCCTGGCCGTGCCGCCGCACGGCGCGCCCCCGGACGAGCCGCCCTCCGTGGAGGGTGCGGGTGCCGCACCGGCATCCGGCGCGGCGGCGCCTGCGGATGCGGGAGAGGCGGCGGGCGCGTTGCGCTTCGACGCCGTGCGCGTGGAGCCGGACGGCAGCGCCCTGGTCGCCGGCCGCGCCCCGCCCGGCGAGCGGGTGGAGGTGCTGGACGGCACCGTGGCCGTGGCCGAGGCGGTGGCCGATTCCGACGGACGCTTCGTGACCTTCCTGTCGCTCGAGCCCTCGCCGGAGGCCCGCAGCCTGAGCCTGCGCGACGAGGAGGGTGTCCTGTCGGGCGAAACGATCCTGCTGGCGCCCCTGGCCCCCGCCGCGTCCGGGGCGGGGGCCGCCCCTCCGCCGGGGGAGACCGGCGCGGCCCCGCGCTCCGCCGGAGCGGCCGCAGGGGCGGGGGACGCGACGGAGACGGACGAGACGGAGGCGCAGGCGGCGCAGGCCGTCGCGGCGGTGGATGCGCAGGCAGCCTCCCCCGGGGTGGAGGGGGCTCTCCAGGGGATGCCGGCCGCGGCCGGCCCGGCCTTCGACAGCGCGGCGCTTGATGCCGCCGCCGTCACGGGCGCGGAGCCGCAGGGCGCGGCGCGCGCGGGTTCCGTGACCGGCAGCGCCCCGGCGGCGCCGGCGGGCGGGGAGGGCCGCGAGGGCGAGGTCCCGTCTGCGTCGGCGCAGCCGAGCGGCGCGGTCGCCTTGTCTCCGCCCGGCCCCTCCGCTGCGGAAGAGCCCGAAAGGTCCGGCGCGGCGATGGCCGCGGCCGATCCGGCGCTGTTCTCGGCACCGCCGGGGCCAGACTTCGGGGATGCGGCGGAGCCCTCCGGCGGGGGCCTGCCCGCCGGGACCGGCGGCGCTGACGGGGAGGGGTCCGAGACGGATACCCACGGCGGCGGCGTCCAGGCCGCGCGCGCGACGCCTCCTGCCTTCGGGCCGGACGCGGCGGAGGACGAAGCGGGGTCCGAGGCCGGCGGCACCGCTGCGGCGATCCGGACCCGGCCGGGCGACGACTTCTCCGGTCCCGATGCGGCCGTCGCCCCGGACGGGTCGGCACCGGGGATCGCCGCGACCCCTCCGGCCGCGGCGCGGCAGGACGGGGCGGGCTCCGGGCCCGAGGAGGGTCCGGAGAGCTGGGTGCCGACCGACGGGATCGCCGCGCCCGTGCCCCCCGCGCCCGTGCTCCCCGCGGCCGCGCCCGACCGTCCGGATGAGCCCGCCGCCGGAGAGACGGTCCTGCCGGTCGCGCAGGGCCCGTCCGTACCTGCGATGCCCTCTGCCGATCCGGGGCCGTCGGTCGGGACCGACGCGGCGGGAGGCGGGCAGGCCGCCGGTCCGGTCGCGACGGGAGACGCTCCTGCCCTGGGCGGGGCCGCCGACCGCCCCGGCGAGCCCGGTCCGGCCACGCCGGAGCCGGCCCTCGCGGCATCTGCCCCCGCGGATGCGGCAGCACCCGTGGCCCCGGGCCGTCCGGTGCCCGACCCCGCCCCCGCACCCGGCGCGGCGCCGGCGGTGGTTCCCGATCCGCCCGCGCTGTCGGGCCCCGGAGCGGCCGAGCCGTCGCAGCCGGCGGTCCTCGTAGCCGATGCGGACGGCGTGCGGGTGGTCCAGCCCGCGCTGGAGCCGGGGGCCGGACCCGACCTGCTCGAGACCGTGGCGCTCGATGCCATCGCCTATGATCCGGACGGCGCGGTGGTCCTGTCGGGACGCGGACAGGGGGGCGGAACCGTGCGCCTCTATCTCGACAACCGCCTGGTCGGCGAGGCGGCCATCGGACCCGACGGGCAGTGGCGCCACGACCTGGCGGCCGATCCGGGGGTCTATACGCTGCGCGTGGATCAGGTGGATGCGTCGGGCCGGGTGACCAGCCGGATCGAATCGCCCTTCCAGCGCGAGGAGCGCGACGACCTCGCGCGGCTGATGGAAGCGGCCGGGCGGCCGGGTCAGACGATCATGACGCGCACGGTCCAGCCGGGCAACACGCTCTGGGCCATCGCGCGCGAACGCTACGGCCAGGGCATCCTCTATGTCCGCGTCTTCGAGGCCAACCGCGACCGCATCCGCAACCCCGACCTGATCTATCCGGGCCAGGTCTTCGTGCTGCCGGCACGCGACGGGCGCTGACGGGACCCCTCTGGCCTTCGGCCGCGCAGGGGCGTAGGGTCCGCCGCCTGCCAGCCCGAAGGCCAGCCCGACGATGCGCCGCCTCAAGCCCACCGATGCCGCCCTGAGCGACCGCGCCACGAACTGGCGCACCTTGCGGCGGACGGCCCCCTACCTGTGGCCGCCGGGCCTGCCCTGGGTGAAGCGGCGCGTCGTGGCGGCCGTCCTGCTGCTGGTGCTGGCCAAGGTTCTGACGGTGCTGACCCCCGTCCTCTACGGCCGCGCGGTGGACGCGCTGGGCGCGCCGGGCACCGTGCCGGGGGGATGGCTCGCCATCGGTGCGCTGGGCCTGACGCTGGCCTACGGAATGGCGCGGATCCTCACCGTGGGCTTCCAGCAGCTGCGCGACGTGGTCTTTGCCCGGGTCGGCCAGCGCGCGCTGCGCCTGATCGCGCTCGAGACGTTCCGGCACATCCATTCCCTGTCGCTGCGCTATCACATCACGCGCCAGACGGGGGGTCTCAGCCGGATCATTGAGCGCGGGGTCAAGGGCGTGGACTTCGTCCTGCGGCTGCTGCTGTTCTCGCTGGGGCCGCTGACGCTGGAACTGGTGTTCACCGGGCTGATGCTGTGGTGGCTGTTCGATGCGCGCTACCTGCTCGTCGTGGCGGCGACGATCGTGCTCTATGTCTGGTTCACGTTGCGCGTGACCGAGTGGCGCGTCCGCATCCGCAAGGAGATGAACGACCAGGATACCCGCGCCAACCAGCGCGCCATCGACTCGCTGCTCAACTACGAGACGGTGAAGTATTTCGGCGCCGAGGCGCGCGAGGCCGCCCGCTACGACCAGGCGATGGCGGCCTATGCCGAGGCGGCGGTGCGGACCAACAACTCGCTCGCCTTCCTGAACTTCGGACAGGGGCTGATCATCAATGCCGGCCTGATCGCGGTCATGGTCATGGCGGCGATGGGGGTGCAGGCGGGGACGCTCACCGCGGGCGATTTCGTGATGGTCAACGCCTACATGATCCAGCTCACCATGCCGCTGAACTTTCTCGGCAACATGTACCGCGAGATCCGGCAGGCGCTTGTGGACATGGACGAGATGTTCACGCTGCTCGAGCAGCCCCCCGAGGTGCGGGACCGCCCCGGCGCCCCGCCGCTGGCGGTGACGCGGGGCGAGATCGTGTTCGACGACGTCCGCTTCGGCTACGACCCCGAGCGGCCGATCCTGAAGGGCCTGAGCTTTCGCGTCGCGCCGGGCGAGCGGGTGGCGGTGGTGGGCCCCTCGGGCGCGGGCAAGAGCACGATCGGACGGCTCCTGTTCCGCTTCTACGACGTGACGGGGGGCGCGATCCGCATCGACGGGCAGGACATCCGCGACGTCACGCAGGAGAGCCTGCACCGCGCCATCGGGGTGGTGCCGCAGGACACGGTGCTGTTCAACGACACGCTGCGCTACAACATTGCCTATGGGCGCGACGGCGCCACCGACGTCGAGATCGAGGCCGCGGCGCGGGCCGCACGGCTCGACGGGTTCATCCGCTCTCTGCCCGAGGGCTACGACACGGAGGTGGGCGAGCGCGGCCTCAAGCTCTCGGGCGGCGAGAAGCAGCGCGTGGGCATTGCGCGCACCCTGCTCAAGAACCCCCCGATCCTTCTTCTGGACGAAGCCACGAGCGCACTCGACACCGAGACGGAGGCAGGCATCGCCGAGGCGCTGGCCGCAGCCGGAGAAGGACGGAGCGTCATCGTGATCGCCCACCGGCTCAGCACCGTCGCCGATGCGGACCGCATCCTCGTGCTGGAGGACGGGCGGCTTGTGGAGGAGGGGTCTCATGCCGCCCTTCTGGCGCTCGGCGGGCGCTACGCGGATCTCTGGCGCCGGCAGGGAGCCGAGGACGAGGCGCTGGCCGCCGAATAGCGCCCGGGCCCCTCCGCGGCGGCCCGGCGGGCTCGGCGGAGCGGAGCCTCGGGGCGGGGGGGAGCGGGTTCCGGGCTTGTCCGCGGGAAAGCGCGCCTGTTATGACGGGCCGCAGGCTGCGGGCCGCGGCCCACTCCGTCGGGGAGCGGGCGGGATCGGACCGGGCCGGTCGGGGGCAGGTCCCGCGGGGACCGGACCGGAGCCCGGCGGTCGGAGACGGGGGAAGGCGTGGCCAATACGTCGGACAGCTTCATCGACGAGGTGACGGAAGCCGTCCGCCGCGAGCGGCTGCACCGCTGGTTCCGGCGCTGGGGCTGGCTGGTCGGCCTCGGACTGCTGGCGATCGTCGGCGGGGCCGCCTTCCTCGAGTGGCGCAACAGCCGCGCCTTGGCCGAGGCGCAGGCCCGCGGAGACGCCCTTCTGGCCGCTCTGGAAGCGCCCGACGGCGCGGAACGGCTCGCCGCCCTGGCCGCCTTGCCGGAGCATCCGGTCGCGCGCCTTCTTCTGGCCGCCGAACAGGCCGAAGCGGGCGATGTCGCCGCTGCTGCCGCCTCCTACGACCGGGTCGCGCAGGACGCGACGCTGCGCCCGCTCTGGCGCGACCTCGCCGCGCTCAAGGCGCAGATGGTCCGCGGGGCCGAGGCCGATCCGGCCGCGCTCGAGATGCTGGCCGCGCCCGGTGCTCCGTTCCGGCTCCTCGCGCTCGAGCAGCGGGCGTTGTGGGACCTGCGGCAGGGGGACGAGTCCGGCGCGGTCGCGCGGCTTCGGGACCTGCTCGGGGAGGACGGGATCGGCAGCGCGCAGGCCGACCGCGTCTCCGCGCTGCTGACCGCCCTGGGCGAGCCGCCGGCCGCGGCCGAGCCCGACCCTCCCCTCATCACGCCCCAGCCATGAGCGAGCGCATGCAGAAGTTCCTTCCCGGCATCCTGCTGGGCCTCGTTCTGGCCGGCTGCGGCACGCAGGAGGTTCCCCTGCCCGGCGAGCGGCTGCCGCTGCGCGACGGCACGCTGGCCAATGTCGAGCGCGTGGCGGCCCCGCGCGGTCTTCAGCTCCCGCCCCAGCAGGCCAACGCGGACTGGACCCACCGCGGCGGAAACCCGGCCCGGGCAGGCGGGCATCCGGCGCTGCCCGGCGCGCTGTCGCTGGCCTTCTCGGTGCCGCTGGGCGAGGGCAACAGCCGCCGTGCCCGGATCACGGCCGAGCCGGTCGTCGCCGGCGGCCGGGTCTTCGCGCTCGATGCGCGGGCGACGGTGACGGCGCATTCCACGGCCGGACAGCTCCTGTGGGCCCGGGACGTGACGCCGCCCGGCATAGTGCGGGACTCCGCCTCCGGCGGCGGCCTGGCCACGGACGGGGCGCTTGTGGTCGTGACCACGGGCCACGGGCGGCTCACCGCGCTCGATGCGGCCACGGGCGAGCCGCGCTGGGTGCAGGACCTGAACGCGGCCGGAACCTCGGCGCCGCTGATCCTGGGCGATCTGGTCGTCGTGATGGCCCGGGACGGCCGCGCCTGGGCGCTGGAGCGCGCCAATGGTCGCATCCGCTGGCAGGAGGCGAGCAACCCCACGGCCGCCTCGTTCGCCGGGGGCGCGGGGGCCGCAGCGCGCGGCGACCTCGTGGTGCTGCCCTTCGCCTCGGGCGAGGTGGCGGGCGTGTTTCCCGGCGGCGGGTTCCGGCGGTGGGAGAGCTTTGTCGCCGGCCAGAGGCCGGGCCGCGCTGCCGCCTTTGCCGCGACCGATATCGGGGCCGACCCCGTCATTGCCGGCGGGACGGTCTATGTGGGCAACGTGTCCGGGCGGCTAGCCGCCCTGTCGGTCGAGACGGGCACGCCGCTCTGGTCCGTGCCGGAGGGAGCGGTCGCCCCGGTCTGGCCGGCTGGCGATTCGGTCTTCCTCGTCAACGATGTGGGCCAGCTTCTGCGCCTCGAGGCGGCGACCGGCGCCACGATCTGGCGGGTGCCGCTGCCGCAGGAGAGCCGCCGCCGGGGCGTGACCGCGCATGTGGGGCCGGTCCTGGCGGGGGGGCGGCTGATCGTCGCGTCCTCGGACGGGGTCCTGCGGCAGTTCGATCCGGCGACGGGCGCGCCGCTCGGCGACGTGGCACTGCCCGCGGGTGCGGTCTCGGCCCCTGTCGTGGCGGGGGGCACGCTCTATGTCCTGACCGCGGACGGGCGGCTCAACGCCTTCCGCTGAGGGAGGGCGGTCCTTGGCCTTCACGCTCGCCATCGTCGGCCGGCCGAATGTGGGCAAGTCCACGCTGTTCAACCGCCTGGTGGGCAAGCGCCTCGCCCTGGTGGACGACCAGCCGGGCGTGACGCGCGACCTGCGCGAGGGGCAGGGGCGTCTGGGCCCGCTGCGCTTCACCGTGGTGGACAGCGCGGGTCTCGAGGAGGCGACGGACGATTCGCTCCAGGGCCGGATGCGCCGCCTGACCGAGCGGGCGATCGATTCGGCCGATGTCTGCCTGTTCCTGATCGACGCGCGGCAGGGCCTGACGCCCACCGACCGCGCGCTCGCCGACCTGCTGCGGCGGCGCGCCCGCCACGTGCTCCTCGCCGCCAACAAGGCCGAGGGCCGCGCCGGCGAGGCGGGCTGGCTCGAGGCGTTCGAGCTGGGCCTGGGCGAGCCCATCCGCCTCTCGGCCGAGCACGGCGAGGGGATGGAGGACCTGCTCTCGGCCCTGATGCCGCTGGCCGAGACCCTGGCCGAGGAGGCGGCGGCCGAGGAGGAGCGCGCCCCCGAGACGGATGTGGATCTCGGCTGGGACGGCTCCGAGACCGAGGAGGCCGAGGAGCCGGAGGCCGACGAATCCTGGCGCCCCTCGGCGCGCCGCCCGCTCCAGATCGCCGTGGTCGGCCGGCCCAACGCGGGCAAGAGCACGCTCGTCAACCGCATCCTGGGCGAGGAGCGCCTTCTCACGGGGCCCGAGGCGGGGATCACGCGCGACGCGATCTCGGTGGCGACCCTGTGGGAGGGCACGCCGGTGCGCATCTTCGACACGGCCGGGATGCGCAGGCGCGCGCGTGTCACCGACAAGGTCGAGAAGCTCTCGGTCTCGGACGGGCTGCGGGCGGTCCGCTTCGCGGAGGTGGTTGTCGTCCTGCTCGACGCGGACATCCCCTTCGAGCAGCAGGACCTGCGCATCGCCGACCTGGCCGAGCGCGAGGGCCGCGCGGTCGTCGTGGCCGTCAACAAGTGGGACGTCGTGGAGGACCGGGCCGAGCGCCTGGCCGCGCTCAAGGCCGCCTTCGAGCGCCTCCTGCCGCAGCTGCGCGGGGCGCCGCTGGTCACGGTCAGCGCGCGGACCGGGCGCGGTCTCGACCGGCTGCACGAGGCGGTCCTGCGCGCGCACGAGGTCTGGAACCGCCGCATCCCGACGGGCCGTCTCAACCGCTGGCTCGCCGCCGCCACCGAGGCGCACCCGCCCCCCGCGCCGGGCGGCCGCCGCATCCGGCTGCGCTACATGACCCAGGTCAAGGCGCGGCCGCCGGCCTTCGTGGTCATGGCGAGCCAGGGGGACGAGCTGCCCGAGACCTATCGGCGCTACCTCGTCTCGGGCCTGCGCGAGGCGTTCGACCTGCCCGGCACGCCGATCCGGCTCATGGTGCGCGACCAGGGGCAGAAGAACCCCTATGCGGGCCGCCGCGCGCCGCGCGCCACCGCGCTGACCAAGCATCTGGGCCGCAAGTAGCCCCTCAGACCAAGCGGACGGCGGGGCCCTCGCGCCAGCGCCACCAGGCCACGGCCGCCAGCAGCACGATCCCTGCGGCCGTGCCCGCCGACAGGACGGGCAGGACGCCCAGGTTCTTGGCAGCGATCCCGAACAGGCCCCAGCCCGCCGCCACGGCGAAGGTCGGCACCCGGCCCAGCCAGGACTGCACGATCAGCGCCGCCGCCACCGCGCCGCCCACGAACAGATAGGCCGCCGCCTCGGGCGTGAGCCAGCCGAAGCCACCGGCCGTGCTGCCCCACGAGACGAACGACGCTGCCGTCAGCCAGCCCGCATAGAGCCCCACCGGCGCCCGCAGGAGCCAGCGGTCCCGCTCGGGCGCGCGCGAGGCGGCCCAGATGGCGAGCACGGCCATGACCACGATCATGATGCTGGCCCAGATCGCCGAGCGCTGCGCCACCGCGAGCCAGGGCGTGCCGACGATCAGGCTGGCCAGCAGGGGGCCGCGCACGGCGTCCCAATCAGGGTCGTCCGCCCGCGCGAACACGCCGACGAGGGCCGACACGATCAGGCCCAGATAGATCAGGCCCCAGATGGAGAAGGCCCAGCCCGCCGGCTGGACCGGCGGATCGGGCTGCGGGATGGGCACCTGCCCCGTGTCGTAGCCGTCGAACGGAAAGAAGTAGCCCGACGCGACAAAGGCGAGGGTGAAGACGAGGACAAGGAGGGGCAGGGGTCTCATGCCCCCCGATCTAGGGCGGGATCGCGCGGACCCAAGCCCCCCGGCCCGCCGGATCAGGCCAGATCGCCGGCGGGCGTCAGCCGCGAGGCGCCGCCGAGGCGCGGGCGCAGCACCTCGGGCAGGGTCACGGAGCCGTCCTCCTCCTGCCCGTTCTCCAGCACCGCGATCAGCGTCCGCCCCACGGCGAGCCCCGATCCGTTCAGCGTGTGCACGAAGTCGGGCCGCCCGCCCCCGGCAGGTCGGAAGCGCGCGTCCATCCGCCGCGCCTGCCAATCCCCGCAGGTGGAGACGGAGCTGATCTCGCGGAAGCGGTTCTGGCCGGGCAGCCACACCTCGAGGTCGTGGGTCCGGCGCGCCCCCGCGCCCATGTCGCCGGTGCAGAGCACCACCGTCCGGTAGGGCAGGCCCAGCCGCTCGAGCACCGCCTCGGCGCAGCGGGTCATGCGGGCATGCTCCGCCTCGGAGGCGTCGGGGTGGGTGATCGAGACCATCTCCACCTTCTCGAACTGGTGCTGGCGCAGCATCCCGGCCGTGTCGCGGCCTGCGCTGCCGGCCTCCGAGCGGAAGCACTGGGTATGGGCCACAAGCCGCAGGGGCAGGGCGGATTCGTCGAGGATCAGCCCGCCGGCCAGGTTGGTCAGCGTCACCTCGGCGGTGGGGATCAGCCAGAAGTCGTCCGTGGTGCGGAAACTGTCGCCGCCGAACTTGGGCAGCTGTCCGGTACCCACCATCGCCCCCTCGCGCACCAGAACCGGCGTCCAGGTCTCGCGCAGGCCGTGCTCCTCCACGTGCAGGTCGATCATGAACTGCGCCAGCACCCGGTGCAGCCGCGCCAGCGCCCCGTGGAGGACGACGAACCGGCTGCCCGAAAGGCGCGCGGCCGCCTCGAAGTCGAGGCCCGCGCGGGCGGCGGGGATCTCGTGGTGCTCGAGGGGGCGGAAGGCGAAGGCCCGCGGCTCGCCCCAGCGGCGGATCTCGACATTGCCGCTCTCGTCCGCCCCGTCCGGCACGTCCGGATAGGGCAGGTTGGGCAGCGCCAGCAGCGCCTCGCGCAGGGCACGGTCGAGGCGGTCGGCCTCCTCGCCCAGGGCGGCGATTTCGGCCTTCTTGGCGGCGACCAGGGCGCGCAGGCGCTCGAATCCGGCCTCGTCGCCCCGCCCCTTGGCGGCGCCGGCCTCGCGCGAGGCGCGGTTCTGCTCGGCCTGGGCCGTCTCCGCGGCGTGGATGCGGGCGCGGCGCTCTTCGTCGAGGGCGAGAAGCGCGGGGCTCTGGGGCGGCAGGCCGCGGCGCGCCAGCGCGGCATCGAAGGCGTCGGGATTCTCGCGGATGGCGCGGATGTCGTGCATGGTCTCGGCCCCTCGTGGCCATCCCTTCGGACGGCGCGCGCGTCATAGGCCGAAACCGCGCCGGGGGGGAAGTCCGCCCGTCGCTGCGGCGCGACCCCGGTCCCGGCCGGCTTCACCCCCTCGTGTCACGCGATGGACAAGGGCGGACCCGGCCCCTATGTTGCCGCGACTTTCGGGGGGCCCCCCTCCCGCGCCACCCAAAGGACCGCCATGGAAGGCATCGTTTCCCTCATCCCGCTCGTTCTCGTCTTCCTGATCATGTATTTTCTGCTGATCAGGCCCCAGCAGCGCAAGCTGCGCGAGCATCAGGCCATGGTCGCCGCCCTGCGGCGCGGGGACCAGGTCGTGACCTCCGGCGGAATCGTCGGCAAGATCACCAAGGTCAAGGACGGCGAGAACGAGATCGAGGTCGAGATCGCTCCCGGCGTGCAGGTCCGCGTGGTCCGCTCCACCGTGTCCTCGGTCCTGAACAAGACCGAGCCTGCCAAGGTCTGACCCCGTGATCTTCATGCCCCTCTGGCAGCGGCTTCTGGTGGTCGCGGCCATCGTGGGCGCCCTCGTGCTGGCGGCGCCCAACCTGTTCTACGACCGCGTGGAGCGGGCCAACGACGCCCGCGCCCAGATCGCGGCGGGAATCACCAGCCCCGAACTCGAGGCCGAGGCCGCCCTGTGGCCGGCCTGGCTGCCCTCGGGGCTCGTCAATCTGGGCCTCGACCTGCGCGGCGGCGCCCATCTCCTCGCGGAGGTGCAGGTCGAGGACGTCTATGAAAGCCGGATGGATGCGCTCTGGCCCGAGGTGCGCGACGCGCTGGCGGCCGAGCGCGAGACCGTGGGCTTCGTCACGCGCGAGCAGATCGTGCCGACCGAACTCTCCGTCCGCATTTCCGAGCCCTCGGGCGTGCCCCGGGCGGTGGAGATCGTGCGCGGCCTCGCCCGGCCGGTGCCCACGCTGACGGGCGGCGGCGCCCCCGACATCGAGGTGACGGCGGACGGCACGCTGCTGACGGTCCGCCTGTCGGAGGCCGAGCGTGCGGCGACCGACGACCGCACCGTGCGACAGGCGCTCGAGATCATCCGCCGCCGCATCGACGAGGTCGGCACGCGCGAGCCCACCATCGTGCGGCAGGGCGCCGACCGCATCCTGGTGCAGGTGCCGGGCGTGGGCAGCGCGCAGGAGGTCAAGGACCTGATCGGCACCACGGCGCAGCTCACCTTCCATCCGGTGATCCAGCGCACGACCGACCCCGCCGCCGATCCGGGTCCCGGCGGGATGCTGGTTCCCGCGCTGGACGAGCCGGGAGTCTTCTATGCGCTCGACCGCACCCCGGTCGTCACGGGCGAGCAGCTCGTGGATGCACAACCCTCCTTCGACCAGAACGGCCGGCCGGCGGTGAACTTCCGCTTCAACCCGCAAGGGGCGCGCGCCTTCGGCGAATACACCGCGCAGAACATCGGGGAGCCCTTCGCGATCGTTCTCGACAACGAGGTGATCTCCGCGCCCGTGATCCAGAGCGCGATCCCCGGCGGGTCCGGCATCATCACGGGCAACTTCACGGTCGAAAGCTCCACCGACCTCGCGGTGCTGCTGCGGGCGGGTGCGCTGCCGGCCGGCCTGACCTTTCTGGAGGAACGCACCGTCGGACCCGAGCTGGGGCAGGATTCGATCGAGGCGGGCCGGACGGCGGCGCTGATCGGCCTGGCCGTCGTCGTGGCCTACATCATCGCCTCCTACGGGCTGTTCGGGGTCATGGCCTCGGCGGCGCTGGCCATCAACATCACCCTGCTCGTGGCGGCCCTGTCGGTGATCGGAGCCACGCTGACCCTGCCCGGCCTGGCCGGGATCGTCCTGACCATCGGCATGGCCGTCGATGCCAACGTCCTGGTCTTCGAGCGCATCCGCGAGGAGCTGCGCCGCGGCGCCGGGCCTGCCCGGGCCATCGACCTCGGCTACCAGAAGGCGATGTCGGCCATCGTGGACGCCAACATCACGACGCTCATCACGGCGGGCGTCCTGTTCTTTCTCGGGGCGGGTCCCGTCCGCGGCTTTGCCGTGACGCTCGGGCTGGGGATCGTCACCTCCGTGTTCACGGCGCTCTTCGTGACGCGGCTCATGGTCTCGGTGTGGTTCAACAGCCGACGGCCCAAGACGGTGGTGGTGTAGCACATGGCCTGGAGACTGAAGGTCGTTCCCGACCAGACCAACATCGACTTCTTCCGCGCCCAGTGGCTGTTCTTCTGGGGCTCCTGGGTGCTGATGGCGGCGGCCATCGCCGTGTGGGCGGTCATGGGCCTGAACTTCGGCGTGGACTTCCAGGGCGGCACGACGATCCGCACGGAATCGTCGCAGCCCGTGGATGTGGGCGCCTACCGGCAGGCGCTGTCGGGGCTCGATCTCGGCGACGTGGCCATCACGCAGGTCTTCGACCCCACCTTCGACGCCGACCAGCACGTGGCGCAGATCCGCATCGGCATCCAGGACGGCGAGGAGGCGGTCAGCGGCGAGGCCATCGCCCGCGCCGAGGCGGCCCTGAGGGCGGTGGACCCGGAGGTGCGCTTCACCTCGGTCGAATCGGTCGGGCCCAAGGTGTCGGGCGAGCTGATCCGCTCGGCGATCATCGCGGTCGTCGCAGCCTCGCTGCTCATCATGGTCTATCTCTGGATGCGCTTCGAGTGGCAATATGCCGTGGGCGGCGTCGTCGCCCTGGTGCACGACGTGATCGTGACCATCGGCATCTTCGCCCTGTTCCAGATCCGGTTCGATCTCACCACCGTGGCCGCGCTGCTGACCATCCTCGGCTATTCGATCAACGACACGGTGGTGGTGTTCGACCGGCTGCGGGAGAACCTGCTCAAGTACAAGACCATGCCCCTGCGCGAGGTCATGAACCTGTCGGTGAACGAGACGCTGAGCCGCACCTTCATGACCTCGGGCACGACGCTGCTGGCGCTGTTCGCCCTGCTGATCTGGGGCGGAGACGTGATCCGAGGATTCGCGCTCGCCATCATCATCGGGGTGCTGCTGGGAACCTATTCCTCGATCTACGTCGCCAAGAACCTGGTGCTCTATCTGGGGCTGCCCCGCGGCGACAAGGCCAAGAAGCCCAGCCGGAACGCCTTTGCGGATATCGACGCCTGAGCCGCCATGCGCCTGACCGAGACGGAGTTCCCCGAAGGCCAGCCGGTGGACGGCTACGGCCCCGGCTTTGTCCGGGTCGGCGGCGTCGTCCATCGGGGACCGGTCCTGGTGCTGCCCTCGGGGGTCGTGCCCTGGGGCGGCTGGGCGGACACGGGGACGCTTCTGGCCGCCGCCGCGGCGCTCGACGTGCTGTTTGTGGGCACGGGCGCCGCCCTCTCGCCGCTGCCCGCCCCGTTCCGCGCGGCGCTGGAGGGGGCGGGCCTCGCCTTCGAGCCGATGGGGACGCCCTCGGCCTGCCGCACCTACAACGTCCTTCTGGCGGAGGGGCGGCGCGTCGGCCTCGCGCTGATCCCGGTGTGACCGCGCCGGTCCTGCGCGCGGTGGCGCTCGCCGTCGCGCGGGGGGGCGTGCCGCTGCTCGAAGGGATCGACTTCGCGCTCCGCCCCGGCGAGGCGCTGGTCCTGCGCGGACCGAACGGGGCGGGAAAGACGTCGCTGCTGCGCTGCCTCGCGGGCCTCGCGCCCCCCCTTGCCGGCCGGATCGAGATGCAACCCGACGCCGCCGCCTACGCAAGCCATGCCGACGGGGTCAAGGCCGCGCTGACGGTCGAGGAGAACCTGCGCTTCTGGGCCGCGCTCCACGACCGGCCCCTGGCCGAGGAGGCGCTCGACGCCTTCGCGCTCCGGCCCCTGCGCCACCGTCGCGGGGCCACGCTCTCGGCCGGTCAGGCGCGGCGGCTGGGGCTCGCGCGGCTCGCCGTTGTCGACCGCCCGGTGCTCCTGCTCGACGAGCCCACCGTCTCGCTCGACGCGGCCTCGGTCGCGCGGCTGGCCGGATGGCTGCGCGAGGCCCATCTTGCGCGCGGCGGTGTCGCGGTGATCGCCACCCACGCGCCGCTGGGGATCGAGGCGCCCGAACTCGACCTGTCCGCCCACCGCGCCGATCCGCGCGCGACCGCGGGCCCGGACGCGGCCTTCCTGTGAGGGCGCTGCTCTTGCGCGACCTGCGGCTTGCGGTGCGGGCCGGCGGGGGGTTCGGTCTCGCGCTCGCCTTCTTCCTGATCGTCGTGGTGCTGGTCCCCTTCGCCGTCGGGCCCGAAGCGGCGGTGCTGGCGCGGATCGGGCCGGGGGTGCTGTGGGTCGCGGCGCTGCTTGCCACGCTCCTGTCGCTCGACCGACTGTTCGCGCTCGACTGGGAGGACGGCGCGCTGCCGCTGCTCGCCACCTCGCCCCTGCCGCTCGAAGGGGTGGCGCTGGTCAAGGCGGCGGCGCACTGGATCACCACGGGCCTTCCCCTTTCGCTCGCCGCGATCCCGCTCGGGGTGCTGCTGCACGGCGAGGGGGCGGCGCTCCTGTGGCTGGCGGGGACGCTGCTTCTGGGCACGCCCGCTCTGTCGGTGATCGGCGCCTTCGGGGCGGCGCTGACCGTGGGGGTGCGGCGGGGGGGGCTCCTGCTGTCGCTGCTCGTGCTGCCCCTCTATGTGCCCACGCTGATCTTCGGGGCCGAGGCGGCGCGGCGCGGGGCCGAGGGGCTGGACGCGACGGTGCCGCTGCTCATGCTGGGAGGCATCAGCGCCGGATCGCTCGCCCTTCTGCCCTTCGCCGCGGGGGCCGTCCTGCGGATCAATCTCCGCTGAGCCCGGTTGAGGCGGACGGCGCGGGGGACTAGAGAAGGTCCATGTCGGTCTGGGACTACGCCAACCCCAAGAAGTTCATCGACACCACGACCCCGCTCATCCCCTGGGTGTCGGGCCTCGCGCTGCTGTGCCTCGCGGTCGGGCTGGCCTGGGGGTTCTTCCTGACGCCCGACGATTTCCGGCAGGGCTCGACCGTCAAGATCATCTTCCTCCACGTGCCGGCGGCGATGATGGCGATCAACGCCTGGATCATGATGCTGGTCGCCTCGCTCGTCTGGCTGATCCGGCGCCACCACGTCTCGGCCCTCGCCGCCAAGGCAGCCGCTCCGGTGGGGATCACCTTCACCCTGATCGCACTCGCGACCGGCGCGCTCTGGGGCCAGCCCATGTGGGGCACCTGGTGGGCCTGGGACCCGCGGCTCACCTCGTTCCTGATCCTGTTCCTGTTCTATCTCGGCTACATCGCCCTGTGGGAGGCGGTCCCCGATCCCGACACGGCCGCGGATCTGACGGGAATGCTCTGCCTCGTGGGCTCGGTCTTCGCGCTCCTGTCGCGCTATGCGGTCAACTTCTGGAACCAGGGGCTGCACCAGGGCGCCACCCTCTCGCTCGACCGGCAGGAGAACATCCACGACGTGTTCTGGATCCCGCTTCTCGTCTGCATCGCGGGTTTCGTGCTCCTGTTCGTCGCGCTCGTGTTCATGCGCACGGGGACGGAGATCCGCCTGCGCCGGATGCGCGCCCTCGAGGCGCGGGCCCGGAGGCTCGAGGCCTGATGCCCGATCTCGGACCCTACGCCTTCGCGGTGCTCGCCTCCTACGCGGTGGCGCTGGCGCTGCTCGCCGCGATCACGGGCTGGAGCTGGTACCGCTGGCGCCGCGTGCGCGCCGAGATGGAGCGGGCGGAGCGCGGCGATGGCTAGGGTCTCTCCCCTCGTGCTCGCGCCGCTCGTGGTGTTCGCCGCGATGGCCGGGCTGTTCGCGGCCGGCATGGCCACGCGCGAGCGGGGTCCGCAGGAGCTGCCCTCGGCCCTGATCGGGCAGGTGGCGCCGCCCCCGGTGCTCGAGGCGCTGCCGGGCCATCCGCCCTTCGATCCGGCCGTCCTGACCGACGGGCGGGTGAAGCTCGTGAACTTCTGGGCCTCGTGGTGCGCGCCCTGCCGCCTCGAGCATCCCGTCCTCGTGGACCTGGCCGGGGAGGGGCTGCCGATCTACGGCATCGCCGTGCGCGACCGGCAGGCCGATTCGCTCGCCTTTCTGGCCGAACTCGGCAATCCCTATGTCGGAGTGGGAGCGGACGCGACGAACCGCGCTGGCGTGGACTGGGGCACCTATGGCGTGCCCGAGACCTTTGTTCTGGCGGGCGACGGGCGCGTGGTGGACCGGATGCCCTTTCCCCTGACCCCGCAGCTGGTCGAGACGCGGCTGCGCCCGGCGCTCGAGCGGGCGGCGGCCGGGGGCTAGAGGCCCGCGCGCAGGTCCGCCACCAGCCGCTCGCGCCGCCGGCGCGTGTCCTCCTCCACCATGCCGGGGATCAGGAAGGCGTCGATCAGCGCCCAGATGCCCCAGGCCAGCAGCAGCACGAACCCTACCGCGACCACCAGCAGGACCCAGCCCAGCACGAACAGCCCCATCTGCGCCACTGCCGTCCCCGGCCGCCCGAGATAGAACCGGTGCGCCCCGAGGCCCGACAGGAAGAGCCACAGGAGATACGCCACCCCCACGGACTTGCGGTCGTTGCCGAGCCGCTGTTCCACCAGCATCATCTGTTCGGTCGTCAACGCCACGGCCGCCCTCCGTCTCCGACCCCCTTCTGCCACGGAATCGTTAAGATCCGGTTAACGGCGCCCCACACGGCGAGAGGGGAGCCCTGCGGCTCCCCCCCTGTGGCCTGCCTGCCGCACCACCTCAGGCGGCGCGGGCAAGGTTGCGCAGCACCGTGTGCAGAACGCCCCCGTTCTCCATGTACTCGACCTCCACGGCCGTATCGACGCGGCAGCGCAGCGGCACCTCCTCGGTCCGGCCGTCGCCGAAGGTGATCCGGGCCGTCACCTCCATGCGGGGGCGCAGGTCGGCGAGTCCCTCGATCGTCACCGTCTCGTCTCCCTTCAGCCCCAGCGTCCGGCGGTTCGTGCCGGGCAGGAACTCGAAGGGCAGGACGCCCATCCCCACGAGGTTCGAGCGGTGGATGCGCTCGAACGATTCGGCGATCACGGCGCGCACACCGAGCAGCGCCGTCCCCTTGGCCGCCCAGTCCCGGCTCGAGCCCGCGCCGTATTCCTGGCCCGCGATCACAACCAGCGGCACGCCGCGTGCCTTCCACGCCATGGCGGCGTCGTAGATCGAGGTCTGCTCGCCGTCGGGGCCGAGCGTGTAGCCCCCCTCGACGCCGGGCAGCATCTCGTTGCGGATGCGGATGTTGGCGAAGGTGCCGCGCATCATCACCTCGTGGTTGCCCCGCCGCGAGCCGTAGGAGTTGAACTCGCGCACCGGGACCTGCCGCTCGAGGAGGTAGCGCCCCGCGGGCGTGGTCTCGCGGAAGGTGCCGGCGGGGCTGATGTGGTCGGTCGTCACCATGTCGCCGAGGATGGCGAGGATGCGCGCGCCCACGACATCCTCGATCCGGCCCTTCTCGCGGCTCATGCCCCGGAAGTAGGGCGGGTTCTGGATGTAGGTCGAGGCGGGCGGCCAGTCATAGGTCTCGCCGCCCTTGACCTCGACTGCCTGCCAGCGGTGGTCGCCCTTGAACACGTCGGCATATTTCTCCTGGAACGCCTCGCGCGTGACGGTGCGCTCGACCAGCTCGGCGATCTCGGCCTGGCTGGGCCAGAGGTCCCTCAGATAGACGGGCTCGCCCCTGGGGGTATGGGCCACGGGGTCGCGCGTGATGTCGATGTTCATGTCGCCCGCCAGCGCATAGACCACCACCAGCGGCGGCGAGGCGAGGTAGTTCGCCCGCACGTCCGGGCTGATGCGCCCCTCGAAGTTGCGGTTGCCCGACAGGACCGAGACGGCGACAAGGTCGTTGTCGTGGATGGCCTTGCTGATCTCGGGCGCGAGCGGGCCCGAATTGCCGATGCAGGTCGTGCAGCCATAGCCCACGAGGTTGAAGCCGATCGCGTCCAGATCGTCCTGGAGCCCCGCCGCCTCGAGATAGGCCGAGACGACCTGGCTTCCGGGCGCGAGCGAGGTCTTGACCCAGGGCTTGCGGCTGAGGCCCAGTTCGCGCGCGCGCCTCGCGACCAGCCCCGCGCCGATCATGACGTAGGGATTGGACGTGTTGGTGCAGGAGGTGATGGAGGCGATCACCACCGAGCCGTCGCGCAGCCTGTAGCCCTGGTTCTCGACCTCGGCCTCCTTGGGCGGGGCCCCCTTGCGGTAGTCCGAGACGACCTTGGCGAAGCCCTGGGCAGCCTCGGTCAGGGGGGTGTGGTCCTGCGGCCGCTTGGGCCCCGAGACGGCCGGCACCACGTCGCCCATGTCGAGATGGAGGGTCGAGGAATAGACGGGCTCGTAATCCGGGCCCCGCCACATCCCGTTGGCCTTGGCATAGGCCTCGACAAGGGCGATGCGCGCCTCGTCGCGGCCCGTCCCGCGCAGGTAGCGCAAGGTCTCGGCGTCGATGGGAAAGAAGCCGCAGGTGGCGCCGTATTCGGGGGCCATGTTGCCGATCGTCGCCCGGTCGGCCAGCGGCAGGTGGTCGAGTCCCTCGCCGTAGAACTCGACGAACTTGCCCACCACGCCATGCGCGCGCAGCATCTGGACGACCTTGAGCACGAGGTCGGTCGCCGTCGTTCCCTCGCGCAGGCGGCCCGTCAGGCGAAAGCCCACCACCTCGGGGATCAGCATGGAGACGGGCTGGCCCAGCATGGCGGCCTCGGCCTCGATGCCGCCCACGCCCCAGCCGAGGACGGCCGCGCCGTTGACCATGGTCGTGTGACTGTCCGTGCCCACCAGCGTGTCGGGATAGGCTACCGTCGCGCCGGTCTGATCCGTGTCGGTCCAGACCACCTGGGCGAGGTATTCGAGGTTGACCTGGTGGCAGATCCCCGTCCCCGGGGGCACCACGCGGAAGTTGCGGAACGCCGTCTGCCCCCACTTGAGGAACTCGTAGCGCTCGATGTTGCGCTCGTATTCGCGGTCCACGTTGATCTGGAAGGCGCGCGGGTTGCCGAACTCGTCGATCATCACCGAATGGTCGATCACGAGGTCCACCGGGGTGAGCGGGTTGATCTTCTGCGGATCGCCCCCCAGCGCCTTGATCCCGTCGCGCATGGCGGCGAGGTCCACGACCGCGGGCACGCCGGTGAAGTCCTGCATCAGGACGCGCGCGGGGCGGTAGTTGATCTCGCGCTCGCTGCGCCCGCCGTTCTCCACCCACTGCCCGAAGGCGCGGATGTCGTCGAGATCGACCGAGAAGCCGCCGTCCTCGAAGCGCAGCAGGTTCTCGAGCACCACCTTGAGCGAGGCGGGCAGCCGGGCGAAGGCGCCGAGGCCGGCTTCCTCGGCCGCGGGGATGGAGTAGTAGGCATAGCTCTGTCCCGCCACGTCGAGGGTCCGGCGGACCCCGGCGGAATCGTGACCGGTCTGGATGGGCATGGGCGGGCTCCTTGCGCTGGCAGGTCGCGTCGGGCCGGACGGCATGGCCGGGCGGCGCGGCGGGTTCGGCGGCGGTATACCATTGCACACCGAAAAGGGAAGGGGGGCGTGGCGCATCTGCCGCAGGACGGCGCGCTCTGCGCAGGCCGGGGCGGCCTCTCAACAAGCCTTGATTGGCACCTGGCAGGCCGCCCGCTTAAGCGGGAGCGACCCCTGGCGACGGACCCGTTCATGCGACTCCTTCCGGCGATGGGCCTGGCAGCCCTTTCGAGCTTCGCGCCGCCCCCGGCCGGAGCGGATTCGCCCCTGCCCGTGGTGGTGGAGCTGTTCACCTCGCAGGGCTGTTCGTCCTGTCCGCCGGCCGATGCGATGATGGCGGAACTGGCCAAGATGGACGGCATCATCGCGCTGTCGCTCCATGTCGATTACTGGGACTATATCGGCTGGCCCGACAGTTTTGCGTCACCCGCCTTCTCGGCACGACAGGAAGCCTATGCCCGCGCGGCCGGCGAGCGGATGGTCTATACGCCGCAGATCATCGTGGGCGGCACCGACCGGCTGGTGGGGGGCGACGCCGTCGCGGTGATGGAGCGGCTCCATGCCCATGGCGGGCGGACCACGCCGGTCGCCCTTCACCTGTCGCGCGAGGGGGGGCGGCTGCGGATCGAGGCCGAGGCGAGGGAGGCCGTGCCGCCCCTCGTCGTCCATGTGGTGCGCTACGATCCCCACGAGGAAGTGGAGATCACCGGGGGCGAGAATGCGGGCCTGACCGTGGCCTACAGCAACATCGTCACCGCCTGGGAGCGGGTCGGCGAATGGGACGGGCGGGCGCCGCTCTCCCTCGAGGTGCCGCTCGACGGCGAGGGGCCGGTGGCCGTGCTGCTGCAGGAGCCCGGCCCCGGGCGCATCCGCGCGGCGGCCCTTCTCGAGGAGTGACGCCTAGACTCCGGCCGGCGGGGGGGCCGCCTTCCAGCGCCGGTGCACCCAGAACCACTGGTCGGGATGGGCGCGGATGCGCGCCTCGAGCCGGCGCGTCGCGTCCGTCATCATGGCAAGCGGGTCGGTGTGCGGGATCGGCGCCTCCACCTCGATCGCGAAGCCCAGCCCGTCGGGCAGACGGATGCCCCAGGCCGGGATCAGCGGCGCCCGGAAGCGCAGCGCGAGATCCGCGGCCGTGGTCGCGGTCCGCGCGGGGCGCCCCAGAAAGGGAATGGCCGGTCCGGCCTCGTCGTGCAGGTCGAACAGGATCGCGGCCACGCCGCCGCGCGCCATGTAGCGCACGAAGCCCAGATTGCCCTTCGCGCTCCGCGCGAAGACCGGACCCGAGACGGCCTCGAGCGTGCGGACATAGTGGCGGTTGAACAGGGGATTGGCCATGTCCTTGTAGAGGCCCGCGATGGAATAGCCCATCCGGGCCAGCACGTGCCGCGGCGCCTCGTAATTGCCGAAATGGCCCGAGACCATGATGACCGGCCGCCGGGCGGCCACGGCCTCGGCGAGGACGGACAGCCCCTCGCCCCTCGCCTCGGTCCGGGCGAGGTGGCGGCGGAACTCGTCGGGCGAATAGTTCTCGATCAGCGTGCGGCCGAAATTGTCGAGGCAGGCGGTCGCGATGGCGCGGCGCTCGGCCTCGGGCCTGTCCGGCCAGACCAGCGCGAGGTTCTCGAGCGCGCGGCGACGATAGCCTGCCAGCGGTCCGGCGACGAGGCGCGCGACCCGGCCCATGAACGGCACCCGGCGCTCGAAGGGCATGGCCCGGGCCGTTGCCACGAGCGCGCGGAACGCGCCGTCCGTGATCCGGTCGAGCGGCGTGGGAGAGCGGGCGCCCTCCGCGGGCGGGGGTTCGGGGCGGGACGCCATGACCCGAGCCATAGGAGCGGGCGGGGCGAAAGCCAAGCGGCTCGGCCCGGACCCGCGGCCGGACCCCCCGGCGCGGTCGGGGCGCTCCGCCGCCGGGGTCCGGCTGGCGGACGGGCGCCCCCGATCCGGCGAGCGGAGGGGCCCGCGTCCGACCCGGCCCCGCAGCGCAGGCCCCGCCCGCAGCGGGCGCGAGGGCGTTCCGGCCCCGGGCGGGCGAGGGGCGGCGGGGGGCCCGGGGGCCACGGGGTTCGCGGGGGGGGACGCCTACTCCTCCTCCTCGTCGGGGGGGCGCAGCGCGATCTCGCCCGCCTCGGCCCGGGCCCGGATGGCGGCGATCAGCTCCGCCTTGGCGGCATCCCCGTCCGCCGCGCGCCAGCGGCCGAGCCCGGCCATCTCCTCGCGGATGGTGTCCGCCAGCCGCTGGGGCAGGGCCCCGAGCAGGAACTCGGCCGCCTCGGCCTCGGGCGGGGGACCGGTCCGCGCGGCGGCGAGCGCGAGCGCCGTGCGGCGTCCCTCCAGCCCGCGCAGCACGCGGGGCACGTCCTCGGCCCGCAGGCGGCGCGGGATGTGCCCGAAGGTGAACAGGGCGCGGCGGACATCCGCGGCGAAGGCGCCGTCCTCCGCCTCCAGCCCATCGAGCAGCGCCTCGCGAGAGGCGGCGGGCGCGGCGTTCAGGATGGAGCCCAGGCGCACGCCGGGCGGGGCGGCAAAGGCCGCGGCGGAGGGGGTCGCATGCTCCGCCGCCAGCGTGGCGCCCAGCCGGGCCACCGCATCGGGTGCCACCCGTGCCGTGCGGCCGATCGCATGGGCGATGCGGCGCGCGCGCTCTCCGGGGATCAGGGCCAGCGCCGCGGAGGCGCCGGCCGGCGGAAGCCGCGACAGGGCGATGGCCGCCACCTCCACCGCCTCGCCCGTCAGGGCGCGCGCCAGATCCGCAGGGGGGAGGGCCGCCAGCGCCCCCCACGGGTCCGGCGCGGCGCCCGAAGGCTCGCCCCGCAGGCGGCGGGCCGCGCCCTGGCTGATCGCGTCGCCCAGAGCGGCGATCGCCGCCTCCGCCCCGCGCGGGGCGGCAAGCCCAATCCCGTCCAGCCGGTCCGCGAACTCGGCCAGGACGGCATCGAGCTCCCCGCGATCCACCACGCCTAGCGCCGCCACTGCCCGCGCGAGGGCAACCTGCGCCTCCTCGCTCAGGGCGTCGAGCGGCAGCCGGCGCCCGTCCCCCGCGAGGAACTGGACCACGATCGCCGCCTTGCGCAACGGGGGGATCGCGTCGGGGCAGGGGGCGGCGGAAGAAGGGGCCATCGCGAATCGTCCGGGGTGGAGCCCCGCCAGATTCGCCGCCGGAGGTTGAGATCGGGTTAAGGCGCCCCGGCCGGAACCGGTCTCAGCCCGTCACGACCGGCACGCAGGTGGCAGTCTGCGGGTCCCAGACGGTCCCCTCGGCGCAGGTCATGGCCTGTTCCTGGCCGCGGGTGCAGCCGGCGGCCCAGGCGGACAGGGGCGCCATGCTGAGAAGGAGGACAAAGGCCACGCGCTTCATCGGACGGTCTCCCGGCTTGTGACGCAACGGAACCTAGCATGGCGGTCCCGTTCGCCAAACGGCCGGCCCATCACGGAGCGGTGATGTCCTCGGGGCTGCAACCATGACGGCGCATCAGTCGTTGCCCCCGGGCCGGGACGGGGGATATGCTCACATGCGAAACAAGGCACGGCCGATGAGCTTGGAACGGTTCGAAACGAGCGGAAGGCACGACGCTCCCCTCGGGACGGCGCCGGGCGGGTCCGGTGCGGACATCGCCGCCCTCGCACCGGGCGGGCATTACCTGGCCTACCGCGTGGGCTTTGCCCTGCCGATGGAGGAGGTGATCGCCCTTCCGGCGGAGTGGGTCTCCGTCTACACGCGGCGGGGCTACATGCTCCACGATCCGGTCATGCGCTGGGCCTTCGCGACGCAGGGCACCATCCGCTGGAGCGATCTGCGCGACGAGGATCCCCACGGCCTTCTGGCCGAGGCCGCCTCTTTCGGCCTGCGCTTCGGGGCCGCCGTCTCCGTGCTCGATCCGGCCACGGGCGAGCGCAGCATCGGCAGCTTCGTCCGGCCCGACCGGGAATTCCGCGACGTCGAGATCCTGGCGCTGGAGGTTGCGGTCCAGACCCGCCATGCGGCCCTGCGGCCGCCCGTCAACATCACCCCCGCCGAGGTGGAGGCGCTGCGCCTCGTCCGCTCGGGCCAGCGGCTCAAGCAGATCGCCTGGCAGCTCGGCGTCTCGGAAGGGGCGATCAAGCAGCGCCTGCGCAGCGCCCGCGTCAAGCTCGAGGCCAAGACCGGCCCCGAGGCGATCTCGCGCGCCGCCGCGCTCCGGCTGATCTGACGCGCTCAGGCGTCGGCGCTGCCGAAGACCCGTTCGAAGATCGTGTCCACATGGCGCAGATGGTGGCCGAGGTCGAACAGCGCCTCCACCCCGTCGCGGCCCAGCGCGCCCGCGACCTCCGGATCGGCGAGCAGCAGGGCCTTGAAGTCCGCCTCCCCCTCCCAGGCGCGCATGGCATTGCGCTGGACCGCCGCATAGGCGTCCTCGCGCGTCAGCCCGGCCTGCGTGAGCGCGAGCAGAACCCGCTGGCTGTGGACGAGCCCGCGGAAGCGTTCCAGATTGGCCTGCATCCGTTCGGGATAGACGACCAGCTTCTCGATGACGCCGGCCAGACGGTGCAGCGCGAAGTCGAGATGGATGGTCGCATCCGGCGCGATGCCCCGCTCGACCGAGGAATGGCTGATGTCGCGCTCGTGCCAGAGCGCCACGTTCTCGAGCGCGGGCACCACCGCCGAACGGATCAGCCGGGCGAGCCCCGTGAGATTCTCGGTCAGGACCGGGTTGCGCTTGTGCGGCATGGCCGAGGAGCCCTTCTGGCCGGGCGCGAAGTATTCCTCCGCCTCCATCACCTCGCTGCGCTGCATGTGTCGGATCTCGGTGGCGACGTTCTCGATCCCCGAGGCGATGACGCCCAGCGTGGCGAAGAACATCGCGTGCCGGTCGCGCGGGATGACCTGCGTGCTGATCGGCTCGGGCCGCAGGCCCATCCGTTCGCAGACATGGGCCTCCACCGCGGGGTCGATGCTGGCGAAGGTGCCCACGGGGCCGGAGATGGCGCCCGTCGCCACCTCCTCGCGCGCGGCGCGCAGGCGGGCGCGGTTGCGGTCCATCTCGGCGTAGAAGCGCGCAAAGGTGAGGCCCAGCGTCGTGGGTTCCGCATGGATGCCGTGGCTGCGGCCGATGCGGGGCGTGAGCCTGTGCTCGAAGGCGCGGGTCTTCAGCGCGGCACAGACCCGGTCGAGCCCCCCCATCAGCAGGTCCGCGGCGCGGCAGAGCTGGACGTTGAGCGCCGTGTCGAGCACGTCCGACGAGGTCATCCCCTGATGGACGAAGCGCGCCTCCTCCACCCCCACGATCTCGCCCAGATGGGTGAGAAAGGCGATGACGTCATGCTTCGTGACCGCCTCGATGGCGTCGATGCGGGCCACGTCGAATTCGGCGTCGCGGGCCTTCCAGACGGCCTCGGCGGCTTCCTTGGGGATGACGCCGAGGGCGGCCTGGGCGTCGCAGGCATGGGCCTCGATCTCCCACCAGATGCGGAAGCGCGTCCGGGGCTCCCAGATCGCGACCATCTCGGGGCGGGCATAGCGGGGGATCATGGGCGCGCTCCGTCCTGGGGGGGCCGGGCACCCCTAGGGCGCGCGCGGCGGACGGGCAAGACCCCGCTGGCCGACGGAGTCCGGCCGCGCTAGGGCAGGGGCCATGCTCGCGGCCGAGGACTTCCTGCGCCCCTGGCGTCTTGAACGCCGGCTCGACGACCGCCTGGCCGGCCGGACGGGGCGGCTCGAGGGAGTCCTGCGGGTCCTGGCGGAACCGGATGGCCTGCGGCTCGAGGAGGAGGGGTGGCTGCACTGGGGCGATGGGCCGCCGCTGCCGGCCCGGGCGGCCTGGCTCTGGCGGTGGGAGGGCGGAGAGGTCGCGGTCGCCTTTGCCGATGGCAGGGCGTTTCACCGCTTCCGCCCCGCGGGCCTGGTCCGCGGCACGGAGCATTGCTGCGGGGCCGACCTCTACCGCGTGCGCTACGACTTCCGCGCCTGGCCGGTCTGGCGGACCGAATGGACGGCGCATGGCCCCCGCAAGGACTACCGGCTGGAGAGCGTCCACCGCCCCGCCTGACGCTTGCGCAGGTCGGGGTCCTGCGGCAAACCCGGTCCACCGGAACAAGGGAGACCCAGATGGCCCAGAACATGACGGCTCGGCCCGTCCTGGCCGAGATCGGCGCCGCCGAGGCGGGCGCGCTCCGCCTGGCGCGGCAGGCGATGCTGGTGGCGGTGGGCGTGGCGCTGCTGACGGCGGCGGCCAAGCTCAAGCTGCCGCTGCCGCCCTCGCCCGTGCCGATCAGCATGGGCACCTTCGCCGTGCTGGGGATCGGCGCGGCCTACGGGCCGCGGCTCGGGCTGGTGACGATCCTCGCCTATATGGCGCTCGGCGCGCTGGGTGCGGACGTGTTCGCCAACTCGTCGGCCACGAACAGCGGCCTGGCCTACATGATGGGCGGGACCGGGGGCTACCTGCTGGGCTATGTGCTGGCCACCGTGGCGCTGGGCCTTCTCGCGCGGCGCGGCTGGGACCGGTCGGTGGCCTGGATGGCGCTCGCCATGCTGATCGGCAACGTCATCATCTACGTCCCCGGCCTCGTGTGGCTGCACGGCATCGTCGCGGGCGGCGCCTTCCAGCCCGACGCCTTTGCCACGCCGCTCGCCCAGACGCTGGCCTGGGGGCTCTGGCCCTTCCTCGTGGGCGACGCGCTCAAGCTCGCGCTCGCGGCGCTGCTCCTGCCGCTCGCCTGGCGGATCGTGGGCGACGCGCGCGCCTGACGGGTTGCGGGCGCGCGTCCCGCGCAGGGCGCGCGCCCGTCAGAGCGACGGCAGGAGGGTGCTGACGATGCCGGGGCCGCCCAGGCCCTCGAGGGCGACCATTCCGATCCCGCACAGCGCCAGCATCCGCCCGCTGCGATAGACGTCGCCGCCGCGGACGAGGCCGTAGGTCATCATCGCTGCGCCGACCGGCAGCGCCACGACCATCAACGTGGCATCCATCATGTGACCGGCCAGCCGTAGGGGTGCCGAGGGTCGGTTGTCCGCCCGCAAGGCGGCCAGCGTCTCGCGCACCTCGGCCGCCTCGAGCCAGCCCGACCGCAGGGGGGGCGGCGCCGTCTCTCCGCCGGCGCCGGCATCCGCCTCGGGCGACGGGGGTTCGCGGCCCTCGCGCCGGGCCTGGTCGGCGGCCGCGCGGGAGGCAAGGCGCCGCTCCAGCCGCGCGAGGATCGGCTCCACATCGGCCGGCTCGCGCAGGCGGCGCGCCCGGTTGCTGCGTTCCCTGGTCTTGCGGCGCGTCCGCTCGCTCTCCTCGGCGTCGAGCCGCTGGGCGAGGGCATCGTTCAGCCGGTCGAACAGGTCGGAAGTGGCAATCTCCGGGCTGTCGGTCCAGATCGTCTCGGCCGGGGGGAACCGCTCGGCGATCCGCCCGGCGATCAGCCGCGCCAGCACGGCCTGCCGCTGGGCCAGGCGGGTGTCGCCCCCGCGATCGTCCAGGCCGAAGCCCGTCGTCACGGTGATTGCCGCGCCCTTGCAGCGGCCCAGATCCTCGGCCAGCGACAGCGCCACGCGCGAGCCGCCGACATCGATGATGGCGACGTCGTCGTGATCCCAGGCGAGGGCGCGGTCCTGGACGCCGCAGCCCGACAGGGCGGCGTGCAGGTCCGAGACGAGGCGGGCGAAGTTCAGACGCGGGGGCTCGGGATAGACGAGCTGCCCGATCGTCGTGCGCGGCAGGGGCATGTCGGTCATCGCGGGTCTCCATCGGGGGGCGGCGCACCCTCGGGTGGCCGACAGGTCCTGTCTGGAGGGCGGATGAGGCGCGGATTCGGAGCATTTGGGGAAAGTTGTTGTTTTCGGGGCGACCCCTTGCCCCGTTTCCGTCGCAATGACAGTGCCCCGGTCCTGCTCCGGGCTGCGTCCCGCGGGACGGATGGCCTCGACCGGGAGTTGCAGGCGCGCTCGCCTCCGCGGCGAGAGGCGCACGGTCCCGGAAACGGCAAGGGGCGCCCGGAGGCGCCCCCGTCCTGCCCGGCCGGACCGGATCAGCAGGAATAGTAGAGCTTGTACTCGACCGGATGGGGCGTGTGCTCGAAGGCGTACACCTCCTCCCACTTGAGCGCCATGTAGCCCTCGAGCTGGTCGCGCGTGAACACGTCCCCCGCGAGCAGGAAATCGTGGTCCTTCTCCAGCTCCTGCAGCGCCTCGCGCAGGGAGCCGCAGACCGTCGGGATCGAGGCCAGCTCCTCGGGCGGCAGGTCGTAGAGGTCCTTGTCCGAGGACGGGCCGGGATCGATCCGGTTCTTGATCCCGTCGAGCCCCGCCATCAGGAGCGCCGCGAAGGCCAGATAGGGGTTGGCCGAGGGGTCGGGGAAACGCGCCTCGATCCGCTTGGCCTTGGGGCTCTCGGTCCAGGGGATCCGCACGCAGCCCGAGCGGTTGCGGGCCGAATAGGCGCGCAGGACGGGGGCCTCGAAGCCGGGGATCAGCCGCTTGTAGCTGTTGGTGCCCGGATTCGTGATCGCGTTCAGGGCCTTGGCGTGCTTGAGGATGCCGCCGATGTACCACAGCGCCTCCTGGGAGAGGTCGGCATACTTGTCGCCTGCGAAGAGCGGCTTGCCGTCCTTCCAGATCGACTGGTTGACATGCATCCCCGATCCGTTGTCGCCCGCGATGGGCTTGGGCATGAAGGTCGCGGTCTTGCCGTAGGCCTGGGCGACGTTGTGGATGACGTACTTGTACTTCTGGATCGCGTCGGCCTGCTTGGTCAGCGTGTCGAAGATCAGGCCCAGCTCGTGCTGCGTGGAGGCGACCTCGTGGTGGTGCTTGTCCACGCGCATGCCCATCCGCTTCATGGTGGACAGCATCTCCGAGCGCAGGTCCTGCCCGTCATCGATGGGCGGCACCGGGAAATAGCCGCCCTTGACGCCCGGACGGTGGCCCATGTTGCCCGACTCGAACTCGGCATCCGTGTTCCAGGAGGCGTCCACCCCGTCCACCTCGAAGGCGACCTTGTTCATGGTCACGGCGAAGCGGACGTTGTCGAAGATGAAGAATTCGGCCTCGGGCCCGAAATAGGCCGCATCCCCGATGCCCGATTCGCGCAGATAGGCCTCGGCCTTGACGGCGGTCGAGCGGGGATCGCGGCTGTAGGGCTCGCCGGTGTCGGGCTCGACCACGTTGCAGTGCACGCAGACGGTCTTTTCGGCGAAGAACGGGTCCACATAGGCCGATTCGGCGTCGGGCAGCAGCTTCATGTCCGACTGGTCGATGCTCTTCCATCCGGCGATGGAGGAGCCGTCGAACATGAAGCCCTCCTCGACGAAGTCGGCATCGACCAGCTCGGCCAGGACGGTGACGTGCTGGAGCTTGCCGCGCGGGTCGGTGAAGCGGATGTCGACATATTCGGCCTCTTCCGAGGCGATGAGGTCGAGAAGGGTGCTGGCCATGATGTTCCCTTGTGGTCCTTCTGCTGCGGGGCGGGCGGCCCGCCCCCTGATCGTCTCCGGCGGTCCGCGCTCAGATCGCGTCGTCGCCGGTCTCTCCCGTGCGGATGCGGATCGCCTGCTCGACCGGCATGACGAAGATCTTGCCGTCGCCGATCTTGTCGGTGCGCGCCGCCCGCACGATGGCGTCGACGGCGCGCTCCACCTGGTCGTCGGGCAGCACGACCTCGATCTTCACCTTGGGCAGGAAGTCCACGACGTATTCCGCCCCGCGGTAAAGCTCCGTGTGGCCCTTCTGGCGGCCGAAGCCCTTCACCTCGACGACCGACAGGCCCTGCACCCCCACCTCCTGAAGCGCCTCCTTCACCTCGTCGAGCTTGAACGGCTTGATGATCGCCTCGATCTTCTTCATCGGCGCCTCCTGTCCCCGAGGCGGTATGGGATCGGCGGAGGGGAGGGGCAATCCGCCCCCCGGGCCCGTCCGGCGGACCTGCCGGCGAAACCGCGGGGGGTGCCGAAAGACAATGCAGAGTGCACAGGAGATAGGCACTTTGCGAACTGCCAGAGGAACAGGCGATGGCGACGATCCTGACGGCAGAGGAGATGCGGCAGCTCGAGGCCCACGCCTTCGCCGCCCCCGGCGGGCCGGATGCCGAGACGCTCATGGAACGGGCGGGGCAGGGGGTTGTCGCCGCCATGCTGGAAACCTGGCCCGATGCCGCCGAGGGCTCCCATCGCGCCCTCGTCCTGTGCGGGCCGGGGAGCAACGGAGGCGACGGATTCGTTGTCGCCCGGCTCCTGCTCGGGCGCGGCTGGGCGGTCGAGGCGTGGTTTGCGGGCGACCCGGCCCGCCAGCCCCCAGCGGCCCGCGCCATGCGCGAGCGTCTGGCCGCGGCCGGCGGCCGGATCGTCGCGCTCGACCTGCCGCTCGGCGCGGCGTCCCCTCTGCCCGCCTTTGCCGCCGGGGGGCAGGGGGCCGGCTTTGTCGTCGATGCGCTGTTCGGCATCGGGCTCGCGCGGCCGCTCGACGGACCCGAGGGGCTCTGGCGCCTCCTCGGGGCGGATCTCGGCCCCGGAGAGCCGCCGCCGCGGCGCGTGGCGGTGGACATCCCCTCGGGCCTCTGCGCCGACAGCGGCCGCGTCCTGCGGGCCGGGGACGGCCGCGCCGCCTGCTTTTCCGCGGACCTGACGGTGACGTTCCACGCGCCCAAGCCCGGCCACCTCCTGGCCGAGGGCCCGCAGCTCTGCGGGCGGCTCTCGGTCGCCTCGCTGGGCCCGCTCGATCCGCCGCCGGGCTGGAGCCCCGCCATCCGCCTCATCGACGAGGCGGAGGCCGTCCCCGAGCGCCGCCCCGCCGCGGACGGCCCTCCTCTCGGGAAGCGGACGGGCCACAAGTACGACCACGGGCACGCGCTGATCCTCGGCGGGGGGCCGGGCCGCGGCGGGGCGGCGCGGCTCGCGGCGCGCGCGGCGCTGCGCGTGGGGACGGGGCTCGTCACGCTGGCCGTGCCCTCCGGCGCGATCCCCGAGAACGCCGCGCGCCTCGACGCCGTCATGCTGCGCGAGGCCGACGACGCGTCCGACCTGTCCGCGCTGCTGGAGGACGGCCGGTTCGGCGCGGTCTGCGCGGGGCCGGCCTTCGGGACCACCCCGCGCGAGGCCGCCTGCCTGGCCGCGCTCCTCGACGCGACGGGGAGAGGGCGCGCCGCGATCCTCGACGCCGATGCGATCACGCTCCTGGCTCGCGAGGCCGCGCTGCGCCGCAGGCTCCATCCGCGGGTGATCCTCACCCCCCATGACGGCGAGTTCGCGCGCCTGTGCCCCGGGATCGCCGCCCGCCTGCACGAGCTGCCGCTGCGCGGTCCGGCCTTCTCGCGCCTCGATGCCGCGCACGAGGCGGCGGCGGCGCTGGGCTGCGTCCTGCTGCTCAAGGGGCCCGACACGGTGATCGCCGACCCGCAGGGGCGCCTGGCGATCCATGCCGCCGCCTATGACCGGGCTGCGCCCTGGCTGGCCACGGCGGGGGCGGGCGATGTGCTGTCGGGTCTGGTCTGCGGGCTGCTCGCGCGCGGCTTTGCGCCGTTCGCCGCGGCCGCCAGCGCCGCCTGGCTCCATGTCGAGGCCGCGCGCGCCTTCGGGCCTGGCCTGATCGCCGAGGATCTGCCGGAGGCGCTGCCGGGGCTGTTCCGCCGGCTCGGCCTCTGACCGGGTTCAGACGACGAGTTCCACCCCGTCGGCATAGAGGACATGCGGCCCGTCCAGAAGCGGCCTGTGCAGGGTCAGGCCGCGCGGACGCTCCTGCACGACGAACTCGCCGTCGGCCAGGCGGGCCGCCTCCGCCACGGCGCGGGCGGCGCCGTGCAGCACCCGCGCGCGCCAGTCGCGCAGATGGATCAGCGTGCCCGGTCCCACCACCAGATCGCGCCCGGGCCGGTTGTGGCCCAGCGTGCCGGCGACGATCCGCACCGGCGCCACCCGCGCCGCCAGCGATTCGACCGCGCGCAGGGTCTGGGCCCCGGCATCGCGCGTGATGATCCGGTCGCCGGGCAGCAGGTCGTCCACCGCGACCTCGCCCCGCAGGGTCAGCACGAGCGTGCCGCCCGCCAGGCCCGCCAGCGGCGCCAGACGCGCATCGGGCGCAGCGATCCGGGTCTGAAGATGCATCGATGCCCTCCGGCTGCCTCACCGGCCGCACCTTATCCCCAATTGTGGCAACAAGAGGTTGAGGGCCGCCCCATTTTCGCCGCATTTCCCCCTCGCGGCCCCGCGCCGGGAATGCTAGGCGCCTGCGCAGGGGCGGGTCGGCCGTCCCGCGCGGGTGTGGCGGAACCGGCAGACGCACCGGATTTAGGTTCCGGCGCCGCAAGGCGTGGGGGTTCGAATCCCCCCACCCGCACCAGCCGCCCCGGCCTGCGGTTGCCCCCCCGTCCGCAAGCTGATAGGGGCGCGCGAACAGCCCCGGACAGGATGCGTCGCGCCGAGGTCGCGCGCCGAAGGCAGGGACGGCGGCCCAGCGCCCGCGAGGCACGAGAGGAAAGAGATGGACGTCACCGAAACGCTCAACGAGGGGCTCAAGCGCGGCTACCGGGTCACCGTCACGGCCGCCGAGCTCGACCAGAAGGTCACCGCCAAGCTCCAGGAGGTCCAGCCCCAGGTGGCCATGAAGGGCTTCCGCAAGGGCAAGGTGCCGCTCGCGCTGCTGCGCAAGCAGCACGGCGCGCGCCTTCTGGGCGAGGCGATGCAGGAGACGATCGACGGCGCCGTGTCCTCGCACCTCGCCGCCACGGGCGACCGGCCGTCCATGCAGCCCTCGGTCCGCATGACCAACGAGAGCTGGAAGGAAGGCGACGATGTCGTGGTGGAGGTCACCTATGAACGCCTGCCCGACGTGCCGCAGGTGGACCTCTCCGACCTGTCGCTGACCCGCCTCAAGGTCGAGCCCGACGACGCGGCCGTGGACGAGGCACTGGCGCGGCTGGCCGATCAGGCCAGGACCTACGAGGACCGCCGCAAGGGCACGAAGGCCAAGGACGGCGACCAGGTCGTGATCGACTTCACCGGCCGGCTCGACGGCGAGGCCTTCGAGGGCGGCTCGGCCACCGACTATCCCCTCGTGCTCGGCTCGGGCTCGTTCATCCCCGGCTTCGAGGAGGGTCTTGCCGGCGTCAAGGCGGGCGAGGAGCGCGAGGTCACCGTGACCTTTCCCGAAAGCTATGGCGCCAGGCATCTGGCGGGGCGCGAGGCGGTGTTCGCCGTCACCGTCAAGGCCGTCAGGGAGCCCAAGCCCCACCCGATCGACGACGCGCTCGCCAAGCGCTTCGGCGCCGACGATCTCGAGGCGCTCAGGGTGCAGGTCCGCGACCAGATCGCCCGCGAATACGAGGGCGCGTCCCGCGCCGTGCTCAAGCGCCAGCTTCTCGATGCGCTCGACGCCCGCGCCGACTTCCCGCTGCCCGAGAACCTCGTCAAGGCCGAGGCCGACCAGATCGCCCACCAGCTCTGGCACGAGGAGCACCCGGAGGTGCACGGCCACGACCACGGCGCCATCGAGCCGACCGAGGATCACCTGCGGCTCGCGCGCCGGCGGGTGAAGCTGGGCCTGCTGCTGGCCGACATCGGCACCCGCGCCGAGGTCAAGGTGACCGAGCAGGAGCTGACCCAGGCCGTCCTGAACGAGGCGCGCCGCTACCGGGGCCAGGAGCGGCAGTTCTTCGAATACATCCAGTCGAACGCCGCCGCCCGCCAGCAGCTCCAGGCGCCGATCTTCGAGGACAAGGTCGTGGATCACATCCTGTCCACCGCCTCCGTCGAGGACAGGCCGGTATCGCGCGAGGATCTCCAGAAGGCCGTCGAGGCGCTGGACCAGGAATAGCCCCATCCCGGCCGGGCGCCGCCGCCTCGGGCGGCCCGGCGCCCGTCCCCCTTCCGTCACCCCGTCGCCGGAGTCTCCTGCCGGATCGGCGACGGGCCGGAAGGCCGTGGCGGGGGATGACGGCGGCGCGCCCGCCCACCTCCCCCGCGCCTGAACCATCCCCCGCCCCCGGACCCGGCCTCCGCCACAGGGCCGCGCAGGACGCGGCCGACGCGGCGGCCATCGGGACCCGGCCCGGCGTCTCACCCCGTCCTCCCGGCCCAGACGCGAAGGGGGCCGCCCCGTCCCCGGAGCGGCCCCCCTGTCGCGGCGCGCGGGGCGCGCGCCTCACTCCTCCTGGGCGGCCCCGCCCAGATCGTCGAAGAGCTGGCTGACCTCGAACTCGGCCTGCGCCTCCTCCTCGGCGGCCAGGTCCTGGATGCTCTTGCCGCTGGCCTGCATCTCGGCCTCCTCGGGGGTGCGGGCCACGTTGACCGTCACCGTCACCTCCACCTCCGGGTGCAGCCGCACCGTGACCGGATGCAGCCCCAGTTCCTTGATGGGCGCGTTGAGCACGACCTGCCCGCGCGAGACCGCAAAGCCCGCCGCTGCCGCGGCTTCCGCCACGTCGCGCGTCGTGACCGAGCCATAGAGCGCGCCGCCGTCCGAGGCGGAGCGGATCACCACGAAGCTCTGCCCCTCGAGGCGGCCGGCCTCGGCCTCGGCGGCGCGCCGCGTCTCGGCGTTGCGCGCCTCGAGTTCGGCCTTCTGCGCCTCGAACTGGCGGATGTTGGCCTCCGAGGCGCGCAGCGCCTTGCCCTGCGGCAGAAGGAAGTTGCGCGCATAGCCGGGGCGGACGTTCACCACCTCGCCCATCTGGCCCAGCTTGGCCACGCGCTCCAGAAGGATCACCTGCATCGCTCGGTCCTCACTTCACGGCATAGGGCAGAAGCGCCAGGAACCGCGCGCGCTTGATTGCCTGGGCGAGCTTGCGCTGGTTCTTGGCGCCGACGGCGGTGATGCGGCTCGGCACGATCTTGCCGCGCTCGCTGATGTAGCGCTGCAGCAGGCGCACGTCCTTGTAGTCGATCTTCGGCGCGTCCTTGCCCTCGAACGGGTCGGACTTGCGGCGGCGGAAAAAGGGCTTGGTTGCCATGTCCTGTCTCTCCCCGGATCAGCGGCGGTCGCGCGGGCGGTCGTCGCGGTCGCGCCGGTCGCCCCGGCCCTCGCGGTCCTCGCGCTTCTGCATCTGGACGGACGGGCCTTCCTCGTGGGCGTCCACCTTGACCGTCAGGACGCGCATCACGTCCTCGTGCAGCCGCATCAGGCGCTCCATCTCCTGCACGGCCTCGGCCGGCGCGTCCGTGCGCAGGAAGGCGTAGTGGCCCTTGCGGTTCTTGTTGATCCGGTAGGACATCGTCTTGACGCCCCAGTATTCCTGGCCCACGACCCGGCCGCCGTTGTCGGCCAGGACGCTGCCGAAATGCTCGATCAGCGCTTCGGCCTGCGCATTGGCGAGGTCCTGGCGCGCGATGAACACATGCTCGTAGAGAGGCATGCTGTCTCCTGTCAGGGCGCATGTCACCGGGAGGGGCCTGCCTTCCGCGCCCGTCCCTCGAGGGATGCGCCGGTCCGATGGGCTCCGCGGAAGGAATGGGGCCTTATACCGGCCGACCGGCCGGGTGCAAGGGGGCGAAGCCCGGCCGGGCGCGAATGACGTGCAACTGCCGCGCGACTGCCATGGTCGCGCCACAACCTCTACCAACGCTCCTCCCAGGCCCCGCGCCGCCGCTGCCCAGGATGGAGCCCGCCATGACCACCCCCTCCCGCCCTTCCGCCTCCCGCTTCCGCGTCGACGAGACCCGCTGGGGCTATGTGATCCGCGCGCCGCAGGGTGTCCCCGTTCTGGTCCAGGTGGCCCAGGGGGTCGTGCTCGCCGCCGGATCGGGGCTCAGCGCCGCGGCCGTCCTCCTCGTGCTTGCGGCCGAGGGGGACGGCATGACGACGGGGCTGGCCGTCCTGTGTGCGGCGGCGGCCGCGCTGCTGCTGCGCTTCGCGCTCTGCGGGGCCACGGTCGAGCTTCAGGTGGATCTCGCCCGCGGCGAATTGCGGGAAACCCTGCGCCACTGCCTCGGCCGTACCAGCGTGATCGGGCGGCACGGGCTGGGCGCGGGGGCCTCGCTGGCCGTCCAGCCGGGGGACGGGGGCGTGGCGACGCTCTGGCTGCGCCTCGGCACGAACCGCCGCTCCATCCGCATCGCCCAGGGTCCCGAACCCGTCCTGCAGGCGCTCAAGCGGCGGCTGGACGGGGATCTTCTGGCCGGCTGCCAGACGATCCTGCGCCCGGCCCCGGAGGCGGAGGGCGCCGCAGGGCTCGGCCATCTGGACCGCCGCTTCGCCTGACGCCGCCCCTTCCTTGCCCGCCTGCGCCCGAGCGGCTAAGCCCTCGGGCGCGATCGAGCGGAGGGGGCCATGCGCGCATTCGTCTTTCCGGGCCAGGGAGCCCAGACCGTCGGCATGGGCCGCGCGCTGGCCGAGGCGTCCCCGGCGGCCCGCGCCGTCTTCGACGCCGTGGACGAGGCGCTGGGCGAGCCGCTCTCGCAGCTGATCTGGGAGGGCGAGGCCGAGGCGCTCCAGCTCACCCGCAACGCCCAGCCCGCGCTGATGGCGACCTCGCTCGCCGCGCTCGCCGCGCTCGAGGCCGAGGGGGCGGGTCTCGATCGCGCGGCCTTCGTGGCCGGCCATTCGCTCGGGGAATATTCCGCCCTCTGCGCCGCGGGCGCGCTGTCGCTCGGGGATGCTGCGCGGCTTCTGCGCCTGCGGGGCGAGGCAATGCAGCAGGCCGTGCCCGTGGGAGAGGGGGCGATGGCCGCGCTTCTGGGGCTCGACCTCGCCGCGGCCGAGGCGGTCGCGGCCGAGGCCGCCGGCGCCGGGATCTGCGAGGCCGCCAACGACAACGATCCCGCCCAGGTCGTCGTCTCGGGCCACCGCGCCGCGGTGGAGCGGGCGGTCGCGCTCGCGCGCGAGCGGGGGGCTCGGCGCGCGGTCCTCCTGCCCGTCTCCGCGCCCTTCCACTGCGCCCTGATGGAGCCCGCGGCCCGCGCCATGGAGGAAGCGCTCGCCGCCACCGAGATCCGGCCGCCCCGCGTGCCGCTCGTGGCCAACGTCACCGCACGCCCCGTCACCGATCCCGAGATCATCCGCCGCCAGCTGGTCGAGCAGGTCACCGGCCGCGTCCGCTGGCGCGAGACGGTCCTGTGGCTCGAGGCCGCCGGCGTGACCGAAGCGTGGGAGATCGGGGCGGGTCGTGCGCTGTCGGGCATGATCCGCCGCATCGCGCCGGCCCTTGCGACCCGCGCCGTCTCCACCCCCGAGGAGGCGCGCGAGGCCGCGCTCTCGGCCCTCGCCGCCTGATCCCGCACGGAGTTCCCATGTTCGACCTTCACGGCAAGACCGCCCTCGTCACCGGCGCCTCGGGCGGCATTGGCGCCGCCATCGCGCGCGCGCTCCACGGCGCGGGGGCCACCGTCGCGCTCTCCGGCACGCGCGAGGGGCCGCTCGAGGAACTGGCCGCCGCGCTGGGCAGCCGCGCCCACCCGGTCCCCTGCGACCTCGGCGACGCGGACGCCGTCGCTGCCCTGCCCGCCCGCGCGGCCGAAGCGGCGGGGGGGCTCGACATCCTCGTCAACAATGCGGGCATCACGCGCGACGCGCTGCTGATGCGCATGAGCGACGAGGACTGGGACCGCGTTCTCGCCGTCAACCTGTCGGCCGCGGTGCGGCTGGCGCGCGGGGCGCTGCGCGGCATGATGAAGGCGCGCTGGGGCCGGATCGTCTCCGTGGGCTCGGTCGTCGGCGCCACGGGCAATCCCGGCCAGGCCAACTACGCCGCCGCCAAGGCGGGCCTCGTGGGCTTCTCCAAGGCGCTCGCGGCCGAGGTCGCCTCGCGCGGGGTGACGGTGAACGTGGTCGCGCCGGGCTTCATCGCCACCGCCATGACCGACAAGCTGTCCGAGGACCAGAAGGCCGCGATCCTGCCGCGCATCCCCGCCGGCCGCATGGGCACCCCCGAGGAGGTGGCCGCCGCCGTCCTCTATCTCGCCAGCCCCGAGGCGGGCTATGTCACGGGGGCCACGCTGCACGTCAACGGCGGCATGGCGATGATCTGAGGCACGGGGCAGGGGCGTCTCGTCGGACGGGGCGCCTCCGCCGCCAGAAGGCGCCCCGCCCTGTCGGCGGCCGCCGCCGGGCAGGGAGGACCCCCGCGGCGGCCGCCTGTTCACCCGTTCCGGCGCTCAGCGCGCCGGTGTCATCCGGCGTGGGGCCGGGCTGCCCCGCCAGCCGCCGAACCACCGCCGGGCCCGTCGCCGGGCGGCGGGCGAGGGCAGCGCCGCGCCCAGCACGCTGGCACCCAGCAGAAGCGCGCCCAGCATCCCGGCCTGCCGGGCGATCGGCAGATCGGCAAAGGTCGCGACAAGGGGCGTCAGATTGTCCATGAGACGGAAACTCTGTGCCGAATGCGGCGGGAATGGGGCGCGGATGTGGTCCTGCCGGGGCATCCCGGCCCGCGCCGGGGGCTCGCCGCGCCGGCGCCCGGACGGCGTGGCCGGGCGGCCACAGCGCCCGGCCCGCACCGCTCCGGCGCCCCCCGGGGAAAGCGTTTGCCCCCGTCCGATCTTCTGCTATGTCCGCCGTGAGCCGGCCGGGGCCTCCCCGCGCCCGGACCCGAGCAGGTCCCTGCGGGGCGCGAGGGAGGAACCGCAGACCCGTCCCGCAAGGGGCGGGGGTGCCAAGGCAACAGCGGGCCGCTGGCCCGGAACGACGCGAGGAATACCGATGAGCGACGTCGCAGACCGCGTGCGCAAGATCGTGGTGGAGCATCTCGGCGTGGAGGAGGAAAAGGTGACGGAGAACGCCTCCTTCATCGACGACCTCGGCGCGGACTCGCTCGATACGGTCGAGCTGGTCATGGCCTTCGAGGAGGAATTCGGCATCGAGATCCCCGACGACGCCGCCGAGACGATCCAGACCTTCGGCGACGCGGTCCGCTTCATCCAGGAAGCCCAGTAGGACCCCTGCCTCGGCGCCGCCGCAGGCCGGCGCCCCGGGGACGCGGCTCCGCACACGGCGCTCCCGCGGGGGGCGCCGTTTCTCGTCGCGGGCCGGACGGCGCCCCGTGTGTGCTTGCCGTGTGTCCTCCGGGCGCACCGGCCGCGCAGGGGCCGCTTGCAACCCGTCCCCGCTCCTGTCACCCCTTGGGGGGGGAGGACCGATCATGGCATCACGCGACGGGGGCCCCTCGCTCGGGGCGATGTTCGGCGCCGGACGGGCCGAGACCTTCATGGGCCTGCCCCGCTGGGACGGGGGGCCCGCCCCGGCGGTCCTGCTCGGGGCGGATGGCTGCACGCCCTATCCGTCGGTCGGCTTCTACTGCGCGGGCGGTCCGGCGGCGATCCGTGCCGCGGCCTCGGCCTTCGCACTCGCCCATCACAACTGGAACTTCGATCTCGGCCGCCCCGCCTTCGGCGCGCGGCTGCCGGCCGATGGCGGCGACATCCCCGTGGACCCGTCCCGCCCCGAGGAGAACCGCCGCGCCATCCGCGACCGCGTGGCGGCGGTGATCGCGCAGGGCGCCGTTCCCGTCCTGGTCGGCGGGGACGATTCGCTGCCCATCCCGATGCTCCAGGCGCTCGACGGGCCGCTCTGCGTGCTCCAGATCGACGCCCATATCGACTGGCGCCGCGACGTGGAAGGCGAGCGCTGGGGCCTCTCGTCCACCATGCGCCGCGCCTCCGAGATGGGGCAGGTCGAACGCATCGTGCAGGTGGGCGCGCGCGGCATCGGCTCGGCGCGTCCCGCGGACGTGGAGGATGCCCGCCGCTGGGGTGCCCGCCTCGTGCCCGCCACCGATCCCGACCCGGTCGAATCCGCCCTCGCCCAGATCCCCCCCGGCGCCCGCATCGCGGTCTGCCTCGACTGGGACGGGCTCGACCCCTCGATCATGCCGGCCGTGATCGGCCGGAGCGCGGGCGGCCTGTCCTATGCCGACCTTCTCGATCTGCTGACGGGGGCGGCCGGGCGGGGCCGCATCGTGGCGTTTGCCGCGACCGAGTTCATGCCCTCGCGCGACATCGACGGGCAGGGAGCCACCCTGGCCGCCCAGGCCCTGATCGCGGTCCTCGGGCTCCTCTGCGCCTGAGCGCAGGCTGACCCTGCGTCACTTTCCGTTGGACTTCGCGCCCCGGTTGTGCCACGCTTTGTCCATGCCGCCCGGATAAGGTTCAGCCCGGCCGGCGGTCCGGCCCGGTTCGGGCCGGGCGGTGCGCACGTCGATTTTCTTCGCCCATTTCCCGTCCTCGCGGGTGCCCTTGGGGTTGCCCGATGGCCAAGGTGCGTTCATGCCCGACTATTTCCGCGATTCCGTCGTCCTGAAGCTCAAGCCCTTCCGCAAGCCCGTCGCCGCCATTCTGGACGAGCTCAACGACGGCACGGTGCTGGAGGAGGAATTCCTGCCCGATCCGGCGGGCTTTCTCGCGCTCCGGCTCCACGGCGCGGCCGCGCTGCGCGTGCCGCGCCGCAGGCTCGACGCGGCCAACCGCTTTCTCTTCTCGGCCATGAGCAACGAGCGCTTCCGGGCCTGGATGGAATCCTACCAGGAGGAGCGCCTGTCCGAGATCGAGAAGGACCCCTACGCGGTCGTGGACAAGGAGCGGCTGCTGAGGGACCTCGCCCAGGCCATGGTGGAGGCGGCCGATCCCGAGATCATCGCCTCGCTGCTGCCCGGCCGGTTCAAGCCCCGCTGGGACGACCCCGATCTCGTCTTCGACGTGATCGGCACGATCAAAGGCCCCCCCGACTGGCCGCCCGGCGCGGTGGTGCTCAACCAGGTCGTCTCCCAGACGGTGGTGCAGGAGGTGACGCAGACCGTCACCGTGATTCCGACACTGGCCCTGAGCGGCCGCCTCGCCCCCGGTGGCGAGGTGGCTGACGTCGCCGTGGAGATCGAGACCGTCGCCTATGCGGTCGCCGCCGTGGCGGTGTTCATCGTGGCGGTGGCCGTGGCCGTGGTGGGCGCCCAGGCGCGCGACCGCTTCGCCGGCCGACCGGTCCTGCGCGACGTGTTCGTCAACATCCACGACATGGCCCGCATCGCCGACAGCATGGCCCGGATCGGCGGCGAGCTGCGGGGCAGGGGGATGCTGTGACCGCCCATGCCCCCCGTCCCGCCCCCGCCGCGCCGGCGCACCTGCCCGTCGCGCGCACCCTCTCGGTGATGCTGACGCACAAGTGCAACGCCGAATGCGCCCATTGCGGCACCTTCTCGGGGCCGCGCGTGGGCGGCCGTCTCGACCTGCCGCGCCTTCTCGCCGCCATCGACCAGGCGGCCGCCCTGCGCTTCGGCAACGTCGTCTTCACCGGCGGAGAGCCCACGATCTACTGGGCCGACCTGCTCGCGGGCCTTGCCCATGCCCGCTCGCGCCGCCTGATGACCCGCGTGGTCACCAACGGCCACTGGGCGAAAACCCCCGACCGCGCGCGCGAGCGGCTCTCGGCCCTCGTCGCCGCCGGCCTCGACGAGATCAACTTCTCCGCCGGGGACGAGCATCAGCGCTTCGTCCCCCTCGAGCACGTGCTCCAGGGGGTCGCCGCCGCGCTCGACCATCCGCTGCCCGTGCACCTGATGGTGGAAAAGGTCCGCGACCGCGGCATCACGCGCGAGGCGGTGCTCGACCATCCCCTCCTGCGCGACCGCGCCGACCTCGAATGGCTGGGCATCTCCGAGAGCCCGTGGATGCCGCTCGACCCGTCCGAGCGCGCCGACTATCCCGAAGGCTCCTGCGCCAACCGCGACAACCTCGACCGCTTCCCGGGCTGCGACAGCGTGCTGCAGACCTATGTGCTCCACCCGGGCGGAGAGATGACAACCTGCTGCGGCATCGGCGCCCGCGTCATCCCCTCCCTGCGCGCCGAGGAGACCTTCGACGGCGCGCCGGGCCGCCTCGCCGCCATCGTGGCCGAGGCCGAGGAGGACGTGCTCAAGCTCTGGCTGCGCCACGAGGGGCCCGAGAAGATCCTCGCCTGGGCTGCCTCCCTCGATCCCTCCATCGAGTGGGAGGACCGCTACGCCCACCGCTGCCAGGCCTGCGCGCGGATCTACGCCGACCCGCGGGTGGGCCGCGTGATCGCCGCGCATTACGGCGAGCGGCTTGCCGATCTGGTCGCGCGCGCCTTTATCGTCGAGCACGGAGCCAGATTGGGGGAAGGGCCATGGACATCGAGGGCGTGGACCGATTCTGGGTCAAGGCCGTCATCGGCCAGGACGGCCGCCGCGCCACGGTCCTCGCCGTGATGACGGCCGTGCCGCTCCACCCGGTCCAGCCCGGCCACGACCCCGCCCGCGCGGCCCGCCTCATGGACGCGCTCGAGGAGGCCCGGCGGCGGCACGGCTTCGACGCGGTCGAGGTGCTGAACGGCGGCTGACCGCCTCCCCCCTCGGTTGCAGGCCCCCCGCGCCGCCGCTAAGACCGGACGGGGCCTGCAACGGAGGAGTTCATGCGTCGTCGTGTCGTCGTGACGGGCCTCGGCCTCGTGACCCCGCTGGCCGACGGCGTCGAGGAGACGTGGTCGCGCCTGCTCGCGGGCCGGTCCGGCGCGCGCACGATCCAGAGCTTCGACGCCACCCACCTGCCCACCAACTACGCCTGCGAGATCCGCCACGGCGACGGCACGGACGGCACCTTCGACGCCTCGCGCTACGTGGACCCCAAGGAGCGGCGCAAGCTCGACGACTTCATCGTCTACGGCCTCGCCGCCGCCGCCCAGGCGGTCGAGGATGCGGGCTGGACCGACCCCCCCGAGGCCGAGAGGCTGCGCACGGGCGTTCTGATCGGATCGGGCATCGGCGGGCTCAAGGGCATCGAGGAGACGACGCTTCTGATCCGCGACAAGGGTGCGCGCCGCGTCTCGCCCTTCTTCATCACGGGCTCGCTCATCAACCTGATCTCGGGCCAGGTCTCGATCCGCTACGGCTTCAAGGGCCCCAACCACTCGGTCGTCACCGCCTGCTCCACGGGCGCGCACGCGCTGGGGGATGCCGCCAACCTCATCCGCCACGGCATGGCCGACGTGATGGTGGCCGGCGGCGCCGAGGCCGCCATCTGCGAGATCGGCATCGCCGGCTTCAACGCCTGCAAGGCCCTCTCCACCAGGCGCCGCGACGAGCCCGAGCGCGCCTCGCGCCCCTATGACCGCGACCGCGACGGCTTCGTGATGGGCGAGGGGGCAGGCATCGCCGTCCTCGAGGAGCTCGAGCATGCCCGCGCCCGCGGCGCCCGGATCTACGCCGAGGTGCTGGGCTACGGCATGTCCGGCGACGCCTATCACATCACCGCCCCCCCCGAGGACGGCGAGGGGGCCGAGCGGGCGATGCGCGCGGCCCTCGCCGATGCGGGGCTCGAGCCCTCGGCGATCGACTACATCAACGCCCACGGCACCTCGACCATGGCCGACGTGATCGAGCTTGCGGCCGTCGAGCGCCTGCTCGGCAACCACGCCGCGCAGGTCACCATGTCCTCGACCAAGAGCATGACGGGCCACCTGCTCGGGGCCGCGGGCGCGCTCGAGTCGATCGTCTGCGTGCTCGCCATCCGCGACGGCGTCTGCCCGCCCACGATCAACCTCGACGACCCGGCGGTGGAGACGCCCCTGGACCTCGCCCCCAACGCCGCGCGGCAGCGCCCCGTCAGGGTCGCACTCAACAACTCGTTCGGCTTCGGGGGCACGAACGCCTCGCTGCTGTTCGGGGCCGCGCCGTGACCGGGGCCGGGACGGGGGGGGCGGGCTGATGTGGCGCCATGTCGCGGCCAATGCGCTGACCTTCTTCGCCGTCGCCCTGTTCCTCGTGGCCGGGCTGATCGCCTGGGGCGGCGCGCAATGGTCCGGCCCCGGCCCGCTCGCCCAGCCGATCTGCCTGCGCGTCCCCGCCGGCGGCACGATGCGCCAGGTGTCCGAGGATCTCGCCCGGCAGGGGGCCATCGCCTCCGCGCCCGTGTTCCGCATCGGCACGGATTACGCCGGGCTCCGGACCCAGCTCAAGCAGGGCTCGTTCCTGATCCCCGAGGGCGCCTCCATGCAGGAGATCGCCGCCCAGATCACCCGCGGCGGCGCCAATACCTGCGGCACCGAGATCGTCTGGCGCATCGGCGTGACGCGCAGCTCGGCCGACCTGCGCGAACTCGACCCCGCCACCGGCCGCTATGCGGAGATCGCGAGCTTCGACCCCTTCGCGGACGCGCCGCCCCCGCCCGAATTCGTCCGCGCCGCGGCCGAGCCCGACACGACCTTCCGCGTCGTCGTGGCCGAGGGCACGACCTCCTGGCAGATCGTCCAGGCGCTCAACGCCTGGGACGTGCTGGAGGGCGAGGCGACCGAGATCCCGCCCGAGGGGATGCTCGCCCCCAATTCCTACCCTGTCACCCCCGGCATGGCCGTGACCGACCTGCTCGCGCGCATGCAGGCCGAGCAGGAGCGGATCCTGAGCAGCCTGTGGGAGAACCGGGCCGAGGGCCTGCCCTTCGACACGCCCGAGGAGGCGCTGACTCTGGCCTCCATCGTCGAAAAGGAAACCGCCATCCCCGAGGAGCGCGCGGTGGTCGCCTCCGTTCTCGTCAACCGCCTGCGCACGGGGATGCGCCTCCAGTTCGACCCCACGATCATCTACGGCATCACGCGCGGGCAGGGGGTGCTCGACCGCCCCATCCGCCAGTCCGACATCCAGGGCCAGACCGAGCGCCAGCTCCACGGCGCGATCCTCTACAACACCTACCAGATCGACGGCCTGCCCGCGGGCCCGATCGCCAATCCGGGCCGCGCGGCCATCGAGGCGGCGCTGAACCCGGCCGACACGCCCTATCTCTATTTCGTGGCCGACGGCACCGGGGGCCATGCCTTCGCCACCACGCTGGCCGAGCACAACCAGAACGTCGCCCGCTGGCGCGCGATCGAATCGGGCAGCGCGGCCGGCACGCCCTGAGCGCCGCGCAACAGCCGCCCCTTCCGCCGGTCGGCCGGGCCCCGCGCCCGGCCCCGTGGTTAACGAAATCCTGACCCACCGCGCGGTGGCGTTGCGCGCCCGCGGGCCCCGCGGCGGCGGCCTGCCCGCGCGGAGTCCTGACGAGTGGTTAACGCACCGCGCGGTGGCGTTGCGCCGGCCCGCGCCCCCCGCGATTCGTCAACCTTCCGTTAACCCATGCACCGCGCGGTGCGGTAACGGATCGTCAACCATTCCGGCCCAGCCTTCCGGTCATCCGCCGGCCCTCGCGCCGTCGGCCTCCCCCAGCAGCCGGAGACCCCCCATGAAGGCCCAGCCCACCCTCGCCACGCCCCAGGACCACCGCCGCCATTTCGAGGATTCGCTCGTGCTCCTGCGCGCGGTGCGCACCACGCTCGCCGACCTGCTCGCCCGCGCCGAATCGGGCGAGGACATGCCCTTCCGCGAGATCGCCGCCAAGCAGGCCGAACTCGAGACCGCGCTGCGCCGCGCCTTCGAGGCCGAGGCGCGCTGGAACGGCTTCGCGGCCGAATCCGCCGCCGCCTCCCCCGACGGCCCGCTCGACCTCGAGGCGCTGCGCGCCGACCTCGCCTGCCGCCTCTCGCGCATCGCCGCCTGCTGCGCCGAGGGGGCCTGACCGGCCCCCGACCCCTCCCCCCGGACGGACCGTCCGGCCCCGCCGGGGGGTGCCCCGCCGCCCCCATCCCCGCCGCCCCCACCCAGGACTCCCGCCATGACCCGCCAGATCGCCGCTCCCACCTCCCCTCTCGCCCGCCGCCTCGCCGCCCTCGGCCCCGCCGCGCTCGACGCGCTGCCCCCCGCCACGCTGGCCGCGCTGCCCTTCCTGTGGGACCTCTGGGCCCTGCCGCACCAGCTCCCCCCGCCCGGCCCCTGGCGCACCTGGGTCGCGCTGGGCGGCCGCGGGGCGGGCAAGACGCGCGCGGGCGCCGAATGGGTCCGCTCCCTCGTCGAGGGGCCGCGCCCCGCCGATCCCGGCCGCTGCCGCCGCGTCGCGCTGGTGGCCGAGACCGCCGACCAGGCGCGCGAGGTCATGGTGATGGGCGAATCGGGCATCCTCGCCTGCTCGCCCCCCGACCGCCGGCCGCGCTGGATCGCCACGCGCCGGATGCTCCTCTGGCCCAACGGCGCCACCGCCCAGACCTTCTCGGCCTGCGACCCCGAATCGCTCCGCGGCCCCCAGTTCGACGCCGCCTGGGCGGACGAGCTGGCCAAGTGGCGCCGCGGCCCCGACGCTTGGGCCATGCTCCAGATGGGCCTGCGCCTCGGCCCGGACCCGCGCGCGGTCGTGACCACCACGCCGCGCCCCTCGCCCCTTCTCGACGATATCCTGCGCGCGCCCGGTACGGTGCAGACCCACGCCGCCACGGGGGCCAACCGCGCCAACCTCGCCCCCGACTTCCTCGACCGGCTCGACGCGCTCTATGGCGGCACCCGCCTCGCCCGTCAGGAGATCGCGGGCGAGCGGCTCGAGACCCAGGCGGGCGCCCTCTGGAGCCCCGCGCTTCTCGAGTCCTGCCGCGCCCCGTGGCGCCCCGCCTTCGACCGCGTCGTGGTCGCCGTCGATCCGGCCGTCTCCACGGGCAAGAGCGCGGATTCGACCGGCATCGTCGCCGCCGGCGCGGTCATGCAGGGCGCGCCCCGCGACTGGCGCGCCGTGGTGCTCGAGGACGCGACCGTCCGGGGCGCCTCGCCCGAGGAATGGGGCCGCGCCGCCATCGCCTGCGCGCGCCGCCACGACGCGGACCGCATCGTGGCCGAGGACAACCAGGGCGGCGCGATGGTCGAATCGATCCTGCGCGGCATTGACCCGACGATCGCCGTGACCCGCGTGCGCGCCCGCTCGGCCAAGGGCATCCGGGCCGAGCCCGTGGCCGCCCTCTACGAACAGGGCCGCGTCCACCACCTGCGCGGCGCCGATCTCGCCGCGCTCGAGGACCAGATGCGCGCCATGACGGCCGCGGGCTGGCGGGGCAGGGGCTCGCCCGACCGGCTCGACGCGCTCGTCTGGGCGGTGCACGCGCTCCTTGTCGCCCCCGCTGCCACCTGGTCCGAGCCGCGCCTGCGCGCCCTCTAGGGGCCCGATTCGCCCTCGCCCGACCCCCAGTCCGACCCCCTGTCAAGGCGTTGCGCGAATCCGCAGGGGTGCGCGCGGTGGCCTAAGAAACCGTTAACCTTTCGGGGGCATGGTGTCCCCGAGAGCGCAAGAACCGCCGAGCAGACCCCCACAGCCCAGCCGCCTCCCACCGGGGCGGCCCCGCCCAGGAGACGACCCATGTTCCCCTTCCGCCGGTCCCAGGCCGCGCCAGCCGGCGCGGCCGCCGACCCCGCCATGCCCCTCGCCGCCGCCGCCGCGCGCCCCGTGCCCGCCGCGTGCCCCGTGCCCGCCGCGCCGACCGCGCCCGCGCTCAAGACCGGCCTCCGGTCCGCGACCGGTCCGGTCGCGGCCGGCACCGGGCGGAGCGCGCCTCCGGCGGTTGCCCTGATCGCCGCGGGCTTCCTGCGCAACCCCGTGGGCTTTCGCGCCGTCCGCCTCGTGGCCGAGGCCGCGGCCTCGCTGCCGCTCGCGCTCTCCGACCGCGCCTGCCGCTACGCGGAGCATCCCGTCCTCGACCTGCTCGCCCGCCCCAACCCTGTCCAGGGCCGCGCCGAGCTGCTCGAGGCGCTCTACGGCCAGCTTCTCCTGACCGGCAACGGCTATCTCGAGGCCACAGCTGCGCCCGGACCCGGCACCGGCCTGCCCGCGGCGCTCCACGTCCTGCGCTCCGACCGCGTCAGCGTCGTGCCCGGCCCCGATGGCTGGCCCGTGGCCTACGACTACACGGCGGGGGGGCGCCGTCACCGCGTGGCGTGGTCGCCCGACGCCTCTCCCGTCTGCCACGTCCGCGCCTTCCACCCCCAGGACGACCATTACGGCCTCTCCCCCCTCCAGGCCGCCGCCGCCGCCATCGAGGTCCACAACGGCGCCTCCCGCTGGAGCGTGGCCCTGCTCGAGAACGCTGCCCGCCCCTCCGGCGCGCTGGTCTACAGGGGCGGCGACGGCCGCATGAGCCCCGACCAGTTCGACCGCCTCGCCGCCGAGATCGAGCGCCAGCACCAGGGCGCGCGCAATGCCGGCCGGCCCATGCTGCTCGAGGGTGGGCTCGACTGGAAGCCGATGGGCTTCTCGCCCTCCGACATGGAGTTCCACCGCACCAAGGAGGCCGCCGCGCGCGAGATCGCCACCGCCTTCGGCGTGCCGCCCATGATCCTCGGCATCCCCGGCGACGCCACCTATGCCAACTACGCCGAGGCCCACCGCGCCTTCTACCGCCTCACCGTGCTGCCGCTCGCCGCCCGCGTCACCCGGACGATCGGCGAATGGCTGGGGGACTTCTCCGGCGAGCGGCTCGAGCTCGCCCCCGACCTCGACCGCATCCCCGCCCTGTCGGCCGAGCGCGACGCCCAGTGGCGCCGCGTCGCCGAGGCGCCGTTCCTGACCGATGCCGAAAAGCGCGCCCTTCTCGGCCTGCCCCCGCTCGAGGAGCCCTCCCATGCCTGAGACGCGCTCGTTCCTCTGCGCCCCCGGCCTGCGCATCGAGGCCCAGGAGCGCCTGTCCGAGCTGCAATTCGCCCAGCTCAACCAGGCGCTGGGCAAGATCGAGGCCACCATGGAGCGCCTCGAGAAGCGCCTCTGGCTCGCCGTCTACGGGGTCGTGGCGACCGTTCTCGCCACCGCCGCCCAGTCCCTCCTCGCCGTCTCTCCGTGAAAGGACCGGCCATGCTGCCCCTCCGCCCCCCCGAGACCAAGGCCGCCGCGCCCCTCTCCGCCTCCGCCGACGGCACCGCCGTCTGGGGCTATGCCTCGCTCTGGGGCATTCCCGACCGCGGCGGCGACATCGTCGAGCGCGGCGCCTTCGCCGCCTCGCTGCGCCGCCTGCGCGAGCGCGGCGAGGGCGTGCGGATGCTCTGGCAGCACGACCCGGCCCAGCCCATCGGCCTGTGGGACGAGGTCGAGGAGGACGCGACCGGCCTGCGCGTCAAGGGCCGCCTCCTGCCCGAGATCGCCCGCGCGCGCGAGGCGATGGCCCTTGTCGCCGCCCGCGCCCTCGACGGGCTGTCGATCGGCTACCGCACCCTGCGCGCCGCCCGCGACGACGGGGGCCGCCGCCGCCTGCGCGAGGTCGAGCTGTGGGAAGTCTCGCTTGTCACCTTTCCCATGCTCCCCGGGGCGCGGCTGGCCGCCAAGTCTGCCGAGGCCGCCCTTCTGGGCGATCTGTCGGCCCATTGCGCCGCGCTGCGTGCCCGCCTGCGCCGCGCCTGACCCTCCAACCCCCCAAGGAGTCCCGAGCCCCATGACCGACACCCTCTCCGTCCAGGACTGCGACCGGACCTCGCCCCCCGCCGCCCCGCCCGAGACCAAGGCCGCCTTGGCGGGCCTCGTCTCCGAACTGCGCGGCCTCGCCGACGACGTGACCTCCCGCCTCCAGCAACAGGATGCCCGCATGACCCGCCTCGCCTCCGCCCTCGCCGCCCGCCCGATGCTCGCGGCCGACGGCCCCGACGCGCTTGCCGCCCCCGCCGCCAAGGCGTTCGACGCCTATCTGCGCCGCGGCGACGAGGGGGGCCTGCGCGACCTCGCCCTCGAGGGCAAGGCGCTCTCCACCGCGGTGGCCGCCGATGGCGGCGTGCTGGTGACGCCGCAGACGGCCGGCGCCATCCGCGAGATCCTCCACTCCGCCGCCTCGCTGCGCTCGCTCGCCACCGTGGTCGAGGTCGAGGCCGGCGCCTATGACGTGCTGATCGACCGCGCCGACATCGGTGCCGGTTGGGCGACCGAGAATGCCGCTACGGCCGAGACCGCCACCGGCGCCATCGAGAAGATCACCATTCCGCTGCACGAGCTGGCCGCGATGCCCAAGGCGTCCCAGCGCATCCTCGACGACTCGGCCTTCGACCTCGAGGGCTGGCTCGCCGCCCGCATCGCCGAGCGCTTCGCCCGCTCCGAGGGCGCGGCCTTCATCACGGGCGACGGCGTGGACAAGCCGCGGGGGATCCTGTCCTACCCGCTCGTCGCCAACGCGTCCTGGACCTGGGGCAGCATCGGCTTCGTGCCCTCGGGCGTGTCGGCCGGCCTGACCACGCTCGACCCGGTGGTGGACCTCGTCTATGCGCTGCCCGCCCGCTACCGCGCCGGCGCGGCCTTCGTGATGAACTCGCGCACGACCGCGCTCATGCGCAAGCTCAAGGACGCCGACGGCCGCTTCCTGTGGTCGGACGGCCTGTCCGAGGGCGAGCCCGCGCGCCTGATGGGCTACCGCGTCCTCGTCAGCGAGGACATGCCCAACGTCGCCGCCAACGCGCCCGCGGTCGCCTTCGGCAACTTCGCCGCCGCCTACACGATCGCCGAGCGGCCCGACCTGCGCATCCTGCGCGACCCGTTCTCGGCCAAGCCGCACGTGCTCTTCTACGCCACCAAGCGCGTGGGCGGCGCCGTGACGGACTTTGCCGCGATCAAGGTGCTGCGCTTCAGCGCCAGCTGACGGCGCTGCGCGCCCGCACCGGGGCCGCCCTGCCGGCGGCCCCCTCCCCGAGGCCCCCCACCCAAGGGATTGTCCGATGAACCTGGTCGAACTGACCGAAACGCCCCTCGCGGCCCTGCCGCTCGGCGCGCTCCGCGAGCACCTGCGCCTGTCGTCCGGCTTCGGCGACGACGGGGTGCGCGACGCGCTGCTCGCCGGGTTTCTCCGCGCCGCCGCCGCGGCGGTGGAGGCCCGGACGGCCAAGGCGCTGCTCGCCCGCGACTTCGCGCTCACCCTCTCCGCCTGGTCCACCCCCGAGGCCCAGCCCCTCCCGCTCGCCCCCGTCACCGCCGTCCACGCCGTCACCGTGACCGCCGCCGACGGGGCCGAGGCGCCGCTCCCCGCCGCCCTCTGGGCGCTGCGCCCGGACGCCCAGCGCCCGGCCCTGGTCGGCCGCGCCGGCGCGCTGCCCCCGATCCCTCCCGGCGGGGGCGTCCGCATCGCCTTCCGCGCCGGCCTCGCCGAGGCCTGGGGCGGGCTTCCCCCCGACCTCGCCCACGCCGTCCTGATGCTCGCCGCCCATTACCACGACTGGCGCGAGGACACGGGCCTCGCGGCGGGCTGCATGCCCTTCGGCGTCACCGCCCTGATCGAGCGCTTCCGGCCCCTGCGGCTCGGCGCCGGGGGGCCGGCATGAGGCCCTTCCGCCGCCGCCTCGTGCTCGAGGCGCCCGCGCGCCTGCCCGACGGCTCGGGCGGCCACGCGACGCAATGGACCGCGCTCGGCACGCTCTGGGCCGACCTGCGCCCGCTCTCCACCGCCGAGCGCACGGTGCCGGCCGGCGCCGCGGCCACCGCCCGCGCGCGCATCGCCTGCCGCGCCGCGCCGCCCGGCGCGCCCTCGCGCCCGCGGCCCGGCCAGAGGCTGCGCGCCGGCGACGGCCGCGCCTGGCGCATCCTCTCGGTCGCCGAGGGGGACGCGCTCGGCCGCACCCTGACCCTTGAGGCCGAGGAGGAGGCCCGGCCATGACCTTTGCCCTCTCCCACGCGCTCCAGCAGGCGGTGTTCGCACGCCTCTCGGCCGACCCCGCCCTCGCCGCGCTCGTGGGCCCGCACCTCTACGACGCGCTGCCCCCCGGGCCCCCGCCCGCCCTCTATGTCGCGCTCGGTCCCGAGGAGGCGCGCGACCGCTCGGACGCCACCCTCCGGGGGGCCGAGCACGACTTCCTCGTCTCCGTGGTCTCCACGGCCGAAGGCTTCGCCCAGGCCAAGGCCGCGGCCGCGCTCGTCTGCGACGCGCTTCTGGGCGCGCCCCCCGCGCTCGGGCGCGGCCGCTGCGCCTTTCTCGCCTTCCGCCGCGCCACGGCCCAGCGCCGCGGTCCCGGTGGCGAGCGGCGCGAGATCGCGCTCACCTTCCGCGCCCGCCTCGAGGACGCGCCCCCCCCACCCAGCCAGGAGTGACCCCCATGCCCGCCCAAGCCGGCAAGGACCTTCTCATCAAGATCGACATGACCGGAGACGGCCTGTTCGAGACCGTCGCGGGCCTGCGCGCCACGCGCCTGTCCTTCAACGCCGAGCCCGTAGACACCACCGCGCTCGACAGCCCCGGCGGCTGGCGCGAACTCCTGCCCGGCGCGGGCCTGCGCTCGGCCGCCGTCTCGGGCTCGGGCGTGTTCCGCGACGCCGCCTCCGACGAGCGGATGCGCGCGCTGTTCTTCGCAGGCGCTATGCCCGCCTTCCAGGTGGTGATCCCGGACTTCGGCACCCTCGAGGGGCCGTTCCAGATCGGCTCGCTCGAATATGCCGGCACCCATGACGGAGAGGCCACCTTCGAGGTCTCGCTCGCCTCCGCGGGCGCGCTCGCCTTCGTGCCCCACGACGCCGCGCCCCCCGCGCCGCCCGTCCCGCCCGAGGTGCCGTGATGGCCAATCCCCATGCCGGAGAGGTGGAGGTCGTCATCGACGGCATCCCCCGCACCGCCCGCCTCACCCTGGGCGCGCTGGCCGAGCTCGAGGCCCGCCTCGGCGCCGACAGCCTGCCCGCGCTCGCCGCCCGGCTCGAGGGGGGGCGGTCTCGGCCCGCGACGTGCTCGCGCTTCTGGTCGCGGGCCTTCGGGGCGGCGGCTGGCCCGTGACCGAGGCCGACCTGCTCTCGGCCCGGATCGCCGGCGGCCCCCTCGCTGCCGCCCGCGCCGCCGCGCTGCTGCTCGCCCGCGCCTTCGGCGCCGAGGAGGGGCCGGCATGACCCCCGCGCCCCGCTCCGTGCCCTCCCTCGACTGGCCCGCCATGCTGCGCGCGGGGCTGGGCGGGCTCGGCCTGCGCCCGGCCGAGTTCTGGGCGCTGACCCCGCACGAGCTCGCGCTGATGCTGGGCCTCGACCGCGCGCCCGCCCCCCTCGGGCGCGACCGCCTCCGCGCGCTGATGGCGCGCTTCCCCGACCGGCCCGCCCCGCGCGCCCCATCCGAAAGGCCCCTGCCGTGACCAGCCCCGACCTCCAGGACCTCGACGCCTCCCTCGCCGAGGGCGGCCGCCTCGCCGCCGCCTTCGCGGCCGAGCTGGGGCGCCTCTCCTCTGGCCTCGACGCCGCCTCGCGCGAGACGGGGCGCCTGGAGCGCGGCCTCTCGGGCGGCCTGCGCCGCGCCATCGACGGGCTCATCTTCGACGGCGACAGGCTCGGCGACGCGCTGCGCAAGGTCGGCCGTTCGGTCGCCGACACGGTCTATGCCGCGGCCCTCAGGCCCGTGACCGACCGCCTGGGCGGCGCGCTGGCCCAAGGGATCGGCGCCGCGCTCACCCCCTTCGCCAAGGGCGGCGCCTTCACGGGGGGCCGCGTGATGCCCTTCGCGCGCGGCGGCGTTGTTTCCGGCCCCACCGCCTTTCCCCTGCGCGGCGCCACCGGCCTGATGGGCGAGGCCGGCCCCGAGGCGATCATGCCCCTCCAGCGCGGCCCCGACGGCCGCCTCGGCGTGCGCGCCGAGGGGGGCGGCCGCCCCGTCCGGGTCACGATCCACGTCTCCACCCCGGACGTGTCCGGCTTCCAGCGCTCCCAGGGGCAGATCGCGGCGGAGCTTGCCCGCGTCCTCGCCCGCGCCGCCCGCCACCGCTGAGGGACCCCGCCATGGCCTTCCACGACCTCCGCTTCCCCCCCTCGCTGTCCTTCGGCGCCCTCGGCGGGCCCGAGCGGCGGGTGGAGATCGTCGCCCTCGCCTCCGGCCACGAGGAGCGCAACGCCCCCTGGGCGCATGGCCGCCGCCGCTGGGATGCGGGCCTGGGCCTGCGCTCGCTCGACGACCTCCACACCGTGGTCGCCTTCTTCGAGGCGCGCGGCGGCGCGCTCCACGCCTTCCGCTGGAAGGACTGGGCCGACCACAAGTCCTGCGCCCCCTCCGCCACCCCCGGCCCGCTCGACCAGGAGATCGGCACGGGCGACGGCACGACCACGACCTTCCCGCTGCGCAAGGCCTACCGCTCGGGCCCCCACACCTACTGGCGCCCGATCACCCGCCCCGTCCCCGGCACGGTCCGCGTCGCCGTCGGCGCCACCGAAACGGACGAGGGGTCCGACTGGACCCTCGAGGCCGCGACCGGCGCGATCCGCTTCGCCCGCCCCCCCGAATCCGGCGCCGCGATCACCGCGGGCTACGAGTTCGACGTCCCCGTCCGCTTCGACACCGACGCGATCCGCGTCCAGCTCTCCGCCTTCGGCGCGGGCGAGGTTCCCTCCATCCCCGTCATCGAGGTGCGCGAATGAGCCTCGCCGCCCATCTCGCCTCCGGCGCGACGACCCTCTGCCGGTGCTGGGCCGTCACCCGGCGCGACGGCGTCGTGCTGGGCTTCACCGACCACGACCGCCCGCTCTCCTTCGCGGGCATCGACTTCCGCCCCGAGACGGGCCTCTCGGCCCGCGCGCTCGTCAGCGGCACGGGGCTTGCGGTGGACAATGCCGAGGCCGCGGGCACGCTCTCCTCCGACGGCATCGCCGAGGCCGACATCGAGGCGGGCCTCTTCGACGGCGCCGAGCTGCGCCAGTGGATCGTCAACTGGGCCGCCCCCGCCCAGCGCCGCCTGCGCTTCCGCGGCCATCTGGGCGAGATCCGGCGCGAGGGCGCGGCCTTCCACGCCGAACTGCGCGGCCTGTCCGAGGGGCTGAACCGCCCCCTGGGCCGCCTCTACGAGCGGACCTGCCCCGCGGCCCTGGGCGACGCGGCCTGCGGCTTCGACCTCGGCCGCCCCGGCTACACCGCCGAGGCCGAGGCCCCCCGCGGCACCGAGGGCGGGGCCTTCCGCCTCTCCGGCCTCGGCGCCTTCGCCCCCCGGTGGTTCGAGCGCGGCCGCCTCCTTGTCCTGTCGGGCCCCGCGCGGGGCCTCTCGGGGACGATCAAGCACGACCGGATCGAGGGCGAGACCCGCACGCTCGAGCTCTGGGCCCCGCTCGCCCGCGCCCCCCGCCCCGGCGACCGCCTCCGGCTCGAGCCCGGCTGCGACAAGCGCGCCGAGACCTGCCGGCTCAAGTTCGCCAACATCGCCAACTTCCGCGGCTTTCCCTTCATCCCTGGCGACGACTGGCTCCTCGCCGCCCCCGCCCGCGGCCCCGCCCCGGAGACCACGCCATGACGACCGACCCCCCCGTCGTCGCCGCCGCCCGCGCCTGGATCGGCACGCCCTACCTCCACGGCGCCAGCCGCCGGGGCGCGGGCTGCGACTGCCTCGGCCTCGTGCGCGGCCTCTGGCGCGAGATCCACGGCCCCGAGCCCGTGCCGGTTCCTCCCTACACCCCCGACTGGTCCGAGCCCCAGGGCGAGGAGCGCCTGTGGGAGGCCTGCGCGCGCCTGCTGCCGCCGGGCCGGGGCGGGGTGGGGGACCTGCTCCTGTTCCGCATCCGCCCCGGCGCGGTGGCCAAGCATCTGGGCCTCCAGTCCCGCGCCGGCGACGTGCCCGCCTTTATCCACGCCCATAGCGGGGCCGGCGTCGTCGAGAGCCCCCTTTCCGCCCCCTGGGCCGCGCGCATCGTGGCCCGCTTCGACCTCCAGCACGGGAGTGCCCCCGCATGGCGACCCTGATCCTCGGCGCGGCCGGCGCGGCCATCGGCGGCGCGGCCGGCGGCTCCGTCCTCGGCCTTTCGGGCACCGCCATCGGCCGCGCCACCGGCGCCGTCCTCGGCCGCGCCCTCGACGAGCGCCTGCTCGGATCGGGCTCCGCCCCGGTCGAGACGGGCCGCATCGACCGCCTCCGCCTGACCGGCGCAGCCGAGGGCGCCCCCGTCGCGCGCATCCACGGCGCCGTGCGCCTCGGCGGACAGGTCATCTGGGCCTCCCCCCTGCGCGAGACGGCGACCACCACCCGCCGCGGCGGCAAGGGCGCCCCCCGTGCCGCGACCACCGAGTACGGCTATTCCGTCAGCCTCGCCATCGCGCTCTGCGAGGGCGAGGTCACGGGGCTCGGCCGCATCTGGGCCGACGGCGCCGAGATCGCGCCCGATTCGCTCACCCTGTCGCTCTACCGCGGCACCGAGGACCAGCTTCCCGACCCCCGCATCGAGGCCGAGGAGGGCGCGGGCCGCGTCCCCGCCTTTCGCGGCATCGCCTATCTGGTGATCGAGGATCTCGACCTCGCCCCCTTCGGCAACCGCATCCCCCAGTTCGCCTTCGAGGTGTTCCGCCCCGGCCCGCGCCGCTCCGACGCGGAGGCCGAGGACCTCTCGCAGCTGCTGCGCGCGGTCTGCCTGATCCCCGGCACGGGCGAGTATTCCCTCGCCACCCGCCCCGTCCATCTCGACCGCGGCTTCGGCGAGGCCGAGGCGGCCAACGTCAACTCCGCTTCGGGCCGCGCCGACCTTCTCGTGTCGCTCGACCGCCTCGCGGCCGAGCTGCCGCGCGTGCGCTCGGTCTCGCTCGTCGTGTGCTGGTTCGGCGACGACCTGCGCGCGGGCCAGTGCCGCCTGCGCCCCAAGGTCGAGCAGACCGACACCGACGCCCCCGACATGCCCTGGCGCGTCTCGGGCCTCCCCCGCGCCTCGGCCCTGGCCGTGCCGCAGGCCGACGGCCGCCCCGTCTATGGCGGCACCCCCGCCGACGCCTCCGTGATCGAGGCGATCCGGGAGCTGCGCGCCCGCGGCCAGAAGGTGATGTTCTACTCCTTCATCCTCATGGAGCAGATGCCCGGCAACGCGCTGCCGGACCCCTACACGGGCGCGACCGGCCAGCCCGTCCTGCCCTGGCGCGGCCGCATCACCCTCTCGGCCGCGCCCGGCCGCCCCGGCTCTCCCGACGGCACCGCCGCCGCCGAGGCCGAGGTCGCGGCCTTCTTCGGCGCCGCCCGGCCGGGCGACTTCCGCCGCACCCCCGACGGCGTCCTCTACGAGGGCCCCGAGGAATGGTCCTTCCGCCGCATGATCCTGCACTACGCCCATCTCTGCGCCGAGGCCGGGGGCGTGGACGCCTTCTGCATCGGCACCGAGATGCGCGGCCTCACCACGATCCGCGGCGCCGCGGGCTATCCGGCCGTGGACCGGCTGCGCACCCTCGCCGCCGAGGTGCGCGCCATCCTGCCGGGCGCCAGGATCACCTATGCCGCCGACTGGAGCGAGTATCACGGCCACCAGCCGCCGGGGACCCAGGACAAGGTGTTCCACCTCGACCCGCTCTGGGCCGACCCCGCGATCGACATGATCGGCATCGACAACTACCTGCCCCTGTCGGACTGGCGCGACGGCGAGGACCATGCCGACGCCCGCTGGGGCGCGATCCACGACCTCGGCTATCTTCAGTCCAACGTCGCGGGTGGCGAGTACCACGACTGGTTCTACCACTCCGACGAGGCGCGCGAGGCCCAGATCCGCACCCCCATCACCGACGGGCTGGGCGAGCCCTGGATCTGGCGCATCAAGGACATCCGCTCCTGGTGGGAACGGCCCCACCACGACCGCGTGGGCGGCGTCCGCTCGCCCCAGCCCACCGCGTGGGTGCCGCGCTCCAAGCCCATCTGGTTCACCGAGATCGGCTGCGCCGCCATCGACAAGGGCACCAACGAGCCCAACAAGTTCCTGGACCCCAAATCCTCCGAATCGGTCCTGCCGCGCGCCTCCTCGGGCCTGCGCGACGACCTGATCCCGATCCAGTACTACCGCGCGCTCTTTCGCCACTTCGCCGACCCCGAGGCCAACCCCGTCTCGCCGCTCTATGGCGGGCGCATGGTGGACATGGACCGCGCCCATGCCTGGGCCTGGGACGCGCGCCCCTGGCCGCGCTTCCCGCTCGATCGCGACCTGTGGTCGGACGGCGACAACTACGCCCGCGGCCACTGGCTCAACGGCCGCGCCACCGCCCGCCCCCTCGCCTGCGTCGTCGAGGAGGTCTGCCGCGAGGCGGGCGTCACCGCGCTCGACACGGCGCGGCTCCACGGCGTCGTGCGGGGGATGGCCACCGACGGCCCCGCCACCGCGCGCGAGACGCTCCAGCCCCTGATGCTCGCCCACGGCTTCGACGCGGCCGAGCGCGACGGCCGCCTCGTCTTCGCCTCGCGCCGCGCCACCGGCGCGATCGCGCTCGACGCCGCGCGCCTCGCCCTGCCGCCCGGCGAGGAGACGGCCCTGCGCCGCCTCCGCGCGCCGGAGGCCGAGGCGGCGGGCCAGGTCTCCGTGGGCTTTCTCGAGGCGGGGGGCGACTATGCCGCGGCCTCGGCGGGCGCGCGGCTGCCCGACGACCCGCGCCCCGCCCTTTCGCGCCACGACCTGCCCCTCGTGCTCCTGCGCGAGGAGGCGCGCGGCCTGGCCGAGCGCTGGCTGGCCGAGGCGCGGCTCGGCCGCGAGACGGCGCGCTTCGCGCTGCCCCCCTCCATGGGCCATGTCGGCCCCGGCGACACCGTGCGCCTCGACGGCGCGCTCTGGCGCGTGGACCGGCTCGAGGATCGCGGCCTCCTCCTGCTCGAGGCCCAGCGCGTCGAGCCCGAGAGCTACCGCCCCTTTGCGGGCGAGGCCGACCCGGCCTCCCGGCCCCAGATCGTCCCCGCCCTGCCGGTCGAGGCGGTGTTCCTGGACCTGCCGCTCCTGCGCGGCGACGAGGCGCCGCACGCCCCCCACGTGGCCTTTGCCGCCCGCCGCTGGCACGGCCTCGTCACCCTGCTCCAGTCCGAAGACGACAGCGACTACGCCCCCGCGCTTTCCCAGCGCAGGCCCGCCGTCGCGGGCACCACGCTCACGCCCCTCGCCGCGGCCCGCCCCGGCCTGTGGGACCTCGGCCCCGCGCTCCGGGTGCGGCTCGCCTCCGGCGCGCTTGCCTCCGCCTCGCTGCGCCGGGTGCTCGGGGGCGCGAACGCCGCCGCCATCGGCGACGGTCAGACCGACCTGTGGGAGGTGTTCCAGTTCGCCGAGGCCGAGCTGGTCGCCCCCCGGACCTGGGACCTCCGCCTGCGCCTGCGCGGGCAGGCTGGCACGGACGGGGTGATGCCGCGGGACTGGCCCGCAGGCTCGCGCTTCGTGCTGCTCGACGGGGCGGTGGGGCAGTGGGCCTTTCCGCCCGCCTGGCGGGGCCGGCCGCGGCACTACCGCTGGGGCCCGGCCTCGCGCCCGCCCTCCGACCCCGCCTGGCGCCACCGCGAGGTGGCCTTCCGCGGCGTGGGCCTGCGCCCCTATGCCGTCTGCCACCTGCGCACCCGGCGCGGCCCCGGCGGCCTCGCGGTCTCCTGGACGCGCCGTACCCGCATCGAGGGCGACCGCTGGTCCCCGCCCGAGGTGCCGCTTGGCGAGGAGCGCGAGGCCTATCTGGTGCGCCTGACCCGCAACGGCCGCCCCCTGCGCGAGGTCGAGGTGACCGAGCCGCGCTGGACCTGGACCCCCGCGATGCAGGCGCAGGACGGCCCGGCCGTGCTCTCGGTCGCCCAGATCTCCGACCGCTGGGGCCCCGGCCCCTTCCGCTCGATCGAGGTGGCGCCGTGACCCTCCCCCTTTCGACATGGGCCCGGATGCCCTATGTCCCGGGGGGCAGACCCGTCACGGAGGACGGCCCCCATGGCCAACCCGGCCCTTCAGATCGCCGAACTGGACCCCGTCTGGTCGCGCATCCGCCACGAGGCGGAGGCGGCCCACCGCGCCGAGCCGCTTCTGGGCGGGATGATCCATTCGAGCGTGCTCCACCACCCCAGCTTCGAGCGCGCGCTCGCCTTCCGCATCGCCATGAAGCTCGCCTCCGAGGAGATGGGCGCCCAGATCCTGCGCGAGATCGTGGACGAGGCCATGGCCGAGGAGCCGGCGATCGCCGCGGCCGCACGGGCGGATATCGTGGCCATCCACGACCGCGACCCGGCCTGCCATACCTTCCTGCAGCCCCTTCTCTACTTCAAGGGCTTCCAGGCGGTGCAGGCCTACCGCGTCGGGCACGTCCTGTGGACGCGCGGCCGCTCGCACATGGCGTGGTTCTTCCAGATGCGCGTGTCCGAGGTGTTCGGCGTGGACATCCACCCGGCCGCGCGGCTGGGGCAGGGGATCATGATCGACCATGCCCATTCCATCGTCATCGGCGAGACGGCCGTGGTCGGCGACAACGTCTCCATGCTCCACTCGGTCACGCTGGGGGGCACGGGCAAGGAGGACGGCGACCGCCACCCCAAGATCGGGGACGGTGTGCTGATCGGCGCGGGCGCCAAGGTGCTGGGCAACATCCGCGTGGGCCGCTGCTCGCGCATCGCGGCGGGATCGGTGGTCCTCCACGACGTGCCGCCCTGCAAGACGGTGGCGGGCGTGCCCGCCCGCATCGTGGGCGAGGCGGGCTGCGACCAGCCGGCCGTCAGCATGGATCACGTGGTGCCGGGGGAGTAACTAGAAGCCCATCTAAGTGCGGCGAACGAACGCGGTCGCCATTACTACTCTTGAGACTTATCCCAGCCAGCAAAACCGGGGGTCACCCAACGAGGTTGCTGGCCCCTGCCTTCCTCTGGATTCGGCACTTCCAAATCCCGCTGTGCGAAGAGCTTCCAAGTAAGGTATTCATCGGCAGCGGTGACAGCATCCAAATCGGCGGGAATGAGGTAAGATGCCTTGATGGCATCACACATTTCATTCTTCACGCCCAAGCCGCTATATTCATGGCGACGCTGATCGCGATAGGCATCCTGTGCGGCCATATTAATACCATTTGCAAGATAGGTAGACTGGACGATCCAGAGAAAATCACTTCTCTTGCTCGCGTCTGCTTTCCTCATTATGTGGACCTCCTATGCCAGCATCCCCATCGGGTTCTCGAGGTTCGCCTTGATCGCCTCGAGCAGCTCCGCCCCCAGCGCCCCGTCGATGACCCGGTGATCGACCGAGAGCGTGACGGTCATCACCGTCGCGGCCTCGATCTCGCCCCCTTCGCCCACGACCGGACGCTTCACGCCTGCGCCCACGGCCAGGATCGCCCCGTGCGGCGGGTTGATCACCGCGTCGAAGCTGTCGATCCCGTACATCCCGAGGTTGGAGATCGCGAAGCTCCCGCCTTGGTATTCGTGCGGGGCCAGCTTCCTGTTCCGCGCCCGCGCGGCGAGGTCCTTCATCTCGACCGAGAGCCGCGACAGCGACTTCGCCTCCGCGTCCTTGAGCACGGGGGTGAACAGCCCGCCCTCCACCGCGACGGCCACCGCCACGTCCGACGCCTTCATCCGCAGGATGCGGTCGCCCGCCCAGACCGCGTTGGCCGCCGGCACCTGCTGAAGCGCCAGCGCGCAGGCCTTGATGACGAAGTCGTTGACCGAGAGTTTGACCCCGCGCGGCTCCAGCGCCGCGTTGAGCTGCGCGCGGAACGCCAGCAGCGCGTCGAGCCGGATGTCGCGGCGCAGGTAGAAGTGCGGAATGGTCTGCTTGGCCTCGGTCAGCCGCTGGGCGACGACCCGGCGCATCCCGTCCAGCCTGACCTCCTCGAAGGGGCGGCCCTCGTAGAGCCGCATCACCGCCTCGGCCGAGGGCCCGGCGGCGGGGGCGGAGGCGGGCTGAGCGGGCGCAGGGGGCGCGGCCGCCGCTGCGGGGGCCTCGGCTGCGCACCGCGGCGCCGCCTCGGCCTTCTCGACATCGGCCTTGACGATCCGCCCGTTGGGCCCGCTGCCCCGGATCGCCGACAGGTCGAGGCCCCGTTCGGCCGCGATCCGCCGTGCGAGCGGCGAGGCGAAGATCCGCCCGCCGGCCTTGCCCCCGGTGCCGGCATCTGCCGCAGGCCCTGCGGCGGCCCTGTCCACGAGGCCGCCCGCCTTCGCATCCGACCGCTCCGGCACCGGCCCGAGCGAGGATCCGGCGACGGCCCCGTTCGCCCCCTTCTGCGGCGGAGCCTCCGCCTTGGCTGGGGCGGCCTTCGGGGTTGCCCCGGCGGGATCGGCGGCGCTGTCGGCCGCGTCGGCGCTTTCGCCCTCGGCCAGCAGCACGGCGATGGGCGTGTTGACCTTCACACCCTCGGTGCCCTCGGGCACCAGGATGCGCCCCAGCACGCCCTCGTCCACCGCCTCGAACTCCATCGTGGCCTTGTCGGTCTCGATCTCGGCCAGCACGTCGCCCGACCGCACCGCCTCCCCCTCCTTCTTGAGCCAGCGCGCCAGCGTGCCCTCCTCCATCGTCGGCGACAGGGCAGGCATCAGGATCTCGGTGGGCATGCTCGGCTGTTCCCTGGTCTGGTGCGGTCAGGCGACGATGTCGGTCCAGAGCTCCGAAACGTCGGGCTCGGGGCTCTGCTGGCTGAACTCGGCGGCATCGTTGACGATGTCGCGGATCTCCCTGTCGATCGCCTTGAGGTCGTCCTCCACCGCGTGGCCGCCGTCCAGCAGCAGCGACCGGACCTGCTCGATCGGGTCGCGCTCCTCCCGCATCTTCTGGACCTCCTCGCGCGTGCGGTACTTGGCAGGGTCCGACATGGAATGGCCGCGATAGCGGTAGGTCTTGACCTCGAGGATGTAGGGTCCCGCGCCCGAGCGGCAGTGCGCCACCGCCTTCTCGCCCGCCTCGCGGACCTTGAGGACGTCCATCCCGTCCACCTCCTCGCCGGGAATGCCGAAGGCGGCACCCCGCTCCCAGAACGACGGCGACCGGGTCGATCGCTGGACCGAGGTGCCCATCGCATACTGGTTGTTCTCGATCACGAAGATCACGGGCAGCTTCCACAGCATCGCCATGTTGTAGGTCTCGTAGACCTGGCCCTGGTTGGCGGCGCCGTCGCCGAAGTAGGTGAAGGTGACGCGGTCGCGCCCCATGTACTGGTCCGCCAGCGCGAGTCCCGCCCCGATCGGCACCTGCGCCCCCACGATCCCGTGGCCGCCGTAGAAGTGCTTCTCGCGGCTGAACATGTGCATCGAGCCGCCCTTGCCCTTGGAATAGCCCCCCGCGCGGCCCGTCAGCTCCGCCATGACGCCGCGCGGGTCCATCCCGCAGGCCAGCATGTGCCCGTGATCGCGGTAGGAGGTGATGCGCTTGTCGCCCTCCTCGGCCGCGGCCTCCAGCCCCACGACCACCGCCTCCTGCCCGATATAGAGGTGGCAGAAGCCCCCGATCAGCCCCATGCCGTAGAGCTGTCCGGCCTTCTCCTCGAACCGCCGGATGAGCAGCATCTCGCGGTAGAACTTCAGCAATTCGTCGCGCGAGACGTTGGGGAGGACGGGACGATCCTCTGCGGCGGCGGCTTGCGCAGTGGCCATGGCGATCCTCCCTCGAAACAACCCCTCGGCCGTGACTTAGCGGAGGGGTCGGGGCTTGGCGAGGGGGGCGTCACGCCGCATTGCGGCGAGACTGGCCGCCTTTCAGCGGATCACGATCTCGTCCGCGCGGATCACGCCGAGCACGTCGCGGGCCTGCTGATCGAGCAGGTCGAGGTCGAGGTAGCGGTCCGACAGGCGCCGGGTCAGGTTCTCCATGCGCTCGATCTCGCCCTGCAGATCGGCCAGACGCAGGCGGAGCTGCAGGGTTTCCGCCTGGATCTCGGCTCGCCGGAAGACGCCGTAATCGCCCTGCACGGCCGCAAAGGCGAAGTAGAGCCCGATCAGGACCATTCCGCCCGCAAACAGGAGATAGCCGAGCGGCGCGCGCGTGCTGCGGATCATGCGGTCCTCACTGCCCCGGCGCCTCTGCGGGCGCGTGGGGGGAACCCTCGCACGGCGCAGCCCCCCTGCCAAGCCGCACCGTGTCCCGGACGCCGCACGCTGCGGCGCCGCGGTCACGCTCCGCTCGGCACCGGGGCCGGCTCAGCCCTGATAGATCGACACCAGCTCGTCCAGCAGGCGCACGGCCTCGCCCCGGGGACGCTGGAACACGTTGCGCCCGATGATCGAGCCGTTGCCTCCGCCGGCCCGGATGTCGCGAGCATCCTGAAGGACCGAGTCCTCGCCCTTGGCGGCGCCGCCGGAAAAGACGACGAGGCGACGGCCGCCCAGACAGGCCTGCACGATGTGGCGCACCCGATCGGCCTGCTCGGCCACGGGGATCTTCTCCTTGTCATAGACCTTCTTGGCCTCGGCCTGCGCGACATGGGCGGTGGGCAGCTTGACCTTGATGATGTGGGCGCCGAGGAGCGCCGCGATATGGGCGGCATAGGCGGTGACGTCCACGGCCGTCTCGCCGTCCTTGTCGAGCTCCTCGCCGCGCGGATAGGACCAGATCACCGTGGCCACGCCCTTGGCCGCGGCCTCCTTGCGCATCTCGGCGATGTCCTCGAACATCTCGAGCGACCGCGACGAGCCCGGATAGATCGTGAAGCCGATCGCCGCGCAGCCCAGCCGCAGCGCATCGTCCACCGTCGCGGTGATCGCCTGGGTCTTGGGCCCGGCGGGCATCAGGGAGTTGGACGAGTTGACCTTGAGGATCAGCGGCACCTGCCCGGCAAACGTGTCGGCGCCCGCCTCGAGCGGGCCCAGCGGGGCGGCATAGGCCGACAGCCCCGCATCGATCGCCAGACGGTAGTGGTAGTGCGGATCGTAGGCGTCGGGATTGACGGCGAAGCTGCGCGCCGGTCCGTGCTCGAAGCCCTGATCGACCGGCAGGATGACCATGCGGCCCGTCCCTGCAAGTCGCCCCTGCATCAGCATCCGCACCAGATTGGCCTTCACGCCGGGCGTCTCGCCCTCGTAGTTCCTCAGGATGGCCTGCACGGCGGGCGTGGTCATGGGGTTCCTCCTGTAGCCGCTCGGTCCAGCGTTAGGACGGGGCGACGGCCGGGGCAAGGCGCCGGCAGCGGTAACGGCCCGGCCTCAGCCGAGCGCGGCGACCCCCGGCAGCACCTTGCCTTCCATCCATTCCAGAAAGGCGCCCCCGGCCGTGGAGACATAGGTGAAGTCGCCCGCGACACCCACCTCGTTCAGGGCGGCGACCGTGTCGCCGCCGCCGGCAACAGAGACGAGCGCGCCCTTGCGCGTCAGTTCCGCCGCCTTGAGCGCGAGAGCATGGGTCCCGGCGTCGAAGGGCTTGGTCTCGAAGGCGCCGACCGGCCCGTTCCAGATCAGCGTGCGGCAGCGGTGCAGCACGGTGTCGATCGTGCTGACCGTCTGCGGGCCGATGTCGAGGATCATCTGGTCGGGCGGACAATCGTGCGCCGCATGGATCTGCTCGGGCTCGCCAGGGCGCAGGGCGCGCGCGGTCACCACGTCGCGGGGCAGAACGATCTCGCATCCCGCCTCCTCGGCGCGGCGCAGGATGGCCCGCGCGGTGTCGGCGAGATCCGGCTCGTGGAGCGACCGGCCCACCTGCGCCCCCTGGGCGTGCAGGAACGTGTTGGCCATGCCGCCGCCGATGACGAGATGCTGGACCCGGCCCACCAGGTTCATGAGCAGGTCGATCTTGGTGGACACCTTAGAGCCGCCGACGATCGCGACCACGGGCCGCTCGGGGTTGCCCAGCGCGCGGTCGAGCGCGGAGAGCTCCTCGGCCATCAGCAGGCCCGCGCAGGCGGGCAGGCGGTGCGCCAGCCCCTCGGTCGAGGCATGGGCGCGGTGCGCGGCCGAGAAGGCGTCGTTGCAATAGACATCCCCCAGCCGTGCCAGAGCGTCCGCGAAGGCCGGGTCGTTCGCCTCCTCGCCGGCATGGAAGCGGGTGTTCTCGAGGAGCAGCACGTCACCGGGCTGCATGGCGGCGACCGCGGCTTCGGCTTCGGGGCCGACGCAGTCGGGGGCGAAGGCGACGGGCCGGCCCAGCGCCTCCTCCAGCGCCGGGACCACCTGGCGCAGCGACTGCGCCTCGTCCCGGCGGCCCTTGGGGCGGCCGAAATGCGCGAGCAGGACGGGCTTGCCCCCGGCCTCGAGGATGGCGCGGATGGTCGGCACGACGCGCTCGATCCGGGTGGTGTCGGTGACGCGACCCCCCTCCACCGGCACGTTGAGGTCCACCCGCGTGAGCACGCGGCGGCCGTCAAGGTCCATGTCGCTCAGCGTTCGCGGGGCCATCGGCGCCTCCCTGTCCATGCCGCGGCAAGAGGTGGCCTGTCCGGGCCGTCCGGTCAACGGCGGGATTGGCTTCGCCGTCACGCGTGCCTAGATCGGGGCGCACGCCTGATTGCGAGGGAAGGACAGCCGATGGCCGCGATGCGGGACCCCGAGAACACGATCCTCATGGAGCTCAAGGACGGCACCGTGACGATCGAGCTGCTGCCCGACGTGGCCCCCCGGCACGTCGCCCGGATGAAGGAGCTGGCGCGTGCCGGCGCCTACGACAACGTGGCCTTTCACCGGGTCATCGACGGCTTCATGGCCCAGACCGGCGACGTGGAGCACGCCAACCTCGAGAAGGGATGGAACCCGCGCCGGGCAGGCACGGGCGGCAGCCACCTGCCCGACCTGCCGGCCGAGTTCTCGGACGAGCCGCACGACCGCGGCACTCTGGGTGCGGCGCGGTCCCAGAACCCCGACAGCGCCAACAGCCAGTTCTTCATCAACTTCAAGGACAACCACTTCCTGAACCGGCAATACACGGTCTACGGCCGCGTCGTGTCGGGGATGGAGCATGTGGACCGCATCGCCCGCGGCGAGCCGCCCGCCCAGCCCGACCGGATGATCCGGGTGCGGGTTGCGGCCGACCTCGCCCACGGCGCCACCGACGGCAACGAAGGAGAGTGACACCATGAGAACGCTTGCGATCGTCGCGGCGCTGGCCGCGGCCGGACCGGCCCTGGCGACCGGCCTCGAGATCGACGTGACGGGCGAGGCGAACGGCACCATCGTGATCGACCTGTTCAAGGACGTGGCGCCGCAGCACGTGGCCCGCATCACCGAACTGGCGGCCGAGGGCGCCTATGACGGCGTGGCCTTCCACCGCGTGATCGACGGCTTCATGGCCCAGACGGGCGACGTCCAGTACGGCCGCATCGGCGGAGACCGCTCGCGCGTGGGGATGGGCGGCTCGGACCGGCCCGACCTGCCGGCCGAGTTCTCGGATCTGCCCTTCACCCGCGGCGTGGTGGGGATGGCGCGCAGCCAGTCCCCCGACAGCGCCAACAGCCAGTTCTTCATCATGTTCGCCGATGCTCCGCATCTGAACGGCCAGTACACGGTGGTGGGCGAGGTCGTCTCGGGCCTCGAGGTGCTGGACGCGATCAAGCGGGGCACCGGCAACAACGGCGAAGTCGCGGGCGAACCCGACCGCATGGCGGCCGTCCGCGTCACCGAATAGGGGCGCGCCGTCGCCTCCGTGCCGGGAGCGTCAGCGACGCTCCCGGCTGGCCAACCCCGTTTCGACCAGAAGGCCGCGGTTGCGGGCCTCGTAGTAGTAGCCGCGCCGGTACCAGCCGATGGCCCGGTCCATGTCTCCGTTCGCGACGATCCATGCGCCGCGCAGGTAGCGGCCCCCGTAGGTCAGGTTGGTCACCGGATCGAGAAGTTCCTCGGGCCGGCCGCGGAAGCCCATCGTCCGCGCGGTCTGCGGATGGATCTGCATCAGGCCCAGATAGGGACCGTTGCGCGCCGCCGGATTGTAGCTCGATTCGCTGCGCACCACCCGGTGCATGAGTTCGCGCGGGATTCCCAGCGCGGCGGCCTGCTGGTCCACCAGGGCATGGATGCCGGACCCGCCCGAGGGCGGCTGGCTGCGCGCGAGGACGGGCTCGGGCGCTCGGCCGGCGGCGGCACATCCTGCCAGGGCCCCGGCCATCATCAGGAGGGCGGCGCGCCGCCCCATCATCTTCGCCCCCATCCCGCGCTCCCGCCCTTTCACGTTTGCGTGGGAGTAAGCCCCAAGGCGGTCCCCGGCCGGAAGGGGGGTCGCGTGCCGGGGCAGACCGGATCGGCCAAACTCCGCCGGTCGGGCCCCGGCGCCGGGCCGGGAACCGGCCGCTTTCCTGCGGACAGGGAAGCGTCCGCAGAAATCGGATGCGCGCGGGCGCGGCGCCGGACGATCGAAGAGGAAAGTGAGGCCAGGGGGCGCGTCGCCGGGGAGGACGGGTCGGCGCCCGCCTGGCCTCCAGTCGGCCCGGGAAGGCCCGAGGGAGAACGGGCCGTGCTGGGGTCCGGGCCGTGTCCGGTTCAGATGCTCGCGCAGTCGCGGAACATCATGGCGGCGCCGGACCCGTCGCCGAAGGCCGGGATTCCCGGCGCCCGGGGCATGCGCTGGGTCTGCGCCTGCATCTGCTGGGGAGCGGCGACCGCAGAGGGTTCCTGCCGCTCATCGCGCCCGGCCATGGGGGCGGGCGCAGCGAAGTGCTGCTCCGACATCGCTCTGTCCCTTTGCTGATCCGGCCGGGCTTGCCTGATCCCCGGTCCGGCGTCGTGCTCGTGACTTGTCGCGGCCTCGGAGCGAGAATGCCATAGGGTCGGTCTTCGCGCAGGCCCACGTTCGCGTGAGGTGCGCCGGTGTGGCGTGCCGGGCACATCCGCGCCGGCCGTTGCGCCCCTCCCGAAAGGCTGCAACACAGTCGGCGGGGCTTGCGGCGGAGGGGGCATGACCGGGCGTCTGGCGGGAAAGCGCGTGTTCGTCACGGCGGCCGGGCAGGGGATCGGCCGGGCCTCGGTCCTGGCCATGCTGCGCGAGGGGGCGGCAGTGGTCGCCACCGACATCGATCCCGCCGCGCTGGACTCGCTGCGTGCGGAAGCCGGGTCGGGGGCGGCGCTGGAGACGGCGCGGCTCGATGTCACCGACGGGGCGGCGGTCGCTCGGGCCGCGGCGGGAGATGCGCCGGACGTTCTCGTGAGCTGCGCGGGCTGGGTGGCGCACGGCACGATCCTCGATTGCGACGAGGCGCAATGGGCGCGTTCGGTCGAGATCAACCTGACGGCGACCTTTCGGGTCTGCCGCGCCTTCCTGCCGGGGATGATCGCCCGCGGGGGCGGGTCGATCGTGACGATCGCCTCCGTCGCCTCCTCGGTCATCGCGGCGCCCAACCGCTTTGCCTACGGGGCGACCAAGGCGGGGGTCATCGGGCTCACGCGCTCGATCGCCTGCGACTTCGTGGGGCAGGGCATCCGGGCCAACGCGATCTGCCCCGGCACGGTGGACAGCCCCTCGCTTCAGGAGCGCCTCCGGGCCACGGGGGATTACGAGGCGGCGCGCGCGGCCTTTGTCGCGCGCCAGCCGATCGGGCGGATCGGCCGGGCCGAGGAGGTGGCCGCGCTGGTCGTGCACCTGGCCTCGGACGAATCGGCCTACACGACGGGGGCCGTCCACATCATCGACGGCGGCTGGACCAACATCTGAGGAGGGGCGGGATGAAGCTCGTGCGCTGGGGCGAGAGGGGGGCGGAGCGGCCGGGGCTGGTGGCGCCGGACGGCGGCTTGCGGGATCTGACGGGTCATGTGCCCGACATCGCGGGCGAGGTCCTGTCGGATGCGGGGCTGGAGCGGCTGCGGGCCATCGACCCTTCGACCCTGCCCCCGGTGCCCGAGGGGGCGCGGCTCGGTCCTTGCGTCGGCGGCATCGGCAAGTTCGTGTGCATCGGCCTCAACTATGCCGACCATGCCGCCGAATCGGGCCTGTCGGTCCCGCCCGAGCCGGTGATCTTCATGAAGGCGACCTCGGCCGTCTGCGGGCCGGACGATCCGATCATCATCCCGCGCGGGTCTGAGAAGACCGACTGGGAGGTGGAGCTGGCCGTGGTGATCGGGACGCGCGGCAAGTACATCCCCGAGGCCGAGGCCCTGGCCCATGTCGCAGGCTATGCCGTCTGCAACGATGTCTCCGAGCGCGCCTTCCAGGCCGAGCGGCAGGGCCAGTGGACCAAGGGCAAGAGCTGCGACAATTTCGGTCCCCTCGGGCCCTGGCTCGTCACGCGCGACGAGGTGCCGGACCCGCAGGACCTGGCCATGTGGTGCGAGGTGAACGGGCAGCGGATGCAGGACGGCTCGACCCGGACGATGGTCTACGGGGTGGCCTATCTGGTGAGCTATCTCAGCCAGTTCTTCACGCTCCATCCCGGCGATGTGATCTCGACCGGGACGCCGCCCGGCGTGGGGCTGGGGATGAAGCCGCCGCGGTTCCTCAGGCCCGGAGAGGTGGTCACGCTGGGGATCGAGGGGCTGGGCCGGCAGCGGCAGGTCTGCGTCGCGGACGGATAGGGCCATGCGGCTGATCGACACGCATCTGCACCTGATCGACCGCTCGGTGACGGGCCATGCCTGGACGCACCGGGTGCCCGCGCTGCAGCGGGACTTCCCGCTGGAGGAGGCGCTGGCGCTCTACGGGGGGCGCGTGGCGGGGGCGATCTTCATGGAGGTCGCCGCCACCGACTGGGTGGCCGAGTCGCGCTGGGTCGCCGGGCTGATCCGCGAGGGGCGGCTGCTCGGGCAGATCGCGAACTGCCGGCCCGAGACGGACGAGGGCTTCGCGGCCTGGCTGGAGGAGGGGCCGTCGCTGGGCGTCGTGGGCTACCGGCGCATCCTGCACGAGGACGTGGCCGAGGACGTGTCGCTGTCCGACACCTTCCGCGAGAATGTCCGCCGGATCGGGCGGGCCGGCTTTCCCTTCGACGTCAACGTGCTGGGGCGCACGCTGTGGCTCGCGCGCGATCTGGCGCGGGCCTGCCCGGACGTGCGCTTCGTGCTGGACCATTGCGGGACGCCCGACATTGCGGGGGGCGGCCGGGAGGAGTGGGAGCGGGGGCTGCGCGAGGTGGCGGCCTGTCCGAACGTCTGCGTCAAGATCTCGGGGATCTCGGCCTATGCGGGGCCCGAGGAGCGCACGGAGGCGGCGTTGCGGCCCTGGATCGAGACGGTGCTGGAGGCGTTCGGCGCCGACCGGGCAGTGTGGGGGTCGGACTGGCCTGTGGTCAACCTGGGCGCCGGGCTGCCCGGCTGGCTCGACATCACCGAGGCCGTGCTGGGGCGGCTGTCGCCGGACGAGGCGGCCGCGATCGGCTGGCGCAATGCCGAGCGCATCTACGGCGTGCGCCTGCCGGCGGAGTCCTAGCCGCCCCGCTGGCGCGGGGGCGGGCGCGTTGCGACGCGCGGCGGCCGGGGATCTCCGCCTCCGCGCCGTGGACGAGCACCTGCGCAGCCAAGCGGCCCGGTGGGATGCGGCGGAACCTCGGGCGCGTCCGTGGCGCCCCACCCCTGCAAAGAGCACGGGCGGCCGCCTGATCGTTGCAGGTCCCGCCCCGGTCGTCCGCGCCGCCCCCCGGTCCGCCGGGACGGAAGGATCGGGCGCGTGGGGGCACCCTGCCACGGAGAGGTTAACGAAGCGTTACACCACCGCGCGGTGGTGTTGCGCCGCGCTGCGGCGCGGGGGCGGCGGGGGGGCCGCCGCGGGAGCGTCAGGCGCCGCAGCGAGCAGGGGGGGCGCGTCCGGGAGGCCATGGGCAGGGCCGCGGGGCCCGCACCGGGGCTGCGCAGCCCCCGGCCGGAGGGGACGGGGCGCGTCAGGCGGCGCGGCCGAACAGGACCTCGTCGATCTCCTTGGCGGCGGACACCTCGTCGCGGCCCGCGACGGCGGCGATCTCGCGCGTCAGGCGTTCGCGCGCGGCCTCGTAGAGCTGGCGCTCGGAATAGGACTGTTCGCGCTGGTCGTCGGCGCGGTGGAGGTCGCGCACCACCTCGGCGATGGCGACGAGATCGCCCGAATTGATCTTCTGCTCGTATTCCTGGGCGCGACGGGACCACATGGCCTTCTTGATCTTGGCCTTGCCGCGCAGGGTCTTCATCGCCTGGGCGACGACGTCGGGGGTGGCGAGGGCGCGCAGGCCCGCCTCGGTCGCCTTGTTGGTGGGCACGCGCAGCGTCATCTTGTCCTTCTCGAACGAGATGACGAACAGTTCGAGCTTGAAGCCCGCAACCTCCTGCTCCTCGATGGAGACGATCCTGCCGACGCCATGGGCGGGATAGACGACGTAATCGTTGGGGCGGAAATCGCTCTTGCGGCTCTTGCTCATGGGGTTCCTTCCAGGGACGCGGCTGCGGGGCCGGGATCGGTGGAATGCCGACACGAAAGCGCCCGACGGATGCGCACAGCCTCCGTCAGGTGGGGATTCGGACCGGCGGGTTCAAGTCGGGCGAGGCGGCATTTGCGCACGATCCTACCACATCGGACCGGCCGAAGAAAGGGCGGCAAGGGGCCGCTGCGCCGTGGTCCGTCAGGTTCCGGGACCGGGATTTTCAGAGAACAGGGCCATCTTGCCCGGCTTGCCGTCCATCTCCTCGGCGCCGGGCAGGGGGTCCTTCTTGCGGGTGATGACGGGCCAGCGTTCGGCATACTTGCGGTTGAACTCGACCCATTTCTGCATGTCGGGCTCGGTGTCGGGGCGGATCGCGTCGGCGGGGCATTCGGGCTCGCAGACGCCGCAATCGATGCATTCGTCGGGATGGATGACGAGCATGTTCTCGCCCTCGTAGAAGCAGTCCACGGGGCAGACCTCGACACAGTCGGTGTACTTGCAGGCGATGCAGTTGTCGTTGACGATATAGGTCATGGCCGGTCCCGCTGAGGTCGCCCCGGACCTAAGCCGGTCGCCCGGATCATTCAAGCGGCCGGGGCTCGGAGCGGGGGGGCAGCTCCTCGTACAGGCTCTGCGCCTCGGGGGCGGGGCCGCGGCGCTCGCCGAGGGCGAGGACGCGAACGACGCGCACCTGTCCGGCAAGCGCGAAGGTCAGCACGTCGCCCGGTCCCACCGCGCGGGCAGGCTTGTCCACGGGCTGGCCGTTGACGCGCAGGCGGCCGGCCGCGACGAACTCGGTCGCGAGGCTGCGCGAGCGCAGGAAGCGCGCCTGCCAGAGCCACTTGTCCAGCCGGATGGTCGCGCGCGGACCGGGAGGGGACGGGGATGCCGCCGTCACTTGACCTTGAAGCCGGCGAGAGCCGCGGCGAAGGGGTTGTCGGGATCGACGCGGCCGCGCGCGGCCGGGACGGAGTCGCGCGCGGGACGCGGCTCGGGCTGGCGGGGGGGACGGGGGGTGCCCTGGCCCTGGCCGCTGCGCTCGGGCCGGGACGGGTGCCGGTCGCCTCGCTCGGCCGCGACCCGGTCGCGTCCGGCCCCGCCCCCCTGGCGGGGGGATCGGGCGGGCCGGCCCTCGCGCGGCCGGTCCTCGCGCGGGCGGGGGGCGGGCGCGGCGGCGCGGTCCCCGCTGCGGCGGGCGGGGCGTCCGCTCCAGGTGAAGGTGTAGAACACCTCCGTCTCGGCGGCCGGTCCGTCCGATCCGGGCGCGGCAGCCATGGTGGGCAGGTCGGACGGCCCCGGCGGCTCGGGCATCTCCGGGGCGGACGGCGGATCGGGCAGGTCGGCCGGCGCGTCGGGGGGCGTCTCCGAGGGGATGTCGCCGGGCAGCTCGGCCGGGGGGCGGTCCGGCGCCTCGCCCGGCGTCTCCGAGGGAAGTTCGGCGGGCGGCGTGTCGGGCCGGGCCGGCCCGTCCGGCGGCAGGTCGGGTTCGGGCAGATCGGGGCCCGGCGGCTCGACCGGGGGGGAATCCGGCGGGGCGTCGGGGGCGGGCGGCTCCTCGACCGGGGCGGGGGCGCCGGGGGCAGGCGGCTCGGCCGCGGCCGGGCCGGACGCGGACGGGTCGGGGGCGGGCGGCCGGGCGGCCCGCGCGGGCCTCTGGCGAGGCCGCTCGCCGCGCTCGGCCCGGTAGCCCAGGCCCTCCATCAGACGGGCGAAGGCGTCGAGCGACAGGCCGGTGATCGACAGCATCTCGGGCGCGGCCTCGAAGCCCTGGCGGCTGTCGCGGTCGCGCAGCAGGTCGGCGAGGCGTTCGAGCATGTCGATGCGGATCGCCCGCTCGCCCGCGGCGCGGAAGCCGGCCATGGGCCAGAAGCCCGGCGGATGCTCCCCGTCGGCCGGAACGGTGACATGGCCGGGCGGCGGCGCGGCGGGAAAGTCCTCGAGCCCCTTCCAGAGCGACCACAGGACCAGACGCAGGCGCGTCGGGGCGGGCTTGAGCAGGGCCGGCAGGAAGACGGTGAACTGCCCGATCCGCACGCCGTGACGGCGCAGGGCGGCGCGGGCCTCCGGGTCGAGCGCGCGCACCTCGGCCGCCACCTCGCCGCGCGGCAGGATGCCGAGATTCTCCCCCAGCCGGTAGGCGAAGCCGCGCGCGAGCGGGGGCAGCGCCTCGTCGCGGGAGAGCGCCAGAAGCGGCTCCATGGCGGCGGCGATGCGCCGGTCCATGAAGTGCTGAAGGCGGCGCTGCACCTTCTGGACCAGATCGGGCCCGGCCTCCTCGTCCACGAAGGGGACGATCTCGGGCCTGAGCGGTTCGGGCCCGCGCGCCAGCCGGCCCACGGCGTGCTCGCCCCACATCAGGCCGCCCTGTTCGGTGAAGTCGATCTCGGTGTCGGGGGCGTTGTAGAAGCGGTCGGCGCGCAGGTGGAACTGCGGCGCGAGCGCCTGGGCGGCGGCCTGGCGCAGCGTGCGCGCCTCCTCGGGGCTCGACGCGCGTTCGGCGCGGAAGCGGAACCCCTCGATGCGGCCGACGGGATGGCCCTCGACCGTCACCTCGCCCTTCTCGCTCACCTCGGCCACCAGGACCTCCTTCTGCCTCAGCCGGCGGGCGAGGGTGCTCGTCCGCTTGTCCACGAACCGCTCGGTCAGGGCGCGGTGGAGCGCGTCCGACAGGCGGTCTTCTACCGCGCGGGTTTCCTCGCGCCAATGGCCCTCGTCGGCAACCCAGCCCTTGCGCTGGGCGACGTAGGTCCAGGTGCGGATGAAGGCGAGCCGGCGCGAGAGCGCGTCGATGTCGCCGTCCGTCCGGTCGAGCCGGCGCACGGCCTCGGCCAGGAACGGCTCGGGCAGGCGGCCGCGCTGGTGGAGGTGGTTGAACACGGTGGCAAGCAGCGCCGCATGCTCCCCGCGCGAGATGCCGCGGAAGTCCGGGATGCGGCAGACGTCCCAGAGCAGGCGGACGGAGGGGCCGTCGCTGGCCCGCGCCGCGACCTCGGCATCGGCGGCGAGGGCGCGCAGCGCGGCGAGGTCGTCGGCCTCGCGCACGCGGCCGAGCCAAGGGTTGTCCGTGCGCTCCTCGAGCGAGGCGATCAGCCGGGAGACGGAGCCGAACTGAAGGCGGCTGTTGCGCCACTGGAGGCGGGTGACGGGGCGGAAGCTGTGGGTCTCGATCGCCTCGGCAAGGGCGGGATCGAGGTCGGGGGCCTCGCCGGTGGTGCCGAAGGTGCCGGGGGCCGTGTGCCGGCCCGCGCGGCCGGCGATCTGCGCAAGCTCGTCGGCCGTCAGCTCGCGCAGGCGGCGGCCGTCGAACTTGGTCGTGCCGGCAAAGGCCACATGGGCGATGTCGAGGTTGAGCCCCATGCCGATCGCATCCGTCGCCACGAGGAAGTCCACCTCGCCCGACTGGTAGAGGGCGACCTGGGCATTGCGGGTGCGCGGCGAGAGCGCCCCCATGACCACGGCCGCGCCCCCGCGCGTGCGGCGCAGGTATTCGGCGATGGCATAGACGCTCTCGACCGAGAAGGCGACGATGGCCGAACGCTCGGGCATGCGCGCGATCTTGCGCGGGCCCGTATGGGTGAGGGTCGAGAACCGCTCGCGCGACAGGAACGTGACGCCGGGGACGAGGGCGGCGATGGCGCCGCGCATGGTGGCCGAGCCGAGAAACAGCGTCTCGTGCAGGCCGCGGGCATGGAGCAGGCGGTCGGTGAAGACGTGCCCGCGCTCGGGGTCGGCGCAGAGCTGGATCTCGTCCACGGCGAGAAAGTCCGCGCCCATCCCCTGCGGCATCGCCTCGACGGTGCAGACCCAGTAGGCGGCGCGGTCGGGGACGATGCGCTCCTCGCCGGTGACGAGGGCGACGACCGAGGGGCCGCGCAGGCGCACGACGCGGTCATAGACCTCGCGCGCGAGAAGGCGCAGCGGCAGGCCGATGATGCCCGTGCGGTGGGCGAGCATCCGCTCGATGGCGTAGTGGGTCTTGCCGGTGTTGGTCGGGCCCAGCACGGCGGCGACGCGGGGGGTCATGGCGGGCGCCCCTCCGGGCGGACAGGGTCAGATGGCGCGCCCTTCGAGCGAGAGGGCGAGACGGTCGGCCGAGGAGCGGGCGATGGCGTCCTGCGGGTTGATCTCGGTCACGCGGCGCCAGACTTCAAGGGCGGCCTCGGGGCGGCCGATCTCCTCGAGCAGGAGCGCGAAGCCCTTCATCGCCTCCCAATGGTGGGGGTTGAGGACCAGCGCCTCGCGCAGGTCGTCGAGGGCGGGGCCGGGCTGGTTGAGCAGGTAGAAGCCCGCGGCGCGGGCCACATAGGCCTCGGCGAAGGTGGGGTCGTGGTCGATGGCGGCGGTCAGGTGCTCGACCGCGGCGGCGGCCTCGCCCGCCTTCAGCGCGTCCTGTCCGCGCCGCAGGAGCAGGTCGAGCGCGGGCGAGCCCGAGCGCGACCAGAGCGCGGCCAGTTCCGATTCGATGCGGCGCGCGGCGTCGGGGTCGGGGGCCGCGGCGAGGCGGGCCAGAAGCTCGGCCTCGCGGTCGGGTGCGGCGGCGCCGGCCGGGGCGGCAGGCAGGCCGGGCGGAGGCTCGGGCTCCTGCGCGTGGAGAAGGGCGGGCGGGAGGGCCGCCAGCAGCGATGCCGTGACGGCACATTTGAACGGACGGAGGCACGGACCCATAGTCGCCATGGTAGACTCTCCGCCCGACGATGCCAGAGGGCGGGCTTCACATGATGGAAAGGACCGGGGCATGAGCGCGGTGATCGACAAGGCTGTGGAGGAACTCAACGGCCGCCTGGCGGGCAAGGGGTTCGACGGAACGGCGCTGTTCGTCTTTTCGGGCGAAGGGTCCGTGGTCGTGGACGGGGCGGGGGCGCGCGCGGGCGAGGCGCCGGCGGACGTGACCCTGACCGCCTCGCCCGAGACCTTCGGCGACATCCTGTCGGGCGAGACCTCGGCCACGGCGGCCTTCATGACGGGCAAGCTGTCGGTGGACGGCGACATGGGCGCGGCGATGCGGCTCGCCTCGCTTCTGGGCTGACGGACCGTGGGGGGGCTGGCGGCGCCGGACGCGTCCCCGGCCGCCCCGTTCCGCGCGGACCTGGCCGAGGGGCCTCCCGGCGCCTGTCCGGCGCTGATCGCCGCCGACGACGGCGTGCGGCTGCGTGCCGTGCACTGGAGCCCGCCCGCGCCGCGCGGGACGGTGCTGCTGTTCTCGGGCCGGACGGAGTATTGCGAGAAGTACGGCCGGGTCGCCGCCGATCTGTGGCGCGCGGGCTGGGCCGTGCTGACGATCGACTGGCGGGGGCAGGGATTGTCGGCGCGGCTGCGGCCCGGCCGGGCGCTGGGCCATGTGGGGCGCTTTGCGGACTACCAGCGGGACGTGGCGGCGCTGACGGGCCATGCGCGGCGTCTCGGCCTGCCGGAGCCGTGGGTGCTGCTCGCCCATTCGATGGGGGGCGCGATCGGGCTGCGCGCGCTGATGGAGGGGCTGCCGGTGCGGGCCGCGGCCTTTTCCGCGCCGATGTGGGGCATCCGGATGCGGGGCGCGGTGCGGCCCTTCGCCTGGAGCCTGAGCGCGACCGCGCGCCGCGTGGGCCTGGGGCACGTCCTGGCACCCGGTCAGGCGGCGGCGAGCTATGTCCTCGTCGCGCCGTTCGAGGGCAACGCCCTGACGGGCGACCGCGACCACTGGGACTACATGCGCCGGCAGGTGGAGGCGGAGCCCGACCTGGCGCTGGGCGGGCCGTCGCTCCACTGGCTCAACGAGGCGCTGCTGGAGATGCGCGCGCTTGCGCGGTGTCCCTCGCCCGCGGTGCCGGCGCTGGGGCTGGTCGGGTCGGAGGAAGCCGTGGTCGAGCCCCGGCGCATCCGCGCGCGCTTTGCCCGCTGGGAGGGCGGGCGGCTGATCGAGATGGAGGGGGCGCGCCACGAGATCCTGATGGAGCGCCCGGCGATCCGCGAACCCGCCCTGGCGGCCATCCTGGGGCTGTTCGCCTCCGTGCGCTGACGGGCGCCGACGGCGCGCGAACGCCGTCGCGCCGGACCCGCCCGCGGCTGTAAGAAGACGGCGACCCAACCGAGGAGACCCTCATGGCCCGCCGTCGCGTCCTGTCCTTCGTCTCGTCGCTGGCGGCGCTGGCCGCCGCGCTGCCCGTGCTGGCGCAGGAGGCGCCCGTGCGGGAGGTGGTGCTCTTCGAGGCGGGTCTCGCCGAGATCGTGCGGGAGGGGGAGGGCGGGCGCGTCGTCCTCTCCGTGCCGCTGCGGGACGTGGACGACGTGCTCAAGTCGCTCCTCCTGCGGGGCGAGGGGATTACGGGCGCGCGGATGAGCCTGGATGGCGAATCGCCGGTGGAGGACGCCTTTGCCGCGCTGCCCTTCCCACCCGAGGCGGCGACCGATCTCGGCGCGCTGGTCCGCGCGGTGCCGGGGCTGCGGGTGCGCGTGACCGAGCCCGGCCATGCGGGCGGGCGCGAGGGCACGCTGATGGGGGCGGCCGAGGAATGCTCGGAGGCGCGCGGCTGCCAGACGGTGCTCACGGTGCTGGGCGACGGGGGCGGCGTCCGGCGCCACATCCTGCGCGAGGGGACGGAGCTCGTGATCCTGGACGAGGCGGTGCGGGAGGCGCTGGCGCGGGGCCTGGGCGCGCTGCGGGCGGCGGCCGGGGGGCAGCTGCGCGAGGTGGCGGTGGCGGTGGAGGGGGAGGGGCCCTTCGCGCTGTCCTACGTGATCGCGGCGCCGGCCTGGAAGACGGCCTATCGGGCGGTGCTGCGCGGCGAGGGCGCGGTGGACCTGCAGGCCTGGGCCGTGGTGGAGAACGCCACGGGCGAGGACTGGGAGGACGTGGCGCTGACGCTGAGTTCGGGCAGCCCGCGGACGATCGACGCGGAGCTGCACCGCCGCGACTGGCGCGGGCGCGAGCCGATGGAATGGGCCGCCCCAGCCATGGCGGCGGCGGCCGCGCCGATGGCCGCGCGCGGTGCGGACGCGATGGAGGCCGCGCCCATGCCCGCGCCGGTCGCGGCGGCGGCCGAGGCGGCGGAGGGGGTGATCGACTCGCGCTTTGCCCTCGGGGTGCCGGTGGACCTGCCCGCCGGGGCGATGCTGTCGCTGCCCTTTCTCTCCGAGCCGCTCGGGGCGCGCCACCTGGCGCTGTGGCGGGGCGAGGCGCGGACGCGCACCGGCAACCCCGAGCGCGTGCTGGAGGTGCGCAACACCCTCTCCGTCCGGCTGCCCGCGGGGGTGATGACCGTCTCGGACGAGGCGGGCGGCTATGTGGGGGACGCGGCCTTCCCGCTGCTGGCGCCCGGCGAGGAGCGGGCGGTGGCCTATGGAACCGACCGGCAGCTGCGCGTGGAGGAGACCGCCTCGGAGACGGTGCGGCAGGTCTCGGTCCGCGCGGCGGCGGGGGTCCTGCGCATCGGTCAGGAACGGGTGCGCGAGGTGGCCTATCGCATCCTCGCCCCCGCGGGCGGGGATGGCGAGGTGATCGTCGAGCATCCCCTGGCGCAGGGCTGGGAGGCGGAGGTGCTCGACGGGCCCGGCGGTGCGGTCCGGCAGGACGAGGGCGGCCTGCGCTGGCTGCGCGTGGCGGTGCCCGTGGCGGAGGGCGAGGGCGTGCTGCGCGTGCGCGACCGCTATCCCTTCGAGCAGACGGTCGAGATCGCGACCCTGGGCGAGGAGGCCCTGCTCGGCTGGCAGGGCCGGGCGGCCGACGAGGAGACGCGCCGCTACCTGGAGGAGGCCGCGGCGCTCGCCCGCGCGCTGCGGGAGGCGGAAACGGGGCTCGCCCGGGCGCAGGCCGAGCGGGACGACAGCCTCGCCCGGCACGAGCGCGCCCGTGCGATGCTGGCCGTCGTGCCGGAGGGGTCGGAGCTGCAGGCCCGTTTCCTGGAGGACCTTCTGGCGGCGGAGCAGGCGGTCACGGAGGCCGAGGCGGCGGTCCGGGCCGGACGCGAGCGCGTCGAGGCCGCGCGGGAGGCGCTCGAGGCGCATCTGTCGGGCTGAGCGCGGCCCTCAGCAGTTCGGCACGTTGACAGCGAGCCCGCCGAGCGAGGTTTCCTTGTACTTGCTGTGCATGTCCTCGCCGGTCTGGCGCATCGTCTCGATGGCCGCGTCGAGGGGGACGAGGTGGGTGCCGTCGCCCCGGAGCGCGAGCGAGGCGGCCGAGACCGCCTTGATCGCGCCGAGGCCGTTCCTCTCGATGCAGGGGACCTGGACGAGGCCCCGGACCGGGTCGCAGGTCATGCCGAGATGGTGCTCGAGCGCGATCTCGGCGGCGTTCTCCACCTGCATGGGCGTGCCACCCATCGCGGCGCAGAGCCCGGCGGCGGCCATGGCGGAGGCCGAGCCCACCTCGGCCTGGCAGCCGCATTCGGCGCCCGAGATGGAGGCGTTCCACTTGACGAGCCCGCCGATGGCGGCGGCGGTGAGCAGGAAGTCCCCGACGCGGGCGCGGCTCGCGCCGGGGACGTGGTCGAGCCAGTAGCGGATGACGGCCGGAACGACGCCCGCCGCGCCGTTGGTGGGCGCGGTGACGACCTGCCCGCCGGCGGCGTTCTCCTCGTTGACGGCCATGGCATAGGCCGACATCCAGTCGTTGATCGTGTGGGGCGGGGTGAGGTTGAGCCCGCGCTCGGCCATGAGCGCGCGGTAAATCCCGGCGGCGCGGCGGCGCACCTTGAGGCCGCCGGGCAGCACCCCCTCGGTCGAGAGGCCGCGGTCGATGCAGGCCTCCATCACCTCCCAGATGCGGGCGAGGCCGCGGTCGAGCGAGGCGGGATCGGTGCGGGTCAGCTCGTTGGCGCGCTTCATGGCGGCGATCGAGAGGCCCGAGTCGCGCGCCATGCGCAGCATCGCCTCGGCGGTGTCGAAGGGAAAGGGCACGGGGGGGCCCTCCTCGGCCTTGCGGCCCCGGGCGAGTTCGTCAGCGGTCAGCACGAAGCCGCCGCCGATGGAATAGTAGGTCTCCTCCACAAGAACGTCGCCCTGCGCGTCGGTGGCCCGCAGGATCAGGCCGTTGGCATGGCCGGGCAGCGGGGGGCCGTAGTCGAAGCGCAGGTCGGCCTCGGGGTCGAAGCGGAGCGGCGGCAGGCCGGGGGGTTCGACGAGCCGTTCGGCGCGGATGCGGGCGAGCGCGGCCTCGGCGCGGTCGGCGTCGTAGCTCTCGGGCAGGAAGCCCGCGAAGCCGAGGATCACCGCGCGGTCGGTGGCATGGCCCGCGCCGGTGAAGGCGAGCGAGCCGTGGAGCGAGGCGCGCAGCCCCGCGGGGCGGAAGGGCTGGGCGCGCAGGTGGTCGAGAAAGCGCGCGGCGGCGACCATGGGCCCCATCGTGTGCGAGGACGAGGGGCCGATCCCGACCTTGAACATGTCGAACACGGAGAGGAACATCAGGTGGCACTCCCTTCGGGAGGGTCGGGGAGGGCGGGGGCGGAGAAGGGCCGCGGCCCGAGGCCCTCGGCCCGCGCGGCGGCGGCCGTCTCGGGGCGGTCGTCCATCCGGCGCGCGACATCGAGAAGGCGGGGCCAGCGGGCGAGGTCGAACCAGCCGCGCGCGTCCACCGGGTAGAGCGCGAGCCATCGCAGCATCGGGCAGAGATAGCAGTCGAGGACGGAAGGCCCCTCCGGCGCGCCGAGCCAGGCGGTCAGGTCGGGCGCGCGGTCCTCGAGCGTGTGGAGCATCGCGCCCACCCTCTCGCGCGTGCGCAGGACGAGGCGGGCGGTGTCGCCCGCGACGTGACGATCGGGATAGAACAGGATGCGGAGCGCCGGATGCAGGCTGTTGGAGAGCCAGAACAGCCAGGACAGCACGAGGCCGCGGTCCGCCTCGCCGGGGGCCGGGGCGAGGCCCGCGCCGTGACGGTCGGCGATCCAGAGCAGGATGGCGCCGGTCTCGAACAGAGGGCCCTGGGGCGTTTCGAGCGCGGGGATGAGGCCGTGGGGGTTGATCGCGCGGAAGGCCGGGCTGTCCTGCCCGCGGGCTCGACGGTCCACGAGGACGGTGGCGAAGGGCACGCCCGCGCGCAGCAGCGCGAGGCGCACGCAGAGCGAAGCGTTGTCGGGCGCGTAGTGGAGGCGGAGGGGCGGCGGCATGGCGCGACGATGACCGCGAGGGCGGCAGGCGCGCGCGGAAAAGCGACGCTTGGGGGAGGAAACGGCCGGGGACTCGCCCCCGCCGGGACGCTGGCCTATAGCTTCGCCGTCCCGACCGGAGTGCCCGCCCATGTCCCCGACGCTTTCGCCCCTCGACCGCGCGAAGTTCGCTGCCGCCCGACGCGCGGCCGCCCTGGTGGAGGACGGCATGAAGCTCGGGCTGGGGACGGGCTCGACCGCGGCGTGGCTGGTGCGCTGCCTGGGCGAGCGCGTGCGGCAGGAGGGGCTGCGCCTGCGGGGCGTGCCGACCTCGGCGCGCACGGCGGAGCTGGCGCGGCGCGAGGGAATCCCGCTGGCCTCGCTCGAGGAGGTCCGGTGGCTGGACCTGACCATCGACGGGGCGGACGAGGTGGACGGGTCGCTCAACCTCATCAAGGGCGGCGGCGGCGCGCTCCTGCAGGAGAAGATCGTCGCCACCGCCTCGGACCGGATGGTGGTGATCGCCGATGCCGCCAAGCGGGTGGTCGCGCTGGGGGCCTTCCCGCTGCCGGTGGAGGTGATCCCCTTCGGCTGGCCGGCCACCCGTGCGCTCATCGAGGAGGTGCTGGTGGGCATGGACGTGCTGGGGCGCACGACCAGCCTGCGGATGAACGGCGACATGCCCTTTGTCACCGACGAGGGACATCACATCATCGACTGCCACCTCAACCGGATCGGCAATCCGCGCCAGCTCAGCCTGGTGCTCAACCAGATTCCCGGAGTGGTGGAGAACGGGCTCTTTCTCGACATCTGCGACATGCTGGTGATCGGCCATGGCGACGGACGGGTGGAGGTGCAGGAGGCGGGGGGCGAGCTGCGCGACGACGGGCGCATCGCCTTCGACGAGACCGACAACATCTTCACCGATGTGGCGGAGTGAGCGCCATGGCCTTTGACGTCGATCTGTTCGTGATCGGAGGCGGCTCGGGGGGTGTGCGCGCGGCGCGCATGGCCGCGGCCCGGGGCGCGCGCGTCGCGCTGGCCGAGCAGAGCCGGCTGGGCGGCACCTGCGTCATCCGGGGCTGCGTGCCCAAGAAGATCATGGTCTTTGCCTCCCAGTTCCGCGAGACGCTGGACCTGGCGCCGGGCTATGGCTGGACGCTTGGGGACGGCGCCTTCTCGTGGGAGACGTTCCGCGCGCGGCTCGATGCCGAGCTCGACCGGCTGGAGGGGGTCTACCGGCGCCTCCTCGAGGGGTCCGGGGTGACGATCCACCCCACCCGCGCCGTGCTGGAGGACCCCCATACCGTCCGGCTCGAGGACGGCGGCCGCGTCAGCGCGGCGCATGTCCTGGTGGCGACGGGGGGGCATCCGGTCCGGCCCGACATTCCGGGCGCGGCGCTGGGCCTCGTCTCGGACGACATGTTCACGCTCGACCGGCTGCCGCGATCGCTGCTCATCGTCGGCGGGGGCTACATCGCCTGCGAGATGGCGGGCATCTTTGCCGGTCTGGGCGTGCAGGTGACGCAGTTCTATCGCGGCGCGCAGATCCTGCGCGGCTTCGACGACGAGGCGCGCGGCCTGGTGGCCGAGGCGCTGCAGGAGCGCGGCGTGTCGCTCCATGTGGGCACGGACCTGCTGTGCCTGGGCGGACCGGACGCCGTGTTCGACCTGCCCGCGGGCGAGCGGCCGCCGGAGCCGGAGGGGCCCTCGGACGGTCCCGTGAAGGTCAAGCCCACGCATGGCGCTGAGCAGGTCTTCGACGCCGTGCTGTTCGCCACCGGCCGCGCGCCCAGCACGAAAGGGCTCGGTCTCGAGGAGATCGGGGTCCGGCTGGGGCGACGGGGCCATGTGGAGGTCGATCGCTATTCCCAGACGGCGGTGCCCTCGGTCTATGCCATCGGTGACGCGACCGACCGGCCGGCCCTGACGCCGGTGGCCATCCGCGACGCCATGGCCTTTGCCGAGACGGTGTTCGGCGGCAAGCCCACGCCGGTGGACCACGAGGCGCTCGCCTCGGCGGTGTTCACGCAGCCCGAACTGGGCACGGTGGGCCTGACGGAGGAGGAGGCGCGCGAGCGCGAGCCGGTGGAGATCTATGCCACCTCGTTCCGCCCGCTGCGCACCGCCTTTGCCGAGCGGCCCGACAGGGTGCTGATGAAGCTGGTCGTCAGCCGCGAGACGCGCCGCGTCCTGGGCGTGCACATCGTCGCACCCGACGCGGGCGAGATGATCCAGCTCGCGGCGATCGCGGTGCGGATGGGAGCCACCAAGGAGGATTTCGACCGGACGATCGCGGTCCATCCGACGATGGCGGAGGAGATGGTCACCCTGCGCGAGCCGGTGCGGCGCGCCTGAGGCGTCGGCATGACGCTGCCCCCTGCGCGAAAGGGGGCTGACGCGGCCGTGCGCGGCCCGCCCGCCCCGCGCGCAGGGCCGTGAAGCGGGGCGATCCGGGGTTGCCTTTTGCCCCGGGGATGACCAGCTAGGAGCAGGCAAGGAGGGGGAACGCATGGCCAATGGCGGACCTTGGGGCGGCGGTGGCGGCCGCGGGCCTTTCGGCGGGGGCGGAGGCGGAGGCGATGACGACCGCTTTCCGGAGGACCGGCGCCCGCCGCGCAGGCCGGGGGAACCGCCCGCGATCCCCGAAATCGACAAGCTGGTGAACCGCGGCCGCGAGCAGCTTCGCGTGCTGATGGGCGGCCGCGGAACCGGGGGTCCCGGCACCCCGCCGCCCCAGCAGGGCGGTCCGCTCGTGACGCGCGGGACGGTCCTTCTGGGCGTGCTCGGCCTCGTGGTGCTCTGGGCCTTCATGTCGTTCTACACGGTCCGTCCCGAGGAGCGCTCGGTCGAGCTGTTCCTGGGACAGGCCTACAATGTCGGCGAACCGGGGCTGAACTTCGCCCCCTGGCCGCTCGTCACCTACACCGTCATCAACGTCACGTCCGAACGCACGGAGGCGCTGGGGGCCAATGCCGCGCCCACGACCGCCGCGGCACGGGCCGAGGAATCGGGCCTGATGCTGACCACGGACGCCAACATCGTGGACATCGGCTTTCAGGTGGTCTGGAACGTCGCCGATCCCGAGCAGCTGCTGTTCAACATCCGCGACCCGGAACTGACCGTGCGCGCCGTGTCCGAGTCGGTCATGCGCGAGATCATGGCGGCGTCCAACCTCGCCCCCATCCTCAACCGCGACCGGGGCATCATCGCCGACACGGCGCGCGAGCGCATCCAGGCCACGCTGGACGCCTACCGGTCGGGCATCCGCATCCTGCGGGTCAACCTGGACCGCGCGGACCCGCCGGCCGAGGTGATCGACGCCTTCCGCGCCGTTCAGGCCGCCGAGCAGGAGCGCGACCGCCTCCAGCGGCAGGCCGACGCCTACGCCAACCGCGTGCTCGCCGAAAGCCGCGGTCAGGCCGCGCAGATCATCGAGGAGGCCGAGGCCTACCGCGCGCGCACGATCAACGACGCGCTGGGGCAGGCGAGCCGGTTCTCGGCCGTCCTGGCCGAATACCGCAATGCCCAGGAGGTCACGCGCGAGCGTCTCTACATCGAGACCATGGAGCGCGTGCTGGGCGACGTGGGCAAGATCATCCTCGATCCGGCGGTGGCCGGCGGCGGCAACGGGAACGGTGGAACCGGCGTCGTCCCCTTCCTGCCGCTGAACGACATGGTCCGCATGCCCTCGGGCGGAACGGCCGGGCAGGCGGGCGCCGCCGCCCAGCCCCAGCCCGCACCGCCCGCCGCGGCGCCGGGCCTCCAGCCCCAGCAGGGCACCGGCGCCTCGGCCGCTGCCGCCACGCCCGCCTCGACCGGAGGGAACTGAGATGCGCCGATCCCTCACCGCCCTCGTGGCCCTCGCCGTGGTGGCCTTCGTGATCCTGATGTCCTCCATCTTCGTGGTGGACGAGCGGCAGAAGGCCCTGGTCCTCCAGTTCGGCCAGATCCGGCAGGTCCGCGAGGATCCCGGCCTCTACTTCAAGCTGCCCCTCATCCAGGAGGTGGTCTATTACGACGGCCGCATCCTGGGGCTCGACACGGAGACGATCGAGGTCACGCCCGCCGACGACCGGCGCCTGATCGTGGACGCCTTCGCGCGCTACCGCATCGCGGACGTGGTGCGGTTCCGCCAGGCCGTCGGCGTGGGCGGCGTCGCCATCGCGCAGGACCGCCTGAGCGCCATCCTGAACGCCCAGATCCGCGAGGTCCTGGGGGCCGACCAGGTCACCTCGGACGTCATCCTGTCCGAGCAGCGCGCCGAGCTGAGCCGCCGCATCCGCGACGGTGCCCAGCGCGAGGCGGCGAACCTCGGCATCGCCATCGTGGACGTGCGCCTCAAGCAGACCAACCTGCCGGCGCAGAACCTGGAGGCGACGTTCGCCCGGATGCGGGCGGAGCGCGAGCGCGAGGCCGCCGACGAGATCGCGCGCGGCAACGAGGCCGCACAGCGGGTGCGCGCGCTGGCCGACCGGACGGTGATCGAGACCGTCTCGGAGGCCGAGCGCGAGGCCAACATCACCCGAGGCGAGGCCGATGCCGAGGCCAACCGCATCTTCGCCGAGGCCTATGGAGCCGATCCCGCCTTCTTCCAGTTCTACCGGTCCCTTCAGGCCTACGAGCAGGCGCTGCGCGGCACCAACTCCACCATGGTGATGACGCCCGACAACGCCTTCTTCGAATATCTCTACGGCGGTGCGACGGGCTTTGCCGCCGCGGCGCCGGGGGCGATCGCGCCGGCCGCGCCGCCGGCGGGTCCGGCGGCTGAGCCCGCCCTCGAACCCGCACCGGCCGCCGCGCCCGCTGCGGGTCCGGCTGCGGGGGACAACGTGGTGACCGACGCCTTCGAGCCTGCCCCCGCCGAGGTCGCGCCCTCCGCGCCTGCGGACGAACAGGCCGGCGTGGCGGCGGAACCGGCGGCGGTGGCGGTGGCGCCCTGACGGTCGGGCGCCGCGGTCGTGGCCTGGGCGCTTCTGGCGATCGGCCTCGTTCTCCTGGTCGAGGGCCTGCTCTGGGCCCTCGCTCCGCGTCTGGTGGAGGAGATGCTGGCCGCGCTGCGGACCCTCCCGCCCGAGACGCGGCGTCTCGTGGGCCTCGGGGCCGCCGCGCTGGGGCTGGCGCTGGTCTGGGCGGCCTGGGGGCTCGGTGCTCTCACGCTGTCTTGACGCTGCGCGACTGGGCTTTGCGTTGCGAGTGCGGGCCGTTCTGCCGATCTTCGCCCGCGACGGGAACGATCCGTTCCCGCGATCCCCGTGGCGGTCAGACCGCCGATGAAGGAGCTGTCCGTGAACCTTGATTCTCTCCGTTCCCGCCCTGCCGGCCGTGCCGCGGGCCTGCTGCTCGGCACCGCGCTGGCCGTGGGTCTGGCCCTGCCGCTCGTGGCGCAGGATGCCGAGCTGGGCGCGCCCTCCGAGACGGCCGTGACCCCGGCCGAACCCCTCGCGGTGCCGGACGCGACCCGTCCGCCGAGCTTTGCCGAGCTGGCCCGCCAGGTCAGCCCGGCCGTGGTGAACATCACGACGACCACGCTGGTGGCCGGCCGCACCGGTCCCATGCCCCGCCTGCCGGAAGGTTTCGAGGAGTTCTTCCGCGACTTCGGCCTGCCCGAGGGGGACGGCGCCCCCAACCGCACGCCGCGGCGGTCCTCGGCGCTCGGGTCGGGCTTTGTCATCTCGCCCGACGGCTACATCGTGACCAACAACCACGTCATCGAGGGCGCCGACGAGATCCAGATCGAGTTCTACTCGGGCGAGCGGATGGATGCGGAGATCGTGGGCACCGACCCCAACACCGACATCGCGCTCCTCAAGGTCGAGGGCACCGACCTGCCGCATGTGGAGTTCGGCGACAGCAACGGGCCGGGTGCCGAGGTCGGCGACTGGGTGATCGCGATGGGCAACCCGCTGGGACAGGGCTTCTCCGTGTCGGCCGGGATCATCTCGGCGCGCGGGCGGGCGCTGGCGGGCACCTATGACGACTACATCCAGACCGACGCGGCCATCAACCGCGGCAATTCGGGCGGGCCGCTGTTCAACATGAACGGCGAGGTGATCGGCGTGAACACCGCCATCCTGTCGCCCACCGGCGGCTCCATCGGCATCGGCTTCGCCATGTCCTCGGCCGTGGTCGAGAACGTGGTGGCGCAGCTCAAGGAGTTCGGCGAGACGCGGCGCGGCTGGCTGGGCGTGCGCATCCAGGACGTCACGCCCGACATGGTCGATGCCATCGAGGGACTCGTCTCGGCCGATGGCGCGCTGGTCACCGACGTTCCCGAAGGGCCGGCGGCCGAGGCGGGGATCGAGTCCGGCGACGTCATCCTGACCTTCGAGGGCGAGGCGGTGTCCGACACCCGCGAGCTGGTCCGCCTGGTCGCCTCCGCGCCCGTCGGCGGGACCGTCACGCTCGAGGTGCTGCGGGGCGGGGAGATCCTGCCCATCGAGGTGACGCTGGGCCGCCGCGAGGAGGCCGAGGCCGCATCGCTGCCCGCCTCGATGCAGAACCCCGAGGAGGCCGGCAGCGCCGACCTTCTGGGCATGTCGCTCTCGGAGCTGACGCCCGAGCTGATGGCGGAACACGGCCTGCCGGACGACGCCCAGGGCCTGCTCGTCACCGCGGTCGATCCGATCTCGGATGCGGCCGACAAGGGGCTCCAGCCCGGCGACCTCATCACCGAGGCGGGGCAGCAGCCGGTCGCCTCCATCGCCGAGTTCGAGGCGGCGGTCGAGGCCGCGCGCGAGGCGGGGCGTCGGTCGCTCCTCGTGCTGATCCGCCGGGCCGGCGAGCCGCGCTTCGTCGCGCTGAGCCTGACGGAGTAGCCCATCGCGCGGGGCGCCTTCGGGCGCCCCGCGGCGGCACGGGCGCTCAGAGCCGCTCGATCTCCTCGCGCGAGAGGGCGACAAGGCCGAGCCGCCGGGCCGAGTCGAGCGACAGGAGCGGACTGTCCGGCCCGTCCCGCCGCTGGAAGTCCTGCACCGCGCGTCGGAGCGCCGCGCTCATCCTTCCGTCCACCTCGCCGCGGTAGTAGCCGCGCGCAGCCAGCGCACGCTGGAGCGATTCGACGAACTCGGTCGTGTAGCTGGGCGGGCACAGCGTCTCGAAGGCGACTTCCCGGCGCTCCCGCGCGATCTGCTGGCGGATGACGCTGCGATAGGTGGCGGGGGCGATCACCGTCCCGTCGGGCCCGAACACGGGCGGACTGGCCTGTTCCTGGACGGTGACGGTCTCGATGACGGCGGGGGCAACGTCCCGTCCCCAGCACCGGCCCTCCGGATCGGGCCGGATCTCGGCCTCCGCGAAGGCCGGGACGGGCGGCCCCCCGGCCGGCGTGGTGGCGCAGCCGGCGGTCGCGCAGAGCAGCGAAAGGACGACCGCGCCCCTCATGTGCCGGACGCTAGCGGGAGGGACAGCCCGCCCGCAACGGGCGGCGCGGACGGACGGGCGCCGCTGTCGCCTCTGTCCCACACCCCGTCGCCGCGGCTCTGGAACCCTTCGGATCGGCGGGCTAGAGAGAGCGCCGAGGCGCAGCACGGAAGGCAGAGGCATGGCCCGCATCACCTATGTCGAGCATGGCGGCCGCGAACATGTTGTGGACGTGCCCAACGGGCTGACCGTCATGGAAGGCGCCCGGGACAACGGCATCCCCGGCATCGAGGCCGATTGCGGGGGCGCCTGTGCCTGTTCGACCTGCCATGTCTATGTGGACCCCGAATGGGTGGACCGGCTGCCGCCCAAGGAGGCGATGGAGCAGGACATGCTGGACTTCGCCTGGGAGCCCGACCCGGTGCGGTCGCGCCTGACCTGCCAGATCCGCGTGACGGATGCGCTCGACGGGCTGCGGGTCCAGATGCCCGAGCGGCAGATCTGAAGGCGCGCCCCTAGACCCGCGCGGCCAGTACGAGAAGAACGGCGATCTCGGCGCCCTGCTGGGCGGCGCCGCAGGCGTCCCCGGTCTGTCCCCCAAGGCGCACGCGCACGCGCCAGGTCCAGATCAGGGCCCACAGCCCGGCCGCGAGCATCGCCGCCGCCGCCGCCGGACCGGCCGCCAGAAGGCCGAGCCCCAGGGCGAGCGCCCCTCCGAGCACGAGCGTCGGCGTCCCCGGCCGGCCGATCCCGCGCGCAAGGCCCCCGTCGCGGGCGGGCGGCAGCGCCCAGAGCAGCAGGGCCATGGGCCAGCGGCTGATCGCGCCGGCGGCGACCAGGGCCCCCCAGCCCGCGCCCCCGGCCAGAAGCGACGCGACGAGGCTCCAGCGCAGCAGCAGGGTCAGGCCGAGCGCCACGGCGCCGAAGCTGCCGATCCGGCTGTCGGCCATGATGGAGAGGGCGTGGGTCCGGTCGCGGCCGCCGCCCAGCCCGTCGGCGCAATCGGCCAGGCCGTCCTCGTGCAGGGCGCCGGTGAGCAGTGCCCCGACCCCCAGCGCCAGCGCCGCCGCCGCCCCCGGCGGCAGGCCCAACGCCAGCGCCGCCCAGCCCGACGCGCCCGCCAGACCGCCGACGATCGCGCCGGCGAGCGGCCATGCCCAGGCGGCGGCGGCCCCCCGCGGGGCACGGTGCCAGCGTCCGACCGGCAGCCGCGTGAGCAGCGCCAGCGCCTCGACCGGATCGCCGGGCCGAGGGGGCCAGTCCTGACGGGCGGGCGGGTCGGGATGTCTCATCCGGAATGGTCCGTCTTCTGCGGGCCGGTTATGCCCGGCCCGACTCGACGCCAGCAAGGGACGATCATGCCCCCGTTCTCGACGCTTCAGGACTTCCGCGCCCTCCTGCAGGGCGCACCCGCCCCCGACCCGCGCGCGCGGGAGGCGGCCCTGGCCCGCAACGCCCAGCTTACCAAGCCGCCCGGCGCGCTCGGGCGGCTCGAGGCGCTGGCGATCTGGCTGGCAGGGTGGCAGGGCACGGACCGGCCCGCGATCCGCTCGCCGCAGGTGGCGCTGTTTGCCGGCAATCACGGCGTCGTGGCGCAGGGCGTGTCCGCCTTTCCGGCGGCCGTGACGGCGCTGATGGTGGAGAACTTCGCGCGCGGCGGCGCGGCCATCAACCGGATCGCGGACACGGTGGGGGCGGAACTGACGGTGGTGGCGCTGGACCTCGACCGCCCCACGGCCGACTTCACCACCGGGCCCGCCATGACCGAGACCGAGTGCGTCGCGGCCCTGCGCACGGGCTGGGAGGCGCTGCGGCCCGGCACCGACATTCTCGTGACCGGCGAGATGGGCATCGGCAACACCACCTCGGCGGCCGCGCTCTGCGCCGCGCTGCTCGACGGCCGCGCGGAGGAGTGGGTGGGCCGGGGCTCGGGCGTGGACAAGGAAGGCCTCGCGCGGAAGGCCCGCGCCGTGCAGGCGGGCCTCGACGCCAACCCCTCGGCGCGCGGCGACGCGCTGGAGGCGCTGCGCTGCCTCGGCGGCCGCGAGGTGGCAGCCATGGCCGGGGCAATGGCAGCGGCGCGGCTGCGAGGCGTGCCGGTGGTCCTCGACGGGTTCATCTGCTCGGCCGCAGCCCTGGTCCTGGCCCGGTCCGCGCCGGGCGCCCTCGATCACGCGGTGGCCGGGCATCGCAGCGCCGAGGCGGCCCATGGCCGGCTTCTGGCGGCGCTGGGCCTAGAGCCGATCCTGTCGCTGGAGATGCGGCTGGGCGAGGGGACGGGCGGGGCGCTTGCCCTCGGGGTCCTGCGCGCTGCCTGCGCCTGTCAGAGCGGCATGGCGACCTTTGCCGAGGCGGGAATCGGCCCCTGAGCGCCGCCCCCTGGCGCGGGCTCCTAGCGCCCCGGGATCACGAGGGCATAGGTCCGCCCGCGCACGACATAGTTCAGGGCGTTGTCGCCGATGGCGGTAATCTGTCCGCCCTCGAACCGGTCGCCCACGCCCACGCGCACATAGCGTCCGTTGCCCATGCGGATCAGCGCCCGGCGCGCGTTGGGCTGACCATAGACGCCGATCAGGTTGATCTCGCGCAGGCGGATGGCGTCCTGGAAGGTGGCGGCGCGCGCCACGGTGGTCGTTGTCGGGCCGGTGGGGATGGCCGCCGCCGCGCTGACGGCCTCGGGCTCGCTCTCGGCCAGTTCGTGCGGCTCGAGCCCGCGGGTTCCGACGCTGCCGGCTGCGGGTGCCTGCTGGCTCGCGCGCGGCTGCGCGGCGGCCTGCTGACGGGCGGCGGCCTGCTGGGCGGCCTGCTGGGCGCTGGCGATCCGGGCCAGCTGGTCCGCCACCACGCGGTCGAAGTTGCGGGGCCGCGTGTCCGGTCGCCGGGCCCGCGGCACGGCCTGCCGCGTGGCGCCCACCAGCGGATCGGGCGCGCCCTGCACGATGGCGGCGAGCGTGCTCTGGAGATCGGGTGCCGGGGCGGCGGCGGGAGCGGGCTGCGGCGGCGGCTCCGGGGCGGTGGGCGGCGTCGGGGGCGCGGAGGCGAGCGCGGCGGCCACGGCGGCGGCAGCGATGTCCACCGGCGGTTCGGCCGCCGCAGGCTGGGCCGGCGCCTCGGCCGTTGCGGAGGGTGCAAGGCCCTCGGGGCGGAGGGGGGGACGGGGTCCCGCAAAGGCGGTCGCCACCGGCACCGCCGCGTCCGGGGCCAGTCCGTCGGGACGCTCGGGCGGCCGCAGCCCGTCGAGCGAGACCCCGCCCGGTCCCGGCTGAGCGGCAAAGGCCAGAAGGCCGGGCGCCGGAGTCTCGTCCCCGGCAGGCTCCTCGACCAGGGCGGCCAGCGCGTCCCCGGGAGCAAGCGAGTCCCCGGACAACGCCTCGGCGGGGGGGGCAGCCGGGCCGGCATCCGCCTCGGCGAGGGCCGTTCCCTCCGGTGCGGGCGAGGGACGATCGGCCGGCCGCGGTGCAGGCCGCCGCCCCGGCGGCGCGGCCATGGCGTTGAGCCAGGGCGCTTCGGCCTCTGCACCGGGCGCAGCCTCGGACTCCGGCGGCGCGGCCGTCCCCGGCCGGGTGGGCGGGACGGCACCGGGGCGGCCCGCGAAGACCAGCGCGCCCGAGGGCGCAAGGGCGCCCTCGGGCAGGGCGCGGACGAAGCCCCGCTCGTCCAGGTCCCACATCGTTCCGGGGGGCGGCGGGTCGGGCTGGGGGGCGATCGCCGCATCGGGGGCCGGCCGGGCGGGGACCTGCGGCAGCGCCGGCAGCGTCATCAGCCCCTTGTCGGCGGCCAGGGCGGCGGCCAGGCGCGGGCCTGCATCGCCTTCGGGCCTGAGCGGCAGGCGCGGCGGGCGCAGCCAGACGCCGGTGGCGGCATAGACGCGCTCGGCCTCCTCCGGGGTGACCAGCGCGCCGCCGGACAGGCTTTCGGCCGGAGCGGGCTCGTCGAGCGACAGGACGGCGGTCGCGGCAGCCGGTGTGGCCGTCTCGGCGACGGCAGGGGCCGAAGGCGCGGCATCCGGCGGGGGCAGGGCCGCGAGCGCCCCCCCGTCCTCGGCCGCGGCGGGGGGCGGAGCGGGGGAGTCCTGCGGCGCGATTGCGGCGACGGCCGGCGGCGCGTCGCGGCGCAGGAGCGCGGTGAGCCCGCCCTCGCCCACGGCCGCCAGGACCCCGACCGCCAGCATCACGAGAAGGAGCACCGCCGTGAGCACGAGCCCGAGCGAGCGGCTGCGTCGCGGCGGGGGCGGGGCCTTCTTGCGCGCCCCGAAGATCGTCAGCCGTTCCGTCTCGGCCAAGGGGACCCCCTCGGGCGGTCGCTGCGGGGTCGCGCGGCGGCCGGGCTGGACGGGCGAGCGCGCCGCCGGTCGCGGCGGGGGCGGCGGGGAAAGCGGCGCGGCGGAGGGCGACTCGGCCGGAGCGGCGGCCGCCCGGATGGCCCACGAACCCGCGCCCGACGCCGCGGGTCCGCGGATCGGGGGCGCATGCGAGGCGAAGATCGGTTCGGGTTCCGGCGCTGCCGTGTCGGCCGCCTCGTCCGGCACCGGAGGCGGGCTGCCGGTCCCGTCCGCTGCCGCCTCGGGCCGGGGCCCCCCGGCCGGGGGCTCGTCCGAGGGGGGCTCGCCGGAAGGGGGTTTCTCGGCCGGGGGTTCGTCTGCCTCCGCCTCTCCGGCCCTCGCCCCGGCCGCGTCCGGCGCCTCGCCGTCCCCGGCATCCGGGGCCCCGCCCGGCTCGGGCAGGCTCGCCCCGGGGGCAGCGGCCGGAGGCTCGCCGCCCGCTGCATCCGCTCCGGGCGGCGGGACCGCCCCGGGCGCCCCGGCCTCTGCCGCCGCGAGGGGGCCCAGAACGGGCAGGCGCGTCTCCCGCGCGACCCCGGTGGTTCCTGCCGCGGGGCCGAAGAACGCCTCGCCGGGAAAGACCGACGGATCGGGCCAGGCCACGAAGCAGGCGGGCGCGAGGCCGTTGTCGCGGGCAAAGGCCTCGGCTTCGTCCAGGGTCTCGCGGGCGATGGCGGCGACATGGGTCACGCCGGCGCCGGGCAGATGGTCCACCACCAGATCGGACACGGGGTAGGGGGTCAGCCCCTCCAGCGCCTGCCGCGCCTCTGCCTCGCCGGCCTCGGGCGTCCCGAGGGCGAGATAGCGGATCTGCTCGTCCGGCAGCACGACGCGGGTGGCGAATCCCTCCGGCGCGCGGGTCTGCGCCAGCGTGCGCAGCGCTGCGAGCCGCCGGCCCAGATCCGGCGCGTCGAGCGGCACGTGGTCCAGTTCGCGCCACCCTTCGGGCGTGCGACCGTAGAGGCGGATGCCCTCGAACGAGAGCGACAGGGCGAAATCGGGACTCATCGTCAAGCGGCTTAGCACCCAAGGGGCGGGGGCGGAACAGGCAAGCGGAGCCTTTCCACCGCGGGGCGAGTTCCCGCCCATGCGCAGGGCGGCCGCTCTGCGTCTTGCCGTCGGCGCGTTTCCCGCCGAAGGTCGGGTGCCACCGTCCAGGAGACCCTGCCATGGCCCCCATGCTTCGCCCGGCCCTTGCGGCCCTCTGCCTTGCCCTTCCGCTCCCGGCCGGAGCGCAGGAGACCGTCCCGCCCCCCGCCTCCGAGATCGGCCGCGTCATCTCGGTCATGGGCGAGGGGCAATCCTCGCAGAAGCCGGATCTGGCGCGGATCATGCTGGGCGTGGCCCAGCAGGGCACCACGGCCAACGAGGCCATGGCCGCGATGTCCCGCAGCATGGAGGGCATCCTCGCCCGTCTGCGGCAGGAGGGGATCGCGCCGGCGGACATCCAGACGGGCTTTCTGTATCTGGAGCCGCAATGGGACTACAACGCGCCGGACGGCAGGCCCCGGATGACGGGATTCAGCGCCACCCAGATCGTCAATGTCACGCTGCGCGACATCGCACGGCTGGGGACGGTCCTGGATGCTGCCGTGACGGACGGGGCCAACCGTGTGGACGGTGTGACCTTCGAGGTCTCCGATCCGGCAGCCGCCATGGACGAGGCGCGCCGCCGCGCCGTCGAGGATGCGCGCCGCCGCGCGACCCTCTATGCCGAGGCGGCGGGACTGACGCTGGGCGCGCTGCTGTCGATCAGCGAGGTCGGACCCTATGCGACGCCGATGCCCATGGCCGATGCCCGCGACGCGGCCGAGGCCATGGCCGTTCCCGTGGCGCCGGGCGAGGTGACGATGGGCACCACCGTCACCGTCACCTTTGCCGCCTCCGACTGACCGCGGAAGACCGGAAGGGCCGGACGGGCCGGTTCGCGCCGGCCCGCCCGTGCCTCAGGCGGACAGGGCGCGGTCCAGATCGGCGATCAGGTCGCGCGAATCCTCGATCCCGATCGACAGGCGCACCACGTCGGGCGCCACCCCGGCCGCGCGCTGCTGCTCCTCCGAGAGCTGGCGGTGCGTGGTCGAGGCCGAATGGATCACGAGGCTGCGCGTGTCGCCCAGATTGGCCACATGGCTGAAGAGCCGCAGCGCGTTGACGAAGCGCACGCAGGCCTCGTAGCCGCCCTTGAGCCGCACGGTGAACAGCGCCCCCGCGCCGCGCGGGCAGATCCGCGCCGCCCGCGCGTAATAGGGCGAGGATTCGAGGCCCGCATAGGTCACCTCGGCCACGCGCTCGTCCGCCTCGAGCCAGCGGGCGACGGCGACGGCATTGCGGACGTGCCGCTCCATGCGCAGGCTCAGCGTCTCGATCCCCAGAAGGGTGTAATGCGCCCCCTGCGGGTTCATGGTCATGCCGAGGTCGCGCAGCCCCACCGCGATGCCGTGGAAGGTGAAGGCCATCGGCCCGAACGTCTCGTGGAACTTCAGGCCGTGATAGGCGGGCTCGGGCTCGCTCAGCGAGGGGAAGCGGTCCGAGGCGGACCAGTCGAACGTGCCCGAATCCACGATCACGCCCCCCGTGACGGTGCCGTTGCCCGTCAGGTACTTGGTGGCCGAGTGGACGACGATCGTGGCGCCGTGCTCGATGGGCCGGCACAGGTACGGGCTGGCCGAGGTGTTGTCCACGATCAGCGGCACGCCCCCCGCCTGGGCCGCGCGCGCGACCATCGGCAGGTCGGTGACGTGCCCACCGGGATTCGAGATCGACTCGCAGAACACGGCGCGGGTGTTCTCGTCGATGGCGCCGCGGATCGCCTCTTCGTCGTCGATGTCCACGAACTTGGCGCTCCAGCCGAAGCGGCGGATCGTCTGGGTGAACTGGGTCACCGTGCCGCCGTAGAGGCGGGTGGAGGCCACGACGTTGCAGCCCGGCTGCATCAGCGGAAACAGCGCCATGATCTGCGCCGCGTGCCCCGAGGAGCAGCAGACCGCCCCCGCCCCCCCCTCGAGCGCCGCGACCCGGTTGGCCAGGGCCATCACCGTGGGGTTGGTCAGGCGGGAATAGATGTAGCCCACCTCCTGCAGGTTGAAGAGGCGCGCGGCATGCTCGGCGTCCCTGAAGACGAAGGCGGTGGACTGGTAGATCGGCACCTGCCGCGCGCCCGTGGCGGGGTCGGGCGCCGTTCCCGCATGGACCTGCAGCGTGTCGAAGTGAAGCGGCGCGTCGGGCTGCGCGGTGTCGGGCATGGCATGGCCTCCTTTGCTGTGCGCCCGTTCTAGCCGATTTCCCCGGAGGCAGACAGGCCGGCCGCTCAGCGCGTCCACAGGCCCTCGGCCCTGAGTTTCTGGCGGATCTCGCGCTCGCGCCGGGGCAGCGCCGCGCGGTCGAACAGCGCCCGCGCGCGCGCTCCCTCGCCGTCCAGCGCGCGGCGGATCGGCTCGTGCCGGCGCAGGAGGGGCCCGAGCGGCCCCCGCGCGATCCGCTCGAACAGGGCCACGGCCGCGTCGCCCTCGCGCGCAAAGAGCAGGGGAAAGGCCCGGTAGTGGCAGGTCGTCGCGCCGTCGAGGCCCGCCAGTTCGGGCCCCGGCCGTCCGCCGCCCAGGGCGTGGATCACCAGCGGCAGCGCCACCTGATCCAGCCACGGGTCGAGCGGCTGGGCCGCCAGCGCCTCGCCGGGGTCGTCGCGGATGGCCAGCGCATAGCGCAGGAACAGCGCCCCGAACGCCGCCGGGTCCGCGCCGAAGAACCAGCCCGCGTTGAAGTAGAGGTAGCGCCGCCAGTGCTCCTCGGGCCAGGCCGGGTCGAGCGAGCTTTCGAGATCGAGGCCGAAGCGCGCATAAAGGCTGCCCCAGATCCCGCGATAGCCCGGCCAGTAGGGCTCCTCGACGGGCCAGGTCCCCTCGCGCCGCATCGAGGCCGAGGGGCGGTCCCACGGAAAGGGCACTGCGGCCAGATCGCCGGTGACCAGCGTGTCGGTGTCGAGGAACAGGAACGGCTCGCCCGGCGGCAGGACCGCCAGCCCCTCGATCTTGTTGCCATGGGGATAGGCCGCGCCGAAATGGCGGCTCTCCAGGGGGCGGATCTCGGCGCCCAGAGCCCCCAGCGCCGCGCGTCCCTCGGGCGACAGGCGGGGATCGCCCGGCCAGAGGGGGCCCGGCTGCGGCTCGGCCAGGATCAGGCGGAGGGCGGGGGCGTTCTCGCGCAGCGAGGCCGCGAGCAGCAGCGCCTCGGCCTCGAGCCGCCCCCCCTGGGCGATCGCCAGGACGGTAAAGGGCACCCGTCAGCTCTTGGAGACGGGCATGGAGCGGAAGCGCGCCACCGTCTCGCGCTCGGCCCGCCGGCAGGCGACGGGGGGCAGGCCGCGCGCGATCAGGTCCAGATCCTCAAGCATCCGCGTGCCGATCTCGCGCAGCGCGAGCGTCAGCGCGCCCGCGCGGTGGGGCGAGAACAGGATGCCGGGGACGCGGCGCAGTGGATCGTCGGGGGGCAGCGGCTCGACCGGAAAGACGTCCGTGGCGACGCGGACGCGTCCCGAGGCGGCGGCCTCGGCCAACGCGTCGAAATCGGCCGCCGCCGCGCGCGACATCAGCAGCAGGTTCGCCCCCCGCTGCATCCGCGCCAGCGCCTCGGCCCCGATCATGCGGGCGTTCTCCGTGGTGATCGCGGCCATGACGAAGACGAAGCGGTTCTCGGCCATCAGCCGCTCGAGCGGCACGGGCTCCACCCCCAGCCGGCGCAGGTATCCGTCGGGCAGCCAGGGGTCGTGCACCTGCACCCGCACCCGGAACGGCCCCAGAAGCCCGTGCAGCGCCCGGCCCAGGTCGCCATAGCCGATGATCCCCACGGTCGAGCCCGACAGCAGTTCCGATTCCCTGTTGCCGTCGAACAGCCAGCGCTCCTCCCCGCGCAGGAAGGCCGCATGCTCGCCGTGGATGTTGCGTGCGAGCGAGAGCGCCATGCCCAGCGCCATCTCGGCCACGGGCAGGGCAAAGACGCCGCCCGGCGCGATCACGTGGATGCCGCGGCGAAAGCATTCCTCGTAGTCGATGTTGGGCAGGAAGTTCGTCTCGACATTGACGATCACCCGCAGCTTCGGCGCCAGGTCCAGCCGGTCGCGGCCCATCGGCTGCTGGCCCACCACGGCCTCGGCCCCGGGCAGGTGGGCGGCGTAGAAGGCGTCGCGGTCCTCGCCCCGCCACTCGATCACGTCGTGGCGGGTGCGGAACAGCCGGTCCTCCTCGGGGGACAGGATCTCGGCCGCCTGTCGCGGCTCGGGGTCGAAGATGACGCGCATGGCCCTCCTCCCAGGGGCGGCGGCCGCACAAGCCGCTTGCGGCCATGAAACGTTTTTCGCTAGCCTGACGCAAGGGGAGGATCGCACCATGCCGGGGGCCGGACCGAATGCGGGGCTGCGCGGCCGCCCGTCGCTGCGCGACGTGGCGCGGCGGGCGGGGGTCTCGGCGGGCTGCGCCTCCAACGTGCTCAACCGCCGCCGCGCGCGCGACGACGCGATCGGCCTGCGGGTCGTCGAGGCGGCCGAGGCGCTGGGCTACCGCGCCGACGCGGTCGCGGCCACGCTGCGCCGGGCGACCTCGCGCCTCGTCGGCGTGGTGCTGCCCGACTTCGAGAACCCGTTCTTCGGCGCCCTCCTGTCGGCGCTCGAGCGCGAGGCCGCGGCCACGGGGCACCGCATCACCGCCGCCTCCACCCGCGACGACCCCGCGGCGGAGGCGCGCGAGATCGAGGCGCTGCTCGACTGGCGCCCTGCCGGGCTGATCGTGGTCCCCTCGGGCTCCTCGCGCCCCGCCGCGTTCGCCCGCGCGGGGCTGCCCGTGGTCGTGGCCGACCGCGTGGGCGGCGCGCACGGCACCGACGAGGTGGGCGCCGACGGAGAGGGGGCCGCGCGCGAGGTCGTCGCGCGGCTGGCCGCGCTGGGGCACGGGCACGTCCTGATCGCCGTCTCCGACCCCTCGGCCCCCAACATCGCCGAGCGTCTGGCCGGTGCCGGGGCGGCCGCTCGGGCGGGCAGTGTCGCGCTCGAGACGCTCTGCTGCGGGCTGAGCGTGGAGAGCGCCGACCGCGCCTTCGCCCGCCGCCTCGCAGCTGCGCCGGCGCCGCGCGCGGTGTTCGCGCTGACCAACCTCGCCGCGCTCGCGGCCTGGTCGGCGCTCGCGCGCCGCGGTCTCCTGCCGGGGCGGGACCTTGCGATGGTGGGGTTCGACGACGCGGCCTGGATGGCGCACATGCACCCGCCCGTGGCCGCCGTCGCCCAGCCGGTCGAGGCGATCGCCCGCCGCGCCTGGGCGCGGCTCACGGGGCGCATCGCGGGCGAGGCGGGCCCCCCCGCCTCCGAGCGCGTGCCCTGCCGCCTTCTTGCCCGCGGCACGCTGGTGCCGCCCTGACGGACCTCCGGCGCGCGCGGGGCCCGGCCTCCCCCGCGCGGCGCCGGCCGGGGGCGCCCGCCCCCGCCACCGAGGCCGGAGAGACGGGAGGAACCATGCGCAAGATCCTGATGGGCGCCGCCGCCCTCGGCCTCGTGGCCGGCGCGGCCTGGGCCGAAACCAACACCTTCGGCGTGCTGATGAAGACGCTCGCCAACCCCTTCTGGGGCGCCATGGAGCAGGGCATCCGCGACGGCGCCGCCGAGGCCGGCATCGAGGTCTTCGTCCAGGCCGTCGAAAGCGACCAGGCCGCCGAGCCGCAGCTCAACGCCTGCAACGCCATGCTCGAGACGCCGATGGACGCCTTCATCACCGCGGCCATCAACTCGACCATCCTTCTGCCCTGCCTCGCCCGCGCCAACGAGATGGGCATCCCGGTCGTGGACCTCGACGGCAACCTCGATCCCGCCGTCACCGCCGAGGCGGGGGTGGAGATCGCCTTCTCCATCGGCTCGGACAACGTCGCGGCCGGGGCTCAGGCGGCCGAATGGCTGGTCGGCCAGCTGGGCGAGGACGCCACCGGCCCCGTCCTCGTCATCGAGGGGCTTGCCGGCAACATCACCGGCCAGCGCCGCGCCCAGGGCTTCGCCGACCGTCTGGCCGAGCTCGCCCCGGGGCTCGAGATCGTGGCGCGCCTGCCGGGCGACTGGGACCGCGGCCGCGCCGCCAACATCACCAACGACACGCTGACTGCCCATCCCGATCTGGTCGCGATCTTCGCCGCCAATGACGGCATGGCGCTGGGCGCGGTCGAGACGGTGTTCGCGGCCGGCAAGCAGGACCAGGTGACGGTGATCGGCGTGGACGGCAACTCGGACGCCGTGCGCTCGATCCGGGACGGCCGGCTCGACGCCTCGGTGGCGCAGCTGCCCTATCTCGTGGGCAAGCAGGCGGTCGAGAACGCCGCCCGCGTCGTCGCCGGCGAGGAGGTCGAGGACTTCATCTACGTCCCCACCCTCGTGCTGACCCGCGAGGTCCTCGAGGCGGGGACCGAGCCCCTGCTCGAATTCGTGCGCTGAGCCCCCGCCGGGCCGGGCACCCCCCGGCCCGGCCCCCGCTGCCGGAGTGTCCCCCATGGCCGCCGCCCTCCGCTCTCCCCTCGGCGCGCTCAACCGCGCGCTCGGCCGCGCCCATGTGCGGGTCGAATCGCTCCTCGTGCTCGTGGCGCTGGTGGTCGCGCTGTCGATCCTGTCGCCCGTGTTCCTGTCCGTCTCCAACCTGTTCAACATCCTTCTCGCCACGACGACGGTGGGCATCCTCGCCATCGGCGCGACCTTCGTGATCTGCGCGGCCGGCATCGACCTGTCGCTGGGATCGGTGCTGGGGCTCGCCTCCGTGTCGGGGGCGGCGATGTTCGCCTATCTCGGGCTGCCCTGGCCCTTCGTGATCCTGGGCTGCCTCGCGGCCGGGGCGGCGGCGGGCCTCGTCAACGGGCTCACGGTGGCGATCGCGCGCGTGCCCGCCTTCATCGTCACGCTGGGGATGATGGGGATCGCGCGCGGCCTCGCGCTCATCATCTCGGGCGGGCAGGGGATCTACGGCATGCCGCCCGAGATCCTGTTTCTCGGCCAGGCGCGCCCCTTCGGCGTGCCCACGCCCATCTTCATCCTCGTGGGCACGGCGATCCTCGCGCATTGGGTGCTGGCCCATACCCGCTTCGGCCACCACACGCTCGCGCTCGGCGACAACGAGGCGGCGGCGCGTGCCACGGGCATCGACGTGCGCCGCCTGCGCATCCTGCTCTACACGCTCTCGGGGCTGATGGCGGGGCTGGCGGGGCTCGTGTTCACCGCGCGCGTCAACACGGGCGATCCCACCGCGGGCCTCACCTACGAGCTGCTCGCCATCACGGCCGCGATCATCGGGGGCACCAACCTCTTCGGCGGACGGGGCTCGATCCTGGGGACCATGGTCGGCGCGCTCATCATGGGGGTGGTCCAGAACGGGCTGAACCTGCTCGCCGTGCAGGCCTACTGGCAGCAGATGGCGATCGGCACCGTCCTGGTCGCGGCCGTATGGCTCGACCAGATCCGGCAGAGGGGGAGGGTGCTGTGAGCCTTCTGGAACTCGACGGCCTCGAGAAGTCCTTCGGTCCCGTCCAGGTGCTGCGCGGCGTCACGCTGCGGCTCGAGGCCGGAGAGGTGCTGGGCCTTCTGGGCGACAACGGCGCGGGCAAGTCCACGCTGATGAAATGCGTCACGGGCGTCCATGCGGCCGACCGCGGCACGGTCCGCTTCGCGGGCGAGGACGTGACCCACCTGCCGCCCGGAGAGCGCCGCCGCCGCGGCATCGAGATGATCTACCAGGACCTCGCGCTCGCCCCGCAGCAGGACGTGGCCAACAACATCTTCCTCGGGCGCGAGCCCACGCGCCGCCTCTGGGGCCTTCTGCCCGGCCACGTGGATAAGGCCCGCATCGACCGCGAGGCGCAGGCCATGGTGGACCGCCTCGGCGTGCGCGTGCCCTCCATCCACATCCCCGTCGGCATGCTCTCGGGCGGCCAGCAGCAGACGGTGGCCATCGCCCGCGCTCTGACCTTCCAGCCCAAGCTCGTCATCATGGACGAGCCGACCGCCGCGCTGGCGGTGCGAGAGGTCAACTCCGTCCTCGACCTGATCGCACGCATGGCCGCCGACGGGATCGGCGTCATCCTGATCTCGCACCGGCTCAACGACGTGTTTCAGGCCTGCTCGCGCATGGTCGTCCTCCAGCGCGGCGCCGTCGCGGCCGATCTCGCCCGCGCCGACACCACCATGGCCGAGATCGTCTCGTACATCGTCGGCGCCCACGCCTAGGGCGCCCCATCAGGGAGAACAGGGCAGATGCAGGGCTTCGGCGTCCACACCAGCATGTGGACCATGCGCTGGGACCGCGAGGGGGCCGAGCGCACGGTCGCCGCCGCGCGCGAATACGGCATGGACTTCATCGAGATCGCGCTGCTCGACACCGCCATCGTGGACGCCGCGCATACGCGCGCGCTCCTTGAACGGGCCGGGATGCGCGCCGTCTGCTCGCTGGGCCTGCCCCAGCCCGTCTGGGCCTCGGTCAATCCCGAGGGCGCGATCGAGCACCTCCGCGTCGCGCTCGCCAAGACCGCCGAGATGGGGGCCGAGGCGCTCTCGGGCGTGACCTATGGCGGCATCGGCGAGCGCACGGGCGTGCCCCCGACCGAGGCCGAATACGACAACATCGCCCGCGCGCTCGAGGCCGCCGCGCGCGAGGCGCGCCGCCTCGGCCTCGCCTTCGGGATCGAGCCGGTGAACCGCTACGAGAACCACCTCGTCAACACCGGCTGGCAGGCCGTGCAGCTGATCGAGAAGGTGGGGGCGGACAACATCTTCATCCATCTCGACACCTACCACATGAACATCGAGGAGAAGGGCGCCGCCAACGGCATCCTCGATGCGCGCGAATACCTGCGCTACATCCACCTCTCCGAGAGCGACCGCGGCACCCCCGGTGAGGGGACCTGCGACTGGGACGAGATCTTTGCCGCGCTCGCCGCGATCGGCTTCCGCGGCGGGCTCGCGATGGAGAGCTTCATCAACATGCCGCCCGAGGTGGCCTATGGCCTCGCCGTCTGGCGCCCCGTCGCGAACAGCTTCGAGGAGGTGATGGACCGCGGCCTGCCCTTCCTGCGCAACAAGGCGCGCCAGTACCGCCTCCTCGCATGACCGAGCCCGTCGACGAGGCGGAACTGGCCCGCCGCCTGGCCGAACGGGCCGCAACCGGGGGGCGGATGATCTGCGCGATCGCGGGCCCGCCCGGATCGGGCAAGTCCACCCTGGCCGAGGCGCTGGTCGCACGCCTGAACGCGCAGGCGCCGGGCACGGCCGCGCTCCTGCCCATGGACGGGTTCCACTACGACGACACCTGGCTGATCCCCGCCGGCCTGCGCCCGCGCAAGGGCGCGCCCGAGACGTTCGACGTGGCCGGCCTGCGCCACGTGCTCGGCCGTCTCCGCGCCGGCGAGGACGGCGTCTTCGTCCCCGTCTTCGACCGCACGCTCGAGATCGCGCGCGCCGGCGCCCGCCCCATCCCCGCCGCGGCCCGCGTGATCGTGTGCGAGGGCAACTGGCTTCTCCTCGACCGCGAGCCGTGGTCCGGCTTGCGCCCCTTCTTCGACCTCACGGCGATGATCGAGGTGCCCGAAGCCACCTTGCGCGACCGCCTGCGCCGCCGGTGGGAGGGCTACGGCCTCTCGGAGGACGAGATCGCCTGGAAGCTCGACGGCAACGACCTGCCCAACGGCCGGCTGGTGGCCCGGGCCAGCGTGCCCGCGGACGTGGTGCTGCGCCAGGACGGCTGAAGGGGGGATGGTGGGCGACCCTGGAATCGAACCAGGCATGGGTCTCCCCGGCGGAGTTACAGTCCGCTGCCGCACCTTGCAGCACGTCGCCCGTGGCGCGCGGCATAGCCTCGGCTCCCGAAGGGGTCAACCGGAAAAGCGGGCCTTGCGCCGGTCGCCCGGCCCGGCCATGGGAAACCGCCCGAACCGGAGGCCGCCGCCATGAAGAAACCCGCCTGGGTCGTCGAGAAGGAACGGGCGCGCCGCGCCGCCGGGCGCGAGACGGTGTGGCTGTTCGGCCTGCACGCCGTGCGGGATGCGCTGCTCAACCCCCGGCGCGAGCGGCTGCGCCTGATCCTCACGCCGAACGCGGCCGAGCGGCTCGGGCCCGAGGCGATCGCGGCTGGCGGCCTCGTCCCCGAGATGGCCGATCCGCGCCGCTTCTCCGCGCCGCTCGATCCCGGCTCGGTCCATCAGGGCGCCGCGCTCGAGGTGCGCCCCCTGGCCTGGGGTCCGCTCGACGAGGTGGTGCTCGGCACCCGCCCCGGCGACGCGCGGCGCCCCGTCGTCGTCTGTCTCGACCGGGTCACGGACCCGCACAATGCCGGCGCCATCCTCCGCTCGGCCGAGGTGTTCGGCGCCCGCGCCGTGATCGGCACCGAACGCCATGGCGCCCCCGAGACCGGCGCGCTCGCCAAGGCTGCGTCCGGCGCGCTCGAGCGCCAGCCTTACCTGCGCGTCCGCAACCTGGCCGACGCGCTCGAGCGGCTGCGCGGCATGGGGTTCGGCCTGATCGGGCTGGACGGGCAGGGCCCTGTCGATCTGCCCGACGCGCTGGCGGGGCAGGGCCGCCGTCCGCTCGCCCTGATTCTCGGGGCCGAGGGGCCCGGTCTGCGCGCCCGCACCCTCGGCCTCTGCGATGCGGTCGCCCGGATCGGGGCGGCGGGCGGATTCGGCTCCCTCAACGTCTCCAACGCCGCCGCCGTGGCGCTCTATGCGACCCGCGCCGACGAAATCGGGCGAGATGATGGCAGAATCACGGCGACGTGATGCGCCCAGCCCTGCAAAAGTGGGAACCGCCGCCCCATTTGCGCGTATACTGGACACGCGCATCTGGAACCTGCGCGTTTCGCTTCACTGTCCCTCGTTCCACACCTCAGAGCCCGGGCCTTCGTGCCCGGGTCTTTTTTGCCGGGACGTTGCCCGGAATGTGCTGCCGGGTCCGTGGCCCGGCTGTCCCTCGCGGAGGACTTCGTGGACCCTGACACCGACCGCCTCATCCGGGACGTGCTGACCCGGACGCGCACGATCGCCCTCGTGGGCTTCTCCTCCAGGCCCGACCGGCCGAGTCACGGCGTTGCGAGCTTTCTGCGATCAAGGGGCTTTCGCGTGATCCCCGTCAACCCCGGCCTCGCGGGGCAGGAGCATCTCGGCGAAAAGGTGCGCGCTTCCTTGGGGGAAATCCCCGATCCCGTGGACCTCGTGGACGTGTTCCGCCGCAGCGAGGAGCTGGGCCGGGTCGTGGACGAGGCGCTCGCGCTCGATCCCCTCCCCATCGCGATCTGGGCGCAGCTGGGCGTGCGCGACGATGCGGCCGCCGCCCGCGCCCGCGCCCGCGGGGTCGCCGTGATCCAGGACCGCTGCCCCGCGATCGAGATCCCGCGCCTCGGCCTGCCCCCCATCGCCCGGCCGCCCGTCGCCTGAGCCGTCAGCGCGACGCCTTCTCCTCGAGGCCCGAGCGCCCCTCGCGCCGCGCCAGTTCCGCCTCGATGTCGCCCAGCGTCACGCCCCGCGCGGCGCACATGACCAGAAGGTGGAACAGCGCGTCCGCGGCTTCGGCCACCAGCCGCTCGCGGTCGGCGCGCACGGCCTCCACGACCGCCTCCACCGCCTCCTCGCCGAACTTGCGCGCCGCGCGTTCGGGGTCCGAGAGCAGCCGCGCGGTCCAGGACGCCCCGGGGTCCGCGCCCGCCCGCGCGGCGATCGTCTCGGCCAGGCGGTGCAGGCTCATGCCGGGCGCACCGGGATGCCCGCCGCGGCCAGATGCGCCTTGGCCTGCGGGATGGTGAAGGTCCCGAAATGGAAGATCGAGGCCGCGAGCACCGCGCTCGCCCCCCCTTCGCGCAGCCCCTCGACCAGGTGATCGAGCGTGCCCACCCCGCCCGAGGCGATCACCGGCACCTCCACCGCGTCCGCCACCGCCCGCGTGAGGGGCAGGTCGAAGCCCGCCCGCGTTCCGTCGCGGTCCATCGAGGTGAGCAGGATCTCGCCCGCGCCGCGCTCGGCCACCCGCCGGGCAAAGTCCACCGCGTCGAGCCCCGTAGGCCGCCGGCCGCCATGGGTGAACACCTCCCAGCGCCCCTCGCCGGTCCGCTTGGCGTCGATCGCCACGACGATGCACTGGCTGCCGAAGCGGTCCGCGCAGCGCGCCACCACGTCCGGGTCCGCCACGGCGGCCGAGTTGAGGCTGACCTTGTCCGCCCCCGCGAGCAGCAGCGCCCCCACATCGGCGGGGCCGCGCACGCCGCCCCCCACCGTCAGCGGCATGAAGCAGCTCTCGGCCGTGCGCGTGACCAGGTCCATCAGCGTGCCCCGGTTCTCGTGCGTGGCATGGATGTCGAGAAAGCACAGCTCGTCCGCCCCGGCCGCGTCATAGGCGCGCGCGGCCTCCACCGGGTCGCCCGCGTCGCGCAGATCGACGAAGTTGACGCCCTTGACCACGCGGCCCTCGGCCACGTCCAGGCAGGGGATGATGCGCGCCTTCAGCATGGACCCGGCCATACCCCGCCCGCGCGCCCGCCGCCAGATCCCGCCGCCCTCACTCCTCGGCCACGGGGGCCCAGTCGCGCAGCTCGCGCAGCCGGCCGTCCTTGACGTGGATCGCGTCCAGCATGGCGAAGACCCGCTGCCCGGCGGCCGTGCCCACCAGGTCCGCGCGCCGCAGGAACCGCGGCCGCCAGGGGGCCAGCGCGCGCAGCAGGGGCCCCGGATCGTCCACGAGGTAGAAGCCGTGCGCCGCGCCCCCCCAGTAATCGGCCGCGGCGACGCGCGGCGGATCGTCCCCCCGCCGCGCCCCCCATTCGCCCAGATAGAGCACGTGGCGCGCGGGATGCTCCGGCACGCCGGGCCGCCAGCGGACGGTGAAGCGGCCCACGGGGACCTCGCGGTGGACCAGGCGCCCCTCCACCCGCCAGGCCTCCTCCCCGCAGCACTCGCAGGCGACGGGCTCCTCGTGCTCGGGGATCACCACGATCTCCTGCCAGCGCAGGCTCACGCCCCCAGCGCCTCCAGCGCACGGCCCAGGTCCACGGCCCCGTCATAGAGCGCGCGGCCCACGATCGCCCCCGCGATCCCCCCCGCCCCCTGCAGCGCGAGCAGATCCTCCAGCGACGACACCCCGCCCGAGGCGATCACGGGCACCGAGACCGCGCGGGCCAGCGCGGCGGTGGCCTCCACGTTCGGCCCCTCCATCGCGCCGTCGCGCGCGATGTCGGTGTAGACGATGGCCGCGATCCCCGCATCCTCGAAGGCGCGGGCGAGGTCGGCGACCGTGGCCCCCGTCTCCTCCACCCAGCCGCGGGTGGCCACGCGCCCCTCCCTCGCGTCGATCCCCACGGCCACCCGCCCCGGATGCGCGCGGGCGAGGGTGCGCACCAGGTCCGGGTCCTCCACCGCGGCCGTGCCGAGGATCACCCGCGCCACCCCGGCCTCCAGCCACGCCTCGGCCGTCGCCCGGTCGCGGATGCCGCCGCCCAGCTGCACGGGGATCGCAACCGCTCGCAGGATCGCCTCGACCGCCGGGGCGTTGCGCGGCCGCCCGGCGAATGCCCCGTCCAGGTCCACGAGGTGCAGCCACCGCGCCCCGGCCGCGGCAAAGGCCGCCGCGCGCGCGGCCGGGTCGTCGTCGAACACGGTCGCCGCCGCCATGTCCCCGCGCAACAGGCGCACGGCGCGCCCCTCCTTCAGGTCGATGGCGGGATAAAGGATCATGGCCGTCTCCGACTCGGGCAACGACCGGGGCTTGGCACGCCCCGCGCCCGCGATCAACACGCCCGCCCCGCGCCCGTGCGCCGCCACGTCACGCTTGCCCGCCGCCGCCGCGCGGCCGCACTCTCGCGCGCAAAACCGCAGGGAGGAGACCACCATGACCCGACTCGCCGCGCTCGCCGCCGCGCTGGCCCTCGGCGCCACCGCCGCCGCGGCCGAGCCGCTGCTCGGCACCTGGCGCACGGCCCCCGACGACAACGGCAATACGGGCCTGATCCAGGTCGCGCCCTGCGGGGACGCGATCTGCGGCGCGCTCGTCCGGGCCTTCGGGCCGGACGGCTCCGACATCCCCTCGCCCAACATGGGCCGCCTCATCATCTGGGACACCCGGCCCACCGGCGGGGGCGAGTATCGCGGCCGGATCTTCGCCCCCGATCGCGGTCAGGAATACGCCTCGCGCCTGCGGCTGGACGGCGACCGGCTCTCCGTTTCGGGCTGCGTCATCGGCATCTGCCGCGAGGGCGGGGTCTGGACCCGCGTCAACTGACGGCTGGACGCCCGCGCCCGCGCGCCTAACCTTCCCGGGGCGCACACCACCCCCGGGAGGACCGCCATGCCCCGCATCAACGCCGCCGACGGCACCTCGCTCCACCTGCAGGACTGGGGCTCGGGGCGGCCCGTGGTGCTGATCCACGGCTGGCCGCTCAATGCCGATTCGTGGGACCACCAGGCACGCCACCTCGCCGCCGCCGGATACCGGGTCGTGGCCTGCGACCGGCGCGGCTTCGGCCGCTCGGACAGGCCGTGGGGCGGCTACGACTACGACACGCTGGCCGACGACCTCGCCGCCGTCATCGACGGGCTCGGCCTCACGGACGCCACCCTTGTGGGCTTCTCCATGGGCGGCGGGGAGGTCGCGCGCTACATGCGCCGCCATGGGGGCCGCGGCGTGGCGCGCGTGGCGTTCGTGGGCTCCATCGTCCCCTGCCTCGTGCGGCGCGACGACAACCCCGATGGCGTGCCCGCCGACGCGCTCGACTCCATGCAGGAGGCGATCGACAAGGACCGCCCCGAATTCCTGCGCGGCTTCTTCAAGACCTTCTACGGCCAGGGCCTCGTCTCCGGCGTCTCGCAGGGGGTGCTCGACTGGTCTCTGCACATGGCGCTTCTGGCCAGCGGCCGCGCCACGCTCGCCTGCATCGACGCCTGGCGCGAGGATTTCCGCCCCGACATCGTCGCGATCGACCGGCCCGCCCTCGTGATCCACGGCACCGGCGACGCGATCGTGCCGATCGAGCCCACGGCCCGCGCCGCCGCCCGCGCCATCCCCGGCGCCACCTTGCGCGAATATGACGGCGCGCCCCACGGCCTGCTCGCCACCCATGCCGCGCGGGTGACGCAGGACCTGCTCGACTTTCTTGCCTAGGGCCTCCAGGCGAGAAAGTTCGCCAGCAGCCGCAAGCCCGTCGCCTGGCTCTTCTCGGGGTGGAACTGGGTGGCGAACACCGCCTCGCGCGCCACGATGGCCGTGACCGCGCCCCCGTATTCGGCATGGGCGAGGCGATGGGCCGGGTCGGCCACGCGCATCTGCCAGGAATGGACGAAATAGGCGTGATCGCCCGTCCGCACGCCCTCCAGCACCGGATGGTCCCCCGTCACCACCAGGTCGTTCCAGCCCATATGCGGCACCTTCAGCCGCGGGTCGGCGGGGGCGATCCGCACCACCTCGCCGGGGATCAGGCCCAGGCCCTCCACCGTCTCGAACTCGTGGCCCCGATCGGCCAGAAGCTGCATCCCCACGCAGATGCCGAACAGCGGTACCCCCCGCGCCACCGCGCCCCGCAGCGCCTCCTCGAGCCCGGGCAGGCCGGCCAGCGCGCGCCGGCAGGCGGGAAAGGCCCCGTCGCCCGGCAGCACGATCCGGTCCGCGCGCGCCACCGCCTCCGGGTCCGCGGTCACCAGCACGCGCTGCCGCCCCCCGGCCACCCGCACCAGCGCCTTTTCCGCCGAATGAAGGTTGCCGATCCCCAGATCGACGACCGCGACCGTCTCCCCGCTCACAGCGTCCCCTTGGTCGAGGGCACCTCGTCGGGCGCGCGCGGGTCCGGCTCGACCGCCTGCCGCAGCGCCCGCGCCACGGCCTTGAAGGCGGCCTCGGCGATGTGGTGGCTGTTCACCCCCGTCCGCGCGCAGACATGCAGCGTGATCCCCCCGTGCACCGCCAGCGCCTGAAAGAACTCGCGCACGAGCTCGGTGTCGAAGGTGCCGATCCGCTCCGCCGGAAAGGCCACGTCCCAGACCAGGAAGGGCCGCCCCGACAGGTCCATCGCCGCCTCCACGCGCGCGTCGTCCATGACCAGCACGAAGGCGCCATAGCGGCGGATGCCCCGCTTGTCGCCCAGAGCCCGCGCCAGCGCCTGGCCCAGCGCGATGCCCGTGTCCTCGACCGTGTGGTGGTCGTCGATGTGCCGGTCGCCCTCGGCCCGCACCTCCAGGTCGATCAGCGCATGCCGCGCGAGCTGGTCGAGCATGTGGTCGAAGAAGCCCACGCCCGTGGCGACCTCCGCCCGCCCGGTCCCGTCCAGCGCGACGCGCACCGCGATCGCGGTCTCGCGCGTCGTGCGGCTGATCGCGCCCTCGCGCATCCTGCCGTCCCCCATGCCTGCCGCGGCCGGGCATGGCGCGCGCGGCCGCCGGGGTCAAGGGCACCGGAGCGGGGGCGTTGAGGGAATCTTAACCCCTCGCTGCTAGACCGGAGACGTCAGACCCGGAGGGGGGATTCGCATGGCGCAAAACGCGCTTCTCATCATCGACGATCTCGGGGTCCGGCAAGACCTCGCCGGCGCCCTGCGGGAGGCGGGCTTGGCCGTGGAGGCTGCGTCCGACCGCCCGGAGGCGGAGGGACTGGCGCGGCGGGGCGGCCTCTCGCTGCTGCTCGCATCCGAATGCTTCGGGGGGCGGTCGGTGCAGACGCTGGTCCTTCTGGCCGAATGGTGCAGCCCGCTCGTGGCCACGGTCCTGCTGTGCGACCGGCCCGACCGGATGCAGCCCGAGCTGTTCGACCTCCTTCCCTCGCTCCAGGCCGTCCTGCCCCGCTCCCTCCCCGCGGCCGAGGTGGCGCGCCTCGCCCGCCTCGCCGCCGCCCCGTCGGAGAGCGAGCCGGCGCGCCTGCTGCGCCGCTGGCGCGAGGCCGGCGGCCCCGCCGCGGCGGAGGAGACTCCGCCGCCCCTGCTGCTGCGCCAGCCGGTGGCCCTCCGCCCGTCGCCCGACCCCGACCTGCCTCTGCCCCTGCGCGTCCGGGCCGCCGGGTCGCGCCGGGCGGGCCCTTCCGACGACCCGGTGCGCCTGCCCTCGTTCCTGACGCGCCGCGCCGGTCCCGCGGGGAGCGGGGGAAATGCCGCGCCGTCCGGCCCTTGCCCGCCCGCCGCCTCGCCGCCGCCCGTCCCCTCCCCGGCCGAGGACGGGCCCGCCGGACGCGCCCGCCGGCTCCGGCTGGGCCTCTCCGGCGCAGCGGCGGCCGTGCCGGGCCCCCGGCCCGCCGTCCCGCGCCGTCTGCATCTGGGCTGAGGGCGCGGCGCCTCTGGCCTCTGCCCGACGCCCGTGGCAGGCTCCGCCCATCCCTGCCGGAGCGTCGCATGAGCACCTGCGTCTTTGTCCAGATCCGTTGCCGACCCGGCACCACCTACCGCGTGGCCGAAGCCGTGGCCCTCAAGGAACTCCATTCGGAACTCTACTCGACCTCCGGCGAATGGGACCTGCTGATGAAGCTCTATGTCCCCGAGGGCGAGGATGTCGGCCGCTTCGTCAACGAACGCCTCCTCGACGTGCCCGACATCGAGCGGTCGCTCACCACGCTGACCTTCAAGGCGTTCTGAGCGCGCTCACTTGACCGCACCGGCGGCCATCCCGCGGATGATGAACCGCTCGAGCAGGATGCCCACGACGATCAGCGGCAGGATCGCCGCCGTGGACAGGGCCGCCATCGCCCACCAGTTGATCCCCTGCGACCCGGTCTGCGAGGCGACCATCACGGGCAGCGTGTTGGCATGGGTGGAGGTGAGCAGCGCGGCAAAGAAGTACTCGTTCCAGGTCAGCACCAGCGACAGGATGAAGGCCGCCACCATGCCCGGCACCGCGAGCGGCAGGATGATCGTCAGGAACGCCCCCCAGGTGCCCAGGCCGTCCACCAGCGCCGCCTCCTCCAGTTCGTGGGGGATGCCCGCGAACTGGTCGCGCATGATCCAGATGACGATGGGCAGCACGGTGAGCGTATAGAGCAGGATCAGCCCCACTCGCGTGTCGAGCAGCGCCAGCGCCTTGTAGAGCACCAGGAACGGCAGCGCGAGGACCACGGGCGGCAGGATCAGCTGACTCAGGAAGAAGAACGAGATGTCCCCGTTGCGCAGCGGCCCGAAGCGGTAGGCGAAGCGCGACAGCCCATAGGCCGCGAGGCTGCCCAGCACCACCGCCAGCCCCGAGGCCGCAAGCGACACGATCGCGCTGTTGGCGAAGCGCTTGAGGAATTCCGCCCGCGGGGTGGAGGGCTGGCCGATCGTGTCCGGCGACAGGCCCAGCGACCGCCAGCCCAGCCAGGCGGGCTCGAAATCCACCCAGGGCACCAGGTTGCCCTGCATCACGTCCGGCGCCTGCTTGAACGAGGTGGTGACGGTCCAGTAGATCGGAAACAGCGCCACCACCGTCCAGATCAGCAGCGCTCCGTAGATCGCCACGCGCGAGGTCCACCAGCGCGCGCGGTAGCGCAGGTCCGCCTCCGCGTCGCGGAAGATGGCCGCCTCGGCGGGGCGGGTCTCGGCGGGGGGCGCGGCGGTGTCGGCGCTCATCCGGTCTCCCTCACGTCCTCGGCCGCGTCGCCCGCTCCGCGAGCTTCATCAGCACCGTCATGACGATCACGATCAGCACGAGATACACCATGGCCAGCAGCGTTCCGTAGCCCACGTTGGACCGGTCGCGGTATTCGCGGAAGATGAAGCTCGTCACCGTGTCCGTGGCCCCTCCCGGCCCCCCGGCGGTCACGTTGATGACGATGTCGGCGAGCTTCAGCTTGAAGATCAGCCGGATCAGGATCGCCGTGACCGAGACGGGCAGCATCAGCGGAAAGGTCACCTCCCAGAACCCCCTCCAGCCCGAGGCGCCGTCCACCCGTGCGGCCTCCTGCACCTCGCGGGGGATGGCCTGCAGGCCGGCCAGCAGCATGATCATCATGAAGGGGATGAAGGTCCAGGCATCCATCGCCATGATGGTCAGCCGCGCGATCAGCGGGTCGCCGAAGAAGGACGGCTGCTCCCAGCCCAGCGCGCGCCCCAGCCGCGCCAGGGGGCCGAAGCGGGGCTCCAGCATGGACTTGCCGATCATCCACGACACCGCCACCGGCGACAGCATCAGCGGCAGCAGGAACGCCACGCGAAAGAACCGCCGCGCCCGGATCTCGGCATGCAGCAGCAGCGCCAGGCCGAAGGCGATCGCGTATTCCACCACGATGGCCAGGCTGTACCAGACCATGTTGCGCAGCGCGTTCCAGTAGAAGGGGTCCGTCCACATCCGCCGGATGTTGTCCAGCCCGTTGAACCGCCGCCCCGTGGGCGAGGACAGGTTCCAGTCCGACAGCGCGATCAGCACCCCGAACAGCAGCGGAAACACCGTCAGCGAGACGACGAACAGCACCGCCGGCAGCACGAACAGCGCCCGCCGCCCGGCCTCGCCCCGGATCAGCACCTGCCCCCAGCAGAGCGCGACCGCCCAGGTCAGATAGGCATAGAGCGTCGGCCGCCAGGTGGTCAGGCCGAGGTCCCACCACCCCCAGTGCTGCCCCGCCTGCGCCAGCGCGACCGCCGCCAGCAGCGCCGCCGACCCCCAGATCAGCGCGCGGCCCAGCGCCGCCCGGCCCCGCGCCGGCTCGTCGCTCGTCACCACATGAAGAAGGTCGCCCCCCGCGTTCATGCTGGCATGCTAGTGGCCCGCGCGGCCGGGGGGAAGCGTCTTTGCTGCCACTGTGGCCTGCCCCCTTCCGTTCGTGCGCCCGGCAGGCTAGGCCGGCTCGCAGGGAGAAGGACCGATGCGCCGGGACGGATACCGCCACGCCTATGCCACGCGGCTCAACGCCTTCCGCGCCGATGCCGCGCGCGCCTTTCCCGGCCGCAACCGGATCGGCACGGCCGAGCTTCTGGCCCGCGCCGCGACCGTGCCGGGCCTCTCGGCCGTGGACCTCAACTTCCCCGACCATCTCGACGGACTCGCGCCGGGCGACGTCGCCGCGCAGCTCGCCGGTCACGGCCTCGGGCTCAACGGCTTCGCCATGCGCTACGGGGCCGATCCCGCCTTCCGCGGCGGCGCGCTCGCCCATCCCGACCCTGCCTTGCGCGCCCGCGCGGTGGACCTCACCCGCCGCGGCCTCGATGCGCTCCTGGCCGCGGGGGGCAGCCTCCTGACGATCTGGCCCGGCCAGGACGGGTTCGAATACCCGCTTGCCACCGATTATGGCCGCGCCTGGGACGCCTTGGCCGACTCGCTCGCCCGGATCGCCGCCCACGCCCCCGAGGCCGCCATCGCCCTCGAGCCCAAGCCCGACGAGCCGCGCGCCCGCGCGCTGCTGCGCGATTCGGCCACCGCGCTCCTGCTCGTCGCCGAGGTGGGCGCGCCCAATCTCGGCGTCACGCTCGACGTCGCCCACGCGCTCTATGCCGGCGAGACCCCGGCCGAGGCCGCCACCCTGATCGCGCGCCGCTCGCGGCTTCTGGGCGTGCATCTCAACGACGGCTACGGGCGGCGCGACGACGGGCTCGTCACGGGCAGCGTTCACCCGCTCCAGATCCTCGACCTGCTCCTCGCGCTCGACCGGATCGGCTACCGGGGCCCGCTCTACTTCGACACCTTCCCCGACGCCGCGGGCCTCGACCCGGTGCGGGAGACCGCGCTCAACATCGCCGCGGCCGAGGCGCTGACCCGGGCGCTCGACCGCCTCAAGGCCGACCCCCTCCATGCCGAGGCCGTCGCCCGGGGCGACGCGCTGGCCGCCCTCGGCCGCGCCCAGGCCGCGCTCTTCGGGGCCGGCTGATGCGCCCGGACGTGGCGGTGGTGGGCTCGCTCCACCTCGACATCGTCGTGACCGCCCCGCGCCTGCCCCATCTGGACGAGACGCTGCCGGGCGGGACCTGGGACCAGCGCCCCGGCGGCAAGGGCCTGAACCAGGCCGCCGCGGCGGCGCGGGCAGGCGCGCGCGTCGCCATGGGCGGCCGGATCGGCGCCGACGCCTTCGGCGAGCGCCTGCGCGCCCATCTCGCCGCCCACGCGGTGGACCTCTCCTGCCTCGAGACCGACCCCGAGACGGCCAGCGGCATGAGCGTCGCGATCCTCGTCGCGGGGGGCGAATACGGCGCCGTGGTCGTCTCGGGAGCCAATGCCCGCATCCCCGCGGACGGCCTTGCCCGGCGCTGGGCCTCGCTCTGGCGGGCTCCGGTCCTCCTTCTCCAGAACGAGGTGCCGGAGGGCGTGAACCGCGCTGCCGCCCGCGCCGCCCGCGCAGCGGGCGCCCGCGTGCTCCTCAACGCCGCCCCCGCGCGCACCCTGCCGCCCGACCTGCTCGCCGACACGGACGTGCTGATCCTCAACCGGCTCGAGGCCGCGCAGATCGCCCCGCAAGGGGCCGCCGCCCTGCGCACGCCGACGCGTGCCGTGATCGTCACGCGGGGGGCCGAGGGGCTCGTGCTCCATGACACGGACGGGCGGGACCACGCGATTCCCGCCCGGCCGGTGACGGTGCACAGCGCGCACGGGGCAGGCGACGCCTTCTGCGGCACGCTGGCTGCGTGCCTCGCGGCGGGGCAGGGGCTGGCCCCGGCCTGCGCCGCCGCCGCGGACGCCGCAGGCCGCTTCGTCGCCGGAGAGGGCTAGGCTCTCCTCAGCTCATCCCCAGCGAGGCGCGATAGAGCGCGATCTGGCTTTCGCGCCCGATCTGGTCGGTGATCGCCTCCCAGGCGGCGGCGATCGCCTCGGCCGTCTCCTGCGCGCTCGCGTATTGCCCGGCATAGCCCTTGGCCAGCTCGTCCTCGGCGACCGAGTAGTACTGGAAGATGCCGGGGATGCGCGGCTCGATGGCGGCGTTGGGATGGTTGTAGCTGTCGAGGTTGGACCCGAGGTAGTCCTCGACGAAGGCGCGGTCGTAGCCCGCCGCCTCCCATTCCTCGTAGTTGAAGTGGCTGTTGCGATAGGGCTGGAAGCCCGAGGGATAGGCCGCCATCCACAGGCTGATGTCGCGCCCGCCCAGATGGGCCGCGGCCGACCAGGCGGCCTTGCGCTTGCGCTCGTCCTGGGCCGCCCGCGTGGTGACGTAGATGCCCCAGCCGATATAGGCCATGTTCGGCGCCTCGTTGCCGCCCTCGGGCGTCTCCCACTCGCCGGTCTGGCGGTTCCAGACGCGGTCCGAGGCCGGGTTGATCCCGAAGCCCACCACGTCGCCCACCACCGACGTGTCCGAGGTCCGCGCCGAGGAGCCCACATCCCCCCACCAGGTCAGCATCGAGCCCGTTCCGGCCAGGAACTGCTGGAAGGCGGTGGTGCCGGGGTCGGCGTTGATCTGGTCGGCCGGATAGACCCCCGCCGCGATCAGGTCCATCACGTCCTGGATCGCCTGCACCCAGCCCGGCTCGGTGATCAGCGGGCGCATGTCCTCGGGGTCGAACAGCCAGACCGGATCGCCGGGACGCTTGACATAGGGCGCCGCGCGATCCTCGAGGAAGTAGAACCCGAAGCCGCCCCAGCCCTTCAGCGGGTCGAGGAAGCCGTGCGCGGCCAGCCCGGTCAGCGGGTCGCGCTGGCCCACGACGCGGCGGGTGAACTCGTTGATCTCCTGCCAGGTGCGCGGCGGGGCGGAAAAGCCCGTGGCCTCCACGATGGCCGGATCGGTGAAGTAGTCCGTCCGGAAGGCCAGCGTGTGGCAGTCGCCGTCGATCGAGACGCGGTAGGTCTTGCCGTCCCAGGTGCCCACCGGCGCCTTGAGGTAGTCCACGTAATCGTCCATGTCGATCAGGCTGCGCACCCAGTCGGGCATCTCGTCCAGAAGGCCGCGCCCGGCCGTGTCGCCCTCGAAGGGCGCGCCCATCTCCAGGATGTCGAAATCGACGGTGCCCGTGGCGATCGACTGCTGCAGCCGCGCGTTGTAATCGGCCTGCGCCAGGTCGATCCAGCTGATCCGGGCGCCCGTGTAGCGCTCCCACGGCGCCAGGAAGCCGCGGAACAGGAAGTTGTGCAGGTTCTGGTTGTTGAGCCCCATGAAGGTCAGCTCGACGCCCGCGAACTCGCCCTCCTCGACGGTCTCGCGCGTGCCGCCCAGGCACAGCTCGCCCACCTGCTGCCAGTGCTGGTCGGTGGGGCTGCCCATGCCCACGCCGGGAATGCGCAGGATCTGGGCGCGCAGGTCCTCCTGCGCCCTGGCGGGAGAGCCGAGGCCCCCCATGGCAGCCAGCGCCCCGAGGCCCGCAGCCCCGCCGAGCAGCTTGCGCCGGCTGATGGCCGCGCGAACGGCCAGATCGAACAGATGCGGCTTCATCCTTGTCCTCCCCCTGACGGGGCCCGTCGCCTGCTGGCCCCCGCCGGCCCCGTTCCGGGGTCTCGGGCGGAGGGCCGACGCGCCCGCTGCATCCTTCGTCCCGTGGGGCGTCCCCAAAGTCAAGCGATCTGACATGCCAGATGGCCGGGCCGTGGACAGACCCGCCCCGAGCCGCTACCAGATCGGGCAGGGGAGGGGGGACAGGCATGGCCGACGTGGCGATCCGCGACCTGCGCAAGGCCTATGGCGGGCTCGAGGTCATCCATGGCGTCTCGCTCGACATCCCCGACGGCCAGTTCGTCGTCCTTGTCGGCCCCTCGGGCTGCGGCAAGTCCACGCTCCTGCGGATGATCGCGGGGCTGGAGGGGGTGACGGCCGGCACGATCCGCATCGGGGGGCGCGTGGTCAACAACCTGCCGCCGTCGGAGCGCGACATCGCCATGGTGTTCCAGAACTACGCGCTCTACCCGCACAAGACGGTCGCGGCCAACATGGGCTTCGCGCTCCGCATGCGCGGCATGCCCAAGGCCGAGATCGCCGAGCGTGTGGCCCGCGCGGCCGACATCCTCGGGCTCAGACCCTATCTCGACCGCTATCCCCGCGCGCTCTCGGGCGGCCAGCGCCAGCGCGTCGCCATGGGCCGCGCCATCGTCCGCGACCCGGCGGTGTTCCTGTTCGACGAGCCGCTGTCGAACCTCGACGCCAAGCTGCGTGTCCAGATGCGCACCGAGATCCGCGCGCTGCACCAGCGCCTGCGCACCACCACGGTCTATGTCACCCACGACCAGATCGAGGCGATGACCATGGCCGACACGATCGTGGTCATGCGCGACGGCCGCATCGTCCAGGCGGGCGCGCCCCTCGACCTCTACGACCGCCCCGCCAACACCTTTGTCGCGGGCTTCATCGGCAGCCCGTCCATGAACCTCCTCCAGGGCACCGGCGCGGGCGGCGCGGTTGCGGCCGGCGCGCTGCGCATCCCCGCCCGCGGCGCCCCCGAGGGGCGGCCCGTCATCGTCGGCCTGCGCCCCGAGCATATCGAGATCGGCCCCCCCGAGCCCGGCCGCGACGGCTGGGAGGCCGAGGTCCGCGTGGTCGAGCCCACGGGCTCCGAAACCCACCTCGTCGCCGAGGCCGGCGGGCACGAGATCGTCGCCGTCTCGCGCGACCGGCTCTCGGTCCGGCCCGGCGACCGCGTGCCGCTGCGCGCCGACCCCTCCCGCGCGCATCTCTTCGACGCCGCCACGGGCGAGCGGATCAACTGACCGAAAGGGAATGCCTCCATGCTCAAGGGGATCGACAACCGGCTCAACGCGGACGTGCTCTATGCCCTGCGCGCGATGGGCCACGGCGACCTGCTCGTGATCGCCGACACGAACTTTCCGGCCGATTCGATCGCCCGCGACACCGTCCTGGGCGAGCTTCTCAAGATGGAGAACCTCTCCGCGGCCGAGGCCGTCGAGGCGATCCTGTCCGTCCTGCCGCTCGACACCTTTGTGGACGACTTCGCCTGCCGCATGGAGATCGTGGGCCATCCCGAGGAGGTGCCCCCCGTCCAGATGGAGGTGCAGCACGTCATCGACCGCGCCGACGGGCGCGAGGCACGCATGGTCGGCGTCGAGCGCTTTGCCTTCTACGACAAGGCGCGCACCGCCTATGCCGTGATCCAGACGGGCGAGCGGCGCTTCTACGGCTGCTTCATGTTCCGCAAGGGCGTGATCCCGCCCGACGCCTGAATCCCCCATCCTCGCCGGAGCCGTCCCGTGACCGCCAAGCCCATCGTCGTCCTCGGCGTGTTCGTCGCCGACACCGCCTATCGCGCCCCGCGCCAGCCCCGTCTGGGCGAGACGATCCTGGGCGAATCTTTCGCCCTCGGTCCCGGCGGCAAGGGCTCGAACCAGGCGGTCGCCGCGGCGCGGGCGGGGGGGCGCGTGCACATGCTCACGCGGCTGGCGCGCGATGCCTTCGGCGACCTCGCCCGCCGCACCTGGGAGGAGGCGGGGGTCCTGCCCGCCGTGATCGAATCCGACGCGGGCTACACGGGCGCTGCCTTCATCTTCCTCGAGGCGGGGACGGGCCAGAACGCCATCATCGTCTGTCCCGGCGTGGCCGGCGACATCGCGCCCGCCGACATCGACGCCCGGGCCGACCTGATCCGCGGCGCGGGCGTGTTCGTGACCCAGCTCGAACAGCCGATCCCGGCTGCGCAGCACGCGCTTGCGCTCGCGCGCGGGGCAGGGGTGACGACCGTGCTCAACCCCGCCCCCGCCGCGACCCTGCCCGAGGGGATGGTGGCCCTTTGCGACTGGATCACCCCCAACGAGAGCGAGGCCGAGGGCGTCACCGGCCAGCCCGTCACCGACCCCGCCTCGGCCGAGCGCGCGGCCCGCATCCTGTCCGACATGGGCGCGCGCCACGTCGTCGTCACGCTGGGCGGGCAGGGGGCGCTCCTGCTGTCGGGGGGCCGCGCCACCCATGTCCCCGCTCTCGACGCAGGTCCGGTGGTCGAGACGACGGGCGCAGGCGACGCCTTCAACGGCGGTCTCGCCGTCGCGCTCTCCGAGGGCATGGGCCCGGAGGAGGCCGTGCGCTTCGCCACCGCCACCGCCGCCATCTCCGTCACCCGCCCCGGCACCGCCCCCTCCATGCCGTCGCGGGCCGAGATCGACGCGCTCCTTGCCCGGACCCGCGCCGCCTGACGCGCCCGTCCCCGCGGCCCGGCCGGTCACGAGGCTCCCGCGGCCCTGCCCGTGGTCTCCGGCACGCGCTCCCCCGCTCGCCGCGGCGCCGCCGCCCCCCTCGCTGCAGCGCGGCGCAACACCACCGCGCGGTGGTGTAACGCTTTCTTAACCTCTCCGTGGCAGGGTGCCCCCACGCGCCCGATCCTTCCGTCCCGGCGGACCGGAGGGGCGGCGCGGACGACCGGGGCGGGACCTGCAACGATCAGGCGGCCGCCCGTGCTCTTTGCAGGGGTGGGGCGCCACGGACGCGCCCGAGGTTCCGCCGCATCCCACCGGGCCGCTTGGCTGCGCAGGTGCTCGTCCACGGCGCGGAGGCGGAGATCCCCGGCCGCCGCGCGTCGCAACGCGCCCGCCGCCCCCGGAGCGGCACCCTCAGGCCCCGCAGGGGGAGGACGGCTTGTCCTCTGCCCGGCGGTCGGGCCCTGTCGCTTGCCTTTCTGCCCGGCGGCCGTCTTGATCGGCCGGAGCGGGAGTCGGCCATGCCCTTCGGTCACAGCCTCATCGACACCCTGGTGGCGGGGTTCGCCCTGGCCTTCGGGCTGGGGCTTCTCGCCAACCGGCTGCGGCTGTCGCCGCTTCTGGGCTACATCCTCGCGGGTCTCGCCGTGGGGCCTCACACGCCGGGCTTCGTCGCCGACATCGAACTGGCTCCCCAGCTTGCCGAGATCGGCGTCATCCTCCTGATGTTCGGCACGGGGCTGCACTTCGCCCCGCGCGACCTGATGGCCGTCCGCTCCGTCGCCCTGCCGGGCGCGCTGGCGCAGATCGCGGTGGCGACCCTTCTGGGCTGGGTGCTGGGAGAGGCGCTGGGCCTCGGCCATGGCGAGGCGCTGCTGATGGGCTTCTCGGTCTCGGTGGCCTCCACCGTGGTCCTGGTCCGCGCGCTGGACGAGCGGCGCCAGATCCGCAGCCCCGCCGGCCGGCTCGCCGTCGGCTGGCTGCTGGTGGAGGACCTGGTGATGATCCTGGCCCTGGTGCTGCTGCCGCTGCTGGCGGCCGGGGCAGAGGCCCGCGGCTCCGCCGGCCTTGCCGCCCAGATGGGCTTCGTCCTGCTCAAGGTGGCGGCCTTCATCGGGCTCATGGCGGTTCTCGGCACGCGGCTGCTGCCCCGGGTCCTCATCCTCATCGCCCACGAACGCTCGCGCGAGCTGTTCACGCTCGGCGTGCTCGCCATCGCCCTCGGCATCGCATGGCTCGCCTATACGGTGTTCGATGCCTCCTTCGCGCTCGGGGCCTTCGTGGCGGGGCTGGTCCTCGCCGCCTCGCCGCTGGGCCAGACGGCGGCCGAGCGGTCGCTGCCGCTGCGCGATGCCTTCTCGGTGCTGTTCTTCGTGTCGGTCGGGATGCTGTTCAACCCTGCGGTCCTGATCGAGCGCCCGCTGGCGGTCGCGGGTCTCCTCGGCATCGTCATCGTCGGCAAGTCGCTCGCGGCGCTCGCCATCACCGCCGCCTTCGGACAGGATCGCGTCACCGGCCTGACCATCGCCGCAAGCCTCGCCCAGGCGGGCGAATTCACCTTCATCCTCGCCGGGCTGGGCCTCGCGCTCGGATTGCTGTCCCCGGGCACCCACGACCTCGTGCTGGCGGCCGCGCTTCTGTCCATCGCGACCAACCCCTGGATCTTCCGCCTCGCCGACCGCTGGGCGGGCCCCCGAGATGCGAGTCGTTCGCAATACCCTTGACGAGATGAGAACGAGTCGCAATATCCCGGCGGCTGGTCGAGGAGATCTCATGATGGTTCGGGCCCTGTCGCGCCGCACGGTTCTCGGGCTTCTCGCTCTCGGCCCGGTCCTGCCCGCCCGAGCCGCCTCCCCCGGAAGCGTGAACGTGGTCGCCACCACCGGCATGATCGCCGACACGGCGCGGACGCTCGGCGGGGAGGGTGCGACGGTGCGGGCGCTGATGCCGCCCGGCTCGGACCCGCACGCCTTCCGCCAGACCCGCTCCGACCTGGCGGCCCTGCTCGGGGCCGACCTCGTCCTCTGGAACGGTCTCGGGCTCGAGGCGCAGATGGAGCGGCTTCTCACGGATCTGGCCGCGCGCCGCCCGGTGGTGGCGGTGGCCGAGGCGATCCCCGCCGACTGGCTTCTCGAGGACGAGGATTACGGCCGCCCCGATCCCCATGTCTGGCTCGATCCCGCCCTCTGGTCCGAGGCATCCGTCGCGATCGCGGCCGCGCTGGAGGAGGCGGGTCTCCCGGCCGCCGGGGCCCTGCCCGCCTGGCAGGAGGAGCTGGCCGCGCTGCGCGACTATGCCGACGAGGTGCTCGCCACCGTGCCCGAGGAGTCGCGCATCCTCGTGACCGCCCATGACGCCTTCCGCTACTGGGGCCGTGCGCATGGCTGGGAGGTCGAGGGCATCCAGGGCATCTCGACCGAATCCGAGGCGGGGATCGCCCGCATCGAGGAGCTGGTCTCCCTTCTGGTCGAGCGGCGCATCGGTGCCGTCTTCGTCGAGAGTTCCGTTCCCGACCGCAACCTGCGCGCGCTGATCGAGGGTGCCGCCGCGCGGGGGCACGAGGTGGTGCTGGGCGGCACGCTCCTGTCGGACGCGATGGGCCCCGAAGGCACCTACGAGGGAACCTATCCCGGGATGATCGACCACAACGCCACCACCATCGCCCGCGCTCTCGGCGGCGAGGCGCCCGAGCGGGGCCGGCTGGGCCGGCTCGGGTCGTGAACGCGCCCGGCGCCTTTCCCGAGGTCGATCTGCGCGACAGCCCGCTGGCGCTGCGCGGCCTGACGGCTGGCTATGGCGGGCAGCCCGTCCTGCTCGGCGCGGACCTGACGGTGCCGCCGGGAACGATGACCGCGATCCTCGGGCCGAACGGGGCCGGCAAGTCCACCCTGCTGCGCGCCGCGCTGGGCCTTCTGCGCCCGGAGGCGGGCCGGGCGTTCTTCTGGGGCGGGGATCTGGACCGGATGCGCGGCCGCGTCGCCTATGTCCCGCAGCGGGCGAGCGTGGACTGGGACTTCCCCGCCACCATCGAGGATGTGGCGCTGATGGGACTTCAGCGCGAGCTGGGCCTGCTGGGACGGGTCCGCCCCCGCCATCGCGACCGCGCCCGCGCCGCCCTCGACCGGGTGGGGCTTCTGCCGCTGGCGGACCGTCCGATCGGCGCCCTGTCCGGCGGTCAGCAGCAACGGGTGTTCCTCGCGCGTGCCCTCGCGCAGGGGGCGGACCTGTTCCTTCTGGACGAACCCCTGGCCGGTGTGGACGCAGCGAGCGAGGAGTCCATCCTCCGGGTTCTCCGCGAGCTGCGCGACGAAGGTCGCACCGTCGTCGCCGTTCACCACGACCTCGGCACCGTCCTGCGCCGCTTCGACCGGGCGGTCCTGCTCAACCGGCGCGTGCTGGCCGAGGGGCCGGTGGCGCTCGCGCTGACGGCGCGGACCCTTCAGGCGACCTATGGCGGGCGGCTCGACCCGCTCGCCCTCGCCGGTCTGGACGGATGACGGCGCTTCTTCAGGCGATCGTGCTCCAGGCCGGTCACAACGCGGCCAGCGTCGTGCTGGGGGCGGCGCTCCTGGGCCTTGCGGCCGGGGCGGCAGGCAGCGTCATGGTGCTGCGCCGCCGGGCCCTCGTGTCGGACGCCATGGCCCATGCGGCCCTGCCGGGCCTGGCGGCGGCCTTTCTCCTGATGGCGGGCCTCGGGGGCAGCGGACGGTGGTTGCCGGGCCTCATGGCGGGGGCGGCGCTCACGGCCGGCCTCGCCCTTCTCGCCGTCGAGGCGCTCGCGGCGCGCACGCGGCTTCCGGCGGATGCCGCCATCGCGACGACCCTCTCGGTCGCCTTCGGCCTCGGTCTCGTGCTGCTCACCCTGATCCAGGGGCTGCGCTGGGGCGAACCGGCCGGGCTGGAGGGCTTCCTGGTGGGCTCGACGGCCGGGATGCTGCGCGCGGACGTGGCGGCCGTCGCGGCGGTGGCAGCCCTGGTGCTGGCGGCGGTCGCGCTTCTCCGGCGCCCCCTGGCCCTGCTCGCCTTCGACGAGGGTCATGCCGCCGCCTCCGGCCTGCCGGTCCGCCTGCTCGACCGGATGGCGATGCTCCTCGTCCTGCTGGTGGTGATCGCCGGCATCCGGCTGGTGGGCGTCGTCCTCGTCGTTGCCCTTCTCATCCTGCCCGCGCTGGCGGCGCGGGCCTGGACGCGGCGGGCGGGGCCGATGATGGCGCTTGCGGCCGTCCTGGGCGGGGCTGCCGGTTGGGTCGGCGCGGCCCTGTCCGCTGCCGCACCCGGCCTGCCTGCGGGTCCCCTCGTGGTTCTCTGCGCCGCCCTCCTGGCCGGGCTGTCGCTGCTCCTGCGCGGGCCGACCGCCCGCCGCCGACCCGATCGCCGTCCCCTGATCGACGCGGCCGAGGGGGCGCTCTGGACACGCCTGCGCCTGAAGGAGCCCCGATCGCCGCTGCTCGAGCGCGACGACGGCCGCACGCCCCTGGGCGCTGTCCTGCCGGCCGAGACGCTCGAGGCTCTCCGGCAGGGGCGCAGCTAGGATGGGGGCCGAGTTCGTCATCCTGACGCTACCGCCCCTGACGGCGGCCGTGCTGGCCGCGCTGGCCTGCGCGCTGCCGGGCAACTGGCTGCTGCTGCGGCGGCAGGCCATGCTGGGCGATGCCGTGGCCCATTCGGTCCTGCCCGGGCTCGTGGTGGCCTTTGTCCTGACGGGGACGCTGAGCCCGGTGCCGCTCGCCCTCGGCGCCCTGGCGGCGGCCCTGGTCGCGGTCGGGCTGGTCGAGGCGATCCGACGCCGGGGCCGGGTCGATCCGGGCACCGCCATGGGCGCGGCCTTTACCACGCTCTTCGCGCTGGGCGTGCTGCTTCTGGAGCTCTCGGGAGCTGCCCGGGTCCATCTGGACGTGGAGCACGCGCTGATGGGCAATCTCGAATCCCTCGTCTGGCTGGATGCCACGGGCTGGTCCTCGCTGCTCGACGGGGCGGCGCTTCGGGGCCTTCCGCCGCAGATCGGCGTCCTGGCCGCGACCCTTCTCGGCGTGGCGTCGGTCCTGTGGCTTCTCCGGCGTCCGCTGTTCGCCTCCACCTTCGACGAGGATCACGCGCGCGTCACCGGCCAGCGGCCGGCCCTGACGGGCCTGGCCCTCGTTGCGGCCACGGCGACCGCGGCGGTGGCGGCGTTCCAGGCCGTGGGCGCCATCGTCGTCATTGCGATGCTCACCGTGCCGCCAGCCGCGGCACGGCTCCTCACGGACCGCTTCGAGACCCAGCTGCGCCTGTCGCTCCTCTTGGCCGCCGGCTGCGCGGCCGGAGGCACGATCCTCGGCGGCTACGGGCCGCTCTGGCTGGGCGCGCCGGCCTCGGTCAGCGCCGCCGGAACCATCGCGGTGCTCGGCGGCCTCGCTCTCGCCCTGGCGGCAGGGTTCGGACCCCGGCGGCGTCCCGCCGCTGCAGGCCGCCCCGGTGCCGCGGCGTTGGACGGGCCATCCGGAGAGGCGTAAGTCTCGTCCGGCGGAGGAGAGAGCCATGGACCGCATCGTCGGGGGAGTTCCGAGGGACGACCGGAGGCTGGAGACCCTGATCGCCTGCCCCGAATGCGACGCCCTCTACCGGTCGGCCGAGATCCGCCCCGGCAGCCGCGCGTTGTGCGGCCGCTGCCACACCGTCCTCATCTCGCCGCGCCGCCATGCCGGCATGGCGATCATCTCCTTCGCGCTCGCCGCGACAGTTCTGGTGATGGGAGCCCTGTGGTTTCCGTTCCTGCGCATCGACATCCGCGGCCTGAGCCGCGAGGCGACGCTGTGGGAGGTCGCCACCAGCTTCACCGGCGGGCCGATGCTCCTCGTCTCGTTTGCGGTCGTGGCAGCGATCGTGCTTCTGCCGCTGGCGCGGGCAGCCCTGATCCTCTACACGCTCGTTCCCGTGGTCTTTGATCGTCCCCCCGCCCGCCACGCGCCCGCGGCCTTCCGTCTCGCCGAGGCCATGAGGCCGTGGTCCATGGCGGAGATCTTCGCGCTGGGCTGTGCCGTCAGCCTGGTCAAGATCGCCGATCTGGCCACGGTGTCCCTGGGTCCCGCCTTCTGGATGTTCGCGGCTCTTGTCGTGGTGACGATCGCGCAGGACCGGCTGGTATGCCGGTGGTCGGTGTGGAAGAGCCTCGAGCGACGCTGACGCCGCTGGCGGCCCTGACGGCGCGCGAGGCGGGCCTCGTCGCCTGCCGCCGCTGCACCCGCGTCTGGCCGGCCGGAGCCACGCTGTGCGGCCGCTGCGGGGCGCGCCTCGTGTCGCGCGACCCGCGGTCGCTCTCGCGGGTCTGGGCCTGGTGGGTCGCGGGCCTCATGGCCTACATCCCCTCGCTCGTCTGGCCGATGCTGCTGACGCGGACGCTCTTTGTCACCGAGGAGGCCACCATTGTCGGGGGCGCCATCCAGTTGTGGATATCGGGCAGCGCCGGCGTGGCGCTCATCGTCATCGTCGCCTCCGTGGGCATCCCGATCGCCAAGTTCCTCGCCATCGCCTTTCTGGCGCTGTCCGTCAGTCGCGCGTCCCGCGTCTCGGCGAGCCTGCGGATGCGCCTCTACGAGATCGTGGATTACATCGGGCGCTGGTCCATGATCGACGTGTTCGTGGTTGCGATCCTGGTCTCGCTCGTGCAACTCAACGTGGTCGCGTCCATCAATCCCGGACCTGCGGCGCTCGCCTTTGCCCTGTCGGTGATCTTCACGATGCTGTCTGCCCAAGCCTTCGACCCGCGTCTGATCTGGGACGGCATCGAACGCGAGGCGCTGCGCGAGACGGCGCCCCGGCCCTCGGGTGGTCGCCCCGCGGCATGAGCGAGCCTGACCCCCCTCCGATCCCCGTGACCTCGATGCGGCGCAGCATCTGGGATCGCGTCTCGGTCGTGTGGCTCGTGCCGCTCGCCGCCCTCCTGATCGCACTGGGTCTGGCCTGGCAGAACTTCCGCAGCGCCGGTCCCGTGATCCAGATCGCCTTCGACTCGGCCGCGGGCGTCACCCCGCGCGAGACGGAGCTGCGGTTCCGGGACGTCACGGTGGGTCTGGTCGAGCGGGTCCAGTTCACCGAGGGGCTGGGCCAAGTCCTCGTCTCCGTGCGGCTCGACCCCGAAGTGGCGCCCTATGTGGACGAGGATGCCCAGTTCTGGGTGGTCCGCCCCGTCATCTCCACCCAGGGGATCTCGGGGATCGAGACGGTCCTGTCGGGCGTGTTCATCGAGGGCGTCTGGGACGACGTGCCCGGCGAGCCGCTGGACCTCTACCAGGGACAGGCGACCCAGCCGCTGCTCTCGGCGGGCCAGCAGGGCCTGCGGCTGACGCTGCGGGCGACCGAGGGTCTTCTGACGGCCGCGGTGCCCCTTCTCTACAAGGGCGTAGAGGTGGGCCGCGTCGGCGATCCGCGCGTGGCCGAGGACGGGCTCTCGGTCGAGGCCGATGCGGTGGTCTATGCGCCCTACGACCGGCTGGTGACCCCGTTCACGCGGTTCTGGGATGCCTCGGGCTTCACCCTGTCGCTGGGTGCGGCAGGGGCGGAGGTCAACTTCGCCTCGCTTTCCTCGCTGATCGTCGGCGGCCTCACCTTCGACACCTTTGTGGCCTCGGGCGAGCCGGTCGAGGATGGCGCGGTGTTCTTCGTGCACTGGGACGAAGCCGCGGCACGCGCCTCCATCTTCGCCGAGCCGCAGGGTCCCACCCTCACGCTGATGGCCGAATTCGAGGGGTCGGGGACGGGTCTCGCCGCCGGGGCCCCGGTCGAACTCGAGGGATTGCGCGTGGGCGAGGTCACGGGAGTCTCCGGTGTCGTGGACGCCGAGCGGTTCGGCGATGCACGCGTCCGCGTTCAGGCGGTCCTGTCGATCCGTCCCAGCCGCTTCGGGCTGAGCGGCACGGAGGACGAGGCGCTGGCCTGGTTCGCCGAGCGCGTGGCCGAGGGCCTCCGCGCCCGACTCGCCACCGGAAACATCCTGACGGGGGGTCTGAAGATCCAGCTTGTGGATGTGGCCGACGCGCCGCCGGCCCGCCTCGATCCCGAGGCTCAGCCCTATCCCCTCCTGCCCACGACGGACCCCGACGTGACCGACGTGGCCGCGAGTGCGCAGAGCACCCTGGCGCGGATCGACGCGCTGCCCATCGAGCAACTGCTGGCCTCGGCGGTGGGCTTTCTCGACAACGCCTCCCGCCTCGTGGGCTCAGCCGAGACGCAGGCCATTCCCGGCGATCTGCGGGGCGTCCTGGCCGACATGCGCACGATCACCGCCGCTCCTGCGACCCAGGCGCTCCCCGCCGACCTGTCGCGGGCCCTGGCCGAGGTGGAGGGCGCCACCGCCGACCTGCGGGCGCTTCTGCTCCGGCTGGAGGAGGTCGATGCCGCGGGCCGCCTGGCTGCCGCACTCGACTCGGCCGCGACGGCAGCAGACCGCATCGCCGTGGCCTCGGACGGTCTGCCGGATCTGGTCTCGCGCCTGTCGGGCGTCGCCGCGCGGGTGGAGGCGCTCGACCCCGAGACCCTGCTGGCCGAACTGACGGGCGTGGCCCGGGATGCGCGCGCGCTGCTGGCGCAGCCGGGGGTTCAGGACTTCCCCCAGCGTCTGGCCGGCATCGGTGCCGAAGCCGAGGCTGCCGTGGCCGAAGCGCGCGCCGGTCTGGCCGACCTGCGTGCGTCGCTGGATCAGGTGGATGCCGCCGCGCTGGCCGCGCGGCTCGATGCCACACTGGCTTCGGCCGAGGCCGCTGCAGCCTCGGTCCGGTCGGCGGCCGAGGGCCTGCCGGGCATCGTCGCCCGGCTCGACAGCCTCGCCGCGCGCGCCGACGCGCTGCCCCTCGAGGAGGTGGCCGAGGAGGTCCGCGCGCTGGCGGCTGCGGCCAACGCGCTCGTGGGCTCTCCGGCCGCCCAGGCGCTGCCCGGCGATCTCTCGGCTGCCCTGAGCGAAGCGGAGGCCCTGCTGCGCGAGGTGCGGGAAGGGGGACTCGTGGCGAATGCCAACGCCACGCTCGCCTCCGCCCAGGCGGCGGCAGCATCCATCGAGACGGCGGCGCAGGGCCTGCCCGGCATCGTCGCCCGGCTTGACAGCCTCGCCGCGCGCGCCGACGCGCTGCCCCTCGAGGAGGTGGCCGAGGAGGTCCGCGCGCTGGCGGCTGCGGCCAACGCGCTCGTGGGCTCTCCGGCCGCCCAGGCGCTGCCCGGCGATCTCTCGGCTGCCCTGAGCGAAGCGGAGGCCCTGCTGCGCGAGGTGCGGGAAGGGGGACTCGTGGCGAATGCCAACGCCACGCTCGCCTCCGCCCAGGCGGCGGCAGCATCCATCGAGACGGCGGCGCAGGGCCTGCCCGGCATCGTCGCCCGGCTTGACAGCCTCGCCGCGCGCGCCGACGCGCTGCCCCTCGAGGAGGTGGCCGAGGAGGTCCGCGCGCTGGCGGCTGCGGCCAACGCGCTCGTGGGCTCTCCGGCCGCCCAGGCGCTGCCCGGCGATCTCTCGGCCGCCCTGAGCGAAGCGGAAGCCCTGCTGCGCGAGGCCCGCGAAGGAGGGGTGATCGCCAATGCCAATGCGGCGCTGGCGTCCCTCCGGGCGGCGGCCGACAGCCTGCCCGCCCTGATCGGCCGCACGGGCGGCCTTCTGGATCAGGCCGGCCTGGCCATCGAGGGCCTGACGGGCACCGCCGGCATCGTGCGCGAGGCCCAGATCGCCATCGGCGAGGTCGGCGCCGCCGCCCGCGCGGTCGCCGATCTGGCCCGCGCCATCGAGCGCAACCCCAATTCGCTCATCTTCGGGAGGTGACATGACGCTCCGCCTTGGTCTCGCGGCCGCCCTGGGCCTCCTTCTCGCCGGCTGCGGCACACCGCCGCTCCGCACCGCGGTCCCCGTTCTGGCGGCGGGCGAGCGCATCCCCTCGGCCTTCGCCTCGGTCGAGGTGCTCGAGGTCTCGCTGCCCGAATACGCCAACGAGGATGCCGTCTTCGTGCAGGGCGAAGGCGGCGCCATCGCACCCTTGGCCGGAACGCGCTGGGCCGACCGGCCATCGCGCGCCTTCACCCTGGACCTGACCCAGGCGCTGGCCGAACTGACCGGCGCCACGGTGGCCCCCGCCCGCTGGCCCTTCGACACCCCGCCCGAAGCGCAGGTGGACGTGCGCCTGGCCGAGGCGGTGGCCGATCTGGTCCGGGGCGAGTACGTCCTGCGCGGCCAGACCTTTGTCGCGGCCCGCGACGGGTCCGGTCGGGACCGCTCGCGCGCGTTCCGCGTGGCGGTGCCGCTTCCCCCCGAGGGTGGCGTCAATGCCATCGCCGCAGCGCGGGCGCAGGCTACCGTGCTTCTGGCGCGCGAGATCGCGGCGACGGGCCTGCGCTGACCGTCACGGCCGGCTGACGAGCCGATAGCCGGGCGCATGGCCGAGACGCACGGCCGTCACCCCCGTCGCGCCGAGCCGCGTGACGCGGTCGAGGACAAGGATGGCGGCGCCCGGTTCGCAGCCCAGCGCATCGGCCGTCCGGCCCTCCGCGGCCTCGGCCGACAGGGTCACCTCGGCGGTGGTGAAGGGAACATGGGTCACCAGCCATTCGTTGGCGCTGACGGCGGCGAAGTCCACATCCTCCACTCCCGGCGCGGCGGCGGGGTTGATCCAGCGGTCCTCGTGCGCCCAGGGTCGTCCGTCGGCCAGGTGCAGCGCCTCCAGCCGCAGCACGAGCGGCACAGCCCTGAGCCCCAGCCGCAAGGCTACCTCGGCCGGCGGAGGGCACAGCTCGCGGTCGAGCAGTCGGTAGCCATAGACCGCGCCGGAGGCCGATACCTCGTCCCGCACGAGCGGCAGGGCAAAGGTCGCGCGGCGCGTCGGACGGGCGGTCACGCGGCTGCCGGCGCGCCGGCGCCGGTCGATCAACCCTTCCTCGGCCAGCGCGCGCAGCGCCCGGTTGACTGTCGCCCGCGACACGCCGAACTCGCGCGCGAGAGCCGCCTCGGTCGGGATCGCCCCGCCGGCCGCCCAGTCGCGCGCGAGGATGCGCGCGCGCGCGATCTCGGCCACGTCCCGCCAGCCCAGAGAGCGGAGCGCCTCCCTCATCAGAGCGCTGCCCGCATTCTGCCCGCGACCGCGCGATAGGTCCGCAGGATCGCCTCCCGCCGCACATGGCGCCCGCCCGTCACGACATGGCGGCCTGCCGACCACAGGTCCGCGACCATGCCGCACCCCCCGGCCATGGCGAAGCTGTCCAGGATCGTGTCGCCCTCGAGACCCGCCAGATCCGGGTGTTCGTCGTCCAGGACCACGAGGTCGGCCCAGAGCCCCGGCGCAAGTGCTCCCGAATGCCGGCCAGCCGCCTGCGCGCCGCCGCGCGCGGCCTCCTCCCACAGGCGCCGGCCCGTGGACCGGCTGGCGGTGGCCAGCGCGGCACGGCTTCGGTCCCGCAGGCGCTGGGACGTCTCCAGCATCCGCATCTCCTCGGCCAGCGAGATGCGGATGCACGAATCCGATCCCAGGCCGAACCGTCCGTCCGCGGCGGCAAGGCGGACCGCGTCGAAGATCCCATCGCCCAGATTGGCCTCCGTGAGAGGACACAGCCCGATCACGGCACCCGTTGCGGCCAGGGCAAGCGTCTCCTCCGGCAGGGCTTGCGTGCAGTGGACCAGGCACCAGTCCGGTCCGACCGGGGCCTGCTCGAGAAGCCACCCGATCGGCCGTGCGCCCGTGGCCGCCACCACCTCCTCCACCTCGCCCACGGTCTCGGCCAGGTGCATGTGGACGGGCGCGATCCCCAGGCTCAGAAGGTCCTTCAGCCCCTCCGCCGATACGGCCCGGAGCGAGTGCGGCGCGACGCCCAGAACGGAATCCTCGGGCAGGTCGCGGACCACCGCCTGCGCGGCGGAGACGAGCCGTGCGAAGCCTTCGGAGTCGGTGCCGAAGCGGATCTGGCCCGGCCCGAGACCGCGGCGGTCGAGGCCTCCGAACCGGTAGTGGACCGGCAGCAGCGTGAGCCCGATTCCCGTCCTCTCGGCCGCGGCCGCGATCCGGCTCATCATCTCCGCCGGATCGTCGTAGGGTGTGCCGCCCGGAGCATGGTGGAGATAGTGGAACTCGGCCACGCAGGCCCAGCCCGCTTCCAGCATCTCCATGAAGGCAAGCGCGGCGATCGCCTCCACCTCCTCGGGTCCCAGCCGGTCGAGGAAGCGGAACATGAGATCCCGCCAGCTCCAGAAGCTGTCCACGGCCCCGGGGCTGCGGCGTTCGGACAGGCCGGCCATGGCCCTCTGGAAGCTGTGGGAGTGCAGGTTGGCAGGCGCAGGCAGGAGGATGCCGACGGCGCGGCCCCTCTCTGCCCGGTCGTCTGCAGGCCGGACGTCCACGATCCGTCCCCGCTCCACCTGCAGGACGACGTCGTTGGCCCATCCCGATGGCAGAAGGGCTGTCCGGGCGCGAAGGGTGAAGGAGGGCGAAGCATCCATGCAGGGCAGCATAGACAACCCTGCTCGATATGTATAGACATAACGCAGAATGCGAGGACCCCGGATGGACGTGGAGCAGTCGTTCGTCATCGTCGGATGCCGTCTGGCCGCCATGGTACCGGAGGCGGAGCCCCTTCTCCCCGATGCGGCGGTGGTGGTGGCGGACGGCAGGATCGGCTGGAGCGGTCGGCAGGAAGACCTGCCGGAGGCCTTCGCGCACCTCGAGCGCCGGCCCGTTCACGGACGACTGGTCACACCGGCCCTGATCGACTGTCACACGCATCTGGTCCACGGCGGCCATCGCGCGGCCGAGTGGGAGGCGCGGCTGCGCGGCGACGATTACGCTGCCATCGCCCGGCGGGGTGGCGGCATCCTGTCCACCGTCGCCGCCACCCGGGCCGCCGACGAAGACGCGCTTGTGGCCTCTGCTCTGCGCCGGCTCGATGCGCTGCTGGCCGACGGGGTGGCGACGGTGGAGGTGAAGTCGGGCTACGGGCTCGATCGCGAGACGGAGCTGCGCATGCTGCGCGCGGCGCGGCGGCTGGAAAGGGAACGGACCGTGACGGTGCGGACGACCTTTCTCGGCGCCCATGCCGTGCCGCCCACCCATGCTCATCGCCCCATGGACTACATCGCCGAGATCGCCGTTCCCGCCCTGCGCGCGGCCCATGCCGAGGGGCTGGCCGACGCGGTGGACGGCTTCTGCGAAGGGATCGCCTTCGGCCCGGCCGAGATCGCCCGCCTGTTCGCCGAGGCGCGGGCGCTGGGACTGCCGGTCAAGCTCCATGCCGAGCAGCTGTCGCATACCGGGGGGGCGCGGCTGGCGGCGGCGCACGGGGCGCTGTCTGCGGACCATCTGGAACATGCCACCGAGGAGGATGCCGAGGCGATGGCGCGGGCGGGCACGGTGGCGGTCCTCCTGCCCGGCGCGGCCTTCACGCTGCGCGAGACCAAGGCCCCGCCGGTCGAGGCGTTCCGCGCCCGCGGCGTGCCGATGGCGGTGGCGACCGACTGCAACCCCGGCTCCTCGCCGCTGGCCTCGCTGCGGCTGGCCATGACGATGGCCTGCACGCTCTGGGGCCTGTCGGCCGAGGAGGCGCTGGCGGGCGCGACCTGTCACGCGGCGCGGGCGCTGGGCCTGTCGGATCGCGGAGCGGTGGCGCCGGGCCTGCGGGCCGACCTTGCGATCTGGGACGCCGAGGAGCCGGCCGAGCTGCCCTACCGGATGGGCCAGCCCCTCCTGCACGGGCGGATCGTGGGGGGCGTGCCGTGCTGATCCTGCGCCCGGGCGAAGCCGCGCTGCCCGACCTCGAGCGGCTCTGGCGCGAGGGGCTGCCGGCCCGACTCGACCCCTCTGCGGCGCCCCTGATCGCCACCTCGGCCCGCCGGGTCGAGGAGGCGGCGCGCGGCGCGGCGGCGGTCTATGGGGTCAACACCGGCTTCGGCAAGCTCGCCTCCGTGCGGATCGCGGCCGAGGACACCGAGACGCTTCAGCGCAACCTGATCCTCTCCCACTGCGCGGGCGTGGGCGAGCCGATGGACCGGGCCACCGTCCGGCTGATGATGGCGCTCAAGCTCCTGTCGCTGGGCCGGGGCGCCTCGGGCGTCAGGCCCGGGACGGTGGCGCTACTCGAGGCGATGCTGGAGCGGGACGTGATCCCGCGCGTGCCGCTGCAGGGGTCGGTCGGGGCCTCGGGCGACCTCGCGCCGCTTGCGCACATGACGGCGGTGATGATCGGCGAGGGCGAGACGCTGGACGGCCTGACAGGGGCCGAGGCGCTGCGGCGCGCGGGCCTCTCGCCTGTGCGGCTGGGGCCCAAGGAGGGGCTCGCGCTCATCAACGGGACCCAGTTCTCGACCGCCTGCGCGCTGGCCGCGCTGTGGGAGGGCGAGCGGCTCGCGCTGGCCTCGGCCGTGACGGCGGCGCTCTCGACGGATGCGATCATGGGCTCGGACGCGCCCTTTGCGGAGGAGATCCACGCGCTGCGCGGCCATCCGGGCCAGATCCGCGTGGCCGCGATCCTGCGCGGGCTCCTCGCCGGATCGGCCATCCGCGACAGCCACCGCGAGGGCGACCGGCGCGTGCAGGACCCCTATTGCATCCGCTGCCAGCCGCAGGTGACGGGCGCGGCGCTCGACCTTCTGGCCCATGCCGGCCGCACGCTGGAGATCGAGGCCAACGCGGTCACCGACAACCCCCTCGTGCTCGAGGAGGGGATCGTCTCGGGCGGCAACTTCCACGCCGAGCCCGTGGCCTTTGCCGCCGACCTGATCGCGCTGGCGCTGGCCGAGATCGGGGCGATCGCGCAGCGGCGCGTCGCGCTGATGGTGGACCCGACGCTGAGCTTCGACCTGCCGCCCTTTCTGACGCCGGAGCCGGGGCTGAACTCGGGCTTCATGATCGCCGAGGTGACGACCGCCGCGCTGATGAGCGAGAACAAGCACCTCGCGCATCCCTGCTCGACCGATTCCACGCCGACCTCGGCCAACCAGGAGGACCATGTGAGCATGGCCGCGCACGGGGCGGTGCGGCTGGGGCGCATGGTGCGCAACCTGTCGGTGATCCTCGGCGTGGAGGCGCTGTGCGCCGCGCAGGGCATCGGGTTCCGCGCGCCGCTGCGAACCTCGGCCCGGCTGGAGGCGGTCGTGGCCCGCCTGCGCGAGGCCGTCCCGCCGCTGGGCCCGGACCGCCCGGTGGCGCCCGACCTGGAGGCCGCCGCCGCCCTGATCCGGGACGGATCGCTCATCCGGGCCGCCGGCCTGACCAGTACGGGAGACCTCGCATGACCTTTGACCGCCGCAATGCCCGCGAGGTGCGGCCCCCCACGGGACCCGAGCGGACCTGCCGGTCCTGGGGGACCGAGGCGGCGCTCCGGATGCTGATGAACAACCTGCATCCCGACGTGGCCGAGAACCCCGAGGAGCTGGTCGTCTATGGCGGGATCGGGCGCGCGGCGCGGTCGTGGGAGGCGTTCGACCGCATCGTGGCCACCTTGCGCGACCTCGGGGACGACGAGACGCTGCTGGTCCAGTCGGGCAAGCCGGTGGGCGTCTTTCGCACCCACCCCGACGCGCCGCGGGTGCTGATCGCGAACTCGAACCTCGTGGCGCGCTGGGCGACCTGGGAGCACTTTGCCGAACTCGACCGCAAGGGACTGATGATGTACGGCCAGATGACGGCCGGCTCGTGGATCTATATCGGCACGCAAGGGATCGTGCAGGGCACCTTCGAGACCTTTGCCGAGGCCGGGCGGCAGCATTACGGGGGCGACCTGTCCGGGCGCTGGGTCCTGACCGGGGGCCTGGGCGGGATGGGGGGCGCGCAGCCGCTGGCCGCAGTGATGGCCGGTGCCTCGTGCCTCGCCGTCGAGGTGGACGAGAGCCGCATCGATTTCCGCCTGCGCACCCGCTACCTCGACGCCAGGACGCGAAGCCTCGACGAGGCGCTGGAGATGATCCGGCGCTGGACCGCCGCGCGGGAGGCAAGGTCCGTGGGCCTTGTGGGCAACGCGGCCGAGGTGCTGCCCGAACTCCTGCGCCGCGGCGTGCGGCCCGACATCGTGACCGACCAGACCTCGGCCCACGATCCGGTCCATGGCTACTGCCCCGCGGGCTGGACCGTGGCCGAGTGGCGCGCCCGGCAGGAGACCGACCCCGCAGGGGTCGAGCGCGCCGCCCGCGCCTCGATGCGGGCGCATGTGGAGGCGATGGTGGGCTTTCACGACCGCGGTGTGCCGGTCCTCGATTACGGCAACAACATCCGGCAGGTGGCGCTGGACGAGGGGTTCGAGAGGGCCTTCGCCTTTCCGGGTTTCGTGCCGGCCTATGTGCGGCCGCTGTTCTGCCGCGGGATCGGGCCGTTCCGCTGGGCCGCGCTGTCGGGCGACCCCGAGGACATCCGCCGCACGGACGCGGCGATGAAGCGGCTCTTTCCCGACAATGTCCGCCTGCACCGCTGGCTCGACATGGCGGGCGAGCGGATCGCGTTCCAGGGCCTGCCCGCGCGCATCTGCTGGATCGGTCTGGGCGAGCGGCACCGGGCGGGGCTGATGTTCAACGAGATGGTCGCCTCGGGCGAGCTGTCCGCGCCGGTGGTGATCGGGCGCGACCACCTCGATTCGGGGTCCGTCGCCTCTCCCAACCGCGAGACCGAGGCCATGCGCGACGGGTCGGACGCGGTGGCGGACTGGCCGCTGCTCAATGCGCTGCTCAACACGGCGTCGGGGGCGACCTGGGTCTCGGTCCATCACGGAGGCGGCGTGGGCATGGGCTATTCCCAGCATGCGGGCGTGGTGATCGTGGCCGACGGCACCCCCGAGGCGGCGCGGCGGCTGGAGCGGGTGCTGTGGAACGACCCGGCGACCGGGGTGATGCGGCACGCCGATGCGGGCTACGAGGACGCGCTGGAGGCGGCGCGGCAGCACGGCCTGCGCCTGCCGGCGATCCTGTAGGGACGGCAGGCGCCGCCGCAACTCCGCCACAATTCGGCGTCACATCCCGCCCGAGGCAGGATTCCGGCACAAGCCGGGCGGAATACAGGCAATGGCAGTCCTTTACGGCGGCAGCGGCAACGATTCGCTCGTCGGCACCAATGGCGACGACACCATCTTCGGCAATGCCGGCAACGACCGGCTCTATGGCGGCCGAGGGAGGGACACGCTTCTCGGCGGATCGGGCGACGACACCCTGTTCGGCGGGGATGGCGACGACGTCCTGGAAGGCGGCACGGGGGCCGACTCGCTGGTCGGCGGCGGCGGCATCGACACCGCCGCCTACGAGTTCTCGTCCGCCGGCGTGACGGTGAACCTCGCCACGGGAACGGGGTCGGGCGGCGATGCCGAGGGGGACCGGCTCACCCAGATCACCAACATCTGGGGCTCGGCCCATGGCGATCGCCTGACGGGGGACTCGGCCGCCAACACGCTCTGGGGCAATGGCGGAGACGACACGCTCGACGGCGGGGCGGGCAACGACACGCTCTTCGGCGGCACGGGAGCCGATCACCTGATCGGCGGCGCGGGCAACGACACGCTCTTCGGCGAGGATGGCGACGACACGCTCGACGGCGGCGCGGGGGCGGACCGTCTCGACGGCGGGGCCGGCAGCGACTGGGTGGATTACGGCAGTTCGGGGGCCGGCGTCAGCGTCAACCTCGGCTCGGGCAGCGCCTCGGGAGGGGACGCGGCCGGCGATGTCCTCGTGTCGATCGAGAACCTGCGCGGCTCGGCCTTTGCCGACACCCTGACGGGAGATGGCGGGATCAACATCCTCGAAGGCGGCGCCGGCAACGACACGCTGTTCGGCGGCGGAGGCGACGACACGCTGCGGGGCGGAACGGGCAACGACACCCTCTACGGGGGGGACGGCCACGACCTGATCGAGGGCGGGGACGGCAACGACACGCTGTTCGGCGGCAACGGGGACGACATCCTGGTCGGGGGGGCGGGGGCCGATCGCATCGACGGTGGCGCCGGCCTCGACATCGTGGACTATTCGGCGTCCAATGCCGGGATTCACGTCAACCTGGCCACGGGCCATGCCTCGGGCGGCCATGCCCAGGGCGACACGTTCAGCGGCGTTGACGGGGTCATCGGCAGCGCCTTTGCCGACACGATCATCGGCTTCGACCATCAGGGCCTGGTCGGGGACGTGTACACCAACGTGTTCTGGGGCGGGGCCGGGAACGACTATCTGGACGGCGCCGGCGGAGCCGACACGCTGTATGGCGGCGACGACAACGACACGGTCCTGGGCGGGGGCGGCGACGACCTGCTCTCCGGCGATGCGGGCGACGACCTGCTCTATGGCGGCGCCGGCAACGATACCGTCTTCGGAGGAACGGGAGACGATCGGGCCTTCGGCGGGGACGGCAACGACAGCCTGTCCGGCGGCGGAGGCAACGACACCCTCTGGGGCGAGGCCGGCAACGACACGCTGGCCGGCGATGCGGGCAGCGACCTGCTCTATGGCGGCGCCGGCAACGATACCGTCTTCGGAGGAACGGGAGACGATCGGGCCTTCGGCGGGGACGGCAACGACACGCTCTGGGGCGGGACGGGCAACGATACTCTCTGGGGCGGAGCGGGCGACGACGTGCTGCACGCCGAGGCGGGGGACAACCGGCTCGAGGGCGGCGCGGGCAACGACATCCTCCATGGGGGGACCGGGCGCGACACGCTGATCGGCGGGGCGGGCAACGACATCATCTATGCCGGCGCCGGGGCGGTCGTGGACGGCTCGGAGAACGACGGCGACTGGGACGTGCTGGACCTGCGCGGCCGGGGACCCCTGCGGGTGCGCCACGATCCTGCCAACCCCGAGATAGGCATCGTCGAGTTCCTCGATGCCGAGGGCCGCGTGACAGGGACGTTGACCTTCGCCAACATCGAGCAGGTCGTGCCCTGCTTCACGCCCGGCGCCCGTGTTGTCACCGAACGCGGGCCGGTGCCGGTCGAGACCCTGCGGGCGGGAGACCGCGTCCTGACGCGCGACGACGGCTATCAGGAGCTGGCCTGGACCGGACGCGCTGCGATCGGCGCCGCGCGAATGACGGCCGATCCGCGCCTGCGCCCCGTGCTGATCCGCGCCGGGGCGCTGGGGCCGGGCGTGCCCGCGCGCGATCTGCTCGTCTCGCGCCAGCACCGGGTCCTGATCCGCGGGCCGCGCGCCGCCCTCCTGTTCGGCGAGTCCGAGGTTCTGGTACGGGCGGCGCATCTCCTCGGCCGTCCCGGCATCGCGGAAGGCCCCGCCGGTCCGGTCGAGTATGTCCATCTCCTGTTCGAGCGGCACCACATCGTGCTGACCGACGGCCTGTGGTCGGAGAGCTTCCAGCCCGGCGAGCGCACGCTCGGCCCGGCTGCACAGGCCGTGCGGGACGAGATCGTCCGGCTCTTTCCGGCCCTCGCCACGGTCGAAGGGCTGCGCGGCTATGGCAGCGCCCGGCCCACGCTCCGGTCGCACGAGGCGCGGCTTCTGGTGGCCTGACCGCGCGCCTTGTGGCCCGGCCGCCATAGGCGGACCCTTGCCGAGCGAGGCGCCCTTGGTGGGTGCGGACCTTCGCGTCTAAGCAGGGGCGGGCGGGGGCCCATGGGGAACAATGCGCATCATGTGGCTCTGGCTCTGCGTCTTTCTGGCGACCGTCACCCTTGCCGCCCCGGCCCCGGCCCAGACCTGGGCGGACCGCACCACGCTGGGGATCGGACGGCTCTTCTCGAACGACTTCTTCGGCGACGGCGGCGACCGCTGGCGCACCGGCTCCTATGCCGTCTCCGTGATGCGGGGCGACGGCTGGGACGGATCGCCGCCGGGCTGGGGAGAGGGGCCGCTCCTCGAATGGCGGTTCCGCTCGGAGATCATCGCGCCCCGCTCCCTCTCGGGCCCGCGCGCCGACGACAGGCCCTATGCCGCCTCCTTCGCGTTCGGGCTCCATTCGCACTGGTCCCTCGGCCCGGGCGAAGTGGCAGCCGGGGCGGATCTGGTGACGACCGGCCCCCAGACGGGCCTCGGCCGCCTGATGGCCAACCTGCACGAGCGGTTCGATCTGCCGCGCATCGACGACTCGGTGCTGCGCAGCCAGATCGGGGACGGGGTCCACCCCCATGTCTCCGTGGCCTATGCCCAGCCCGTCCGCATCGCCTCCTCGGTCACCCTGCGGCCCTTCGCCGAGGCACAGGCGGGTGTCGAGGATCTGGCGCGCCTGGGCGCCGATGTGATCGTCGGCGGCGCGGTGGACGGCTCTCTGTGGCTGCGGGACATTCCGTCCGGCCAGCTCTACCGCGGGATCGAGGGCCCCGGCCGGGGCGCGGCGCTGACCTTCGGGGCGGACTGGGCTTCGGTCGGAGGGTCGATCTGGCTGCCCGAGTCGCGCGGCATCCTTGCGGAGCCGGAACGCTGGCGCGCCCGGGCCGGGGTCCACTGGCAGGTCGCGCCGGACACGTCGTTCTTCTACGGCCTGTCCTGGCTCTCGCCCGAGGTCGTCGGACAGGGAGCGGGCCAGCTCACGGGGCAACTGAAGCTGAATTTCAACTTCTGACCGGAATCTTGTCGTCCGAAGCTGATCGCGCTTGAGCGATTCGCCGCCCAAGTCCACAACACGGCTGCAAATCCTGCGCGGCAGACGCGGGAAGCAGGCAGGACGGAACACGGCAGGACGGGCATGGACACGGGCTTTGGCACGTTTGTCCTCTCCTGGTCGCAGGTCGAGCTGGACGGGGAACGGGGCGCTGCCCTGTCCGCGATCCGGCGCGGCGCAACCTGGACATGGACAGGCGAGGCGGTGCGGCTGGCTGGGTCGCGGGGCGCCCTCGATCTGGGCGGGACGGAGGATCTGCGCGGGCATGCGGTGCCCCTGGCGCGGCGGCTTCCGGCCGCGACCGGTGTCGCACCGGCCGCGGGCGAAGCGGGCGAGCCCGACCGGCCGGGGGAGATCCGGCTGACGGACGGGCACCGGTGCTGGACCCTCGCCGTCCTGCCCCTCGGCGGGCGGCGGCAGCCCCTTGTCGTGGTGCAGGGGAGCCTGCCTCCGCGCGACACCGAGTGCTGGATCGTCTCGCACGGACCCCTGCCGGTCGGCCGCGAGGACCCGGAGGGCGGCGTGATCTGCTTCACTCCCGGCACCTGCCTTCTGACGCCCGACGGTCCGCGGCCGGTCGAATCGCTGCGCGAGGGGGACCGGGTGCAGACGGTGGACGACGGCCCGGCCGAGATCCTGTGGATCGGGCGGCGCCGCGTGACGGGCGCGCGGATGCAGGTGATGCCTCGTCTCGCGCCGATCCGTCTGCGGGAGGGAGCGCTCGACCGCGGCGTGCCGGATGCGGGGCTTCTCGTCTCGCCGGACCACCGGCTGGTCCTGAGGGGACCGCGCGCGCGCGACCTGTTCGGCGCGGAGGAGATCCTGGTCCGGGCGTGCGATCTGCTCGACGGCCGGCAGGTCCGCACGGAGCAGGTGCGGGACGTCACCTATATCCACCTTCTCCTGCCGCAGCACGGGATCGTGCTGGCCAACGGCGTGGAAACGGAGAGCTTCCATCCCGCCTCGGCGGCTCTGGCTTCGCTCGGGCCCGAGGACCGCGAGCGCCTCCTGCGCCGGCTGCCGACAGGATCGGACCCGCGCGCCTACGGACCCTTCGCCCGGCGTCTTCTCGATCCACGCGAGGCGGCGATCCTGCGCGCTGCCTGAGCGGGGTTGACCTCGGCCCGCCCCGGGGATAGGAGCGCGACCCTGGTGTTGGCGGGCCCCGCGAGGGGATCCCTGTCGCCCCCGGACAGGGGGAGAGGACAACGCCCTTCCACCCGGCCGCGCGCCCCGCGGCCCCCAGCGAAGGAGATCAGCGCGTGACCAAACGCACGGCTGCCAAGTACAAGCTCGACCGCCGGATGGGCGAGAACGTCTTCGGGCGTCCCAAGTCCCCCGTCAACCGCCGCGAATACGGCCCCGGCCAGCACGGCCAGCGCCGCAAGAACAAGCTGTCGGACTTCGGCACCCAGCTGCGCGCCAAGCAGAAGCTCAAGGGCTATTACGGCGACCTGACCGAGAAGCAGTTCAAGCGCATCTACGCCGAGGCCGCGCGGGTCAAGGGCGACACGGGCGAGAACCTGATCGGCCTGCTGGAGCGGCGGCTGGACGCGGTGGTGTTCCGCGCCAAGTTCGTCCCCACCATCTGGGCCGCCCGGCAGTTCGTCAACCACGCCCATGTCCTGGTCAACGGCAAGTCGGTCAACATCCCCTCCTACCGCGTCAAGGAAGGCGACGTGATCGAGGTGCGGCCCAAGTCCAAGCAGCTGGGCATGGTGCTCGAGGCCGTCAGCCTCGCCGAGCGGGACGTGCCCGACTACCTCGAGGTCGATCACCAGAAGATGACCGCAACCTTCGTGCGCACGCCCAAGCTCGGCGATGTGCCCTATCCGGTCATCATGGAGCCGAACCTGGTCGTCGAGTTCTACGCCAAGAACGGCTGACGCCACACCATCCGATGCCGGGGGGTCGCGCGGCGCCGGCCGTGCGGCCCCCCTGTCGTTTCGGGGGGCGGCTTGAAGATCCGCCCCGCCCCGCCAGACTCTGCGGCGGAGGCCGTCTCTGCCGCCTCAGGCCACAGGAAGGAACAGCATGGTCCAGACCGCCCCGCGCGGCCGCTCCGCGCCCAGCCACCCCGTGCATGCCCGCATCGACGGCTCGATTGTGCTGATCGGCTTCGGCTCGATCGGGATGGGAACCTATCCCCTGATCGAGCGGCATTTCGAGTACGACGCGTCGCGGCTGACGGTGATCGACCCGGACCCGGACATCGTGAACTTCCTGCGTCAGCACCGGATCAACCATCGCCACCTGGCCATCACGCGCGACAATTACCGCGAGGTGCTGGGCGAGCTGTTCGGAGACGGGGGCGGGTTCTGCGTGAACCTGTCGGTGGACACCTCCTCGCTCGACCTGATGCGGTTCTGCCGCGAGATCGGGGTTCTCTACATCGACACGGTGGTGGAGCCCTGGGCGGGCTTCTACTTCGAGACGCAGGACAATGCGGCCCGGACCAACTATGCCCTGCGCGAGGCGGTGCGCGAGGAGAAGCGGCGCAACCCCGGCGGGCCCACGGCCGTGTCCTGCTGCGGCGCCAATCCCGGCATGGTGTCGTGGTTCGTCAAGGAGGCGCTGCTGACACTGGCGCGCGACACGGGGCGCGAGGTCGAGGCGCCTGCCACGCGCGAGGGCTGGGCGCGGCTGATGCGGGACCTGGGCGTGCAGGGGCTGCACATCGCCGAGCGCGACACGCAGGCCCGGCCGCGGCCCCGGCCGCGAGGCACCTTCGTCAACACCTGGTCGGTGGAGGGCTTCATCGCCGAGGGCTTCCAGCCGGCCGAGCTGGGTTGGGGCACGTTCGAGCCGTGGTTCCCCGAGAACGGCCACAGGCACGGGCACGGCTGCAAGGCGGCGATCTGGCTGGAGCGGCCGGGCGCGATCACGCGCGTCCATTCCTGGTGCCCGACGCCGGGGCCGCAATTCGGGTTCCTGGTCACCCATAACGAGGCCATCTCGATCAGCGACTATTATACGATCGGGGAGGGGGACTCGCCCGAATACCGCCCCACCTGCCATTACGCCTATCACCCCTGCGACGAGGCGGTGCTGTCGCTGCACGAGATGTTCGGATCGGGCCGCCAGCAGACCCGCCACGAGATCCTGGGCCCGGACGACATCACCGAAGGCATCGACGAGCTGGGCGTGCTGCTCTACGGGCACGAGCGCAACGCGCTGTGGTACGGATCGCGCCTGTCCAACGAGGAGGCAAGGCAGCTCGCGCCCTGGCAGAACGCGACCGGGTTGCAGGTCTCCTCGGCGGTGATCGCGGGGATGGTCTGGGCGCTCGAGAACCCGGAGGCCGGGATCGTCGAGACCGACGAGATGGACCATGCCCGCTGCCTGGAGATCCAGAGGCCCTATCTGGGCCCGGTGGAGGCGCATTACACGGACTGGACCCCGCTGAGGGACCGCTGGGAGCATTTTCCCGAGGACATCGACGAATCGGTGCCCTGGGCGTTCCGCAACGTTCTGGCCACCTGAGGGGCGCGCGGGGGCGGGTCCGGGAGAGCCACCCCCGGCGTGCGGGGGGCGGGCGCGTTGCGACGCGCGGCGGCCGGGGATGTCCGCCTCCGCGCCGTGAACGAGCACCTGCGCAGCCAAGCGGCCCGGTGGGATGCGGCGGAACCTCGGGCGCGTCCGTGGCGCCCCACCCCTGCAAAGAGCACGGGCGGCCGCCTGATCGTTGCAGGTCCCGCCCCGGTCGTCCGCGCCGCCCCTCCGGTCCGCCGGGACGGAAGGATCGGGCGCGTGGGGGCACCTTGGCACGGAGAGGTTAACGAAGCGTTACACCACCGCGCGGTGGTGTTGCGCCGCGCTGCGGCGTCAGCGGGCGGCGCCGCGGGACAGGGCGGCCACGCCGGTGCGCGCAAGTTCCTGCAGGCCGAGCGGCCGCATGAGGTCGGCGAAGGCGTCCACCTTCTCGGGCGTGCCGGTGATCTCGAACACGAAGCTCTGGAGCGTGGAATCCACCACCTTGGCGCGGAAGATGTCGGCCAGCCGCAACGCCTCCACCCGGTGTTCGCCCGTTCCCGCGACCTTGAGCAGCGCGAGTTCGCGTTCGACCGCCGGCCCCTCCATCGTCAGGTCGTGCACCTCGCGCACCTGGACGATCCGGCCGAGCTGCGCCTCGATCTGGTCGATGATCTGGGGCGTGCCGGAGGTGACGAGGGTGATCCGGCTCACATGGCCCTGATGGTCGGTCTCGGCCACGGTTAGCGATTCGATGTTGTAGCCGCGCCCCGAGAACAGGCCGATGACGCGGGCGAGCACGCCGGGCTCGTTGTCCACGAGCACGGCGAGGACGTGGCGCTCCACCGTCTCGGCATAGCCCGAGCGGAGGTTGTAGGCGGAATGGCTGCTCGAGCCCTTGGCGATGTTGAGCGTCATCAGACCAGCACCGCGCCGCCGGCCTGGATCGCGCCCTCCGTGCTCGCCTCGCCCAGCAGCATCTCGTTGTGGGGCTTGCCCGAGGGGATCATGGGGAAGCAGTTCTCGTGCTTCTCCACGAGGCAGTCGAAGATGACGGGGCCGGGATGGGCGATCATCTCGCGGATGGCGTCGTCGAGGTCGGCCGGGTCCTCGCAGCGGATGCCCTTGGCGCCGAAGGCCTCGGCCAGCTTGACGAAGTCGGGCAGCGCCTCGGACCAGGACTGGGAATAGCGCTCGCCGTGAAGAAGCTGCTGCCACTGGCGGACCATGCCAAGGCGTTCGTTGTTGAGGATGAACTGCTTGACCGGCAGGCGGTACTGCACGGCGGTGCCCATCTCCTGCATGTTCATGAGCCAGGACGCCTCGCCCGCGACGTTGATGACGAGCGCGTCGGGATGGGCGAGCTGGACGCCGATGGAGGCGGGAAAGCCGTAGCCCATCGTGCCGAGGCCGCCGGAGGTCATCCAGCGGTTCGGCGCCTCGAAGCCCATGAACTGGGCGGCCCACATCTGGTGCTGGCCCACCTCGGTGCAGATGTAGCGGTCGTGGTCCTTGGTCAGCGCCTCGAGCCGCTGGAGGGCGTATTGCGGCTTGATCGTGGTGGCCGAAGGGCGGTAGCGCAGGCAGTCCACCGCGCGCCATTCGGCGATCTGCGCCTGCCAGCGGGCCAGCCCCTCGCGGTTCGTGCGCCGGCCGCGGGCGGTCCAGGCCCCGAGGATCGCGCGCAGCGCCTCGGCGCAGTCGGCGACGATGGGGACATCGACCCGGACGACCTTGTTGATGGAGGACGGGTCGATGTCGATATGCGCCTTGCGCGAACGGGGCGAGAAGGCGTCGATGCGGCCCGTGATGCGGTCGTCGAAGCGGGCGCCGACGGCGATCAGCAGGTCGCAGCCGTGCATCGCCATGTTGGCCTCGTAGAGGCCGTGCATCCCCAGCATCCCTAGCCAGTTCGGCCCCGAAGCCGGATAGGCCCCGAGGCCCATGAGCGTGGAGGTGACGGGAAAGCCGGTCGCATCGGCCAGCTCGCGCAGCAGGCGCGACGCCTCGGGGCCCGCATTGATGACGCCGCCGCCGGTATAGAGGACGGGCCGCTCGGCGCGCTCCATCAGATCGACCAGCGCCTCGACGGCGGCAGGGTCGGGATGGCGGCGGGGATTGTAGCGGGGGCGGTGCTCCTCGGGGCTCTCGTAGGCGGCGGTGGCGAACTGCACGTCCTTGGGGATGTCCACGAGGACGGGGCCGGGCCGGCCCGACCGGGCGACGTGGAACGCCTCGTGCAGCGTCCGGGCGAGGCGGTCGGTCTCCTTGACCAGCCAGTTGGCCTTGGTGCAGGGGCGGGTGATGCCGACCGTGTCGGCCTCCTGGAAGGCGTCCGAGCCGATCATGAAGGTCGGCACCTGGCCCGTCAGCACGACGAGCGGGATCGAATCCATCAGGGCGTCGGTCAGCCCGGTGACCGCATTGGTCGCGCCGGGTCCCGAGGTGACGAGGGCCACGCCGACCTTGCCCGAGGACCGGGCATAGCCCTCGGCCGCGTGAACGGCGCCCTGTTCGTGCCGCACGAGGATGTGGCGGATGTCGGCCTGCTGGAACAGCTCGTCATAGATCGGCAGGACGGCGCCGCCCGGATAGCCGAACACGGTGTCCACGCCCTGGTCGCGCAGCGCCTGCACCACCATGCGTGCGCCGGTCATCTCGCGCGTCCGGGTCTCGGTTGTTCCGTCCATTCTCCGCCTCCGCCGCCTCCGGCACGAAAAGGCCCCCGGGATCGTCTCCTCGGGGGCGCATGGGGACCGCAACCGGTCTGCCGTCACCGGCCCATGCGCCGCTCCGCTACGATGGCTGCTCCGAGGGTCATGCCGCCGCTCCCGCCAGGTGGGCGGGTTATGCCTGCCCGAGGCGGGACGGTCAACAGGGATGGCGGAGAAAAATGTCTCCCCGGCCGGGTTCGGCGCAAGATCGTTACTCGGGCGCGCCCGGCGTGACGGCCTTGGCGGTCTCGACGGGGGCAGTATCGGGGGGGCTTTCCTCCACGTCCTGGCGGGCGATCTCGTCGTTGAGCTCGGCCCCCATGAGGACGATGTAGGCCGACAGCCACAGCCAGGTGAGCAGGATGATGACCCCGCCCAGCGCGCCGAAGGAGGCATTGTAGTCGGTGAAGTTCGCCACATAGAGCGAGAACAGCCAGGTGCCGATCAGCCACAGGATGCAGGCCACGACCGCGCCGGGGCTGATCCAGTGCCAGGGCACGTCGCCGCGATCGGGCCCGTAGCGGTAGAGGACCGCAAGGCCCAGCGCGAGGATCACGAGCACGAGCGGCCAGCGCAGGAAGCGCAGGGCGGCATCCCCGAAGGGGCCGAGCGGCAGGGCGGCGATGACCACCGGCAGCACGGCCAGCACCGCGACGATGAGCAGGAAGCCCAGGATCACGCCCAGCGTCAGGGCGAACAGGGTCGCGTAGTAGCGCACGAGGCCGCGTGTCTCGCGCACCTCGTAGGCCACGTTGAGCCCCTCCATCAGCGAGGCCACCCCTCGCGAGGCCGAGTAGAGGGCGATCAGCAGACCGAGGATCGCGGCCAGACCCAGCCCCGTCTCGGTTCCGCCGGCCACCTCCACCGCCTGGTCGGTGATGATGACCGCCGCCTCGTCCGGCAGGACCTCGGCGAGGTTCTGGAACTGGGCCTGAACCGTGGCGGGGTCCACGAACAGCCCCGCGATGGCCATGGTCAGAAGCACCGTCGGAAAGATCGCCGCCAGCCCGTAGAAGGCCACGCCGGCCGCGAGCAGGCTGATGCGGTCCTCCGTCATCTCCTTGTAGACGTTGACCGCAAGGCTCCACCATCCCCGGCCCGAACGCTTGCGCTGGCCCAGGGGGCGGGGTTCGGAGGCGTCGGTCATCGGCGGTTCCTCGCTCAGGCTGGCGGCGCCCCAACGCGGCATCTCCCGTCGGCGTTCCCCGAGCGGTCACGCGGACGCGAGGGCATCCGCGTCCTGTCACCCAACTGTCACGCGAGGAGGGTAGCGCCGGGCGCGCAGAGCTTTGCGAGGGGAGCCAGCCATGCATCACGACCGCAGCCGATTCCTGATCGACTGGGATGCGCGCGACGAGCAGATCCGTCCCGCCCCCGAGACGGTGGATTTCGACCGCGTGGTGGAGGAGGCCATCTCGCGCCGCGGGTTCCTGGGGGGCGTGATCGCCTTCGGGTCCGGCGCGGCGGCGATGGGTCTGCTCGGCACGACCTCGGCCCAGGCGCAGACCGTGTCGCGCTTCGGCTTCACGCCCATTCCGATCGCAACCGATTTCGAGGTCCATGTCCCCGAAGGCTACACGCATCAGGTGCTGCTGCGCTGGGGCGATCCGCTGTTCTCGGACGCGCCGGCCTTCGACCACGCGACCGGCGGCACCGCCGAATCGACGCGCCGCGCGGTGGGCGACAACACCGACGGGATGGAGATGTTCACCATCGGCGAGCATCAGGTCCTGTGCGTGAACCACGAATACACCAACCTCGACACGCTGCTGCCCGAGACGGCCGCCCGTCTGGCCGCCGAGGCCGAGGCCAAGGCCGCGGCCGCGACCACCGAGGAGGAGCGCGCGGCGGCGCTCGACTACCGCATCCTGCCTGCCTCGGCCGAGGAGGTGGCCAAGGCGCAGGCGGTGCAGGGCGTCAGCGTCGTGGAACTGGCCGAGGGGCCGGACGGCTGGGCGATCGTGGTGGACAGCCCCTTCAACCGCCGCATCGACCACAACACGCCCATGCGCCTGAGCGGGCCGGCCGCCGGGCACGAGCTGCTGCGCACCGAGGCCGATCCCGAAGGGCTCAACGTGCTGGGCACGCTCAACAATTGCGGCTCGGGCCGGACGCCCTGGGGCACCTATCTGACCTGCGAGGAGAATTTCAACGGCTATTTCGGCTCCTCCGACCCCGACCTGACGCTGCCCGAGGGCTTCGACCGCTACGGGATCGGCACGAGCTCGGGCTACGGCTACGAGATGTTCGACCCGCGATTCGACATCGCCAAGAATCCCAACGAGCCCAACCGCCACGGCTATGTCGTGGAGATCGACCCGTCCAAGCCCGATTCGGTTCCTGTCAAGCGCACCGCGCTGGGCCGCATCAAGCACGAGAACGCGGCTCTGGTGATCGCGCGCGACGGACGGGTGGTCGTCTATCTGGGCGACGACGAGCGGGGCGAGTTCCTCTACAAGTACGTCTCGCGCGATCCCTATGTGCCCGGCGGGAACACCGACACGCTGCTCGACGAGGGCCAGCTCTATGTGGCGCGCTTCGACCCCGACGGGACGGGAACCTGGCTTGCGCTCACGCCGGAGGCGACGGGGATGGACCGGGCGCTGATCCACATCTGGACCCGTCAGGCCGCCTCGGCCGTGGGGGCGACGACGATGGACCGGCCCGAATGGGTCGCGGTCAACCCGCTGGCGGCCGAGGCCTATTGCTGCCTGACCAACAACAGCCGCCGCAAGCCCGGCGCCACCAACCGCGGCGGCGACCCGATGGAGGCCGTCGAGAACAGCCCCAACCCGCGGGACGAGAACCTCTACGGCCAGATCGTCCGCTGGTATCCCGACGGGCAGGACCATGCGGCCGAGGGCTTCACCTGGGATCTCTACGTGATGGCGGGCAATCCCGAGGTCCATCCCGACAGCCCCTATGCCGGCAGCCCCAATGTCACGCCGGGCAACATGTTCAACTCGCCCGACGGGATGATGTTCGACAGCAAGGGCCTGGTCTGGATCCAGACCGACGGCGAGGACAGCAACGAGGGCGACTATGCCGGCATGGGCAACAACCAGATGCTGGTGGGCGACCCGGCGACGGGCGAGATCGCGCGCTTCCTGACCGGGCCGAACGGGTGCGAGGTGACGGGGATGGCCTTCTCGGCCGACCGCCGCACGATCTTTGCGGGCATCCAGCATCCGGGCGGCCACTGGCCCGACGGGCACGGCCTGCCGCGCTCGGCCATCGTGGCGATCAAGCGCGCCGACAATGCCGTGATCGCCTGACGGCAGGCGGACGGATCGGCAGGGGCGGTCCGGCGCCGGGCCGCCCCCTTTTTCGTCCGCGCGACGCGTGACGCGAGGGCAGCACGCCACGCCGCGCTTGCGGGGTGACGGACCGCCGCTAAGGTGGCGCCACGGTTGCCCCCCCGCAGAGGGGGGCGTTCAGGGAGGTGTTCTCGATGGATCGTCGCAAGTTCCTCACCCGCGCGGGGCTGGGGGCGGCGGGGGCCGCCGCGCTGGCCGCGCCGGCGGTGGCGCAGTCCAATCCCGCCATCCGCTGGCGGCTGACCTCGTCGTTCCCCAATTCGCTCGACACGATCTATGGCGGCGCGGTGACGCTGTCGCGGATGCTGCGCGAGGCGACGGACGGGGCCTTCGACCTGCAGGTGTTCGCGGCCGGAGAGCTGGTCCCCGGCCTGCAGGCGGCCGATGCGGTGATGGAAGGCACGGTGGAGGCCTGCCACACCGTCTCCTACTACTACTGGGGCAAGGACCCGGCCTGGGCGGTCCCGGCGGCGATCCCGTTCTCGCTCAATGCGCGGGGGATGAACGCCTGGCACTACCACGGCGGCGGGATCGACCTGACCAACGAGTTCTACGCCAAGCAGGGGCTGATCGGCTTTCCGGGCGGCAACACGGGCGTCCAGATGGGCGGCTGGTTCCGGCGCGAGGTGAACACGCTCGACGACATCAACGGGCTGAAGATCCGCATCGGCGGCTTTGCCGGCAAGGTCATGGAGCGGCTGGGCGCGGTGCCCCAGCAGATCGCCGGGGGCGAGATCTATTCCTCGCTCGAGCGCGGGACGATCGACGCGGCCGAATGGGTCGGTCCCTATGACGACGCCAAGCTGGGCTTCGTGCAGGTCGCGCCCTACTACTACTATCCCGGCTGGTGGGAAGGGGGGCCGACGGTCCACTTCATGTTCAGCCGCGCCGCCTGGGACGAGCTGCCCGCGCATTACCGGTCGCTGCTGCGCACGGCCTGTCAGGCGGCGGATGCCAACATGCTCGCGCAGTACGACTACCTGAACCCGACGGCGATCCGCGAACTCGTGGCGCAGGGCGCGCAGCTGCGCACCTTCTCGCCCGAGATCCTGGAAGCCTGCTTCGAGGCCGCCAACACGGTCTATGCCGAGATGGAAGCCCAGTATCCCGAGTTCAAGACGCTGTGGGACTCGGTCAAGGCGTTCCGCGGCCCGCACTACACCTGGGCGCAGGTGGCCGAATACAATTACGACACGTTCCTGATGGTGAAGGCCAACGCCGGCGCGCTCTGACGCGCGCCGCGACCGCCGTGCGACCGCCCCCCCGGAGGCCCCGCCTCCGGGGGATTGCCGTTCAGGGCGGGGGGGCCAGAAGGGCGGGCGGCTGCCCCAGCGCTCCCGGTGCCGGGGCTGCCGCGGGGGGCTGACCGAAGGAGGGTTGCCCGAGCGCAGGCTGGCCCGGCCCCGCGCCCGGCTGGAGGGCCGCGCCCGGCGCCGCCAGGCCCGGCGGCGCGCCCAGTCCCGGCGGCGCCCCCAGACCGGGCGGTGCCCCGAGGCCGCCGCCGGGGGCGAAGCCGGGCACCTCGATGCGCACGTCGTCGAGGTTGATGCGCGGCGCCTGGGACAGGTTGCCGGTCACGAGACCCGGCCAGAAGATCACGATGACCACCAGAGCGAGCTGCATCCCCAGCCAGGGCAGCGCCCCGAGATAGATCTGCGAGGTGCGCACCTCGGGCGGGGTGATGGAGCGCAGGTAGAACAGGGCGAAGCCGAAGGGCGGGTGCATAAAGGCCGTCTGCATGTTCACGCAGAGCAGCACCCCGAACCAGATCAGGTCGATCCCGAGGCTCTGGGCCACCGGCGCGAGCAGCGGCACGACGATGAAGGCGATCTCGAAGAAGTCGAGAAAGAAGGCCAGGAAGAAGATGAAGACGTTGACGAAGATCAGGAACCCGAGCTGGCCGCCGGGCAGGTGCGACAGGAGGTGCTCGATCCAGCGGCCGCCGTCCATGCCCTGGAAGACCAGCGTGAAGATGGAGGCGCCGATCAGGATGAACACGACCATCGCCGTGATCCGGGCGGTCGTGGCCATCGCCTGGGACACGAGCGGCCAGGAGAGCCGCCGGTTCATCGCCGCGAGCACGAGCGCGCCGACCACGCCCAGCGCGCCCGACTCGGTCGGCGTGGCCAGCCCGAGGAAGATCGTCCCCAGCACGAGGAAGATCAGCACGAGCGGCGGCACGATCCCCCACAGGACCCGCAGCACGAGGGCGAAGGTCAGGTCCCCCCGCACCTCCGGCGGCAAGGGCGGCACGAGGTTGGGGCGGACCAACGAGACCGCCAGCACGAAGAGCAGGAACAGCAGGACCTGCATCCCCGCGGGCCCGAAGGCGCCCAGATACATCTGCCCCACCGGCTTGCCGAGCTGGTCGGCGAGGATGATGAGCACGAGCGAGGGCGGGATGAGCTGCGCGATCGTCCCCGAGGCTGCGATCACTCCGGTGGCGAGCTTCTGCGAGTAGCCGTAGCGCAGCATGATCGGCAGCGAGATCACGCCCATCGTCAGCACCGAGGCCGCGACGGTCCCCGTCATCGCCCCCAGGATCGCGCCCACCAGGATGACCGCATAGGCAAGCCCGCCGGGAATGCGCCCGAAGAGCTTGCCGGTGCCCTCGAGCAGGTCCTCGGCGAGGCCCGCGCGCTCGAGGATCGCACCCATGAAGGTGAAGAAGGGAATGGCGAGCAGGATGTCGTTGGAGACGATCCCGAACACCCGGTGGGGGAGCGCGTTGAGGAAGGTCGGCGCGAAATGGTCCGTGGCGATGCCGATCAGCCCGAAGGTCAGCCCCACCGCGCCGAGGGAAAAGGCCACCGGGAAGCCGTAGAGCATGAAGGCGACCATGCTCAGGAACATCAGCGGCGGCAGGGGGCCGTACTCGAACATCGGGGGACCCTTACTGCTGGGGCTTTTCGTAGGAGAGATCGAGCCGGATCGTGCCGCGCAGGGCCGCGATCCGCTTGATGAGCTCGGAGACGCCCTGCACGGCGACCAGCGTGAAGCCCAGCGCGATGATCGTGCGAACCGGCCAGCGGATCAGCCCGCCCGAGTTCGACGACATCTCGCCCCGCTGGAACGCACCCCACGCCACGGGCCAGCACAGCCAGGCCAGGAAGATCGAGAAGGGCAGAAGAAAGACGAGGATGCCGACGATGTCGATCCAGAGGCGCTTGCGCTCGGAGATGTTGGAATAGATGAGGTCCACGCGCACATGGCCGTTCTGGCGCAGCGTCTCGGCCGCGGCGAGCATGATGATGCCGCCGAACAGGTACCACTGGATCTCCAGCCAGGCGTTGGAGCTGAGCGCGAACAGGTAGCGCGAGGTGGCGTTGCCCGCGCTGATCAGCGCGGCGGCCAGCACGAGGACTGCCGCGATGCGTCCCAGCGCGATGGTGACGCGGTCGATCCCGCGCGAGAGTGCCAGAAGCGCGCCCAAGTCCCCCTCCCTCCGACCGCGGCGGATCTGCGCGCCAGTGTCATGCGGGGGCGCGAGGCGTCAACAGCAGCGTAGAACCCTTGTCGCAAGGTCAGGAAGGGGCGCGGTCAGCGGCGGGGGGCGCGGCCGTCGGGAAGCTGGATCCGGGCCACCTGCTCGGCGATGGGATCGACGGAGAGGGGGTGGATGCTGGTGGCATAGGAGGCCGGGTCGCCGATCGGCTGCCAGCGCCCGGCCTTGTACACCTCGAGCGCCCCGAAGCGCGACTTGTAGCCCATCTTGGCGCTGCCGGGCACCCAGTAGCCCAGATAGACGAAGGGAAGGTCGAGCTCGCGCGCGAGGCTGACATGGTCGAGGATGATGAAGGTTCCCGGCGAGTCCCGTTCGAGGTCCGGGTCGAAGAACGAATAGACCATGGACAGCCCGTCATCGAGCACGTCCGTGAGGCAGACCGCGCGCAGGACGCCGCTGCCGTCGCGGTATTCCACCAGCCGCGTGCGCACGGGCGTCTCCTCGATCATGGCGGCGAATTCGAAGATGTCCATGTCGGCCATGCCGCCGGTGGCGTGGCGGCTGTCGAGATAGCGCCGGAAGAGGGCGAACTGCTCCTCGGTGGCCCAGGGGGAGACGGCGCGGCGGCGCAGCCCGGCATTGCGGCGCAGCACGCGCGCCTGCGAGCGCGAGGGGGCGAAGTCGGCGGCGCGGATGCGGGCCGAATAGCAGGCCTGGCAATCGGCGCAGGAGGGCCGGTAGAGGACGTTCTGGCTGCGGCGGAAGCCCTGCTTGGAGAGCGCGTCGTTGAGCCGTTCGGCCCCGTCGCCGCCCAGCGCCGTAAAGAGCTTGCGCTCCATGCGGTTGTCGAGATAGGGGCAGGGCTGCGGTGCCGTGACGTAGAATTGCGGCGCGAGAGGGAGCGAGTGGCGCATCGGGCGTCGGGCGTTCCGGGACCGGCTGTGTCGGGGGCGTCCGGGGGATGCTAGCGCGCCCCCGGCGGTCCGCCAAGGGGCAGCCGGGGGTCTCTGCCCGTCCGCGCTCAGGCCGGGCGGTTGATTGCTGCCGTCCCCAGCACGAGGTCGGTCAGGCCCTGTCCGCGGCCGAGCCCCACCATCAGCGCGGCCGACAGGATCTGGAGCGGCACCAGCGCCACAGAGACCGTATAGCCGAGCGTGTGCAGGAAGGCCGTGACGGGGTCGAGCCGGGCCCCGTCCGGCCCGCGGATCGTGATCGCCATCACGCGCATGCCCCAGGTGGCCGACCCGGAGGAGAGCGTCGCCCAGCGATAGAGAAAGCCCACGATCATCCACAGCACGGGCCACCAGAACAGCGCCGTGAAGGCGGTCAAGGGCAGCACGAGCAGGCAGAGCCCGAAGGTGATCGTGGCATCCACGACCCAGGCGAGCGCGCGCTTGGCGGCGACGCCCCGGTAGAAGTCGGGCTCGCGGACCGGATCGGGCAGGCCGAGAAGAGTGGCGGACATGGCGGCTCCTGGGCGGCTCCTGGGGACGCGAAGGCCCCGGCCGGCGGCCGGGGCTGGCTCAGGTGGGGCCGGGGACCCGCCCGCGCAAGGGGCGGGGCGCCGGGGATCGCGGAAGGTCAGGCCGCGTCGGGCCGGTCGTCCTCGGGGCGCGGGTCGGCCTCGCGCGCGCGGCGGGCGCGGTCCTCCATGAACTGGTCGAACTCGGCCTTGTCCTTGGCCTCGCGCAGGCGGGCGAGGAATTCCTCGAAGGCGCGCTGCTCCTCCTCGAGCCGGCGCAGCGTCTCGGCCTTGTAGGCATCGAAGGCGGCATTGCCGGAGGGGCGCAGGGCGGTCCGGGCCATCTCCCAGGCCTCCTGGCGGCTCCGGCGCGAGGCGCACCCGTTGCGGCGGCGGTCGAGGGCGGTGGACGAGGGTCCGAACATGCGCTTGCTCCAGATCATGTAGGCGAGAACGGCCAGACCGATCGGCCAGAAGACCACAAAGCCGACGATCATCAGGACGAGCCAGGCCCAGCGGCCGCGCGCATCCAGCCAGTCCACCCCCTGGAGGAACCAGGCGGGACCGGACAGGTCGCGCCGCACGACGGCGGCGGAGGAGAGGTCGGTGGTGCTCATGCGGCGGTCTCCTTCGGGGCGGGGTTGATGTGAATGTCCTTCACATCACGCAACTGGGATGCCGGGACGAGCCTTTCAAGACGGCATGTGAAGGTTTTTGACATGCGGGCGGTCCGACGCCGGTGCGCCTGACGTTGACCCTGCGCGAGGGCCCCTCCAATCTCGCGCCCATGGCCCGTCCGCTCGCCGCCCGCGCCACGCGCGCCCCGCGTCCCTTCGATGCCGCGCTCGGGCGCGAGGCGCTGCTGCGTCTGCCCGCGCTGGACGGGGCCGTGGCGGAGATCGTCCGCGGCGCGGCCGGCTCCAGCCCGCATCTGGCGCAGCTCCTGCTGCGGGAGGGGGACTGGATCGCCGTCGCGCTCGACGACCCCGAGGGAGCGCTGGAGGCCGCGCTGGCCGAGGCGGGGGCGGCAGAGGGGCGGGCGCTCGGCCCCGCGCTGCGGCAGGCCAAGCGGCGTGTCGGCCTGCTGACGGCGCTGATGGATCTGGGCGGAGGCTGGAGCCTGGGGGAGGCGACGGGCGCGCTGACGCGGCTGGCCGACCTCGCGGTGGACCGCAGCCTGCGGCTGCTGGTCGCGGAGGTGGCGGGCCGGGGGCGGCTGCCCGTCCGGCCGGAGGCCGAGGCCGGGGGGATGGTCGCGCTCGCCATGGGCAAGATGGGGGCGTTCGAACTCAACTATTCGAGCGACATCGACCTCGTGCTGCTGTTCGACGAGGCGGCGGTGCGGGAGGACGACTTCGCCGCCGCGCGGGCGGGCTTCGTCCGCGTCGCCCGCGCGCTCTGCGCGCTGCTGCAGGACCGCACGGCAGAGGGCTATGTCTTTCGCGTGGACCTGCGGCTCCGGCCCGACGCGGCGGTGACGCCCGTCTGCCTCGGCATGGCCGCGGCCGAATCCTACTACGAGAGCCTGGGCCGCACCTGGGAGCGCGCGGCCTATATCAAGGCGCGGCCCTGCGGGGGCGACCGCGCGGCCGGCGACCGGTTCCTCGATGCGCTGCGCCCCTTCGTCTGGCGGCGCCACCTCGACTTTGCCGCCATCCGGGACGCGCACGACATCCGGCTGCGCATCCGCGACCATCGCGGGCTGCACGGGCCGCTCGCGCTCGACGGGCACGACCTGAAGCTGGGCCGCGGCGGCATCCGCGAGATCGAGTTCTTCGCCCAGACGCGCCAGCTCATCGCGGGCGGGCGCGACCCCTCGCTGCGCGTGCGCGGCACCCTCGAGGCGCTGCGGCGGCTCTCGGCGGCGGGCTGGGTGCCCGAAGGGGTGACGCAGACGCTCTCGGCCCATTACGCGCGGCTGCGCGAGATGGAGCACCGCGTCCAGATGATCGCGGATGCCCAGACCCATCAGCTTCCCGCCGCGCCCGAGGGCTGGGCGCGCCTGGCCGCGCTGGCGGGCGAGGAGGAGGGGGCGCTCCGGCGCGACCTGCGCGCGCGCCTCGAGGAGGTGGATGCGCTCACCGAAGGGTTCTTCGCACCCGGCCCTGCGGCGCCGGCCGCGGCGGAGGACGACTGGGGCGCCGAGGTGACGGCGCGCTGGCCGCGCTATGCGGCCCTGCGCTCGCAGCGGGCGGTCGAGATCTTCGGCCGCCTGCGCCCCGAGATCCTGCGCCGCCTGCGCGAGGCCGCCCGCCCCGAGGAGGCACTGGCGAGCTTCGACGGCTTTCTCGCCGGTCTGCCGGCGGGGGTGCAGCTCTTTGCGCTGTTCGAGGCCAACCCGGACCTGCTGCGCCTGATCGCCGAGATCGCCGCGACCTCGCCTGCGCTCGCGCGCTATCTCTCGCGCAATGCCGGGGTCCTCGACGCCGTGATCGGCGGGGGCTTCTGGGAGCCGTGGCCGGGGCGGGAGGCGCTCGAGACCGCGCTGGGCCGGGTGGTGGGGGAGGCCGCGGACTACGAGGCCGCGCTGGTCGCGGCACGGCGCTGGAGCAAGGAATGGTGGTTCCGCGTGGGCGTCCACCACCTTCAGGGCCTGATCGATGCCGAGGAGGCGGGACGCCTCTATGCCGACCTGGCGGGCGCCGTGCTGGGCCGCATCCTGCCGCTGGTCGCCGCCGATTTCGCGCGCCGCCACGGCGGGGGGCCGGGCTGGGCGGCCGTGGCGCTGGGGATGGGGTCGCTGGGCGCCGAGCGGCTCAACGCGGCCTCAGACCTCGATCTCATCCTGATCTACGACGCGCCCGGAGAGGCGTCGGACGGGCCGCGCCCGCTGCCGCCGCGGACCTATTTCGCGCGCCTCACGCAGGCGCTGGTGACGGCGCTCTCCGCGCAGATGGCCGAGGGGCGGCTCTATGCGGTGGACATGCGGCTGCGCCCCTCCGGGCGGCAGGGGCCGGTGGCCACCTCCTGGACCGCCTTCCGCGATTACCAGCGCCACGAGGCCTGGACCTGGGAGCACCTGGCGCTGACGCGCGCGCGCGTGGTGGCGGGGACGGGCGAGTGGGAGGAGTTGGGCATGGCAGTCGAGGCGTTCCGGCAGGACCTGATCGCGGGCCGGCGCGGCGACCGGCGCGTGCTGCCGGACGTGGCCGCGATGCGCGCCCGCCTCGCCGCGCATGGGGGGGCGGAGGGCGCCTGGGACGCCAAGGTGGGCCCGGGACGGCTGCGCGACGTGGACCTGTTCGCCCAGGGTCTCGCGCTGCGGGCGGGCTCGGCCGAGCGGAGCACGGCCGGGCAGGTCCGGGCCGGGGTGGAGGCGGGGCTGCTGCCCCCGGCCGAGGCGGAGCGGCTGCTCGCCTCCGAACGGCTGCTCTGGCGCGTGCAGGCGGCGGCGCGGCTGCTGACCCCGGACGCTCTCGACCCCGACCGCATTGGCGAGGGGGGGCGGCGCTTCCTGCTGCGCGAGACGGGGGCGGAGAGCCTCGGGGATCTGGCGGACCGCCTCGCGGAGGCGACGGCGGCGGCCGACCGCGTGATCGGCGGAGTTCTGGCGGAGGCGGCGGCATGAGTGGGACGGAAAGGGCGCGCGATCCCCACGACCCCAAGGGCCTCGTCCGGGAAGCCTATGCGATCGAGGGGATCACGGCGCCGGAATGCCGGTCGATCTTCCTGGACTGGGCCCTGTCGCTGCCGGAGGGCACGGCGGTGGAGGCGGCGGCGCGCGCCTGCCTCGCTCGGCACGGGCGCGAAGGCCATCCGATGACCGCCGTCCTGTCGGAGGCCGCCGCGCCCGCGCCCGCGCCGGGCCGGCGGGGCGGGCGGCGCGCGCGGCTCGGCCCGGCGGGCGGCGCGCCGGAGGGTGGAGGCGCCCCCCCTTGACCCTCGCGCCGTCCGGCGCGACAGGCGGCGCATGATCCCCGAAGACCGTCTGTCCGCCGTTGCCGAGCGGTTCGCCTTTCTGGAAGCCCGCATGCAGGAGCCCCTGCCGGCGGCCGAGATCGCGGCCGTCTCGCGCGAGTGGTCGGCGCTGCGGCCCGTGGTGGAGGCCGCCGCCGCCTGGCGCGCGCTCGGCTCCGAGATCGCGGCGGCCGAGGCCATGCTGGCGGACCCCGAGATGCGCCCGCTGGCCGAGGAGGAGCTGCCCGCCCTGCGCGCCCGGCTGGAGGAGGCCGAGCGGCGCCTCCGGCTGGAACTGCTGCCCAAGGACGCGGCCGATGCCCGGCCCGCGATGCTCGAGATCCGGCCCGGCACCGGGGGCGAGGAGGCCGCGCTGTTCGCCGCCGACCTCGCGCGGATGTACCAGCGCTATGCCGAGCGGCGGGGCTGGTCCTGGGACGTGATCGAGGAGCAGCCGACCGATCTGGGCGGTCTGCGCGAGCTGGTCGTGCGCGTCGCCGGCGAGGGGGTGTTCGCGCGCCTCAAGTACGAATCCGGCGTCCACCGCGTCCAGCGCGTCCCCGAGACCGAGTCGGGCGGGCGCATCCACACCTCGGCCGCCACGGTCGCGGTGCTGCCCGAGGCCGAGGAGGTCGAGGTGGCCATCGACCCGGCCGACCTGCGCATCGACACGATGCGCTCCTCTGGGGCGGGGGGGCAGCACGTCAACACGACCGACTCGGCCGTGCGGATCACCCACCTGCCTACCGGGATCGTGGTCACCTCCTCGCAGAAGTCCCAGCACCGCAACCGCGACCTCGCCATGCAGGTGCTGCGCGCGCGGCTGTTCGAGATGGAGCGCGCCCGCGCCGAGGGGGCGCGGGCGGCGGACCGGCGCGCGCAGGTGGGATCGGGCGACCGCAGCGAGCGCATCCGCACCTACAACGTGCCGCAGGGCCGTCTGACCGACCACCGCATCGGGCTCACGCTCTATCGGCTGGGCGAGGTGCTGGACGGCGATCTGGACGAGGTCATCGACGCGCTCTCGGCCGCGGCGCAGGCCGAGGCGCTGGCGGGGCTCTCGGGATGACCGACGGGGCGGCCCTGCTGGCCGAGGGCGCGGCCCGGCTGCGCGCGGCCGGGGTGGACTCGGCCGCGGGCGATGCGCGCCGTCTGCTGGCCGCCGCGCTGGGGGTCGAGCCCGGCCGCCTGACGCTGCGCCTGGCCGATCCGGTGGATGCCGTGGCGGCTTCGGCCTTTGCGGCGCTGCTCGACCGCCGGACCCGGCGCCAGCCGATGGGCCAGATCCTGGGCGAGCGGCTGTTCTGGGGGCGGCCGTTCCGCGTCACGCCGGACGTGCTGGACCCTCGTCCCGAGACGGAAACGCTGGTCGCCGCGGCGCTGGAGGCGCCCTTTGTCCGGCTGGCGGATCTGGGAACGGGAAGCGGGTGCCTGCTCGTGACGCTCCTGGCGGAGCGTCCGGCGACGACGGGCCTGGGCACGGACCTGTCGGAGGCGGCCCTGGAGGTGGCGCGCGGCAATGCGGACCGGCACGGCGTCCGGGTCCGTGCGACCTTTCGCCGGGCGGACTGGTGGGAGGGGGTGGAGGGGCCCTTCGATCTGGTCGTCTCGAACCCGCCCTATATCCCGGCGGCCGATCTGCCCGCCCTTGCGCCCGAGGTGCGCGAGTGGGAGCCGACGCTCGCGCTGACCGACGGAGGCGACGGGCTGGGGGCCTACCGCGCGATCCTGGCCGGAGCGGCCGGGCGGCTGGCGCCGGGAGGGCGGCTTCTGCTCGAGATCGGATCGGGGCAGGCGGAGGCGGTGGCGGCCCTGGCGCGACGGGCCGGGCTGCGGGACGAGGGGGTGCGCCGCGATCTGGACGGCCGCGCGCGGGTGTGCCTGTTCCGCCGCGCCTGAGCCCGGCCGCGCGCGGCGCGGCGGGGGCCTGCGATTTGCCCTTGCCCTCCGCGGCACGCCGTGCTTAGTGGCGCGCGTCGGACGGGCTGCGGGCGGCGATGGATGTCCTGCCCCTTATCGGTGCCCGCTCCAGCACGGTCATCACACTCTGGCCGATCCGCCGGGTCTGGGCGCCCCCGAAGCGTGATCGGACCCCGAGCGTTCCGACTCGAACCGAACAGGCAGGCCCCGGATCCCTCATGCGATCTTCCAAGCAGCGGCAGCGCAACAAGCAGAACCGCCAGAACCGTCCCTCGGGCGGCAACATCATCAATCGCGTCTTCGACAGTTCGGGGCCCGAAGGAAAGGTCCGCGGCACCCCTGCGCAGATCATCGAGAAGTATCTCCAGCTTCACCGTGACGCGCAGCTGGCGGGCGACCGGGTGGGCGCGGAGAACTTCGCCCAGCATGCCGAGCATTACACCCGCCTTCTCGCCGAGGCGCAGCGCGACATCGAGCGCGCGCGCGAGGAGCAGGAGCAGTGGCACCGCGAGCGTCAGGCCGAGCGCGAACGCCAGTTCGAGGCCAGCCGCGAAGCCCTTCAGCGCGATCGCGGCGAGCGCGACCCCTTTGCGGAGCGCCGTCCCGAGGAGCGGCGCGCCGACGACCGTCGTCCGGACGAGCGGCGCGAGGAGCGGCGGGACCGGCGCGGGCGTCACCGCGAGGCGGCGCCCGACGGGTTCGGGGCCGGATTTCTCGCCCAGCCCCTGTTTCCGGTGATGGTGGCCGAGCCCGAGGACGATCAGCCCGCCGCAGCCCTGGTCGAGACGCCGGAGGACCGGGGACACCGCCCCGACGATCAGCCCGCCCCGGCGCCGGCCGCCCCGTCCGAGGCGGCCACGCCCGGGACGGCCGCCGAGGCCGCCCCCGAGCCGGCCGATCTGTCCGCGCCCGCCGCCAAGCCGGCGCGTCGTCCTCGTCGCCCCCGGACCCCCAAGGCGGCGCCCGCGCCGGAACAGGACGCCGCCGAATAGCGCGTCCGCTCAGCCGGGCTGCGGCGCGTCGGCATCGAGGCTGCGGCTGAGCGCGCAGAACCCCTCGAGGCTCACGCGCTCGGCCCGCTCGGTCGGCGGGATGCCCGCCCGCGCAAGGTGGTCCTCGATGTCGGGCGCAAGGCCGCGCAGACTCGAACGCAGCATCTTGCGCCGCTGGTTGAAGGCCGCGGCGACCACACGCGACAGCGTGGCGGCCCGGGCCGGAAAGCGCGGCTCCGGCAGCGCCTCGATGTGGACGACCGAGGACGAGACCTTGGGCGGCGGCACGAAGGCGCCGGGCGGCAGGTCCAGCACGATCCGGGGGCTGGCCCGCCACTGCGCGAGGATGGCAAGGCGCCCGTAGGCGTCCTCTCCCGGCCGGGCGACGATCCTCTGGGCGACCTCGCGCTGGAACATCAGCGTGAGCGAGGTCCAGAAGGGTGGCCAGTCGGGCGGGGTGAGCCAGCGGACGAGCAGTTCGGTCCCCACGTTGTAGGGCAGGTTGGCCACCACGCGCACGGGCGGGCGCAGCAGGCCCGTGACGTCGGCCTCGAGCGCGTCGCCGTGGACGACCTCGAGCCGTCCCGGCCAGTGCGCGGCGATCTGCGCGAGCGCGGGCAGGGCGCGCGCATCCTTTTCCACCGCGACGACGCGCCGGGCGCCCTCCGACAGCAGCGCGCGGGTGAGGCCGCCGGGGCCGGGCCCCACCTCGAGCACGTCGCAGGCCGACAGGTCGCCCGCCGCGCGCGCGATCCGCGCGGTGAGGGTCAGGTCGAGGATGAAGTTCTGCCCCAGCGCCTTGCGCGCCGACAGCCCGTGCGCCGCGATCACCTCGCGCAGGGGAGGCAGGCCGTCCGCGCTCAACCCCGCCACGGCACCCCCCGGCGACGCGACAGCTCGTCCGCGAGCCGGAGCGCCGCCACGGTCGAGGACGGGTCCGCCACCCCGCGCCCGGCGAGGCCGAACGCCGTGCCGTGATCGGGCGAGGTGCGCACGAAGGGCAGGCCCAGCGTGACGTTGACCCCGCCCGCGAAGTCCAGCGTCTTGGCCGGGATCAGCGCCTGGTCGTGGAACATGCAGATCGCGGTGTCATAGCCCGCGCGCGCCTCCGGATGAAACAGCGTGTCGGCGGACAGGGGGCCGCGCAGGTCCATACCCCCGGCACGCAGGCGTTCGAGGACGGGAGCGATGGTGTCGATCTCCTCGCGCCCCATCCGCCCGTCCTCGCCCGCATGGGGGTTGAGTCCCGCGACGGCAAGGCGCGGGGCCGCGATGGCCCAGTCGTCGCGCAGCGCCGCATGCACGATGCGGATCGTCTCCTCCAGCAGCGCCGGGGTCAGGTGGCGCGCCACCTCGGCCAGCGGAATGTGCACGGTGACGGGGACGACGCGCAGGACGGCCGAGGCGATCATCATCACCGCGCGCGTTCCCCCCGCGAGGTGCGAGAGATACTCGGTATGGCCGGGAAAGGCGAAGCCCGCCCCCTCCATCAGGGCGGCCTTGGAGATCGGCGCCGTGCAGAGCGCGCGCGCGCGCCCGTCGCGGATCAGGTCCACCCCCTCGGCGATGGCGGCGACGATCCCCGGCGCATGGGCCGGGTCCGGGCGGCCGGGCCGGGCAGGGGAGCCGAAATCGCGCACGAGGACCGGCAGCGCGCGGGGAGCGATGGCGGCCGCCTCCTCGGGCATCGCCTCGGCCCAGGGGGTGCGGGGAGGCAGGTGGCGCGGGTCCCCGATCCAAAGGACCGGCAGGCGCGTCAGGTCCCAGGCCCGCGCGGCGACCTCGGGCCCGATCCCGGCGGGCTCGCCGCAGGAGATGGCGATGGGCCGGGTGTCGCTCACTCTCCGACGATGACCGCCTGCGCCCTGAGGCCGGCCAGGATGGCATCGGCCTGCGACTGGAGGCGCTCGCCCCGGATGACGTTGGCGACGGTCTCGCGGTCGGGGGCCCCTTCCGGCAGGGGGTAGGTCCGCGCGCAGAGCATCACGAACAGAAGCGTCGCCCCTCCGTCCGCGGTGAGGCCCCAGGTCGCCTCGTTGCGGTCGAGCGAGGCGAGCGCGAGGGCGATGTCCGACGGGATCGCGGCCGGGGCGCGGGTCTCGCGCAGCAGCCGGTCGGCAGGCAGGCGCAGGCCATAGAGGTCGTCGCAGGTGTCGGTGCGCGCGGCGATGCGCTGCGCCTCGGCCAGCGCCTCGGGCGAGAGACCGCCGGGGATGCGCAGCACGGCATAGTCGATCTCCGTGGGCTCGGCCGCGGGCACGGCCCCCTCGCGCAGGCCGCGGAACTGGATCACCGCCACCGCGCCGGTCAGCTGCAGGGGCGGCGTCGTCTCGCCGGGCGAGAGGGTCAGGAACAGGTTCTGCAGCGCCGCCGGATATTGCGACAGCGGCTGCCATCCCAGTCGCCCCCCCTGCTCGCGCGAGGGGACGGCCGAATATTCGCGCGCCGCCGCCTCGAAGGCCGCCTCCGAGCGGATCGTGGCGAACTGGCGCGCCAGCGCCTGGGTCTGGTTGGAGATGTCGGGCCGCTCGGGCGGCGAGGGCATGATGATCTCGGCCAGGTTGACCTCGAGCCCGGCCGCCTGCGTCTGCTCCTGGGCGAGGCGCTGGTCGATGTCGGCCTCCGTCACCTCGACGCGCGCGGCAAAGCGGGCGCGGATGTAGTCGCGCCAGGTCGCGCTGACCGCCACGAAGTCGCGCAGCGTCTCGGGGGCGACGCCCTGGCTGGCCAGTCGTGCCTCGAACTCGGGCAGGGTGGTGCCGGCGCGGGCGGCGAAATCCTCGAGCGCGCGGGCCAGCCCCTCGGGCGGCAGCGACAGGCCGACGCGGTCCAGCTCCTGCTGACGCAGCCGGTCCTCGACGAGCTGGGTGCGGGCGATCCGGTCCAGATCGCCGGGCGTGTTGAACGCCGCGAGCAGGCGGCGGCGCTGGTCGATCTCCCAGCCGGTCACCGCCTGATCGTTGACCACGATGGCCGGGGAGAACAGGTCCTGCGCCGGCACCGGCACGGGCGCGAGGCCCAGACCCACGGCGGCGCAGACGGCGCCCAGCCAGACCCTCGTCATGGTCGTGTCCCTCCTTCAGCCCGGACAGGCGCCGGGACGGGCGCCCCGACTGCCGGCCGAGAAGCCCAACAGGTTCACCGCAAGGCCGAAATCCGTCGAAGGCTCCATCGCCTCGGACGTGGTGTAGCGGCGCGTCGCCGAAACGTCCACCTCGACGCATTCGTTGCGCCAGCCGATGCCGACGCTCGCCCGTTCGGGCCGGTCGGCCGCGAGGTCGTAGCGTGCCCCCGCGCGCAGCGTCCAGCGGTCGGTCGGCCGCCAGACGCCATCGAGCGTCCACTCGGCCGCGCGGTCCGCCCGGCCCAGATCCGCGTCCGGCGGCAGGTGGACATAGGCGGCGGACAGGTCGAAGGCCGCCAGGCGCCAGTCGATCCGCGCCTCGGACTGGCCGAACCCGTCGGCCCCGAGGAGCGCGCGCGCGCCCAGCGCCGCCCGGCCGCGCCAGTCGAAGCGGGCCTCCACCAGCCCGTCCGACGACAGCCCCCCGAGACCGGAGGCCGCGGCCGTCTCCATCGGATCGTCCCGCAGGACCTGCCCGAAGGCGAGCATCGCCGCCCAGTCGGTTGCCGTGCGGGTCCAGGCCAGACCGTAGGACAGCCGCCCCCCCTGCTCGGTTCCGTCCTCGCCGGGCAGGCGGCTCAGGGCGTGGAGGTTGCCGCGATCCAGCTCCGGCAGCAGGCTGTCCTCGGGCTGCGGGCGGTCTCCGGCCTCGCCGGTCCAGCCGAGCGAGATCACCGGCTCGAGCAGGTCCGACCGGCCGCCGGCCCCATGCCGGACCAGCGGCCAGCGCAGGGTGACGGCGGCGGCGGACCGGCCGCGCAGCCCCTCCGGGGACGCGGCGGAGTCGTCTCCCAGATGCCAGGCGTCGAGCGCGAACCGGCCTTCTGCCGCCACCAGCAGGCCTGGCCCCACCACGGCATCGCCCCGCCAGCCGAGCGCCGCCAGCGCCCGCACGCGGTCGCGCCCCGCCTCGCCCGCGATGTCGGCCGTGCGGGCAAAGGCGTCGAGCGCCCCTTCGAGACGGAGGACGCCCAGAGGCAGCGGCAGGCGCCGCTCCCACGAGGCGCTGCCGAGGAGCGGCGGCAGTTCCCCGTCCGCCTCGCCCGGCCTGAGCGAGCGGACATGGACCGCCTCGGCGATCAGCAGGTCGCGCTCGCCCGCGCCCTCGAAGCGCAGGATCGACTCGATCCGGTCGCGGTCGAACAGCCCGTAGTCGCGCAGGTAGCGGTCGTCCGACGGCGCCGTGCCGGAGAAGGCGAGGGTCGCGCCGGGCCCGAGGTCGAACCGCCCCTCGACCGCGAGGAACCCCCGGGGGTCGCGGGGCATGAGGCTGTCGGAGCTGACCGCGCCGGAGATCGTGAGGTCGCCCCGGCGCAGAGCCTCGCGATAGCGCAGCTGGAGCGTCCGCGTCCCCGGGGCGAGATAGGGCGTCAGGGTCAGGTCGCGGCTGGGCCCCAGGGCGACAAAGACGGGCAGCTGGAGGCCCACCCCGAGGCGGTCGTCGATCCGCAGCCGGGGGATGAGCAGACCGGAGGCGCGCGGGTTGTCGGGCGCGGGCAGCCGCAGCCGCGGCAGCCACAGGATCGGCACCCCGCGCACACGGAAGGTCGCGCGGTCGAACCAGATCTGGCGGGCCACCTCGTCATGGACGACCTGCGCGGCGGTGATCTCCCACAGCGGCGCGCGGCCCGGACAGACCTGGCAGGAGGTGACCGCCGCGCCGGTCAGCGCGCTCGCCCCCTCCAGACGGTCCACGCGGTTGGCGGCCAGCTGAAGCTGGCGGTCGAGGATCAGGCGCGCACCGCGCAGCAGACCCTCGCGCAGGTCGGGATCGAGTTCGGCGCTCTCGGCCGCGAGGATCTGGCCCGACGCCTCGCGGATCAGGATGGGCCCCTCGATGACGAGGCGCCCCGCTGGCCGGTCATAGGTCACGGCCGAGGCCGTCAGGGTCGTTCCCTGATAGAAGACTTGCACCGTGCCGCTGGCGATCAGCCGGCCCGCGGCATCCACGAACAGCCGGTCGGCCACCAGCGAGGCATCCTGCGCCGCGGCGGCCAGAGGCCAGAGGCAGGCCAGAAGCGCGGCGAGAAGGCGCCTCATGTCTCCTCCTGCTGGAGCAGCATGGCGAGCGCCAGCAGGACGGCCGCGACGGGCGGCGCCCAGGCGGCGAGGGCCGGCGGGATCTGCCCTGTCTCGCCCAGAACCTGCGAGACGTTGCGCAGCACCCAGACCGCAAAGCCCGTCAGCACCGCCAGAAGCGCAAGGACACCGGTCCGCCGTCCCCTCGGATGATGCATGGTGAACACGGCCGCGATCAGCGTCATCGCAAGCAGCAGCACGGGCTGGGCGAGTTCCATGTGCAGGTAGGTGAGGTGCCGGCGCGCGGCGAATCCCGCCTCCTCCAGCCGCGCGATGAAGCGCGGCAGCTCCCAGATCGGAATGGCCGAGGGTGCGCCGAAGCTGTTGCGGATCTCGTCGGCGGTGAGCGTCGAGGGCAGGGCGAGCGTCGGGTGCAACCGGGCCGCGGCTTCGGGATTGCGCGCCTCGAGCGGCCAGGACTTGGCGTCCCGCAGCAGCCAGGCGCCGTCGCCCAGGCGGGCCTCGGCCGCGTCCACCCGCTCGCGCGGGCGGCCCTCGGCGTCGAGCAGCAGAAAGGACACCCCGCGCAGGAGCGTCCCGTCGAGATTGGCCCCCCGCGCGCGGATCACGGCCTGTCCCTCCGGCCCGCCCTGCCGCAGCCACAGCCCCTCGTCCGCGAGGGCGAGGGTGGAGCCGCGGCCGGACAGGCGGTCGAGCCGGGCCTCGTATTCGCGCGAGGTCGCGGCGACGATCGGATTGAGGATGCCCGCCGCCAGCGCGCCGGCCATGATTGCGACGAGGCCCGGCCCGAGCAGCGCCCGCAGCGCCGAGCGGCCCGAGCCGCGCACGACCACGAGTTCCGACGAGCGCGCGAGGCCGAGGAACAGGACGATCGCGCCGAGGATCGCCACCAGCGGCAGCGCCATGTGCAGCTCCGACGGCACCGCGAGCAGGGTCAGCGCCACCACCCCGCCCAGCCCCTCCGTCTGGTCGCCGAAGCGGCGGATATGCTCGATCAGGCCCACGAGCGTCAGCACGAGAAAGATCGCGCCGAAGGTGGACAGCAGCGTGCGCGCAAAACGGCGGGCGAGGTAGCGGTCCAGGATCACGCCGGCGCCTCCGCGGGATCGGCCCGCCCGGCGCGCCGCCAGGGACGCGCCGCCCGTGCCAGCAGCAGCGCCCCGACCGCGAGGCCGAACAGGGCGGGCGCATAGACGAGGGGCCAGAGGGCAGGGTCGTCGCGCGCGGCTTGAAGGGCGACGGCCTCCACGGCCTTGACCGCGATGGCGAGCAGGATGCCCAGCGCCACCTGTTTCCAGGCGCCGAAGCGGCTGAACCCGCCCTGCAACATGGCCGCCAGCGCCAGAAGCGCCGCGACCGGCGCCAGCAGCGTCTCGGCCATGCGGTTGTGCCCTTCGGCGCGCAGGCGGGCGGCGCTGCGACCGGTTTCCGCCTCGAGCGCGGGCGTGGGCCGGAGCAGCTCCAGCGTGCCCACCTCGCGCCAGGAGCGGGCATCGGAGCCGCCGGAGGGCAGAAGCGGGCTCAGGTCATAGACCAGATCGGCATAGCGCGTCACGAGAAGCCCCCCCGTCCGGGGGTCGATGCGCTGCATCTGGCCGTCCACCATGACGAGCTGCGGTCCCCCCTCGCCGCGCACGAGATAGGCGTGGCTCGCCGTGTAGGTCGTGGGTTCCCCGCCCTCGCGGCTGTCCGACAGCAGAAGCCCCCTCAGCTCGCCCTGCGCGGAGACGGAGGCGATGTAGAGCGTGACGCCGGGCACGGGGCTCACGAACTCCCCCTCGCGCAGCAGGCGGGCGGTCGCCGTCTCGGCGATCTCGGCCTGGCGCGAGTCGATCCGGCCGATGCTTGCCGGCACGAGGCCGTGCGACAGGACCGACATCAGGGCCATGACGATCAGGCCGAAGGCGAGCACGGGGCGGGCCAGCCGCCACGGCGAGGCCCCCGTCGCCTGCAGGACCACGAACTCGGAATCCCCCGTCAGCCGGTTGAGCGCCACGAGCGCTGCCACGAAGGCCGCGAGGGGCAGGACGAGCTTGACGACGCCCGGCAGCGCCAGGGCGGTGAACTCCAGGAACACCCAGGCCGACTGCCCGTCCGAGATCAGCTGGTCGAACAGGACCACGGCCCGGTTGACCCAGTAGATCATCACGAGCACGAGCGCGGTCAGCCCGAAGACGAGCATGAACTGCCACAGGATGTATCGGTCGATCCGGCCCAAGGGCCCCCTCCGCGCCGCGCCTCTCCAGCCCTAGCCCGGATCGCGGCCGGGTTGAACCGTCCTCTGGTCGCGGCCCGGACGGCGGGCTAGGAACGGCCGAGCCGAAAGGAGCCCCGATGACCGAGCCCGTCACGCCCCAGTTCCGCCCGCTGGACCCCGCCGCCCTGCCCGCCGTCGAGGGGCGGCTCGCGCTTCTCGTCCCGCCCGAGGGGCGTCTGCCCGCGGCCGCGCGGGCGGTGGACCGGGCCACGCGCAAGGCGCTGTCGCGGATGCTCGCCGCGCCCGCCTGGGCCAAGCTCAAGCCCGGAGAGGCCACGGTGATGGCCTGGCCCGGCGGCCTCGCGGCCGAGGCGCTGATCGTCGTCAAGGCGCCCCGCCGCCCCGGCCCGGCCGAGGCGCGCGCGGCGGGCGGCGCGATCGCCAAGCATCGCGGCACGGGCGCGCTGACCGTGGCCGCGGGCGATGCGCCCCTGCTCGAGGAGACGGTCATGGCGCTCACCTTGCGCGCCTACGACTTCGCCGCCCACAAGACCGGAGAACGCGAGGCGCCGGGCCCCGTCACGATCCTGTGCGCCGACCCCGAGGGGGCGGCGGCGCGTCTGGAGCCCTTCGCGGCCGTGGCCGAGGGCGTGTTCTTCGCCCGCGACCTGGTGAGCGAGCCTGCCAACGTCCTGACCACCACCGAGTTCGCCACCCGTCTCGAGGGGCTGCGCGATCTCGGCCTCGAGGTGGAGGTGCTCGACGAGGCGGCGCTCGAGCGGATCGGGATGCGGCTGCTGCTGGCGGTGGGGCAGGGCTCCGAGAGCCCCTCGCGCGTGGTCGTGATGCGTTGGACCGGCGGCGGGGACGAGGCGCCGCTCGCGCTCGTGGGCAAGGGCGTGTGCTTCGACACGGGCGGCATCTCGATCAAGCCCGCCTCCGGCATGGACGACATGACGATGGACATGGCGGGCGCGGCCACCGTCGCGGGCGTCATGCGCACGCTCGCCCGCCGCAAGGCCCGCGCCAATGTCGTGGGCCTTGTGGGCCTCGTCGAGAACATGCCCTCGGGGCGCGCCACGCGGCCCGGCGACGTGGTCCGCTCGCTCAAGGGCGACACGGTCGAGATCATCAACACCGACGCCGAGGGGCGGCTCGTGCTGGCCGACGTGCTCTGGCACGCGCAGGAGACCTATGCCCCTCGCGCCATCGTCAACCTGGCCACGCTGACCGGCGCCATCATCGTCGCGCTCGGCCACGAGAATGCGGGTGTGTTCTCCAATGATGACGCGCTCGCCGATGCCCTGGTGGCCGCCGCCCGCGCCGAGGGCGAGGGGGCGTGGCGCATGCCCATGGGCGACGCCTACGACGCCATGCTCAAGAGCGACGTGGCCGACATGAAGAACGTGGGCGGCCGCGACGGCGGCTCGATCACCGCGGCGCAGTTCCTCAAGCGGTTCATCCGCGAGGGCACGCCCTGGTGCCACATCGACATCGCCGGGGTGGCCAAGGTCAAGGCCGAGACGGCGCTCTCGCCCAAGGGGGCGACGGGCTGGGGGGTGATGACGCTCGACCGCCTCGTGCGCGACCGGTTCGAGGGCTAGGGGCAGGGGCCCGGACGGGATCGGCGCGATCATGGCCGAGGCGATGTTCTACGGCACCCGCGGCACCCCGCCCGACACGGCGCTGCCCCAGCTTCTGGACCGCATCCTGGCGCGGGGCTGGCGGGTGGAGCTGCGCGGGACCGACCGCGCGCGGATGGAGGCGCTGGACCTCGCCCTCTGGACGGACGGCGACGGCTTCCGCCCCCACGGCCTGGCCGGAGGTCCCCACGACGCGCTCCAGCCGGTCCTGCTGACCTGGACCCCGGCCGCGAGCGGGCGGGACTGCCTCGTCCTGATCGACGGCGCGGCGCTGGCCGAGGGCGAGGCCGCATCGGCGCAGCGGGTCTGCATCCTGTTCGACGAGGACGACGAGGCCGCGCGCCGCACCGCCCGCGACCAGTGGCGGGCCGCCGTCGCCGCGGGCGTCCCGGTGCGCTACTTCGTGCGCGAGGACGGACGCTGGACGCTCAGGAGCGAGCATCCCCCCCCGCGCTGATCCCGGTCCAGCGCGCCTCGTGCGCCTCGATGGCGGCGATGCGCGCCTCGGTCCTCGGGTGGGTCATCAGCCAGGCCGGCGGCTCGGCCCCGCGCCGCCCGGCCATCGTCCCCAGCTTGGCGAGCAGGCGCTTGAGCGGCGCCGTTCCCATCCCCGCCTTCATCAGCAGCGCCGCGGCGTATTCGTCCGCCTCGTATTCCGCCCGCCGCGACAGCCCCGCGGCGACCAGCCCCATCAGCCACTGCGCCACGAGAGGGCCCAGGCCGGGGATGATCCGCCCCAGCACCAGCGCCAGCCCCATCGCCGCCGCGTTCTGCCCCGTGAAGTCGATCAGCCGCCGTCGCGCATGGCCCAGCGCCACATGGCCCAGCTCGTGCGCCACCACCGCAGCCAGTTCCTCGTCCGTCACCTGCCCGGCGCGGAAGCGGTCATAGAGGCCCCGCGTGACAAAGATCCGCCCGTCATGCAGCGCCAGCGCATTGACCATCGGCACGTCATACAGGTGCACCCGCACCCGCGGGATGTCGAGCGCGGCCGCGAGCCGCCCCAGCGCGGGTCGCAGGGCCGGGTCGATCAGCTCGGCCGAGCGGGTGTCGAGTTCGCGCGCCGTGCGCCAGGCCATCAGCCGCGCATAGACCACGGCCGCCACCAGCGTAAGCAGGATGGGAAGAAACTTCATCATCGCCCGACCCATATGGGGCCGGGTCCGGCCCCCCTCAAGCGAGGCGTGTTGCCGCGATCGTGACAAAGACCCCCACGAGGCCCCCGATCAGCGCCCAGACTAGCGCCCACTGCACGAGATCGGCGGGCTTGCCGCCCCGCCGCCGCGCCGCCAGCGTGCCCAGGACGGCGCCGATCGCCAGGCCGAGAAGGGGAAGGATCATGGCAGCCTCACCGAAGGGCGACGGGGCGGAGCGAGCGGACCTCCCGAAGCCGCGCATCCACCGCCTCGGGACGGCCGAACCCGTAGCGTGCCCGGGCGAGGCCGTCCAGCCGCGCCGCCCTTGCCGCCGCCGGCCGGCCGAGGCTCTCGAGCGCCTCCGCACGCAGAAGCAGGATCGTCGCGGCCAGCGCGGCGTTGCCATGCGCCTCGGCCACGGGCAGCGCCTCGGCCGCCAGGTCGAGCACGGGCCCGGGCTCGCCTTCGGCGAGGGCGAAGGCCATCAGCTGCATGGCGGCATGGGCCCGGTGCAGCGCGGCCGCGGGCGAGCGGTCAAAGGCCCGATGGGCCGCCGCAAAGGTCGCCCGGGCCTCTTGCGGTTCGGCCGAGGCCTGCAGGCGTCCGAGCGCGAGAAGCGCCGAACCTTCGAGGCGGGGGGCAGGGCCGGCCGCGCGGGCCATGCCGACCGCGGCTTCCGCAGCCCGGCGCCTGCGGACGGGACCCGCGGCCTCGGCATGGGCCTCCTCCATCGCGCGGGCCCATTCGACAGGCAGGCGCGTCACCGGTCCCGCATCCCCCTGCTCTCCGGCAGGGTTGAGCCGGGCGAGGATGCCCGGCAGGCGCGCGGCCACCTCGGCCCGGCTCATGCCCGCGCGCAGCGCCCCGTCGTTCAGCGCCCGCAGCACGAGCATGTCGAAGCCCGTCAGCGTGCCGTGCACGTTGTCGTCGTTGAACACCGAATCCGGCAGGTGCCACAGGTCGTTGAGCGGGCCGAGCGCCTGGGCCACCTCCTCGTGCAGGCAATCGCGGATCTCCTGCGGGGCGGCGTCGGAGGGCACGAACACCGCCGCGCGGTGCCGGCGGACCACGCGGGCCCAGTCGAGCGCCCCGGTGCCCCGCAGGCGCAGGAAGTCGTCCCAGTCCTCGGCCTCGGGCACGACGAAGCAGGCCGCCTGCGGGGCCGCGCGGGCGATCTCGGCCGCGGGGACGGCCTGCACCGTGATCTCGGCCGGCCTGTCCGCCGCCACCTGCCGGATCGGAAGGCGCGCCTCGCTCCGCAGCCGCGCGAGAAGCAGCGACAGCTCGCGCCCGAGGCCGGGCGGGGCCGGACCCCGCACGCGCAGGCGCACCGGTCCCTCGAACCGGCTCAGCGCCGCCACCGGACGCCCGCCTTCGAGGGCAAAGGCCAGATCCAGGATGTCGCGGGCCATCTCGGCGTTGGAGCGCAGGGGAGGGCCGGCGGGACCGGCAAAGGGGAGCGGCCCGGAGCCGGGCGCGGCCTCGGGCAGGGCCCGCGCCGTCGGCACGGCGAGCGTGACCGGCGCGCAGGCCGCCAGAAGCCCGGTCAGGACGAGGGCTGCGAGCTTCATGGCGCGGCGACGGCGCGGCGGGTCATGGCGTGGCGGTCCTCCACCGCGACGGGCGGGGCGAAGGAGCGGCCCGATTGCGGCGAAATCGTGGCGCCACCCACCGGCCCGTCGGCATCCGTGGCCTCGGGGCCACGTCAGCATCGCGGCGCAAGCACCTGAATCGCCGGGAAGGCGCGCGCGACCAGAGCCTTGGGCCCGGCGCCGCTCTCCGCCGTCCGCCCGGCGGACGACAATCACGGAAAAGGGGGCGTGACAGGGGAGAGCACCCGAAGTAAGGAGCCCGCTAAGGACAGTGGGGTTGCCGGGACGGGCGCCTTCGTGGCCCCCCCGGATCGGGACAAGGGGAGCAGCCATGAAAGCCGAGGTCTTCCTTCCGGAGGATTACCGTCCCGCAGAGGACGAACCCTTCATGAACGAGCGGCAGCTCGAATACTTCCGCCGCAAGCTGCTCGCCTGGAAGGCCGAGATCCTCGAGGAATCCCGCGAAACCATCGAGGGGATGAAGGGCGCCACGCGCAACATCCCCGACATCGCCGACCGCGCCAGCGAGGAGACCGACCGGGCGCTCGAGCTGCGCACCCGCGACCGGCAGCGCAAGCTCGTCGCCAAGATCGACGCGGCCCTGCGCCGGATCGAGGATGGCGAATACGGCTATTGCGAGATTACGGGCGAGCCGATCTCGCTCAAGCGTCTCGATGCCCGCCCCATCGCCACCATGACGCTCGAAGCCCAGGAACGCCACGAGCGGCGGGAGAAGGTGCATCGCGACGACTGACGCCCTCATCGTCGGCGGGGGGATCGCGGGGCTGGCATCCGCCCTGACCCTGCACCGCCGCGGCCTGCGCCCCCTGGTCCTCGAGCGCGCTCCCGCCCTGGCCGAGATCGGGGCGGGCCTCCAGGTCACGCCAAACGGCATGGCGGTTCTGCGCGGCCTCGGACTCGACGCGCTCGTGGCGCGCAGGGGCGTTCCGGCCGAGGCGGTCGAGCCGCACGACGCGCTGACGGGGCGCAGGCTCGCGCGCTTTCCGGTTCCGTCGCCCGGCCGCTGGGTGTTCATCCGCCGCACTGCCCTTCTGGACGTGCTCGCGCGGGCAATGGACGAGGCCGGCCTGCCCCTGCGGACGGGAACGCCGGTGGACTCGTCCGTCCCCGGTGCGGTCGTGACCGCGGGGGGCGAGCGGCTGGCCGCGCCGCTGGTCGTGGGGGCGGACGGCATCCGCTCGGTCCTGCGGGCGGGCCTTCTGACCGAGGCGGGCCCGACCTTTGCGGGGCAGGTGGCCTGGCGCGCCCTCGTCCGCGCGCCGCACGACCCCGTGGCGCGGATCTGGATGGCGCCGGGCCGGCATGTCGTTACCTATCCCCTGGGGGAAGGGTGGACCAACCTCGTGGCCGTGCGCGAGGAGCGCGGCTGGGCCGAGGAGGGCTGGCACCTGCGCGACAGCCCCGACGCGCTGCGGGCGGCCTTCGCGGACGTGGCCCCGCCGCTGGCCGCGATCCTCGCGCGGGTGGAGGAAACGGGTCGCTGGGGCCTGTTCCGTCGCCCCGTCCCGCTGCGCTGGCACGATGCCACGCGCGTGCTGGTGGGGGACGCGGCCCATCCGACGCTGCCCTTTCTTGCACAGGGAGCGAATCTCGCACTCGAGGATGCCTGGGTCCTCGCACGCGAGGTGGGCCGCGGCGGACGGCTGGACGAGGCGCTGGCGCGCTATCAGGCCCAGAGGCGCCCGCGCGTGGTGCGCGCCGTCGCGGCAGCGGATGCGAATGCCCGCAACTATCACCTGCGCGGCCTGTCCCGGCGGGCGGCGGCCCTTGCGCTGACGGCGGTCGGCCTTGTCGCCCCGGCCGCCTTCCTGCGCCGCTACGCCTGGCTGCACGGCCACGACGTCACGGCCGCGGGCTGAGCGGTCAGAAGTTGGCCGCCACGCGGTCCGTCACCCGTTCCAGCACGGTATGGCTGCGCCAGTCCACGCGGAACGCATCCTGGCCCACGCGCATGTACACCCAGCCGTCCCGCACCGGGGGCAGGCCGTAATAATCGGCGTTCAGGATGATGTTGTAGCGCCCGCGGGGCAGAACCTCGCCCACATCCACGAGCGGCGTCGCCACGGAGGCCGAGCGCAGGACGGTCGGCTGGACCTCTGCCGCCGGCTGGGCGGCCACGGTGATGCAGCGCGCCCCCGTGTTGGCGGTGGAGCAGGCCAGGCCGAGCGTCGGCAACAGCGTCAGGGCCGCCGCCCCGAGGGCGGCGCGAAGCGGAAGAGGCATCGTGAAACCTCACGGTCCGAGGAGTTGCCCGTCCAACGGCAACAGCCCGCCACGGGTTCCAACCTGCCGGAGATTTCGCTTGACAGCCGCAGCGGACGCGACTCAGGCGTCCAGCTCGGCCCAGACCGGCACATGGTCCGAGGGCTTCTCCCCCGCCCGGGCCTCGCGCTCCACCCAGGCATCGCGCAACAGGTCCGCGGCCTGCGGCGACAGCAGGTGATGGTCGATGCGGATGCCGTCGTCGCGCTCCCACGCGCCGCGCTGATAGTCCCAGAAGGTGAACGGCCCCGCGGCGTCGAAGGGCCGCCGCAGGCGGATCGCGTCATAGAAGCCCATCGCCTCGACCCGCCGGAAGGCCGCCCGCGACTCCGGCAGAAACAGCGCGTCCCCGGCCCAGGCCTCGGGTCGGCGGGCGTCGCGCGGCTCGGGGATCACGTTCCAGTCGCCACCCAGCACGACCGGCTCCTCCGTCGCCAGCAGATCGGCCGCCCGCGCCCGCAGCCGGTCGAACCAGCGCAGCTTGTAGGCATATTTCGGCCCCGGCGCCGGGTTGCCGTTGGGCAGGTAGAGACAGCACAGCCGCACCGCCCCCTTCCCGCCCATCGCGGTCGCTTCCAGCCAGCGCGCCTGCGCGTCGTCCTCCCCGTCAGGTCCCGCCCCCTCCGCATCCGGCAGGCCGCGCACCACGTCCTCGAGCGCGAGCCGCGACAGGATGGCGACCCCGTTGAAGCTCTTCTGCCCGTGCGTCTCGACCCGATAGCCCAGCCGCTCGACCTCCTCGCGGGGGAAACCCTCGTCCGGGATTTTGATCTCCTGCAGGAGCGCCACGTCCGGCCCCCGCTCCTCCAGCCAAGCCAGCAGGACCGGCAGGCGCGCGCGCACGCCGTTGATGTTCCAGCTCGCGATCCGCACGCGCGTCAGACCGAGAAGGACGTGCCGCAGCCGCAGGACGCGGTCGCGTTGGGGTTGTCGATGGCGAACCGCGACCCGATCAGCTCCTCGGCAAAGTCGATCCGCGCTCCGGCAAGAAAGGGCAGGGAGACGGGGTCCACGACCACCGTTTCTGCCCCGTCCGTCAGCACCGTGTCGTCCGCCCGCACCTCGTCCAGAGCGATCTCGTACTGGAAGCCCGAGCAGCCGCCCCCCGCCACCGCCACGCGCAGCGCCTTGCCCTGCGCCGCCGCGCCGATCTCGCGCAGCCGCTCGAAGGCGCGGGGGGTAACGGTCGGCGGCACGACGGGCATCTGGAAGGACATGCGCGGGCTTCCTCGGGGGGTCCTCGGGCTGCCCCCCATATAGCCGCGCGGCGGGCCGCGCTCAACGGGCGGCCCTGTTCTTTCGCGGCGCACGCATTATGACGCCACCAGAGGAGGCTTCCGATGCGCGCCCGCTACGCCTGCCGCCCCGACCGCACCCGCGGCCGCCTCCACGTCGAGGCGGAATCGACCTTCCGCACCCCGTTCCAGCGCGACCGCGACCGCATCATCCATTCCTCCGCCTTCCGCCGCCTCAAGCACAAGACCCAGGTCTTCGTCGAGCACGAGGGCGACTACTTCCGCACCCGCCTGACCCACTCGATCGAGGTGGCGCAGGTCGCCCGCACCGTCGCCGGGGCGCTCGGCCTCGACACCGAACTGACCGAAGCCGTGGCGCTCGCCCACGACCTCGGCCATCCCCCCTTCGGCCATACCGGAGAGGAGGCCCTCGACGAGCTGATGCGTCCCCATGGCGGCTTCGACCACAACGCCCAGGCCATCCGCATCGTCACCTCGCTCGAACGCCACTATGCCCTCTGGGACGGGCTCAATCTCACCTGGGAGACGCTCGAGGGCATCGCCAAGCACAACGGCCCGGTCGCCCGCCCCGCCCACTGGGCGCTCGAGGAGTACAACGCCGTCCACGACCTCGCGCTCGAGACCCACGCCTCGGCCGAGGCGCAGGTCGCGGCGCTGGCCGACGATATCGCCTATTCGCACCACGACCTGCACGACGGGCTGCGCGCCGAGCTGTTCGGCACGGACGAGCTGGCCGAACTGCCGGTTCTGCACGACTGCTTCGCCGAGGTGGACCGCCTCCATCCCGGCCTCAACTACTACCGCCGCCGGCACGAGGCGCTGCGCCGCTTCTTCGGCGTGCTGGTCGAGGACGTGATCGGCCTCGCCCGCCGCACGCTGGCCGAGATGGACCCCCCCGACGCGGACGCGATCCGGGACGCGGGCCGCATGGTGATCCGCTTCTCGCCCGCGCTCTGGTCGGACCTCTCCCGGATCAGGGCCTTCCTGTTCCACCGGATGTATCGCGCGCCCTCGGTGGTGGAGATGCGCCGCACGGTGACGGGCGTCATCCGCGACCTCTTTCCCCTGTTTCTGGCGAATCCCGAGGAACTGCCCCGCCAGTGGCGCAAGGACGTGGCCGAGGCCGCGGACGAGACCGCGCTCGCGCGCATCGTCGCGGACTACATCGCCGGGATGACCGACCGCTTCGCGATCGAGACCCATGCCCGCCTTCTGGGCTCGGACATGGTGGATCGCACCCGCGCCCTGCGCGGCCATACCTGATTCGGCGCCGCGCCCCCCTGTCAAGGCGTTGCGCGGACGGGGCAGGGTGCGCGCGGTGGCCCAACCCTTTCTTAACCCTCTCGGGCCATGCTAGGGGCACGCACCACCGCAACCGCCCGGACCCCAGCCATGAACCTCTTTGCCGACATCCGTTCCCTCGTCCTCGACGCCGTCGCGGCGCTGGGGCGCGACGGGCGCCTGCCGGCCGACCTGCCGACCGAATCCGTCACGGTCGAGCCGCCGCGCGATCCCGGCCACGGGGACATGGCCACCAATGCCGCGATGGTGCTGGCCCGGCCGTCGGGCCTCGCCCCCCGCGACCTCGCCGCGCTTCTGGCCGAACGGCTCTCGGCCGATCCCCGCATCGCCTCGGCCGAGCCGGCGGGGCCGGGCTTTCTCAACCTCCGCCTCGCGCCGGCGGTCTGGCAGGACACGGTCCGCGCCGTGCTGACCGATCCCGATTACGGCCGCTCCGACCAGGGCGCGGGCCGGCGCGTCAATGTCGAGTTCGTCTCGGCCAACCCCACGGGACCCATGCATGTGGGCCATGCCCGCAACGCCGTGTTCGGCGACGCGCTGGCCTCGCTTCTGGCCTTCGCCGGCTGGGAGGTCACGCGCGAATACTACGTCAACGACGGCGGCGCCCAGGTGGACGTGCTCGCCCGCTCTGCCTACGAGCGCTACCGCGAGGCGCATGGCCACCGCCCCGACATCGCCGAGGGGCTCTATCCCGGCGACTACCTCGTGCCCGTGGGCGAGGCGCTCAAGGACCGCTTCGGCGACTCGCTCCTCGACCGGCCCGAATCGGAATGGCTGCCCCTCGTGCGGGACTTCGCCACCGAGGCCATGCTCGCCACCATCCGCGACGACCTTGCCGCCCTGGGCGTGCGCATGGACGTCTATTCCAGCGAGAAGGCCCTCTACGGCACCGGCCGGATCGAGGACGCGATCGAGCGGCTGCGCAGCCTCGGTCTCATCTACGAAGGCGTGCTCGAGCCGCCCAAGGGCAAGCTCCCCGAGGACTGGGAGCCGCGCGAGCAGACGCTGTTCCGCTCGACCGCGCATGGCGACGACGTGGACCGTCCCGTGAAGAAGAGCGACGGGAGCTGGACCTACTTCGCCCCCGACATCGCCTATCACTTCGACAAGACGCAGCGCGGCTACGACCTGCTCATCGACGTGTTCGGCGCCGATCACGGCGGCTACGTCAAGCGGATCAAGGCCATCGTCTCGGCCCTGACGGGGGGGCGCGTTCCCATCGAGATCAAGCTCATCCAGCTCGTCAAGCTCATGGAGAACGGCGAGGTGGTGAAGATGTCCAAGCGGCGCGGCACCTTCGTCACCCTGCGCGACGTGGTGGAGGAGGTGGGCGCGGACGTGGCGCGCTTCACCATGCTCACGCGCAAGAACGACGCACCGCTCGACTTCGACTTCGCCAAGGTGCGCGAGCAGAGCAAGGACAACCCCGTCTTCTATGTCCAGTATGCCCATGCCCGCGCCTCCTCGGTCCTGCGCCGCGCGGCCGAGGGGGGGATCGACACGGCCGCGCCCGCGCTGGCCGCGGCCGACCTGTCGCGCCTCGAGCACGAGGCCGAGCTGCGCGTCGCCCGCCGCCTGGCCGAGTGGCCCCGCCTCGTCGAGATTGCGGCCCGCGGGCTCGAGCCGCACCGGATCGCCTTCTTTCTCTACGACTTGGCGTCCGATTTTCATGCGCTGTGGAATCGCGGCAACGACGATCCCGCGCTGCGCTTCGTCCAGGACGGCGATCCGGCCACGACGCAGGCGAAAATCGCCCTCGTCCGGGCCGTCTCCGTTGTCATCGCATCCGGCCTCGGTATCCTTGGCGTGACCCCGGCGCAGGAGATGCGCTGAAGCGCGCGGACCGGGGCCGAGGCAGTGCCGGGCCCCGTGCCCGGGGACAGAGCAGCGAGGCAGTTCATGGCAGACGCAACCGTCGATCCCCCCGCCTTTGGGCCCGACCATCCCGCTCCCGCGGCCGCTCCGGGGGCGCCCGAGCCGGCCGCTGCGCGCCCCGCTGCGCCGTCTGCGTCGTCTGCGCCGCCCAGCGGCGCGCGCATCGTCGCCCAGCGTCTGGCCGCGTCGAGGGCCGTGCCCGGCGCGTTGCCCGGTCTGGGTGAATCGGGAGCCGCGGCGGCGCTGGCGCAGTTCAACGCCGCACAGCGCGGACCCATCGCCAAGGCGCGGCTGGCCGTCTGGGCGGTCGGCGGGGTGGCCTCGCTCGCGCTTCTCGCCGGAATCGGTGCCTGGGGCTACAAGGTCGTTCTGCGCGAGATGTTCGGACCCCCCGTCGTGGTGGCAGAGGCCGGTCCAATGCGGATGGCGCCGGCCGATCCGGGCGGCGCCGTGGCGCCGAATCAGGGGCTCGCCGTCAACGCCATTCCGGCCGCCGGCAACGCCGCCCCGCCCTCCGACGTGCTCCTGCTCGCCCCGCCCGGTCCGGGCCTCGCGCCGGAGGACATGGAGGTAGCCCAGACCATGGCCGAAGCCGGCGAGGTGGAACCCGTCGTGGCCGATCCCCTGGCCGTCACGGGGGTGACGCAGACGGCCGCCCTGCGCCCGGCCGGACCTTCGGTCGACCGGCCCATGACGGCCGAGGAGGTGATCGCCTTCGCCGACCGCATCGCGCGCGGCGCCGATCCCGTTCCGGCCGAGCCCGCAGCCCCGGTCGCCGTGCCCGAGGCAGCCGAAACGGTGGCCGATCTGCCGCCCATCGCCCCCGCTCCGCCGGTGGCCATCCCGGAGGGCACGCCCGTCGTCTCCCTCGTGACGGCTGCCGCGACGGTTCCCGCCAACGTGCCCGGCGTCGCCGCCGCCCTGCGCCCGCCGCCGCGCCCGGCCACGCTGGCCTCGGCCTCCGCTGCGGCCCCGGCGCCTGCCCCGACCGAACCCGTGGCGCAGGCGATCGCGCTCACCGGGGACCTGCCGCCGGGGACGAGCCTCGTGCAGCTCGGCGCCTTCGACTCGGCCGAGGTGGCCGCCGGAGAATGGGATCGCCTGATGAGCCGCTTCGGCACCTTCCTGCAGGGCCACGAGCGCGTGATCCAGCGCGCCGAGAGCGGCGGCAAGGTGTTCTACAGGCTCCGCGCGGCCGGGTTCTCGGAACTGGCCGATGCGCGCCGGCTCTGCGCCGCGCTGGTGGCCGAGAACGCGCAGTGCATCCCGGTGACGGTCCGGTGAGACCCTCGGCCGCCATCCTCGGGGTCGAGGGTGCGACCCTCAACCCGTGGGAGCGCGGATTCCTGCGCGAGGTGAACCCCTGGGGCTTCATCCTCTTTGCGCGCAACGTCGAGACGCCGGATCAGCTCCGGCGTCTCACCGGCGCCATGCGCGACCTTCTGGGCCGCGATGCGCCGATCCTGATCGACCAGGAGGGCGGACGCGTCCAGCGTCTGCGCCCGCCCTTCTGGCGGCGCTACCTCCCGGCGTTGGAGCAGATGGAGTCGGCCGCCGACCCGCTCAGGGCCCAGTGGGTGCGCAACCGCCTCATCGCCGCCGAGCTGCACGATGTCGGCGTGGACGTGAACTGCGCCCCGCTCGCCGATCTCGTGGAGCCCGAGACGCATCCCGTCCTGCGAAACCGGCTCTACGGCAGCGAGGTGGACGCGGTCGTGCAGGCCGCCAGGGCCTGCGCGGATGCCCTGCTGGCCGGGGGAGTCCTGCCGGTGCTCAAGCACATCCCCGGCTACGGCCGGGCCACGGTGGACAGCCACCTCGAACTGCCGCATGTCCGCGCCGATCGCGAGGCGCTCGCCGCCAGGGACTTCGCCCCGTTCCGTGCGCTGGCAGACCTGCCCCTCGGCATGACGGCGCACATCGTGTTCGACTCCGTGGACCCGGCGCGTCCCTGCACCACCTCGCCCGCGGCGATCCGCCTGATCCGCGAGGAGATCGGCTTCGAGGGCCTGCTGATGACGGATGACATCGGCATGGAGGCGCTGTCGGGCTCCATGGCCGACCGGACCCGCGAGTCGCTGGCGGCGGGGGTGGACGTGGTGCTGCACTGCAAGGGCGACCGCGAGGGCCTGGAGGACGTGGCCTCCGCCCTCCGGCCCCTCTCCGACGCGGCGATGGTCCGCGCCGACCGTGCGCTGGCGGCGCGACGTCCTCCCGATGCTGCCGACCTGGGCGCCCTGGTCGAGGAACTGGCCGACCTGGTGCCGGACGGGGCCGCCTGATGGACGGCGCGCCGGCTCCCTCCGGGGCGCTGATCGTCGAGGTGGGCGGCTTCGAGGGGCCACTCGATCTTCTCCTCGCGCTCGCGCGCCAGCAGAAGGTGGACCTGCGCGAGATCAGCGTCCTGGCACTGGCGCGGCAGTATCTGGCCTTCGTCGAGCGGGCCGCTCTGGCGCAGATCGACCTGGCCGCCGACTACCTCGTGATGGCGGCGTGGCTGGCCTACCTCAAGTCCCGGCTCCTTCTGCCCGACCCGGCAGAGGAGGCCCCGGAGGCCGAGGAGATGGCGCGCGACCTCACCTTCCGCCTCGCGCGCCTCGAGGCGATGCGCCGCGCGGCGGCAAGCCTGATGGAGCGGCCGCGCCTCGGCCGGGACGTCTTCGGCAGGGGCATGCCCGAACCGACCGAGGACCGCGCCGTGATCCGCTGGACCGCGGGGCTGCACGACCTGCTGTCGGCCTATGCGGCCGTTCGGACACGGGACGACTTCCGTCCCCTCGCCCTGGAGCGGCGCGACGTCCTGACCATGGAGGAGGCGATGGAGCGGCTCCGCCCCCTCCTGGGCGAGGCGGTCCGCTGGTCGCTGCTCGCGGAGTGGGTCCCGCCGGGCTGGGATGGCCCACGCCGACGCAGCGCCACCGCCGCGACCTTTGCCGCCGTGCTCGAACTCGTCCGGGAGGGCGTCGCGGAACTGCGCCAGGCCGGCCCCTTTGCCCCGCTTCAGGTCCGAGCCAGGCCGCCGCAATGATGGCGGCCGATCCGCCCCCACCGGCAGAGCAGGAACGCATGGTGGAGGCCATCCTGTTTGCCGCGGGCGAACCGCTGGATGCGGCGGCGATCGCCGAGCGCCTTCCGCCGGGCTGCGACGTGCGGGCGGCCCTCGACGCGCTGGGCCGACGCTATGCCGGGCGCGGGGTGGAACTGGTCCGGACGGGCGGGGCATGGGGCTTCCGCACGGCCGCCGACCTGTCCCACCTGCTGCGACGGGATGTCGTGGAGACCCGCCGCCTGTCCCGGGCCGCCACCGAGACGCTGGCGATCATCGCCTATCACGGACCCGTGACCCGTGCGGAGATCGAGGAGATCCGCGGCGTCACGGTCAGCCGGGGCACGCTCGACCAGCTCGTGGAGATCGGCTGGGTCCGGCTGGGGCGCCGGCGCGACAGCCCCGGTCGCCCCGTCACCTTTGTCACGACCGAGGCCTTCCTGCACCATTTCGGGCTGGCGAGCCTGTCCGATCTGCCGGATCTGCGGGAGCTTCGGGCGGCGGGGTTCCTCGCCGGCCCGGACGGCAGAGGTCAGGGCGAGGCAGAGCCGGGGGAGGAGCCGGGCTGATCGGACGGGTTCGCCCAGCGCGTCGTCTCGTGCATCAGATCGGCGGTGCGATCATAGAGCTGGCGGAACACGGCCCAGTGACGGTCGTAAACCGGCCGGTGGTGCGGCGCGACCTGCCTGACGGGCGGGTTCCAGGTGTCGATGTCGTCCTCGTGCGCGAGGTCCAGCGCGCGGGCTGCGAGAAAGGCATCGCCATAGGCGGCGCCGAAGGTGAGCCGGCGCAGCTCCTGCGGCAGCCCGATCATGTCCGCGGTGGCCTGAAGCCAGACCGGGTTCCGCGTCCCTCCCCCCACAGCCATGATCCGGCCGACGGGCGAGCCCGCCTCGGCAAAGGTCTCGGCGATGTGCCGTGTGGCCGCCGCGATTCCCTCCAGCGCCGCGCGCATGAGGTCGCCCCGCCCGTGCGTCAGGTCGAGTCCGAAGAACACCCCACGGGCGAGCGGATCATGGATCGGGGTCCGCTCGCCCGAGAAGTAGGGCAGGCAGACGAGGCCGCGGGCTCCCGGAGGCGAGGCCTCCGCCTCGGCCGAGAGGGCGGCAAAGGCCTCCTCGCGCGGGAGGTCGGGGGCGAGGAGGCCGCGCAGCCACTGGGTCAGCGTGCCCGAGGTGGCCAGCCCCGCCATGGCGGCATGACGGCCGGGGACCAGCCAGGGCGCGGCCCAGAGGCGGGGGTCGCGGACCGGCGCCCGGGCGATCTGGATGACAAAGACGGTCGAGCCCATCATCACCATCGTGTCGCCGGGCCGCCGCACCCCCACCGACACCGCTTCGGCCGCGGCGTCGATCGTGCCCGTGGTCACCGGCGTGCCGGGGGCGAGACCGGTGGCACGGGCGGCCGCTGCCGTCACCTCGCCCGCGATCTCGGCTGACCAGAGGAGACGCGGAAGCTGTTCGGGCGCGCAGAGGCCGTGGAGGTCGTCGGACCATTCGCCCCGGGTCTGGTCGAAAAGGGGGGCCCAGCTTCCGGCCGTGTAGCGGTCCATCGCGAAGGCGCCGGTGAGCCGCTCGAGCACAAAGCTGGTGGCGGTGTGGAGGCGCACGGTGCGGGCCCAGTTCCCGGGCTCTTGGCGGGCGATCCAGAGGATCTTGGGGCCCACCGCCTGGGAGTTGAGCGCCGTGCCTGCAAGCGACAGGATGCGCTCCTCGCCGAGGCGGGCGTTCAGCTCGGCGATCTCGGCGCCGGCGCGGGTGTCCACGCCGTAGAGGATGCCGGCGCGCAGAGGGTGTCCGTCCCGGTCCACGGGCAGGCAGCAGGGGCCGATTGCGCTGACCGCCAGAGCCTTCACGTCCCGTCCCCCGAGGCCCGATTGCGCCAGCAGCGCCTGCGACAGGTGGGTGACGGCGCCCCACCAGTCGGCCTCGGCGTCGTGCTCGGCCCAGCCGGGGCGGGGCACGCGCATCTCGTGCGGACGGCGCGCCTGGGCCAGAAGTCGGCCCGTGGAGGCGTCCACCAGGGCGCCCTTGGCCTCGAAGGTGCCGATGTCGATGCCCATGGTAACGGTCATGGTCCGCGCTCCAGCCGGAGGTCGGGGCCGATGCGGCCGAGAGCGGCCGCAAGAAGCCGCGTCAGCCCCTCGAGGTCGCGCAGGTCGCAGACCTCGAGCGGGGAATGAGAGTGTCGCATGGGAAAGCCCACGTCGATGGAGGCCACCCCTTCGCCCACGGTCTGGACATAGGAGAGGTCCGTGAGCACCCCGACCTGCGCGCTGCGCTGAAGCGGGATCCCCTCGGCCGCGGCGGCGTCCTCGAACAGGCGGACAAGGGCGGGGTGGGGGATCACGCCGTTGAGCGTGCCGCGCCCGTGAAAGGAATAGAGGCTCATCCCCGGCCCGGCGCCCAGCGCCATCTCGCCCCGGTCGGCGAGATCGGGCGTGTCGGTGGCCAGCATCAGGTCGATCTGGATCGCGATGTCGGGGCGCAGCGTCTGGGCCGCGACCACGGCGCCGCGCAGGTTGAACTCCTCCTGCACGGACCAGACGAGGTGGATCGTGGGGCCGCCCGGCCGCCGGGCCAGCCGCTCGGCCAGGGCAACGAGGACGGCGCAGCCCGCGCGGTCGTCCACCGCCGTTGCGGCGAAGCGGTCGCCCGCGAGCGGCAGGACGCGCGGGTGATAGACGACCGGCGTACCGATGCGGATGCCCGCCTGCTCAACCGCCGCGCGGGAGCCGTGGCCGGTGTCGATGCGGATGTCGGCCGCGGTGGGGACCACGTATTTCTCGGTGGCGGGGGTGGCATGGTGGGCCTTGACCATGACCACGCCCGGCACCGGCGCGCGTCCCGGCGGGCAGAGCAGGACGGCCTGCGCCAGCATCGCCTTTTCCGCCACGCCGCCCATGCGCTCCACCCGGATCAGCCCGTCCGATTCCACCCGACGCACGACGAATCCCAGCTGGTCCATATGCGCAAAGACCATCGCCGTCGGAGCCGCAGCATCGCCCGGAAAGGTTAAGATCAGGTTGCCGAGCCGGTCGGTTCTTGTGGACAAGCCTGTGGACAGGAGCCTGTCGCGCAGCCAGGCGGCCACGGGCTCCTCGTGGCCGGCAAGGCCGGGCAGGAGGCAGAGGGCGGAGAGGTCCTCGCGCAGGCCCATGGGCGCTCAGCGTGCCGCCCGCGCGCGGGCCATGAAGGCGATGGCGCGCTGGGGGTCCACGGGATTCCAGGTATGCCCGTCGGTCTTGAGCGCCGAGCCCACGATGCAGCCGTCGGCCACGCGCAGCACCTCGGCCACGGTGTCGTGGCGCACGCCCGTATTGGCGAGAACCGGCGTGTCGGGCAGGGCGCGCTTGACGGCCTCGAGATCCTCCATCCGCGCGGCCTCGCCCGTGATGGCGCCGGAGACGAGGACCGCGTCGGGAATGGAGGAAAAGACGACCGAGCGCGCGCGTTCGGGCAGGGGGCGGGGATCGAGGCTGCCCGCGAACTCGGCCGAGACGTTGAAGAGCATGGCGCAGTCGCGCGCGCCCAGCCGGTTGCGATAGCGCATGGCCGCGCCCGCGTCCGGCGTCCACAGCCCCATGTCCGAGGCATAGGCGCCGGTGAAGATCTCGCGCAGGAAGGAGGCGCCCGTGGCGGCGGCGAGCGCGACGGTCGCCTGCGGGTCCCAGAGCACGTTGACGCCGAAGGGCACCGCGATCTCGCCGCGCAGGCGGCCGATCACATAGGCCATCGTGGCGGTCGAGGCGGTGTCCACCTTGAGCTCGTAGGGGCGGTCGTTCTCGTTGCCGAACATCACGGCATCCACGCCCGCGCCCTGCAGCGCGCGCAGGTCGCGGCGCGCGCCCTCCACCAGCGCCTCGAGCCCGCCCGCCGGGTCGTGGAGCGGAGAGCCGGGCAGGGCGCCCAGATGGACCATGGCGATCACCGGCTTGCGGTCCCCGAAGACGCGCCGGAAGCGTTCGGTCATTCCCTTTCCCCGCCTGTCCTGCGATCACTGCCCCGTGACCTGCGGCATGTCAGCATGGGGGAGGAGCCGATGCAACCGGAGAGGCGGAACCACGCGCGGACGGGGCTGAGCTTTACCGTCCTGGGCCTGGGGACGGCGCCGCTCGCCAACCTGTACCGGGCGGTGCCCGATGCGGAGGCCGATGCGATCATGGAGGCGGCCTGGGAGGGAGGCGTGCGCCATTTCGACACGGCGCCGCTCTATGGCCACGGCCTGGGCGAGACGCGGCTGGGCCGGTTCCTGCGGGGGCGGCCGCGCGACGCCTACATCCTGGCCACCAAGGTGGGCCGCGTTCTGCGGGCGGTCCCCGAGGGGCAGGGGGACGGAGCGGGCAAGTGGTTCGACGTCCCCTCGCGGCGCGAGATCTACGACTATTCCTATGACGGCGTGATGCGCTCGTTCGAGGATTCGCTCGAACGGATGGGAGCGGACCGCGTGGACATCCTCCATGCCCACGACCTCGACGTGCGCAACCATGGCGGATCGCAGGAGGCGCTGGACGCGCGGCTGCGCGAGTTCGTGGAGGGCGGGCACCGCGCGCTGCACGACCTGCGGTCGCAGGGGGTGATCCGGGCCATCGGCCTCGGCGTGAACGAGTGGGAGCCCGCGCTGTGGCTGGCCGAGCGGGCGGACCTCGACGTGATCCTGCTCGCGGGGCGATGGACGCTGCTCGAGCAGGGGGCGGCGCCGCTGATGGAGGTCTGCCGGCAGAAGGGCATCGGGGTGATCGTCGGCGGGCCCTACAACAGCGGCGTGCTGGCGGGCGGCGAGCACTACGATTACGGGGGCGTCCCCGTGGCGGTGGCCGAGCGGGCCCGGCGGCTGAGGGCCGTCTGCGACCGGCACGGCGTGCCGCTCATCCACGCCGCCTTCCGCTTTCCGCTGCTGCATCCGGCGGTGGTCTCCGTGATCCCCGGCAGCCAGACCAGGGCGGAGATGGACAGCAACCTGCGCGCGGCCGAGGCCGAGATCCCCGCCGCGCTGTGGGAGGATCTGCGGGCGGAGGGGCTGCTGGACGGCGGGCCTTGACCCCTTCGGGGGCCCGGGCCACATCGTGACGGCACCGGCTGGCCGGGGGGCGGGGATGCTGCGCGCGCTCGAGATCCGGGACATGCTCATCATCGAGCGGCTGGATCTCGCCTTCCAGCCGGGGCTCAACGTGCTGACGGGCGAGACGGGGGCGGGCAAGTCGATCCTGCTCGACAGCCTTGGCTTCGTGCTGGGCTGGCGCGGGCGGGCCGAGCTGGTCCGTCAGGGGGCCGAGCGGGGCGAGGTCGTGGCGGTGTTCGATCTTCCCCCCAACCATCCGGCCCACGCCGTCCTGGCCGAAGCGGGAATCGAGCCGGGAGACGACCCCTCCGAGCTGATCCTGCGGCGCGTCAACCACCGCGACGGGCGCAAGACCGCCTGGATCAACGACCGCCGCGCCAGTGGCGAGACGCTGCGCGCGCTCTCCGAGACGCTGGTGGAGCTGCACGGGCAGGGCGACGACCGCGGCCTGCTGAACCCGCGCGTGCACCGGGCGCTGCTCGACGACTTCGCCGGGGCGGGGCCGCTTCTGGCGGAGATCCGCGCAGCCTGGGTCGCCCGGCGGCAGGCGCAGGTGGCGCTCGAGCGGGCGGCGGCCGAGCGCGAGGCGCTGCGGCGCGAGGAGGAGTTCCTGCGCCATGCCGCGGCCGAGCTCGCCGCCTTGGCGCCGAAGCCGGGGGAGGAGGCCGAACTCGATGCCGCGCGGCGGCTGATGCAGGCGGGCACGCGCCTGCGCGAGACGGTGGGCCGCGCGCTGGCTGCGATCGGGCCGCAGGGCGCCGACGGGATGGTGGGCGATGCCATGCGCCGCCTCGATGCGGCCGCGCCGGAGGTGGAGGGGCGGCTCGACTCCGCGCTCGAGGCGCTCGAGCGCGCGCGCGAGGCGCTGGGCGAGGCCGAGGGCGCGATCGAGGACTGCCTCGAGGCGCTGCGCCACGATCCCCGCGCGCTGGAGGAGACGGAGGAACGGCTGTTCGCCATCCGCGGCCTCGCGCGCAAGCACGGGGTGGCGGCCGACGACCTGTCGGGGCTGCTCGCCGATTTCGAGGGGCAGCTCGCGCGGCTCGACGACAGCGAGGCCGACGAGGGGCGGCTACGCGCCGCGCTGCGGGCGGCCGAGGGGGCCTATGACGCGCTCGCCGCGCGGCTGTCGGCCCTGCGGGCCGAAGGAGCCGCGCGCCTCGAGGCGGCGATGGCGGCCGAGCTGCCCCCGCTGCGGATGGAGCGCGCGCGCTTCTCGGTCGAGGTCTCGGCCGGCGAGGCGGGACCCGAGGGGCGCGACGAGGTGCGCTTTGTCGCCGCCACCAATCCCGGCGCGCCGCCCGGCCCGCTCGACCGCATCGCCTCGGGCGGGGAGCTGAGCCGGTTCCTCCTTGCGCTCAAGGTCTGCCTGATGCGCGAGGGAGAGCCCAAGACCATGATCTTCGACGAGATCGACCGCGGCGTGGGGGGTGCCACGGCCGACGCGGTGGGCCGCCGGCTGGCCGCGCTGGCGCGGGGCGGGCAGGTGCTGGTCGTGACCCACTCGCCGCAGGTCGCCGCGCTCGGCGCCCATCACTGGCGGGTGGAGAAGGCGGTGGATGGCGGCCTGACCACCTCGCGCGTGGTGCCGCTCGACCCTCAGGGCCGCGTGGACGAGATCGCGCGGATGCTGGCGGGCGACATTGTGACCGAGGCCGCGCGCGGCGCGGCGCGCGTGCTGCTGGAGGGCGCGCGGGCGGCCTGAGCCGGTCAGGACCGCTCGACCGCGACCTTGCTGGTGTAGAAGGCGAGGTGCCCGGCGATGGCGGCGACCTCCGCCTTGGGCGACTCATAGGACCAGGCGGCGTCGGGGATGCGACCTTCGGTGCCCGTGAAGGTGAAGTGGGCCGCCTCGCCCTTCCACGGGCAGGTGGTGCGCGTGGGGCTGCGGTCGAACAGTTCGATCGCCACGTCCTCGCGCGGGAAGTAGATGACGGGCGGACGGGACCCCTCGCGCAGCTCCTGCGCCCGGTCACTCTCGGCCAGGATGGCGCCGCCGGCGCGGGCGACCCAGCGGCCCTCGGCGGGTGTCACGGTGATCGTGGGCGGCATCGGATGTCCCCTCCCTCGGGTGCTGCGCGGGGAGCATGGCGCTGCCCCCCGCTCCCGTCCAGCGGCGAGAGCGTCGCCCCCCGGCCTCAGAGCGGCGCGCAGGCAGCCCCGAGCCAGGCGCGCACCTCCTCGGGGACCAGCGGGGCGATCCGCTCGAGCACGGCGCGGTGATAGGCGTCCACCCAGTCGCGCTCGGGTCCCGAGAGCAGGGCGGGGCGGATCAGCCTCCGGTCGAAGGGGGCCCAGGTCAGGGTGCGGAACCCCAGCCAGTCGCGCCCCTCGTCCCCGCCGGGCAGGGGGGATGCCTCCTCGACCACGACGAGGTTCTCGAGCCGGATGCCCCAGGCCCCCTCGCGGTAATGGCCCGGCTCGTTGGACAGGATCATCCCCGGCTCGAGCGGGACATCCGACAGCCGCGACAACCGCTGGGGCCCCTCGTGCACCGAGAGGTAGAGGCCCACGCCGTGGCCGGTGCCGTGGTCGTAATCCTGCCCCGCGAGCCACAGGGGATAACGCGCGAGCGCGTCGAGATGCTGGCCCGCCACCCCTCTGGGAAAGCGCGCGCGAGAGATCGCGACGAGGCCCTGCAGGACGCGGGTGAAGGCCTCGGGCGCGCCTGCGGGCGGCTCGCCCACGGCGACGGTGCGGGTGATGTCGGTGGTGCCGTCGAGATACTGGCCGCCCGAATCGACCAGCAGCAGCTCGCCGGGCCGGACGGGGGCGTCGGTCGCCTCGGTCACGCGGTAGTGGACGATGGCGCCGTGGGCCCCGGCGCCGGCGATGGTCTCGAAGCTGATGTCGCGCAGCGCGCCGGTGTCGCGGCGGAACCCCTCGAGCGCGCGGACCACCGCGATCTCGGTCAGTCCGCCCCCTGGTGCCTCCCGGTCGAGCCAGTGGAGAAAGCGCGCCATCGCGGCGCCGTCGCGGTGATGCGCTTCGGCCGTGGCGGCGATCTCGGCCGGGTTCTTGCGCGCCTTGGGCAGAAGGCAGGGGTCCGTTCCGCGCGCGACCGCCACCCCGGCCCCTTCGAGCGCCGAGAGGACGGCGAAGGGCGTCGCGCGGGGGTCGAGCCGGACGGGCCCCGCGAGCGCCCCGAGCGCGGGGGTGAAGGCGTCCTCGGGGTGGTGGCGGACGGCGGGGCCGAGCGCCTCGCGGACGGGATCGGCCTTGGGGGGCGCGGCGAAGAGGTCGCAGGTGCCGTCGTCGTGGAGGATGGCGAAGGCGTGGGGCACAGGGTTGCGCGGCACGTCGCCGCCGCGGATGTTCAGAAGCCAGGCGACCGAATCGGGCTGGGTCAGGATCGCCGCCTTCTCGCCCGCCTCGCGCAGGGCCGCGGCGAGGCGGTCGCGCTTGGAGCCCGACGCCTCGCCGGCGATGGCCTCGGGGAAGGGGAAGAAGGGGGCGGATGGCGGTGCGGGGCGATCCTGCCAGAGCGCGTCCACCGGGTTCGGTACGGCGAGCAGGCGGATGGAGCGGGCGGCGAGGCGGGTGCGCAGGCCCTCCACCTCCTCCACGGGGTGCAGCCAGGGGTCGAAGCCGACCACCCCCCCCTCGGGCAGGCGGGCGAGGAGCCAGTCGGCGGGGCGCGTCGCGGGCCAGTCCACCGGGGCGAAGTCGGGGGCGACCTGCGCGCGCGCCTGGAGGCGATAGCGCCCGTCCACGAAGAGCGCGGCCTCGGCGGCCGTCACCGCGCAGGAGCCGGCCGAGCCGGTGAAGCCCGTGAGCCAGGCGAGACGCTCGTCGCAGGGGGCGACGTATTCACCGCCGAAGCGGTCGGCGCGGGGGATCAGGACGGCATCGAGGCCATCGCTCGCCATGCGCTCGCGCAGGGCGGCGAGGCGGGCGGGCCCCCGCGAGGGGTCGGCGGTTTCCGCAAAGGATTGCAGGCTCATGCGCGCCTCCGCTCGCGCGCGCGGCGGCGGGGATCGGCCTCGAACAGGGCGGCGAGCTGCTCGGTCATCGCGCCGGCGAGCTGCTCGACATCGGTGATGGTCACGGCGCGGCCGTAGTAGCGCGTGACGTCGTGCCCGATGCCGATGGCGATCAGCTCGACCGCGCGGCGGCGCTCGATCATGGCGATGACGTCGCGCAGGTGCTTTTCCAGCGTGTTGGCCGGGTTGACCGAGAGGGTCGAGTCGTCCACGGGCGCGCCGTCGGAGATGACCATGAGGATGCGCCGCGCCTCGGGGCGCTGGACGAGGCGGCGATGGGCCCATTCCAGCGCCTCGCCGTCGATGTTCTCCTTGAGAAGGCCCTCCTTCATCATGAGGCCCAGATTGGCTCGGGCGCGCCGCCAGGGTGCGTCGGCGGACTTGTACACGATGTGGCGCAGGTCGTTGAGGCGGCCGGGCGAGGGGGGGCGCCCCTGGGCCAGCCACGCCTCGCGCGACTGGCCGCCCTTCCAGGCGCGGGTGGTGAAGCCCAGGATCTCCACCTTGACGTCGCAGCGCTCGAGCGTGCGGGCCAGCACGTCGGCGCAGATCGCGGCGATCGAGATGGGCCGGCCGCGCATGGAGCCGGAATTGTCCAGAAGCAGCGTCACCACCGTGTCGCGGAACTCGGTGTCCTTTTCCACCTTGAAGGAGAGCGGCGTCGTGGGGTTGGCGACCACGCGGGCGAGGCGGCCCGCATCGAGGATCCCCTCCTCGCGGTCGAAGTCCCATGAGCGGGATTGCTGCGCCTGAAGGCGGCGCTGGAGCTTGTTGGCGAGGCGTCCGACTGCGCCCTTGAGCGGCTCGAGCTGGGTGTCGAGATAGGCGCGCAGGCGGTCGAGCTCGGCCGGGTCGGCGAGGTCCGTGGCCTCCACCACCTCGTCGAAGCGGGTGGTGAAGACCCTGTAGCCGGGGTCGGCCTCCGAATGGGCGGGGGGCGGGGGCGGCTCGCGCGGGGCCTCGCCGTCGGGCAGGTCCTCGGCCTCGAGATCGTCGGCGTCGTCCTGCGCCTCGGTCGAGACCTGGGCCTGGGCGCTGTCCTGCTCCTCCTCCTGGCTGCGCTCGGGCGAGGCGTCGGCCTCCTCGCTGTCGGAGGGTTGTTCGGCACCAGCCTCCTCGTCCTCGTCCGGAGAGGCTTCGTCCTCGGCTTCGGCTTCGGGCTCGTCCGGGGTCTCGTCAGGGTCGTCGCCGAGCTGGTCGCCATAGCCGAGGTCCCGGATGACGTCGCGGGCGAACCGGGCAAAGGCGCGCTGGTCGCCGAGAAGGTTCGGGATCTCGGCCAGGCGGTCGCCGGCCATGTCCTCGATGAAGCCGCGCCAGAGCGCCATGACGTTGTCGGCGCCGGGAGGCAGGGGGCGCCCGGTGGCGAGGTGGCGGATCAGGTAGCCCGCCGCGATGGCCAGCGGCGCGTCCTGGGCCTGGCGGATCTGGTCGTAGCCCTTGCGCCGGGCCTCGGCCGCGATGCGCGCGTCGATGTTGCCCGCGGTGCCGGGCATGTGGCGGGCGCCCAGGGCCTCGATCCGGGCGGTCTCCATCGCGTCCATGAGGTCGCGGGCCATCTGCCCCTGGGGGCGGTAGCGCTCGGCCACCCGCGCATCGTGGTGGCGATGACGCAGCGCGAGGCTGTCGGCGGTGCCGCGCGCGAGCAGGATCTCGTCCCGGGTCAGGCGACGGGAGACCTGCGGCAGGCGCATCGTGTCGCCTGTCAGCCCCGGCGGGTCCACCGAATAGGCGACCGCGAGATCCGGGTCGTCGGCCATGACCCGCGTCGCATCGGCCAGGGCCTTCTTGAAGGGATCGGCGGGATTGTCGGGGGACTTGGGCATGACGGAGATAAAGCACCGGCCCGGGGGGGCGGCAAGGGCGCAGGGAACGCCGCCGGGGCGGAGCCGTTGACCCCGAAAGGGCCGAACCGTGAGGAGGGTGCCGTGCCGCCTCGTGCCATCCTGTGTCTCGCCATCCTCCCCTGGCTGGCCGGAGCGGCTGCCGCCCAAGACCCCGAAGGCAGCGACGAGGACGCTCCCCGCGACGGCGCGGAGCGGGCGGTGGCGGCGGAGGCGGACGGTCTGGGGCTGGTCATCCGCCTGACGGGCGTCTCGATCCGGATCGAGGAGGTGGTCGTCGAACTGGGCCTGGAGGATGCCGGGGCGCTGGAGGAGCTGGCCGGGGGGCTGGCCGACCTGGCCGGGGCGGTGGAGGAGGGTACGGAGGCGGTGGAGGGGACGGCCGGGGACAGGTCCTGACGCGCCCCGCCGCACAGGGGCCGTGCGGCAGGGCAGGTTGTCCGCCGCGGCGGGGTCGCCCAGCTTCTGCGCCAGTGCCTCAACCCCTTCGGGAGACCCGCAGCCATGGCCGACACGCCGCGCATCGCCCTCGTGATCTCGTCCACCCGTCCGACGCGCTGGGCCGACAAGCCCGCGCAATGGGCCCTGTCCAAGATGCGGGCCCGCGGCGACATGGAGGCGGAGATCCTGGACATCCGCGACTTCGACCTGCCGTTCTTCGACGCGCCCGCCTCCAACGCCTTCATGCCGACGCCCGATCCCAGGGCGCAGAAGTGGAACGAGGCGGTGAAGTCCTTCGACGGCTACGTGTTCCTTGTGGCGGAATACAACCGCTCGGTCACGGGGCCGCTCAAGAACGCGCTGGACTGGGACTATGTGAACTGGAACCGCAAGCCGATGGGGGCGATCGGCTACGGCAGCGTGGGGGCCGCGCGCGCGATCGAGCAGCTGCGCCTGATGGCGGTCGAGCTGCAGATGGTCCCCGTGCGCGCGGGCGTCCATATCGGGGGTTCCGACTTCTGGCGCGTCGGGCCCTACAACGAGGCGGCCGAGCCGATGGAGGCCTTGGACGGCCAGCTTGGCGGCTCGCTCAAGGACATGCTGGATCAGGTCGTGTGGTATGCCCGCATCCTGAAGGCCGCGCGCGCCGAGGGCTGAACGCGGTCCGGGCAGGCCGGAAGCCCCCGCCGGAGGGGCGGGGGCGGAAGGGACGGGAGGGGCGGTGCAGGCGGTCATGGCCGCAGCATCGCCCCGAACCCTTAACGATCCGTTACACCACCGCGCGCACCATGGGCGGTTCGCGCAACACCCCGACCCTTCGGGTCAGAACACGAAGTCGTCGCTGTCGAGACTCGACAGGCGTGTGTTCTGGAGCGTGAGCTGGCCTTCGGAGAAGTTGAACACCACGTCGCTGCCCTGCTGGCTGGCGCGGGCGATGGCCTGGCGGAAGTTGCTGACCGAATCGAGGTTGCTGAGGTCGATGACGTCGTCATCGTCGTCGTCGCCGCGCTGGAAGTCGGTGATAACGTCGCGGCCCGACCGGAACACGAAGCGGTCGTCGCCCTCCCCGCCGGTCAGCCGGTCGTTGCCTCGTCCGCCGTCGAGCAGATCGTCGTCGTCGCCGCCGAACAGGACGTCGTTGCCGGCACCGCCGAAGAGCCGGTCGTCGTCGTCCCCTCCGAAGAGCCGGTCGGCCCCGGCGCCGCCATAGAGCAGGTCGTCGCCGTCGCCGAGGCGGATCGTGTCGTTGCCGCCGCCCCCCCAGGCGCGGTCGTCGTTGTTGTCGTCGTCGTCCTCCTGATCGGTGATGACATCGTCGCCGGCCCCGCCGCGCAGGGTGTCGTTGCCGTCCCCGCCGAAGAGCCGGTCGTTGCCGCCGGCGCCCTGGAGGCGGTCGGCGCCATTGCCCCCGTAGAGCAGGTCGCGGCCGGGCCCGCCGAGCAGCAGGTCGCCGCCGTCGAGGCCGAACAGCGTGTCGTTGCCCTCGAAGCCGCGGATGGTGTCCGCGCGGGAGGTGCCGCGCAGGGTATCGTTGCCGGAAGTGCCGTTGATGACAGACATGGCGTCCTCGCTACTGGATGACGAGCCGGGCGCATCGGGGCGCGCGGCTCCGGGGCTGCTTCACCTAGAGCGGCTGCTCAGAAGATGAAGTCGTCGCTGTCGAGGTTCGCCAGTCGGGTGTTCTGGAGGATCAGCGTGCCTTCGTCGAAGCTGAAGGTGACGTTGTTGCCCGTCTGGGAAGCCCGGGCGATGGCTTCGCGGAAGCTGTTGACCGAGGAGAGGCCGCTCAGGTCGATATCGTCGTCGCCGTCCTCGAAGTCCGTGATGACATCGCGGCCGGCCGTGAACACGAAGCGGTCTGCGCCTTCGCCGCCCGTCATGCGGTCGTTGCCAAGCCCGCCATCGAGCACGTCGTTGCCCTCGCCGCCGAACATCACGTCGGCGCCTGCCCCGCCGAAGAGGTCGTCATTGCCCTCGTCGCCGCGCAGCGTGTCGGCGCCGCCGCCGCCGAACAGGCGGTCGTTGCCGGAGCCACCGATGAGGATATCGTTGCCGGCGCCGCCATCGAGCAGGTCGTTGCCCTCGCCGAGGTTGATCGTGTCGTTGCCGGCGCCCCCATAGGCGCTGTCATTGCCCGACTCGTCCGTGATGACGTCGTCGCCGGCGTCACCCCACATCGTGTCTTCGCCCTTGCCGCCCTGAATGCGATCGTTGCCGTTGCCGCCGAAGATGCGGTCGTTGTCGTCGCCGCCCTGCAGCAGGTCGTCGCCGTCGAGTCCGAAGATCGTGTCCTCGCCGTCGAAGCCCCGGATCGTGTCGGCATTCGGAGTCCCGCGGAGCAGGTCGGCTTCCCCGGTGCCGTTGATGATGGACATGGCTTTCTCCCTCTCTTGCATCCGCTCGGGATGCCGCGGGGCGTCTGTCGGTTGCGCCCCGCGCCGAGAAAGAGCCCGGGCCTCCCGGTCGGCCAGCCTCCCGGAGGCAGAGACGGTGACTCTCGGCTCAGGGGATTACGGCCGTAAACCGGAGGCCGAAGGCGGATTTCAGCGCATCGCCATGGCGACCGCGCTCTCGGGGAGCTCCTCGGCGAAACAGCGCTGGTAGAACTCGGCCACCGTCTGGCGCTCCAGCTCGTCGCACTTGTTGAGAAAGGTGAGGCGGAAGGCGTAGCCCACCGAGCGGAAGATCTCGGCGTTCTGGGCCCAGTTGATGACGGTGCGGGGCGACATCACGGTGCTGAGATCGCCCGCCATGAAGGCCGTCCGCGTCAGCTGCGCGACCGTCACCATCTGGTTGATGATCCGGCGACCCTTCTCGGTGTTGTAGTGGGGCACCTTGGCCAGCACGATCGCGGCCTCGGCGTCGTGGCTGAGGTAGTTGAGCGTGGCCACGAGGCTCCAGCGGTCCATCTGCGCCTGGTTGATCTGCTGGACGCCGTGATAAAGCCCCGTCGTGTCCCCGAGGCCCACCGTGTTGGCCGTGGCAAAGAGGCGGAAGGACGGGTGGGGGGTGATGATCTCGTTCTGGTCGAGCAGCGTGAGCTTGCCGTCCGATTCGAGGACGCGCTGGATCACGAACATCACGTCGGGGCGGCCCGCGTCGTATTCGTCGAACACGATGGCGCAGGGGTTGCGCAGCGCCCAGGGGAGGATGCCCTCCTGGAACTCGGTCACCTGCTTGCCGTCGCGCAGCTTGATCGCGTCCTTGCCGATGAGGTCGATGCGGCTGATGTGGCTGTCGAGGTTGACCCGCACCATGGGCCAGTTGAGGCGCGCGGCGACCTGCTCGATATGGGTGGACTTGCCGGTGCCGTGATAGCCCTGGATCATCACCCGGCGGTTGTAGGCGAAGCCCGCCAGGATCGCGAGCGTCGTGTCCGGGTCGAACTTGTAGGTCGGGTCGAGGGCGGGGACGCGCTCGGTCGGCTCGGCGAAGGCCTTCACCTTCATGTCGCTGTCGAAGCCGAAGACCTCGCGGACGTCGATCTCCTCGGTCGGGCGGGCCTTGTCGTCCCTGGCGTGCATCGGGGCCTCCGTGTGCTCGCCCGGTCATGGATCATCGGCCGGGCGGGTTCAAGGCCGCCAGCGGGCTGGACAAGTCCCCCGGCCGGCGCAAAGTGGTGGTCGGAGGGACCATGACCAGCCTGGCCGAGATCGAGGGACTGATCGCCCGCATGGCGATGGGCGACCGCAAGGCGCTGTCGGCCCTCTACGCCGCCACGGCCCCCAAGCTCTACGGGATCGCGCTGCGGGTTCTCGGTGACCGGGGCGAGGCCGAGGACGCGCTGCAGGAGATCTTCGTCAAGCTCTGGCACAACGCGGACCGCTACCGGCAGAACGGCCTGTCGCCCATGACCTGGCTCATCACCGTGGCGCGCAACCACAGCATCGACCGGCTGCGCGCCCGCCGCTCCGCCCCCGTCACGCAGATCGAGGCTGCGGCCGATCTGGCCGACCTGTCCCCGACGCCCGAGGATGCCGCGGCGGCGGCGCAGCTGCGCGGGCGGATCGCCGAATGCCTCGGCACGCTCGACCCCGACCGGGCCGATGCGGTGCGCCGGGCCTATCTGCACGGCGACACCTATGCGGACCTCGCGCGGCATTACGGCATCCCGCTCAACACCGTGCGAACCTGGCTCAGGCGGTCGCTGATCCGTCTGCGCGAGTGTCTGGGCACATGAGGGTCCCGCGATGAGCCGCTGGAGCGAGGACGAACAGGACGACATCGCCGTGACGGCGGAATACGTCCTCGGCCTGCTTACCCCCGAGGAGGAGCGGGCCTTCGAGGCCCGGATGGCGGTCGATCCCCCCTTCTGCGCGCTGGTGACCCTCTGGACCGAGGACATGGCCCGGATGGCGGCGGACCTGCCGGCCCTGCCGCCCCCGCCCGGCGTCGAGGCGGCGCTGCATCGCCGCCTCTTTCCCGAGGAGGAACAGAGCCTGTGGCGGCGGCTGGGGGTGCTGCCGGCGATTCTCGGCGGGCTCGCGGCGGCGCTGATCGTCCTGTGGGTGACCAGCATGGGCTGGGTGGGGCGGCCCGACGAGCCCGTCACGCTCTACGAGGCGCAGATCGCCGCGCAGGATTCCTCGCTCGTGGTCCTGGCGCATTTCGATCCCGCGACGGGCGAGCTGCGGCTGCACCGGCAGGCCGGGGGGGTGGTGCCCGGCCGGTCCCAGGAATTGTGGCTCGTCCCGCCGGGTGCCGAGCCCGTCTCCCTCGGGGTGCTGCCGGAGGCGCCCGAAAGCCTGCTGAGCGTGGCCGAGGACCTGCGACCGCGAATGGCGGGCGCGATCCTTGCCATCAGCGACGAGCCGCCCGGCGGCTCGCCCACGGGCCGGCCGACCGGCGCGACGCTCGCGATGGGGCCGCTGACGGTTCTCTGACCGCGGAGGCTCAGCCGTCGGGAAAGTTGCGGCTGTCCTTGAGCTGGTCCCAGGCCCAGACCACCTCGGAGAGCTGCTCCTCCTGGCTGCGGTCGCCGCCGTTCATGTCCGGGTGAAGAACCTTCACCAGAGCCTTGTAGGCCTTGCGGATTTCCGACTTGGTGGCGGTGTCCCGCAGGTCCAGGATCTCGATGGCCCGCCGCTCGGTGGGCGGCAGGCGGCGCGTGCCGGCGCGCGGTCCGGGATTGCGCGTCGCGTTCTCGCCCAGGACCTGATGAGGATCGTCCACGCCGAGCCGGGCCCAGGCCCGCTGCTCCTCCGACCGGCGGCCGAAGGGTTTGGTCGGCCGGCCCCAGAAGCGGTCGTTCTCCACCTGGCGCAGGAAGTCCTGTTCGGTCGCGCCCTGGAAGAAGTTCCACTTCAGGTTGTACTCGCGGACATGCTCCTTGCAGAACCACCAGTAATCGTCGAGCGAATCCGGCGATTTCGGCGCCCGGAAGGCGCCGCGTTCCTGACAGTCCGGATGATCGCAGACGCGGTTCGAGGTCTCCGAGGCGCCGGTCATGCCGCGCCGGCCGCGCGTGCTGCGCTTCTTGGCCGAGGAGACGGACATGTCGAAGCCGAAAGGGTCGGGTTTAACCATGGGAACCGCTCTCCTGCCGCTCTTTCCGTCCCGGACGCGCGAGTTTAATCATCGGGGCGAGGACGGAAAGGGGGCGGCCGAAAAAAGTGGATCTTGAGGAGATCATGCGCCAGCGGCTGGCGGCGGCTCTGGCGCCGACCCGCCTGGAGGTCATCGACGAGAGCGAGGCGCATCGCGGCCATGCCGGCTGGCGGGACGGCGGCGGAACGCACTGGCGCATCCGCATCGATGCGCCGGCGCTCGCCCCCCTGAGCCGGATCGAGCGGCATCGGGCCATCCATGCCGCGCTGGGGCCCGACGTGATCGGCCGCCTCCATGCGCTGGCGATCGAGGCGTCGGGCTAGTTCGCGGCGGGGCGACCTTCCTCGTCCGATCGCGGCTCGGGAGCGGGCTCGTCGCCTCGTGCGGAGCGGCCCTCCACGACCGTGAGGGGCGGCATGGTCGGCTCGGTCGCGTTGGCGGGGGAAGCGGCCGGCGGCGGCGGCGTGAAGCGCCGGGCGGCAGGGCGCGGCGCGAGAGGCGCAGGGAAGGCGGGTGCCGGGCGCGGCGGCGCAGGCTCCGCCCGCAGCCCGCGGATCGCCGCGAGCGTCGCCGCGCGCTCCGGATCGGCCCGGTCGGCCGCGCCGCCCGCCGCCTCGCGGCGGAAGACCAGAAGGGTCTGGGGGTGCGATTCGGTGCCGCCGAACCAGCCGCGCCGCCGTTCGCAGGGCAGCGTCTCGGACCGGACGAATTCCCAGCCTTCGGCGGCCAGGCGGTTCAGCTCGGCCTCGACCGCGCGGGCAAAGCGCTCCTCGGGCGACCTGGCGCCCTTGATGCGGGTCGCCCTGCGGGGGGCGGGCAGGACGCGGTATTCGTGATCGGGCATCGCGGCGGCTCTCCCCTCGGGGTTCGCGGGACGGTAGCGCATGGCGGCGGCGAGGCGAAGCCCCCTGTCAGAGGCCCAGCTTGCGCGCGACCAGTTCGTTGACAGCCGCCGGATTGGCCTTGCCGCCCGTGGCCTTCATGACCTGACCCACGAACCAGCCCGCGAGCTTGGGCTGGGCGCGCGCCTTCTCGGCCTGGGCGGGGTTGTCGCGGATCACCGCATCCACGGCCGCCTCGATGGCGGCGGTGTCGGTGACCTGCCGCATGCCGCGCGCCTCGACGATGGCGCGGGGGTCGCCGCCCTCGGTCCAGACGATCTCGAACAGGTCCTTGGCGATCTTGCCCGAAATGTCGCCCGAGGCGATCAGGTCGAGGATGGCGCCCAGCTGGTCGGGCGACACGGGGCTGTCGGAGAGTGCGAGGCCGTCCTTCCTGAGCCGGCCGAACAGGTCGTTGATGACCCAGTTCGCCGCCATCTTGCCGTCACGCCCCGCCGCCACCTGCTCGAAGAAGGCCGCGTCCGAGGCTTCGGCAGTCAGCACGGCGGCGTCGTAGTCCGAAAGCCCGTACTGCGCGACGAAACGGGCGCGCTTGTCGTCGGGCAGTTCCGGCAGGCTCGCGGCGAGCGCATCGACCCACGCCTGATCGAGCTCGAGCGGCAGGAGATCGGGGTCGGGGAAGTAGCGGTAGTCGTGCGCCTCCTCCTTGGAGCGCATGGACCGCGTCTCGCCCCGGTCGGGGTCGTAGAGGCGCGTCTCCTGCACGACCGTGCCGCCGTCCTCGAGAATGGCGATCTGGCGGCGCGCCTCATAGTCGATGGCCTGCTGGATGAAGCGCAGCGAGTTCATGTTCTTGATCTCGCAGCGGGTGCCGAGGCCAGAGGGGTCGCCCGCCATGAACCGCTCCCACGCGCCGGGGCGGCAGACCGACACGTTGACGTCGGCGCGCAGGTTGCCGTGCTGCATGTCGCCGTCGCAGGTGCCGAGATAGCGCATGATCTGGCGCAGCTTGGCGACATAGGCGGCCGCCTCCTCGGGGCTGCGGATGTCGGGGCGGCTCACGATCTCCATGAGCGCGACGCCGGTGCGGTTGAGGTCCACGAAGGAGAGCGCGGGGTCCATGTCGTGGATCGACTTGCCGGCGTCCTGCTCGACATGGATGCGTTCGATGCGGACGCGCCGGCGGCTGGGTCCGGGCATGTCCACCCAGACCTCGCCCTCGCCCACGAGGGGGTGAAAGAGCTGGCTGATCTGGTAGCCCTGCGGCAGGTCGGGGTAGAAGTAGTTCTTGCGGTCGAAGGCCGAGCGCAGGTTGATCCGCGCCCGGAGACCCAGCCCGGTGCGCACGGCCTGGGCGATGCAGCCCTCGTTGGGGACGGGCAGCATGCCCGGCATGCCGGCATCGACGAAGCTCACCTGGCTGTTGGGCTCGGCGCCCACGGCGGTGGAGGCGCCGGAGAACAGCTTGGCGCGCGAGGCGATCTGCGCGTGCACCTCGAGCCCGATCACCATCTCCCACGGGCCGGTCAGCCCGTCGATGACCTTGGGCGCCGGGGCGGGAAGGGGAGAATCGAGCATCGGACGGCACCTCCGGAAGCGGCCCGAGCGGCTTAGGAAGTTCGGCCTCCGGGCGCAAGCGTCGCGTTATCCACAGGAAATCGGCCGGACTCCGCCGATCACGGTGCCGTGAATCCGCCAGAACCTGCCGAAACCCGCCCTCCGGCGGAGGGGGGAGATTGCGTGCCCGCGGGTGCAGGCGGCTTGTCGTGCACCAATGGAAACAACCGACCGGCCTGCCGTGTTCCGCAAGATCGTCCTGTCCGCCTGCCTGCCCGCCCTGCTCGCGGCCTGCGCCGCCGAAATGCCGCCGGAGGAAACCCCGCCAGAGCCCGAGGCGCTGCCGGTGATGGCGTGGGATCATCAGGGGCCGCATACCAACGAGTGGACGGAGGCGACGCTGGCGGCCCTGCACGAGGAGGGGGCCGTCCTGCTGTCGCAGATCCCGCGGGATATCGGGACGTGGTGCCCCGCCTATGTCCAGGCCGAGCCTTCCCAGCGGGCTGCCTTCTGGGCGGGCCTCCTTTCTGCCCTCGCGCGGTTCGAGAGCACATGGAATCCCAGGGCGGTCGGGGGTGGCGGGCAGTGGTTCGGCCTCGTGCAGATCGCGCCGTCCACGGCCCGCGGCTATGGCTGCGAGGCGCGGTCGGGAGCGGCGCTCACCGACGCGCTCGCCAATCTGGAATGTGCCGTGCGGATTGCGGCCCGGACGGTCACGCGCGACGGCGTGGTGGCGGCCGGCGGCGGCGGATTCGCCGCGGACTGGGGCCCCTTCGCGAGCGCGTCCAAGCGTCAGGAGATGGCCCGCTGGGTGTCGAGCCAGGAGTATTGCCGGGCCTGAGCCCCTCATGCGGCGGCTGAGGCACAGGAGCCAAACGACTGATCGGCGGGGCGAAAGAGTCCCGTTGCAGAATCGGAGGGGGAGCGCGATGGCTTGGGCACGGACGGCAGCTCGCCTGACCCTGGGGGGGTTCCTGGCTGCGACGACCGCGGGGCTGGCGGCCCTTGCCGAGCCGCTGGCCCCGCCCTTGCCCACGGATTGGCATGCCCTGGCCGCCGGACCGGAGGCGCTGCGGGTCTCCGTCGCGTCGTCTGCGCCGCCCCTGCGGCCGGCCGGGCGTCCGCTGGCCATGGTGCGAACAGGTCCGCCGGTTGTGCAGAGCGGAGCCGCGGTGCGGCCGGTCGCCCGGGGTGTGTTCGTGCCGCCGGCCCGCTGGGACGGCCACCGCGAGGGCGAGGACTGGACGATCGCCGCCATGGAGGCGATGGACCGCACGCGTCACGACCTGCGCGACATCGTCCCGGCCGACATCGACGCCTGGTGCCCCGGCTACGAGGACCAGCCGCCCCACTGGCGGGCGGCCTTCTGGGTGGCGACCATCTCGGCCCTGGCCCGCTACGAGAGCACCTGGAACCCCCGTGCCGTGGGCGGAGGGGGCGCCTGGCACGGTCTGCTCCAGATCGCGCCCGCGACGGCGAGGGCCTATGGCTGCGAGGCCAGCACCGGCGCGGCGTTGCAGGACGGCCCGGCCAACGTCGCCTGCGCGGTGCGGATCATGTCGCGGACCGTCGCCCGCGACGGCGTGATCGCCGCGGGCGGGCGCGGCATCGCGGCCGATTGGGGGCCGATGGCCCGGAGCGGTCCGCGCGACGCGATCCGCGCCTGGGTCCGGGAGCAGCCCTTCTGCGAGCGCATCACCGCCGTGGCCGAGGCGCTGCGCCCCTTGGCCCGTCCGCACGGAACGTCCCCCGCGCTCGTCCTTGCGGCGCTGGAGCCGCGTGGCCGCCGCTGAGGGCGGTCAGAACCGCAGCGCGGGCTTGCGCGTCGCGGAGATCATGCTGACCGTGTGATCGGCCCGGCCGCCGAGAGCGAGCGTGGCGCGCCGCAGCATCGCGATTCCCTCGTCCGAGGAGGCAGGCAGCGAGGCGGGACTGATCTCCTCTCCCACCGTGACGACATAGGGTTGGCGGTCCTTGTTCAGCATCTCGTGGAACAGGGTGATGTCCCGCAGCGTCGGGTGGATGAGGTCGAACAGGTAGAACAGCACCGAGTTGCGGGCCCGGATGTTGACCGGGATCACCGGCAGCTCGAACTTGCGGGCCAGCATGGCGGCCGAGGCCATCCAGGGCCGCTCGTGCAGGCGCAGGCCGACCCGCTTGGCCAGCCGGCCGGAGGGGAAGATGATCCCGAGGCGGCCCGCCTCCACCGCGCCCTTGGTGAAAGCCATCGTCTCGCGCGTCTTGGCATGGGTGCGCTTGTCCACGCGCCATTCCACCGGGGCGATGACATCGGCCATCTGCGGCAGGACGCGCAGAATGTCGCGATTGGCGTAGAAGTAGAGGTCGGGCCGCAGCGGCGCGAGCAGGTGCCACAGCACGATGCCGTCGGCGATGCCGGTAGGGTGGTTGGCCACGATCAGGGCCGGTCCGTGGCGCGGGATGTTGTGCAGCCCGCTGGCCGTGACGTCGCGGGCCAGCATCTGGCCGAGTTCGGCCATGAAGTCGTGCGTGGCCATGTCGCGGTAGCGCTCGCCGAGTTCGAGCGTGCGCCGGTAGGACAGCGCCCGGTCCAGCGCCGCCCGCACCGGGCGCACCAGGGGCGATCCGCTCGCCAGCCAGGGGGCGCGTTCCTCGATCAGGGGGTCAATCCGGTCTCGCATATCCGTCACCGGTGGGGTTGCGACTCGCCGGTGGCAGGTGGCGCGCACCCGATCACCAAAATGAGAGGTATTGTCCCCTGCGGGGGACGACAAGCCCTTGCCCGTAAAAGCGGCAGACGACCGCCGGGGTTCCCGTCATGCGAGCATCCGTGCCGTCATCTCGCCCAGATCGCGGGACAGGCCCTCCGCCGCGGCGATCCGTCGCAGCGTGCGCTCGGCCAGGGTGCGGCGCCCGGGCTCCAGCCGACGCCAGGTGTCGAAGGCCGTCGACATGCGCGCCGCCGTCTGCGGGTTCACCCGGTCGAGCCGCAGCAGCCAGTCGGCGAGCAGCGCGTAACCGGCGCCTGTGGGGTTGTGAAAGCCTGCCGGATTGCCCGCCAGAGCACCGAACACGGCCCGGAACCGGTTCGGGTTCTTCCAGTCGAAGAGCGGGTGCCGCGTCAGCCGCTCGGCCGTCGGGACGGCCGCCTCGGGCCGGGCCTGGGCGATCTGGAGCGCGAACCACTTGTCGAGAACCAGCCGCTCGCCCTTCCAGCGCTCGAAGAAGGCGGCCGCCTCCGCCTCCCCGGCTCCGACGGACAGGAGGGTGGAGAGGGCCGCGACGGACTGGGTCATGTTGTCGGCCGAGGCGAAATGCGCGGCGGCGCGCTCGGGACCCTCCACCCGCACCAGAAGGCCGAGAGCGGCATGGGCGAGGGCCCTGCGGCCCGCCTGCTCGGGCGACGGGTCGTAGGGAACGTCGATCCGGGCCTCGTCCCACAGCGCCTGCAGACGGCTGGCGAGGGCATGGGCCAGACGGTCGCGCACGGATTCGTGCGCCGCATGGATCGCGCCGGGGTCCACGGGCTCGCCCCGCTCGTGGACGGCCTGTGCCGTCTCCTCCTCGGACGGCAGGCGCAGCAGGAAGGCGCGATAGCCGGGCGCGAGCCGGCGATCGCCGAGGGCTGCATCAAGGGCCCCCGTCCAGGACGGGGCGGGTTCCTCTCCGGCAAGCGCGCCCAGGAGCGCGGCCCGCGCCAGGGTCTGGCCCGCCTCCCAGCGGTTGAACTCGTCGGTGTCGTGGGCGAGCAGAAAGGCTGCCTCCTCGGCCAGCCGCTCGGGCGGGGCGTCGCGCTCGAGGATCACCGGGGCGGAGAAGCCGCGCAGGATGGACGGGACGGGACGCGCCCCCAGACCCTCCCACCGGAAGGTCTGGCGCGCCTCGGTGAGTTCCAGCACGCGGGTCGGCGCCACCTCCTGGCCATTGGGGCCAAGAAGACCGACAGCGACGGGGATGACCATGGGGGCCTTGTCGGGCTGGCCGGGCGTTGGCGGCACGGTCTGGGACAAGGTGAGGGAGTAGGTGCCGTCCTCCCACGCCTCCTCGGCGCGCAGGCGCGGGGTGCCGGCCTGCGAGTACCAGAGCCCGAACTGTCCGAGGTCGCGGCCCGTCGCGTCCTCGAAGGCCTTGAGCCAGTCCTCGACCGTGGCGGCCTCTCCGTCGTGGCGGCGCAGGTAGAGGTCCACGGCGCGGCGATAGCCCTCCTCGCCCACGAGGCGGCGGAGCATGCCGATGACCTCGGCCCCCTTCTCGTAGACGGTGACGGTGTAGAAGTTGTTGATCTCCTCGAACTCCTCGGGCCGGACGGGGTGGGCCAGCGGGCCCGCATCCTCGCGGAACTGCCGCGCGCGCAGGAGGATGGCATCCCCGATCCGCTTGAGCCCCCGGCCGCGCCGGTCGCCCATGAACTGCTGGTCGCGGAAGACCGTCAGCCCCTCCTTGAGCGAGAGCTGGAACCAGTCGCGGCAGGTGACGCGGTTGCCGGTCCAGTTGTGGAAGTATTCGTGCGCGACGACGCGCTCGATGGATTCGTAGTCGCCGTCCGTCGCCGTCTCGGGCGAGGCGAGGACGAGGGCCGAGTTGAAGATGTTGAGGCCCTTGTTCTCCATCGCACCCATGTTGAAGTCGTCCACGGCGACGATGTTGAACTCGGACAGGTCGTATTCGAGGCCGTATTCCTCCTCGTCCCAGCGCATGGCCGCCTTGAGCGCCTCCATCGCCCAGGCGCAGCGCCCCTCGTCGCCGGGCCGCACCCAGACGGCGAGCGCGACCTCGCGGCCCGAGCGGGTGGTGAAGCGGTCGCGGTGCGCCACAAGCTCGCCCGCGACCAGCGCGAAGAGGTAGGAGGGCTTGGGGAAGGGATCGTCCCATTCGGCCCAGCCCTCGCCGCGCGCCACGGGGTTGCCGTTGGACAGCAGCACCGGCAGGTCGCTCTCGATGCGGACGCGGAAGGGGGCCAGCACGTCGGGGCGGTCGGGGTAGAAGGTGATGCGGCGGAAGCCCTCGGCCTCGCACTGGGTGCAGAAGATCCCGTTGGAGAGATAGAGCCCCTCGAGCCGGGTATTGGCGGCCGGGTCGATCTCGACCGTCGCCTCCCAGGTGAAGGGGCCCGGGGGCACGTCGCAGGTCAGCCCTTCGGGCGTGAGGACGGGCGAGACGGGGCGGCCGTCGATGCGCGCCTCGAGAAGGCGCAGGTCCTCGCCGTGAAGGACGAAGGGGCCTGGCGGGGCGCCCTCGCGCGGGGCAAGGCGCAGGCGGGCCCGGACGCGGGTGGCGCGGGGGGCCAGCACGAAGGCGAGGTCGGTGCGTTCGATCCGCCAGGGAAAGGGACGATAGTCCGACAGGCGCACCGTAGGGCGCGCTGCCTTGGCTTCTGCGCTCATGGAACCTCTGGGGCTTCGTGAACCAAATCCGAGGCCGCGACGTTAGACCCCCGTGGGGGGGGCCGCAAGGCGCCCCCGAACCGCAAGGAGAAGGCCATGTCTGCGCACCGCACGAACATCGACAAGGAGACCCGCCGCCATCGTCCGGCCCTGACGGCCATGCTCGTGGCCGTGGTGTTCGCGTTCGTGCTGTTGGCGGGATTTCTGATCTACCTGTTTGCAGGCGGCAACACGCCCCAGGGCGCGGACACCCAGATCCGCACCGGTGTGGACACGGTGACATCGAGCGGGGCGCCGGACACGGCCGCGTCGGGGACCGGCGCGCCTGCGGGGATCGAGGCCGATACCGGCGTGGCCGGGACAGGCGGCGAGGCCGACCCGGCAGCCGTCACGGTGGCACCCACGACCACCACCGCGCCCGAGACCCCCGCGGGGATCACCGCCGACACCAATCCGGGGCAGAGCCGGGCCTCGATTCCCGTCAATCCCGAAACGGGGGCGCCGGCCGCGCAGGCCGGGCAGGCCGGGGACGACGCCGCTCCGGCCGCGGCCGGGCAGTAGCGGCATCGGCCCGCAGGGGCGGCAGCGCGCGCGATGCGTCGCAAGGGCGATCTGCCTTCCAAGCCTTGCGCGACCTGCGGCCGTCCGATGGTCTGGAGACGGGCCTGGGCCAAGGTCTGGGACGAGGTGCGGCACTGCTCGGAGCGGTGCCGCCGCTCGCTTCACTCTCCGAGCGCACGAGCGAGCTTGTCCAGCGTCTCCGCGCCCCGCGCCTCGAACCCGTGCGAGCGGGCGGCCTCGAGCGAGGCCGCGTCCGGGAAGGTGAGGGTCTGACGCAGGAGCGTGCCGCCCTCGGGGGTGGGTTCGAGCACCACCTCGACCCGCATCGGCGGACCGGACCCCTCGCCGCCGTCCATCAGGAAGACGATGCGCCGGAACGGCTCGAGCGCAATCCAGCGATGGCGGTTGGGAAAGGCCATCCCGTGGCCGCGCATGGTGAAGCGCCACTCGCCCCCCTCGCGGATCCCGATCGCCTCCGTCTCGCATGTCCAGCCCTCGGGTCCGAACCAGCGGGGCAGGGCATCGGGGTCCGTCCAAGCCTGCCAGACCCGCTCGGGCGAGGCCCGGAGGCGGCGAGAGAGGGTAGCGGAGAGGTCCGGTGCCCCGGCCGGGGAAAGCGCGGCGGCGCGGGCGCCGAGCTGATCGGTCATGATGCCCCAGCCGGTGCCGAAGCCCATCGCCTCGTGCGCGGCGGCGGCATCCGCATCCCTGTGCAGGACGGTCACGCGATAGTCGGTCCCGCCGTCCGGGTGACCGGCCATCTCCACGATCGCCGTGAAGACGAACGGCGCATCCCCGGTCGCGGCCGGCCTGAAGCCCGGACCGAGGGCCGAGGTCCAGACCAGGCGCCTTTCCGGGACCACCTCGAGAAAGCAGCCCGGTTCAGACCCGTGCGATTGGCCGTCCACGATCATCTCGACCTGGAAGGCGCCGCCGGGGCGCGGGTCGAGCGCGTGCACGATCGTGGTGACGGGCCGGGGTGCAAACCAGTGCGGCAGCTGTGCGGGGTCAGTCCAGCAGGCCCAGACAGCCGCGGGCGGTGCGGGCAGGACGCGGTGCAGATGCAGGTCGGCGCTCATGGATCGGGGTCCTCGGGAGGGGTGGCGAGATAGGCTTCGAGACGGTCGGTCCGGTCTTCCCACAGCGCCTGCTGGGCTGCGAGCCAGGCATGGGCCGGAGCCAGGGCCCCGGGCCGGAGGGAGCAGAGGCGTTCGCGGCCGCGCTTCTCGGTGCGGATGAGGCCCGATTCCTCCAGACGGCGCAGGTGCTGGAGAAAGGACGGCAGCGCCATCGGGGGGGCCAGCGCGGCCAGGTCGGTCGCGCGGGCAGGTCCCCGGGCCAGCCGGACGAGGACGGCACGCCGGGTCGGGTCGGAGAGGGCGCGGAAGAGGGCGTCAAGCTCCTGTTGGTGAGGCATGTGCCTTTGTATCGCGGACCGGCCCCGGATGCCAGCGAAAAGTGAGGCAGCCGCCTCAGTGATGGAAGGATCTGCCGCTGTGGACAGGCTGGGGGCCTTGCACTACCCCTTGGCCGCGTGAGCAGGGGAGGGGTCGGATGCCGGACAGGGTCGAGCGCGCGGGCCTGCAGGTGGCGCGGGTCATGGCGGAGTTCGTCGAGCAGCAGGCGATCCCCGGCAGCGGCGTGGAGGCAGAGGCCTTCTGGACCGGGCTCTCCGCCCTGGTCCACGAGATGGGGCCGCGCAACCGCGAGCTTCTGGCGGTGCGGGAGCGGCTGCAGAGCCAGATCGACGACTGGCATATCGCGCAGGGCCGCGGCGCCGAGCACGACCCCGAGGATTACGAGGTCTTTCTGCGGGAGATCGGCTATCTGGTTCCCGAAGGTCCCGATTTCCGCATCGAGACGCCGCCCACCGACCCCGAATTCGCCGAGCTGGCCGGCCCGCAGCTCGTGGTGCCCGTGACCAATGCGCGCTTCGCGCTCAACGCAGCCAATGCGCGGTGGGGCTCTCTCTACGATGCGCTCTACGGCACCGACGCGCTGGGCGATCCGCCGCCCCCCGGCCCCTTCGATCCCGAGCGCGGCCGCCGCGTGGTGGGCTGGGTGCGCGACCATCTGGACCGGGTGGCGCCGCTGGCGGGGGCGTCGTGGCGCGACCTGCGCGGTCTGCGGGTCGAGGACGACCGGCTGGTGGCGGAGGTGGCCGGGGACGGGGCCGGGATGCGGCGCACGGGGCTGGCCGATCCGGGGCGGCTGGCGGGCTGGCGCGAGGGGCGGGTGCTGCTGCGCGTCCATGGGCTGCTGCTGGAGATCGTCCTCGACCCGCAGGCGCCCATCGGGCGGGACGATCCCGCGGGCATCGCCGACGTGCGTGCCGAGGCCGCGCTGACCGCGATTATGGATTGCGAGGATTCGGTCGCCTGCGTCGATGCTGAGGACAAGGTGCTGGCCTGGGGCAACTGGCTGGGCCTGATGCGCGGCGATCTGGAGGACACGTTCGAGAAGGGCGGCCGCAGCGTGACGCGCCGCATGAACCCCGATTCCGAGCCCTACCGGACGCCGGGGGGCGGCACCCTCGTGCCGCGGTCGCGCGCGCTGATGCTGGTGCGCAACGTGGGCCACCTGATGACCTCTCCGGCGGTGCTGGACCGCGACGGGCAGGAGGCGTTCGAGGGGCTGCTGGATGCGATGGTGACGGTGCTGTGCGCCTGTCACGACCTGCGGCGCGAGGGGGGCGCGCGCAACACCGCCACGGGCAGCGTCTATGTGGTCAAGCCCAAGATGCACGGGCCCGAGGAGGTCGCCTTTGCCTGCGAGACGTTCGACCGGGTGGAGGCGGCGCTGGGCCTGCCGCGCCTGACCGTCAAGCTGGGCATCATGGACGAGGAGCGGCGCACCTCGGCCAACCTGCGCGAGTGCATCCGGGCGGCGCGCGAGCGGGTCTGCTTCATCAACACGGGATTCCTGGACCGCACGGGGGACGAGATCCACACGTCCATGGAGGCGGGGCCGATGGTCCCCAAGGGGGACATGAAGCGCGAGCCCTGGATCCGTGCCTATGAGGCGCGCAACGTGGAGATCGGCCTGGCCTGCGGGCTGCGGGGCCGGGCGCAGATCGGCAAGGGGATGTGGGCCGCGCCCGACCTCATGGGCGCGATGCTGCGCGAGAAGATCGCCCATCCCGAAGCGGGCGCCAGCACGGCCTGGGTTCCCTCGCCCACCGCGGCCGTGCTTCATGCGACGCATTACCACCTGGTCGATGTCGCCGCCCGGCAGGAGGCCATCGCGGCCAACGGCACGCAGGCCAGCCTGCGCGACCTGCTGACGATCCCGCTGCTGGGCGGGCGCAACCTGTCCGACGAGGAGGTGGCGCGCGAGGTGGACAACAACTGTCAGGGCATCCTGGGCTACGTGGTCCGCTGGATCGATCAGGGGATCGGCTGTTCCAAGGTTCCCGACATCCACGATGTGGGCCTGATGGAGGACCGCGCGACCTGTCGCATCTCCTCGCAGGCGCTGGCCAACTGGCTCCATCACGGGGTGGTGGACGAGGAGCGCGTCATGGCCGCCTTGCGGCGCATGGCCGAGGTGGTGGACCGGCAGAACGCGGGCGATCCCCTCTACCGGCCCATGGCACCGGGCTTCGACGGCATCGCCTTCCAGGCCGCCTGCGACCTCGTGTTCAAGGGCCGTCTCCAGCCCTCGGGCTACACCGAGCCGGTGCTGCACCGGCGCCGGCTGGAGCGCAAGGCCGCGGCCTGAGCCGCCCGCGGCGGGTGCGGACCCGTCGGCGCGGCGGGGCGGTGCGCTCCGCCAGCGCGGAGGCGGAAGGCCGGCGGCGCGGGCGGCGCGGGCGCGCTGGGCGAAGGTGGCGAGCGGCATGGCGGAATCCGTGGATCTGATGGGCGCGTGGTGTCCGTCAGCCTGCCGGGGAAAGGTTAACAAATCCTTGAGGCACCGCGCGCACCAGGGCCGATTCGCGCAACACCCCCGTCCGCGGGACGCCGCGGGGCCGGTCGGGGCGGCGGCGGGGTGCCCGATCGCAAGGCGGTTGCGCGCCGGTGCGCAGCCGCTCGCGGCTCCGTGCCCTTCCGGCCGCCCGGGCCGTGCCCTAGATTGCGGGAATCGAAAGGAGCCCCTGTCCGATGCGCCCCGTCCCGCGCCCGTCCGACCGTCCGGCCACCCGTCGCCCCGTGGTCGGGATCGTGTCCAACAGCCATCTCATCAACGACGAGTATCCCGCGCATGCGGGCGGGACGATGAATTCCTGCGCGGTGGCGCATGTGGCGGGCTGCCTGCCTCTCCTGATCCCGTCGGACCCGTCGCTGGTGACGGTGGAGGAGCTGCTGGAGGTCTGCGACGGCTTCCTGCTGACGGGGGGGCGGCCCAACGTCCATCCCGAGGAATACGGCGAGGTGGAGACCCCGGCGCATGGCAGCTTCGACCGGCTGCGCGATGCGGTGACGCTGCCGCTGATCCGGGCCTGCGTGGAGAGGGGCCAGCCGTTCCTGGGCGTCTGCCGGGGGTTCCAGGAGGTCAACGTGGCCCTGGGCGGCACGCTCTGGCCCGAGATCCGCGACCTGCCGGGGCGCGACAACCACCGGATGCCGCCAGAGGGGACGCTGGAGGAGAAGTTCGCGCTGCGCCACAAGGTGACCTTCACCGAAGGCGGACCCTTCCACCGCCTGCTCGGCACGCGCGAGGTGATGACCAACACGCTGCACGGGCAGGGGATCAAGGCGCCGGGGCCGCGCATCGTCATCGACGGCGTGGCGCCCGACGGCACGGCTGAGGCGCTCTATGTGCGGGACGCGCCGGGCTTCACGCTCTCGGTGCAGTGGCATCCCGAATGGAATGCGGCCACCGATCCCGTCTCGCGCCCGCTCTTCGAGGCCTTCGGGGAGGCCGTTCATGCCTGGGCCGCGGGCGAGCGGCCGGTGGCCGGCCGGCTGAGCGCCTGATCGCCCGGGAGCGCGCGGGGGCGGGCTACTTCTCGGCGCCGAGCATGAGCACCCAGCTCCGTCCCTCGCGGCCGAGGCCGAAATCCTCGGCCCGGGGGTCGAGCATGTTGGCGCGGTGGCTGGGCGAGCGCATCCAGGCCTCGGCCACCTGGGCGTTCGAGCGGTGCCCCCAGGCGAGGTTCTCGGCCACCCAGCGGTAATCGTAGCCCGCGGCGCGGGCGCGCTCGCCCACGGTGCGGCCGTCGGCGCGGTGACCGAGGCGGCCGGGCGTGCGCTCGAGCACCGTGGCGTAGTCCTGCGCGGCGCGGTTCAGGCGGCCATCCATCGCGAGCGCGCCCTGCCCGTTGTCGCGTCGCAGACCGGTCAGGATGTCCCCGAAGGCGGCGCGGTCGAGCGGTTCGAGGTCGCGGGCCGGTCGGCGCGGATCGGGACCGGAATCGCCGCCGATGCCGGCGCCGGACGAGCAGGCCGCGAGCGCGAGGCAGAGGCCGGCCGCGAGCGCAAGCCTCCGGGGCGGGGAGAAGGCGGGGGACATGGCGACTCCTCGGCTGCGGGTGAATACAACCTGCGGTAGAATCGGCTGCGTGGCAACCGCCAAACGGCGCGGACCGGCCCGGGGGGCCGGATGCGGTGGATTCCGGCCGGCGGGACGCCTAAAGCTCGGGCAGGCAGAGGGAGGGAGTGCCATGCAGCGCAGCCGGGTCAACGCGATCATCCGCGAGGCGGAGGGGATCATCCGCCATCACGGCTTTACCCTGCCGCCCTTCGCGAACTGGACGCCGGACGAGTTCCGCCGGCGCGCGCCCGAGGCGCGGGCGATCATCGATGCGCGACTGGGCTGGGACATCACGGATTTCGGGGGTGGCGACTACGACCGGATGGGCCTGTTCCTGTTCACGCTGCGCAACGGGCGGCTGGAGGACCTGCGCGCGGGGCGGGGGATGTGCTATGCCGAGAAGCTGCTGATCTGCCATGACGGGCAGCTGTCGCCCCACCACACGCACGTCATCAAGGCCGAGGACATCATCAACCGCGGCGGGGCCGACCTGATCGTGGAGCTGCACGGGTCGGACGAGGAGGGGCGGTTCTCGGAGAGCGCGGGCGGCACGGTGATGTGCGACGGGATCGCGCGGCCCTATCGCGCGGGCGAGCGGCTGCGGCTGCGCCCGGGCGAGAGCGTGACGCTGCTGCCGGGCGATTGGCACGCCTTCTGGGGCGAAGGAGGCACGGTGCTGGTGGGCGAGGTCAGCACCGTCAACGACGACGAGACCGACAACGTGTTCCGCGATCCGATCGGGCGGTTCAGCGCGATCGAGGAGGACGAGCCGCCCCTGCGCCTGCTGGTCAGCGACTATGCGGCTTGGCTGCGCTAGGTGACGGCGGCGCGGCGCCGGAAGGCGGGGTCCTCCCACAGGCGGCGGCCCATCACCTCGGCGAGCGCCTCCACGGCGCGGTCGATCTCGGCCTCGCCCAGGTAGAGGGGGGTGATGCCGAAGCGCATGATGTCGGGGGCGCGGAAGTCGCCCACGACGCCGCGCGCGATGAGCGCCTGCATGGCCGCATAGCCCTCGGGGTGGCGGAAGCTGACCTGGCTGCCGCGCAGCGCGGGCTCGGGCGGGGTGGCGAGGGAGAGGTCCGGGCAGGCCGCGAGCGCGCCGCGGATCAGCCGGTCGCCCAGCTCGAGCGAGCGGGCGCGCAGGTCGTGGAGATCCACGCCGTCCCAGACGTCGAGCGCGGCGTCGAGCGCGGCCATGGCGAGGACGGGCGGCGTGCCGACGCGGAAGCGTCCGACCCCCGCGGCGGGGGCATAGGCGAGGTCGAAGGCAAAGGGGGCGCGGTGGCCCAGCCAGCCCTGGAGCGCGGCCGGCGCGGCCTCGGCATGGCGGGGCGCGACGGAAAGGAAGGCGGGTGCACCGGGGCCGCCGTTGAGGAACTTGTAGGTGCAGCCCACGGCGAAGTCGGCGCCCCCGCTGGCCGTCTCCACGGGAAAGGCGCCGGCCGAATGGGCGAGGTCCCAGACGGCGAGAGCCCCCATCGCATGCGCCCGCGCGGTCAGGCGGGGCAGGTCGTGGCGGCGGCCGGTGCGGTAATCCACCTCGGTCACGAGGAGCACGGCCACCTCCTCGGTGATCGCGTCCTCGAGCGCCTCGGGCTCGGCGAGGCGGAGCGCGTAGCCCTCGCCCAGGGTGCGCAGGAGGCCCTCGGCCATGTAGAGGTCGGACGGGAAGTTGCCGGTGTCGGACAGGACGATCCTGCGGGTCGGGTTGAGGGCGAGGGCGGCGGCGAGCGCCTGATAGACCTTGATCGACAGCGTGTCGCCGACGACCGTGTGGCCGGGCGCGGCGCCGATCAGCCGGCCGATGCGATCGCCCAGGGAGAGGGGCAGGTCCATCCAGCCGCACCGGTTCCAGCCCCCGATCAGCTCGTGCCCCCATTCCCGGAGAACCCGGTCCATGCGCGCGCGCGCCGCCCGCGGCAGGGGGCCGAGCGAGTTGCCGTCGAGATAGGCGAGACCGGGCGGCAGGTCGAAGAGCGCGCGGGTCCGGGCAAAATCGGTGGGCATGGGGCGGAGTCCTTTCTCACCGGCGGCTCTAGCGCAATCGTGCACGGCTGCCCAGCGGAAGCGGGGTTGCAGCGGGAACGCCGCTGTTGCATACAGAAGTATGAAAATGTGAATATTACGGGCGCGCCGGATGGCAGCGCGCGAGGGAGGATGGCATGGAGGACGCAGACGGACACGGGCGGGTCCGGCTGGACCGGCGGGCCGTTCTGGGGCTGGGGCTGGGCCTTGGCGCGGCGGGACTGGCGGGATGGGGACGGCCGGCGGCGGCGCAGGTGCGCACGCAGGCCCGCATCGTGATCGCGGGCGCGGGGGCCGCGGGCCTGTCGATGGCCAGCCGCCTGGCGGCCGGGCTGGAGGGCGCCGCGATCACGCTGGTGGACGGGCGGGCGGAGCATCACTACCAGCCCGGCTACACGCTGGTGGGGGCGGGGGTGCGGCCGCCCTCCTATGTGCTGTCGCGGACGCGCGACTACGTCCCGCGGGGGGTCACGCTGATCGAGGAAGCGGCCGCCGAGATCGATCCGGAGGCGAACACCGTCGTCACCGCCTCGGGCCAGCGGCTTCCTTACGACTATCTTGTGGTCGCCACGGGGCTCGAGCTGAACTACGCCGGCATCGAGGGGATGGATGTCGGGCTGATCGGCACGAACGGGATCGGGTCGGTCTATGCCGGGGCGCAGGCGGCGCGCGCCACCTACGAGGCGATGTCGGCCTTTGCCGATCGGGGAGGCGTGGCGCTGTTCGGCCGCCCGCCGGGCGAGATGAAATGCGCGGGCGCGCCGCTGAAATACGCCTTCATCGTGGAGGACATCCTGACGCGGCGGGGCACGCGCGCGGGGTCGGAGCTGATCTATCACGCCCACAACACGGTGCTGTTCGGCGTGCCCATCGTCTCGGAGCGGGTGCGGATGCTCTACGACCAGCGCGGGATCGGGGTGCGCTACGAGCATGTGCTGAAGGCCGTCGATCCGGGGCGGCGGATCGCCACCTATGCGACGCCCCAGGGCGACGTGGAGCAGGGCTGGGACTTCATCCATGTGGTGCCGCCGATGCGGGCCGTGCCGGCCGTGCGCAACAGCCCGCTGCCCTGGCGGGAGGGCAACTGGGCGGCGGACGGCTATCTGGAGGTGGACCGCGCCACCCTGCGCCATGTCCGCTATCCCAACGTCTTCGCCGTGGGCGACACGGCCGGGGTGCCCAAGGGCAAGACGGCCGCGAGCGTCAAGTGGCAGGTGCCGGTCGTCACCGACCACCTGGTCGCCGATCTGGCCGGGCGGCAGAGCGGGGCGGCCTATGACGGCTACACCTCGTGCCCGCTGATCACGCGGATCGGGCGGGCCATGCTGATCGAGTTCGACTACAACGACAACCTCGTGCCGTCCTTTCCCGGCCTGATCGCGCCGCTGGAGGAGCTGTGGATCCCCTGGGTGATGAAGGAGACCGCGCTGAAGGCCACCTATGTCGCCATGCTGCGCGGCCGCGCCTGAGGAGGAGCCCATGAGCGAGATCACACCCGGCGTCCTGTGGGCCGTGTTCTGGGAGATGCTGGGCCTGTGGCTGCCCGTGCTGATCGCGGCCGCCGTGCTGGTGACGGTGCTGTTCGTCCTGGTGCTGCGGCGCGACGGACTGCGCTTCCGCCGGCTGGTGGGAAGCCAGGTGGCGGGGCTGGCCGGCGGGCTGGCGGCGCTCGTCTTCATGTGGGCGGTCACCAATTCGTCGCCGCGCGACGTGGGCGGGCCCGTGGACGTGCTGCTGCTGCTGGGCATCTACCTTCTGGGCTGGGGCGGGGGCACGATGCTGTTCTATGCGCTGGCGGGTCTTGCGGCTCGGCGGCGCGCGCGACAGCCCGCCGCGCGGCCGGTGCCGCGGCAGGCGGCCTGAGCGGCGCCGTGGTCGGCCTGCGACAGCGGCCGGCCGCCGGTGCGGCGGCGCAGCCATCGCGCGCTTGTGAAGCCGCGGGGCAGCGGGGTAAGCATCCGGGGCCGGGGCACGGCGCCGGCTGAACGGGGCGGGGGCAGGTCATGAAGGTCGGCGCGCTGCGGGAGACCGCGCCGGGCGAGGCGCGGGTGGCGATGACGCCGGCCTCGGCCCGGGAGATCGCGAAGCTGGGGCATCTGTGCCTGATCGAGTCCGGCGCGGGCGAAGCGGCGGGATTTTCCGACGACCTCTACCGCGAGGCGGGGGTGGAGGTCGTGCCGGACGCGGCCGCGCTGCTGACCTTTGCCGATGTGGTGGTCAAGGTGCGTCCGCCCGAACCCGGGACGGTGGAGCGGCTGCGCGAGGGGCAGACGCTGATCTCGTTCATCTATCCGGCGCAGAACGCGGAGCTTCTGGACATCGCCCGCGAACGGGGGGCGACGCTGATCGCGATGGACATGGTGCCGCGCATCAGCCGGGCGCAGAAGATGGACGCGCTCTCCTCGATGGCCAACATCGCGGGCTATCGCGCCGTGGTGGAGGCGGCCGGAGCCTTTCCGCGGTTCCTGGCCGGGCAGGTGACGGCGGCGGGCAAGGTGCCGCCCGCGCGCGTCCTGGTGATCGGGGCAGGGGTTGCGGGGCTCGCGGCCATCGGCACGGCGGTGTCGCTGGGCGCGGTGGTGCAGGCCTTCGACGTGCGGCCCGAAGTGGCCGAGCAGATCGAGTCGATGGGCGCGTCCTTCGTGTTCCTCGACTTCGACGAGGCGCAGGACGGGGCCGCGACGGGGGGCTATGCCGCGCCCTCCTCGCCCGAGTTCCGCGAGAAGCAGCTGGCCAAGTTCCGCGAGCTGGCGCCCGAGGTGGACATCGTCATCACCACGGCGCTGATCCCCGGCCGGCCCGCGCCGGTCCTGTGGACGCGGGACATGGTGGAGGCGATGAAGCCCGGATCGGTGATCGTGGACCTGGCGGCCGAGCGCGGCGGCAATTGCGAGCTGACCGTGCCGGACGAGCGCTTCACGACCGAGAACGGCGTGACGGTGATCGGCTATACCGACTTTCCGTCGCGCATGGCGGCGCAGGCCTCGAGCCTTTATGCGACGAACATCCGGCACCTTCTGGCCGATCTCACGCCCGCGCGCGACGGGACCATCGTCCACGACATGGAGGACGACGTGATCCGCGGCGCCACGGTGGTGCATGCGGGCGTTGTGACCTATCCGCCGCCGCCGCCCAAGGTCCCCGCGATCGCGCCGCGCAAGCCGGTACCCAAGCCGCGGGAGCCCAGCCCGGAGGAGCGGCGGGCGGCGGAGCTGGCGCGATTCCGCGGCGAGACGCGGCGGCAGGTCGCGCTGATCGCGGCGGGGGCGGCGGTGCTGTTCCTGCTGGGCCTGGTCGCGCCGGCGAGCTTCATGGCGCATGTGATCGTCTTCGCGCTGGCCTGCTTTGTGGGCTTTCAGGTCATCTGGGGCGTGAGCCACGCGCTGCACACGCCGCTGATGGCGGTGACCAACGCCATCTCGGGCATCATCATCCTGGGCGCGCTGTTGCAGGTGGGGTCCGGCAACGGGCTGGTCGTGGTCCTGTCGGCGATCGCGATCCTGATCGCCTCGGTCAACATCGTGGGGGGGTTCCTCGTGACGCGGCGCATGCTGTCGATGTTCCAGCGGTCCTGAGATGACGACGGGATTCCTGGGAAGCGGCGTGGTCGGCGCCGCCTATGTCGTCGCGGCGATCCTGTTCATCCTGTCGCTGGGCGGGCTGAGCAATCAGGAGAGCGCCAAGCGAGCGGTCTGGTACGGGATCGCCGGCATGGCGGTCGCGGTGCTGGCCACGATACTGGCGCCGGGCGTGGCAAACCTCTGGGTCGTGCTGCTGACGGTGGCGCTGGGGGCGGTGGCCGGAATCGTCGTTGCGGCGCGGGTGCGCATGACCGAGATGCCGCAGCTGGTGGCGGCGCTGCACAGCTTCGTGGGTCTGGCGGCGGTGTTCATCGGCTGGAACGCCGATTTCGAGCTGAGCCGGGTCGCGCGGCTGCAGGCGCAGGCGGCGGCCGGGATCGAGGGCGCGGCGGCGCAGATCGCGGCGCTTGGAGGCTTTGCCGCCGTGATCGCGCAGAAGACCGCGGCCGAGGTCAACATCCTCCTGGGTGAGGTGGGCCTGGGCGTCTGGATCGGGGCGGTGACGTTCACGGGCTCGGTCGTCGCCTTCGGCAAGCTGGCGGGGCGGATCGATTCGCGGGCGCGGCAGCTGCCCGGCGGGCACTGGCTGAACCTGGGCGCGGCCGTGGGGTCGGCGGCGCTGTTCGTCCTCTATCTGGCGACGGGCTGGTTCCTGTGGCTGTTCCTGCTCGCGGCGCTGGGCTTCTTCATCGGCTGGCACCTGATCATGGGGATCGGGGGGGCGGACATGCCGGTGGTCGTCTCCATGCTCAACAGCTATTCGGGCTGGGCAGCGGCGGCGATCGGCTTTACGCTGGGCAACGACCTGCTGATCGTGACGGGGGCTCTGGTCGGCGCGTCGGGCGCGATCCTGAGCTACATCATGTGCCGCGCGATGAACCGGTCCTTTGTCAGCGTGATCCTGGGGGGCTTCGGCAACGCCCCGCAGAGCGCGCAGGCCATCGATGGCGAGATGGTCGCCATCGATCCGGACGGCGCGGCCGCCCTGCTGGAGGAGGCGCAGTCCGTCGTGATCGTGCCGGGCTACGGCATGGCGGTGGCGCAGGCGCAGGCGGCGGTGGCGGAACTCACCCGGCGGCTGCGGGCGCGGGGCAAGACGGTGCGCTTCGGCATCCATCCCGTCGCGGGGCGCCTGCCCGGGCACATGAACGTGCTGCTGGCCGAGGCCAAGGTGCCCTACGACATCGTCCTCGAGATGGACGAGATCAATGACGACTTCCCCTCGACCGACGTGGCGGTGGTGATCGGGTCCAACGACATCGTCAACCCGGCCGCGCAGGAGGACCCCGGATCGCCCATCGCGGGCATGCCCGTGCTGGAGGTCTGGAAGGCGCGGCACGTGATCGTGCTCAAGCGCGGGCAGGGGACGGGCTATTCGGGCATCGAGAACCCGCTGTTCTTCCGCGAGAACACGCGGATGCTCTATGGCGACGCCAAGTCCTCGCTCGAGGCGCTCCTGGGGCGGATCGCGGCCTAGCGGTGGCGGGGGGCGAGGGCGGGAGGGACTGGCTCCTCGCGCCACTGGCCCGGTGCGAGGCCGTCCAGCGCCCACGGCCCGATGCGCACGCGCACGAGGCGCAGCGTGGGCAGGCCGACATGCGCCGTCATGCGGCGGACCTGGCGGTTGCGCCCCTCGGCGATCGTGATCTCGAGCCACGAATCGGGCACGGTGAGGCGCACGCGGATCGGGGGGTCGCGCGGGGGAAGGTCCGGGGGCGGGATGCGCCGGACGCGGGCCGGGCGCGTGGGGCCGTCCGCGAGGACCACGCCGCGGCGGAGGGGTTCGAGATCGGCCTCGGACGGGTCGCCCTCCACTTGGGCCCAGTAGGTCTTGGGCATCCTGGTGCGGGGATCGGCGATGCGCGCCTGAAGCCGGCCGTCGTCGGTGAGCGCGAGCAGCCCCTCGCTGTCGCGGTCGAGGCGGCCTGCGGGGTAGAAGCCGGGCGGCAGGCCGAGCGCCGAGAGGGTGGCGCGCGGGGCGGGGCTGCGCGCGTCGGTGAATTGCGACAGCATCCCCCAAGGCTTGTGGACGAGCAGGAGGCGGGCCATGCGGCGGGGGTGGCACAGGCCCGCGGCGGCGTCAAACGGGCTCCGGCGGATCAGCGGGTTATCCGGCTGCGCGGCGACGCGGCGGAAAAACGCGGCGGTGCGGCAAGAAGGGGCTTGATCGGTTCGCCGAATGGCCCCATGTGGGCGCCACAGACGCCAACGCACGCGCCTCTGGCCACACGCTCTCGGGTTCATGCAGCGACGGTAACGTCTCCCTTGGAATGAACCGGGCCCTTCGGGGTCCTTCGTCTGTCGGAGATGACCGATGACCGTGCTGCATGCGGGGGCCGCGGCCCCGTCGCACACCTTTGACGTCCCCTCGCGGCTTGAAGCCTTCTGCCGGAACGCGGCGTTCGACCGCCCGACGCTGGTGCTCGACACCGACCGGGTCGAGGCGCAGTATCGCGCGCTGAAGGCGGGGCTGGGGGCGGCCGACATCCATTATGCCGTCAAGGCCAACCCGCACCCGGCGATCCTGCGCCGGCTGGTCTCGCTCGGGTCGCATTTCGACGCGGCCTCCGTGGGCGAGATCGCGCTCTGCCTCGAGGCGGGGGCGCGGCCGGATCAGATCAGCTTCGGCAACACGATCAAGCGGCTGCGGGACATCGCTTGGGCCCACGAGCGGGGCATCGCGCTGTTTGCGGCCGATGCCGAGGAGGAGCTCGAGAAGATCGCCGAGGCTGCGCCGGGGGCGGAGGTGTATATCCGCCTCGTCGTCGAGCTGTCGATGGCGGACTGGCCGCTCACGCGCAAGTTCGGCTGCGACGGGCCCACCGCGCTGCGCCTGATGGCGCGGGCGCGGGAGCTGGGACTGCGCCCCGTGGGCCTGTCGTTCCATGTGGGCAGCCAGACGCGCCGGTCGGAGATGTGGGCGCCGACGCTGGACGCGGTGGCGGCGGTCTGGGCCGAGGCGCAGGCGCGCGGCTTCGGCCTGACGCTGCTCAACATCGGCGGAGGCTTTCCGGCCTTCTACGGCGAGACGATCGAGGCGCCGACCGAGTATGCCGCGGGCGTCATGGCCATGGTGCGCGAACGCATGGGCGAGGTGCCGCGCGTGATGGCTGAGCCGGGCCGCGGCCTCGTGGCCGAGGCGGGGATGATCGCGGCGGAGGTGGTGCTGGTGTCGCGCAAGTCGGACCGGGACCTGCACCGCTGGGTCTATCTGTCGATCGGGCGCTTCTCGGGTCTGGCGGAGACGGAGGGCGAGGCGATCCGCTACCAGTTCGCGACCGAGCGGGACGGAGACCCGGTCGGGCCCTGCATCGTTGCGGGACCGAGCTGCGATTCGGCGGACGTGCTCTACGAGAAGCGGCCCGTGAACCTGCCCCTGACGCTCCGGGCGGGCGACCGGGTGCTGATCCGCAACACGGGCGCCTATACGAGCACCTATTCGTCCGTCTGCTTCAACGGCTTTCCGCCGCTCGAGGTGGTGGCGATCTGAGGGCGTGGCGGCGCCGCACCTGGGCCGCATCGCTGCTGCCGGGCTGCATTGCGGCGGCCCGGCCTGCCCAGCAGAGTGCCCCCATGCCCGGTCTTGCCGATCATCCGCTTCGCCTTCATCTGGCCAACGAGCTGCACGCGCGGCCCTTTCCGGCCGTGCAGGCACCCGGCTGGGCGGTGCTGCTGGCGCTGATGCCGCCGCAGGAGGCCGCGAGCCGGGACCGCGAGGCGGAGCGGGCGCATCTTCTGGACCTTCTCGACCGATTCGGGGCCCCGCACCCTCCGCCGGGGGCGACGCACTGGTACGGCCGGCTGGGGCGGCACGCCCTGAAATGGGAGAGCCATACGGAGTTCGTCACCTACACGCTGCTGGGCGAGGACAGCCGGCGCCCCTTTGATCCGGCCCTCTTCGAGGGCTTCCCGCCCGACTGGCTGGCCGCCGCGCCCGCCCCGCGGCTGACCTCGGCCCTGCTGCATCTGGAGCGGGCCGAGACCGACGAGGGGATCGCCGCCGCGGCCGAGGGGTGGTTCGTGCCCGAATCGCTTGTCCTGTCGCGGATGCTCGACGACGAGATCGTGGCGGCGACCGATTTCCGGATCGATCCGGCCGGCCATGTCCGCTTCGCCATCTGGGCGCGGCCGGGCGCCGGTCCGCTGCGGATCGGGCGGGTCGTGCAGCGGCTGTGCGAGATCGAGACCTACAAGGCGGTCTCCATGCTGGGCTTTGCCTGCGCGCGCGGCATGGGAGCGGAACTGACGGGGATCGAGGGGCGCCTGTCGGCGCTGGTGGCCGGGATGGCAGGCTCGGAACAGGCGGAGGAATCGCTGCATGCCCTGCTCGACGTCTCCGCGCTGCTCGAGGCGCTGATCGCGCGCTCCTCGTTCCGGATGGGGGCGACGGAAGCCTACGAGGCGCTCGTGCATCAGCGGGTTGCGGCGCTGCGCGAGACGCGGTTCGAGGGACGCCAGACTCTGGCCGAGTTCATGGCGCGGCGCTTCGATCCGGCGATGCGGACGGCGGCCTCCACCCGCCGGCGCCTCGAGGCCATGGCCCAGCGGGCGGTGCGGGCGGGCGACCTGCTGCGCACGCGGGTGGACGTGGAGCGCAGCCGCCAGAATCAGGCCCTGCTGGAGAGCATGGACCGCCGCGCCGACCTGCAGCTGCGGCTGCAGCACACGGTGGAGGGCCTGTCGGTGGTAGCGATCAGCTATTACGCCGTGGGGCTGCTCCTGTATCTGCTGGGGCCCGCTGCCGAGGTGCTCGGCAAGACCTGGACGGCGGCGGTGGTCACGCCGCTGGTCGTGGTCGCCGCCTGGGCCGGCCTGCGGCGGGTGCGCCGCCGGATCGGCCCGCACTGAGCGCTCAGCGCCCCCGGATGCGCGGGTCGAGCGCGTCGCGCAGCCCGTCGCCGATGTAGTTCACCGACAGCACCGTGAGGGAGATGGCGAGGCCGGGCCAGAGCACGCGCTCGGGGAAGTCGGCCATGCGGTCGGTGGCGTCGAACAGGAGCTTGCCCCAGGTGGGGAAGTCCGAAGGGAAGCCGAGGCCGAGAAACGACAGCGCCGATTCGGTGATGATCGCCGAGGCGAGGCCGAGCGTCGCCGAGACCATGATGGGCGAGAGCACGTTGGGCAGGATGTGGCGCGGGATCATGCGGCGCGCGGGCGTGCCGATCGAGCGGGCGGCGAGCACGAACTCGCGCTCCTTGAGCGCCATGACGTCGCCGCGCACGATCCGGGCCGTCTGCATCCAGGAGGTGACGCCGATCACCGAGACGATGAGGATGAAGATGCCGGTCTGCGGGCCGAAGGCGGCGCGGAGGGGGTCGCGGAACAGGAGCATCACGACGAGCAGCAGCGGCAGGATCGGCAGCGCGAGAACGAGGTCCGTGAAGCGCATGAGCAGCCCGTCCAGGCGGCGGAAGTAGCCCGCGAGCACGCCCACCAGCGTGCCGATCAGCATGGCGAGCAGCATCGCCGTCCAGCCCACGGCGAGGCTGACGCGCCCCCCCGCGATGAGCTGGGCCAAGAGGTCGCGGCCGAGCTGGTCGGTGCCGAGCGGGTGGCTCCAGGAGGCGCGGGCGTCTCCGTTCCAGAGCCAGGAATAGACGGGGCGCAGGTCCTTGTTGCGCACGTCGAGCGCGTTGGGCGCGACCTGCCAGAGCCAGGGGCCGAAGATGCAGAACAGCGTGACGAAGAGGAGGAAGAACAGGCCCAAGAGCGCGCCGCGATGGGTGCGGAACTGGCGCCACACGTCGCGCCACTGGCTCGAGCCTGCGAGTTCGAGGCGGGCGTCGGATGAGGCCGAGAGGGCGGGGGCCGGGGCGATCGTGGCGGCGGCGGGGCCGGCGGGGGGCGCGGCCTCGCGCGCGCCGGGGGCGGGCGGGTCGGAGGCAGCGTCAGTCATAGCGGATCCGGGGGTCGAGCCAGCCGTAGAGCACGTCGGCCACGAGGTTGAAGAGCACGATCAGCACGGCGAACATGAAGGTCAGCGTCTGGACCATGGGCAGGTCGTTGGCCTGGATCGCGGTGATCAGAAGCTGGCCCAGGCCGTTCACCTTGAACACCTGCTCGGTGATGATGGCGCCGCCGAACACGGCCGGCACGCCCAGCGCGATCACGGTGACGACGGGGATCATCGAGTTGCGCAGGACGTGGCGCAGGATGACGCTGCGCTCGGGCTCGCCCTTGGCGCGGGCGGTGCGGACGTAGTCCTGCCCGAGATTGTCGAGCATGGAGGCGCGCATGTAGCGGCTGATCTGGGCGGCGTTGTAGAGCGCGAGCACGAAGACGGGCATGGCCATCTGGCGCAGTTGCTGGAGGAAGCTCTGCCAGTCCGTCACCCGCAGGCGCGTGTCGTAGATGGAGGGAAACCAGCCCAGCTTGACCGAGAAGATCATGATGAGCAGCACCCCGGTGAAGAAGGTGGGCACCGAGAAGCCGACCATGGCGACAAAGGTGCCGATCTGGTCGAACACCGAGTATTGCCGGGTGGCCGACAGGATGCCGATAGGAATGGCGATCAGCACGCCCACCACATAGGCCATGCCCACGACCCACAGCGTCTGGGGCAGGCGCTGGACGATCACGTCCATGACGGGCGAGCGGAACTGCCAGGACAGGATGCGCGCCTGCCCCTCGGCCAGGGTGGTGCCGAAGAGGTGGTCGACGAGCACGGCCGGCTCGACCACGAAGAACTGCCACAGCCACAGGCCGAAGCGGACATGCGTGGGCTCGTCGAGGCCGAGGGCGCGGCGCATCTCGGCGCGGACTTCGGGCGGGATGGTCAGCGGCTGGTTCGCCATCGGGTCGCCGGGGGCGAGGTCCAGCAGGAGAAAGATCACCGCCGCGATGAAGAGCAGCGTCGGCACGGCCATGAGCAGGCGGCGAAGGGTGTAGGCGAGCATGGGGCTGTTCCCCCGGCGGGGGAGGGGGCCGCGGGCGGCCCCCTCCGGTGGCGGTCAGGTCACTCGCTGATGCGGTGCCAGTCGGCGATGTTCCAAAGCTCGGAATCCCAGGTGTTGAGGAGCACGCCGCCCAGCGTGTTCGACTTGCCCGAGACGCGGCCGCGGTCGACGATGGCGATGATGATGTGGTTGTCGAGCGTGAGATACTCGTTCATCGCACGCGCCAGCCGCGAGCGCTCCTCCTGGTCGCCGGTGGCCTGGAACTGGGCGAGCAGTTCCTCGTAGGCGGGGTCGCAGACGCGGTTGATGTTCTGGCCCTGCCACTGGGTCTCGGGCGAGGGGATCTTGTCGCAGGTATAGGCGGCCAGGTAGCTGGTGGGGTCGGTGCCCTCGAAGTTGTTGGCGTACATCTGCACGTCGGCGTAGAACTTCTCGATCGTGTCGGGCGAGCCCGCGTCGCCGCCGAAGAACACGGCCGCGTCGATGTTGCGCAGTTCCACCTCGAAGCCGATCTCCTCCCACCAGGACTTGATGAGCGCCTGGAAGTCCTGGCGGACCGCATTGGTCGAGGTCTGGTAGAGGATGGACAGCCGCACGCCGTCGGCATTCTCGCGCACGCCGTCGCCGTCCGTGTCGGTGAAGCCCGCCTGCTCCAGCAGCTCCTTGGCGCGTTCGGGGTCGTAGGTGGTGGCACATTCGCTATCGTCGGAGGCGTAGTAGTCCGGCGCCGGGACGAGGTTGCAGGTCGGCCGCCCGGCCTCGCCATAGCCCACGTCCACCAGCGTCTGGCGGTCGATGGCGAGCGACATCGCCTCGCGCACCTCGGGGATGGTCAGGAAGGGGTGGGGGTGGGCGACGGTGCTGCGCTCGCCTTCGGGCAGCGAGGGGGAGGGATCGGTGAGGTTGACCTCGATCCGTTCGACGAGGGTGCCGAAGGCCGAGATCACCTCGCCGCGGCCGGCGGCCTGCATGGACCGGAGGACGTCAGGGGCGAGTTGGAGGTTCCAGGCATAGTCGAACTCGCCCGTCTCGAGCACGGCGCGGGCGGCCGCCGCCGCGTCGCCGCCGCCCTTGAAGGTGACGGTGGAGAAATGGGGCTTAGCGGGGTCGCGGTAGTTGGGATTGGCCTCGAAGGCGACCACGTCGTTGGGCAGGAACTCGGTCACGACGAAGGGGCCGGTGCCGACGGGGCGCGTGTTCGCCTCGGTGCAGGTGGCGGCGGCCGCGCCGAGGCAGTTCTCGAACTGGGCCTTCTGGATGATGGGCGACTGGGCGCCGACAAAGGCGACCCAGGGGAAGAAGGTGGGCTGCTCGAAGGTGACGCGGACGGTGCGCTCGTCCACCGCCTCGACGGAGGCGATGCCCTGGAACTTGCCCTCCTGCGCGCAGCCGGTGCCGTCGGCGGTGCAGTATTCGTAGGTGAACACCACGTCCTCGGCCGTCACGGGCGTGCCGTCGGACCATTCCATGCCTTCGGCGATGGTCCAGGTGATGGAGGTGTAGTCCTCGGCCACGCCGCCGTTCTCGACGGTCGGGATCTCGGCCGCGAGCCAGGGGACGAGGTTGGCGTCCTGGTCGTAGCGTGCGAGCGGCTCGAGCACGAGGCTCGAGGCCTCGATGTCCTTGGTGCCCCCGGAGAGGTAGGGGTTCAGGATGGAGACCGCCTGCCAGTAGAGGATGTTGAGATGCCCGCTCTCGCCGCGCTCCTGCGCGGCGAGCGGGGCGGCGACGGCGAGCGTCGCGGCGGCGCCCAGAAGGGCCGTCCTGATCGTCATGGAACACTCCTTGTCGGGGTTTGGCCGGGGGTTTCGTCCCCCGGGATGCCTGCGGGGATGCTCGGGGCCTCGGGGGCGCGGGTTGTCTCCCGCACCGGGTTCGGGGTTCGCGCGGCGAGCGGGCCGTGGAGGTGGCAGGCCACGGTGCGGCCCGGCGCCACCTCCTGCGAGAGGGGGTCCACCTCGCGGCAGATCGGCATCACGGCCGGGCAGCGGGTGGAGAAGTTGCAGCCCCTGGGCGGGTTGGCCGGCGAGGGCACGTCGCCCCGGAGCACGATCCGCCGGCGCGAGCGGGCGAGCGCGGGGTCGGGCTCGGGCACGGCCGAGAGCAGCGCCTGCGTGTAGGGGTGGAGGGGATCGGCATAGAGCGCCTCGCGCGGGGCGCTCTCGACGATGCGGCCCAGATACATGACCGCCACGCGGCCCGCGATGTGGCGGACCATGGACAGGTCGTGGCTGATGAACAGGTAGGTGAGCCCGAACCGCTCCTGGAGATCCTCGAGAAGATTGACGACCTGGGCCTGGATGGAGACGTCGAGCGCGGCGATGGGCTCGTCGCAGACGACGAAGCGCGGGTTGAGGGCCAGAGCGCGCGCGATGCCGATGCGCTGGCGCTGGCCGCCGGAAAAGGCATGGGGATAGCGCGCGGCGAAGCGGCGGTTGAGGCCCACCGCGTCCATGAGTTCGGCGACGCGCTCGCGCTTCTCCCGCGCCGACAGGCCAGTGTGCTCGTCCAGCGGCTCGCGGATGATCGACTCCACCGTCATGCGGGGGTCGAGCGAGGCCATCGGGTCCTGGAACACCATCTGCATGCGCGGGCGCAGGCGGCGCAGGCGGGACTGGGACATGCGCCCGATCTCAGTCCCTTCGAGGCGGATCGAGCCCGAGGTGATGTCGTAGAGCCGCAGGACCGACCGGCCGACCGTGCTCTTGCCGCAGCCCGACTCGCCCACGAGGCCCAGCGTCTCGCCGGGCAGGATGTCGAAGCTCACGCCATCCACGGCGCGCACGGCGCCGACCCGCCGGCGCAGCAGGCCGCGACGGATGGGGAAGTGCATGACGAGGTCGCGCACGGACAGAACCGGCTCGCCCGGAGGAAGGCCCGCGCCGTCAGCCATGGGCCACCCTCGGCTCGGGCCGGCCCCAGGGGGCGAGGCCGGGATCCGCCAGCAGGCAGGCGGCATCGTGACCCTCGCCCAGCGGGTAGCGCTGGGGATTGAGGCGGAAGCAGGTCTCGAACGCGTGGGGACAGCGATCGCGGAACGTGCAGGCCTCGGGTGGGGCGGACAGGATGGGGGGCTGGCCCTCGATGGCCTGGAGGCGGCGGCTGCGCTCGCCCGAGACCTTGGGCACGGTGGCGAGCAGCGCGCGGGTATAGGGATGGGTCGGGCGAGCGAACACGGCCTCGACGGGCCCGTGCTCGATCACCTGTCCGCCATACATGACCATGACGCGGTCGGCGATGCCCGCGATCACGCCGAGGTCGTGGGTGATCCAGATCACGGCCATGCCGAGGCGCGCGCGCAGCTCGGCCATGAGTTCGAGGATCTGGGCCTGGATGGTGACGTCGAGCGCGGTGGTCGGCTCGTCGGCGATGAGCACCTGCGGATCGCAGGCCAGCGCGACCGCGATCATCACGCGCTGGCGCATGCCGCCCGAGAACTGGTGGGGATAGTCGTCGAGCCGGCGCGCGGCGTCGGGGATGCCGACGAGCGCCAGAAGCTCGGCCGCACGGGCGCGGGCGGCGCGGCGGCTCAGGCGCAGGTGGCGGCGCAGCGGCTCCATGATCTGGAAGCCCACCGTGAAGACCGGGTTGAGGGAGGTCATCGGGTCCTGGAACACGAAGCCGATGCGCGCGCCGCGGATGCGCCGCAACTCCGCCTCGGGCAGGCGGAGGAGGTCGCGGCCGTCGAACAGGGCCGGTCCCCCCGAGACGACCGCCGGCGGCGAGGGCACGAGACCCAGAAGCGCCATCATCGTGACGGACTTGCCCGAGCCGGATTCGCCCACCACGCCCAGAAGCTCGCCCGCGCGCAGCTCGAAGGAGACGCCGTTGACCGCGTGGATGTCGCCGGCGCGGGTGCGGAACACCGTCCGCAGGTCCCGCACGTCGAGCACGGGCGCGGCCCGATCGGGCATCGGAGGATCTCCCTGTTCCCCTCTGTTCTTGCGCCCGCCGCCGGGGGCAGCGCTTGACCCGGCACGCTAGCACCGCCCTGCTGCCGCACAAGCCCTTGCGTGGCGTCATCCGGCATGTGCGATCGGGCGGGCTTGAACCGGCCGCGGCGCGGGAGGCAGGATGCGGCGGTCCGCGAGGAGAGAACCCATGCCGCCGCGCAACGCCCTGGCCGCCCTTCTGCCCGAGATCCGGGAATGGCGGCGCGACATCCACCGGCACCCGGAGATCCTGTTCGACACGCATCGCACGGCCGCGCTGGTGGCCGCCAAGCTGCGCGAATGGGGCTGCGACGAGGTGGTGGAGGGGATCGGGCGCACCGGGGTGGTGGGCGTGATCCGGGGGCAGCGGACGGAGTCCGGCCGGACGGTGGCCCTTCGGGCAGACATGGACGCGCTGCCCATCGAGGAGGCGACGGGCCTGCCCCATGCCTCCACGGTCAGGGGGGCGATGCATGCCTGCGGACATGACGGGCACACGGCCATGCTGCTGGGGGCTGCGCGGTATCTGTGCGAGACGCGCGCCTTCGACGGCACCGCGCTGGTGGTGTTCCAGCCGGCCGAGGAGGGCGGCGGCGGCGGGCGCGAGATGGTCGAGGACGGCCTGATGGAGCGCTGGGGCGTCAGCGAGATCTACGGGATGCACAACTGGCCCGGCCGGCCCGTGGGCAGCTTTGCCATCCGCGAGGGCGCGTTCTTTGCCGCAACCGACCAGTTCGAGGTGGTGGTGGAGGGGCGCGGCGGCCATGCGGCCAAGCCGCAGGAGACGGTGGACCCGGTCGTGGCGGGCAGCGCCATCGTGCTCGCCCTCCAGACCATCGCGAGCCGCAACGCCGACCCGGTGGAGCAGATCGTCGTCTCGGTGACGAGCTTCCGCACCGCGTCGGACGCCTTCAACGTCATCCCGCCGCGGGCGGTGCTGCGGGGCACGGTGCGGACCCTCTCGGCCGGCCTGCGCGAGATGGCCGAGCGGCGGCTGCGCACCATCTGCGAGGCGACCGCGGCAGCGCACGGGGCCGAGGCGCACGTGGACTACCGGCGCGGCTATCCGGTGATGGCCAACCACCCCGCCGAGACGGAGCATGCCCGGGCCGTGGCGCGCGAGGTCTCGGGCGGGTGCGAGGAGGCGCCGCTGGTCATGGGGGGCGAGGATTTCGCCTACATGCTGGAGGCGCGGCCGGGGGCCTATATCCTGCTCGGCAACGGCGACAGCGCGCCGGTCCACCACCCGGAATACGACTTCAACGACGAGGCGATCCCGGCGGGCTGCTCGTGGCTGGTGGGGATGGTGGAGTCGCGCCTGCCCCTTCGCCCAGAAGGCGACGATAGAGGGCGTTGAGCGCCGCCGCCTCGTCCTCGAGCCGGAAGCGCGACAGGACGCGGGCGCGACCCGCCTCGCCCCAGCGGGCGAGGCGGGCAGGGTCCGACAGCGCCTCTGTCAGCGCGGAAGACAGGGCGGGGCCGTCGTCGCGCGGCACGAGAAGACCCGTCTCGCCCGGCACCACGAGGTCGGGGAAGGCGCCCGCATCGGTGGCAAGGACGGGGACGCCGCAGGCCATCGCCTCGAGCGGGGTGACGCCGAACCCCTCCCACCGCTGGGGCGCCACGAAGAGGTCGAGCACGGCATACCAGCGGGCGACCTGGTCCACCGGCACCTCTCCGCGGAACAGGATGCGGTCGCCGAGGCCCGCCGCGGCGACGCGCGCGCGCAGGCCGTCGAGGAAGGCGCGGTGGTCGGGCGTGGCGCGGCCCAGCACGACCGCCGCGCCGTCGGGGCGGCCGGCCAGCGCGGCGATGACGGCGTCCACGAACAGGTCGGTGCCCTTCTGAGCGCGGATGCGGCCGAAGCAGCCGAGGATCGGCCCCGCCTCGGGCAGGCCGAGCATGCGGCGGAGCGCGGCGCGGTCGGGCGCGGGGCGGAAGGCCTCGGCGTCGATGCCGTGAGGGATCACGAAGGCGGGGCGTTCGAGATAGGCGGCACTCTGCGAGGAGGTGGCCACGACCGCATCCATCCGCGCGATCAGGGCGCGGGTCCAGCGCGTGTGCCGCCGCTGGGAGGCGGAGGTGAAGACGAGGCGCAGGTCGTGCCCCATCGCCCGCAAGGCGAGGCCCAGCAGCATCTCGGAATTGCGGCGGGCGTGCCAGACGCGCGGGCGGCGCGGCATGAGGGGGAGCGCGGAGAGGCGCATCCGCGGCAGCCCGGGCGGCAGGGCGGGGCCCACCACCGCGAGGGGGATGTCGCGCGCCTGAAGGGGGGCGAGGCGGAACAGGGTGGACGTGACGCCCGACAGGCGCCGCTTGAGGTTGGGGGCGATCACCGCCACCCCGGCCGGATCGAGCCACCCGCTCATCCGCGCATCCCGTGCAGGGCCCTCGCGATCGCCTCGGCCCGGCCCGCCTGCGCCTGCCAGAGCGCGCGGCCCGCCGCGCCCATCGCGGCGGCGCGGGCGGGATCGGAGAGGAGGGCCGCAACCGCCTCGGCCAGCGAGGGGGCGTCGCGCACCTCGGCCGCGGCGCCCGCAGCGGAGAGGGCGGCCCAGTCGGCGGCGATCGTCCCCCGCGAAGGGCCCATCAGCAGCGCCGCGCCGCAGGCGGCGGGCTCCCACGGGTTGTGGCCGCCCTTGGGGACGAGCGAGGCGCCGAGAAAGGTCACGAGAGACAGGCGCAGCCACAGCCCCGCCTCGCCCAGCGTGTCGGCGAGAAGCCCCGCCTCGGCCCAGCCTTCGCCCCGGCTGCGCCGGCCGAGGGGCAGGCCCCGCGCCTGCGCGAGGGCGGCGACCTCCCCGCCGCGCTCGGGGTGGCGAGGGGCGAGGACGAGGCGGGCACCGGGCAGGCGGGCGCGCAGGCGGGCATGGGCGTCGAGCACCGCCTCCTCCTCGCCGGGATGGGTCGAGAGGGCGGTCCAGACGGGGGCGTCCCCGAGGGCGGCGGAGAGGGCCGCGCGCTCCGCGTGGTCGGGGGGCGGGGGGGCGGCGGCCTTGAGGTTGCCGCCCACCGCCGTGCGCGCCGGCTCGGCGCCGAGCGACAGGAGCGCTGCGCGCCCGTCCTCGTCCTGGGTCCAGATCCGGTCGAAGAGGCCGAGGAGCGCGCGCGCGCTGTGGCCCAGCCGCGCCCAGCGGTCGCGCGAGCGGGGCGAGAGCCGCGCGCCGACCAGCGCGAGGGGAATGCCGCGGGCGGCGGTCTCGCGGAGCGTGCGGGGCCAGATCTCGCTTTCGGCGAACACGGCGAGGTCGGGGCGCCAGGCATCGAGAAAGCGTCGCACGGGCCGCCCCGCGTCGAGCGGCGCGAAGTGGTGGAGCGCGCCGGGCGGCAGGCGCGGGCCGAGGACGCGGGCCGATCCGGCCGTGCCGGTCGTCACCAGCACCGGTCCATCGGCCGCGAGCGCCGTCGCCAGCGGCAGGATGGAGAGACCCTCGCCCACGCTCGCGCCGTGGAACCAGACGAGGCGCCCGGGGGGGCGGGGCAGGGATGCCCGGCCCAGCCGCTCGGGGGCACGGGCGCCGAAGCCGCCGGCACGGAGGCGGCGGGCCGCGCGGACCTGCGCGACGGGCAGGAGCAGGTCGGCAGCCCCCTCGTAGAGGCGCAGCGGCAGGGGCCAGCGCCCCGCGGGCCGGACCATCAGCCGCCCGTGTGGCTCATGTGGCGGGAGATGCGCCCGCCGACCGTGCCGGGACGCGAATAGTCGAAGTCGTGGCCGCGCGGCTTGAGGCGGATGGCGGCGCGGATCGCTTCCTCGAGGGCGGCGTCGTCCCCGGAGGCGCGCAGCGCTGCGCGCAGGTCGGACGAACCCTCCTGCCCGAGGCAGGTATGGAGCTGGCCGGTGCAGGTCAGGCGCACGCGGTTGCAGGATTCGCAGAAGTTGTGGCTGAGCGGCGTGATGAAGCCGAGACGCTGGCCCGTCTCGGCCACGCGGACATAGCGGGCAGGCCCGCCCGTGCGCTCGGGCGTGTCGATCAGGGTGAGGCGCTCCTCGATCCGGCGGCGCAGGTCGCGCAACGACAGGAACTGGTCGAGGCGCATCTCGTTGCCGATGTCGCCCATCGGCATGACCTCGATGAAGGTGAGGTCGTGCCCCTCCTGCGCGCACCAGGCCATGAGGGCCCACAGCTCGTCCTCGGTCTCGCCCTTCAGGGCGACGGCGTTGATCTTGACGGAGAGGCCCGCCACGCGCGCGGCGCGGATGCCCTCCAGCACCTGGTCGAGGCGGCCGCGCCGCGTCAGACGGGCGAAACGGTCGGGGTCGAGCGTGTCGAGCGAGACGTTGACGCGCCGGACGCCTGCCTCGCGCAGCGCCTCGGCATGGCGGGCGAGCTGGCTGCCATTGGTGGTGAGCGTCAGTTCCCGCAGGGCGCCCGAGCGCAGATGCCGCCCCATCGCACGGAAGAACGACAGGATGTCGCGGCGCACCAGAGGCTCGCCCCCGGTGATGCGCAGCTTCTCGACCCCAAGACGGATGAAAGCCGAGCAGAGGCGGTCCAGCTCCTCGAGAGACAGGATCTCGGCCTTGGGCAGGAAGGTCATCGACTCCGCCATGCAATAGACGCAGCGGAAGTCGCAGCGGTCCGTCACGGACACGCGCAGATACCGGATGGTGCGGCCGAACGGGTCGGAGAGGGGCGCGTCCATGTGGCCAAGGTAGGAGACAGGACCCGGCGCGGCAAGCGCAGGCGGTGCGCCGCCGGCGCCTGATCCTGCCGGACCGGGGGCGTTGCGGGCGACGAGGGGGCAAGCTAGCGTCGCGGCCATGACAATCCGCGTGATCCCCCTTCTTGCCGCCCTGCCGTTGCTGGCCGCCTGTGTGCAGCCGGATGCCGCCCAGCAAGCCGAGGAGACGGTGACGGTCGCCGCGCCGGCGGCTGCTCCCGTTCCGGCCGCCAGGCCGGAGCCGGTTCTCGTGACGCCGCCGCCCGCTCCGCCGCCCCCGCCGCCGCCGGCCGAACTTCCGGCCGTCGAAGGCGGCATTCCTGCGGCGCTGCCGCCGGGGGGCCTCGAGGTGGGCGATCCGCTTCCGGGGGCGGTTCCCCCGCCGCCACCCGCTGCGGCGGACGAATCGGCACCGGCATCCCCGGCCTCTGCCCCGGCCCCGACCGGCGGCGCGAACCGGCTGGGGACCACGGTGGCCTCGCTGGGGCCGCCGGGCCAGGGCGGGATGTGGCTCGAGACGCCGCTGGTGACGGAGGTGACGCGGGGCCGGATCGAGTATCCCGTCACGGGACGCAGCGTGACGGTCGAGCTGCGTCCCTCTGGAGGAGAACGGGGTTCGGGCAGCCAGATCAGCCTCGAGGCGATGCGCGAGATCGGGGCGCCGCTGACCGCCCTGCCGGAGATCGTCGTCTTCCGGAGCTGAGAACGGCTCCCCTACTCGGCCGCAAGGGCGGGTCTCGCCGCCGGCGGGCGGAGCGTGCCGCGTTCCACGAGCACGGCTTCGAACCGCCTTTGCGGCGCGGCGACCGGCTCGCCCCGCAGCGCCGCAAGCAGCAGCTCCGCGGTCTCCGTCACCATCCGGTCCATGGGCGGGGCCAGGGTGCTCAGGTCGATGCCGGTCCAGCCCCCGGCCTCGATGCCCCCTAGGCCCAGAAGGCCCGCGCCGTCCGGCACTGCCACGCCGCTCTCCCGCAGGGCGGCCAGGGCGCCGATGGCGAGACGGTCGTCCGTGCAGAAATACGCGTCCGCCCCTCCGGCGGCGAGAAGGTCCAACACCTCGCGCCGACCTTCGGCATAGCTCGAGGCGGCGGCGAAGCGGACGGCGATCGTGGCCCCGTGCCGTTCGGCCAGGTTGCGGAACCCGGCCCAGCGGTCCCGGATCGCCGGCTGGACTGCAGGACCTCCGACGAAGGCCAGATGCCGATAGCCGCGCGACAGCAGGATGGAGGCCGCCATGCGGCCGACCCCCGTTTCGCCCAGCGCCACCAGCGGCGCGTCGGCGGCTGCGGGCTGGGATGCAAGCGCCTGCACGACGGGCCAGCCCGCTCCCCGGAGAGCGCGCGCCATGGCCGGATGCGCCGCGGCCGACGCGATCACGACGGCTTCCGGCGGATGTTCGCGCAGAGCCCGCAGCACCGCACGCGGATCGCGCCCCGGCGGAGCGTGAAGGAGGGTCGGTCGCAGCCCTTCACCGGCGAGGCGCTCGGCCAGCAGGGAGACGAAACGAAGCGTCTCGGGGTCCGTGTCGACTTCGACGAGCATCGCGATCAGCCGTGTCCGCCCGGTGGTCAGCCCTGCGGCGAGATGGTTGCGCTGATACCCCATCCGGGCGGCGATCCGCAGGATCCGGGACCGTGTCGCCGCGGCGATGGGCGCCCCCGGCGTGAAGCTGCGGGAGACGGCCGACACGGAAACCCCCGCCGCGGCCGCGACATCCTTCAAGGTGACGGTCATGCCTGGTTCTGCCCTGCTCTTCCGGGCAGAGGATCGCCGCCCCCTCAAGCGCTTGCAAGGAGGCGGCGACGAACAGGCGCGGACCGTGTCAGGCGTGCAAGGTCTCGGTCGAGGAGAAGAACATCGCCTGGGAGATCGCCGATCGCACCTGATCCTCCCGGTAGGGCTTGGAGATCAGGAAGGCGGGTTCGGGGCGCTCGCCCGTCAGGAGCCGTTCGGGGAAGGCCGTGATGAAGATCACGGGGATGTCCCCGCGAGCCTCGAGGATCTCGTTGACGGCATCGATGCCCGACGAATTGTCGGCGAGCTGAATGTCCGCGAGGATCAGGTCCGGCTTCTCGATCCCGGCCAGAGCCACCGCCGCGTCGCGGGTGCGCGCCACGCCGATGATCGCATGACCCATGTCCGCCACGATGGCCTGAAGATCCAGCGCGATGATGGCCTCATCCTCGATGATCATGACGCGGCCGGAGATCGAGTCCTCCATCTCCGCGCGGGCGCGCCCGATGAGATGGCGCACCTCGTCCACGTCGGTGCGCATGATCGTGGCGATCTCCTCGGGCTGGAAGTCCTCGATCGTGGCGAGCAGCAGCGCCTCGCGCGTGTTGGGGGTGAGCGTCGCCAGATGGCGCTGCGCCGCCTTGGCGAGCCCCGTCTCCTCGTCGGCCACGGGCGCCCCGGAACTCTGCCAGATCGTATGAAACACGGTGAACAGCGCCACGCGGGGACCGAGATCGGTCTCGAAGAGCGCAGGCTCCTCGAGAATGGCTTCGAGCGTCGCGATGGCATAGGCGTCGCCGCTCGACTGGCTGCCGGTGAGGGCGCGGGCATACCGGCGCAGGTACGGCAGTTCCGACCCGATCATGGCGGACAGGTCGGCTGTGTCGGTCTTGCTCATGTGAACGGTGATCCCCTCGAAGATTTGGAACCAAACGATGCCCGCAAGATTACGGTTCCGAAGGACGAGACTAGCCCTCGAGACGGCGCAACGGAAGGGTGGCGACAAGCCATGGACGAGCAATCCCCCAAGGAGCTGCGGGAGGCCGCGACGGCGGCCAATCTGCGCCGGGCCTTCGGCCAGCCGACGACCGACGCGCTGCCGCCGGTCTTCGGCGCCCTTCTGGCGCGCCTTGCTGCGATGCAGCAAGGCGATGGCGACAGACCGGCGAACCGGACCGGGGCCGGCGGCTCCACGCGGCGGCTTGCTACATGAGCGATGGCAGAAGGACGTCCGCACCGCCGCCGGGCCCTGGCCCGGAGCCGGCGGCCCCGGCGGCCGCGACGGACCCGCGGGACGAGCTGATCGCGCATCTGCCGGCCATGCGGGCCTTTGCGCTGTCCCTGACGCGCAATGCCAGCGCGGCGGACGATCTGGTGCAGGACACCGTGGTCAAGGCGTGGTCCAACTTCGACCGCTTCGAGGCCGGGACGAACATGCGCGCGTGGCTGTTCACGATCCTGCGCAACACCTTCTATTCGTCGCGCCGGCGCACCGTCCGCGAGGTGAGCGACAGCGACGGCACGCTGGTCAGCTCGCTGGCGGAAAAGCCCGCGCATGACGGCCGGCTCCAGCTTCAGGATTTCGTGCGCGCCTTTCAGCAGCTTCCGGTCGAACAGCGCGAGGCGCTGCAACTGGTAGGGGCCTCGGGCTTCTCCTACGAGGAGGCGGCGGAGATGACCGGGGTGGCGGTGGGCACGGTCAAGAGCCGCGCCAACCGCGCCCGTGTGCGCCTGGCCCAGCTTCTGAACCTCAAGGAGGGGGACCGGCTGGAGTTGACCGACGGCGCGACGCTGGCCGTGATCGCGGCGCAGGGCGGGCCGCATCTGTGAGCGACGGGCCGCCCTCACGCTGGCGGCTGCGGCGCGACGGGCTGGCGGTCCGTCTTGCGGGGGCCTTGTCGCTGGCGCTGCTGCCGCTGGGCCTGGTCGCCCTGTTCCAGACGGCCGAGCTGCGGGACGAGGTGCAATCGCGCACGGATCTGTCGCTGGTCGCCGCGACCCGCCGCGGAGCCGAGCCGGTCCAGACGGCGCTGGAGCAGGCGCTGGGCGCGGCCGAAGCCCTGCGCGAGACGGCGGTGGTCGGCACGGACCTGGCCCAGTGCAACGCGGACATGGCCCGCTTTGTCGAGGCGCGCGGCTTCTACAGTTTCGCCGGGGTCGTCACCGTCGAGGGCAGCGTCCCCTGCTCGTCCGCTGGCGGTCCCTTTGCTGTGGAGGACGAAAGGATCCTCACCCTTCTGGCGGAGCCCCTGCGGGTTCACATCCGTCCCGATCTCGTGGCGGATGTGCCGAGCCTCGTGATCGGCGTCCCCCTTGTCGTTCCGCCCGGTCCGACGGTGGGACCCAGCGGGCGGGCCTATGTGGCCCTGGTCATCCCGCGCGACAATCTGGCCGTGGCGCCGCCCGCCGGTCCTGCGCCGGTCGCGCATCTGACCTTCAACGACAGGGGCGAGATCCTGACGGTGGGTGTCCAGAACGAGACAGCGCTGCCGCGCGACATCGCCCTCTCCGACCTGGCGACCGGGTCGGGACGGGCCTTCACCGCGCCCGGCCGCGACGGAGTGGAGCGCCACTACACGGTTGCGCCGCTCGCCTCCGGCATGGCCTATGCGCTCGGCGCCTGGAGCCTCGCGCAGGCCGGCCGGTCGCCCGAGCGGGTCTGGCCGCCGCTGCTGTTTCCGCTGCTGATGTGGATCGCCAGTCTGCTGGTCGCCTATTGGGCTGTCCATCGCCATGTCGTGCGGCGGGTGGCGGCGCTGGCGGATGCGATGCGTCGCTTCGGGCGGGACCGCTCGATTGCCGCGCATCCGATCATCGCGGCCGGCGCCGCCCACGAACTGCAGGAGATCGAGCGCGCCTTCCGCGAGATGGCGCAGGCGATCCGACAGGACGAGGCACGGATGGAAACCGCGTTCCGGGAGCGCGGCGTCCTGCTGCGGGAGGTTCATCACAGGGTCAAGAACAACCTCCAGTTGATCTCGTCGATCATCTCGATGCAGTTGCGGCGCCTGCCCGATCCGGCGGCGCGCGCCGCTCTCCGGCGTCTCCAGGACCGGGTGCTCACGCTCGCGGCGATCTACCGCAGCCTTTACAACAGCACCGACATGGGCGCGGTCGGCGTCGCGCCGATCCTCAAGGCGGTCGTGGCGCAGGAGCTCGGCGCGCGCGGCGGCGAGATGGACAGCACCGTGGAGGTGGACGACATCGTGCTCGACCCTGACCGTGCCGTGCCGCTGGCCTTTCTGGCCGCCGAAGCGATGTCGAACGCCGTCGCCTTTGCAGGCGGCGGCCGGGGCAGGCCGCGCGTCCTGCTGTCGCTGAGGGCCGAGACGGGTGGCGTGCGGCTGACCGTGGCCAATAGCGGCACGGGTCCGGTGGCCGACGAGGTCGCGGGGCGCGGTCTGGGACGCCATCTGATCGGAGCCTTCGCGGCGCAGCTCGGTGCGTCCGTGGAGGAAGGCTGGCAACCCGACGGGACGTTCCGCGTCAGCCTCCTGGTGCCCCTCGGCGAGGGGGCCGCGCCGCGCGGCGCGTCCGCCGTCGCGACAGTGCCTCCGCCTGGACCGGAAGGCGCCGACCCCGCGAACCGGTTCGTCGCGGCCGGTCCGGTGCCGTTCACGCGATAGAGCGGGCCGTGCCCTTGCAGCCCTGCGGGGGCATCCGTAGATTGCGGCCCTGCGCAATGAGGACCGCCCGCCATGAGAGACCCTGCCGAGCACTACATGAACCTGGTCCCGATGGTGGTCGAGCAGACCAGCCGGGGCGAGCGCGCCTATGACATCTTCTCGCGCCTGCTGAAGGAGCGGGTGATCTTCGTCTCGGGTCCCGTCCACGACGTGATGGCGCAGCTGGTGGTCGCGCAGCTGCTGCACCTCGAGGCGGAGAATCCGAAAAAGGAAATCTCCATGTACATCAACAGCCCCGGCGGCGTCGTGACCTCCGGGCTGTCGATCTACGACACGATGCAGTACATCCGCCCCAAGGTGTCCACCCTCGTCATCGGGCAGGCTGCGTCGATGGGCTCGCTGCTGCTGACCGCTGGCGAGAAGGGAATGCGCTTCTCGCTGCCCAACAGCGAGATCATGGTCCACCAGCCTTCGGGCGGCTATCAGGGGCAGGCCACCGACATCCTGATCCACGCCCGCCGGACCGAGGCGCTGCGCAAGCGCCTCAACGAGATCTACGTCAAGCATACCGGCCAGACCATGGAAGCGGTGGAGGCCGCGCTCGAGCGCGACCGTTTCATGGACCCCGAGGAGGCCAAGGCATGGGGCCTCATCGACGACATCCTGACGAGCCGCGACGGCGGCAAGGAGGGCGCGCAGGCGAGTGCCGCCTGAGCGCCACGCCCGGAACCCCGACCGGGGTTTTTGGCGTTGTGGCGGTCAGGGCCGTGCCCTAGTCTCGCAACGGGTCGCGCCTGCCGCGGCCCCCGCACCCGGAGCTCGAGGCCCCGGTGCCGACCTGAGGGCCCGACAGGGCCAGAGGAGACCCATGGCGAACGCACCCGGCGACGGCAAGAACACCCTCTACTGCTCCTTCTGCGGCAAGAGCCAGCATGAGGTGCGCAAGCTCATCGCCGGGCCGACGGTGTTCATCTGCGATGAATGCGTCGAGCTCTGCATGGACATCATCCGGGAGGAGACCAAGACCTCCGGACTGAAATCGGCGGACGGCGTGCCCACCCCGCGCGAGATCTGCGACGTGCTCGACGATTACGTGATCGGGCAGGAGCACGCCAAACGGGTGCTCTCGGTCGCGGTGCACAACCACTACAAGCGCCTGGCTCATGCGCAGAAGTCGCAGGACATCGAACTTGCGAAGTCGAACATCCTGCTGATCGGCCCGACCGGCTGCGGCAAGACGCTGCTCGCCCAGACGCTGGCGCGCATCCTCGACGTGCCCTTCACCATGGCGGATGCCACCACGCTGACCGAGGCCGGCTATGTCGGTGAGGACGTGGAGAACATCATCCTCAAGCTGCTGCAGGCCAGCGAGTACAACGTCGAGCGCGCGCAGCGGGGCATCGTCTATATCGACGAGGTGGACAAGATCACCCGCAAGTCCGACAACCCCTCGATCACGCGGGATGTCTCGGGCGAGGGCGTGCAGCAGGCGCTGCTCAAGATCATGGAGGGCACGATCGCCTCCGTGCCCCCGCAGGGCGGGCGCAAGCATCCCCAGCAGGAATTCCTGCAGGTGGACACCACGAACATCCTGTTCATCTGCGGCGGCGCCTTTGCGGGGCTCGAGAAGATCATCGCCCAGCGCTCCAAGGGGACGGGCATGGGCTTCGGCGCCAAGGTCGTCGCTCCGGACGAGCGCAGCATCGGCGAGATCTTCAAGGATCTCGAGCCGGAGGATCTCCTGAAGTTCGGGCTGATCCCGGAATTCGTCGGCCGCCTTCCGGTGATCGCGACGCTGACCGACCTCGACGAGACGGCGCTGGTCAAGATCCTGACCGAGCCCAAGAACGCCCTCGTCAAGCAGTATCAGCGCCTGTTCGATCTCGAGGACACCAAGCTGACCTTCACCGACGACGCGCTTCGCGCCATCGCCAAGCGGGCCATCGAGCGCAAGACGGGTGCGCGGGGTCTGCGGTCGATCATGGAGGACATCCTTCTGGATACCATGTTCGAACTGCCGGGTCTGACGTCCGTGCGGGAGGTCGTGGTCAACGAGGAGGCGGTGAGTCCCGGCGGCAAGCCGCTCATGATCCACACGGATCAGGGCCAGAAGAAGGAGGTGGCCTCGGCGCGGTGACGCCGGGGCCGGGTTCGGCTCCTAGCGGGTGAGCGCGTGCAGGATCCGGGCCCAGGACCGGATGCCCTTGTGGAAGCTGCGCAGGTCGTACTTCTCGTTCGGCGAGTGGATCAGGTCGTCGTCGTTGGCGAAGCCGATCAGCATGGAATCCATGCCGAGGATCGTCTTGAAGTAGCCTGCGACCGGGATGGACCCCCCGGAGCCCGTGAAGGCGGCCGGTCTGGGCCATTCGGCCGACAGCGCCTCGCGGGCGCGGACGAAGTCGTCGCCCGAGATGTCCATCACCGCTGCCGGCGAGGCGCCGTGCTCGGCGAATTCCGCGCGGCAATCCGGCGGCAGGTGGGCGCGGACATGGGTGCGGAAGGCCTCGCGGACCGCCAGCGGGTCCTGCCGTCCGACGAGCCGGAAGCTGACCTTGGCCGTCGCGCGGGAGGGCAGGACGGTCTTGAACCCCTCGCCCGTGTAGCCGCCGACAATGCCGTTGATCTCGCAGGTCGGCCGCGCCCAGATCGATTCGAGGACGCTTCGGCCCTCCTCGCCCGCCGGATGGGACAGGCCCGCGACGCCCAAGAAGGCGCGCTCGTCGAAGCCCAGCGCCTCCCACTGGCTCCGCAGGTCGGAGCCGATCTCGTCCACGCCGTCATAGAAGCCGGGCAGGGTCACGCGCCCCCGGTCGTCGTGCAGTCCGGCGAGGATCCGGGCAAGCACCCGGATCGGGTTGACGGCCGCCCCGCCGTACATGCCCGAATGCAGGTCCATCCGGGGACCTGTGATTGTCACCTCCTCGCCCACGAGGCCGCGCAGCATCGTGGTGATGGCAGGCGTGTCCCGGTCGAACAGGTCGGTGTCGCAGATCAGCGCGATGTCGGCGCGGAGCCTGTCGCGCTGCGCCTCCAGAAAGGGCACGAGAGAGGGCGAGCCCGATTCCTCCTCGCCCTCGAGAAACACCGTCACGCGCGCCGGAAGGCTGCCGTGCACCGCGATCCATGCGCGGCAGGCCTCGACAAAGGTCATGAGCTGGCCCTTGTCGTCCGAGGCTCCGCGGCCGCGGATCACCGGTCCGGCCGGCGTCTCCTCGAGCCGGGGAGCGAAGGGGTGATGGGTCCAGAGGTGGAGCGGGTCCACCGGCTGCACGTCGTAGTGACCGTAGAAGAGCAGATGGCGCGCCCCCTCTCCGCCATGGCCGAGGACCATGGGGCGTCCGGGCGTGTCGTGGCGTGCGGCATCGAAGCCCATGTCGCGCAGGTCCTGCACGAGCCAGTCCGCCGCCGCCGCACAATCGGCGGCATGGGCCGGGTCGGTCGAGATCGACGGAATCCGCAGCAGGGCCATCAGACGGTCGGTGGCAAGCGGCAGGTCGGCGTCGATGCGGTCCAAGACGGGGTCGAGCATGGTGTCCTCCGGGTTGGCCGGACGCTAGGATGGCGCGCGTGCGGGAGCAACGGCGGCCGAGCGGCGATTTGTCCGGTAGAAGCCGATTTGAAATTGATCTAAGACAAGGCGATGCCGGCCTTCGGGCGGCTAGCTGTGTGACGAAAGACGCCCCGAGGGAAGGAACGCCTGTGGATTACGACGCGCACATCGACGCTGCCCTCGCCAAGCTCCACCAGGAAGGCCGGTACCGGACCTTCATCGACATCGCCCGGGACCGGGGACATTTTCCGCATGCGACCTGGCACCGCGCCGACGGGACGACGCAGCCGATCACCGTCTGGTGCGGGAACGACTATCTGGGGATGGGCCAGCATCCTGCGGTCCTCTCCGCCATGCACGAGGCGCTCGACGCCGTCGGGGCGGGCTCGGGCGGCACGCGCAACATCTCGGGCACGACGATCTACCACAAGCGGCTGGAAGCCGAGCTGGCCGACCTGCACCGAAAGGAGGCGGCGCTTCTCTTCACCTCGGCCTACATCGCCAACGACGCGACGCTGTCCACGCTCCAGCGGCTGTTTCCGGGCCTCATCATCTATTCGGACGAGCTGAACCATGCGTCCATGATCGAGGGCATCCGCCGGGGTGGCGGTCCCAAGCGGATCTGGCGGCACAACGACGTGGGGCATCTGCGCCAGCTGCTGGAGGCGGACGACCCGGCGGCGCCCAAGCTGATCGCCTTCGAATCCGTCTATTCGATGGACGGCGACTTCGGCCCCATCGCGGCCGTGTGCGATCTGGCGCGGGAGTTCGGTGCGCTGACCTATCTGGACGAGGTCCATGCGGTCGGCATGTACGGGCCGCGCGGCGGCGGCGTTGCCGAGCGCGACGGTCTCCTCGACCGGATCGACATCGTGAATGGCACGCTCGGCAAGGCGTTCGGTGTCGTGGGGGGCTACATCGCCGCGAATGCCCGGATGGTGGATGCCATCCGGTCCTATGCGCCGGGCTTCATCTTCACCACCTCGCTTCCGCCCGTGGCGGCGGCCGGGGCAGCCGCCTCGGTCGCGCATCTCAAGACGGACAGCGCCCTGCGCGAGCGCCATCAGACGCAGGCGCGCATCCTCAAGACGCGGCTCAAGGGGCTCGGGCTGCCCATCATCGATCACGGCAGCCACATCGTGCCGCTGATCGTGGGCGATCCGGTCCATACCAAGCTGATCTCGGACATGCTGCTCGAGCGCCACGGCATCTATGTCCAGCCGATCAACTTCCCCACCGTCCCGCGCGGAACGGAGAGGCTCCGCTTCACGCCGTCGCCGGTTCACGGACCGCGCGAGATGGATGCGCTGGTGCGCGCGCTGGATGCGCTCTGGTCCCATTGTGCGCTGAATCGCGCCGAAATGGCGGGTTGAACCTTTCCGCCTCTGGTGCGTTGAAGTCACGACCGTGTTACGGTTGCCACAAAGGGACCGGCGGTGTAGCGAATCGCCGAGTTCCGGAGGGGCGGGACAGGACATGGGGCGTACCGGATGATCGGGCGAGGCTATCTTCGCACCAGGCCCATTGCCGAGGACGAGGCGGGGGAACCCGGCGGGTTCGACGCCTACGAACTGCGGCTGGGCGATCTGATGCGCGGCGAGCGGGCGACGATGGGCAAGTCGCTCATCGACGTGCAGCGAGAGCTCAAGATCAAGGCCGCCTATATCGCGGCGATCGAGAATGCCGATCCGACCGCCTTCGACACGCCGGGTTTCATCGCGGGCTACGTGCGCTCCTATGCGCGGTATCTCAACATGGACCCCGACTGGGCCTTCGAGACGTTCTGCCGCGAATCCGGCTTCTCGACCGCCCACGGGATGTCTCCCGGCGCTTCGGGCCTGCGGCCGCGCGAGGAGCGGGGACCTGCCCACGGTCTGGGCAAGGACATCTTCGCCGGGCGACCGGCGGCCTTTCTTCCGCCGGAGCCGGGGATCTTCTCGAATGTGGAGCCGCGGGCGGTCGGCTCGGTTCTCGTGCTGGCAGCCCTTCTGGCGGGCCTCGGCTATGGCGGATGGCTCGTGCTGCGCGAAGTCCAGAAGGTGACGTTCGCCCCGGTGGAGCAGCCCCCTACCGTCGTGGCAGAGATCGACCCCTTGGCCGGCGGCGTCCGCCCCCGGGGCGAGGGCGAGGAGGCCGTGGCCGCGCTTCTGGCGGCACCCTCCACCGAGGCCCTCGATCGCCTGTATCGCCCCGAGGCCTTGGAGGTGCCGGTGCTTGTTCCGCGCGACGGTCCCATCGTGGCGCTCGATCCGGGCCGGACCGGACCCTTGGCGCCGCGCGCTCCGGCGCTGGCGGGCGGAGCAAGGCCGGACGGCGCCACGCTGCTTGCCCAACAGGCGGCAGCCGCCGACGAGGATCTGCCCGTGGATGGTGCGCTGGCCGCGGCCGCTGCCGACACGGCCACCGTGCAGGGGGTCGAGGATGCCCTGGCTCAGGCGCTCAACCTGGACGGGACGGGCGAGCCGTCGGCAGTGGTGCAGGTCACGGCCGATGCGCCTCCGCCCGTTCAGCTGGTCGCGATCCGCGAAGCCTGGGTGCGGGTGCGCAGCCCGGACGGCGCCGTGCTGTTCGAGGGCATCCTCCAGCCGGGCCAGACCTACGATGTTCCCGCCTTTGCCGAACCCCCGACGCTGCGGATCGGCGAGTCGGGGGCGGTGTTCATGGCCCTCGGCGGGGTGCCCTACGGGCCGGTCGGCCCCGACGGCGCGGTCTCGAACAACGTGCCGCTCTCGGCCGAGGCGATCATGGCGAACTACCAGCCTGCCGACCCGGCCCGCAGCCAGATCCTCGCCGATTATGTCGCTGTCGCGTCGGCCGCGCAGGCCGCAGGCCAGTCTCCGCTGACGACGGCCGAGGGAACGTCCCTGGAGTGAGGCGCGACGCCGCGCCTGTTGCCCCTGGCCGGCAGCGGGCCTAGGTCTGCCCCGGACCCCGACCTCCTGCGGAGCCTGGCATGTCGATCAATCCGATCCGCCCGTGGCGCAACATCGAGCGGCGGCCGAGCCGCCGGATCATGGTGGGCCGGGTCCCGGTCGGCGGCGATGCGCCGATCAGCGTCCAGACCATGACGAACACGCTGACGACCGACATCGCCGCAACGGTCGCCCAGGTGGCCGCGGCGGCCGAGGCGGGGGCCGACATCGTCCGTGTCTCCACACCGGACGAGGACAGCACGCGCGCGCTGCGCACCATCGTGCGGGAAAGTCCGGTGCCCATCGTGGCGGACATCCATTTCCACTATCGCCGCGCCATCGAGGCTGCGGAGGCCGGGGCGGCCTGCCTGCGGATCAACCCCGGCAACATCGGCAGTCCCGACCGCGTGCGCGAGGTGGTCCGAGCCGCTCGGGATCACGGCTGCGCCATGCGCATCGGGGTCAATGCGGGCAGCCTCGAGCGGCATCTGCTCGAACGGTATGGCGAGCCCTGCCCGGAGGCCATGGTCCAGTCGGCGCTGGACCACATCAAGCATCTGCAGGACCTCGACTTCCACGAGTTCAAGATCAGCGTGAAGGCGTCCGACGTGTTTCTGGCCGCCGCGGCCTATCAGCAGCTGGCGGAGGTGACGGACGCGCCGCTGCATCTGGGGATCACGGAAGCGGGCGGGTTGCGGACCGGGACCGTCAAGAGCGCGGTCGGTCTGGGCTTCCTGCTGTGGATGGGGATCGGCGACACGATCCGCGTGTCGCTCTCGGCCGACCCCGTCGAGGAGGTCCGGGTGGGCTTCGAGATCCTCAAGTCGCTCGGTCTTCGTACGCGCGGGGTTCAGATCATCTCCTGCCCCTCCTGTGCACGGCAGGGCTTCGATGTCATCAGGACGGTGGAGCGGCTGGAGGAGCGTCTGGCGCATATCCGGACGCCGATCAGTCTCTCGATCATCGGCTGCGTGGTCAACGGGCCGGGCGAGGCCCTGATGACCGATCTCGGGTTCACCGGGGGAGGCGCCGGGCATGGCATGGTCTATGTGGCCGGGCGTCAGAGCCACCGGATGGACAACGACGCCATGGTGGATCACATCGTCGAACTCGTCGAACGGCGCGCCGCCGAAATCGAGGCGCGCGGTCTTGCCCCGGCGGCCGAATGATCCGCCTCAGCCTTCCTCTGCCCGCGCATCCGCGACGATCCCCTCCATGACGCTGGCGGGCACATAGCCCCGGACGATCCGTCCGCCGATGAGGAAGGTCGGCGTGCCCGAGATGCGCAGACGCTGGGCGAGGAGGCGGTTCGACTCGATGGTTTCGGTCACTGCGGGCGAGTCCATGGCGGCGAGGATCGGCGCCGGCTCTAGGCCCAGACCCTCGGCCAGACGCGACAGCGTTTCGGACGTCACGTCCGTTCGCAGCGCCATGAGCGCGTCGTGCGCATCCTTGTAGGCCTCATCCCCATGAAGCTCTCTCACGGTCAGGGCGAAGCGCGCCGCGAGGAGGCTCTGCTCGCCGAGGATGGGCAGTTCGCGAAGCACGAAGCGGATGTTGCCATCGCCCGCGACCAGACCCTCGACATCCTCGAAGGCACGGCGGCAATAGCCGCAGCGATAGTCGAAGAACTCGACCAGGGTCACGTCGCCGTCCGGGTTGCCACCGACCCAGGCGTGGCCGTCGCCCTCGGCTGCGTCCCGGTTGGCTGCGACCAGGGCGGCGTCGGCAGCGGCCTGAGCCTCCTGCTCCCGCGCCTCCAGAACGCCGATGGCCTCCATCAGCACCTCCGGATTCTCCAGAAGGTAGGCACGGACCTCGGCCCGGAACGCCTCGCGCTCGGCGGCCGTCATGGCGGTCAGGTCAAGGGCTCCGGCGGACGGCGCGGCCGCCAGCGTGGCGAGACAAAGGGCGGCAAGGGTCGATCGAGCCATGGCAGATCCTCCGGGATTGGGCGCGATGTGGACCGGAAAGCCGCATCGGTGCAAACACGAAATCCCGTCTCACGCAGGCGTGACGGGTTCGTCCCAGAGCGCGGGCATTGACGTCCGGCCCGAGCAGCGGCAGCACCGGTCGCGAGGGCAGGGGGCAGGCATGATCGCACGGGTCGTCTTGGCGGGGTGGATGGTCGCGGCCGTCGTGGCGCTGATCCTGCCGGGTGCGGCTGCCGCTCAGGCTCTGGCGGGGCTTGCGCGCGTGGAGCCGGCCGGAAGCCGCGTGGCGGACGAGGGTCGCGAGCTGGCGGTGGATCTGTCGCTGAGCCAGGCCGTTCCTTGGCGCGCCTTTACACTCGATGCTCCGCCGAGGCTGGTCCTCGACTTCCGCGAGGCCGATTTCCGTGCTGTGGACCCGGCGGCGTTCCTCCGGCGCGGTCTGGCGACGGATGTGCGCTTCGGCTCGATCCGGCCGGGCTGGTCGCGGATGGTGGTCGTCCTGGACGGGCCGCTCGGCGTCCGGGAGGCAGGGATGCAGGTGGACCCGCAGACGGGCCGGGCGCGACTCGTGCTGCGGCTCGCGCCGCAGGACGCCGCGACCTTTGCGGCCGAGGCCGGGCCTCCGCCCGGACCCGACTGGGAGCTGGAGCTTGCAGTGCCCGATGCGCCCCCGCCCCCGCCGGTCACTCCGGCGGACGATGGGCGGTTCGTCGTGGTCATTGATCCCGGACATGGCGGCATCGATCCGGGGGCCGAGCGGGGCGGTCTGCGCGAATCCCATCTGATGCTGGCCTTGGGAATCGAACTGGCCGATGCGGTCAGCCGTGCGGGGATGGTCGCGGTACTGACACGGCGCGAGGACGTGTTCGTTCCCTTGCAGGAACGGATGACCATTGCCCGCGCGGCCGGGGCCGATCTGCTGATCTCGCTTCACGCCGATGCGCTGGAGGAGGATCAGGCCCGGGGAGCCTCGGTCTACACGCTGAGCCGCGAGGCCGCGGACCGCGCGTCGGCCCGGCTGGTCGAGCGGCACGGCGGAGACGATCTAATCGCAGGTCTCGACCTGACCGGACAGGGCGACGCCGTGGCACAGGCCCTGCTGGATCTGGCCCGGCAGGATTCCGGGCCACGCAGCGAAGCGTTGGGGGATGCCATCGCCCGCGGGCTGAGCGAGGCGGGGGCCGTCGTGAATTCCCGTCCCCGTCGGCAGGCGCCGCTCGCGGTCCTGAATGCAGCCGATTTTCCCTCGGTCCTGGTCGAGACGGGTTTCCTGTCGGATGCGGGGGATCGCGCGCGCCTGGCCACCCCCGAAGGTCGGGCGTCCCTTGTGGCCGGAATCCTCGCCGGCATCGTGCTGTGGCGGCAGGACGAGGATGCGCTGCGACCGCTGCGCCGTCGCTGACTGGACGATCCGATCAGCCGCGCCGCCGCGCCATCCAGATGGACCGTCCGCCGCACGCCTCCTCCTCCGGCCAGAAACCGAGAATCTCCCACCCGGCTTCCTCGAGGAGGGTCCGGTATTCGTCCGGGTCGAGGCTGGCATGATACACGTCCGAATCGCCGATCCGGCCCGTCGCGGTGCCCTCGCAAGGCCCCGTCGTCATGAGCAGGACAGCCCGGGGTGCCGCATGCGCCGTCAGCACGGGAACCATTCCGCGCTGATGATCGGGGGTCAGATGGAAGAGGCTGTCCCAGACAAGGATCAGGTCGAACACGGCATTCAACCGCAGGCCGCGCATGTCGGCATGAAGCGCCGTCGCCGCCGGTACCACGCGGGCGAACAGCTCGATCATCGGACGCGAGGCGTCCACGCCCGTCACCAGGCAACCCCGATCCACCAGATACTCCGCCAGCGGCCGCCCGGCGCCGCACCCCAGATCGAGCACCCGGCGTTTCCCGGCTTCGCGGGGAGCAAGGGCGAGAGCACGATCAAGCCACGGTCGCTCCGTCAGACGCCGGTCGCGAGAGGCCGCCCAGACGCGTCCGTTGCGATCATAGGCGGCGATGACGTCATCCGGGTCCATCTGCCCCTGTTTCAACCACTTGTCGGCCCCTGCGTCCAGCCGCAGCAAAGCTGCCGCGCGCCTTTGCGCCGAATCCGCATGCAGGTGTTTTGACCCGGCCCCGCCGGGCGGATAAGGCTGGGAGCATCCACGATCCGGGGGACGGGTTCGGTGCTGCGACTTGTCATGTCCTTCTTCGGGGGCATCTTCTCGATGCTCACCCTCTCCCTCGCCTTGGCCGCCGTCTCCCTCGGGGCGGTCTTTGCCATGTACGGCCGAGACCTGCCCTCCTACGAGGCGCTGTCGCAATATTCGCCTCCGACGATCAGCCGCGTCTACAGCGCCGAAGGCCGGATCATCGACGAGTTCGCCCACGAGCGGCGGCTGTTCACCCCCGTGGAGGACATCCCCGACCTGGTCCGCTTTGCCTTCATCTCGGCAGAGGACCAGAACTTCTACAGCCATCCGGGATTCGACCTGCGCGGCATGGCCTCGGCCGTGCTGGACTGGGCGCGCTCGGGCGGGCGGATGCGGGGCGCATCGACCATCACCCAGCAGGTGATGAAAAACTTCCTTCTCGACGGCTCGCGAACGGCCGAGCGCAAGGTCAAAGAGATCATCCTGGCCGTGCGCATCGAGCAGGCCATGAGCAAGGACCGCATCCTCGAACTCTATCTCAACGAGATCTTCCTGGGGCAGAACAGCTACGGCGTCACGGCCGCGGCGCAGACCTACTTCAACAAGCCCCTCACCGAGCTGTCGGCCGGCGAGGCCGCCTATCTCGCCGCGCTGGCGCAACGGCCCGGCAACCTCCATCCCGTGCGCGACCGCGAGGCGGCCGTGGCACGCCGCAACTATGTTCTCGGCCGCCTGTTCGAGGACGGCCATATCGACCGCGCGACGCTGGAGGCCGAACGGGCCGCGCCGCTGCGCACGGTGCAGGGGGGCGACTATCCCTCGTTCCGGGCATCGGTGCCGCCCCGGGACTACTTCACCGACGAGATCCGCCGGCAATTGTCCGTGAACTTCGGCGAGGAGGAGTTCTTCACTGGCGGCCTCTCCATCCGCGCGACCATGGACCCCGAACTGCAGGTGGAGGCCGCCCACGCGCTCCAGCGGGCGCTCGAGAATTTCGACCGGGGGCTCGGACGGTGGCGGGGCACGGGTGTCCGGCTGCCGGAGGAGGTGCTGGGGTCCGAAGCCGGCTGGCGCGAGGCCCTGGCAGCCGCGCAGGTGCCCCGCGACATCACGCTGAACGGGACCTGGTATCCTGCGGTCGTCCTCGAGGTCGGGGAGGCGGAGCTCCGCCTCGGAATCGAGGGAAACCACCCGGAGCCGCCCGTCGTCCCCCGCGAGGACATCCAGTGGATGCGCGGGAGCTTCCGCGACAATTTCGAGCGCGGCGATGTGGTGCTGGTCCGGCGCATGACGGCGGACGCCGACGGGTCCTTCATCCGCTGGACGCTGCGTCAGGTGCCTGAGGTCCAGGGCGCCTTCATGGCCATGGATGTCAACACGGGGCGCGTGATCGCCATGCAGGGCGGCTTCTCGTACCAGGCCAGCGTCTTCAATCGCGCCACGCAGGCCCGGCGGCAGCCCGGCTCCGCCTTCAAGCCGTTCGTCTTTGCGGCGGCCCTCGATTCAGGCTACTCGCCCGCCTCGATCGTGGTGGACGCACCGATCGAGATCAACACGCCCCAAGGGCTCTGGGTGCCGCAGAACGCATCGGGCCGCTACTACGGGCCGACCCCCCTCCGGACCGGCATCGAGCAGTCGCGCAACCTCATGACCATCCGTCTTGCGCAGGAGATCGGAATGGAGACGGTCGCGCAATATGCCGAGCGGTTCGGGGTCTACGACCGGATGAGCCCCTTCCTCTCCAACGCGCTGGGCAGCCAGGAGACGACGCTGTTCCGCATGGTGGCGGCCTACGCGATGTTCGCGAATGGCGGCGAACGGGTGGAGCCCACGCTCGTGGACCGGGTGCAGGACCGCTACGGCGTGACGATCTACCGCCACGACCAGCGGGAATGCCTCGACTGCGACACCCTGGCCCTGCCGCAGGGGCAGGCGCCGCGGATCGTGAGCGACCGGCGGCGCATCATGAACGCCGTCACGGCCTATCAGCTCACCTCGATGATGGAAGGGGTGGTGCAGCGGGGCACCGCGGCCCGTGCCATCAACCTGCCGGTGCCGGTCGCCGGCAAGACCGGTACCACGAACGAGGCCAAGGACGTCTGGTTCGTCGGCTATACGTCCACCATCGCGGCGGGTTGCTATATCGGCTACGACACGCCGCGGCCGATGGGCGGGGCCTCGGGCGGCGGACTCTGCGCCCCGGTCTTCCAGGAGTTCATGCAGAAGGCGGTGGCGCGCTTCGGCGGGACGGCCTTTGCGGTGCCGGACGGATGCCGCTTCATCAACATCGATCGTTTCACGGGCTCGCGGTTGCCCGACAGCGCCTCGGGCGAGAACGTCGTGAGGGAGTGCTTCCGCGAGGGCGAGGAGCCGGTGTTCGGCGTCACCTATGACGGGGGCTTTGCGGTGTCCGAGAACGTGCCGCTGGTGGACGAGGTGCGCGCGGCCGCCCGTCAGGTCACCACCTCGACGGGGGGAACCGCCGTGGTCGGACCCAATGCAAGCTTCGGCACGCTGTCGTCCGGCGGGCTCTACTGAGCATGCCTTGAACGTCCCGGCAGGGGCGCCTAAGACCGCCTGCACCCCGGCAGGAGAACGTCCATGCGGACCGAGACGCAGACCATCGTGGAAGGCATCCGTCGCTCCGTGGACCTCGTGAGCCGCCGGATGGATCGCGAGACGGCCGCCCATCGGCTGGAGGAGCTGAATGCGCGCGTCGAGGACCCGACGCTCTGGGACGATCCCCAGGCCGCGCAGAAGCTGATGCGTGATCGTCAGGTGCTTGCGGACAAGCTGGCCGCGGTCGAGGCGCTTGAGCGCGACCTCAACGACAACGTGGAGCTGATCGCGCTGGGCGAGGCCGAGGGGGACAGCGAGGTGGTGGCGGAGGCCGAGGCGGCCCTGCGTGCCTTGCGCGAGCGGGCTGCCCAGCAGGAGATCGAGGCGCTGCTCGACGGCGAGGCCGATGCCAACGACTGCTACCTCGAGATCAATGCCGGTGCCGGCGGAACGGAAAGCTGCGACTGGGCCGCGATGCTGGCGCGCATGTATGTCCGGTGGGCCGAGCGGAAGGGGTATCAGGTCGAACTCCAGTCCGAGACGCCCGGCGAAGAGGCGGGCATCCGCTCCGCCACCTACCGCATCGCCGGGCACAACGCCTATGGCTGGCTCAAGACGGAGGCGGGGGTGCATCGCCTGGTGCGGATCTCGCCCTTCGACTCCTCGGCCAGACGGCACACGAGCTTCTGCGCCGTCTGGGTCTATCCGGTCGTGGACGACTCCATCGAGATCGAGATCCCCGACAAGGACATCCGGATCGACACCATGCGATCCTCCGGCGCGGGCGGACAGCACGTCAACAAGACGGAATCGGCCGTGCGGATCACGCACCTGCCCACCGGCATCGTCGTGACCTCCTCGCTCAAGTCGCAGCACCAGAACCGCGACATCGCCATGCAGACCCTGCGGGCCCGCCTCTACCAGATGGAACTGGACCGCCGGAACGCGGCCATCGCCGCGCAGCACGAGGCGAAGGGCGATGCAGGTTGGGGCAACCAGATCCGCTCCTACGTCCTGCAGCCCTACCAGATGGTCAAGGACCTGCGGACGGGTCACGAGACATCGGACACCCAGGGCGTCCTCGACGGCGATCTGGACCCCTTCATGGCGGCGACCCTGGCTCACAACGTTGCCGGCAAGAGCCGGGCCGAGGCTCTGGCAGAGGACTAAGGCCCTGCCCGTGCTTTCCAAGCGCTGCCGCGTGCCTTAGATGTGGGCGCGGTTCGGGGCGTAGCGCAGTCTGGTAGCGCATCTGCTTTGGGAGCAGAGGGCCGGAGGTTCGAATCCTCTCGCCCCGACCATCTCCTCCATCCTGCGGTTTTTCGCTCGGTCCGGCGGCGTAATGTCACACCGATGTTGTGTGTGGCCGCTAGATCACGGGCCTGTGGGCGACTCTGGGGGCCGCCCGATGAGAATCGACGGCAATCCAGCAGGCTCCGCCGACCGACGGGGTCAAGCGGAAAAGTTGTCTCATCCACAGCAAAATCGACTTCCCCTCAGGGACCCGGATGCGCCAGATTGTGTTGGTGCAAACGAGCCCCACAAGATATGGTGGGGTAGAGCAGTGATGACCCAGATTCCCGGAGGGCCGAGAGGCTCGGGACCGTGCAGGCTCCCTGCACGCGCCGGAAATCTGCGTCCCATGAGGAGTCGGTTGGATGAAGATCGCCCGCGCGTTTACGACCGAAGGCCAGGATGCCTACGAGGGCATCCCCTTCCGCATCACCTCGTCGGAAATCCGCAACCCTGACGGGTCCACCGTGTTCCGGCTCGATGCGCTGGAAGTGCCGGAAAGCTGGAGCCAGGTCGCCGCGGATGTGATCGCGCAGAAGTATTTCCGGAAGGCCGGCGTGCCCTCGCGGGTCGAGCGAATTCCCGAGGACGGAGTTCCCGAGTTTCTCTGGCGCGGGCGGCCCGCCGAGGGCGCGACGCTGGGAGGGGAGACCAGCGCAAGGCAGGTCTTCGACCGGCTGGCGGGGGCGTGGGCCTACTGGGGCTGGAAGGGTGGCTACTTCACCTCCGAGGCGGACGCCCGCGCCTATTACGACGAGATGCGTCACATGCTGGCGCGGCAGATGGGCGCCCCGAACTCCCCGCAATGGTTCAACACCGGGCTGCATTGGGCCTACGGGATCGACGGACCCGCCCAGGGCCACTTCTATGTGGACTACCGCACGGGCGAGCTGACGCGCAGCGACTCCGCCTACGAGCATCCCCAGCCCCACGCCTGTTTCATCCAGTCGGTCAAGGACGACCTCGTGAACGAGGGCGGGATCATGGACCTCTGGGTGCGCGAGGCGCGGCTCTTCAAGTACGGCTCCGGCACGGGGACCAACTTTTCCTCCCTGCGGGCCGAGGGTGAGAAGCTCTCGGGCGGTGGGCGGTCGTCGGGACTGATGGGGTTCCTGCGCATCGGCGACCGGGCTGCCGGGGCGATCAAGTCGGGCGGCACCACGCGGCGCGCGGCCAAGATGGTGATCGTGGACGCCGATCACCCCGACATCGAGGAGTTCATCAACTGGAAGGTGCGCGAGGAGCAGAAGGTGGCGAGCCTCGTCGCCGGCTCCAAGATGCATGAGAAGCGACTCAACGCGATCCTGGCCGCCATCCGGTCCTGGGACGGAGCGCAACAGGATGCCTATGACCCGGTGCACAACGCCGCGCTGAAGATCGCCATCCGCGAGGCCAAGGCAAGCTCCATTCCCGACACCTACATCAAGCGCGTCCTCGACTATGCGCGGCAGGGCTACAGCTCGATCGAGTTCCCGGTCTTTGATACCGATTGGGATTCGGAGGCCTATGCCTCCGTCTCGGGCCAGAACTCCAACAATTCCATCCGGGTGACCGATGCCTTCCTTCGTGCGGTCGAACAGGATGGCGACTGGCACCTGACGGCGCGCCGCGACGGGAAGGTGGTCAAGACGGTCAAGGCCCGCGACCTGTGGGAGCAGATCGGCCATGCCGCATGGGCCTGTGCCGATCCGGGCATCCAGTTCCACGATACGGTCAATGCCTGGCACACCTGTCCGGCGGACGGGCCGATCCGCGGGTCCAATCCGTGCTCGGAATACATGTTCCTCGACGATACGGCCTGCAACCTTGCCTCGCTGAACCTGCTGGCCTTCCTCCGCGGCGGCACGTTCCAGGCCGATCTCTACATGCATGCGGTCCGGCTCTGGACCGTCACGCTCGAGATCAGCGTGCTCATGGCCCAGTTCCCGTCGCGGGAGATCGCACAGCTCAGCCACGACTTCCGCACGCTGGGTCTCGGCTATGCCAATATCGGCGGCCTCCTGATGAACATGGGCCTGCCCTACGACTCGCGCGAAGGGCGGGCGCTTTGCGGCGCCCTGACGGCGATCATGACCGGCGTCGCCTATGCCACCTCGGCCGAGATGGCCTCCGAACTAGGGCCGTTTGCCGGTTTTGCCCGCAATCGTGACGCGATGCTGCGCGTGATCCGCAATCACCGGCGCGCGGCGCACGGCCAGTCGGGCGGATACGAGGGACTGGCCGTCAAGCCCGTGCCGCTCGATCACGAAGGCTGCCCCGACAAGCGGCTGTCGGTTCTGGCCATGCAGGCCTGGGACGAGGCGCTGACCCTGGGCGAGGCCCACGGCTATCGCAACGCGCAGGCGACGGTCATCGCGCCCACGGGGACGATCGGGCTGGTGATGGACTGCGACACGACCGGCATCGAGCCCGACTTCGCCCTCGTGAAGTTCAAGAAGCTGGCCGGTGGCGGCTACTTCAAGATCATCAACCAGTCCGTGCCGGCCGCCCTGCGGCGGCTGGGCTATTCCGAGGGAGAGATCGAGGCGATCGTCGCCTATGCGGTCGGACATCGCACGCTGGAGGGCGCACCGGGGATCGACCACACGGCCCTGATCGGTCACGGCTTCGGCCCAGAGGAAATCGCCAAGATCGAGGCTGCGCTGCCGCAGGCCTTCGACATCCGCTTCGTGTTCAACCAGTGGACGCTGGGCGAGGCCTTCTGCACCGGCACGCTGGGCATTCCGGCTGACAAGCTGGCCGATCCGAGCTTCGACCTGCTGCGGCATCTGGGCTTCACCCGCCAGCAGATCGAGGCAGCCAACGATCATGTCTGCGGGACCATGACGCTGGAGGGCGCCCCCTTCCTGCGGGAGGAGCACCTGCCGGTCTTTGACTGCGCCAATCCCTGCGGTCGCAAGGGCAAGAGGTTCCTGTCGGTTCAGAGCCACATCACCATGATGGCCGCCGCCCAGAGCTTCATTTCCGGGGCGATCTCCAAGACCATCAACATGCCCAACAGCGCGACCATCGCCGACTGCCTCGACGCCTATCGCCTCTCCTGGTCGCTGGGGGTGAAGGCCAACGCGCTCTATCGCGACGGCTCGAAGCTGAGCCAGCCCCTGGCCGCGGCCCTGATCGACGGCGACGAGGAAACGGAGGAGGTGCTGGCGACCGGCGCACCGGCCGAGAAGGCGGCCGTCCTCGCCGAGCGGGTCGTCGAGAAGATCGTGGTGCGCGAAGTCCGCTCGCGCGAGCGCGAGAAGATGCCGGCGCGGCGGAAGGGCTATACCCAGAAGGCGATCGTGGGCGGCCACAAGGTCTATCTCCGCACCGGCGAGTACGAGGACGGCCGGCTGGGCGAGATCTTCATCGACATGCACAAGGAGGGCGCGGGCTTTCGCGCCATGATGAACAACTTCGCCATCGCCGTGTCCGTCGGGCTCCAGTACGGCGTTCCGCTGGAGGAATTCGTGGATGCCTTTACCTTCACGCGCTTCGAGCCGGCCGGTCCGGTCCAAGGCAACGACTCGGTCAAGTCCGCAACGTCCATCCTGGACTACATCTTCCGCGAACTGGCGATCTCCTATCTCGACCGCACCGATCTGGCCCATGTCGCGCCCAAGGGACCCAGCTTCGATGAGCTCGGCGCCGGCGAGGCGGAGCGCAACGTCGTCCCCGTGAGCGAGGGAGCCGCCTCGCGCTCCATCGAGGTGCTCAAGCAGATCAGCTCGACGGGCTACCTGCGCAAGCGTTTGCCGCAGGACCTGGCGCTGCTCAACGGCAACTGGACCGTGACCGAGGCGGGCTTGGGTCTCGAGGCGCAGACGGGCCTTGCCACGGTGGCGGCGGCGCAGATCAGCGCGCGCGACAAGGCGCGGATCCAGGGCTACGAGGGCGACCCCTGCGGAGAATGCGGCAACTACACGCTTGTGCGCAACGGAACCTGCCTCAAGTGCAACACCTGCGGCGGCACGTCGGGATGCAGCTGAGCAGGGCCCGCTAGACCCCTGCCCAGCGCCGGGCGAGGCGGAGACCCGCCTCGCTCGGCCGCAAGGCCGGCGCGCGATCGTGGATCGTCATGCCGACCCGTGCGCCCCACACGCGCTTGCCGTAACAGGCCAGATGGTCCAGCGACTGCATCCCGAACAGGGCAGCCGGCAGGAACGCGGCATATGCTGCCTCGGCCTCGCACTGGCGGCCGGCGCCCCAGGCCTTCCAGCAGGCGACGACGCCCTCGAGCACGTCCGGTGCGACGATGAAGCCGCGGGCTCCGACGCGAAGTGCGTCGGTCATCTCCAGACCGCCCCGGCCATTGAGAACCGTCAGGTCGCCGCAGGCCGCGACAAAGGCCGCCAGATCGACCGCCGGCAGTTCGGCCTTGACATGGGTGAGCCGGGGCAGACGGTGTCGCAGGTCGATCATGTCGGCCCCGCCCAGCGAGCGGCCGAGATATTGTGGCGCGTTCTGGATGGCGAGAGGGATGGTCGCGTCCTCTCCGACCCGCGTGAAGAAGTCCAGCAGCTCGGCTGCCGCGCCGGTGCCGACGGCCGGAGGCTGAAGGATGGCGAGGGCGGCTCCGCTGTCTTCGGACAGGCGCACCAGTTCCCGCTGCTCGGCCACCGAGTTGCCTGTGATCGTGACGGCGAGGGGCAGGGCGCCCCGATCCCGGGCAGCCCAGCGGATGGCGCTTCGGCGCTCCTCCAGCGACAGCTTGCCCACCTCGGTGGCCAGGCCGAGGATGACGAGGAAGTCTGCGCCGGCGGCGGCTGCCCATTGCGCCTGCCGCGCCATGGCCCCGCGGTCGAGACGCTCCGCCTCGTCCCACAACGCGAACAGGACGCAACCGATTCCTTCTACCATTCGGCGATGCTTCCGTCGCTGTGTCGCCAGACCGGAGCCCGCCAGCGGTGCCCCTCGCGTGCAGCGTCCGCGACGCGGTCCTCGTCGATCTCGATTCCCAGTCCCGGACCCTGCGGGATCAGAAGGAAGCCCTCCTCGATCCGGAAGCCGGTTCCGTCCTGCATGTAGCTGCCCAGATCGCCGCCGCGATTGTAGTGGATGCCGAGCGACTGTTCCTGGATGAAGGCATTGTAGCAGACGGCATCGATCTGCAGGCAGGCCGCCAGGGCGATCGGTCCCAAGGGACAATGCGGAGCAAGCCCGACGTCATAGGCTTCGGCCCAGTTCCCCAGCCGCACCGTCTCGCTGATGCCCCCTACATGGGCGGGATCGGGATTGACGACCTGGGCGATGCGCCGTTCGAACAGACGCTTGAACTCGGCGCGGCTGTGCATGCGCTCGCCGAAGCAGAGCGGAATGGACGTCAGCTGGGCCAGCCCCTCTGCTTCCTCGACCGCTCCGGCGGCAACAGCATCCTCCACGAAGATGGGACGCAGCGGCTCGATCTCGCGCAGGAGGACGCGGGCCATGGGCAGATGGACCCGGCCATGGAAGTCGAAGGCCAGATCCATGCGGCTACCCAGCGCGGTGCGCAGGTCGTGAAGGGTGCGCAGGATGCCGTCCAGCTTGGCATGTGTATCGACGATCTGCAGCTCGTCGCAGATGTTGAACTTGCAGGCGGTCAGGCCCTGCGCGAGCAGCGCCTCTGCGCCGGCGATCAGGTCGCGCGGCCTGTCGCCGCCGATCCAGCAATAGGTCCGCACCCGGTCGCGAACGGGTCCGCCGAGCAGCGCATGGACCGGCTGACCCAGCCAGCGGCCCTTGATGTCCCACAAGGCCGTGTCGATGCCGGCCAGTGCGCTCATCAGGACAGGGCCCCCCCGGTAGCAGCCGTTGCGGTAGATCATCTGCCATGTGTCCGCGATCAGTCGCGGATCGCGTCCGATCAGCACATCGCCGAGTTCGCGAACCTTGGCGGCCAGCGTCTCGGCATGCCCTTCCAGGATCGGTTCGCCCCAGCCGCTCACGCCCTCGTCGGTCTCGATCTTGAGAAAGAGCCACCGGGGCGGGACGAGGTAGGTCCGCAGAGCCGTGATCTTCATGATGAGGCCGCTGTCAGCCGCGACTGCCGCCGCTCGGCCAGGGTCATCCGCCACTGGCCGATGGCGACGGCCACCACGAGAAGCAGGCCCTTGGCAACGAGCTGATAGAAGGTGGGGATTCCTAGCAGGTTCATCCCGTTGGACAGGACCGCAAGGAGCAGCACGGCCAGCATGGTGCCGGCAATCGTGCCCTTCCCACCCGCGAGCAGGGCGCCGCCCAGAAAGACGGCGGTGATCGACTCGAGCGCGAGGTCCTGGCCGGCAAGGGGCTGCCCCGAGGAGGTGCGCGCCGCGATGATGATGCCGGCGAGGCCCGACAGCGCCCCGGCCAGCGTGTAGATGGCGAGCCGCATGCGGTTGAGGTCGATCCCGGCCAGGCGCGCCGCGGCCGGATTGCCGCCCATCGAATAGATCTGTCGCCCGAATACGGTGGAGGACATGACCACATGCCCCACGATCACGGCGGCGAGCATGATGGCAAAGGCGATCGGAATGCCGGGAAACCCCTCGGTTTGGAACAGACGTCCCGAGCCCAGCAGGGCGAAGGTCGGGTCGAGCACCCCGACAGGCTTGCCCTCCGGCGCGATCAGGAAGGCGACGCCGCGGAAGGCCGACATGGTCGCGAGCGTGGCCACGACCGGGTTCACCTTGAGGTAGTTGATGATCCCGGCATTCACGAGGCCGAGCGCGGCGCCGGTCGCGACACCGCCGGCCACGCCTCCGAGGACGGTTCCCGATCCGGTGACGATCAGCGCGCAGACCACGCCCGCGCAGGCGGCGATGGAGCCGGCAGAAATGTCGAGGCCGGCGGAGACGATCACCATGGTCATGCCCACGGCCACGAGGCCCACCACTGCCATGTTCTGCGCGATGTTGAACAGGTTGCGCGACGTGAAGAAGGCGGGCGATTGCGAGGCGATCAGCGCCACCAGGATGACCAGGGCGATGATCAGCGAGAGGTTCTCCGCTCCGATGGCATCGAAGACGCGGCCCAGCGAGCGCTTGCGCGCGCGGGGCGCATGATCCCGGGCGATGCTCATGCAGCCAGACCTTTCCCCAAGGCGTGCGAGACGATCATCTCTTCGGTGGCATCCTTCTTCTCGATCACGGGTGACAGCCGACCGTTCGCCATCACCACGATGCGGTCGGACAGGGCCAGGAGTTCGGGCATCTCCGAGGAGATCAGCATGATGGCCATGCCGTCCCGGGCCAGCCGGTCGATCAGGCGATAGATTTCCGCCTTGGCGCCGACGTCCACGGCTCGGGTCGGTTCGTCGAGGATCAGCAGGCGGGGACCTGCGGCCAGCCATCGGGACAGGACGACCTTCTGCTGGTTGCCTCCCGAGAGCTTGGACACCTCCTGGGCGAGGGAGGGTGTCTTGACATCCAGCGCCCGGATGACGGGGCCCACGCGCTCGAGCATCATCCGGTCGCGCAGCAGGCCCCAGCGGCTGAGCCGGCGGTAGACGGCCATGGAGGCGTTCTCGATCACCGACCGCACGAGGATCAGCCCTTCGGCCTTCCTGTTCTCGGGAGCAAAGCCGATATCGGACGCGATTGCATCGGCGGGGGAGCGGATGGTCCGCTCCCGCCCCAGGATGCGGATCGTCCCGCGGCTGTGCGGGAACTCTCCGAAGATCACCTTGGCGAGTTCGGTCCGGCCCGCCCCCACCAGCCCGCCGAAACCCAGGATCTCGCCCGCGCGGATCCGGAACGAGACGTCGCGATGCCAGCGCGACCAGAGACCCTCGACCTCCAGGACCACCTCGGGGCGGGTCGTCTCGTCCCGGCGAAAGTCGTGAACCAGCTCCCGGCCCACCATGAGGCGCACGATCTCGTCCTCGTCCGTCTCGCGGGTGCGCAGCGAGCCGGTCACGCGACCGTCCTTGAGGACCACCACTCGATCCGAGATGGCGAGAACCTCCTTGAGGCGGTGGGACACGTAGATGATCCCGAGCCCTTCCGCGCGCAGCTGCCGGATGAGGGCAAAAAGCCGCGCCACCTCGTCGGAGGTCAGTGACGAAGTCGGCTCGTCGAAGGCCACGACCTTCATGCCGGGCTTGAGCGCGCGGACGATCTCGACCAGGTGCATCTGGGCCGGTGACAATGTCCGGCCCAGCGCGTCGGGGTCCACCATCCCCGCGAAACCGTAGCGCTCCAGCTGGCCCAGCATCAGCGCGCGCATGGCGCGGTGATCCACCCGCCCCAGCCGCCTGCGGGGATATTCTCCCACAAAGACGTTCTCCGCGGCCGAGATGTCGGGAACGATCTCGGGCTCCTGGCGGACGAGGCGGAACCCGGCCTGCCGCGCCTCGAAGGGCGAGGCGTGACTGACCTCGCGTCCCGCCAGCCTGACCCGGCCCTCGTCCAGATCATAGTCGCCGCACAGGATCTTCAGAAGCGTGGACTTGCCGGCGCCGTTCTCCCCCACGAGGGCCACGACCTCGCCGGCTGCCACCTCGAGCGACACGTCGGCCAGCGCACGGACGCCGGGAAAGGTCTTGCCGACGCCGGCGACGGCGAGAACGGGGTCGCTCATGCTCTGGCTCTCACGGGACGGGGCGGAGCGCGTCGCCGCGCTCCGCGGGGTTCGGACCTCAGTCGCAGGGCATGACGTCGGCCCAGGTCTCCGGCGTCACCATCGTCGTGTTTGCGACGGTCTCCGGGGGCAGCGGTGTGCCATCCTGGATGTTGGCGATCAGCGCGCGGGCGGCCGCCTCTCCCACATCCTCGCCCGAGAGATAGAGGGCAGCGCGGAACCCGGTCGGAATGCCCTCTTGCCAGGGGCGGCAGGCCTCGTAAGCGCCCAGGCCGACGGCGATCACGTTATCGGGCTCGTAGCCGGCGTTGCGCAGGGCGTTGGTCGTTCCCAGAACACCCTCGTCGTTGCAGGCGACGACGACGAAGTTGTTGACCGTCGAATTCGCCGTGATGACAGGACCGGCTGCGGAGAGGGCCGCGTCCACCGTCCCGTCATACGGCACGGTGATGAAGCGGTCGTCCGTCACACCGACGGCCGCAAGCTGCTCGCGCGCGGCATTGGTGCGGTCCATGCAGACCGTGAGGGTGGACACTTCGGTGACAAGAACGGCGTAGTCGCCGGACTCGAGCCAGCCTGACTCCTGAAGAAGCTGGGCGGCGGTCTGTCCGACCTTGGTGCCCATGTCGCGGCCGTTGAAGCCGACAAAGGGCACCGGGTTGCCGTCGCCGTCCACGATCGCATCGTCCGTCGCCACCAGCGGGATTCCCGCTTCGGCCGCCGCAGCCGCGATGGCAGGTCCGAGCGCCTGATCGGGCACGGTGATGGCAATGCCTTGGGCTCCGGCAGCGATCGCGTCGGAGACGGCCGAGATGGCGAGGTTGGAGTCGAGCTCGACGTTGATCGTCCGCGCCTCGAAGCCGAGCTCTTCCGCAGCCTCGGTGAATCCTCGGGCCTGGTCGATGAAATATTGCTGTGTGCCCGACTTGTAGATGGCCACGACGAGCGGCCGGTCCTGGGCAGCGGTCGCCGTCGCCATCAGCACCACCGCAAGGGTGGCCAGAGGTCTGCGAATGTCCATTGTCTCCTCCCTTGGACGTCGCGGTGTCCGCAGGCTATGATGCTTTGTCTGACAAACGCAAGCGCGATCCGGCGGGCGAGCCCCCGCTTCTCGAACCGGGCATGCGCTGCATGGCGGCCTCGGCATCCCGAACGGCTTCGCGCAGAAGCTGCCGCATTGCGGCCGAGGCCTCGGCGCACTCGCCCCGCTCCCATGCCTCCATCACTGCGGCATGGAGACGGTGGCCGTCCTCCAGCCCCACCATGCCGCTGTCGAAACCCCGCGCCTCGATCTGGAGTTCGAACAGGAGCTTCAGAGCGGCCTCCACGACGTTGAAAAGCTGGTCCAGAAGCGGGGAATCGACCGCGGACAGAAAGGCCCGGTGAAACTCGATGTCCGTTTCCACGAAAACGTGCCGGCGGATGGCCAGATCCGGATCGGGCGACTCGAAGGCTGCCACCTTGGCGGCCCAGGCCGCCCGAATCCGCTCGCGCGCGGCGGGCGAGGCAGACCGCGTCGCTTCCCAGACCACACCCGGCTCGATCACGGAGCGGACCCGAAGCAGTTCGAGCAGCAGCGTCGCCCGGTCGCCAGCCCTGATCCGCCATCCGATCACATCCGGATCGAGGAGCCGCCAGTGATCGTGCGGCAGGACGCGCGTGCCGTCGGAGGTCCGGCTGCGCACGAGGCCCTTGGCACCGAGGATCCGGATCGCCTCCCGGATGACGGAGCGGCTCACTCCCAGGCTTTCCACCAGATCGGCCTCGCGCGGGATGGTGGAGCCCGGCGCCCATTCGCCTCCGACGATCCGCTGGCCCAGGTCGGCCACGGTCTCGCCCAGGATGCCACGGAACTGGATGGTCCCCTCCAGGGGCTGATGGCGCATCGTCCGGCGGAGGGCGGCTGGGTTCGGCACGGGACAACCTCGATCCTGCATGGAGGATAAGTCGGCTCGCTGTGTTCTGACTAGCATTCGCGGCGGGGGAAACCCGGCGGCCCCACGCCCGTTCCCATGACGATGCGTCGGCGACAGGGCAGCAGGATGACAGAGACGCTCGAACCCCGCTTCCGCGATCTCGACCTGTGGCCGCTGCGCACGGCTCTGGACGCCCTCTGGGAGGGCCAGCTGGCCGCAGTGGCGGCACTCGGTCCGGCGCTGCCTGCGCTGGCCTCTGCGGCCGAGGCCGCGGCCAAGCGGCTGAGGGAGGAACGGGCCAGACTCTGCTATGCGGGCGCGGGCAGTTCGGCCCGGGTCGCCGTTGCGGATGGCAGCGAACTGCCGCCGACCTATGGGTGGCCCGAGTCACGCCTGCATTTTCTCGTGGCCGGAGGGGAGCGGGCCCTGCTGCGACCTGTCGAAGGGGCGGAGGATGACCCGGAGGCGGCCCGCTCGGAGGTGCATCGGCTCGGCCTCTCGGGGGCTGACGTCCTGGTAGCCGTCGCGGCGAGCGGTGGAACGCCCTACACCCTCGCCGCCGCCGAGGAGGCCAGGCGCCGCGGGGCGCTGGTTGTCGGGATCGCCAATGCAGAGGGGTCGCCACTTCTTCGCGCTGCGCATCATCCGGTCTTCTTGCCGACCGGTCCCGAGGTCCCGGCCGGATCCACGCGGATGAAGGCCGGCACGGCCCAGAAGGCGGCGCTCAATCTTCTCTCCACCGCCGTGATGATCCGCCTCGGCGGCGTGCATGACGGCATGATGGTCGGCATGCGGCCGCTCAACGCCAAGCTGCGCCTGCGCGCAACGGGAATCGTGGCGCGGATCGCCTCCTGCACCGAGGACCGCGCAGCCCGCGCCCTCGAGGCGTCGGGAGGCTCGATCAAGGCAGCGATCCTGATCGCCGGGGCCGGTCTGTCGCCCGAAGAGGCCGACCGCCGGCTCAGCGAGGCCGGCGGCCGTCTGCGCGAGGCGCTCAGCCCCCGTCGATCTGGCGGCCCATGATGGCAAGGGCGCGCTGGTAGACGCTTGCCGCGTTCCACAGGCCGAGGACGGGGAAGTTTGGCTCGCCCTCCTGATAGCCTGCGCCGGGCTGCCAGCCCTTCTGGCGCAGGAAGTTGGCGGTGGAGGCCATGGCATCGGCGAGGTTGTTCAGGTCAACCCGTCCGTCGCCGTTCCCGTCCTGCCCATAGCGCAGGAGGTTGGCAGGCAGGAACTGGGTATGACCCAGCTCGCCATGCATCGCGCCCACCGAACTGGGCGAGATGGATCCCCGATCGACCAGAATCAGCGCGGCGAGGGCATGCTCCTGGAAGAGCTGCGGTCCGCGACGGCAATCGTAGGCAAGCGTCGTGATAGCCGACAGGACGTTCGCATCGCCCATGAAGTTCCCGAAGCCCGTTTCCATGCCGTGAATGGCGATCAGGATGCCAGGGGGAACGCCATAGGCCCGCTCGAGCGACTCGTAGAAGGCGCGGTCGCGCTCCAGCCGCTGCCGGCCCTGGCGCACGATCGTCTCCGATCCGCGCACGCGCATGAACTCCTCGAGCGAATAGCGGAAGCTGCGCTGGTTGCGGTCGGCCTGGATGGTGCGTTCGGCATAGCGCGTGCCGGCCAGGGCATCGAGCCCCCGCTGGCCCACACCATTGGCAGCGGCATATTGCGCGAATTGCTGTTTCCAGGATTCGAAGCCCGAGGCGTCGTTGCCGCATCCCACGCCCTGGGCCGAGGCGGCTGCGGGCAGGATGGCTGCGGCAAGAGCAAGAAGTTGGCGGCGCAAGGGGGTTCTCCTCGTTGAGTCGCCTTGTGGCGGCTGCGGATGGTCTTAGTTTGCCACGGCGAACATGGCTCGGGTCAAGCCGTGGTCCAGCCTTTGTGAACGCCTCGCTATCGGATAACGGAGGGTGATCGGTGATCCGCGGGTTGCTGACCGTCACGGTGGCGGCGCTGGTCCTCGGCCTGGGGATCGGGCTGGGACTGGGGCTTTCCGGCTTTCTGCCAGACCGCCGCATTGCAACCCCCGTGGCGCCCCTGGCCGTCTCCGTCGCTCCGGAGGGGTCGGAGGAGGCGGCGACCATCGCCCTTTTCCGCAACGCCCGCGACAGCGTCGTGTCGATCGCAACCAGTGCGGCCCGGCGGGGGCTGTTCGGGATGGTGACAGCCGAGGTGCCCTTGGGCGCCGGCTCGGGCTTCATCTGGGACGGCAACGGACATGTGGTGACGAACGCCCATGTCATCCGCGGAGCCACCGCAGCCGTCGTCACGCTGGCGGACGGCCGCAGCTTCGATGCGCGACTCGTGGGTCGCGACGAGCGCCACGATCTGGCCGTCCTGCGCATCCGCGGCAGCGACCTGCCGCCGCCCCTGCCACTCGCCCCCCCCGAGCCGCCCGAGGTCGGCGCGCGGGTCCTCGCCATCGGCAACCCGTTCGGTCTCGACTGGACCCTGACCACCGGGATCGTCTCTGCTCTCGATCGGGAGATTCCCGGGCGCGGCGGCACCAGCATCCGCGGCGTGATCCAGACGGATGCCGCCATCAACCCCGGCAATTCGGGGGGACCGCTTCTCGACTCGGCCGGGCGCATCATCGGGGTCAACACCGCCATCTACTCGCCATCCGGCGGCAGTGCGGGGATCGGCTTTGCCGTCCCGGTCGCGGCCGTCCAGCGCGTCGTGCCCCAGCTCATCCGCACGGGGCGCTACAGCCCCCCGAGCCTCGGCCTGGTCTTCGACCCTCGCCTGAATGCCCTGGCGAACCGGCAGGGCCTGGCCGGCGTGGTGGTGCTCGACGTGCCTTCGGGCTCCGCCGCGGCGCAGGCGGGGATCGAGCCTGCCGAGATCCTGCGCGACGGTCGCATCCGCACGGGCGACGTCATCGTGGCCGTGGAGGGCGCCCGGGTCGAGACGCTCGACGATCTTCTGGCCGCGCTCGAGGCGCGCGAGATCGGCCAGACCGTGCGCGTCACCCTGTGGGACGGGGCGCGAGAGCGGGATGTGGCGCTTCCGCTGGTGGCGGAGGGCTAGGCCGACCGGCCGGGCGCCCCGGTTTCGGCAGAGACCGGCATGGTGTGGCGGCTGCCCGGTTGTCTCCGTCCGCGCGGCTGGGTATCTGCCGCGAAGCTTCGAGGGTGCCGCATGGCCCAGACTTCGTCTCCCGCGCTCCCCGCCTCCCCTGCGGCCTCGCCCGACAGGGCGCCCTCACGGCGGGTGGCGGCTCTGGCAGCGCTCTGGCCGTTCGTCCGCCCGTACCGTACGACGGCAGTCCTGGCCCTGATCGCCTTGGTGCTGACGGCGGCAGTGTCGCTGGTGCTGCCGCTCGCCGTCCGGCGGGTCGTGGACAATTTCGGGGCGGCCGAAGTGCTGCTGGACCGGTACTTCGCGGGCGCTCTCGTGATTGTGGGGCTGCTGGCCGTGGGCACCGCGCTGCGCTACTACCTCGTCACCCGTCTGGGAGAGCGGGTCGTGGCCGACATCCGCCGGGCGGTGTTCGACCGCATGATCGGCATGAGTCCCGCGGTGTTCGAGCGCCTCATGACAGGCGAGGTTCTCAGCCGGATCACCACGGACACGACCCTGATCCTGTCCGTTCTCGGCTCCTCCATCTCGGTCGCCCTCCGCAACGCGTTGATCTTCCTGGGCGGCATGGTCCTGCTGATTGCGACATCCGCCAAGCTGACCGGCCTCGTCCTTCTGCTCGTGCCGGCGGTGATCGTGCCCATCGTCATCCTGGGCCGGCGCGTCAGGCGGCTGTCACGCGAGAACCAGGACTGGATTGCCGCCTCGTCCGGCGCGGCGTCCGAAACTCTTCTGGCCGCCCCCACCGTCCAGGCTTTCACGGCCGAACAGGCCACGCGCGACCGGTTCGCCGACCTGACGGAGCGCAGCTTCGACTCGGCGCGTCGGCGGATTGCCGTCCGCGCCGTCATGACGGCGATCGTCATCTTTCTCATCTTCTCGGGCGTGGTGGGCGTCCTGTGGGTCGGGGCGCGCGACGTGGCGTCGGGCAGCATGACCATCGGCCAGCTGGTCCAGTTCGTGATCTACGCGATCATGGTCGCCGGGGCGGTCGGCAGTCTGACCGAGGTGTGGGGCGAGGTGCAGCGCGCGGCGGGCGCGACCGAGCGGCTGCTCGAGCTGCTTGCCCTAGAGGACAGCGTCCGCGATCCCGACCGTCCCCGCCCGGCCCCCTCGCCTTCGGCGGTCGAGGTGCGGCTCGAAGGGGTGACCTTCCGCTATCCGAGCCGCCCGGATCAAGCGGCGCTTCATGGCGTCGACCTCGTCGTGCGGCCCGGCGAGACGGTGGCGCTCGTCGGCCCGTCGGGCAGCGGCAAGTCCACGGTGATCCAGCTTCTCCAGCGCTTCTGGGATCCGCAGGAGGGGCGCATCACGCTGGGCGGTGTCGATCTCCGGGACATGCAGCGCGAAGACCTCCGCCGCCAGATCGCCCTGGTCCCGCAGGAACCCGTCATCTTCGCCGACACTGCGCGGGCCAACATCCGCTTCGGTCGGCCCGATGCCACCGACGAGGAGGTCGAGACCGCTGCACGGGCTGCCGCGGCCCACGACTTCCTCAGCGCGCTGCCGCAGGGCTATGACACCTATGTGGGCGAACGGGGTGTCATGCTGTCGGGCGGGCAGAAGCAGCGGATCGCCATCGCTCGCGCCATCCTGCGGGATGCACCCCTCCTGCTGCTGGACGAGGCCACGAGCGCCCTTGACGCGGAGAGCGAACGCGCTGTGCAGCAGGCCGTGGACCAGCTCGCCCGGACGCGGACCACGCTGATCGTCGCGCACCGCCTCGCGACCGTGAAACGGGCCGATCGGATCGTGGTCATGGAGGGTGGCCGTATCGTGGCCGAAGGCACGCACGATGCGCTTGTGGCGCAGGGCGGACTCTATGCACGCCTTGCCCGGCTGCAGTTTACCGAAGGTCTCGCCGCAGAATGACGCCACGGCCTGCCGGACGTCCAGGCGGCCTGAAGCCTTGCAAGAGGGGTCCCTCGCTCCCATTGTCGTGAAAATGGGAGGGCCGGTGTCTCAAGGCTGGCCAGAAGGGAGGAAAGCCATGGGATTCGCCGGGTTGGCCGACGCTGCCGCCATCGAGGCGGAGGGGCCTTGGGATGAACGCGACCTGCCCCGGACGATGTGGAGCATGTTGTCCCGGACCGCTGCCCGTGTGCCCGACCGGCCTGCCGTCACGTTCCAGATGTTCTCCGATCCCAAAGCGCCGGCCGAGACGCTCAACTGGGCCGAGCTCCAGGGCCGCGTGGCGCAGGCAGCCAACCTGTTCCGCAGCCTCGGCATCGGCGAGACCGACACGATCGCCTATCTGCTGCCGAACTGCACCGAGGTCGTGCTGACCTATCTCGGAGGCCAGATCGCCGGGATCGTCAACCCGATCAACCCCCTGCTCGATGCCGAGCAGATCGCCGGCATCCTTCGGGAAAGCCGCGCCAAGGCCCTTGTGACGCTCAAGGCCTTCCCGCGCACCGATGTCGCGCAGAAGGCGGCGGCTGCCGCCGCGCTGGCGCCCGACCTGCGCGTGATCCTGGAGGTGGACCTTCTCCGCTACCTCACGGGCGTGAAGAAGCTCATCGTTCCCCTGATCCGGCCCAAGAACCCCTTCGTCCACAAGGCCCGGGTGCTCGACTTCAATGCGGAGCTGTCGCGTCAGCCGCGCACGCTGTCCTTCCAGGACAGCGCGGGCGACCGGGTTGCGGCCCAGTTCCACACGGGCGGCACGACGGGGCTGCCCAAGCTCGCCCAGCATCGTTACCGGGGTCTGGTGTACAACGGCTGGGTCGCCAACCGCCTCCTGTTCACCGAGCGGGATACGATGATCTGCCCGCTGCCCATGTTCCACGTCTTTGCGGCCGTGGTCTGCATGGGGGCATCGGTCGCCTCCGGCGCCCATATCGTGTTTCCGACGCCGCAGGGCTATCGCGGCGAAGGGGTGATGGACAATTTCTGGAAGCTGGTGGAGCGCCACCGCGTGACCTTTGTCATCACCGTGCCCACGGCGATCTCGGCCCTCATGCAAAGGCCCGTCAACGCCGACATCTCGTCGCTTCAGCTGGCCTTCTCGGGCTCTGCTCCGCTCCCGGTCGAGCTGTTCAACCGGTTCGAAAAGGCCGCAGGGCTTACCATCATCGAGGGATACGGCCTGACGGAGGCGACCTGCCTCGTTTCGGTCAACCCGCCCGATGGAGAGCGCAAGGTGGGATCTGTCGGCCTGCCGTTCCCGTACACCAAGGTTCGCATCATCGACCCGGCGACCCAGAGGGACTGCCCCCCCGACGAGATCGGAGAGATCTGCGTGTCCAATCCCGGCGTGTGGGGTGGCCACACCTACACGGAGGCCGAAAAGAACCGCGATCTGTTCTATCCCGGTCCGGATGGCGAGCCGACCTGGTTGCGGACGGGCGACCTGGGCCGCCTGGACCCGGACGGGTATCTGTGGATCACGGGACGGGCCAAGGACATCATCATCCGCGGCGGCCACAACATCGACCCGGCCGAGATCGAGGAAGCCATGGTCCGGCACCCGGCCGTGGCCCTCGCCGGCGCGATCGGTCAGCCCGACGCGCATGCGGGCGAAGTGCCTTGCGTGTATGTCGAACTGGTGCAGGGCGCGTCCGTGACACCGGAGGAGCTGCTCGACCATGCGCGCGCTCATGTCCATGAGCGGGCCGCCCATCCCAAGCATGCCGAGATCCTGCCGGAACTGCCCAAGACGGCGGTGGGCAAGATCTTCAAGCCCGACCTGCGCAAGCTGGCGATCCGGCGGATCTACAACGAGGCTCTGGCAGCCGCAGGGGTACAGGCCGAGGTGGCCGAAGTCGTGGAAGACCGCCGCCTCGGCCTCGTGGCGCGGCTGCGTCGCGCAGGACAGGCGACGGACGAGGACGTGCAGCGCGCTCTCGGCGCCTTCACGCGCCCCTGGACCTGGGCCGATTAGGCGCCGCGCTGCCCGGCCCCGCAGCCCCTCAGCAGGCGCGGCTCGTCGGCGGAGCGGGGAAGGTCCGCTCTGCGTCGTGCCGCTCCGCGACCGGGCGGGGGAGGTCGCAGACGGTCCTCAGATCCCCTGCCAGCGCGTCGATCAACCGTCGTACCCGCACGGGAGGATGGAGTCCCGGCACGAGAGCATGGACGGGAACGGGGTCCTCGGCGTGGTCGTCGAGAACGGTCTCGACACGCCCCGCTGCGATAGACGCCGCCGCGAGATAGTCGGGCACCCGTGCAAGGCCCAGACCTTTTTCGGCTGCCAGCAGGCAGGCCGCCGGCTCGGACAGCCGCAGCCGGCCCGAGACCGCGATCCTCCGGCCGCCCCGAAAGGTCCATTGCAGTGCATCGCTGTGACCCGGGTCGAGGATGCAGGTGTGGTTGGACAGATGCTCGGGTTGCGACGGCCGTCCCATGTCGTCGAGATAGGAGGGAGAGGCCACCACGACCTGCCGGATCGTCGTCAGGCGCCGGATCGACAGCGCAGGATCTGACGGCAGGCCCGGCTGTACCACAAGGTCAAGCCCGGACGACACGATCTCGGGCAGGCGCTCCCTCAGGGTCAGTTCCACCGATACCCCCGGATGGGCCCGTGCGAAGTCCAGCACCAGCGGCGCGATGCAGACCGCCCCGAAATCCTGCGGTGCGCCCACACGGATCGTTCCCCGCAACTCGGCCGATCCGTCGCGGATCTCCGCATCGATGGCCTGATATTCGTCGAGAAGCCGGCGCAGACGGGCGTGATAGGTCTGTCCGGCCTCCGTCGGATGGAGAGCCCGCGTCGTGCGGTGAAGAAGCCGGGTGCCGAGTTCCGCCTCCAGACGAGCGACCAGCTTCGACGCCTGACCGGCGCTGGTGCCGAGGCGGTGGGCGGCTGCGGCGAAGCTGCCGGCTTCCATGACCGCAACAAACATGCGGTCTGCGGCAAGACGATCCATGTTCGGGTACCCATCCAACACATACGGTCACAACTATAGGTGGTGGCGCCGCACTTGTAACCCGTTCGCGAGCGTCGCACGGGGACAGAATGTTTCGAGCCCGTCTCAGGTGCCGTTCGCCCACAGGTCAAGCGCCATCCGGATCGCCGTGGCCGCCAGGAACAGGCCAAAGCAGATCCGAAGCGCGCGCATGGGGATCGCGTGGGCGATGCGGGCGCCCCAGGTTGCGAAGTACATCGTGAACGGCGTGATGATCGCCACCGCCAGCAGGTTGACATAACCGAGCGAGAAGGGCGGCAGTCCCGTCTGACCCAGGCCCGAAACCATGTAGACGATCGTGCCGGGCGCTCCGATGAGAAAGCCGAGCGCCGCCGAGGTTCCGACGGCGCGCCGGATGTCGTAGCCGAGCCAGCTCAGCAACGGAACGCAGACCGTACCGCCGCCGATGCCCATCAGGGCGGAGACGGCGCCTGCTCCGATCCCCGCGGCGGCCCAGGCGGCCGGAGGGGCGGTGCGGGGTTCGGGCGCTACCCGGCCTCGCCCGACGAGCATGTTGACCGCGACGGCGCTCGCGACCACGGCAAAGACCGCGACCATCAGGCGCCCGTCCACGACGGAGCCGAGCAGCGCCCCCAGCACCACGCCGAGAACGATCCACGGAGCCCATCGCCGCAGCAGTGCCATGTCCACGGCACCCTTGCGGTGATGCGACCGGCCAGACGACAGGGCGGTGAACACGATCGTGGCCAGGGATGTCGCCACGGCAACCTGCATCCGCAGGGCTGGGTCCATGTCGGCCAGGCCGAGGCTCAGATACAGCGCCGGCACGATGACGATCCCGCCGCCGACCCCGAGAAGTCCCGCGAGGATGCCCCCGCCGATGCCTGCGGCAACCGCGACGCCCAGAAGAAGCGCGAGGATGGACCAGTCGAAGGAGGCGGTCACGGCACGGACCGGACGGGTAGGGGCATGATGGACAGGCTCAGCGTGTGGCGGCGGCAAGCCGATGCTCGATCCGTTCGGCGAACCGGGCAACCGGAAAGATGATGACGAAGTAGATGATCGCGATGGCGGTGAGGAACTCGAGATACCGGAAGGTCTGCGATCCGAGCACATAGGCCCGGAGCGCAAGGTCTGCGACGCCGATGGTCGCCAGAAGCGTGGTTCCCTTCAGGAGTTCCGTGAGGAAATTGATGAAGGGCGGCGTCGCAAACCGCGCCGCCTGCGGGATGATGATGCGGGTCCAGGTGATCCAGCGCGGCAGCGCCATGGCCTTGGCCGCCTCCCACTGGCCGCGGTCCACCGACTGGATGCCGGCCCGGAAGATCTCGGCCAGATAAGCGCCCGAGATCAGGGCGAGGGCGAGCGATCCCGACCAGAGCCCGCTGACCGCATATCCCGTCAGGGGTGGCAGGCAGTAGAACATCCAGAAGATCATGACAGCCTCCGGAATGATCCGGAACACCGTCACGTAGCCTGCCGAAAGCCCGGCCAGAACACCGCCGCCGCGAAGCCGGCCGGCGCAGACGATGGTGGCGATGGGTATTCCAATGGCAAGCGCGATCCCGAAGGCGAGCAGGGTGATGCGGGCTCCGTCGAGAAGCTGCGGCCAGAAGCGCAGCACGATCCAGGGATCAAAAACCATGACGGCTGGCCTCCACGGCAGGGTTCAGGGCAAGGTTGGTGGCCGCGGCGCTCCGCCCCCTCTGGGGTGTCGCATAGCGTCGCTCGATGGTGGCAGCGCCCCAGGCCAGAAGAAGGCCGATGGCCAGGTAGATCAGGGCCACCACGGTATAGACCTCGAGCGGCCGGAACACGAAGGTGTTGATGCGGTTCGCCGCGCGGGTCAGGTCGGTGACGGCGATGATGCCCAGGATCGCCGTCAGCTTGAATGTGCCCACGGCCGTATTGGCGAGCGGGGGCAGGACCAGCGGCCAGACCTGCGGCAGGATGACCAGCCGGAAGATGGACCATGGCCGGAAGCCGAGCGCGCGCGCCGCCTCCCACTGACCCTTCGGGATGGCCACGATGCCAGCCCTCATGATCTCGCAGATATAGGCCGAGACATGAAGCGAGAGCGCGATCAAGCCGGACTGGTTGGGGCTGAGGCTGTAGCCCGTCAGCACCGGAAGGGCGAAGTGGATCCAGACTGCCTGCACGAGCAGGGGCGTGAAGCGCACCACGTCCACGAAGGCCAGGATCGGCCAGCGCACGAACCAGCCGCCCCGCACGCGACCCAGGGCCAGGATGAGGCCCGAGGGGACGGCGATCAGGAAGGCCGCCACGGCCAGCCACACGGTCGTCCAGAGTCCCCAGCTCAGCGGGATGATGAAGCGCGGCAGCCAGGTGAAGTCGAGGTTCGTCAGATCGATCATGGCGCCTCCGCTCCCGGTCGGGTCCGCGTCGCAAGGCCGCCTCGCGGCGCGGGAAGGCCCGAGGCATCCCCCATCAGGCCGAGAGGCGGAACGGGTTCGCTGCGGCCCTCATGGCCGGCGCTTCGCTCTGCCGCCAGCAGCATGGCCAGCGTCCCCGCTGCGTCGCGGGGACCCGGCTCCGGATGTCGCCCGTCCCGAAGCGCCGCGGCAACGGAACCGATCACCAGGGAAGGAGTCGCGTCGCCCACGTCGTGCCGCAGCAGATGGCGACGGTTGCCGTCCGCCTCGCACGTCCAGGTTTCGGAGCCGGATGCGCGGTCCTTCCCCGGCTCGACGGACAGGTCGAGCATCATGCCGTCGGTCAGGGCAAAGGTCGCTGCCAGGTGGCGGCCGCTCTGCCGGCACCGCACCTCGATGGCCTCGCGGCCGGTCAGGGCGCGCACCGCATCGATCGCATGCCCCACCGGTCCGTTCGACAGCAGACCGGCCCGCCCGGGGACAGGAAGGGGTCCGGTCTCCGGCAGGACGATCCGGACGGAGAGCCGGCGCACCATCGTCCCGGAGATCCCGCGCACGACCGGGCGGAGGGCGTGCAGGTCGGGCCTGTGCCGCCCGGCATATGCGACTGTCAGCGAACCCGGAGCCCGCGCTGCCGCGCCGATGAGCGCGATCGCACTCGATGCGTCTGCGGCCAGGGGCGGCTCGCACAGGACATGGGCGCCCACCCGCAGCGCCGCCCCGGCGATGGCCGGACGCGCATGGATCGAGGTGCAGTCCACGACCAGGTCAGGCCCTCTCGCAAGCGCCTCGTCGAGATCGTGGACCACCGCGGTGCCGTTGCCGAGGGCCGGGAGAGCCCCTTCCGCGGCGCTGTCGACGCAGCAGACGGCTTCCAGAGCGACGCCCGCCCTGCGGGCTTCCGGCGCCAGCAGCGCCGGAAGCCAGGTGCCGACCTTTCCCGACACGCCCACCAGCACCGTGGAGATGCAGCGCTCGGGTGCAAGGGACAAGGTCGGCATGCCCTCAGCGCCCCGCCGGTCTCACTGTTCGGCCATGCGGTCGAACCACTCGTTGCGGAGCGGGATCAGCACGTCGTTGGCCGAGCGGTCTCGGATGAACACGTTCAGAAAGCCGAGAAGGTCCTGATCCTCGTAACGGACGGCATAGCTCAGCGAGACCGGCTTGAGCAGTTCGTCCTCGGTGTTGAGGAGCCTGAGCTGATCGGCCATGGCCGGGTTCTGGGAGCGCAGGATCCGCATGTAGCCCGGATCGACGAACGAGGCCGTGGACTGGCCGGAAATGACCGAGGTGAAGCCGACGCCGGCCTGATCCGTCACCAGTTCGTTCACCGTGGCGAGCGGGAAGAGTTCGCGCGGATACTGCGCCTCCACCGTTCCGGCCACGCCGGCAAAGGACACGGACGGATCGTTGAGCTCCTCGAGCGACTGGATCGGGCTGTCGGCCCGCACCATCACATGGAAGCCGTAGGTGTCGTAGGGATCGGTGAAGGCGACCGACAGCGCGCGCTCGGGCGTGGCAAAGAGGTTGGCGAAGATGACATCGTACTGGCCGACCTCCAGACCCGTCACCAGCGTCGCCCAGGTGGCGGGGACGATCTCGAGCCGCACCCCCATGATGTCGGCGACCTGATTGGCCAGGTCGATGTTCATGCCGACCCACTCGCCGGTCGTGGGATCGGGGAACTGGTAGGGCGGTCCTTCGGCCACCCCGATGCGCAGCACGCCGCGGTCGCGGATCTCCTGGATTCCGGCCAGCGCGAACGTCGCCGTGGACGCCAGCATGGCCCCCAGCAGAGTCCGGCGGGACCAGATGGTGAGGGGATGGGTCATCGCGTCTCCCTTTCCGCGGGGCTCGGACCCCGCTGCTGTTGGACTGCGGCCGCCCTGCCTGCAGGGGCGACCTCTGAGGTCACGCCGGGGTTTTCTCCCCGGTCACGTCTTGGGGCCTGAGGCCGGTCGCCTCTGCCCAGAGGTCGGGGGCCGTGGCGCCTTCGCTGCCGATGCAAACCACGCGCGCCTCGCGTCCCAGGTCCAGCGCTTCGCGCAGGGCGTCATCCGCGCCCGCGGCCAGAAGCGCGGCCACCGCGGCACAGCCCGACTCGCCCGAGACCAGCGGCGCATCGCCCCAGGCGCCATGCGCCAGCCTCCTCATCGTCTCGCGGGCCAGACCGTCGGGGATCGCCACCGCGTCGTCGGCCACGGCCTTCAGGATCGGCCAGGCCGCCGGCGACACCTCGCCTGCCGACAGACAGGCCATGAAGCTGTTGACGTCGCCCTCCACCGGGCGCGGCACCCCGTCGCGCAGCGCGCGAAAGACGCAATCGGCCACCAGGGGCTCGACGACGACGATCCGTGGCCGCTCGGCGCCTGCCCTGACGGCCCAGCGGCCTGCGATGGCGGCGGCCAGTCCGCCCACGCCGGCCGGCACGAACACATGCGTCGGCGGCTCGGGCAGCTGGTCGATCAGCTCGTCCACGATCAGCGTGTAGCCCTGCATGACCAAGTTCGGCACCCGGTCGGACCCGCCGCCCGCATTGGTGTCGGCCACCAGGTGCCAGCCGTTCGCTTCGGCATCGCGGGCCGCCGCGCGCACGCTCGCGTCATAGTCGCCCGGCAGGCGCACCATCGTCGCGCCATAGGCGGCGATGGCGGCCTCGCGATCTTCCGACACGTTCTCGTGGATGTAGATGCGGCAGGCGCAGCCGAACATCCGCGCCCCCCAGGCGACCGACCGGCCGTGGTTGCCGTCCGTCGCGCAGACCACGGTTTCGCGCGCCACCCGATCGCGCAGACGCCCGGCGATCAGATCCTGCGCCGACACGTCCCCGTGCCCCTCGGCCGCCAGGATGTCCTTGAGGAGCCGCAGCACCGCATAGGCCCCGCCCAGCGCCTTGAACGAGCCCAGCCCGAACCGGTGTGCCTCGTCCTTGTAGAGGACCTCCGCCACGCCCGCGGCCGCGGCCACGCCGCGCAGGCCCACCACCGGCGTCGGCGCGTATCCGGGCCACGAGGTGATCTCGCGCCGCGCCGCCTGATGCTCGGCCTCCGTCAGCAGCGCCTCGACCTCCGGGGTGAGCGTCGGACGGGCGGCGGCGTTGTGCGCGTGGCGCGCCTCGGCCTGCCGGACGGGCAGGGGTGTCGCGGTCATGATCGTCCTCATCGCTCGGGAAAGCGGGGGTTCCAGAGCGTCACCTCCGCCCCCTTCTCGTAGGCCTTGCCGCCCGGATAGCTGACCAGCTCCATCTGCAGGCCCCAGGGCGCCCGGAAATACACCCAGTCAGAGCCCGCGGCCGGCCCATCCTCGATATGTTCGGGGTCGTCCACGGGGACCCCGTGGGCCCTCAGATGCGCCACCGCCGCGCCGATGTCCTCCACATAGAGCGCGAGGTGATGCCCTCCCGCCTGATGGTTGCCCGGATGGCGCCCCGGGTCGTCGGCGGTCTCGTACTCGAACACCTCCAGGTTCAGCCCGATCCCCAGCCGGTAGAAGCGGTAGCGCGCCCGGTCGCCCGCCTGCGCGCCCAAGACGCGCGTCATGACGTCCGGGTCCCCAATCGCGCCCCCGTCGAAGACCATGCGCGCGCCTAGCACGTCCACGAGGAAGCGATGCGCCTCCTCCAGGTCCGGCACCGTCAGCCCCACATGCTCCCCCCCCACGAGGCCCGGCAGGCTCATTCCGCGCCCTCCAGGTGGCGGGCCATGCGCGCGGCAATCCGGCTTGCCGCCTCCATCTGCGGCAGGTGGCCCACGCCCTCCAGGACCTCCGCCCCTTCGGCAGGCGGGGCGATCACCCGGTCCTCCGCTCCCCAAAGGACCAGCACAGGCGCCGAGATCGCGGCGCGGTCCTCGGCCACCCCCTCGGGCGCATTATCCCCCAGACACGCCGCGGCGATGGCCTCCAGTGCCTCCTGCGCGCCGTCGATCCTCTTGGCGGCGAGCGCCCGCTCCACCATCTCGGAGGTCACGGCCCCCTCGTCCGCGACCAGCAGACGCAGCGCCTCCTTCATCGGCCGGCGCTTGTCGGCACGCAGGAACCCGTCCACGAAGTCGCGGCTGACCGGGCCGCCGCCCATTCCTGCCGGCGCGATCAGCGTCAGGGACCGGACCCTCTTGCCCCGCCGCGCCGCCAGGCGCAGCGCGATCCGTCCGCCCAGCGAGTGGCCTGCCAGATGCAGCGGCCCGTCCGTCAGCGCGTCCACCGCGGCGCCGACCCGTTCGGCCAGCGCCTCCAGCGTCGCCACGCCGGCATCCACGTCCGAATCCCCGTGCGACGGCAGGTCGATCGCATGCACCGCACGCCCCTGCGCCAGCGCCTCCTGGACGAACATCCACGCCCCCGCATCCGAGCCGAAGCCGTGGAGCAGGATCAGCGGCGCGCCCTCGCCACCGCCCGCGCTCGTCACGCGCAGCGACAGGCCGCCCGCATCCACGCGCGCCGTCGAGAGGCCGCCTCCCTCCGCAACAGCCGACTCCGCGCCCTCGGCCACCGCGTCCAGCTCCGCCTCCGTCACGTCCGCCTCCGCGATCAGGGCGAGAGGGGCGCCGCAAGGGGCTGTCTGGCCCGGCTGAACGAGGATCCGGCGCAGCACGCCGCTCTCCTGTGCCTCGACGGCGTTCGCGATCTTCTCGGTCTCGACCTCGAGCAGCTCCTCGCCCGGCTCGACGGGGTCGCCCGGCTCCTTGAGCCAGGCAGAGACCTTTCCCTCGGTCATCGTCATGCCCCATTTGGGCATGGTGACGATGCGGATGCGGTTGTCGGCGGTCATGCCTGATACCTCGCGGCCCGGCGCGCGGCCTCGGCAATGCGGGCGGCGTCCGGCAGATAGGCGTCCTCGAGCGAGGGCGCATAGGGAACGGGCGTGTGGGGCGGCGTGACCTTCAGGATCGGCGCCTTCAGCGCTCCGAACGCCTCCTCCGCCACCAGGGCCGCGATGTCGGCGGCCATGCCGCAGCGGGGATTGGCCTCGTCCACGACCACGACGCGTCCCGTCTCCTCCGCGAATTCGAGGATCGTGTCGGCGTCGAGCGGCGAGGTCGTGCGCGGGTCGAGGATCGTCGCCTGGATGCCCTCGGCCGCCAGCGTCCGCGCCGCCTCCTCCGCGCGGCCCACCATCCGGCCCAGCGCCACGATCGTGACGTCATCCCCCTCGCGCACCACCCGCGCCTCGCCGAAGGGCGTGACATAGGGCTTGTCCGGCACCTCGCCCACCGTGTCGTAGAGCATCTTGTGCTCGAGGAAGATCACCGGGTCGTCGTCCCGGATCGCCTGGATCAGGAGGCCCTTCGCGTCGGCCGGATTGGAGGGCACGACGACCTTGAGGCCGGGAATGTGGGTGAAGATCGGATAAAGCGCCTGGCTGTGCTGCGAGGCCGAGCGCGCGCCGGCCCCGAAGGTCGCGCGCAGCACCATCGGCGTGCGCGCCTTGCCCCCGAACATGTAGCGGAACTTGGCCGCCTGGTTCATCACCTGATCGAGGCAGACGCCGATGAAGTCCACGAACATGATCTCGACCACCGGGCGCAGGCCCATCAGCGCGGCCCCCGCCGCCGCGCCGACAAAGGCCGACTCGCTGATCGGCGTGTCCAGCACCCGCTCGGGGCCGAACTTCGCCAGAAGGCCCTTGGAGACGCCGAACGCCCCGCCCCAGGCATCCGCTTCGCCGTCGCCCCCCACGCCCCCGGTGATGTCCTCGCCGAAGATCACAACGCGCGGGTCGGCCGCCATCTCCTGGTGCAGCGCCTCGTTCAGCGCGGCGCGAAAGGTCTTCTGCGGCATCAGAGGCGCCCCTCGTAGGAGACATAGACATCCGTGGTCAGCACGCGCGCGGGGTCCGGCTCAGGCGCGGCGCGGGCGGCGCGCACGGCCTCGTCCAGAAGGGCCGCCACCTCGCGGTCGATGGAGTCCAGATCCTCCGCCGCGACCAGCCCCGCCTCGGTCGCCATCGCCCGAAAGCGCAGGATGCAGTCGCGGTTGGCGCGCTGCTCGGCCTTCCACGCCTCCGAGCGATAGGTGTCCACGTCGCCGTTGAAATGGCCGAAGAACCGCTCCGTCTTGACGTGGAGGAGCGACGGCCCGCCCCCCTCGCGCGCGCGTCCGACCGCCTCGCGCGCGGCCTCGTGCACCTCGGTCAGCGACAGGCCGTCCACCCGCACGGCCGGCATCCCGTAGCCCCTGGCGCGCTCAACGATGTCGCCCGCCACCGCGAACTCGGCCGAGGTCGCCTCGCCCCAGCCGTTGTCCTCGACCACGAAGATCACGGGCAGCGTCCAGACCATCGACAGGTTCAGGGACTCGGCCGTCGTGCCCTGGTTCACCGCCCCGTCGCCCGAGAAGCAGACCGAGACCGCCCCCGTCCCCAGCGTCTTGGCAGCCAAGGCCGCGCCGCAGACCAGCGGCGGCCCGCCGCCCACGATGCCGTTGGCGCCCAGCATCCCCTTTTCGAGATCGGCGATGTGCATCGACCCGCCCTTGCCCTTGCAGGTGCCGGTCGCCTTGCCCAGGATCTCGGCCATCATCGGCCCGACATCGAGGCCCATGGCGATGCAATGCCCGTGCCCCCGGTGGGTCGAGGCGATCGTGTCGCCCTCGCGCAGGGCCATGCACACGCCGGTCGCCACCGCCTCCTGCCCGGCATAGAGATGGGTGGAGCCGGGCACCCTGCCGGCTTGCGCCTCCGCGTGAACGCGGCTCTCGAACTCGCGGATGGTCCGCATCGTGCGATAGGCGGCGAGAAGGTCGTCACGGGAAAGCTGCATGGAAACGGCGCGGTCCTGATCGGCTGCTGCGGCTCTCGCGCCGCCCTCCAAGCCTAGGCGGGGCAGGGGGAGTGCGATTTCCCGACTTCTGCGCAAAGCAGAAACCTTCTTGCGCTCGAATGCACGTCCGGTGGAAAACGTCCCGCATGGGACTGGACGCCTTCGACCGCAAGATCCTGGCGCAGGTGCAGCGCAACGCGCGCATCACGGCCGCCGAACTGAGCGAACGCGTCGGTCTGTCGCCGTCGGCCTGCCATCGCCGCCTCGCCGCGCTGCGCGAGTCGGGCGTCATCCAGGCCGAGATCGCCGTTATCGACCCGCGCGCCGTCGGCCGGCGCATCACCATGCTCGTGACGGTGACGCTCGAGCGCGAGCACTCGGACGTGATTTCCGAGTTCAAGCGCGCCGTCCGCGAGATGCCCGAGATCATGCAGTGCTACTATGTCACCGGCCAGGCGGATTTCGTGCTGATCCTCACCGCACGGTCCATGGAAGCCTATGACGCCTTCGTGGAGCGCTTCCTGTTCTCGAACCGCAACGTGCGCCGCTTCGAGACGATGGTCGTGATGGACCGCGTCAAGGTGGGCTTCGACCTGCCCATCGACTCGGGCGAGGAAGCGGAGTGACACCCGTCAGCCCACCTGCCAGCCGCCATCCACGGTGATCGTCTGACCCGTGACATAGGTGGCGAGCGGCGAGGCAAGCCAGACATAGGTCCCGGCCAGTTCTGCCGCGCTGCCCAGCCGTCCGAGCGGGATGCGCGCCCGCAGCCGCTCGCGCGGGTCGGGCAGGCCCATCGCCAGGCGGTCCTGCACCAGCTTGGTCATCATGTCCGTCTCGATCTGGCCCGGTGCCACGCAGTTGACGAGGATTCCCCTGGGCGCCAGATCTGCCGCCATGCTCTCCATCAGGCCCACCATTCCGAATTTCGAGGCCGAGTAGGCGGCGTTCTGCGCCCCTCCCCTCAGGCCGAACAGGGACGCGGTAAAGATGATCCGGCCGTCCGCGACCATGCGGCGGGCCGCGGCTCTCGCCGTCAGGAACGCACCGGTCAGGTTGACATCGACGACGGCGCGGAAACGGTCCGCCGGCAGCGTCTCCACGCCCTCCAGATGAAGGATGCCCGCGTTTGGGACGACGATGTCCGGCAGCCACCCCTCGGCCGCGAGCCGGTCGAAGGCCGCTTCGGTCGCCGCTTCGTCCGTCACATCGAGCGCGACCGCGCGAGCCCCCGCGATACCGGTTGCCGCGGCATCGGGAGCGAGATCGGCGAGGATCACCCGAGCGCCATGTTCGGCCATGGCCTGGGCCACGGCCAGCCCGATTCCCCGGCCAGCGCCCGTGATCAGCGCGGTCCTGTCCCTCAGAAGCGGTGCTGTCATGGAAATTCTCCTGTCCCTGTCCCGCTAGGTCCCGAACGGATGATCGAAAGGGTCGACCGATGATCGACAGACGAGCCGATGCCGCGGAGGCAGATCAGGCCGTGGCGCTGCTGCGCGCCCTCGTCCGCGCCGAGAGCGTCAACCCGCCGGGAGATACGACCGGACCGGTCCGGGTGGCGCAGGCCGCTCTGGCCGGCCTGCCGGTCGAGGTCGTCGCGGCCGAGCCGACCAAGCCCAACCTTCTGGTGATCCTCGCGAACGGCGAGGGGCCCTCGATCCACCTCAACGCCCATCTGGATACCGTTCCACCCGGCGACCCCGCAGCCTGGAGCGTGCCTCCGCTCGACCTGACGGAGCGGGAGGGGCGCCTTCACGGACTGGGAACCGGCAACATGAAGGGCGCGGCGGCGGCCATGATCCTCGCCGTTCGGCGCCTTGCAGTGTCGCGGGACCGCTGGCGGGGCACTCTCGTGCTCAGTCTTGTGGCGGACGAATGCGTCTTCGGTCCCCATGGGGCCGCCCATCTGCTCGCGCAGCGGCCGGATCTGAGGGGCGACGCCCTGATCTGCGGCGAGGGACCGGGGGCGATGAACCTCGCCGTCGCCGAAAAGGGTCTCATGTGGGTCCGGCTGCGCGCGGCCGGACGGAGCGGGCAGGGGATGCTGACCACGCGCGGCAGCTCCGCGGCCGCACGCCTCGCGGCCGCCCTGGTCGCGGCCGATGCCTGGAACGAGATCCGCGCCGCCCCGCCGCTGCGGTCTCTCGACCATGCGGGGAACGCCGAAGGGATGCGGCTGTCGGTCAATGTGGGTCATCTGCGCGGCGGGGCCGGCCACAGCCAGGCCATGTCCGAGGCGGAGGCGTGGCTCGACCTGCGCATTCCTCCGGGCCTGACGCGGGAGGCGATCGCCAGCAGGCTCGATGCCCTGACCCGGGAACACCCCCTCTCCTGGGAGGAGGTCAAGGGATGGGAGCCGAACTGGTCCGATCCGGCCTCGGCCCCTGCCTGCGCGGTCCGCGAAGCAGCGGCCCGCCTGCGCGGCCGCCCCCCTCTGGACGTGACGCGTCTGCCGGCGTCCGATGCCGCGCGCTGGCGCAGTCTGGGGGTGCCGGCGGTCTGCTTCGGTCCGCAACCGACCCTCGCCGCCGGACCGGACGATTTCGTCCACCGGGCCGACCTGCTCGATTGCGTCGCCATCTATGCCGGGGCCGCAGCGGCCCTGCTGCGCTGACCTCACGCCACCCCCGCCCAGGTCGTGCGTCGCCAGTCCCCCAGCGACCAGGGGGTGGCCCCGCTCAGCCCCGCGGCCGTGACGGCGCCAAAGCGGATGTCGCCGGGCGCGACCTCCTCGACCGCATGGCCGCGGGCGCGCAGATCGGCCGTCGCCTCATGGCCGCGCTCGACCAGCAGGCGTCCGTCCTCGCTGCGCCAGCGAGGCGCGTCCACTGCGCTCGCCAGATCGTCCTGTCGCACGAGCCAGCGCAGGATCACCTGCAGCAGGGTCTGCACCTGGCCGTCCGCACCGGGGGTGGACAGCGCCGCGACGCCGTCCGGATGTTCGATCAGGGCCGGGGCGAGCGTGTGGACGGGTCGCTTGCCAGGCGCGAAGGCGTTGGCGCCGCTCGTGAACCCGCCTGCCCGGTTGTTTAGCGTGAACCCGCCTTCCGGCACGAAGACCCCGGAGCCGAAATCGTCGAACACGCTGAGGAGCGACGAGACGACCAGACCCTCCGCATCGGCGCAGGCCACCCCGGCGGTGTGGAGATAGGCGCGGGGTCCGCCGCGGCGGCTGGCCCGCTCCGGATCCACGTCGGGGAGGCGGTCGAACAGCGCCGCGCCCTCGGCCGCGTCGTCGCGCAGCGCAAAGGCGGCCTGGGTCAGCTCGACGCCCAGATGGTCGAGCGGTGCTGCGCCGTCCCATCCGCCCCGGCGCCAGCCGTGAAGCGCCAGGGCCAGCAGCACCCCCTGCGAGGCGGGCGGCTGAACGTGGATGCGAATGTCCCCCCATTCCACGCGCAGCGGCTCGGCCAGCTGAGCTACCTCGGCCCGAAGGTCTTCCGCGTCGAGACGGCCTCCGGCCTCGGCCACGGCGCGCGCGATCGCCTCGGCCATGGGGCCCTCGTGGAAGGCTGCGCGCCCCTCGCGACCGATTGCCCGCAGAAGGCGGGCCAGCGCGGGCTGGACGAAGCGGTCGCCGGATCCCAGCCGCAGAAGGGCCCATTCCCCCGCCCCCCCGGCGAGCAGCCGCGCCTCCTGCGCCGTCCGCGCCGCAACGAGCGCCGGACTCACCTCAAACCCCGCCTCGGCCAGACCGACGGCCGGGGCGAGAACGGCCTCGAGCGGGCGGCGCCCCCAGCGGCCGTGAAGCGCGATCCAGGCATCGACCAGACCCGGCACGGTGACGGACGCGCCCCCAGATGTCGCCATCGCATCCGCGCGACGGGCCGAGGGGCCCGCGCCGTTGACCGCGAGGACCCGGCCCCCCGGCTCGCGCACGAGTGCGAAGGCATCGCCGCCCAGTCCGCAGGCATCGGGGGCGAGAACGCAGAGGGCGGCCTGCGCGGCCACCAGCGCGTCCACCGCGCTCCCGCCCTCCATGAGCAGGCGCTGTCCCGCGGCCGTCGCCAGCGGATGGGCGGCCGCCACGGCGCCGCGCTGGCCCCCGAGCACAGGGCGGGGCCGGGAGGAGAAGGGCGTGATCCGCATGGATCCTCCGTCACGATTGCCGCCCGACGCTAGCGCCGGTGCTGCGACGGATTTTCGCCCCCTGCGGGTCTGCGCGCCCGCTCTGCGCGCGGAGGTCGCTCTCTCCCGGAAAACTTGCCGCTTCGCACCGCACCGGGGAAGCCGCTAGAAGGGTCCGGCAGCCGGGGGAGGAGCACCGTGACCTATGTCGAGCACGATCCGCGCTTTCGCGCCCTGATCCAGCCCTCGGCCCGGCTCGAATGCCTGGGCTCCGGCCTGCGCTGGGCCGAGGGGCCGGTCTGGTTTCCGATGCTCCGCACCCTCCTGCTGAGCGACATCCCGAACGACCGCATCATGGCCTGGACCGAGCAGGGGGGGCTGGTGCCCTTCCATGCCCCGGCCGGCTACACGAACGGGCACACCCGCGACCGGGAAGGGCGTCTCGTGTCCTGCGAGCACGGGGGGCGGCGCGTGGTGCGGTGGGAGCATGACGGCCGCATCACCGTCCTGGCCGAGCGGTTCGCGGGGCGGCGGCTCAACTCGCCCAACGACGTGGTCGTCGCCGCCGACGGCGCCATCTGGTTCACCGACCCGACCTACGGCATCCTGTCGGACTACGAGGGCTTCGAGGCCGATCCCGAGCAGGATGCCCGCGGGCTCTACCGCATCGCGTCCGAGGGCGGCGAGCCGGAGCGCATGGCGTCCGATTTCGTCCAGCCGAACGGCCTGGCCTTTTCACCCAACGGCCGCCGCCTCTATGTCGCCGAAAGCGGATCGAGCCACGATCCGTCCGTCCCCTCGATCCTGCGCGCGTTCGACCTGGACGGGTCCGGTCGCCTCAGGGGCGGCGGCGAATGGGCCCGGGTGGAGCCCGGACCACCCGACGGATTGCGGGTCGATGCCAAGGGGCATGTCTGGTGCTCGGCCGCCGACGGTGTGCATGTGTTCCACCCGGACGGCGACCTGCTGGGCCGCATCCTGGTCCCCGAGCGCGTGGCCAATCTCTGCTTCGGGGGGTCCCGCGGGCATCGTCTGTTCATTGCGGCCACCACCTCGCTCTATGCCGTGTTCGTCAACGCGCGGTCGGCGATCTGATCGGCCCCCACGACACGCCCCCCGTCCCCCTCGGTCCCGTCTGGCCCCCCCGGTGACAGGGCGCGCCGGACGGCCTCCGCCAGGTCGTCCCCAAGGTCGTCGGTCGCCGGCGCGGGAGAGGCGGGCGCTTCGGCGGGCGCCGGGCGCGGGCCGTCGCCCAGCGCCGCATCGAGTTCCCCGAGCCGCGCCACAAGAAGGCCGAGGGCGCCGCCCACCCGACCCGGCCTGAGGGTGTCGTCGGCGGGGCCGGGTGACGTGCCTTCCGTCAGCCGGGCCGCCACGGCGCCGATCCGTTCCGCGCAGCGCAGGATCAGCGCCGGAACCGGCCCCTCCAGCCCGGCCACCGCATCCTCGATGGCCGCAAGGCGGCGTTCCAGCCGCTCCTGCCGTGCGGCGAGGTCGCCGCCGGCGGCGGGCGCGCCCCGCTCCGCCACCAGCGCGTCGATGATTTCGCCCTGCATGGCGATCTGGGCGGACAGGCGCGCCTCCATCTCTGCCATCGCCCGTGTCCAATCCCCGTCGTCCGGCCGTGACCCCAGCCGCGCGGCGATGTCGTCGAGCCGCGCCAGGATGCGCCCGCCGGTGGTCAGCCGGAGCGGCATCCCGCCCCCCGGACCCGCTGCCCCTCCCTGTTCCATGCCGCTACCGCCCGTCGAATCGAATCGCCCTTCCGCGCCCACTCTGCCGCAAAGGTCCTAAGGAACCGTTAACGCGCCGCAGGCTGGGGCTGGCCGTGCCGGATGGGCGGCGCTAGCTTCCGCCGGGCGCCAGGGGGCGACCGAGTCGCGGAGGGGCCATGGAACTCGTCACCTATGCCGATTCCGAGATGATGATGATCGAGATCGCCCAGCGCCTCGCCGGAGAGCTGCGCCAGGCGCTCAATGCCGGCGACAGCGCCGCCATCGCGGTGCCGGGGGGGCGCACGCCGGGCCCGATCTTCGACTCGCTCTGCGCCGCGGATCTGGAATGGGACCGGGTCTCGGTGCTGCTGACCGACGAGCGCTGGGTGCCCGAGGATCATCCGCGGTCCAACACCCGCCTGCTGCGCCAGCGCCTGCTGACCGGCCACGCGGCGGCGGCCCGCTACCTTCCGCTCCATGCCGACACGCCGACGCCCGAGGAGGCCATCCCGCTCCTGTCCGCCCCGATCGCCGCGGTTCTACCCTTGACGACCTGCCTGCTGGGCATGGGCGAGGACATGCACGTGGCGTCGATCTTTCCGGGTGCGGACCGCCTGCAGGAGGCGCTCCACGGCGAGGCCATCCTTGTGCCGATGCGCGCGCCGGGCGCCGAGGAACCGCGCATCACCCTCTCGGCGCGCGTCATCGGAGGGGCGATCGCGCGTCATCTGGTCATCACCGGCCCCGAGAAGCGGGAGGCGCTGGAACGGGCCCGCTCGTTGCCGCCCGAGGAGGCGCCCGTCGCCGCCGTCCTCAAGGGCACCGTGGTCCACTGGGCGGAGAGCTGAGCATGTGGGACGACCTGAAGCGCCACCACGCCGCCACCCGCGACCGGTCCATCCTGTCGCTGTTCGAGGCCGATCCCGACCGGGCCGGGCGCTTCTCCGCCCGCGCGGGGGACCTGCTGCTCGACTGGTCCAAGACCAGCATCGACGACGAGGGCCGCCGCCTGCTGCTGCGCCTGCTCGACGAGGCACGCGTGGCCGACCGGCGCGAGGCGATGTTCCGCGGCGACAGGATCAACGAGACCGAGGGCCGCGCCGTCCTGCACACGGCCCTGCGCAACCTCGATGGCGGCCCGGTCATGGTGGACGGGCAGGACGTCATGCCCGGCGTGCGCGACACGCTCGCGCGGATGGAGCGCTTCGCCGCCGCGGTCCGCGAGGGGCGCGAGGCGGGGCCGGGGGGCCGCTACACGGATGTCGTCAACATCGGCATCGGCGGCTCGGACCTCGGGCCCAAGATGGCCACGCTTGCGCTCGCGCCCTATGCGGACGGCCCCCGGACGCATTTCGTCTCCAACGTGGACCCGGCCGACATCGCCGACGCGCTGTCCGCCTGCGACCCGCGGCGCACGCTGGTCATCGTCGCCTCCAAGACCTTCACCACGCAGGAGACCATGGCCAATGCCGCGACCGCGCGGGCCTGGCTGTCGGATCATGTGGAGAAGCCGGCCGCCCAGTTCGTCGCGCTCTCCTCGGCACTCGACCGCACGGCCGCCTTCGGCATCCCGCCCGAGCGGGTGTTCGGCTTCGAGGACTGGGTCGGCGGGCGCTACTCGGTCTGGGGGCCGATCGGCCTGTCCCTGATGATCGCGGTGGGCCCCGAGGCGTTCCGCGCCTTCCTGCGCGGCGGGCAGGCGATGGACCTCCATTTCCGCGCCGCGCCCTGGGAGGAGAACCTGCCCGCGCTGCTCGCCCTCGTGGGCCTGTGGCACAACCAGGTCTGCGGCCATGCCACGCGCGCAGTCCTTCCCTACGACAACCGCCTGATGCGCCTGCCCGCCTATCTCCAGCAGCTCGAGATGGAATCGAACGGCAAGGGCGTGGCGATGGACGGCTCGCCCCTCTCGGTCCATTCCGGCCCCGTCGTCTGGGGCGAGCCCGGCACCAACGGCCAGCACGCCTTCTACCAGCTCATCCACCAGGGCACCCGCATCGTCCCCTGCGAGTTCCTGGTCGCGGCCGAGGGCCACGAGGAGGGGCTCGAGCACCAGCACCGCCTGCTTGTGGCCAACTGCCTCGCCCAGTCCGAGGCGCTGCTGCGCGGCCGGACCGAGACCGAGGCGCGCGCGATGCTGGAGGCCAGGGGCCTCGCGGGCGCCGAGCTGGACCGGCAGGCGCGGCACCGCACCTTTCCGGGCAACCGCCCTTCGGTCACGCTGGCCTATCCGCGGCTCGACCCGTTCACGCTGGGCCAGATCATCGCCCTCTACGAGCACCGCGTGTTCGTGGAAGGGGTCGTGCTCGGGATCAACTCGTTCGACCAGTGGGGGGTGGAACTCGGCAAGGAACTGGCCGGGGCGCTCCTGCCCATGGTGGAGGGGCGCGAGGGGACCGCAGGCAAGGACGGCTCCACCGCCGCGCTCGTGGCCTTTTTGCGCCAGCACGGGCTGTGAGGGCGCGCCTCAGCGGCGGGCGCAGTGGAACGGCCGCTCGCCCGTGCGGGTGAAGATCGAACCGTCTCCCCCGAGCGTCATGCGCAACCGCCAGAACGTGTCGCCATGCACCTCGAGGGCGAGCGGCATTCCCGGCCCCGAGGAGGCCGAGGCCACGAACTCGGACGGACCGACGCGCGCGAAGAACTTGGGCCCCGGATGGGCGGCGGCCACGCGCGAATCGGTGGCCACGGAGGCGAGGACGCCTGGCGCGTCCGGATCGGTCAGCCCCCAGCCGCCCTGCGGCGCGCAGGGCGCCACGTCCTCCAGGTCCAGCCACTCCACGCAATGGAGCGGGCCGTCCGCCGAGGGCTGCCACAGCAGCACCCGGAACGCCTCGCCGCCCTCGGTCGCGCAGTCGAGAAGGGCCGGCTCCTGCGCCGCCGCAAGGGCGGGCGCCAGCGCGAGCAGGAGCGCGCCCCCGCGGATCATCCCACCGCCGCCGTGACGATGATCTCCACCTTGTAGTCTGGCGTGGCCAGCCGCGCCTCTCCGGTCCAGCGGGCGGGGGGGTTCGCCGGGTCGATCCAGGCATCCCAGACCGCGTTCATCTCCTCGAAGGCGGCCATGTCCGCGAGCCAGATCTGCGCCGTCAGCAGGCGGCTCTTCGAGGTGCCGCAGGCCGCGAGCAGGCGGTCGATCTCGGCCAGCACGGCGCGGGTCTGCTCGGCCACGCTGGCGCCCGGCGCCCCGACCTGCCCGGCCAGATGGGCCACGCCCCCGTGGATCACCGCCTGGCTCATGCGCGGCCCCGGCTCGATGCGCTGGATGTCGTGGCTCATACGGTCCTCCCTGTCCGGCCTCGGGGGGAGGACTAGCGCGAGGGAAGGCGGGACGGAAGGGCTGGAGCGGGTGAAGGGAATCGAACCCTCGTCGTCAGCTTGGGAAGCTGCTGCTCTACCATTGAGCTACACCCGCGCGGGGCCGACATAGCGCAGCGCCGGCCCCGCCCGCAAGGCCCTCAGTCGTCGTCGCCGTCGCGCAGGACGAAGGTCACCATCATGTTGACGCGAAAGCCAGTGACGCGCCCGTCCTGCACCTCCACGTGCTGCTCCTTGACCCAGGCACCCGTGATCCCGTGCAGCGTGCGCGACGCGCGCGCGATCCCCTGACGGATCGCATCTTCGAAGCTCTGTGCCGAGCGGCTCGACAATTCGATGATCTTGGCCACGGACATGGCATTCCTCCCTGCGGGGCCGCGTGCCCCCGGGTCATCATACCGCTGCCGGGCGCGAGGGTGCGCGGCTCCTCAGCCCCGCCGCCGCCGTCGGCCACCCTCCGCCGCCCCGCCCGCGTTGAAGGAGGGCTCGGGCAGGGCCACGCGCGCAGCCAGATGCGGGAACGGGTCCGTCGCGTGCGGGATCGCGTTGGCGGCCACGAAATGCTCCTGGAACCGGGGCTCGATCGCGGTCTCGATCTTCTGGATGCGCCGGACCAGCGCCGCCGCCTCGCGCCGCGCCGCGACCGAGCAGAGCGCGATCCGCGCCCCCGTGCCGGCGGCATTGCCGGCGCTGCGCACGGCCCCTTCCGGCACGTCCGGGATCATGCCCAGGATCGTGGCATGCAGCGGCGAGATGTGCGCACCGAAGGCTCCGGCCAGCACCACGCGGTCCACCCGCTCCACCCCGCGCGCGTCCATCAGCAGCCGCGCCCCGGCATAGAGCGCCGACTTGGCGAGCTGGATCGCCCGGATGTCGCCCTGCGTGACCAGGATGCGCGGGCCCCCGGCGGCGGTCGCGTCGTGCAGCAGGTAGGCATGGGTGCGCCCCTGCGGCACGCAGCGGGCGCTGCCCGTCTGCTCGGCCGATCCGATCAGCCCGGCCCGGTCCACCAGCCCCGCGAGGCGCATCTCGGCCACCGCCTCGATGATGCCCGACCCGCAGATGCCCGTGACGCCCCCCGGCCCCACCGCCTCGGCAAAGCCCGGCTCGTCGGACCACAGGTCGCAGCCGATGACGCGGAATCGCGGCTCCCCGGTCGCGGGGTCGATGCGGACGCGCTCGATGGCGCCGGGGGCGGCACGCTGGCCCGCGCTGATCTGCGCCCCCTCGAAGGCCGGCCCCGTGGGCGAGGAGCAGGCCAGCACCCCCGAGCGGTCCCCGAGCAGGATTTCCGCATTGGTGCCCACGTCCACGACCAGCACCAGGTCCTCCGACAGGTCGGGCCGCTCGGCCAGCGCCACGGCGGCCGCGTCCGCGCCCACATGGCCCGCGATGCAGGGCAGGACATGAACGCGCGCCGCCTCGTTCACCGAGCCCAGCCCGAGGTCGCGCCCCTCCAGGTCGAGCGCCCCCCCGGTGGCCAGCGCAAAGGGCGCCTGCCCCAGCTCCACCGGGTCGATGCCCAGAAGCAGGTGGTGCATCACCGGGTTGCAGACGAACACCGCCTCGACGATGGCGCGCCCCTCGATCCCGGCCTCGGCCGCGAGCGATTGCGCCAGCCCGTCGATCGCCTCGCGCACCGCCCGCGTCATCTCGCGGTCCCCGCCGGGGTTCATCATGGCATAGGAGACGCGGCTCATCAGATCCTCGCCGAAGCGGATCTGGGGGTTCATCACCCCCGCGCTCGCCCGCACGCTCCCGTCCGAGAGGTTCGTCAGATGCGCCGCGATGGTGGTCGATCCCACATCCACCGCGAGCCCGTAGAGCGGTCCCTCGAAGAAGCCGGGCCAGAGGTCGAGCACGACCGCCGGTCCCGCCCCCCCGGTCCAGAGCGCGACCGTCACCTGCCACTCGCCCTTGCGCAGCGCGGTCTGAAGGCGCGACAGGACGGGCAGGGGCGCGGTGACGGCCTCGATGCCCCACTGGCGGCGCAGCGCCTCCGAGAGCCGTTCGAGATCGCCGCGCGGCTCGTGCATGTCGGGGGGCTCCACCTCCACCAGGCGCAGATGGGTGGCGGGGTCCATGACGACGGGACGGTCGTCGGCGGCCTTGCGCACGACCTGCCGGTGGACCTGGCTCTCGGGCGGCACGTCGATGACCACATCGCCCTCGATCCGTGCCTGGCAGCCCAGACGCCGTCCCGGGGGCAGGCCGCGCACCCGGTCGTAGCGGGCTTCGACCGCGTTCCATGCGCTGAGAGCGTCCGCCGCCACGGTGACGCCGTGCTTGGGAAACTCGCCGAACTGGGGCGCGACCTGGCACTTGGAGCAGATCCCCCGTCCCCCGCAGACCGAGTCGAGATCCACCCCGAGGCTGCGCGCCGCCTGCAGCACCGGCGTTCCCACGGGAAACCGGCCCCTCTTGCCGGAGGGGGTGAAGATCACCAGCGCTTCCCGCGCGAGGGCCGGCGCGTCGGCGAGGGGCTGGGCGGTCACGGCGGCGCTCCCTTTGCGGCTGACCTCGCGTGTCTAGCCCGGCCCGCGTCTCCCGCAAGGCCCGGATTCGCCGCAGGCGCGGCCGTTTGCGTCCCCCCGGGCCGCATGGCATGACGCGCCATCACGCGCAGGAGGCACCCATGGAGATTCGCGAGGCCCTGACCTTCGACGACGTGCTGCTGGTCCCCGCCGCCTCCTCCGTCCTGCCCTCGACCGCCGACACGCGGACGCGGGCGACGCGCGGGATCGCCATGAACATCCCGCTCCTGTCGGCCGCGATGGATACGGTGACGGAGGCGCGCATGGCCATCGCCATGGCCCAGGCGGGCGGCATCGGCGTCATCCACCGCAACCTCGACCCCGAGGCGCAGGCCGCCGAGGTGCGTGCCGTCAAGCGCTTCGTCTCGGGCGTGGTGGACGCGCCCATCACGTTGCGCCCCGACCAGACGCTGGCCGACGCGCGCGCCCTGATGGAGCGCTTCTCCGTCACCGGATTTCCCGTGGTGGACGAAGGCGGGCGCGTCGTCGGCATCCTGACCAACCGCGACATGCGCTTTGCCTCGGACGAGCGGACGCCGGTCCGGGTGATGATGACCGCCGACAACCTCGCCATGCTCCAGGAGCCTGCGGATCTCGACGAGGCGCGCTCGCTGATGAAGGCGCGCCGCATCGAGAAGCTCCTCATCACCGATGCGCAGGGGCGGCTCACGGGCCTTCTGACGCTCAAGGACAGCGAACAGGCGGTGCTGAACCCGATCGCCTGCAAGGACGCGCTGGGCCGCCTGCGCGTCGCCGCGGCCACCACCGTGGGCGATGCCGGCCACGAGCGGTCCGAGGCCCTGATCGAGGCAGGGGTGGACATCGTCGTGGTGGACACCGCCCACGGCCATTCCGAAGGCGTGGCCCGGGCCGTGAGCCGCCTCAAGGCGCTCTCCAACGAGGTGCAGGTGATCGCCGGCAACGTGGCGACGGCCGAGGGGACGCGGGCGCTGATCGACGCGGGCGCCGACGGGGTCAAGGTCGGGATCGGCCCCGGCTCCATCTGCACCACGCGGATGGTCGCGGGGGTGGGCGTGCCGCAGCTCACCGCGATCATGGACGCGGCCGCGGTGGCGGGCGACGTGCCGGTGATCGCGGATGGCGGCATCAAGATGTCGGGCGATTTCGCCAAGGCCATCGCGGCGGGCGCCTCCTGCGCGATGGTGGGCTCCATGATCGCCGGCACGGACGAGAGCCCCGGCGAGGTGATCCTCTATGGCGGGCGGTCCTTCAAGTCCTATCGCGGCATGGGCTCGCTCGGGGCGATGGCGCGCGGCTCGGCCGACCGCTACTTCCAGAAGGACGCCGCTTCCGACAAGCTGGTGCCCGAGGGGATCGAGGGGCAGGTGCCCTACAAGGGGTCGGCCGCGGCGGTGATCCACCAGCTCGTGGGCGGGCTGCGCGCCGCCATGGGCTACACGGGCTGCGCCACCATCGAGGCCATGCGCCGCGACTGCCGCTTTGTCCGCATCACCTCGGCCGGGCTGCGCGAAAGCCACGTCCACGACGTGACGATCACGCGCGAGAGCCCGAACTACCGGCTGGGCTGAGCCGCGGCGTCCGTGACCCCGGCCGCCCGAGTTGCCGCCGCCGCGGGCCTGCTCGACCGCATCCTGGCAGGCGAGCCGGCCGAGCAGGTGCTGACCGGCTGGGGCCGGCGGTCGCGCTTTGCCGGCTCCGGCGATCGGGCCGCGGTGCGCGATCTTGTCTTTGATGCGCTCCGCCGCCGGCGCTCGGCCGCCTGGGCCGGAGGCGGCGAGACGGGCCGCGCCCTCCTGCTCGGACTGGCCCGGCTGGACGGCACGGACCCGGCGACGATCTTCACGGGCGGCCGTCATGCGCTGGCGCCGCTCTCGGCCGACGAGGGCGGGCGGGCGCTGGCCGAGGCGCCACGGGCCGTGCGCCTCGACCTGCCGGACTGGCTCCTGCCGCTGTGGGACGCGGCGCTCGGCCCCGACGCCGACCGCGCGGCCGAGGTCCAGCGCCACCGCGCCCCCGTGACGCTCCGCGTCGATCTTTCCCGGCTGACGCGCGAGGAGGCCGCCCGTCGGCTGGCGGCCGAGGGCGTGGACACGATCCCCGATCCCCGCGTGCCGACCGCGCTGCGGGCCCTCGGCCGCGCCCCCCGGATCACCGCCACCGCCCCCTATCGTGACGGTCTTGTGGAACTTCAGGATGCCTCCTCGCAGGAGGCGGTGCTGCGGCTTCCCCTGCGGGACGGAGACCGCGTCCTCGACCTCTGCGCGGGCGGCGGCGGCAAGACGCTTGCCATGGGTGCGCGGGCGCGGCTCGAACTCGTGGCGCACGACATCGACCCGCGCCGCATGGCCGACCTCCCCGCTCGGGCGGAGCGGGCGGGACTCGCCGTGCGGCGCGTGCGCGACCCGGCCTCGGGAGCGCCCTTCGACCTCGTGCTCGTGGATGCGCCCTGCACGGGCAGCGGCACTTGGCGGCGCAACCCCGACGCCCGCTGGCGTCTCACCCGCGCCGATCTCGACCGGCTCACCGCCGTGCAGGATTCGCTGCTCGGTCAGGCCGCGCGGCTTGTCCGGCCCGGCGGGGCGCTGGCCTTCGCCACCTGCTCCGTTCTCGAGGAGGAGGGGGACGCGCGCATCCGGCCGCTCCTTGCAGGCGGGTGCTGGACGCTCGCGGACCGGTTCCGCGTCGTGCCCGACGCGGATCGCGACGGCTTCTATCAGGCCGTCCTGCGGCACCGGGGACACGCGAGCTGACGGTTTTCGGCCGGCGACGCCGTCGGGTCCGTTTCCATTTACCGTTTGTTAGGACTTGTCTGCTCAACTGGTGCGGAGATCACAGGACCCGTGCCGTGCCCCAGACGCAGCCCGCCACGCCCCCAGACGGCCCCCTGCCGCATCCCGTCCGTTCCCGGCCGGGCGGAGAGGCCGAGCTGCGACCCCCGGCGCCGCCCCCTTCGCCGGGCATCTCCCTTCCGCCGCGCCCGGCTCTGGCGATCCCCCTGCCGCTCTCCGTGCTGGTCGCGGGCTGCCTCGCCCTGGCGGCCGCGCCGATCGCCGCGGCGTCCTGGCTGCGCCTTGGTCTGACCCTGCTGGGGGTCACCCTGTTCGCCACCGCGGCCCTGCTTGCGCTGGCGGAGGGGCAGCGCCGCCGCCGCTGCCGGAATGTCGCGCGCTCCCTGTCGCTTCTGGCCGAGCACGACGCCATCCCGACCCTGCTGGCCGATCGCCTGGGCGAGGTGCACTGGCGCAACCCCGCCGCTCGGGCCGCGGGGACCGGCGGGCGGACGGCGACGGCCTTTCTCGAGACGATGATCGCCGCACCGGGCGCGCTCGTCGCCCGGCTGCAGGACCGGGCCGAGCAGACCGGCTGGGCCGCCGAGGACCTGATCACCCGCCGCGGCCATCTGCGCGTCTCCGTCCGAACGGCGCACGAGGATCTGTTCGTCTGGCGGTTCGAGGATCTCGGCGCCCGCCCCGACCAGCGGCGCGCGACCGACGCGCTCACCCTGCCCATGATCGTCGCCGGTCCGGCAGGGACGATCCTCTACATGAACGAGGCGGCGCGGAGCCTGATCGGCGGCCGCCCCCGCCATGTCGATGCCGTCCTCGGCGCCGCGCCGCTCGTCTCCGGGCGCAACCACACGCTTCGTACCGCCGAGGGTCCGGTGGACTGCCTCCTGGCGGTGGTCAACGGTCCCGGCGGTCGGCGCGAGATCTATCTTCTGCCCGCTTCGGCCTCGCTGCCGCCGTCCGCCGCACAATGGGCGGTGATCGAGACCCTGCCGATCCCCCTGCTCAAGGTCTCCCGCACGGGCGAGGTTCTGGCCGCCAACCGGTCCGCCCGCGCGCTGATCCCCGTTCCCGTGCCTCAGGGCACCCGGCTGTCCGACCTGCTGGAGGGGCTGGGACGGCCCGTGGCCGAATGGGTGGCCGACGTGGCCGAGGGGCGTGCCGCCGCCGGTCCCCAGTTCCTCCGGGGCCGGGGGGAGCATCAGGACTGGTTCCTGCGGGTCACCCTCACCCTGGCGGGACCGGCCGAGGACCTTCATCTTCTCGCCATCCTGGACGACGTGACCGAGCTCAAGGCGCTCGAGGCGCAGTTCGTGCAGAGCCAGAAGATGCAGGCCCTGGGCCAGCTCGCCGGGGGGGTGGCGCACGACTTCAACAACCTGCTGACGGCCATCTCCGGCCATTGCGACCTGCTGCTCCTGCGGCACGACGAGCGGACGCCGGACTATGCCGACCTCATCCAGATCAGGCAGAACGCCAACCGTGCCGCGAGCCTTGTCGATCAGCTCCTCTCCTTCTCGCGCAAGCAGAACCTGCTGCCGGAAACCTTCGACCTGCGCGACACCCTGTCGGATCTGACCCATCTGCTGAACCGGCTGACGGGCGAGCGCATCCGTCTGACGCTGGACCACGATCCGGACCTCCACGCCGTCCGGGCCGACCGCCGGCAGCTCGAGCAGGTCATCATGAACCTGGTCGTCAATGCGCGCGACGCGATGCCGGACGGCGGCGAGATCCGCATCGAGACGGGCAATGTCCTTCTGCCGCAGCCGGTCACGCGGGACCGCGCGGTGATCCCGGCAGGGCGCTGGGTGACCGTGCAGGTGCACGATCAGGGGATCGGCATCCCGCCCGAGCGCCTGCCCAAGATCTTCGAACCCTTCTACACGACCAAGCGGCCGGGGGAGGGGACGGGCCTCGGGCTCTCCATGGCCTACGGGATCATCAAGCAGACGGGCGGCTTCATCTTCGCCACGAGCGAGCCCGGCCGCGGATCGACCTTCACGATCTGGCTGCCCGCGCATGATTGGCCCGACCCTGCGCCGCCGGTGCCCGGGCCCGCGGAGGGAGCTGTGCCCCGGCGGCAGGGAAGCGTGCTCCTGGTGGAGGACGAGGCTCCTGTCCGCGCCTTCGCGTCCCGCGCGCTGCGGCTGCGCGGCCACCGCGTGATCGAGGCCGACAGCGCCGAGGCGGCGCTCGCCATCCTGGAGGACCCCGAAGTGGCTGTGGACCTGTTCGTCACCGACGTGGTGATGCCCGGCCGCGACGGTCCCTCCTGGGTCCGCGAAGCCATCACGCGCCGTCCCGGCACCCGGGTCGTGTTCGTGTCGGGCTATGCCGAGGACGACTTCGCCGAGCACAAGGCCATGGTGCCTCACTCCGTCTTCCTGGCCAAGCCGTTCTCGCTGCAGGATCTGACGGATGTGGTGCGCGACCAGCTGGCGCTGATCGGCGCCGAGGCGGTCACGCCCGATGACGCGCCCGCTCCGCCAGATGGGCGGCGCAGCCGGTCAGCGCAGCCCAGTCGTCCTCCACCACATCGACCGGGAACTGCTCCATGAACGCCGAGAATCGTCCCTTGTCCCTGAAGGCCGCGGCAAAGCCCAGCGCCTCCAGATAGGGGCCGAAGGCCCGCGCCAGACCGCCGACAAGCCAGATCCCTCCGCGCGGCAGCGTGGCGAGGGCGAGGTCCCCGCACACGGTGCCGAGGATCCGGACAAAGACCTCCCCCGCCTGCCGGGCGCGCCCGTCCCGACCGGCGGCGAGCGCGGACATGATCTCGGTCGAGTCGCGCTCGGCCGGCCGGCCCTCCTCCTCGGCAAGCCAGGCGTCCACATGTTCGATCCCCCGGCCCGACAGAACCTCCTCCACCGAGGCGAAGCCGTGCGTGCGGGCGACGAAGCGGGCGAGGCGCAGGTCGCGCTCGTCGCGCACGGGCAGCGTGGCATGGCCCGCCTCCGCAGGGGGGACGATGCGTCGGCCGCCGACCTCGTAGACGGGTGCGATGTTGAAGCCCGTTCCGAGATTGACGACCAGCTGCGCCGCCCCCCGTCCCGCCCGTGGGCCTGCGATGATGCTCCGGGTCAGGCCGGGCTCCGTGTGGCCCAGCGCATAGCCCTGGGCCTGAAGATCGTTGAGGATGGCCACGACATCCGTCCCCGCGCAGCGCGCCAGCGTCTCCTCGTCGATGACCCAGTCGAGGTTGGTGAGCGCCGCCCGACCGTCCCGGACCGGCCCCGCCACCGCGATGCAGGCCGCCTCCGGCGCCGGTTCGCCACACTCCTCGAGAAAACGCCGCACCACCGCCGCGAGATCCGGGTGATCGGCATTCGGATAGCGGCGGGCGGTCGTCTTGTCGACCTGCGTGCCCCGCGCCAGGGCGATCCGCGTGTTCGTGCCTCCGATATCCGCCACAAGGGTCAGCGGCCGCTCCGGGTCCTTCATCGGCGTCCCCACCTGTCCTGTCGCCGCCTCATAGGCCCGCGCGGCACGGGGCGGCAAGCGGCCCGGGGGCGCGGCCGCCGACTGGACGGAGGCGCGCGGCTCTGCCATGACGCGCTCCGCCAAGCTCGAGGAGGATGGCCTCATGGCAGAGGGCGCGATGTCCGACGTGCTGCTGCGACCCGGCGTCACCGCGCTGCCGCGCGATCCGGACTGGTGGCGGGGCGCCGTGATCTACCAGATCTACCCCCGCAGCTTCCAGGACACGGATGCCAACGGGATCGGCGATCTGGCCGGCATCGCGGAGCGGCTGCCCCACGTCGCGCGGCTCGGGGCCGACGCCGTGTGGATCTGTCCGTTCTTTCACAGCCCGATGAAGGATTTCGGCTACGACGTCTCCAACTACTGCGACGTCGATCCCATGTTCGGCACGCTGGCCGACTTCGATCGCGTCGTCGCCGTGGCGCACGGGCTCGGCCTGCGGGTGATGATCGACCTGGTGCTGTCGCACACGTCCGACCAGCACCCGTGGTTTCAGGAAAGCCGTCGGTCGCGCGACAATCCCAAGGCGGACTGGTATGTGTGGGCCGACCCCAAGCCCGACGGAACTCCGCCCAACAACTGGTTGTCGGTCTTCGGAGGATCGGCCTGGGCCTGGCATCCGGGTCGCGAGCAATACTACCTGCACAACTTCCTGGCCTCGCAACCCGATCTCAACCTCCACTGCCCCGAGGTTCAGGAGGCGCTGCTCGACGTCGTGCGCTTCTGGCTGCAACGGGGCGTGGACGGGTTCCGCCTCGACACGATCAACTTCTATTTCGCGGACAAGTACCTGCGGGACAACCCGTCGCTGCCGAAGGAATTGCGCAACGATTCCATCGCCCCGAGCGTCAACCCCTACAACCACCAGTTGCACCTGTTCTCCAAGAACCAGCCGGAGAACCTCGATTTCCTCCGGCGCCTGCGGGCCGAGATGGAGCCCTACGGTGCCGCCGCCGTGGGCGAGGTTGGGGATGCCCAGCGGGGCCTCGAGATCATGGCGGAATACACGTCCGGGGGGGACAAGGTGCAGATGTGCTACCCCTTCGAGCTGCTCCAGCCCGCACGGGCCACGGCCCGGCTTCTCTGCTCCACCTTCGAGCGGCTGGGCCGCGCGGCCCCCGATGCCTGGCCCTGCTGGAGCTATTCCAACCACGACACGGTCCGCCATCCCACGCGCTGGCGCCTGTCGCCCGCCGCGGTCAAGGCCTATGCGACCCTCCTGATGTGCCTGCGCGGATCGGTCTGCCTCTATCAGGGCGAGGAACTGGGCCTGCCGGAAGCCGACTTGGCCTACGAGGATCTCCAGGACCCCTACGGGATCGCCTTCTGGCCCGAGTTCAAGGGCCGCGACGGGGCGCGCACGCCGATGGTATGGGAAGCGGGCTCGCTCAACGGGGGCTTCTCGGTCGCGCGGCCCTGGCTGCCCGTTCCGCAGGCGCATCTGCCCCTGGCCGTGGACGCGCAGGAGAACGACGAGGAGTCGGTCCTCAACCATTACCGCAAGGCGATCGCCTGGCGGCGGCGCCATCCAGCGCTGCGTATCGGCGTCCAATCTCCCATGATCTCGGCCGGCGACCTGGTCGAGTTCGTCCGCATCGGTGGCGGAGAGCAGGTCTTCGTGGCCGCCAATCTGGGCGAGGGTCGGGCGCCCCTGGTCCTGCCGGACGGCGACTGGCAGGAAACGGGAGAGGGGCTCGGGATCCCGGTTGCACCCGGCATGAGAGAGGCGACGCTGGGTCCGTGGGAATTGTGCCTGATGGTGCGGCCGGCCTGAGACGGCATCAGGGCGCATCTTCGAGCACTCCGTCCGCGCTCATCTGCGCATAGAGCAGACCCTCGCGCAGGCCGCGATCGGCCACCGAGAGCCGGTCGGTCGGCCACAGCCGCATCAGCGCCTGGAGGATGGCCACCCCGGACATGATCAGTTCGTGCCGGTCGCGCCCGATCCGGGGATCGGTGCGCCGCCCCTCGGGGCCGAGGGCGAGGTATTCGCGCACCACGGCGTCGATCTGGTCCGAAGTCATCCGCAGCCCGTCCACCTTGGACCGGTCGTAGCGCCTGAGACCCAGATGCGAGGCGGCGACCGTCGTGACGGTGCCGGACGTGCCGATGATCTGGAATCCCTCGCGTGACTGCTCGGTGGCGGAGGGGGCGAAGGCGGACAGGTTCTCCTCGAAATACCAGGACATGAGCGCGAAGCGCGCGCCGTCATCCTCCACGTCGATGAACTGGTCGCGCAAGGTGGCCACCCCGAGGGGAACGCTGATCCAATCCACCACGCGGGCGACGGGAAAGGGTCCGGGCGCCTGCCGGAAGCCGGCGTGGAGGCGCATGATCGCCCGTCCGCGATCGCGAGGGGGCACCGAGGTCAGGTCGATCCACACCAGCTCGGTCGAGCCGCCGCCGATATCCACCACCAGAAGCTGCTCGGTCCGGGTGGAGACGAGCGGCGCGCAGGAGATGACGGCGAGGCGCGCCTCCTCCTCGGGCTGGATGATCTCGAGCGCGAGGCCGGTCTCGCGGCGGACCTGGTCGATGAACTGGGCTCCGTTGCGGGCACGCCGACAGGCCTCGGTGGCCACGAGCCGCATCCGGCCCACATTGTGCCGCTGGAGCTTCTGCCGGCAGACGCGGATGGCGCCGATCGTCCGCGTCATGGCCGCGCGCGAGAGCCGGCCCGTCGCCTCCAGCCCCTGGCCGAGCTGGACCGACTTGGAGAAGCTGTCCACGACGTGGAAGCCCGCACCCTTGGGCTGGGCGATCAGCATCCGGCACGAGTTGGTGCCGAGGTCCAGCGCCGCATAGAGCGTCGCCGGGTCGGGCTTTTGCTGCGGCGCGGGCGGCTCGACCGCAACCGGGAACGCGCCCGCGCCATGGGGACGCCTGGGCGCCATCCTTGCGCCCTCCGATCTCGAAGTTGACGACGATCTTGGATCAGGGACCGGCGGCACGCAAGAGGGAGAGGCCGGTCGCTCCGACGGCAAGACATGTCGGAAAGCGGCTTCGCCAAGGTCGCGAACAGGCGTAGAAGGCCCGTCAGACCGCCCTCGACGGAGCCCCCGCCCGATGCCCGAAGTCACCATCGTCCTGTGGCGCGACATTCCCGCGCAGGTGATCGTCGGGCAGGGGCGGCGGGCGCACAAGGTCCAGCTGTCCGAGCGCTTCGAACAGGCGATCGACCGGGCCGCCATGCGCGCAGGCGCCCGCGACACCGACGCGTACCTGGCCGAATGGCGCAAGGCCGAGCCGTATGTCGTCGAGGGCGACCCGGCCGAGATCGCTGCCGCCGAGGCCGCGCGGCTCGAGGCCGAATACGACGCCGAGCGGCTGCGCGCGCTCGTCGGCAACGACGGCCGGGCGTGATCGCCCGACCCTCCCTGACCGCCCGCTCCCTGGAGGCCCTCATGTCGCTTCTGCCCTTCCTGCGCCGCAAGTCCGAAGCCCCCGCCGGCAGCGCCGAGGCGGTGGCGCGGCTCCTGTCCGGTTTCTCCATCGAGGTGATGCCGCGCACGGCCGAGAAGGTGGAGGATTTCCGCGCCATCCTGCCCCCCGGCACCCGGATCTACATCGCCCATATCGACGGCACCCCGTTCGAGGACATGCTGGCCACGGCCCGGCGCATCGCCGGGGAGGGGTTCCCGGTCATGCCGCATTTCCCCGCCCGGTCCATTCCCGACCGCGCCACCCTGGCCGAATGGGTCGCGCGCTATCGCGGCGAGGCGGGGGTGACGCAGGGGCTGATCCTGGCCGGGGGGCGGGCCGAGCCCGCGGGCGCGTTCGACTCCTCGATGGCGCTCCTGGAGACGGGGCTGTTCGAGGGCTTCACCGACCTGCACGTGGCCGGCCATCCCGAGGGCAACCGCGACATCGACCCCGACGGATCGGACCGCGGCGTGACGGAGGCGCTGCGCTGGAAGGCGGCCTTCGCCGAGCGGACGGATGCGCGCGTCGCGATCACCACCCAGTTCGCCTTCGAGGCCGATCCGGTGATCGCTTGGGCCGAGCGGCTGCGGGCCGAGGGGATCGGGCTGCCCGTCCATCTGGGCATCGCGGGCCCCGCCAAGCTCCAGACGCTGATCAAGTACGCCGTCGCCTGCGGGGTGGGCCCGTCGCTGCGGGTGCTCCAGAAGCGGGCCATGGACGTGACGAAGCTGGTCCTGCCCTACGAGCCCGACGAGCTTGTGGCGGCGCTCGCTGCGCACAAGGCCGCGCATCCCGACTTTGCCGTGGAGCGCATCCACATCTTCCCCCTCGGCGGCATCAAGGCCGCGGCGGACTGGGCGCGGGCGCGCCTGGACCGCACCCTCGCCCCCGCGATCAACGGATAGGACATCATGACCCGCACCATCGTCGAATCGCAGACCCGAACCGTGGTGATCGGCTTTGACGAGCCGTTCTGCGTGATCGGCGAGCGGATCAACCCCACCGGGCGCAAGAAGCTGGCGGCGGAGCTGGAGGCGGGGGACTTCTCCACCGTGGAGGCGGACGCCCTGGCGCAGGTCGCCTGCGGGGCCACGGTCCTCGATGTCAATGCGGGGGTCGTCTACAACTCGAACCCCAACCCGAACGAGACCGAGCCGCCGCTGATGACGCGGATGATCGAGCTGGTCCAGTCGCTGGTGGACGTGCCGCTCTGCATCGATTCCTCGGTCCCGGCGGCGCTGGAGGCGGGGCTCAGGGTCTGCAAGGGGCGGCCCCTGCTCAACTCGGTCACAGGCGAGGAGGAGCGGCTCGAGTTCGTGCTGCCGCTGGTCAAGAAGTACAACGTCCCGGTCGTCGCCATCTCGAACGACGATACGGGGATCAGCGAGGACCCGGACGTGCGGTTCGCGGTCGCCCGAAAGATCGTCGAGCGCGCGGCCGATCACGGCATCCCCGCCCATGATATCGTGGTGGACCCGCTGGTGATGCCCGTGGGCGCCATGGCCACTGCGGGGCGGCAGGTGTTCACGCTGGTGCGGCGGCTGCGCGAGGAGCTGGGCGTCAACACGACCTGCGGCGCCTCGAACATCTCGTTCGGGCTGCCCAACCGGCACGGGATCAACAACGCCTTCCTGCCCATGGCCATCGCGGCGGGCATGACGAGCGCGATCATGAACCCCGTCGCGCTGCCCGTGACGCAGAAGGCCATCGCCGAGAAGCGCGCCGAGGTGGAGGCGGCAGGCGTGGTCCTGCCCCCCGACATGGACGACGAGACGTTCGTCCGCCTGTTCGGGATGGGCAGCACGCGGCCGCGGCCGGGGCGCGAGATGGAGGCGATCCGGGCCGCGAACTTCCTGATGAACAACGACCCCTCGGGCGCGGAATGGATCCGCTTCAACCGCCCGGCGCAGGCCGAGGGCGAGGGGCGGCAGCGGCGCGCGGGCGGGCGGCGGCGCGCCTGACGGGGTGACGGTGTGGGGATCGGGCATGGGGCGGGCATCCGTGAGGGCGGTTGCGCCTACCCTCGCGCGGCAAGGTTAACGAAGGGTTAGCCCACCGCGCGCAGCGGGGCCGTTTCGCGCAACGCCTTGACAGGATGAAGGGCGACGGGCGGGCCGATTCGGCGCGCGGGCTTCCCTTTGGCGGCCCCTCGCGCCATATCGGCGGCCAGCCCCGAGGAGCCCCGATCATGGCCAAGAGTCCCAAGCCCCCCGGCCGCGGCGCGCGCGACCTCGCCGTGCGGGTGCGGACGGCCAAGGGGCGCAAGCTGTCCTCGACCCGCTGGCTGGAGCGGCAGCTCAACGACCCCTATGTGCGGCGCGCGAAGGCGGAAGGCTACCGGTCGCGCGCGGCCTTCAAGCTGATCGAGCTGGACGACCGCTTCCGCTTCCTGCGGCCCGGCGCGCGGGTGGTGGACCTGGGCAGCGCGCCCGGCGGCTGGGCGCAGGTGGCGGTGGCGCGGACCAACGCGCTGGGCGAGCGCGCGGGCAGGCCGCGCGGTCGGGTGATCGGGCTCGACCTGCAGGAGGTGGAGCCGGTGCCGGGGGCGGAGATCCGCGTCATGGATTTCCTCGCCGAGGGGGCGGACGAGGCGGTGAAGGCCTGGCTGGGGGGCGAGGCCGACGTGGTGATGTCGGACATGGCGGCCGCCGCCTCGGGGCACCGGGGCACGGACCATCTGCGCATCGTCGCGCTGTGCGAGGCGGCGGCGGAGCTGGCCTTCGACGTGCTGGCCCCGGAGGGGGCGTTCGTGGCCAAGGTCCTGCAGGGAGGCGCGGAGGCGGGGCTGCAGGCGCGGCTGAAGCGCGCCTTCCGTGCCGTGCACAACGTCAAGCCCCCCGCCTCGCGCAGCGACAGCGCGGAGAAGTTCGTGGTGGCGCTGGGCTTCCGCGGGCGCGGCGGGGACGACGCGGCCCATTGATCCCGCTGCGGCGCCGCGCCAGTGTCGCGGCGACGGCTCTCGGAGGACGCCATGGGCGAGCAGTGGTGGTATGCGATCGACAACCGGCGCGAGGGCCCCGTTCCCTTCGAGCGGCTGCGCGCTCTGGCCCGCGAGGGGCGCCTGAAGGGCGACAGCCTCGTCTGGCGCGACGGCCTGGCCGACTGGGAGCCCGCGCTGCGGCACGTGCCGGAGCTGGACGGGCCAGACCTGGACGATGCCGACCCCGCCGTTCCCCCGCCGCTCGGGCGGACCGGATCGGGCGACGGAGCCATGCCGGCCTGGGCCGCGCGGAGCCGGCGCGACTATCGCGAGACCGTGGGCATGGCCGAGGCGCTGCGCCGCTTCTTCCGCAACTACGCGACCTTCTCGGGCCGGTCGAACCGGGGCGAGTTCTGGTGGGCGGTGCTGGGTCTGCTGCTGATCGGGCTGGCCATCGCGATCGTCGAGACGGCGATCCTCGGCGCGCGGGAGGGGACAGGGCCCCTGTCGGGCCTGTGGACGCTCGCCACGCTGATCCCGCAGCTTGCGCTCGGGGCGCGTCGGCTGCACGACACGGGGCGGTCGGGCTGGTGGCAGCTTCTGGCCTTTGTCCCGATCGTGGGGATCGTCGTCCTGATCGTGTGGTGGGCCCAGCGGGGCGAGGACGGCCCCAACGCCCACGGCTGAGACGCCGCGCCCGGACGCATCAGGCCGGACGGGCGCGCCGCCGGCCCAGCCACGCGAGGCGCAGGGCCTTTTCCGTCTCGAGCAGTCCGAGAAACACGGCCCCTGTCGCCACGATCATCAGCCCGTCGCGCAGCGGCAGGGCGGCCGTGCCGAACAGCGCCTGGAGCGGCGGCAGGTAGGTGACGGCGAACTGGGCCGCGGTCACGGCGAGCACCGTGATCCAGACTGCGGGCGTCGCGCGGACACCGTCCCAGGTCAGCGACGTGCCGTGGAGGTAGCGGACGTAGAACAGGCTGAAGATGCCGAGCACGACGAGCGTGTTGAGCGCAATCGTGCGCGCCACGGGCAGGGGATCGCCGCGCGCGACCGAGAAGGCGAACAGCTCGGACACCGCGAGCACGAACAGGCCGGAGACGAGGACGACATACCACAGCACCTCGCCCGACAGGAGGGGCGCATCGGGGGCGCGGGGCGGGCGCTGCATGGTGCGCGGCTCGGTCGGCTCGAACACGAGGGCGAGGCCCAGCGTCACGCTGGTGACGAAGTTGACCCACAGGATCTGGAGCGGCGTCACGGGCAGGGCGAGGCCGAGGATCAGGGCGACGATCAGGGTCAGCGCCTGGCCGGCATTGGTGGGCAGCGTCCAGGCGATCACCTTGCGGATGTTGTCGAACACGGTGCGCCCCTCGCGCACGGCAGCGGCGATGGTGGCGAAATTGTCGTCGGCGAGCACGAGGTCGGACGCTTCCTTGGCGGCCTCCGAGCCCTTGCGGCCCATCGCGATGCCCACATCGGCGCGGCGCAGGGCAGGCGCGTCGTTGACGCCGTCCCCGGTCATGGCGACGCGCTCTCCGCGCGCCTGGAGCGCTTCGACGAGGCGCAGCTTGTCCTCGGGGCTGGTGCGGGCGAACACGTCGCAGGTGGCAACCGCCTCGGCCAGGGCGGCATCGTCGAGCCCGGCAAGGTCGGCGCCCGTGAGCACGCGGTCCGTCCGCGCCAGACCGATCTCCCCGGCGATGGCGGCGGCGGTGGCGGCATGGTCGCCGGTGATCATCTTTACCGCGATGCCGGCGCGGCGGCATTCGGCCACGGCGGCCACGGCCTCGGGCCGGGGCGGGTCCACGAGGCCGACGAGGCCGAGCAGGACGAGCCGGCCCTCGAGCGCCCCGGGCGAAAGCGGGCCGTCCGGGGCCTCGGCTTCGGCCAGGGCGAGGACGCGGCGGCCTCGCGCGGCGACGGCCTCGGCCGCGCGGTGCCAGGCGGCGGCATCCAGCGGCCGGTCGCCCTCGGCGGTCCGTTCGGCCCCAGCCATCTCCAGGAGCCGTTCGGGCGCGCCCTTGACCATGAGGCGGGAGCGGCCGTCGCGGACATGCAGGGTCGCCATGAAGCGCAGGTCCGAATCGAACGGGATCGCGTCCGTCCGCTGCCAGCCCTGCGCCGCGTCGGGATCGACCTTGCCCGCGAAGGCGAGAAGCGCGCCTTCCATCGGGTCGCCCTCGACGCGCCAGGTTCCGCCCTCGTGATGGAGCGCCGCGTCGTTGCAGAGCGCGGCGGCAAGGGCGAGGTCTCCGAGGGCGGTGCGGCTCCCGGGCGGGATGTGGCCTTCGGGGGCATAGCCCTCGCCGCCGATGGAAACGGGTCCCTCGGTCGTCACGGCATCGGTGACGACCATCTCGTTGCGGGTGAGGGTGCCGGTCTTGTCGGTGCAGATGACGGTGACGGCCCCGACCGCCTCGATGGCCGGCAGGCGGCGGACGATGGCGTGGCGCCGGGCCATGGTCTGCACGCCGATGGCGAGGCCGATCGTGATGACGGCCGGAAGCCCCTCCGGGATCGCCGCCACGGCCACGGCCACGGCCGTCATGAACAGCTCGCCCGGCGTGCCGCGCCCGAAGGCCAGACCGAAGGCGAAGAGCGCGGCGGCCGCCCCGACGATGAGCACGCTCAGCCACCGCGCGAACCCGTCGATCTGGCGCAGGAGCGGGGTGGTCAGCGGCTCGGTGCCCGCCAGCAGGGTGCCGATGCGCCCGATCTCGGTCGCCGCGCCGGTCGCCACCACCACCCCGCGCCCGGCGCCGCGCGTGACCATCGTGCCCGACCACAGCATCGAATGCCGGTCGCCGATCGGCACGTCCGGCGCGGCGGCGTCCGCCGACTTGGCCACGGGCACCGATTCGCCGGTCAGCATGGCCTCGTCGGCGGCGAGCGCGCGCGCCTCGATCAGGCGGATGTCGGCGGGCACGCGGTCGCCCGCCTCGATCAGGACGATGTCGCCGGGCACCAGCGCCTCGCCGGGGATTGTCCGGCGGCGGCCGTCACGCAGGACCTGGGCCTTGGGAGCGAGAAGGTTGCGGATCGCGGCCATGGCCTGCTCGGCCCGCCCTTCCTGGATGAAGCCGATGGCGGCGTTGACGATCACGACGGCGAGGATCACGGCCGTGTCGATCCACTCGCCCAGCAGCGCGGTCACGGCGGCCGCGACGAGCAGGACGTAGATGAGCACGTTGTGGAAATGGCCGAGGAAGCGGCGCAGCGGCCCCTTGCGCGGCGGCTCCGGCAGGCGGTTGGGGCCGTGGCGGCGGAGCCGCTCGGCGGCGTCCTCGCCGCTCAGGCCGGCCGGCGCGCTGTCCAGTTCGGCGAGGATCTCCTCGGCGGGGCGGGCATGCGGCCGGTCGGGCGGCGGGGCTGCGGTCGGCACGGGGGGGCCTCCTCTCGCAATCCGGCGCGGGGCGTCACCGGAGGGGCGGGATCAGGGCCGGGGCGGGTCGTCCGGCGCGGACCGGGACAGCGGCGCCTGGACGGTCCGGAACATCGGCACGCCCAGCCGCACGGCCGCGCGGCCCATCATGTGGGCGGCGATGGGAGCGGTCAGGAAGAGGAACAGCACGATCGCCGCGCAGCGCACGACGATGCCCACGTCGTTGAAGTAGAGCGCCACGCCAGTGAGGATCAGGCCGGCGCTGAGCAGGCCGATCTTGGTGGCGGCATGCATCCGGATCAGCACGTCCGGCAGGCGGAGCACCCCCACGGAGGCGATGATGCCGAAGGCCCCCCCGGCGAGGATCAGGAGTCCGATGGCCACCTCGATCATTCGCGCATCCCCCGTTCTTCTGCCGTCGGATCGAGGCTGCCGCGCCGTTCGGCAAAGCGCGCAAGGGCGGCCGTGGACAGGAAGCCCACGAGCGCGAGGACGACGGCGATGTCGAGAAAGGCCCGGACCTCGGTCCGGATGGCCAGAAGCGCGCAGAACGAGACAAGCGCGATGGCCATCATGTCGAGCGCCATGACGCGGTCGAGCAGGCTGGGCCCGCGCGCGACGCGCACGAAGGCCAGCGCCGAGGCGATCAGGATGAGGCCGAGGCCCACATCCACGCTCCAGGCCAGAAAGGTCGCGGTTGCGGTCATGCCTGTCCCAGCGCCTCCATCACCCAGCGTTCCATGCCCGTCTTGATCTGCCGGCGGATCGCGTCGGGGTTCTCCGCGAACATGGCGTGGACCAGAAGGGTCTGCCGGTCGTCGGAGACATCGACGGAGAGCGTGCCGGGCGTCATGGAGATGAGGTTTGTCAGAAGAAGGATGCCCAGTTCGCCCTGCACGGCAAGGGGCACCTCGAGAAGGGCCGGGCGCGAGCCCTGGCCGGGGGTGATGACGTCCCAGGCGACCTGAAGCGAGGAGACGAGCAGCTCCCACAGGAACATCACGAGCAGGCGCAGGACGAAGAAGGTGCGCAGGAAATAGGTGCGCGGCACCCCGAAGAGCGGGCGCAGCGCCCAGAGGGTGACGAAGCCCATCACGAAGCCCGCGGCCAGGGTGCCGGGCGTCACGTCCTCGCTGAGGGCGGCCCAGGCGAGGGCGAGGAAGACGTTGAGCGCGAACAGGTTCACGGCAGGTCCCCCAGCACGGCGCGGATGTAGTCCGCCGGGTCGAGGAGCTGCGCGCCCGCCATCTCGGCGAAGCCGAGGAGCGGCTGGGGCACGAGGCCGATGAAGAGCGTGAGCGAGGCGAGAAACGCGATGGGCAGGATCAGCGCCGCGCGGGCGCCGGCGCCGAGGCGGGCGGGTTCGGGCGACAGCCCCTCGGGGTGGGGGGTCCAGAAGGCGGCGCCCCAGATCTTGGTCATGGAGAACACCGTCAGGATCCCCGTCACCAGCGCCACCGTCGCGGCGAGCCAGGCATGGATGTCGAGCGACGCCTTGACGATCAGGAACTTGGCCCAGAAGCCCGAAAGCGGCGGAAAGCCCGCGAGCGAGAAGGCGGGCACGAGGAACAGGGCCGCGAGCAGGGGCGCCGAGCGGTAGAGCCCGCCCATCCGCGCCAGCTCGGTCGAGCCGCAGAGCCGCCCCGCCACGCCCGCGACCAGGAATAGGTTCGCCTTCACCAGGATGTGGTGGAGGATGTAGAATACCGCCCCCGCGATGGCGAGCGGGGTGAACAGCGCCAGCCCGAGGACCATGTAGCCGATCTGGCTGACGATGTGGAACGACAGGATCTTGCGGAAGTCGCTCTGGGCGGCGGCGCCGAGCACGCCCGTGAGCATGGTCAGCAGCGCGACCCAGAGCAGGATCTCGTGCGTGAAGCCGGTATCGAGGTCGAAGACGAGGGTGAACATGCGCACGAGCGCATAGACCCCCACCTTGGTCAGCAGCCCCGCAAACAGCGCCGAGACCGCGAAGGCGGGCGTGTGGTAGGAGGCGGGCAGCCAGAAGAACAGCGGAAAGACCGCCGACTTGATCCCGAAGGCGAGAATGAACATCACCGCTACGACCGAGAGGGGGCCCCGCGCTTCGAGCGAGGCGACGGCGATGGACAGGTCGGCCATGTTGAGCGTCCCGGTCATCCCGTAAAGGAGGCCCACCCCCATCAGGAACAGGATGGTGGAGACGAGGTTGAGCGTGACGTAGCGGATGCCGCCGTCGATCTGCTCGGGCCGGGCGCCCAGCGTCATCAGACCGAAGGAGGCGATCAGCATCACCTCGAACCAGACGTAGAGGTTGAAGATGTCGCCCGTCAGGAACGCGCCGCTGACGCCTGCGATCAGGACCTGAAACAGGGCGTGATAGCCCAGCCGCTCGCGCTCGGCGTCGATGTCGCCCAGGGCATAGACCGCCGTGGCGATCGCCGTGACCGCGGTGACGGCGACCATGGCGGCGCCCAGCGCGTCCGCCACGAGCGTGATGCCGAAGGGGGCGGCCCAGTTGCCCATCTGCGCGGCGATCACCGTGCCGTCCGAGACGATGGCCACGAGGGCGAAGGCCGCGGCGGCATGGAGCAGCGTGCCCCCGAGCGACACCCAGCGGCCCCAGCGGCTGGTGCGCAGGGCAAAGCAGAGGATCGCGGTGGCAAGGGGGACCACCACGGGCAAAACGAGGATCAGGCTCACCGGCCGTCCTCCGTCGTCGGGACGGGGCGCCCCTCGGCCAGGGTCATGTCGTCGCTGTCGAGCGTGCCGAGCGCCCCCTGCGCCCGCAGCACGAGCGTCAGAGCGAAGGCGAACAGGCCGAAGCCGATCACGATGGCGGTCAGGATCAGCGCCTGCGGCAGGGGATTGGCGACCGCGGCCGCCGGCGCAGAGGCGCCTTCGGGAATGAGCGGGGGGTTCACGGTGGTCAGGCGCCCGGCGGCGAGGATGACTAGGTTGGCGGCGTTGGAGAGCAGCACGAGTCCGAACAGGAAGCGCAACACGCTGCGCGCGAGCATCAGATAGACGGAGGCGGCCGTGAGGGCGCCGACGCAGAGGACGAGAAGCACTTCCATCAGTCGTTTCTCTCCCCTTCGTCCTCGAGCAGAAGGACCAGCGTCAGGACCGAACCCAGCACGACGAGGTAGACCCCGATATCGAACAGCAGGACCGAGGAGACGGGCAGGCCCTTGCCTCCGTCGGGACCGGTGCCGAGGAAGGGCCAGAGCCCGGTGAACAGGGGCAGGCCGAGGAAGAGCGGCAGCAGGCCTGCCAGCAGCGCCAGCGCCAGGCCGATCGCCGCCACCGCCTCGGGTGCGACGCGCAGGGCGGCGCGCGCCTCGCCCACGCCGCAGGCGAGCGAGTAGATGACAAAGCCCGTCGCGCCGATCAGCCCGCCGATGAAGCCGCCCCCCGGCTCGTTGTGGCCGCGCAGGAGCATGTGGATGGAGAACAGCAGCAGGAGCGCGGCGAGATAGCGGGCTCCGGCCTGGAGGATGACGGAGTTCATGGGGCCCTTCTCCCGCTGCTGGTCCGCGCCGCGCGGAGCAGCGCCAGGGCCGACAGGGCGGCGACCGCCACCACGACGATCTCGCCGAACGTGTCGAGCGCGCGGAAGTCCACGAGGATGACGTTGACGATGTTGCGCCCGTGCGCGTCAGGGTAGCTCGCCGCCTCGAAGAAGTCGCTGAGCCGCCGGTCCATCGGCGTACCGAGGACCATGAGCAGCGCCCCCCCCACGGCCGTTCCTGTTGCGAGGGCGAGCAGGCCGTGCCCGGGCCGGCGGTCGGCGGCGAGATGCGGCAGCCTGAGCATCGCCACCGCCATGAGAACCACCGTGAGGGTTTCCACCAGAAGCTGGGTGATGGCCACGTCCGGCGCACCCCACAGGATGAAGACGATGGCCACCCCGATGCCGGTCGCGCCGAGACCGGCCAGCGCCGCGATGCGCGAAGCGGTCAGCGCCGCCACGGCCGATCCGGCCAGGATGAGCGCCACCGGCGCCAGCTGGAGCCAGCCCACCGCGCCCAGCGCGGCCGGTTCGGGCCAGCGCCCGCGCATCAGCAGCGCAAAGGCCAGCGCGGCCGCCACGACGCCGAAGGTCGCCGCGATATAGGTGCGCAGCCGTCCCGTCTGGATCGCCTGCGCCTGCCAGATGGCGAAGCGCAGCAGCCCCTCCATCAGACGGTCCCAGCCGGTGTCGAAGTCGGGCAGGCGCGCCTCGGCCGCCGCGATCAGGCCGCGCAGGCGGACATGGACGAGGTAGAGCGCGATGCCGACCGCAAAGGTCACGAGGCTGAGCACGAAGGCCGCGTTGAACCCGGCCCAGAGGCGCAGGATGGCGGGCGTCGTGTCGGGGCCGACAAAGCCCAGCACGGTCGGGTTGACCACCGCCCCTTGCAGGAGGCCGGGGAAGATCCCGAAGGCGAGGCCGCCCAGCGCCAGCAGCACGGGCCCCGCGAGCATCGTCCACGGCGCCTCGTGCGGGGTGCGCGGCAGCGGGGCGGGGGCGGGGCGCCAGAAGGGGCGCAAGGCGACGATGCCTGCGACCACCACCATCAGGACGTTGGCCCCGAGCAGGGCGCCCCCGACCAGGTAGGGCCGGGCCGAGTATTCGACCGCCGCCGCATAGGCCAGTTCCTTGCCGATGAAGCCCAGAAGCGGCGGGAAGCCTGCCATCGACAGCCCCGCCAGCGCAGCCGCGAGGGCCGTGACCGGCATGGCGCGGGCGAGGCCGCCGAGGATCTCGGCCTCGCGGGTGCCGGTTTCGTGGTCGATGCAGCCGACGACGAGGAACAGCGACGCCTTGTAGAGCGAGTGGGCGACGAGAAAGGTGGCAAAGGCCGTCATCGCATAGGCGCCCTGCTGGCCCAGAAGCAGCGTGAGCGTGCCCAGCGCCATCACGGTCGTGTAGGCGAGCGAGAGCTTGAGGTCGGTCTGCCGCACCGACAGGAGCGAGGCGAGCACCGCCGTGAAGCCCCCCGCGACCGTCAGGGTCCAGAACCAGACCTCGGTGCCCCCCAGCGTCGGGTGCAGCCGGGCGAGCAGATAGACGCCCGCCTTCACCATGGTGGCCGAGTGGAGATAGGCGCTGACCGGCGTGGGCGCGGCCATCGCGTTCGGGAGCCAGAAGTGGAAGGGGAACTGGGCCGACTTGGTGAAGGCGCCCGCGAGCACGAGGATCAGGATGGCGAGATACCATGGATGCTCGCGGAGCGGCACCTCGGCGCCCAGGATCTCGGCCAGGCTGTAGGTCCCGGTGGCGGTGCCGATGATGATGACGCCCGCCAGAAAGGCGAGCCCCCCCGCCCCGGTCAGCAGCAGCGCCTGAAGCGCCGAGCGGCGCGACTTGGCCGCGGCATGGTCGAAGCCGATCAGCAGGTAGGAGGTGATCGTCGTCAGCTCCCAGAACACGAACAGGAGCACGAGGTCGTCGGCGAGCACGAGCCCCAGCATCGACAGCATGAAGGCCGTCAGGAACAGGGCAAAGCGCGGATAATGCGGGTGCCCCGCGAGGTAGGTGCGCGAATAGAGCAGCACCAGCGCCCCGATGCCGGTGATCAGCAGCGCGAAGGTGAGGGAGAGCCCGTCGATGAGCAGCGAGGCCCGGATACCGAGCGAGGGGACCCATTCCAGCGTGGGCCGCAGCACCGCCCCGCCCGAGACGGCCGGCAGAAGCGCGGCAAACCAGGCAAAGAGCCCTGCGGCCAGCGCGACGGGCAGCCAGGCTGCGGCGGCCTCCGCAAGGGGGGAGGGCCGCCGCGCCTCGTCGGCGGGGGCCCCGGTCGTCGATGCTGGACTCATGCCGGCCCCTTGCGTCCTGTCTCGTGCTCCGTCTGGAGGGGAGACATATACCCTTCGGGCTTGATGGCCACGACGGAACAGGGCACGCGGCCCAGGATCGTCTCGGCAGTGTTGCCGATGAACAGGCCGGCCACGCCCGTGCGCCCGAGCGTGCCCATCACCAGAAGGTCGGCCCGCTCGGCCTCCGCATGGGCCACGATGGCATCGGCGGGGCGCCCCTTGCGGTGGACGGGACGGACGGGAACCGCAGGATCGAGGCCGCGGACCAAGCGCTCCAGCCGGTCGGCGCTGCGGGCGCGCGTCGCTTCGAGCGTGTCCTCGATCTCGGCCTGCATGCCCGAGAGGGCGTGGCGCAGCGCCTCCTCCTCGGGCAGGTGCCACAGGCTGAGCACGTCGAGCGACGCCCCCTCCCGCGCCGCGATGGCGTGGGCGATGGAGAGGATGCGGGGGTTGAGCGCCTCGTGGGCGGGCTCGTCCGAGGTCGTGTCCACGGCCGCCACGATCCGCCGCAGGGGACCCTGCGCGCGCGGCGCGATCAGCCAGAGGGGACAGGGGCAGTAGCGCAGAAGCCGCATGTCGAGCGACCGGAAGCCTGCCGCCGGATTGTCGGCCGCCTCCTTCACGAGGAGGTCGTGGCCACCCTCGATCACCTGCCGCACGGCCTCGTCGGCGGCCGAACCCTGCCGCACGACGCAGGCTGTCGCCGGGCCGTCGCCCCCTGCGCCGGCGATCCGGGACTCGAGCGCGGCGCGGCGCCGCGCCAGGAGCGCGCGCTCGGCCGCCTCGCCGCGCAGGCCGGCCAGAAGGCGCAGCCAGCGTCCCAGGGCGCCGGGCCCGCTCGATTCGACGACGCCGAGCAGGGTCACCCGGCCGCCCGGCTCGGTCATCCGGCGGGCGACGGACAGGGCCCGGTCGCCCGGCGGGTCCCTGTCGCACAGAACGAGCGCATTGCTGAAGCGCACGCAGTCCCCCTTTTCCACGCGCCCCAGATGGGGCCTCCGGCTTGCCGGCGCCAATCGAAAATGGCATCGGGTCCGATAGACGCTCTCTATCGCTCTCCATGCCCACGCTCCAGCAGCTCCGCTATCTCGTCGCCTTGTCCGAGACGCTCCACTTCCGGCGGGCGGCGGAGGCGTGCCATGTCACGCAGCCCACGCTCAGCGACCAGATCAAGGCGCTGGAACTCCGGCTGGGCGCCGCGCTGGTCGAGCGGGGCTCCTCGCGCGTGCTGCTGACGGCGCTGGGCCTGGAGGTGGCAGAGCGCGCCAGAGCCATCCTGCGCGAGGTGGACGAGATCCGCACCCTCGCCCGGGGCGGGGAACGGGCGGGCGCGGGCACGCTCCGGCTCGGCGCCCCGCCGACCGTCGGACCCTACCTGCTGCCGCCCCTCCTCGACGGGCTGCGCGCCGGTCAGCCCGGCCGCGCGCTGTCGCTGCGCGAGGACCGGCCGGCGGCGCTGCTGCGCGCGCTGGAGGACGGCCGTCTCGATCTTGTGGTGCTGGCTGCCGCCGGATCGTCCGAGGGGCTGGGGGGTTGTGCGGTGCGGCCCCTCCTGCGCGAGCCGCTGCTGCTCGTTCTGCCGAAGGCCCATCCCCTCGCGGCGGCGGCAAGGGTCCCGGCGCGTGCCCTGCGGGGCGAGACGGTTCTGGCGCCGGGGCCCGGCCAGCCGCTGCACGAGGAGCTGCGCCGCTTCTGCGCCGCGACCGGTGCCGTCCTGTCGGTCCCCTATGACGGGGTGAACCTGGACGGGTTGCGGCAGATGGCCGCGCTGGGCCTGGGGGTGGCGCTGCTGCCGGCGCTGTATGTGCGCTCGGAGGTCGCGGCCGGCGGGAGCGTGGTCGCGCGCCCGCTCGAGGAACCCGCACCGGCGCGGGATCTCGCGCTGGTCTGGCGGCGCGGATCGGCGGCAGCCCGCGAGGCCGCCGTCCTGGCGCAGGGGCTTTGCGCGATTCTGCAGCAGAGGGCGCCCGAACTCGTCCCGGCGGCGGCGGAGACTTCCCCGCCCGTCTGACCCGTTCCCTGCCGTCCCGACCCGCCTTGACCGAAAGGGCAGTTCTGCGATGGTGCAGGGGGCGGCATCCAGCCGCGGGCGACCGGAGACGAGGGAGAGGGTCGTCGAGAATGGCATCGCCGGAACCGGAGGCCCTTGTCCGGGCCTTGCCGCAGTGAACGGCTCGGCAAATCCGCGGCCGGAGCAGTTGGCACCGGGCCTTGCCTTCGAGCTGGCGCCGGTGGCGCTCGCCATCTTTGATCGGGAAGGGCGGTGCGTGCGGCTCAACCGCCGGGCGGCCGCGATGGCCGCGCGGAACGTCTCTCTCTCCGCCCCTCTGGCGGCATCGGCGGTCTGGCCGGGCTTCGGTGCGGCGCTGGCGCGGCTGGTCGAGCGCTGCCTCTCCGGCCAGGCTGCCGGAACGGAGGACCTGACGGGCGAGGGCCGGACCTGGCGCGTCGCACTCGAGCCCCTGGCGGCGCCGGACGGATCGCCGCTCGGGGTTTGCGCGGCGCTCGAGGACATCACGTCCGAGGCCGCCCGCCGGCGGCTCCGCGACTTCCTGCTGCGGCTGGACGAGGCGCTGCGCCGGGCGCCGGACGGGGATGCGGCGATCGACAGGGCCTGCGCCCTGCTCGGCGAGGAGCTGGGGGCAGGCTTTGTCGGCCTGAGCCGCATCGAGGAGGACGGCGAGCACGGTGTCGTCGAGCATGTCTGGCGCGGCTGTTCCGGTCCGCCCGTCCGGGCGCGCAAGCGCCTGCGCGAGTTCGGCGAGGGCCGGATGGCGCCGCTGCGGCGCGGCGAAACGGTCGTGGTCGAGGACGTGTGCGACGATCCCCGGATCGCGGATGCCGGGCCCCATCTGGCCCTCGGATCGCGGGCGACGATCGATGTGCCGCTCCTGCGCGACGGGCAGTTGCGCGGCCTCCTGTTCGCCTCGTCGCCCGAGCCCCGGCACTGGACCCCGATCGAGGTGGCGCTGGTCGAGAAGACCGCCGCCCGCGCCGCCGAGGCAGCCGAACGCGTGCGCGCCGAGGCCGCCCTGCGCGAGAGCGAGGCGCGGTTCCGGCAGCTGGCCGAGACGGTCCGGGAAGTCTTCTACGTCTTCGAGGTGCCCGAGGGACGGATCAGCTATGTGAGCCCCGCCTACGAGGAGGTCTGGGGCCAGCCGGTCGAGGCGCTCTATCGCAATCCGCGCGCGTTCCTGGCGGCGGTGCATCCCGAGGACCGCCCCGCGGTGCTCCGGCGGCTGCGCGTGGTCGGGGAGGGTCTGCCGGCGGAGGGGGAGTACCGCGTGCTCCGGCCCGACGGATCGGTGCGCCACGTCTACGACCGGGCGGTGGTCACGACCGACCCGGCCACGGGCCAGCGCCGGATCATCGGCCTGGCCGCCGACGTGACCGATCGGCGCCTGGTGGAGGAACGACTCCACCTGGCCACCTCGGCCGGGGGAATGGGCATCTTCGACGTGGACCTCGGGACCGGACGCATCAACTGGGACCGCCGGCTGCGCGAGATCTGGGGACTGAGCCCCGACGAGACGGTGACCGACGCGCTGTTCGTGGGCGGCATCCATCCCGACGACCGGGCCCTGATGCGCGCGGCGGTGGCCGCCGCCATCGATCCCGCCGGAGACGGCATCTACAGCGCCGAATACCGGGTCCTCCCCTATGGCGGGGGGCCCCGGCGGTGGATCGCCGCAGCCGGGCGGGTGCATTTCGCCGCCGGCCGCGCCGTCCGGCTGATCGGCACGGTCCGCGACGTGACCGCGCGGCGCGAGGCCGAGGACGCGCTGCGCGACTCGGAGGAGCGGCAGCGCACCCTGGTCGCCGCCCTGTCCGAGATCGTCTGGACCACCGATGCCGAAGGTCGCGCCGAGCCGATGGAAGCCTGGGCGCGGCTGACGGGCCTGCCGGTCGAGGCGACCGCGGGGCATGGCTGGCTGTCGGCCATCCATCCGGAGGATGCCGAGCAGGCGGCCTGCCGCCTCGCCCTCGCCGCGGCCGAGCCGGGGCGCCGCTATGTGGCGGAGTTCAGGGTCCGCTGCGCGGACGGCACCTATCGCTGGTTCGAGAGCCGGGGCGTGCCGATCGTGGACGAAGGGGGTCAGGTGCGCCGGTGGATGGGCGTGACGCTCGACATCGACGAGCGCAAGCGCGCCGAGGCCGCGACCGCCGAAAGCGAGGCGCGCTTCCGCACCCTCGCCAACACGCTGCCGGCGCTCATCTTCGTGGCCACGGGCGAGAAGGGGAACGTCTGGGTCAACGACCGCTTTGCCGCCTTCACCGGGCGCCCGCGCGAGGCGCTGCTGGGCCGGGGCTGGACGGCCGTGCTGCATCCCGACGACGTGCGCCCGACCCTGGAGGGTGCCGAACGGAGCTGGCGCGAGCGCGCGCCCTATGCGACCGAGATCCGCATCCTGCGCGCCGATGGCGAGCCGCGCTGGCATCTGGTCCGCGGCGCACCCGTGACCGACGCGGCCGGACAGACCGTCCAGTGGGTCGGGGCGGCGGTGGAGATCCAGGAGATCGTCGAGGCGCGCGAGGCCGTCGCCCGCTCGCGCGAGGCCGTGGAACGCGCCAATGCCGAACTGGAGCAGCGCGTGGCGGAACGCACGGCCTCGCTGGCGGAGGCCAACAACCGCCTTGCCGCCGAGATCCGCGAACGCGAGGCCGCCCAGTCGCAACTGCTCCAGAGCCAGAAGCTCGAGGCGCTGGGCCAGCTCACCTCGGGCATCGCGCACGATTTCAACAACGTCATCGCCGCCATCGCCGGGGGGTTTCAGGTCATCGAGCGGCGCAGCAGCGACCCGCGCCTGGTCGAGGTGGCCCGGCACGGCGCCCGGGCGGCCAGACGGGGCGGGCGGCTGGTCCAGCAGCTTCTGGCCTTTGCGCGCCAGCAGGTGCTCGATCCCCGCCCGGTGGATCCCCGCGCCCTTCTGGACGAGGCGCTGCCGCTGCTGACGCGCTCGCTCGGGCCGGGGGTCGCGTTCGAGGTGGACTGCCCCCCGGACCTGCCCGCCGTGCTGGTCGATCCGCTCCAGTTCGAGACGGCGCTCATCAACCTCGCCGTCAATGCCCGGGACGCCATGGACGGGCAGGGGCGCGCAGTGCTGCGATTGCGCGAGAGCCGTCCCGGCGAGCCGGGCCACCCGCCCGAGATGGCGGCCGCGCCGGCCGTGGCCGTCTCGCTCTCCGACACCGGTTGCGGCATGGAGGGCCCGACGCTCGAGCGGGCGCTCGAGCCGTTCTACACCACGAAGGAGCCCGGCCGCGGCACCGGACTGGGCCTGCCGATGGTTCACGGCTTCATCCGGCAGTCGGGCGGTGCGCTGGCCATCGAGAGCGCGGTGGGTCAGGGCACCACCGTGACCCTGTTCCTGCCGCTGAGCGGGGAGGCCCCGCCCGCCGCCGGCCGCGCGGACGAGCGCCCGACCCTGCGTCCGGCCGCGGCGGCCGTTCTGCTGGTGGACGACGACCCGGAGGTGCGGGGGGTCGTCGCCGCGCATCTGGCCGATCTCGGCTGCCGCGTCACCGAGGCGGGCAGCGCCGCCGAGGCGCTGCGCCGGCTGGAGGAGGAGCCGCGACCCGACCTGGTCCTGACCGACGTCATCATGCCGGGCGGGGACGGCGTGTCGCTGGCCGAGGCCCTGCGGGGCCGGCATCCGCATCTGCCGGTGCTGTTCATGACCGGTCATGCCGACCGCCGGCGCCTTGCGCAGGAGCGCGTCCTCGACAAGCCCTTCACCCCCGAGGCCTTGGCGCAGGCGATCGCGGCGATCCTGGCGCAGGTTCCCGGCGCCTGAGCGCCGCCGCCCCGGCCGTGCGCCTGCCGGCGGGACCGACGGGCAGGGGCGGCGCCGGCGATCAGGAAACAAGTGCGCCCCGAGCGGCGTTGGCTGGCCGGACCCTCCGGGGGCCTCGCGCCTCCCTGCCGCGACGGAGACATCATGGATCAGCCCCACCCCACCCCCCGATGGACGGCCGATGGCCGCGTGCTCGCGACCGCGGCCGCCGCCCTGGGCCTCGGCGCCCTCGCGGGCCTCGCGGCCTATGGCGTCCTTGCCCCCTCTCCCCGCGCGCCCGAGCCGCGCCGCATCCCCGACGACGCCCCCGGCCGGACCGCGCGGCAGGCCCGGTTCGGCGACTTCGCGGTGACCGGGCGCAGCGTCACCATCAACCGCCCGCGGGAGGAGGTCTTTGCCTTCTGGCGGCATTTCCCGAACCTGTCGCAGTTCATGGAGAACATCGAATCGGTCCGGGAGGAGCCGGGCGGCCTCGGCATCTGGACCATCCGGGCTCCCCTCGGCATGACGGTGGAGGTGCGCACCCGCATCGTCAACGAGCGCCCCGGCGAGCAGATCGCCTGGCGCTCGACGCCCGACAGCGACGTGGAAACGGAAGGCAAGGTGTCCTTCCGCGACGCGCCGGGCGGGCGGGGCACGATCGTCGCGGCGCTTGTGGCGTGGAAGCCGCCCTTCGGGGCGCTGGGCCAGACCGTGGCCAGGCTGTTCGCGGCCGAGCCGTCGGTGCAGTCCCGGCGAGACCTCAAGCGGCTCAAGATGCTGCTCGAGACCGGCGAGATCGCCACGAACCGCAACCGCAAGGCCTGAGGAGGTCCCGATGCGCGCGCTCACCTATCACGGCAAGCACGACGTCCGCGTGGACACCCACCCGGACCCCGAGATCGTCAATCCCCGCGACGCCATCATCGAGGTCACGTCCACGGCGATCTGCGGATCGGACCTCCACCTCTACAACGGGGTGATCCCCGGCGTCCTGAGCGGGGACATCCTGGGCCACGAGTTCATGGGCATCGTGGTCGAGGCGGGGCCGAAATCCACCCTGCGCAAGGGCCAGCGCGTGGTGGTGCCCTTCACCATCTCCTGCGGGGCCTGCTTCCACTGCCGCAACGAGGACTATTCCGCCTGCGACAATTCCAACCCGGCCGAGAAGCAGGACGCCTCCGAGGCGCTCTACGGCCAGCCGATGGCGGGGCTGTTCGGCTATTCGCACCTGACGGGCGGCTATCCCGGCGGGCAGGCGGAATACGTGCGGGTGCCGTTCTCGGACGTGGGGCCGATCGTCGTGCCGGACGGGCTGGAGGACGAACGGGTGCTGTTCCTGTCGGACATCCTGCCCACCGGCTGGATGGCGGCCGAGAACGCGGACATCCGGGGCGGCGACACGGTGGTGGTGTTCGGCGCGGGGCCCGTGGGTCTGTTCGCCGTCCAGAGCGCGCTCGTCATGGGGGCCGAGCAGGTCATCGCCATCGACCACTACCCCCACCGTCTGGAACTGGCCCGGGGCCTGGGCGCCCGGATCATCGACTTCACTCAGACCGAGGTGCTGGACGCCCTGCTCGAGATGACGGGCGGGCAGGGACCCGATGCCGTCATCGACGCGGTAGGCATGGAGAGCCACGGCATGCGGCCCGACAACCTGGCCGACACGGTCAAGCAGAAGGTCGGCATGGGCGCCGATCGCGTGGGCGCGCTGCGCACGGCGATCATGGCCGTGCGCAAGGGGGGGCGGCTGTCCATCCCCGGCGTCTATGGCGGCCTGGCCGACAAGTTCCCCATCGGCGCCGTGATGGAGAAGGGTCTGACCGTCCGCACCGGCCAGACCCATGTTCAGCGCTACCTGCCGGACCTGCTGCGCCGCATCGAGGAAGGCGAGATCGACACGACCTTTCTCATCTCGCACCGCCTGTCGCTCGAGGACGCGCCTGCGGGGTATCGCAACTTCCTCTACAACCAGAATCTCTGGACCAAGGTCGTGCTGAAGCCCAAGTGGGAGAAGGGTCGCATGCAGGCCTGAGACGGTGGCCACGGCGCCCGCCCGGGCGGGGGCGGGCAGGGTCGCCACCCCTTGGCCGCAGCAGGGTCCGACGCGCCGCCGGTGATCCCTGTTGCGCCAGGGCATCAGGCTGGCGCCGTCTGCGGGGCGGGCACAGGCGGTTAACCTTTCGTTAACCTTTTGCTTGCCCCGGAGCGCGGTCCGACTCACATGGGGGGCATGAGCCTTCGCCTCCTCGTTGCCGCGCTGGTCCTGTCGGCCTTCTCCATGGCGCCGTCCCGGGTGCTCGTCACCTGGGGCGACGCGGTTCTGGCCGAGCGCAGCGGCGGCGTGGTCAGCGGCGCGTCGGAGGCGGTGCCGCGGGCGGACGGGCTGATCCGCGGCGTGCTGCGCGTGATGGACGGCGACACGGTGGAACTCGCCGGACAGCGCGTGCGGCTGCACGGGGTGGATGCCCCCGAGGCGGGCCAGACCTGCGAGGATGCGACCGGCCGACCCTGGGATTGCGGCGCATGGGCCACGGCGGAAGCCCGCGCCCGCTGGGACGGCCGGCCGGCACGCTGCGAGCCCCTCGACACCGACCGCTACGGGCGGATCGTGGCGCGCTGCCATGTGGGGGCCGAGGATCTGGGCGCCACCCTGGTGCGCGAGGGGATGGCGATTGCCTACCGGGCCTTCTCGCTGGACTACGTCGCGCAGGAGGAGGAGGCGCGGGCGCGCGGCGCGGGCCTCTGGCAGGGGCGCTTCGAGGAGCCCGCCGCCTGGCGCGCCGCCATGCGCGCCGGGCAGGGAGCGGCCCCCCCTAGCGAGTGCCGCATCAAGGGTAACATCTCGGCCAACGGACGGATCTACCACCTGCCGGGCGGGCTGCATTACGACCGCACCACCATCGACCCGGCGCGCGGCGAGCGGTGGTTCTGCTCGGAGGAGGAGGCGCAGGCGGCAGGCTGGCGGCCGGCCGCGCGGTAGGGCGGACCCCCTCGGCCGCACAGGTCTGCCGATGCGGTCGGGGAGGGGCGCGGCTGCATTCCGGCGACGGCCGGGGCGCCCGGGCGCGGCAGCGGAAAGGGCAGGACGCGACCCGTCCGGCGCGCGCTTTCCTCCGCCCGGCCGAGCAGCGCCTGCGCCAGACGGGACGGATCGTGGAGCCCCCGCGGCAGCACCGCATCCGCCCCCGGCGCCCCGACCGGACGGGCCCCGGCGGGAACCGCATCCCGCCGGTCCGGCGCCAGCGCCACGAGCCGCTCCAGCCGCGGGCGGAGGCCGGCCAGATCCTCCAGCAGGGTCAGGGCGTCGGGCAGGGCCAGATCGACCAGAACGGCGGCCGGACGCCAGAGCCGCAGGTGGCGCGCCGCCGCCTCCGCCCCGGCCGCATGGCGCAGGCGGCCGCCGCCGGCCAGCACGGCCGAGCGCAACCCCTCCACCGTCGGGGCGCAGGCGCTGACGGCGAGAAGCGTCAGCCCGAGCAGCGGCCGGGCAGGGCAGGGTGCCGGGCGCGGCGGCAGGGGCGGAAGCGCGGCCAGCATGGCGGCGGCGGGAGAGGCGATCATGGAGTGCATCCTTCTGGAGGCGATTCGGGTTCCGGCCCCAGAATGGCAACGATCCGTGAACATCCGGTTAACGCGCCACCGGCGCACGGGGCTTGCGGCGCGGGGGCGGCCGGGCGACAAGGGGCCATGATCGGCCGTCTCAACCACGTCGCCATCGCCGTGCCGGACCTGACGGCCGCCGCCCGCACCTATCGCGACGCGCTGGGCGCCGAGGTCGGAGAGCCGGCGGACCTGCCCGGTCACGGGGTCCGCGTCGTCTTCGTCACACTGCCCAACACCAAGGTCGAACTGCTCGAGCCCCTGGGCGACGACAGCCCCGTTGCGGCCTTTCTCGCGCGCAACCCTGCCGGGGGCATCCACCACCTCTGCTACGAGGTGGAGGACATCCGGGCGGCGCGCGACCGCCTGCTGGCTGCGGGCGCGCGGGTGCTGGGCGACGGGGAGCCGCGGACGGGCGCGCATGGCAGGCCGGTCCTGTTCCTGCATCCGAAGGACTTCGCCGGCACGCTGGTCGAGCTGGAGGAGGCCTGAGGCTGCGACCATCGCGCGCCTTGGCCTGCCCCGCGATCCGGTCTAGGTCCGGCCCCGACCCGGGAGAGACGCCATGACCATCACCTCCGCCCTCGTGCTGTTCGCCGTGATCTGGTTCATGGTGTTCTTTGTCGTCCTGCCCCTGCGGCTCGTGACCCAGGGCGACGCGGGCGAGGTCGTGCCGGGCACGCCCGAATCCTCGCCCATCAACCCCGACATCGGACGCAAGGCGCGGATCACCACGCTGTGGGCGCTCGGGCTGTGGGCGGTGATCGCGGCGACTGTGGTCTGGGGACCCTGGGGGGTGCGCGACCTCGACTGGTTCGGGCGGATGGAACCCCCGCGCACGGCCGCGCCCTGACCGCTCAGCCGCGCGCCAGCCGCTGGAACAGGTGGGCGAAGGCCGCCGCGGCCAGCGTCGGCGCGACGAGGTTCACGACCGGCACCGCGAGCGGCAGCGCCGCGACCGCGCCCAGCGCCCAGATCCGCCCCCGGTGCCGCCGCGCCAGCGCGGCGACCGCATCGGGCGGCAGCCGCCGGAGCGCCGCGACGCGAAAGCTCTCGCGCCCCAGGAGCCAGCCGTTGAGCCCCAGCCAGATCAGCGGCGCGAGCGGCGCGGCCACGAGGTAGAGCCCGAACGCCAGCGCGTTGGCGAGCAGCACCACCCCGAACGAGGAGGCTGCGTCGCGAGCCGCCTCGGACCAGGGCTGGGCGCGGGCGGGGGGCAGGGCGGGATAGTGGCGCGCCTCGACCGCCCCGGCCACTTCGTCCAGGAAGAGCGAGGTCATGGCCGAGGCGACGGGCACCATCAGCACGACCGACAGCACCAGCACCACCGGCACCGCGGCCCAGGTCAGCAGAGCCCCGAGCGGCGCCGTGCGGTCGATCCACGGGATCGCCACCGTCTCGGGGACGGCCCAGGCGACCAGCGCGACCACCCCCGCCGAGGCGCCGAGCAGCAGCACCAGCGCCAGCGCCACGCCCCGCCCCAGCACGCGCCGGAAGGCCGGGTCCCCGATCTGGCCCAGCGCCAGGAGATAGGACGAAAGGATCACGCCTCGACCCACTCCACGATCCGGTCGAGGTCGGGGCGCGGGCGGTCGGGCACGGGGGCGGTCGGCGTGCCGATATGGACAAGGCCCGCGACGCTCTCCCCCTCGGCGAGGCCCAGCCCCTCGCGCCGGAACACCGGGTCGTAGCAGGGCCAGCCGGTCAGCCAGTTGGCCCCCCAGCCGGCCGCGAGCGCCGCGTTGAGCAGCGACAGGCAGGCGGCCCCGGCGGAATAGGTCTGCTCGACCAGCGGGATGCGGTCGGTCGGGCGCGGCACCTGCACCACCGCCACGGCAAGGTCCGCGTCGGCATATTGCGCGGCCGCCTTGGCGATCTTCTCGGCCTCGAGGCCCAGCGCCGCCCCCCGCGCCTCCACCAGCGCGGCGAGGCGGCGCGTGGCGGGCCGCGTCAGGACGAGGAACCGCCACGGCTCGAGCTTGCCGTGATCGGGCACCCGCGCCGCAGCGGTCAGCAGCGTGCGCAGCTCCTCGCGCGAGGGGACGGGGGGGCGGAGCGTGCGGGCGGGCCGCGAACGGCGCGTGAGGAGAAAGTCGAGAACGGCCGGGTTGGAGTCGGGCATGGGGCCTCCGCGGGGGTCGCCCCCAGATAGGACCCGGACGCCCCCCGCACCAGACCCGGCGAGATCAGTCGAGCCGCACCCCCTCGCGCACCAGCTCGTCGGCGACCTGCCGGATCGCGCGGGCCATCGTGTCGGCGATGCCGTCGGCCTGATCCTCGGTCAGGATCAGGGGCGGGGACATGACGTTGAGATGCCCCAGAGGCCGGACCAGCAGGCCCATCGCCTCGGCCGCGGCGGCGATGCGACGCGCCTCGCCCACCTCGTCGGGCAGGGGCTCGCGCGTGCGCTTGTCCCGTACCGATTCGATGCAGACCATCAGCCCGCGCCCGCGCACGTCCCCCACGAGCGGCAGGTCGCGCAAGGCCGACAGGCGCTCGAGGAGCCGGTCGCCCACGCGGATTGCGTTGCCGAGCAGGTCCTCCTCGCGCGTGATCTCGAGGGCCTTGAGCGCGGCGGCGGCCGCGACGGGGTGGCCCGCATAGGTGTAGCCCGAGGTGAACCAGCGCTCGCCCCGCTCGGCCATCGCCTCCCAGATGCGGTCGGAGAAGATCACCGCGCCCATCGGCACATAGGCCGAGGTCAGGCCCTTGGCCACGCAGATCATGTCGGGCCGGATGCCGAAGGCGTCCTCCGAGGCGAACCAGTGGCCGATCCGGCCGAAGGCCGTCACCACCTCGTCGGCGACGAACAGGATGTCGTTCTCCCGGCAGATCTCCCAGATCGCGCGGAGATAGCCCTCGGGCGGGATGATGACGCCGCCCGAGGCCTGGATCGGCTCGGCGAAGAAGGCGCCGATGCGCTCGGGACCCACGCGCCCGAGCAGCGCGCGGAACTCGTCCACCAGGGCGTCGCGGAACTCCGCCTCGGTCATGCCCTCGGGGCGGCGGTAGGGATCGGGGCAGGACAGGTGGAAGATGCCCTCGCTCTGGTAGCGGAACTCGGGCACGCGGTCGCCGCGGCGCTTGCCGATGCTCATGCAGAGATGGGTGGAGCCGTGATAGCTCTGCTCGCGGGCGACCAGGCCGGTCTTGTCGGGCCGGCCGAGGCAGGTCTGCACATAGGCCACCATGCGCGCGGCGCTGTCGATCGCGGTCGAGCCGCAGGTGGTGAAGTGCACGCGGTTGAGGTCGCCGGGCGCGAGCGCCGCGAGTTCCGCCGCCAGCCGGGCTGAGGGCTCGTTGGTCATGTCCACGAAGGTGCTGCAATAGGCGAGCCGCCGCGCCTGGTCGGCGATGGCCTCGGCCATGTCGGCGCGTCCCAGCCCCACATTGGTGCACCAGAGCCCTCCCACCGCGTCGAGATAGCGCCGCCCCTCGCGGTCCCAGAGCCAGACCCCCTCGCCCCGGTCGATCACGAGCGAGCCCTCTCGCTCGAAGGTGCCGAACTGGGTCCAGGGATGCAGGGTATGGGCGTGGTCCAGCGCCCAGGGGTCGTCGTTGCGCAAGGCGACGGTCATGGCTCACCTCCTCCGTCCCCCCGGAGGCTAGCGCGCGGGCCCGCCTCGGCCAATCGTCTGCGAGCGACACCCGATGTCGCAGCGTGTCGCCTGCGCGGCCGCGGGGCTTGCTAGCACGGCCGGCATGGACGCGATCGCACAGGGCGAATGGGACATCATCATCGTCGGCGCAGGCTCGGCCGGCTGCGCGCTGGCTTGGCGCCTGTCGGCCGATCCGCGCCTGCGCGTGCTGGTGGTCGAGGCGGGCGGCACCGACCGGCGGCTGTTCGTGCAGATGCCGCTGGGCTACGGCAAGCTCTTTCACGACCCGCGCGTGAACTGGTGCTTTCGCGCCGAGCCCGATCCGGGCCTGGCAGGTGTGGCAGACCACTGGCCCCGCGGGCGGCTTCTGGGCGGGTCGTCCTCGATCAACGCAATGGTCTGGATCCGCGGCCATCCCGGCGATTACGAGGACTGGGCCGAGGCGGCAGGCTCCTTCTGGGGCTGGCCGGAGGCGCTCGCGGCCTTCCGCGCGCTCGAGGACTGGGAGGGCGGCGCGGACGAATGGCATGGGACGGGCGGTCCGCTTCACGTCTCGACCGGGGCGCGCGATCCCCATCCCCTCGTCCGCCGGGCCATTGCGGCGGCGCAGGCGGCCGGGCTGCCCTTCAATCCCGATTTCAACGGCGCCTCGCTCGAAGGGGTGGGCTTCTACCCCATGACGATCCGCGGCGGGCGGCGCAACAGCGCGGCGCGCGCCTTCCTGCGGCCGGCGATGCGGCGCGGCCGGGTCGCGGTGATGACGCGCGCGCAGGCCACCCGGCTCCTGTGGGACGGGCACCGCTGCACGGGGGTGGAGGTTGTCCGCAGGGGGCGCATCCTGCATCTGCGCGCCGCGCGCGAGGTGGTGCTGTCGGCCGGCGCCGTGGGCACGCCGCAGATCCTGATGCTGTCGGGGGTGGGCGACGGGGCGGCGCTGGCCGCGCTCGGGCTGCCCGTCCTGCACCACAACCCGCAGGTGGGCCGCAACCTCTGTGACCATCAGGGGCTCAACTACACCTGGCGGATGCGGGTGCCGACCTACAACCAGGTGCTGCGGCCCTGGTGGGGCAAGGGCCTCGCGGGGGCACGCTGGCTGCTGTCGGGGCGGGGGCCGCTGGCCTTCTCCATCAATCACGGCGGCGGGTTCTTCCGCACCGATCCGGGCCGCAACCGGCCCAACATGCAGCTCTACATCCAGGCCTTCTCGACCCTGATCCCCCGCGCGGGCGAACGGCCCGTCCTGTCGCCGGACCCGTTTCCGGGCATGTCGCTCGGGCTGTCGAACTGCCGTCCCACCAGCCGGGGCGAGATCGCGCTGCGGACGCCGGACCCGCTCGCCCCGCCCCGGATCACGGTCAACGCGCTTTCGTCGGACGAGGACATCCGCGAGATGCTGGACGGCGTGCGGATGCTGCGGCGCATCGCGGCGCAACCTCCCTTCGCCGAGGTCGTGGCCGAGGAGCTGCGCCCCGGCCCGGCCGTCGCCACGGAGGAGGCGCTGGTCGCCGATATCCGGGCGCGGAGCGGCACCGTCTATCACCCCTCCTGCACGGCCCGGATGGGCCGCGACCCGGCGCGGTCGGTCCTCGCGCCCGACCTGACGGTGCGGGGGGTGGAGGGGCTCCGCGTCGCGGATGCCTCGGCCTTTCCCACCCTGCCGGGCGGCAACACCAACGCACCCGCCATCCTCGTGGGCTGGAAGGCCGGCGATCTGATCCTGTCGCGCCGGGCGGCCTAGCGGGGCCGGACGCGATAGATGCCTTCCGGCAGGTCCAGCGCCGCGCGCAGGTCGCGCAGCATGGCGGGCGACAGATGGACGGCCGCCACGCTGCCGCTGTCGGGATCGTACTGCTCGACCACGACCCCCGACTCGGAGGCCCGGATCACCACGTCCTCCTGCAGGGGCGCAGGGCCTTCATCCACCAGGGTGATCACCGTGGCGTCGAAATCATGTTCGATCGTGACCATGCCCCGATCCTACCGGCGCGGCCCCGCCGCGTCCACGGGCGGGGCGACCGGCAGGGCCCCGCGCGGTCCGATGCCAAATCCGTGAGCGGCAGGGGGGGCGGCTGGTCCGTTCCGCCGCGACGTCCTAGGGTCGGCCCGAGGGGCAACGAAGGGGAAGGGGGTCCATGCGTCTGTTCCGTCTTGCAGCGTCGCTGGCCGTCTGCGTCGCGCTGGGTGCGTGCGTCGCGCCCCCGCCGCGCGGTCCGGTCGGGGCTCCCGTGCCGGACCGGATCATGGTTCCCGCCGCCCCCGCCGACCGCGGTCTCGACCGGGCGCGGACCTTTCTCAGCGTTGCCGAGCGGATCGAGCCCGTGGCCGAGGTGGAATGCCGCCGGCGCAACCCGCCCTCGGTGAACTGCGACTTCCGCATCGTGGTGGACGACCGCCCCGGCATGCCGCCCAACGCCTTCCAGACGATCGGGCGCGACGGCCGGCCGCTTTTGGCCTTCACGCTCGCGCTGCTGGCCGAGGTGGAGAACGAGGACGAACTGGCCTTCGTCATGGCGCACGAGGCGGCGCACCACATCGCGGGCCATCTCGCCCGCCAGGACGTGAATGCCAGCCGTGGGGCGGCCATCTTCGGGGAACTCGCCTCGCAGCGGGCCGGGGCCACGGCCGAATCGATCCGCCGCGCGCAGCTTCTGGGCGCACAGGTGGGCGCACGCACGTTTTCCAAGGAATTCGAGCTCGAGGCCGACGCGATCGGCACCGTCGTGGCGGCCCGGGCCGGGTTCGACCCGATCCGCGGCGCGCAGTTCTTCCTGCGCATCCCCGATCCCGGCAACCGCTTCCTCGGCACGCATCCGCCCAATGCCGAGCGCATCGCGACCGTGCGGCGCGCCGCGGCCGAGATCGGGTTCCGCCCCCGCTAGGCCAGCGGCCCCCAGGCCACGGCGGCGAAGAAGCAGCCGGAGGCCGCCAGCACGAAGCCGTGCCAGATCGCGGTGGAGAAGCGCAGGCTCTCCCACAGGAAGAACACCGTGCCCAGCGTGTAGAGCAGCCCTCCGGCGGCGGCGAGGACGATCGCCGGGGTCGGAAGCGCCAGCGTCGCCGGCCACAGGACCAGCGCGCCCATCCAGCCGAGCGCCAGATAGAGGGCCGTCCCCCATGGGTCCGGGTCGCGCCAGAAGGCCATCTTGGCCACCGCACCCCCAAGCGCGAGAGCCCAGAGCGCCCCGAGCGCGGCCCAGGCCAGCGCCCCCTGGGCCAGCGCCGCGAAGGGCGTGGCCGTCCCGGCGATCTTGAGGAAGATCGCCGCATGGTCGAGCCGGCGCAGGAGACCCCGCAACCGGTCCCAGGGTGCCAGATGATAGAGTGCGGAGGCGGCGAAGGTGGCGAGCAGGGCCGCCGCATAGACCAGCCCCGCCGCGCCGCGGGCTCCATCCATCCGGCTGACCGTCCAGACCACGACCGCGACCGCCCCGGCCACGGCGAAGCACAGGCCCAGCACATGCACCACCGCATCGGCGATCCGTTCGGAGCGGAGCCGTGCGGCATAGGGCGAGGGCGTGTGGGTCATCGAGATGGCGGTCCCGGGCCGGTGGGGCCCCTGCAACAGCAACGCAGGACCCCGCCGCGCGGTTCACCGCCCCCGCGCTGCCGTGAGGGCAGGGGAGGGAGGCCGGCGCCCGCGGCCGTCCGCGCTGCTGCGCCAAGCGGCGCGGCTCTCCCGCCACAAGGGGGACATCCCGCGGGGCCGGGGGCCTGCCTCGGCCCGGGTCCGGCGCCTGCCGCCCGGCCGCCGAACTCCGGCCGGGACCCGTCCCCGTCCTGCGCGGCACCGGTCGGAAGAGGCCGGGCAGGAGGGGGCCGGGGCAGACGGCTCCATGTCCCCGGCGCGGCTCCCTCAGTTCGCCGGGGCGGGCACCGCAACCGTGACCATGTTGCGCCCGCCGCTCTTGGCAGCATAGAGCGCGGCGTCGGCCCGCTCGAGCAGGCTCGGGGCATCGAGCCCTCGGGCGAGGTCCTCCGGTCCGGCCGCGGCCACGCCGACCGAGAGGGTCACGCGCGCGGTCCGGCTGCGGGGCCCGATCCAGGCCGCCTCCGTCCCGGTCGCCGCGAGCGCCCCGTCCCCGGCGGCGCGATCCAGCGCGAAGGGCTGGCTCTCGACCGCGCGGCGGAGCGATTCGGCCACCGCCCGGGCCTGCGCGGCCCGCGCGCCCGGCAGGACGGCCAGGAATTCCTCGCCCCCCATGCGGGCGAGAAGGCAGCCCTCGCCGAGGCGGGTGCGCAGGCGCCGCGCCACCTCGGCCAGGACCCGGTCGCCCGCCCCGTGGCCCCAGCGGTCGTTGACCGCCTTGAAATGGTCGATGTCGAGCACGAGCAGCGCGAGCGGCTCGCGCCGCGCACGGGCCTCCTCGATCAGGCGGTGCAGTTCGGGTTCGGCATGGCGGCGGTTGTGCAGCCCGGTCAGGGGATCGCGCAGCGCGGCCTCCAGATGGGCGCGCACCGTGGCGCGCAGCCGGTCGGCCCGCGCCTTGCGTTGCAGCAGAAGCCGGACGCGAAGCTCGATCTCCGGCGTGCCGGCCGGACCGCAGGCCACCCCGTCCGCCCCGAGATCGAGCGCGAGGGCCGCGGTCTCGGGCGCGGTGTCGGGCAGAAGGACAAGGGTGGCGGCGTGCTGTCCTTCGGTCCGCGCGCGCAGCTCGGCCAGCCGGTCGAGGATGCGGATGCCGCCGGGCAGGTCGCCGCGCAGCCCGCGCGCATCGAGGATGTAGAGGTCCGCCTCGTCCCCCTCGGGCACGACCAGGGCGACGCCGCGTCCCAGCGCGGCCAGGTCGCTGCCCACGCCCTCTCCGGCCGGGGCGGGCAGAAGCGCCACGCGACCCGCCGCAGGACCCAGGAACGCGGCCGGAGCCTCGGCCAGTCCGCCCGCCGCATCCAGATCCCGTGTCCGCGCCCGGTCGCGCAGGATGCGCCGCACCCGCGCGAGAAGAAGGCGCGGCGGACTGTCGCGCTCGACGATGTCCTCGGCCCCGCCGGCCAGCGCGGCGATCCGCAGGTCCGTCCGGCCGGCCGGCACGAGGACGAGTGCCGGGACCGACCGCCCGCAGGCCGCCAGCGCGCCCAGCCCCTCGCCCCCGTCGCCCGCATCGACCAGCGCGAGCGAGGCGCCGCCGCGCCCTGCCGCCCGCCGCGCGAGCGGCCCCGCGCCGGCATGGTCCTCCGCCGCGAGGCCCGCCGCCTCGAGGGCGGCGCGCAAGAGCAGGCGGCGCGGTGCGTCCGACCCGACGATCATGATGCGTCCCGTCATGCCGGTCCCTTCCTTCTGCGCCCCCGGGGCGCCTTCGGACCCATCCTGACTCAAAATCGTTAAGAAAGCGTTTCCAACCTGGTAAGCATGACGCATGAACCGCGATGCCGCCGAGACCCTCGCCCTGCGTGCCCTCGCCTGGATGGCCGGGCAGGAGGAGATGGCCTCCCGCTTCGCCGCGGCCACCGGCATGCCGCTGTCCGAGGCCTCGGCCCGCCTGCAAGACCCTGTTTTCCTTGCATCCGTTCTCGAGTTCCTGTTGAACGAGGATCGCTGGGTGATCGCCTTCTGCGATGCCGAGGGGTTGCGCTACGAGGAGCCGATGAAGGCGCTGGTGGCGCTGCCGGGCGGCCGCCGGGACGAATGGCCGTGAGCAGACGTTAACCGATGGCCCGCAATCGGGCGGAAGGCAGGCGGAATGACGCGCATCCGGGGAATCGTGTTCGACAAGGACGGCACGCTGTTCGACTTCCAGGCGACCTGGGGCGCCTGGAGCCGCCGGCTGATCGAGGAGGAATCGCGCGGCGATCCCGGCCTGCGGGACCGTCTGGCCGATCTGCTGGGCTACGACCTCGCCACCGGGCGCTTCCGTCCCGACAGCGTCGCCATCGCCGCCACCACCCGGACCGTGGCCGAGCATCTCCTGCCGGTCCTGCCGGACGAGGATCTGGAGGCCCTGATCGCCCGCATGGATGCGCGTGCGGCCGAGGCGCCGCAGGTCGAGGCCGCGCCGCTGGCCGAGCTCATGGAGCGGCTGGAGGGCATGGGCCTCGCACTCGGGGTGGCCACCAACGACAGCGAGGGACCGGCGCGGGTCCATCTGGAGGAGGCGGGCGTCGCCGACCGCTTCGCCTTCGTCGCGGGCTTCGACAGCGGCTGGGGCGCCAAGCCCGGGCCCGGCCAGCTTCTCGCCTTTGCCGAGGCGGCCGGGCTCCATCCCGGCGAATGCGTCATGGTGGGCGACAGCCTGCACGACCTGCACGCGGCGCAGGCGGCCGGGATGACGGGGGTGGCCGTGCTGACCGGGCCCATCCCACGGGACGTCCTCGCGCCGGCGGCGGCGGCGGTGCTGGCCTCGATCGCCGATCTGCCCGACTGGCTTCGCGGGCGCATCTGATCGCTGATGGTCCGGGAGCGACCCGAAAGGTCGCAGCCCGCCTGCCCGCCCCGCGCTTGCGCCGGTAGGATCGCCGCGACAGGAGGGGAGGGCCCCATGGCCGAGGAGATCGCCAGCACCGAGGCGCCGCGCGCCCGCCGCCGCAGCGGGGGCCGCGCCGGACATTCCGCCCGCCGCGGCAGCGCCGTGCACGAGCAGATGCCCTGGCGCATCCCCCTCAACCGCGACCGCCCGACCGAGCCGCTCGACGAGGAGGGCATCGCCGCCATCCACGACGGCGCCATGCGCATCCTCGAGGAGATCGGGATCGAGTTCCTCCACGACGAGGCGCTGGACCTGTTCCGCCGGGCCGGCTGCCGGGTCGAGGGGACGAACGTCCGCATGGGCCGCGACTGGGTCGAGGAGATGGTCCGCCGCGCGCCGTCCCGCTTCACCATCACGCCGCGCAATCCCGGCCGCGCCCTGCCGGTCGGCGGGCAGTCGCTCCTGTTCGGCAACGTGTCCTCGCCCCCGAACTACTGGGACCTCGAGATCGGCCGCAAGGTGCCGGGCACGCGCGCGCACTGCGCCAACCTGTTCCGCCTGACGCAGCACTTCAACTGCATCCACTTCGCCGGGGGCTACCCGGTCGAGCCGGTGGACGTGCACCCCTCGGTCCGCCATCTCGACGCGCTGTTCGACAAGCTCACGCTGACCGACAAGGTCTGCCATGCCTATTCGCTGGGTGCCGAGCGGGTCGAGGACGCGATGGAGATGGTCCGCCTCGCCGCCGGGCTGTCCGAGGAGGAGTTCGCCGCCGGCCCGCGGATGTACACCAACATCAACTCCACCTCTCCGCTCAAGCACGACGCGCCCATGATCGACGGCTGCCTGCGGCTGATCCGGCGCGGCCAGGCGGTGGTGGTCACGCCCTTCACGCTGGCGGGCGCCATGGCCCCGGTGACGATGGCCGGCGCCGTCGCGCTGTCGGTGGCCGAGGCGCTGTCGGCCATCGCCCTCTTCCAGTGGGTCGCGCCGGGCTGCGCCTGCGTGCTCGGCACCTTCACCTCCAACGTGGACATGCGCTCGGGCGCGCCCGCCTTCGGGACGCCCGAATACATGCGCGCCACCCAGATGACCGGGCAGATGGCGCGCTTCTACGGCCTGCCGCTGCGCGCCTCGGGCGTCTGCGCGGCCAACGTCCCCGACGGGCAGGCCATGTGGGAGACATCCAACTCGCTCTGGTCGGCGGTCCAGTCGGGCACGCACATGGTCTATCATGCGGCCGGCTGGCTCGAGGGAGGGCTCGTGGCCAGCCCCGAGAAGTTCGTCATGGATTGCGAGATCCTCCAGATGATCCAGCGCTACATGGAGCCCGCGATCTGGGACACCTCGCCCGACGCGATCGCGCTGGACGCGATCCGAGAGGTCGGATCGTCGGGGCACTATTTCGGCACCGCCCACACCCAGGCCCGCTATGAGACGGCGTTCTATGCGCCCTTCGTCAGCGACTGGCGCAACTGGGAGGCGTGGGAGGCGGCGGGCGCCGTCTGGACGGCCGAGCGCGCGCACCGCCTCTACAAGGAGATCCTCGCCGCCTGGGAGGAGCCGCCGATGGACCCCGCCTGCCGCGAGGCGCTGGCGGATTTCGTGGCGCGCCGCAAGGCGGAAGGCGGCGCGCCGACCGACTTCTGAGGAGGCCGGTCCTCGCCCATCACGGAACCGTGATCGGACCGCGACGAAACCGGGAGGGTCCGGTTTTCGTGAGTCTGGGCGTTGGCCGGGCCGAAACCCGGTCAGGATCAGACCCATACGGGAGAGAACCGATGAAGACGCTTCTTGCCGCCTCCGCCCTCGCGCTGACCGCCGGGGCCGCTCTGGCCCAGATGGACGGCGAAAACCCGATGGTGGGCGGCGCGCCGATGCTGCCCACGAACAACATCGTCCAGAATGCGGTCAACTCGGCCGATCACACCACGCTGGTGGCTGCCGTCCAGGCGGCGGGGCTGGTGGAGACGCTGCAGGGTCCGGGGCCGTTCACCGTCTTCGCGCCGACCAACGACGCCTTCGCCGCGCTGCCCGCCGGCACGCTCGACACCCTCCTGATGGAGGAGAACCGCGACCAGCTCACGCAGATCCTGACCTGCCATGTCGTGGGGGCCGAACTCTTCTCGGGCCCGCTGATCGAGCAGATCGGGTCGGAGGATCTGGTGGCCCAGATCACGACGCTGGGCGGCTGCGTCATCACCGCCCGGATCGTGGGCGACGGGCTCCAGCTCACCGACGAGAACGGCAATACCGCCAACGTGACCATCGCGGACGTGGACCAGTCGAACGGCGTGATCCACGTCATCGACGCCGTGCTGCTGCCCGCCTCCTGACGGGGCAGGGCCGCCGGGCCATTCCCGGCGGCCCCCTTTCGCCTCAGCCGCCGAGGCATTCCTCGAAGGCGGCCGCCATCTGCTCCATCATCGTCTCGTAGAGCGCGGGCCCCGGCTCGAGGCTCACGCCGTCCGGGTCCACTTGGGCCGTGCGCAGGTCGGCCCCCTCGCCCAGCGTGGCGGCCCAGGCGGGATCGGTCTCGGCGTCCAGGATCAGGCAGACGATGTCGCCCGACCGCACCCCCTGACGCAGCTCGTCCACCGTCCGCGGGCTCGGCGCGGCGCCCGAGGCATCGGCGAGCGCCCCCCCCGTGGCCAGACCTGCGGCGCGCTCGAAGTAGCGATAGGCGTCGTGGCCCGCGGCGAAGCCCGTCCCCGACAGAGGTCCGAGGCGTTCGCGCAGATCCTCGCCCAGCGCGGCCATGCGCTCCTGCGCGGCGGCGGCGTTGGCGCGGTAGGTCTCGGCATGGGCGGGGTCCTCCTCGGCCAGCACCTCCGCGATGGTGCCGAGCCAGGCCGAGGCGACCGCCGGATCGAGCCAGGCATGCGGATCGACGTCGCCGGGCCGGCCGTGGGCGTGGCCATGGTCATGCGCATGATCGTGGTCGTGCGCGTGGTCATGATCGTGGTCGTGGTCATGCCCGTGATTATGGTCATGGTCATGGTCATGGTCATGGCCGTGTTCTGCGCCGTGGTCGTGACCGTGATGCGCGTGCTCGCCCAGGATCAGGGGCTCCCACCCCTCGGTCGCCAGCAGTTCCACCACACGCGCGTCGGGGGCGAGCGAGGAGAGCGCCCCCTCCATCCAGGGCAGCATCGCCGGCCCGGTCCACACGATCACGTCCGCCTGTCCCAGCGCGCGCGCCTCGGACGGGCGCAGCGCCATGTCGTGGGGCGAGGTGCCCGGCGGCACGATCAGCCCGGGCTCGCCCACCCCCTCCATGACGAGCGACACGAGGCTGTGCACCGGAGCGGTGTCCGCCAGGACGCGCGGCGTCTCGGCCAGGGCGGGCGCGGCGAGCAGGGCGGCAAGGGCGGCGGATGCCGAAAGACGCATGGGGATTCTCCTTCTGCGATGTCTGCGATCCGCACCACGCCTAGCGTGACCGTTACGATATAACAAGTGCGTCCGTTACCCTGTAACGCCTTTCCGCTTGCCAGACCGGCCCCCCCGGTGCTACCACCGCCCCCCTGATGAGCCTCGCCTTCGACCGCCACGACCATGCCGCCTGCCGCCGCGATGCCCTCGCCGCGGCCGAGGCCGTCTGCGCCGAGCGCGGCGAGCGCCTCACCCCGCTCCGCCGCCGCACGCTCGAGATCCTGCTCGAATCGCACGTCGCGCTCGGGGCCTACGACGTGCTGGCGCGCCTTGCGGCCGAGGGGTTCGGCTCCCAGCCGCCCGTCGCCTATCGCGCGCTCCACTTCCTCGTCGAGCGCGGGCTCGCCCACCGGGTCGAGGGGCTCCAGGCCTTTGTCGCCTGCGCCCGCCCCGGCGCCGGTCCGCACGAGGCTGCCTTTGTCGTCTGCCGCCTGTGCCGCCGCGTCGCCGAGGAGCCCGCCGGCGCGCCGCCCCCCCGCCCGGACGGCTTTGCCGTCGAGCGCCGCGTGGTCGAGGCACAGGGCCTCTGCGCCGCCTGCCGCGACGGGGCAGGGGAGGCGCCGTGACCCTGATCGCGGCCGAGGGGATCGACCTGCGCTACGGCGCCCGCCGCGTCCTCCATGGCGTTTCCCTGCGCATCGAGCGGGGCGAGATCGTCACCGTGGTCGGTCCCAACGGATCGGGCAAGTCGAGCCTCCTGCGCTGCCTGATCGGGGCCGAGCGGCCCAGTTCGGGGCGCATCCTGCGCGCCGCGGGCCTGCGCCTGGGCTATGTGCCCCAGAAGCTGCACATCGACGCGACCCTGCCCATCACCGCGCGCCGCTTTCTCGACCTGCCCCAGCGCGTCCCCGAGGCGGAGGCCGCGGCGGCGCTGGAGGAGGCGGGCGCCCCCGGCCTCGGCGGGCTCCAGATGGCGGCGCTCTCGGGCGGGCAGTTCCAGCGCGTGCTGCTCGCCCGCGCGATCCTCGGGCGGCCCGATCTCCTCCTTCTCGACGAGCCGACGCAGGGCCTCGACCAGGCCGGGACCTCCGGCTTCTACCGCCGGCTGGCCGCGATCCGCGACCGGCTGGGCTGCGCCGTCCTGCTCGTCAGCCACGACCTTCACGTGGTCATGAGCGCGTCCGACCGCGTCGTCTGCCTCAACGGCCATGTCTGCTGCGAGGGCACGCCCGCCGTCGTCTCGGCCGCCCCGGCCTGGCGCGAACTGTTCGGGACCGGCACGGCCGGGGCGCTCGCCCTCTACCGGCACGAGCACGACCACGAGGATCACGTCGCCCACCATCACCCGGTCGCGGGGGCCGAATGATCCTCGACGCCTTCCTGTGGCGCGCGGGCCTCGCGGGGCTCGGCGTGGCGCTGGCGGCGGCGCTCTTGGGCTGCTTCGTCGTCTGGCGGCGCATGGCCTATTTTGGCGACGCCACGGCCCATGCCGCGATCCTGGGGGTGGCGCTCTCGCTCGCGGGCGGGGTGCTGCCGCCGCTCGGCATCCTCGTCGTCGCAGGGCTGATGGCCGTCCTCATCACGGTGCTGGCGGAGCGGGGGCTCGGAACGGACACGATCCTCGGGGTGCTCGCGCACGGGGCCCTGGGGGTGGGGCTCTTTGCCGCCGCCGTCCTGCCCGGACCGCGCGTCAACCTCGAATCCTGGCTCTTCGGCGACGTGCTCACCGTCACCTGGCGCGACCTGGGGCTGATCTGGGCCGGCACGGCCGTTGTCGGGCTGGTCCTGTGGCGGCACTGGGGGATGCTGCTGACCGCCACCCTGTCGCCCGATCTGGCGCGGGCGGCCGGCATGGACCCGCGCCGCGCGACCCTCCTGCTGTCGCTGCTGCTCGCGGCGCTGGTGGCGGTGGGCATCCAGGTCGTGGGGGCGCTGCTCGTGACGGCGCTGCTCGTGATCCCGGCCGCATCGGCGCGAGGGCTCGCCCGCACGCCCGAGGGCATGGCCGGCATTGCTGCCGGGATCGGCGCGCTGTCGGCCGTCGGCGGGCTGGGGCTGGCGATCCTCGCCGATGCGGGGGTGGGCCCCTCCACCGTGACCGCCGCCGCGCTCCTCTTTGCCATCGTCACCGCGACGACACGCCTGCGGGGCCGCTGAGCACCGGCCGATTGACTTTCCCGCGCCGTTGTGCGCGTTTTGTTCCGGCCCGCCATGGGGGAGTCCGGCATGCCGTTCGACACGTCCTCGGCCCTCGCCATCCGGGCGCGCGGCCTCGTCAAGCGGTTCGGGACCTTCACGGCCGTGGACGGCATCGACCTCGACGTGCCGCGCGGCACGATCTTCGCCATCCTGGGCCCCAACGGCGCGGGCAAGACGACGCTCCTGCGCATGCTGGCCACGCTGCTGCGCCCCGACGGGGGAGAGGCGACGGTCATGGGCCATGACCTGCTGGCGGAGCCCGACGCGGTGCGCGGCGCGATCAGCCTGACGGGCCAGTTCGCCTCGCTGGACGAGGATCTGACGGGGCGCGAGAACCTCGTCATGCTCGCGCGTCTCTGGGGCTTCGGCCGCGCCGCGGCGCGGGAGCGTGCGGCGGCCCTGCTGGCGGCTTTCGATCTGGCCGAGGCGGGCCACCGGCAGGTCAAGGCCTATTCGGGCGGCATGCGCCGGCGACTCGACATCGCGGCCTCGCTGGTCGTCACGCCCGGCATCCTCTTTCTGGACGAGCCGACGACGGGGCTCGACCCGACGGCCCGCACCGGCGTCTGGGCGCTGATCCGCGGTCTGGCGGCCTCCGGCGTGACGATCCTGCTGACCACCCAGTATCTGGAGGAGGCCGACCAGCTCGCCTCCCGCATCGCGGTGATCGACCACGGCCGCAAGATCGCCGAGGGGACCAGCCGCCAGCTCAAGGCGCAGACGGGTTCGGGGGCGCTCCACATCACGCCGCTCGGGCCCTCCGACATCGCGGCCGGGGCTTTGGGGCGCCTGTCGGGCCGCCTGGTGCACCGCTCGCCCGAAGGCGGCGAGCTGTCCGTCCCGGTCCGCGACGCGGCCGAGGCGCAGGAGATCCTGGCCGCCCTCGGGCGCGAAGGGGTTGGCCTCGCCGACTTCCGGATGGGTCAGCCCACGCTGGAGGAGGTGTTCTTCGCCCTGACCGGCGGTCCGCGACCGGAGACCCGCCCATGACGGAGATCGCGCTCGAACCGCCCGCCCGGCCCGCCCCCCCGGCCTCGGTGCCGCAGGCCGAGGAGATGGCGCCGTCTCTGGCGGCGGTGACGGCCGTGCCGCGCCCGCCGCGTCCTTCGGCGCTCGCCAACGCGCTCACCTTCGCCTGGCGGGCCGTCCTCAAGTTCAAGCATGTCCCCGAGCAGCTCTTCGACCTCGTGATGACGCCCATCATGTTCACGCTGCTCTTCACCTTCGTGTTCGGCGGTGCGCTGGCGGGTTCCCCGCGCGAGTATCTCCAGTTCTTCCTGCCCGGAATCCTGATCCAGACGGTGATCTTCAACGCGGTCTATTCCGGCGTGGGCCTGTGCACGGATCTCCAGAAGGGTCTGTTCGACCGCTTCCGGTCCCTGCCGGTCTGGTCGCTCGCGCCCTTTGCCGGTCTGATCGTGGGCGACGTGCTGCGTCACCTGATCGCGGGGGCGATCATCCTTGGCATCGGGCTGGGTCTGGGCTTCCGGCCCGAAGGGGGGATCTGGGGGACGCTGGGCGCCGTGCTGCTGCTGCTGGCGGTGGGGTTCGGCGTGGGATGGGTGTTCCTCGTGCTGGGCCTTCTGGTGCGCACGCCCACCACGGTGATGACCTTCGGCTTCACCGTCCTCTTTCCGGTCGTGTTCGCCTCCAACATCATGGTGGACCCCGCGACCATGCCCGCCTGGCTGCGCACCGTCGTCGAGCTCAACCCCGTCTCGCACATGACCACGGCCCTGCGCGGGCTCTTCGGCGGCTCCGCCACGACGGGCGAGGTGGCGCTCGCCCTTGCGGCGCCGGCGGCGCTCACGCTGGGGCTGGCGCCCGTCGTCCTGCGGCTCTACCGCCGGGCCTAGGCGATCAGGCGGCCGCCCGGCAGGCGCCGGATGAGCCAGGCCGCCGCGGCCGAGAGGGCAAACACCGCCAGCGCGCCCGCCGCGGCCGGGCCGTCGGGCACGGTCCGATACCAGACCAGCATGACCGCCGGATGCGTCAGGTAGATGCCGAAGGCGAGCTGGCCCAGGGGCATCGCCCAGGCCGATCCCAGGGGCAGCCGCCAGACCGCCTCGAACAGCAGGCAGGCCCCGAGGATGAACGGCGCGGCGAGCGAGCCCCAGAGCAGCGAGGCGCCCAGGCAGGCCCCCGTTGCGAACAGGAGAGGCCCCCCCACCGCACCATGACGCTGTCCCGACGCCGACAGCAGCCCGTAGAGACTGGGCACGAGCGCAAAGGCCCACTGGGCCAGCGGCTCCGGCAGGCCGCCGCGGTCGTGGAGCCACAGCGCCCCCAGCCCGGCCGGGATCAGCGCCGCCGCCGCGATCCAGACCGCCCCCGCCGAGCGCAGCAGCCGCGCCGCCGCCGGCACGAGCGGCGAGGCCACCAGCACGAAGGGCAGGAACCACAGGTGGATCTCGGGCCCGATCAGCAGCCGCCACGGATCGCCGAGCGAGAGCGCCTCCTCCGGCCCGAACCGAATCACCCCCAGCCCCAGAAAGGCGCCCGACCAGACCAGCCACGGCAGGGCGAACCGCACGAGGCGCCCCAGCCAGAACCGCCGCTCGCCCCCGCGCAGCAGCGAGCGCAGCGACAGAAAGGCGGTGAGGATCAGGAACAGCGCCAGGGCGACATAGCCCTCCGCCATCCCCGGCGCCTGCATGTGTGCCCAGACGATGCCAAAGGCCGCGACAAAGCGCATCAGGTCGATCGAGGGACGCCGCGTGGCGCTGGGCAGGGTCGGCATGGTCCTTGGAGTCCGTGCCCGCAGCCTTGCCCCGGCTGCCGCGCCACCGCAAGGCCGGACGGGGCGGCCGCGCTTGAACTCCCCCCTTCGCTCCCGTATCTCGGAGCGTCACGCCAAGGAGGCCGCGATGTCCTGGACCGACGAACGGGTGGAGACGCTCAAGCGCATGTGGAGCGAAGGCGCCTCGGCCAGCCAGATCGCCAAGGAACTGGGCGGCGTCACCCGCAACGCGGTCATCGGCAAGGTCCACCGGCTGGGCCTGTCGAACCGGGGCGGCCCCGCCGAGCAGCCCGAGGAGCCGGCGGAGGAGAGTGCGGCCGCCCCCGAGGCGATGCCGGAGGCCCCGGACGAGCCCGACCTGCCGGCCGAACCCCAGGAGCCCGAACCCGAGGCGCAGGAGCCGCCCGCCCCCTTCCGCCGCCCGATCGTTCCGGCCGGTCAGCCGCTGCCGCCCCAGCCGGCGCCCAACGAGATCAGCCCCGAGGCGATCGCCAAGGTCCAGGAGGTGGAAAAGGTCGCCCGCCGCCTGTCGCTGATGGAGCTGACGGAAAAGACCTGCAAATGGCCCGTGGGCGATCCGGCCACGCCGAACTTCTGGTTCTGCGGCCTGCCCGCGCAGCCGGGCAAGCCCTATTGCGAGGCGCATGTGGGCGTCGCCTTCCAGCCGATGAGCGCCCGGCGCGACCGGCGCCGCTAGGGAGGGGTCAGAACACCCCGAGCAGCCAGAGGATGATGATGATCGGAATGGGAATCCCGATCAGCCAGGCAAGGATGGGCTTCATGGTCGCGGCCTCCGTGTGATGGTGTCGCGGCCCAACGCCGCGCGGCCTCATCCGGTTGCCTGCGGGCGCGGCGGGCGACGCAGCGTCCCCCTTCCGCCGGCGCCCGGCTTCCGCTAGGACAGCGCCTCCCGCACGCCCGGATCTCGCCATGAGCCTCAACCCCCCCGACCTGCGCCCCGACCGCGCTCCGGCCCCCCGGCTGGCGGAGGCGCCGCGTCCGGGTCAGCCGCGGGTGGGCATGGTCTCGCTCGGCTGCCCCAAGGCTCTGGTGGACAGCGAGCGCATCCTGACCCGCCTCAGGGCCGAGGGCTACGCGATCAGTCCCGACTATGCCGGCGCCGACGCCGTGATCGTCAACACCTGCGGCTTTCTCGATAGCGCCCGCGCCGAGAGCCTCGAGGCGATCGGCGAGGCACTCGCGCAGAACGGCCGCGTGATCGTCACCGGCTGCCTCGGGGCCGAGCCCGACTACATCACCGGCGCGCATCCCAGGGTCCTCGCCGTCACGGGTCCGCACCAGTACGAACAGGTGCTGGACGCCGTCCACGCAGCCGTCCCTCCGCGGCCCGACCCCTTCATCGACCTGCTGCCCCCGCAGGCCGTGTCGCTCACCCCCCGGCACTACAGCTACCTCAAGATTTCAGAGGGTTGCAACCACAAGTGCCGGTTCTGCATCATCCCCGACCTGCGCGGCCGCCTCGTCTCGCGCCCCGCCCATGCCGTGCTGCGGGAAGCCGAGCGCCTCGTCGCCGCCGGCGTGCGCGAGCTGCTGGTCATCAGCCAGGACACCTCCGCCTACGGCCTCGACCTGCGGCACGAGGAGGCGCGCGGCCACCGTGCCCACATCACCGACCTCGCGCGCGATCTCGGCTCGCTGGGGGCCTGGGTGCGGCTCCACTACGTCTATCCCTATCCCCATGTGCGCGACCTGATCCCGCTCATGGCCGAGGGGCTGGTGCTCCCCTATCTCGACATCCCCTTCCAGCACGCCCATCCCGACACGCTGCGCCGCATGGCGCGCCCCGCCGCCGCCGCCCGCACGCTCGACGAGATCGCGGCCTGGCGCGCGGTCTGCCCCGACCTCACCTTGCGCTCCACCTTCATCGTCGGCTTTCCCGGCGAGACCGAGGAGGAGTTCCAGACCCTTCTCGACTGGCTCGAGGAGGCGCAGCTCGATCGCGTGGGCTGCTTCCAGTACGAGGACGTGAAGGGCGCCCGCTCCAACGCGCTGCCCGATCACGTCCCCCCCGAGGTCAAGCAGGAGCGCTGGGAGCGCTTCATGCAGAAGGCGCAGGCGATCAGCGCGGCCCGGCTTTCTGCCAAGGTGGGCAGGACCTTGCCGGTCATCGTCGACACGGTGGACGAGGAGGCGGCGACCTGCCGCACCCAGGGCGACGCGCCCGAGATCGACGGCCACCTCTACATCGACGAGGGGCACGAGGGGCTGCGCCCCGGCGACATCCTGCCCGTCGTGGTGGAGGAGGCCGACGACTACGACCTCTGGGGCCGGCGCGTCTGACGCCTTTACGCGCGCCGCGTCCGCGCCTACCTCCACCCCGTTCCCGCCGGAGACGCGCTCCCATGGCCACCCCCGCCTTCGAGGCCATCGCCGAGACCTTCGAGTTCCTCCCCGACTGGGAGGACCGCTACCGCGAGGTGATCGCGCTCGGCCGCGCCATGCCGCCCATGCCCGAGGCGCTCAAGGTCCCTGCGACCAAGGTGACGGGCTGCGCCAGCCAGGTCTGGATTCACCCGGAGGTGCGCGACGGCCGCTTCGACTTCCAGGGCGACAGCGACGCCCAGATCGTCCGCGGCCTCATCGCGATCCTCCACGCCCTCTATGCGGGGCTCCCCGTGCGGGAGGTGCCGGCGGTGGACGCCGAGGGGGCGCTGCGCCGCCTCGGCCTCGACGGGCACCTGTCGGCGCAGCGCTCCAACGGCCTGCGCGCCATGGTCGCCCGCCTGCGCGAGGCCGCGCGCGAGGCGGCCTGAGGCGCGTTAACCCGATCTTAACGTCCCTGTGGCAGAGAGGGGGCAGGGGACGCGAATCGCGCCCGGACCCGGACCGACCTGCCGGGGATCACCTTCCGATCCGGCCCCTTGCGCCGGGGATCACCTGTCGTTCCGCCTGCATGGCGGGGATCACCTTGCGGCCCGCCCCACCGGCGGCAGATCGCCTCCGGCCCCGTCCCGTCGCGGCGGCCCACCCCCTCGGGGAGAGCCCCGGCCCGTCACCGCGGCCGCGGCGTCACCTCAGACTCTCGCCGCGCGTGCCAGCGCCTCCGCCAGGTCGCCATAGCCCGTGAAGCGGCGCTCGAACCGCAGGCCCAGCCGCTCCGCGCAGGCCCGCGCCCGCTCGGTCAGCTCCGGGTCCTCCGTCTGCGCCAGATGGACGAGGGTCTCGTAATGGCCGAAATAGGCGTCCCGCAGCTCGGGATGCCGGTCGAGCCCCAGGGGGCGCCACACAAAGGCATCGAACTGCCGCACGAGGAAGTCGGTCAGGTAGAAGGCCGTCATCTCGCCGCGCGCCGCAAAGGTCGCGTTGCCCTCGAAGAAGCTGTAGCAATGCGGCCCCGCGATCATCTCGACGCCCAGCCGCCGGCAGGCCGCCTCCAGCAGCCCCCCCGTGCCGCAATCGGCATAGGCGACAAAGATCCGCTCGTAGCGCCCGCGCGCCGCCTCCGCGGCGGCCTCCACGGCCGGGACGATCCGCTCGGGGTGGTTGTGCAGGATCGCGGGCAGGCACTGGATGTCGAGATGCCGCCAGCCGTGCATGTCGCGCAGCGCCAGCACCTCGCGCGCCAGCGCCCCGCAGGCCAGGATCAGGACCCGCCCCGTCCCCTCGGGCGGCAGGCCCGCCTCGGTCAGCCTGTCGTCGTCCGGCTCCCCGCTCAGCGCGCCGCCGCTCCCTGGTTGTGGCGCCGCGCCACCAGCGCCTTGGCCGTCTCCACCGCCACGGCCGCGTCGCGGCAATAGGCGTCCGCCCCGATCGCGCGGCCGAACTCCTCGTTGAGCGGCGCGCCGCCCACCAGCACGATGAAGTCGTCGCGGATGCCCTTTTCCTTCATCGTGTCGATGACGACCTTCATGTAGGGCATGGTCGTGGTCAGCAGGGCCGACATGCCCAGGATGTCGGGCTTCTCGGTCTCGAGCGCCTCGATGTACTTCTCGACCGGGTTGTTGATCCCGAGGTCCACGACCTCGAATCCCGCACCCTCCATCATCATCGAGACCAGGTTCTTGCCGATGTCGTGGATGTCGCCCTTGACGGTGCCGATCACCATCTTGCCCACGCGCGGGGCGCCCGTCTCGGCCAGCAGCGGCTTCAGGATCGCCATGCCGGCCTTCATCGCGTTGGCGGCCAGCAGCACCTCGGGCACGAACAGGATGCCGTCGCGGAAGTCCTGGCCGACGATCGTCATGCCCGCGACCAGCGCCTCGGTCAGCACGTCATAGGGCGCCCAGCCCCGCTCGAGCAGGATGCGCACGCCCTCCTCGATCTCGTCCTTGAGACCGTCGTAGAGGTCGTCGTGCATCTGCGCGACCAGCTCCTCGTCGTCCAGTTCGCTCAGGATGATCTCGTCGTCGGCCATGGCTGTCCTCGCAGGCGTCCTGCCGCCTCCTTGCGACCCCCGGGAGTCGCGGTCGCGGCGAAATCCGACACCCCCTGCATGGCAGGCGACGGAAGGGCAAGCGGATTGCGGCGTCTCTTGCCAAGTTCACTTTTTGTTCTAACCCTTGCCGCATGTCCGAGGCCGAGTCGCTTCCGCCCTCCCGCCGTCCCGGCCGCGCCGCCCGGTCGAACCCCGACGGCCGGTTCGAACCCTACCGGCGGGTCGCGGTGGACGACGGCTGGGAGAGCGACCCGCTTCCTCCCCTGCGGACCGAGATCGCGACCGAGCGGCCCCGCCGCGCCATGGCACGCAACAGCTCGCCGGACATCCCGTTCGACCGCTCGCTCAATCCCTATCGGGGGTGCGAGCACGGCTGCATCTACTGCTTCGCGCGGCCCACCCATGCCTTTCTGGGCCTCTCCCCGGGTCTCGACTTCGAGACACGGCTCGTCGCCAAGCGCGGGCTCGCGGAGGCGCTGGCGCGCGAGTTCCGGTCCCGCAGCTATGTTCCCGCCCCCCTGGCCATCGGCACGGCAACCGATCCCTACCAGCCGGCCGAACGCGACCGCCGGCTCATGCGTCCCGTGCTGGAGGTGCTTGCCCGTTTCGGCCATCCGGCCACGATCACCACCAAGGGGGTCCTGATCGAGCGCGACATCGACCTTCTCGCTCCGCTGGCCGAGCGGGGGCTCCTCCATGTGGGACTGTCGGTCACCACGCTCGATCCTGCGATCAGCCGCGCGATGGAGCCCCGCGCGCCGAGCCCCGCGCGCCGGCTGCTCGCGCTGCGGCGGCTGGCAGAGGCGGGCATCCCCGTCCGGGTGCAGGTCGCGCCGCTTGTGCCTGGGCTGACGGATCACGAGCTCGAATCCGTCCTGTCGGCCGCCTCCGAGGCAGGAGCGAAGGCGGCGACAACCATTCCCCTGCGGCTGCCGGGCGAGGTGGCGCCGCTGTTCCGCGACTGGCTGGCCGAGCGATTTCCCCATCGCGCGGCGCGGATCATGCGACGGGTGCGCGATCTGCATGGCGGACGGGATTACGATCCGGCCTGGGGAACGCGGATGGCGGGTCAGGGAGAGTGGGCGCGGCTGATCGCGGCGCGGTTCGACCTGATCTGCCGCCGCCTGGGCCTCGAACGGCGGTTGCCGCCGCTGCGAAGCGACCTGTTCGCCGTTCCCGCGCCCGAGCCCGGTCAGCTGTCCCTGTTCTGACACTCCGCACGGACCGGCCGCATCCGGTCGGGCGCCGCATCCACGCACCGACCCGAACGCGTGCCGCAGGCTGCCGCTCGATGGCGGGATGCGCGACCCGAGCAGGATCTTGCGCCACCTCCGAGCGGGACTTCGCCCCGACGGGCGGCCGCCTCCACCTCTCCGCGGCCCCGGCGGGCAACCTGTCCTCCGCGACCCGCTCCGCCGTTGCCGACTGCAAGAGCGGATCGTCCGGACGTCGAACCGGCCATCCCGGAGCCTTGGCGGTCCTTCAGCCCCGCCGCCGCCGTCCCGCGCGGCGGTCCGCGTCCGTGCTTCCGCCGCTTCCATCCGAGGCGGAGGAAAAGGGCCCCAGCCGCTCGGCGATGACCTCGAGCGTCGGCCGCTCGCCCCGCGGATGTGTTTCCAGGGCCTCGCGCATCCGGCGCAGATGGTCCGGGGTCGTGCCGCAGCAGCCGCCGATGATGGTGGCCCCCGCATCCCGTGCCAGGACCGCATAATCCGCCATCAGCTCGGGCGTGCCGTCATAATGGATGTGGCCGTCGTGATAGCGCGGAATGCCGGCATTGCCCTTGGCGATCAGGGGTTGTTCCGGGCCGGCCGCGGCAAAGCCGAGGATGGTGCGCAGGAGATCCGAGGCACCCACGCCGCAATTGGCGCCGAAGGCCAGGGGCTGGTGGGGCAGGCGGGCGACCATCTTGACCATGTCCACGGCCGTCAGCCCCATCATCGTGCGGCCGGCCGTGTCGAAGCTCATGGTGCCGCACCAGGGCATCCCCGCCCGCTCGAAGGCTTCGGCCGCCGCGCCGAATTCCTCGGCCGCGCTGATCGTCTCGAGCCACAGGACGTCGGCGCCCCCCTCCTTCAGACCCTCTGCCTGCTCGTGGAAGATCTCGACCGCCGCCTCGCGGGTCAGGCTTCCCATGGGGGCCATGATCTCGCCCGTGGGCCCGACCGATCCGGCCACCACGACGGGCCGACCAGCGGCATCGGCGACCTCGCGTCCGATCTCGGCGGCGATCCGGTTGAGCGTGCGCACGCGCCCTTCCGCCCCGTGCAGCCGCAGCCGCGACGCATTGGCGCCGAAGCTGTTGGTCAGGAACAGGTCGCTGCCGGCCTCCACGGCGCCGCGATAGAGCGACCTGATGCGGTCGGGGTGCTCCTCGTTCCACAATTCGGGCGCTTCGCCGGCCGCGAGACCCATGTTGAACAGGTTGGTTCCCGTGGCGCCATCGGCCAGAAGCCAGTCGCGGGTGCCCAGAAGGCGGGAAAGGATGTCGGTCATGAGGGGCCTCGCTGCGGCCGCGGAGAAGGGGGCGCACTCCGCCCTTGGCACGGAGTGCGGCCGGACGCAAACAGGTCGGATGCCGGGCCGGACGGCGGCCTCTCAGCGCTCCGCTTCGGTCATGATCTGGGACTTGGCCTCGGCCAGAAGCTCGCGCATCTTGCTGCGGATGGTGGCCTCGTCCGCCCGGTCCCCGAGATCGCCCTTGACCTTGCGGAAGACGTCCTCCTCGCCGGCCTCCTCGAAGTCGGCCTTGATGACCTCGCGCGCGTAGAGTTCGGCCTCCTCGCCCGACTTGCCGAGCAGACCCGCGGCCCAGAGCCCCAGCAGCCGGTTGCGCCGGGCTTCGGCCTTGAACTGCATCTCGGCATCGTGGGCGAACTTGGCCTCGAAGGCGTGCTCGCGCTCCTCGAACGGGTTGGGCATGGGCGGGTCCTTTCGTTCCGGGCGCCGGGACGGTCCGACGGGTTGCCTTGGGGATATGCCGACGGCCCGGCTTGCCCGCAAGGGTCCCTTGCCGTAAGAGGCCGCCAATCCCGTTGCACGGCGCGCGCGCGCGGTGGCCGCGCACACCCAGGAGCCCCCATGGCGCGTCGCAAGAAGTTCTACGAAGGCAAGGCGAAGATCCTCTACGAAGGTCCGGAGCCCGGCACCCTTGTGCAATACTTCAAGGACGAGGCCACGGCCGGCAACGGTCAGAAGAAGGAGGTGTTCGAGGGCAAGGGCGTCCTCAACAACCGCCTGAGCGAATTCTTCATGCAGGGCCTTAACCAGATCGGGGTGCCCACCCATTTCATCCGCCGCCTGAACATGCGCGAACAGCTGATCCGGCAGGTCGAGATGATTCCCCTCGAGGTGATCGTGCGCAACTTCGCCGCGGGCTCCATGGCGCAGCGCCTCGGCCTCGACGAGGGGGCGCAGCTTCCGCGGCCCATCGTGGAGTTCTGCTACAAGGACGACCGCCTCGGCGATCCGCTGGTGCCGGAGGAATACATTCTCGCCTTCGGCTGGGCGAGCCAGCAGGATCTCGACGACATCGTGGCGCTGGCCCTGCGCGTGAACGACTTCCTGTCCGGGGTGTTCCACGGCGTCGGCATCAAGCTGGTGGACTTCAAGATCGAGGTGGGGCGGATCTGGGACGGCGAGTATCCGACGCTGGTCGTCGCGGACGAGATCAGCCCCGATTCGTGCCGCCTGTGGGACATCGAGACCGGCCGCAAGCTGGACAAGGACGTCTTCCGCAAGGATCTCGGCAGCCTGACCGAAGCCTACACGGAGGTCGCGCGCCGCCTGGGCGTGCTGCCCTCCAACGTGACCCACCGGCCCAAGCCGACCCTCATCAACTGAGGGGGATGCCGATGAAGGTCGTCGTCACGATCATGCTGCGCCCGGGCGTCCTCGATCCCCAGGGTCAGGCTGTCCAGCGCGCGTTGGCCTCGCTGGGCTTCGAGGAGGTGCGGGAGGTGCGGCAGGGAAAGGTCATCGAGCTCGACCTCGCCCTCGCCGACCGCGAGGAGGCGGAGCTGCGCGTGCGCGAGATGTGCGAGCGGCTGCTGGCCAACACGGTCATCGAGAGCTACCGCATCGACCTGCCCTGAAGAGGGCTCAGGCGGGCAGATGCCGCATCAGCGCCGCGACCTCGTGGGCGCGCAGCGACGGCAGCGCGTCACGGCGAAGGCGGCCGCGAGACAGGTGCGCCAGTTCGGGAAACAGCGCCAGCAGTTCGGTCCGCGCATCCTCGAAGCCTGCGAGCGTCAGCGCGCCGGGTTGCAGGCTCTCGGTGGGCAGACCCTCCGACAGGACGATCTCGTGCCGCTCGAACAGGAGGTGGTGGTAGGTCACGGGTCCCGTCACCGGGGCGCGCCGGGCGCCATGCCCCACGAAGTGGATGGCGGGCGCCAGGGCACGGCCGCCGCATCCCGCCAGAAGATCGACCGCACCCCCCCTGATGACGATCCGGTGCTGGGGGGAGAGGCCCAGATCGCGCCGGGGCAGGCCGGGCCCGAAGAGGCCCGCGGGCACGATCACCGGCCTGAGCCGGGGATTCAGGAGGAGATCCGCAGCCGACAGGGTCCGGCGCCCGATCCAGACGACCGGCTGCGCCGCCCCGTCGGCGGTCAGGACGAGGTCGCCGGGCCGGATCGCCTCGACCGGCCGTTCGCCCGAGGGCGTGGCGATGAGGGTGCCGGACACGAAACAGATCAGGATCGGATCGGTCGAGTTCGGATTGACGACGGCGATCGTGCCGGACGGAAAGGCGCTCATCACGGCCGGCGTCCCGCTGCCGTCCGTCAGGAAGACGTAGCGCTGTCCGGCCACGGTCACGATGGCGACCGGCTTGCCGCGCAGATCGACGCCGTTCACGTTGCTCAGCTTGTTCACCGACGCGAGCTGGCCGGAGAAGTTCACGACGAAGCTGTAGCTCTGGCTGTTGATGACCACGAGGGTGTCGGGATCGGGCTGTCCGCCGTTCGGCTCCAGCCGGACATCGCCGCCGGGCCCGTTCCGCACGAAGGTCATCGTGGTCACCGGCACCTGATTGGTATTGATGGCGTTGATGCTGCTGCTCGACGTGCTGCGGTCGCCGCGGGCGTGAAAGGTCAGGGCGGTCATCGTCCTCTCGGGTGCTGGAAGGGTGGCCGTCCGGCCGGCGGGAGTGGCGATCCGGCAGATCCTGCGGCGGCATCAAGGCAGGAATGAGGCCGGATCGGGGCAGAGATGGGCCCGCCGGTTGACGCCGCCGCCCGGGCGCCCTTACTGGCCCTGCCAGACTTTCGGAGGGCGTGATGAGGGCGGCGCTTGTGGTCTTTCCGGGGTCCAACTGCGACCGTGACCTCGACGTGGCCCTGCGCGCCGCGGGCGCCGAGGTGCGGCGCGTCTGGCACCGCGATCAGGTCCTGCCCGAAGGTACGGACCTTGTGGCGGTGCCGGGCGGGTTCTCCTTCGGCGACTATCTGCGCTGCGGGGCCATCGCGGCGCGGTCGCCCGTCGCCGGTGCCGTGCGTCGGCACGCCGGGCGGGGAGGCTATGTGCTCGGCATCTGCAACGGGTTCCAGATCCTGATCGAGATGGGCCTGCTGCCCGGTGCGCTGATGCGCAATGCCGGGCTCCGGTTCGTCTGCCGCACGGTTCCACTGACCGTGGAGGCCGAGAGCGCCTTCACCGCCCATTATGCGCCGGGCGCGCGCATCCGCCTGCCCGTCGCCCATCACGACGGCAATTTCGTGGCCGATCCCGACACGCTCGACCGTCTCGAGGCCGAGGGTCGTGTCGCCTTCCGCTATGCGGAGGACGTGAACGGCTCGGCGCGGGGGATCGCGGGCATCCTGTCGGCCGACCGTCGTGTGCTGGGCATGATGCCGCATCCCGAACGGGCCTGCGATCCGGCGCAGGGCGGCACTGACGGGGCGGCGCTGTTCTCCGGCCTTGTCGGGGCCCTGACGGCGGCGTGAGCGTCCCCTCGCTTGCTCCATGCGCAGGCGGGGCGTAGAACGCCCCCATGACCGCGATCGAGCATTCGCCCCCCGATCTTCCGGGCGGCGCCTCCTGGTGGCCGCGCATCGCGCTCGCGCTGTTCGGCCTGTTCGCGGTCTCGGTGATCTGGATCACCAATCTGTACCTGACCGAACGCTTTACCGAGACGGTCCGCAACCGGGCCGAGGTCCGCTACACCCTCTATGTCGGCAACCTCGTGTCCGAACTGCAACGCAACTCCATCGTGCCGCAATTCCTGGCGCGGGACCCCGAACTGATGACGGCGCTGCGGGAGGCAGACCATTCCCGCTCGACGATCCGTCTCATGGACCTGGTGGACGAGGTCGGCGCGGCCTCCATCATGCTCTACGACCGCGACGGGGTGGTGGTGGCGGCGACCGACCGCACCCGGCTGGGCGAGAACCACGCGGATGCGATCTACTTCACCCAGGCGCTCCGCGCCGCCGGAACCGTGTTCACGACCGTCCCGCGCGAGACGGCGGGCTTCGGGTTCTTCTATTCGCGCCGGGTCGCCGATCCGGGGGGCACGCTCGGGGTCGTGGCGGTGGAGGTGGATCTCGCCAAGCTCGAACGCTCCTGGGCCGGCACGCAGGATGCGGTCATGGTCGCCGACAGCGAGGGGCGGATCATCCTGGCGACCGAACGGCGCTGGCGCGGCCTGACCGAGGCCGAGGCGCTGTCCGCCGCGCCCTCGCCGACGCCCATCGAGAAGGCGCTGCGGCTGACGCAGGACTGGACCACCCTGCCGGCCGACGCCTACGTCTCGGGCGAGGCGGTGATGCGGCGGGAATTGCGCGTGCCGTTCCAGGGCTGGAAGCTCGTTGGCTTCACCACCTTCCAGAGCGTGCGCGAGCGGGTGAACGGCATTCTCGCTCTGCAGGTCATGGGTTTCGCCATCCTGCTGGCCGTGGCCTTCTGGGTGTCGTCGCGCAAGGCGGCCTCGCGGCTCGGCCTGTCGTTGCGCGAGTCGGCGGAACTGCGGATGCTCAACGCGCGTCTTCAACGCGAGATCGCGGAGCGCGAGCGGATGGAACGGACCCTGGAGGTGGCGGAGCAGACCCTTGCCCAATCCTCCAAGCTGGCCGCGCTGGGCGAGATGTCCGCAGCCGTCAGCCACGAGCTGAACCAGCCGCTCGCTGCCATGAAGACCTATCTCGCGGGCGCGCGCCTGCTGATCCAGCGCAAGCGCCACGAGGAGGCGCTGTCCTCCTTCGGCCGCATCGACGACCTGATCGACCGGATGGGCGCGATCACCCGCCAGCTCAAGTCCTATGCCCGCAAGGGCGCCGAGGCGTTCGAGCCCTTCGACATCCGCGAGGCTCTCTCGACGGCGCTCGCCATGATGGAGCCGCAGCTCAAGCAGCGGAAGGTGGCCATCGAGCGCACCGTGCCCGACCGGCCGGTGATGGTGCTGGGCGATCGCCTGCGCTTCGAGCAGGTGGTCATCAACCTTCTGCGCAATGCGCTCGACGCGACGCGCGACGTGGCCGATCCCACGGTCGAGCTGATCCTGACCAGCGGCCAGACCGTGCGCCTGATCGTCCGCGACAACGGGCCGGGCATCGAGGATCTCGATGCCCTGTTCGAGCCCTTCTACACGACCAAGCAGCCGGGCGAGGGGGTCGGTCTCGGCCTCGCGATCTCGTCCGGCATCGTCAACGACCTGGGCGGCCGTCTGACCGCCCGCAACGGCGCCGACGGCGGCGCGGTGTTCGAGGTCGTTCTGCCCGCCTTCGAGGCCCCTGCCGCCGCCGCCGAATAAACGGAAGGACCACTCCGCATGTCCAAGGCCATGAAGATCGCCATCGTGGACGACGAAAAGGACATGCGCCAGTCCATCAGCCAGTGGCTGGCGCTTTCCGGCTTCGACACGGAAACCTACGGCAGCGCCGAGGACGCGCTGCGCTCCGTCTCGGCCGACTATCCCGGCATCGTCGTTACGGATGTCCGGATGCCCGGCATGGACGGCATCCAGTTCCTGCGCAAGGTCAAGAGTCTCGATTCGACCCTGCCGGTCATCGTCATCACCGGCCACGGCGACGTGCCCATGGCGGTGGAGGCGATGCGCATCGGCGCCTTCGACTTCCTCGAGAAGCCGTTCAACCCGGAGCGCATGACCGAACTGGCCAAGAAGGCCACCCAGGCGCGCCGCCTCGCGCTTGATGCACGCGCGCTGCGCCGCGAGCTGTCGGACGGCGGCGCCATCATGCGCAAGCTGATCGGCTCGAGCCCCGCCATGGAGCGCCTGCGCGAGGATATCCTCGATCTTGGCCAGGCCGACGGCCACGTGCTGATCGAGGGCGAGACGGGCACGGGCAAGACGCTGGTGGCCCATGCGCTGCACGCCGTGGGCTCTCGCGCGAGCCGCAAGTTCGTCCTCGTCGCCTGCTCGGCCTTCGACGACGAGGCGCTGGGCCGCCGCCTGTTCGGACCCCCGGCCGAGGACGAGCCGCTGCCCGCCATGGAGGAGGCCCGCGGCGGCACGCTGGTGCTCGAGGATGTCGAGGCGCTCTCGCCTGCGATGCAGGCGCGTCTGCTGACCGCCATCAACGAGCAGGGTACCCCCGCCGAGACCCGGATCGTCGCCATCTGCAACCTTCAGGAGCAGGGCAAGACCTGCGAATCGGTGCTGCGGCCCGATCTGTTCTACCGGCTCGCCGCGCTCAAGATCACCGTTCCGCCCCTGCGCACCCGGGGCGAGGACATCCTGACCCTGTTCACGCGCCTCAGCGAGCAGTTCGCAGAGGAATACGGCTGCGACGCGCCCCAGGTCAGCGCGCAGGAGGCGGCCCAGCTTCTGCAGGCCCCCTGGCCGGGCAATGTGCGCCAGCTCATCAACGTGGCCGAGCGCGCCGTTCTCCAGAACCGCCGCGGCTCCGGCACGATCGCGTCGCTCCTCATGGCCGAGAGCGACGACGGCAAGCCCGCCATCACGACCGAGGGCAAGCCGCTCAAGGAATTCGTCGAGGCGTTCGAGCGGATGCTGATCGACAACACGATGCGCCGGCATCGCGGCTCGATCGTGGCGGTGATGGAGGAGCTGTGCCTGCCCCGGCGGACGCTGAACGAGAAGATGGCCAAGTACAATCTGAGCCGGCAGGACTATCTCTGACGAAGCCGGATTCGGTCGGCGCGAAATCGCCCATTGTGTTCGCCCGACGGGCTTGGCTATGAAGGGGTCAACGGGCTGGCGCCCTCCGGGTGCCGCTCGGACGGATTTCCGCCTTTCCGCCTCGACGGTCCCTGCGGCCTGCGGGAAGCGCGGGCTGGGAGCGGCCCCGAACGGGTCTCTTGTCTTCCCCTGCGGCGCCGTTCCGGCTGCCGGCCGGGATCATCGAACGGGCGCCGCGGATTGCCTTCCGCAGCGTCGAGGACCAACCGCGATGCTGCGCGCACAAGACCGGTCAGACATTGGAGCGGCCCCCCGGGCTCCGCTCCGGTCGCCGGGCGGCGCGCCTTCGCCTTTCATGGACACCCCGGACCCGGCTCCGCGCCCTGCGGCGGTCGGGTTCGTGCGTGCAAGGATTCATGCCCAAGAAGATGCTTATCGACGCGACGCATCCCGAGGAAACGCGGGTCGTCGTCCTGGACGGCAACAAGGTTGAGGATTTCGACTTCGAGAGCGCGACCAAGCGCCAGATCGCCGGCAACATCTATCTGGCCAAGGTCACCAGGGTCGAACCCTCCCTGCAGGCCTGTTTCGTGGAATACGGCGGCAACCGCCACGGCTTTCTCGCCTTCGGCGAGATCCATCCCGACTACTACCAGATCCCCGTAGCCGACCGGCAGGCCATCCTGGCCGAGGAGCGGGCGCTGGCCGCCAGCCAGTCGGACGACGACGAGGACGGTTCCGACGGCGAGGCGTCCGACAGCGGCCAGCGCCGCCGTCGGGGCAGGGGTCAAGCCCTGCGCGCGGCCGAGGCCGTCACCGCGGAGGATGCAGCCGAAGCCGCGGAGGACGGGTCCGACGAGGGCCTCTCGCCCATGGCGACGGTCGGCGAGACGCCGGTGGAGACCCCCGCCGCGGACGAGACCGACGAGGAGGGCGGCGTCGAGACGGTCGAGAAGGACGACACGATCGAGGTCGTTGCGGAAGAGGACGATCCGCTGGCCATGCGCCCGTCGCGCAAGGCGGTCCGTCTGCGGCGCTACAAGATCCAGGAGGTCATCAAGGTCCGGCAGATCATGCTGGTCCAGGTCGTCAAGGAGGAACGCGGCAACAAGGGCGCCGCGCTGACCACCTATCTCTCGCTCGCGGGCCGCTACTGCGTGCTGATGCCCAACACGGCACGGGGGGGTGGCATCTCGCGCAAGATCACCAACGCCGCCGATCGCAAGAAGCTCAAGGAGATCGCCAGCGAACTTCAGGTGCCGGAAGGGGCGGGCCTCATCATCCGCACCGCCGGTGCCCAGCGCACCAAGGCCGAGATCAAGCGCGACTACGAATATCTCCAGCGCCTGTGGGAGCAGATCCGCGAACTCACGCTGAAATCCATCGCCCCCGCCAAGATCTACGAGGAGGGCGACATCATCAAGCGGTCCATCCGAGACCTTTATTCCAAGGACATCGAGGAGGTGCTGGTCGAGGGCGAGGAGGGTTACCGCAACGCCCGCGACTTCATGAAGATGATCATGCCGGGCCATGTGGGCAACGTGGTCCACTACACCGACCCGCTACCGCTCTTTGCGCGCTACGGCGTCGAGAGCTTTCTCGCCTCCATGTTCAACCCCGTGGTGCAGCTTCCCTCGGGCGGCTACATCGTCATCGGCGTGACCGAGGCGCTGGTCGCCATCGACGTGAACTCGGGCCGGGCCACCAAGGAAGGCTCGATCGAGCAGACCGCGCTCAAGACCAATCTCGAGGCCGCCGACGAGATCGCGCGCCAGCTGCGCCTGCGCGACCTGGCCGGGCTGATCGTGCTCGACTTCATCGACATGGACGAGCGCAAGAACAACCTCGCCGTCGAGAAGCGCCTCAAGGAGCGGCTCAAGACCGACCGCGCCCGCATCCAGGTCGGCCGAATCTCGGGCTTCGGCCTTCTCGAGATGAGCCGGCAGCGCATGCGCCCCGGCATGCTCGAGAGCATCACCCAGCCCTGCCCGCATTGCCACGGCACGGGCCATCTGCGCTCGGACGAGAGCGTGGCGCTGCTGATCCTGCGCCAGCTCGACGAGGAGGGGGTCAAGGGCCGCTCGCGCGAGGTGGTGGTCCGGGCTCCCGTCGGCATCATGAACTATCTCGTCAACCAGAAGCGCGAGCACATCGCAGGCATCGAGCGGCGCTATGGCATGGCCGTGCGGCTGGAAGCCGATCCCGCCCTGGTCTCGCCCGACTTCTCCCTCGAGAAGTCCAAGACGCCGACCCGCGCCATCCCGGAGCAGCGGCCGATCGTCATGGCCGGCCAGCCCGCCCTGATGCCCGAGGTCGAGGAGGAGACCGCCGAGACCGAGGAGGAGGCGGAGGAGGCTGTCGCGGGGGGCGACACGGCCGAGGGGGCCGAAGACGACCGGCCCCGGCGCAAGCGCCGTCGCCGCCGCCGCCGCAAGGGTGGCGACCGGACGGAGGAGACCGGCGAGAGCCGGTCGGCAGACCTGACGGGCGACGACGAGGGCGAGCCCGAGCACGCCGAGCCCGAAGGCGGGACCGCCGCGACGGAGGAGGGGGAGCAACCGGCCCAACCCGTCGCCGAACCGGCGGCCCCCGCGGCAGAGGAGGCGTCGCCCCCGCGCCGCACCCGTGTGCGCCGCCGTTCCGCCGCGCCGCCCGAGGCGGCTTCGACCGAGTCCCCGGACCTCGCGGGCGGGACGGCTCCGGCCGCCGACACCGTTCCGGCCGAGGCCGCGCCCGCAGCCGAGGAGAAGCCGAAGCGGCGCAGCCGCGCGCGCAAGGCCGCTGCCGAGCCGACCGAGCCGGCAACCGAGCCGGCAACCGGGTCGGCGGCCTCCAAGCGCTCGCGCAGCCGGCGCGCCGCGCCCGAGAATCTGTCCGAACCCCCCGCTCCGGCCCAGCCTCCTGCCGATCAGCCGAGCGAGCCGCCCGCGGGCGTGGAGCCGGCTCAAGCGCCCGAGCCCGCCGCCGCAGTCGCCGCGACGGGCCCGGCCGAGGCGCCGGAACCCCTGCCGCAGCCCGAGCGGCCCAAGCGGCGCGGCTGGTGGTCGGCCTGAGAGCGTCTCCGCACCTCATCCGCCCCGGCGGATGAGGTGCGCCTGTGCCCCCTCCCGATCGGTGAGGCCCAGATGATCGTGTCCCGCCTCGCGGCAGAAATGCGGCAGGTCGATCGCGGCCATCGGGTCGTCGGCCAGGACGCGCAGCACCTCGCCCGGCCGCATGCCCAGCAGTGCCTTGCGCGCGCGCAGGACGGGCAGGGGACAGCGCAGCCCTCGCGCGTCGATCTCGCGGTCGGGAATCATGGCCCGGCGGGGATGTCGAAGCCCGGCGGGGCCAGCTCGAACCCCTCGAACCGGAACCCCGGCGAGACGGTGCAGCCCACCAGCGTCCAGTCGCCGAGGCTCCGGGCCGCCTGCCACCAGCCGGCGGGCACCACGGCCTGCGGCATCTCGCCCGCCCGCAGGTCCGGGCCCAGTCGCCGCTCCTCGGCCGGGCCCCCGGCATCGGCTGCCAGACGCAGCCGCAGGGGCGCGCCCGCGTGAAAGTGCCAGATCTCGTCGGCGTCCACCCGGTGCCAGTGGCTGCGCTCGCCCTGCCGCAGCAGGAACAGGATCGCCGTCCCCGCGGGGCGCTCGCCCGGCCGCGCGCCGGCCGTCCAGGTCTGCCGGTACCAGCCGCCCTCGGGATGGGGGGACAGACCGAGCCGCGCGATGATCTCGTCCCCCGTCACTCGTCCTCCTCCGGGGCTCTTGCCCGGATGTGCAGGACGGCCATCATCCGGTGGACCAGCGGATACAGGATCAGTGCCGCCACCGCCGGATAGACGGCGCCGCCCACCAGCGCATAGATCCCCGCGAACAGCTTGGCTGCGTCGTGGGGCATGGGGTCCACCGGGCCCATCCCGCCCAGGATCATGGCGGCGTTGAGAAAGCTGTCGACCCAGCCCAGCCCCGCCAGCTCGTGATAGCCCAGCACGCCAATCCCCAGCGCCACCGCCAGGAACCCCGCCGCCACGGCCACGAACCGCGCCACGCGCCGCGCGAACTCTGCGCGGCTGTGCAGGCGCAGCGCGGGCCGGTGCCCCTCCACGGCCTCAGCGCAGGACCGAGCGCCCGGCATATTCCGCCACGTCGCCCAGGCCCTCCTCGATGCGGATGAGCTGGTTGTACTTGGCCAGCCGGTCGGACCGCGACAGCGAGCCCGTCTTGATCTGCCCGCAATTCGTCGCCACGGCGAGATCGGCGATGGTCGCGTCCTCCGTCTCGCCCGAACGGTGCGACATCACGCAGGTCATGCGCGCGCGATGCGCCATGTCCACGGCGCGGAGCGTCTCGGACAGGGTGCCGATCTGGTTGACCTTGACCAGAAGCGAATTGGCGATGCCGCGCGCGATCCCCTCGCGCAGCCGGTCGGGATTGGTCACGAACAGGTCGTCGCCCACCAGCTGCACCCGGTCGCCCAGCGCCTCGGTCAGCATGGCCCAGCCGTCCCAGTCGTCCTCGGCCATCCCGTCCTCGACCGACAGGATTGGATACGCGCCCACCAGCTCCTCGAGGAAGCGGACGTTCTCCTCCGGGGTCAGGGACTTGCCCTCGCCTTCCATGGCATAGCGCCCGTCGCGCCAGTATTCCGTCGCCGCGCAGTCGAGCGCGAGCATCACGTCCTCGCCCGCCCGATAGCCCGCCTTCTCGACCGACCGCAGGATCACGTCCAGCGCCTCACGCGTCGAGCGCAGGGCGGGCGCAAAGCCGCCCTCGTCCCCGATCCCGGTGGACAGGCCCATCCCCGACAGCTCGCCCTTGAGCGTGTGGAAGATCTCCGCCCCCCAGCGCACCGCCTCGCGCAGCGACGGCGCGCCGACGGGCATGATCATGAATTCCTGGATGTCGATCGGGTTGTCGGCGTGCTGGCCGCCGTTGATGATGTTCATCATCGGCACGGGCAGGACGCGCGCCGCCGTGCCGCCGACATAGCGGTAAAGGGGTGTCGCGGTGTAGTCGGCGGCCGCCTTGGCGACCGCGAGGCTCACGCCCAGGATCGCGTTGGCCCCCAGCCGCCCCTTGTTGGGCGTCCCGTCCAGTTCGCACAGCAGCGCGTCGATCCCCGCCTGCTCGGTCGCGTCCATGCCTTGGACGGCGTCCGCGATCTCGCCGTTGACGGCGGCGACCGCCTCCAGCACGCCCTTGCCCCTGTAGCGCGCCTTGTCGCCGTCGCGCTTCTCGACCGCCTCGTGGGCGCCGGTGGATGCGCCCGAGGGGACGGCCGCGCGGCCCATCGTCCCGTCCTCCAGCGTGACGTCCACCTCCACGGTGGGGTTGCCGCGGCTGTCGAGGATCTCGCGCGCGTGGACGTCGATGATCGTGGTCATGGAAGGGCTCCCGTGATGGCCGGCGTCGGGCGCTCCCTAGCGCGGGGCGGCCCCCCGCGAAAGGGCCTCGCGCGCGCGGACCCGCTCGCGCCAGACGGCATAGAGACCGCTGCCCACGATCATCGCCGCCCCGATCAGCGTCCAGCCGTCCGGCCGCTCGCCGAAGGCCAGTGTGCCGATGACCAGCGCGACCAGCAGCCGGACGTAGCGGAACGGCATGATGGCCGAGAGCTCGCCCACCCGCGTGGCCTCCGTCAGCCACCAATAGGCCGCCACACCCGCCCCCAGCGCTCCTCCCAGCAGCCACCACGTCCCGGCCCCCGGCCAGACCGCCCCGCCCGTCACCCCCAGCTGCGCCGCCCCGATCAGCGCCACCGCCAGAAAGCCCCAGGTCGTCAGCTGCGTCGTGTCGATCCCCGACGGCACGCGCCGCGTGAACAGGTCCCGCGCGGCCAGCCCCATGACCGCCAGCAGCGCGAGCAGCGCCGCCGGCTCGAACCCTGCCGCGCCGGGCCGGATCACCACCATCACGCCCGCGAACCCCACCAGGATCGCCAGCCACCGCCGCCAGCCCACCTCCTCGCGCAGGAACAGCGCCGCTCCCATCGCGACCGCCAGCGGGATCGCCTGAAAGATCGCCGTCACCAGGACCAGCGGCACCAGGGCGAGGGCCAGCACATAGGCCGCGCTGCCAAACATCTCGGCCAGGTTGCGACCCAGCACGGCCGGGTGCAGAGCCTCGGCCGACCAGATCCGCCGCCCCCGCCGCCGGGCGGCGGCTCCGAACAGCACCCCCCCGCCCAGGCCCAGCATCAGCAGGATCTGCCCCGCGGGCAGTGTGGCCGAGGCCGCCTTCACAAAGGCATCCTCCACGGCGAAGGCCGTCATGCCCAGGCTCATCAGCAGGATGCCGCGCGCGTTGTCCGCCCCGCCGGGGGGCGCGCTCACCGTCCCGCCTTGCGGGGCAGCGCGTAGAGTTCCAGCCGGTGCCCGACCAGCCGATAGCCCAGCCTCTCGGCAATGCGCTCCTGCAGGGCCTCGATCTCGGGGTCCACGAACTCGATCACCTCGCCGGTGGACAGGTCGATCAGGTGGTCGTGGTGGTCGCGCTCGGCATCCTCGTAGCGGGCGCGGCCCTGCCGGAAATCGTGCCGCTCGAGGATGCCCGCCTCCTCGAACAGCTTGACCGTCCGATAGACCGTGGCGATCGAGATGTTGGGGTCCAGCGCCGCGGCTCGCGCATGCAGCGCCTCCACGTCGGGATGGTCCTCGGCCTCCTCCAGCACGCGGGCGATCACCCGCCGCTGCCCGGTCAGCCGCAACCCCTGCGCCTCGCAGCGTTCGATGATCGTCAGCGGCACCGGCCCGTCCCCTCAGCCCAGCCGCACCAGCGCGTGACGCTTGCGCCCCGCGCTGAGCTTGAGGCCCCCGGCCACCTCCTCGGCGGTCAGAAGCCGCGGCTCGGTCACCACCTCGTCGTTGATGCGTGCGCCGCCTTCCGCGAACAGCCGCCGCGCCTCCTTGCCGCTGGCCGCCAGGCCCGCCTGCACGAACAGCGCCGTGTTGGCCAGGCCCGCCTCGATCTGCGCCTCGGTGACGACGATGGTGGGCAGGTCCTCGCCCACGCCGCCCGCCTCGAACACCTCGCGCGCGGTGCGCTCGGCCGCGGCGGCCGCCTCCGCCCCGTGGAGCAGCGTCGTCACCTCGCGGGCGAGCCGCACCTTGGCTTCGTTGATCTCTGCCCCGCCCAGGCGCCCCAGCCGCTCGCACTCCTCCACCGGCAGCTCGGTGTAGAGCTTCAGGAACCGGCCCACATCGGCATCGGCCGTGTTGCGCCAGAACTGCCAGAAGCCGTAGGGCGACAGCATGCGCGCGTCCAGCCACACGGCGCCCCCCGCGCTCTTGCCCATCTTGCGCCCGTCCGCCGTGGTCAGCAGCGGCGAGGTCAGGCCGAAGAGCGCCGCCCCCTCCATCCGGCGGCCCAGTTCGATCCCGTTGACGATGTTGCCCCACTGGTCCGACCCGCCCATCTGCAGCACGCAGCCGTGCCGCCGCCACAGCTCGACGAAGTCGTAGGCCTGCAGGATCATGTAGTTGAACTCGAGGAAGGACAGCGACTGCTCCCGCTCCAGCCGCGACCGCACGCTCTCGAAGGAGAGCATCCGGTTGACGCTGAAATGCCGCCCCACGTCGCGCAGGAAGTCGAGGTAGTTGAGTCCGTCGAGCCACTCCGCATTGTCGAGCATCAGCGCCCCGGTCGGCCCCTCGCCGTAGTCGAGATAGCGCGCGAAGACCCCCCGCAGCCCCTCGACATTCGCCGCGATCTGCTCGGGCGTCAGCAGCGGGCGCTCCTCGCTGCGAAAGGACGGGTCGCCCACCTTGGTCGTGCCGCCCCCCATCAGCGTGATCGGCCGGTGCCCCGTCCGCTGCAGCCAGCGCAGCATCATGATGTTGAGCAGGTGCCCCACATGTAGCGACGGCGCCGTGGCGTCATAGCCGATATAGGCCGTGACCACCCCTCCGCTCAGCGCCGCGTCCAGACCCTCGAGGTCGGTGCAGTCGGCGTAGTAGCCGCGCTCGATCATCGCCTGGAGAAAGTCGGATCGGGCGCGCGCGATGGTCATGGCCTTGTTCCCCTCGGGTCGTCGGGGCATCGTCATAGCGGCGCCGGGCGCCGGGGGAAAGCGGGGCGGGGGATGGCCGGGACGGTTGCGGCTCTGGGAACCATGTCGGGCACCTCGCTCGACGGGGTGGACGCGGCGATCCTCCACACGGATGGCGAACGGATCGCCGGCTTCGGCCGCACCGCCTTCCGCCCCTATTCCGAGGCGGAGCGCGAGACCCTGCGCGCCGCGCTCGGCCGGTGGGATGGTCCCGAGGTCGCGCGAGCCGCCCGGGTCGTCGAGGATGCCCATGCCGAACTGCTCGCCACCTTTTCCGAAGCGGGGATCGTGGGCTTTCACGGCCAGACGCTGGCCCACGACCCGGGGGGCAGGGGCACCCACCAGGCGGGCGACGGAGCGGCACTGGCCGCGCGTCTCGGCCGCCCCGTGGTGTGGGACTTCCGGTCCGCCGACATCCGGCTGGGCGGGCAGGGGGCCCCTCTCGCCCCCTTCTATCACCATGCGCTCGCCCGCCGCGCGGGCGAGACGCATCCCGTTGCGGTGCTCAACCTCGGCGGCGTGGGCAACCTCACCTGGATCGACCCCGCGCGGGAGCGGCCCGAGGAGGAGGGGGCGCTTCTCGCCTTCGACACCGGCCCCGCCAACGCGCCGCTCGACGACCTGCTCTGGCGCCGCCGCGGCGAACCCTTCGACCGCGACGGCCGGCTCGCTGCCGCGGGCACGGTGGCGATGGCGGTGATCGAGGAGTTCCTGCGCGCCCCCCATTTCTTCCGGATGCCGCCCAAGTCGCTCGACCGGGATGCCTTTGCCGGCCTGGCAGAGCGGGTCGCGCATCTGGACGACGCGGACGCCGCCGCGACGCTGGCGGCCTGCTGCGCGGCCGCGGTGGCGAGCGGGATGGATCTTCTGCCTGCTCCGCCTGCCCGGCTTCTGGTCACCGGCGGCGGGCGGCGGAACCCCACCCTGATGGCCATGATCCGGGCAGGGGTCGATTGCGCCGTGGAGCCGATCGAACGCTGGGACGTGGACGGCGACATGGTCGAGGCGCAGGCCTTTGCCTTTCTGGCCATGCGCGTGGCGCGTGGCTTGCCCACCTCCTGCCCCGGTACCACGGGCGTGCGGGCAGCGGTCGCCGGCGGTATCTTCAGCGTTCCAGAAGGCGTTACGCTTCCAGCGCAACTCCGCGCAGGGTCTGTGCAACGGCGTCGCATGGGTTGAAGCCCTGCATTTCCGTCATAGGTCGGGCGTAACCGGCTCGACCGGTCCATGACCAGACCAGACGAAAGGCTCGACCATGACGCTTCGCCTTGCCGCGGCCGCCGCCGCCGCTTCGCTCATCGCCGTGCCCGCCCTCGCCGGAGGCCTGAACCAGCCCGTGGCGCCGACGACCCCCGTTGTCGCACCGGCGCCCGTCCTGCCCGCGCCTGCCCTGCCGCAGGCCGGCAACTGGACGGGGTTCTATGCGGGCGGTCAGCTCTCCTACGGGTTCAACGTCGGTTCGGACGATCTCGAGGACAGCTATGACGGGGCCCTCTACGGGGTCCATGCGGGCTACCAGCAGAATGTCGGGCGCTTCGTGCTCGGCGCCGAACTCGACTACGACTGGACCGACATCTCCATCGGGGAGGCCGACACCAGCATCGACAACATCGGACGGCTGAAGCTCCGCGCCGGCTGGGACGCCGGGCGCGTCATGCCCTATGTGACCGGCGGCTTCGCCCGCGCCGAGCTGTCGGGCGGCATCGACGAGACGGTGAACGGCGGCTTTCTCGGCGCCGGCGTGTCCTATCTCGTGACCGACAACGTGATGGTCGGGGCCGAGGTGCTCCAGCATCGCTTCAACGATGTCGGGCCGGGCGACATCAACGTGGACGCCACCACCGTCGGCCTGCGCGCCTCGTTCCGGTTCTGACCGCTCAGGAGGCCCGCGCCCGGCGGGCCTCCGCCGCCAGTCGGTCGGCCAGGCGCAGGATGCGGCCCAGCGCCTCCTCGTAGAGGTCGTCGGCCACCGTCATCGCCACGCGCACATGGCCGGCCGCCGCACGGCCGAAGCTTTCGCCCGGCATGACGGCGACCTGCTCCTCCTCCAGCAGCCGCTCCGCGAAGGCGATCCCGCTCAGGCCCGTCGCGCGAAGGTCCAGCATCGCGTACATCGCCCCTCTCTGGGGCGCGAGCCCCACGACCTGCTGGCGCGACAGCAGGCGCTGCGTGATCTCCCGCCGCCGGCGGAACGGCTCGGCGATCCGCGCCTCGAACTCGTCTCCCAGAGCGAGCGCGAACACCCCGGCATCCTGGATGAAGCCGGGGATGCCGTAGTTCGTGACCGTGGACAGGTCCCACAGCAGGGCGATGGCGGATTCGGGCGCGACGACCCAGCCCAGCCGGCTGCCCGTCATCGCGTGGCTCTTGCTCATGGAGCCGACCACGAGGCAGCGTTCGGCCAGGCCCGGCACGGCGCGCGGGCTCAGGTGCCGACCCTCCCACACCTGCGAATCGTACACCTCGTCCGAGATCACCCACAGGTCGTGCCGCTCGGCCACGCGGGCGATCCCTGCCAGTGTGCGCTCGCCGTACAGGACCCCGGTCGGGTTGTTGGGCGAGTTCACGAGCAGCGAACGCGCCCCGGCGGCGACCGCATCCAGCGCCTCCTCGCGCGGCTCGAACCCGTCCTCGGCCCGCGCCTCGACGGCGACGGGGACCAGGCCCGCCGCGCGGATCGTGCCGGGATAGGTCGCATAATAGGGGTCCACGAACAGCGCGCGGTCGCCGGGATCACCCACGAACTGATGCGCCGCGAACAGGGCGGCCTGTGCACCCGGCGTGACGATGACGTTCTCGGCCCGCGTCGGCACGCCCGTCATCCGCTCGGTGCGCCGGGCGACTGCGGCGCGCAGATCCGCGATGCCGGGGATGCTCGCATAGCCCGTATGCCCGCCCCGCGCGGCCGCATGCATCGCATCCAGGATCGCGGGATCGGTCTTGATGTCGTGTTCGCCGATGGTCAGCTCGAGGACAGGGATGCCCTGCGCGATCATCTCCTTCGCGCGATAGAACATCTCCCACCCGTCCGAGCCGCCCTCGTTGATGCCGCGGATGCGGCGGGACGGTAGGGGGTGCTGGGTCATGCCCCCTCCCTGCGACCCCGCCGGTCCGAAGTCAACCGCCCGTCTCCGCAGCTCCCAGCGTGTCGCGCAGCCGCCGGGGCAGTCCTGCGCGGATCGTCTCATAGGCGATCCCCAGCCGCAGCCGCAGCTCCCCCTCGTCCGTCCCCTCCGGCAACAGCACCCACGAGCGGTGGAAATAGGGCGCCCGCGCCGCGATCCCGGCGGCGATCAGCACCTCCGCCTCCTCGATCCCGCGCGTCTTGACCGACACGCCCGGCATCACGGCACCGATGCAGGCGAACATCCGGCCGCCCACCTTCCACGCGTCGTGTCCGCCGCCCCAGGGGTCGGACCGTTCCGCCCCCGGCATCTCCGCGCAGATCCGGTTGACGAGGTCCCGGCCCATGCGACCGGCCATACCACGCGGCGCCGGTCCGTTCCATGCACGCGAGTGTGGACGCGCCCCCTCGCGCCTGATAAGGCGGGGCCATGACGATCCGTGCCATCCTGATCGGCTGCATCATTCCCTGCTGACATCCGTCACGCGGGCCGCATCGTCGCACTCTCCGGTGAGATCGAGACCAGCCCGCGGGCCCACCGCCCGAGGCGCCATGACCACGATCCGCCTGACGAACTCCCTGACCCGCCGCAAGGAGGTCTTCGTCCCCCTCGATCCCGCCAACGTGCGGATGTATGTCTGCGGCCCCACCGTCTATGATCGCGCGCATCTGGGCAACGCGCGCCCCGTGGTCGTGTTCGACACCCTCTTCCGGCTCCTGCGCCACGTCCATGGCGCGGACCACGTCACCTATGTCCGCAACATCACGGACGTGGACGACAAGATCAACGCCCGCGCCGCCGAGACGGGCCGCCCCATCCGCGCCATCACCGACGAGACGATCCGCTGGTTCCACGAGGACACCGCCGCTCTCGGCGCACTCCCCCCCACGCACGAGCCGCGCGCGACCGACCACATCCCCGGCATGATCGACCTGATCGCCGCGCTCCTCGCCCGCGGCCATGCCTACGAGGCCGCGGGCCACGTCCTGTTCCGCGTCCGCTCGTTCGGGGAATACGGTGCGCTCTCGGGTCGCTCGCCCGACGACATGATCGCGGGCGCCCGGGTCGAGGTGGCGCCGTGGAAGGAGGACCCGCTCGACTTCGTCCTCTGGAAGCCCTCCGACCCCTCGCTGCCCGGCTGGGACTCCCCCTGGGGTCGGGGACGCCCCGGCTGGCACATCGAATGCTCTGCCATGGCCCGCGCGCTCCTGGGCGAGAGCTTCGACATCCACGGCGGCGGCCTCGATCTCCTTTTTCCCCACCACGAGAACGAGATCGCCCAGAGCCGCTGCGCCCATCCCGAAGGCCGCTTCGCCCGGGTCTGGCTCCACAACGAGATGCTGCTGGTCGAGGGACGCAAGATGTCCAAGTCGCTCGGCAACTTCGTCACCGTGCGCGACCTCCTGGACCGGGGCGTGCCGGGCGAGGTCGTCCGTCTCGTCCTGCTCGGCACCCATTACCGCAGCCCCACCGACTGGACCGACCGCAAGCGCGCCGAGGCCGAGACGACCCTGCGCCGCTGGCGCGCGGCGGCGAGCGGCCTCGCCCCCGGCGCGCCCGACCCGGCCGTGGTGGCGGCGCTCGCCGACGATCTCAACACCCCCGCCGCGATCGCCGCGCTGCATGCCCTCCACGGGGCGGGCAACGGCCCCGCCCTCCTGGCCAGCGCGGCCCTTCTCGGCCTCCTGACGCCGGAGCTGGGCGGCTGGGAGGAGGCCGCGCCGGCCGATTCCACCCTTCTCGCCACCCTGCGCGAGAGGCTGATCGCGGCGCGACAGGATGCCCGCCGCACGCGCGACTTCGCCGAGGTGGACCGCCTCAAGGCCGCCCTTCTCGCCGCCGGGGTCGAGGTGCGCATGGGCCGGGACGATGTCGAACTCCGGCCCGGACCCGCCCTGGACGAGGACGCGCTGCGGCGAATCGCGCCCGGCCGGCGGCCGGAGCATGCCCCGTGAGCCGCGCAACACCTCGGCAGCCGCCCAACACCCTGACGGCGCCCGAATTCCCTGCTTCGCGCAACACCACCGCACGGTGGTGTAACGCCTTGTTAACCCCCTTCCGCCAGCCTGGGCGCAAACAGGACCCACGCCCATGACCGACCGCCTCCACCTCTACGACACGACGCTCCGCGACGGCGCCCAGACCCAGGGCGTCCTCTTCACCACGGCCGAGAAGATCCGCATCGCCCAGCTTCTCGACGCGCTCGGGATCGACACGATCGAGGGCGGCTGGCCCGGCGCCAACCCCACCGATTCCGAGTTCTTCGAGGCCGCGCCCCGGATGGCCCATGCCCGCCTCGCCGCCTTCGGGATGACCAGGCGCTCCGGCCGGTCGGCCGAGAACGACGACGTCCTCGCCGCCGTGCTCAATGCGGGCACCTCCACGGTCTGCCTCGTCGGCAAGGCGCATCCCTTCCACGTGACCGAGGCGCTCGGCATCCCGCTCGACGAGAATCTCGAGAACATCCGCGCCTCCTTCGCCCATCTGCGCGCCAGGGGGCGCGAGGCCGTGTTCGACGCCGAGCACTTCTTTGACGGCTTCCGCGCCGATCCGGCCTATGCGCTCGACTGCCTGCGCGCTGCCCATGCCGAGGGCGCGCGCTGGATCGTGCTCTGCGACACCAACGGCGGCACCCTTCCGGCCGAGATCGCCCGCGGGGTCGAGGCCGCGATCGCCGCCGGCATCCCTCCCGACCGCCTCGGCATCCACGCCCATGACGACACGGGCCATGCCGTCGCCAACAGCCTCGCCGCCGTGGAGGCCGGCGCGCGCCAGATCCAAGGGACGCTCAACGGCCTGGGCGAGCGCTGCGGCAACGCCAACCTCGTCACCCTGATCCCGACGCTCCTGCTCAAGGAGCCCTACCGCTCCCGCTTCGCGACCGGCGTGACCGAGGAGGCGCTGCGCGGCCTGCTCAGCGCCTCGCGCACGCTCGACGACATCCTCAACCGGGTGCCCGCGCGCCAGGCGCCCTATGTCGGCGCCTCCGCCTTTGCGCACAAGGCGGGGCTCCACGCCTCGGCCATCCTCAAGAACCCCGCCACCTACGAGCACGTGGACCCGGCCGCCGTGGGCAACACGCGCATCGTGCCCATGTCCAACCAGGCCGGCCAGTCCAACCTGCGCGCCCGCCTGGCCGAGGCGGGGATCGAGGTCGCGCCGGGCGATCCGCGCCTTGCCCGCATCCTCGAGGAGGTCAAGGAACGCGAGGGGCGCGGCTACGCCTACGACACCGCGCAGGCCAGCTTCGAGCTTCTGGCCCGCCGCGCGCTCGGCCTGCTGCCCACCTGGTTCGAGGTCGAGCGCTACCGCGTCATCTCCGAGCGCCGCCGCAACGCCCGCGGCCAGATCGTCACCGTCTCCGAGGCGGTCGTGACCGTGGCCATCGGCTCGCGCCGCATCACCAGCTTCCACGAGAACCTTCACGCCCCCGAGGAGGGGGATGCCGGCCCCGTCCACGCGCTGTCCCGCGCGCTCGCGGCCGATCTGGGGGACCTCCAGTCCTTTATCGCCGACATGCGCCTCACGGACTTCGCCGTGCGCATCGTCGGCTCCGGCACCAACGCCGTGACCCGCGTCCTCCTCGACAGCGAGGACGGCCGGGGCCGCCAGTGGACCACCGTCGGCGTCTCCGCCAACATCATCGACGCGAGCTTCGAGGCCCTGGCCGACGCCATCGCCTGGAAGCTCTGCCGCGACAACGCCCCCGTCCCGCGATGAGCCTGGACGCCTGCGCCGGGCGCGTGGCGCGCGGCGACCCCGACCGCTTCCGCGCCGTCATGTCCGCGCCCCCCCCCCCGCGCGCGAGGTCCTGTTTCCCCTCTACGCCTTCAACCTCGAGGTCGCCCGCGCCCCCTGGATGACCCGAGAGCCGCTGCTGGCCGAGATGCGCCTGCAATGGTGGCGCGACGTGGTGGCCGGGGCCCGCAGCCAGCCCCTACCGGCGCACGAGGTCGCGGGCCCTCTCGCGGCGCTGATCGCCGCGGGCCGCCTCGACCCCGCGCCGCTCGACGCGCTGATCGAGGCACGCCGCCGCGACATCGAAGCCCGGCCCTTCGCCCTGTCCGAACTGCGTCCCTATCTCGAGGGCACGGCCGGCAACCTCCTCTGGGCCGCCGCCGCGGCGCTGGGGGCTACCGATCGCACGGCGGTGCTCGAGGCGGGCTTCGCCCAGGGTGCGGCCAGCTGGCTCCTCGCGCTGCCCGCCCTCTCTGCCTCGGGGCGCGGCCTCGCCCAGCCGGGCCCCGAGCCCGTGCGCGCGCTTGCGTCCGAGGCGCTCGCGGCGCTCGCCCGCGCCCGCGCCGCCCGCCCCGGCGCGGCCGCCGCCCTGCGCGCGGCCACGCTCGCCGGCCCCGTCCTGCGCGCCGCCCTGCGCGACCCGGCCGCGGCGACGGAGGGCCGACTCGCCCTCTCCGAGGGGTCGCGGCGGCTGCGCCTGCTCTGGGCGACGTGGCGCGGGACCTGGTAGGCCGGCCTCAGGCGTCCCGCGGCCGCAGCCAGAGCCAGATCAGCGCCCCGCCCGCCAGCACCAGGAACGGCGCCATGGCCAAGTTGACCGCCTGCCACCCCTCGACCGCGCTGCCGCCCACGCAGTTCATCAGCCCCCCCGAGGCCAGCGAGGCCACCGTGACCCCGCCCATCACCAGCGCGTCGTTCATGCCCTGCGCCCGATGCCGCTCCTCCGGCCGCCCGGCCGCGGCCGTCAGCATCGCCGTCGCCCCGATGAAGCCGAAGTTCCAGCCCAGCCCCAACAGGATCAGCCCGACGAAGAAGTGACCCAGCTCCACCCCCGACAGCCCTGTCGCCCCGGCCCCCGCCAGGATCACGAGGCCCGCGAGCACCACCCGCTCGGCCCCCCAGCGCGCGATCAGGTGCCCCGTGAAGAAGGACGGAACGAACATCGCCAGCACATGCGCCGAAATCACGTCCGCCGCATCCCCGGCCGAGAAGCCGCACCCCACGATGGCGAGCGGCGTCGAGGTCATCACCAGGTTCATCAGCGCATAGCTGACCATCCCGCAGACCACTGCGACCAGAACGGGCGGCCGCGCCAGCAGCGCCCCCCAGGACGGCCCCCGAACGGCCGCCTCCCGCCGCCCGACCGGGCGCGGCAGGTCCAGCAGCAGATAGAGCGCCATGCCGGCGAGGTTGATCGCCAGCGCCACGAGGTAGGTCCCGAGGAACGGCACCGCGAACAGCCCCGTCGTCGCCTTGACCAGCTGCGGCCCCAGCACCGCCGAGATCAGCCCTCCCGCCATCACCCAAGAGATGGCCTTGGGCCGGAACGCCTCGGAGGCGGTGTCGGCGGCAGCGAAGCGATAGAAGCCCTGCGCCGCCATGTAGAGCCCCGTCAGGAAGCTGCCGCCCAGGAACAGCCCGAACGATCCCGCCGCCAGCCCCCAGGCCGCCAGTGCCGACCCGGCCAGCCCTCCGCCCGCGCCCAGGAAGAACCCCGCCCGCCGCCCGTGCCGCGCCATGAACCCCGCCAGGGCCGGCGCCGCCAGCGCCGCGCCCAGCACGATCATGGAGATGGGCAGCGTGGCGAGGCACGGCACCGGCGTCAGCATCTGCCCCGCCAGACCGCCGACCACGAAGACCATCACGACCTGGCTGCCCAGCACCGCCTGCGCGGCGACCAGCACGGCCACGTTGCGCCGCGCCCGTCGGTCGTCCGGGGCGGCGGCCGCGCGATCGGCGGGGGAAAGGCTGTCCGTCATGCCCCCGCCCCTAGACCTGCCGCCGCGCCCTGTCCATCGGCCGCGCGGTCGATCAGATGCGCGAACGACCCCGCGACCGATCCCCGCCGCAGCCCCATCCGTCCCAGCGGCGCGCCTTCCGTGTCCCACCCTTTCCACAAGGGCTCGCCCGCCTCGTGCTCCACGGTCGCATAATGGAACTCGTGCGCCGTCCAGGAACCGGCCAGCGGCCCCCATCCTCCCTCGACCCGCCGGTATCCCAGATGCAGCCGCCGCCGCGCGAAGGAGCTACGCAGCCCCAGAAGGCCCGCCATCGGATGCGCCTCGCCTGCGGCATCGACCAGCGCCTCGCCCAGCACCATGTAGCCCCCGCACTCGCCGTGGATCGCGACCCCCCGGCGCGCCGCCCCCCGGAGAGAGGCCATGAACCGCGCCGCCCCCCCGATCCGCGCCGCGTGCAGCTCGGGATAGCCGCCGGGCAGAAAGACGAAGTCCGCCCCCTCCGGCACCGCCTCGTCGGCCAGCGGCGAGAAGAGGGCCACCTCCGCCCCGCCGGTCCGCCACTCCGCCAGAAGGTGCGGATAGGCAAAGGCAAAGGCCGCGTCCCGCGCCACCGCGATCCGCCGGCCGGGCGGGGCGGGGCAGGGGGGCGCCGTCTCCGGCAGGTCGGCCCCCCCGGCCAGGGCAGCCAGCGCGCCCACATCCGCATGCCGCTCCAGCGCGTCCGCCGCCCGCTCGAGGAAGTCCTCCAGGTCCGGCCGCTCGCCCGCGCCCACCAGGCCCAGATGCCGCGCCGGATGCGCCAGGCCCTCGTCGCGGGGCAGGGCGCCCAGCACCGGCAGTCCCGCGCGCTCCACCGCCCGCTCCACGGCCAGCCGGTGCCGGTCCGATCCCAGCCGGTTCAGCACCACCCCCGCCACCCGCACACCCGGATCGGCCGCCGCAAATCCCGCGACGAGCGGCCCCGCCGACTGCGCCATGCGCGAGGCATCGACCACCAGCACCACCGGCAGGCCCAGCAGCCGCGCCAGGTCCGCCGCCGATCCCCGCCCGTCGGGCGGCGCCCCGTCGAACAGCCCCATCGCCCCCTCGACCACCAGCGGCCCGCGCCCGCCCGCCAGCGCCCGCAGCCGCGCCTCGCCCATGGCCCAGGCGTCGAGGTTGACGCAAGCCCGGCCCGTCGCCGCCTCGTGGAAGCGCCCGTCGATGTAGTCCGGCCCGCTCTTGGCGCTCCGCACCGGCCAGCCCCGCCGCCGCATCGCCCGCAGCAGGCCCAGGGTCACCGTCGTCTTGCCCTGCCCCGAGGCGGGGGCCGAGACCAGAAGCCCGCCCATGGCCCTCAGGCGCTCGCGCTCAGGCCGCGCGTGCCCAGCGGATCGGCCGAGCGCACGACCCCCGCCCAGTCCAGGGCCTGCCGCAGCAGCACGGCCCGCCCCACGCACAGGATGGCCGGCGCCTCCGCCCGCGCCGCCTCCTCGGCCAGCCGTCCCAGCACCGTCTCCACCACGCGCTGGCGCGGCGTCGTCGCCTCCGAAACGATGGCGCAGGGCTCGAGGGCCCCGCGCCCCGCCGCCATCAGCGCGCCCGCGATCGTCGCCGCGTGCTTCAGCCCCATATAGATGACGATCACCTCCGACGCCCGCGCCACCGCCCCCCAGTCGATGGCCGAGGGTGCCTCGCCCGACTGGTCGTGCCCGGTCACGAAGGTCACCGACTGGTTCACGTCCCGATGCGTGACGGGAATGCCCGCATAGGCCAGCCCCCCGATCCCGGCCGAGATGCCGGGGATCACCCGGAACGGCACCCCCGCCTCGACCAGCGCCAGCCCCTCCTCGCCGCCGCGGCCGAAGACGAACGGATCGCCCCCCTTCAGCCGCAGCACCCGCCGCCCCTCGCGCGCGAGTTCGATCAGCCGGAGCGAGATGTCGCGCTGCTTCGGGCTGGGCTTGCCGCCGCGCTTGCCCGCATGGATGCGCTCAACCCCCGGCGCCCAGTCAAGGATGGCCGGTTCCACCAGCGCGTCGTGCACGACCACGTCGCAGCTTCGCAGCGCGTGCAGCGCGTGCAGCGTCAACAGGCCCGGATCGCCGGGCCCCGCGCCGCACAGCCACACCCAGCCGGGCAGGAACGGGGGCCAGTCGTGAGGGGGCAGGGCGGTCATGCCCCCTTATGCGCCCGCGCGCCGCCCGCGAAAAGCCGCCCCGCGACCGCGCACCCTCCGAACCCGACGCACCCCCGCGCCCCCGGTTGCCGCCGCCCGCTCGGGGCCGCCTTGCGCCCCGCCCCGCCCCGTCCCATCTTGCCCCCGTGAGCGAGACCCCCCTCCGCCGAGGCTGGACCACAGGCGCCTGCGCCACCGCGGCCACGCGCGCCGCGCTGTCGCGGCTCTGGAGCGGCGCCTGGCCCGATCCCGTCACGATCCGCCTGCCGCGGGGCGAGACCCCGTCCTTTCCCCTCGCCCATCGCGCCGAGGGACCGGGCTGGGCCGAGGCGGGCATCGTCAAGGACGCGGGCGACGACCCGGACGTGACCCACGGCGCGCTGATCCTCGCCCGCGTCGCCCCCTCGGCGGGCGGCGTGCGCTTCCGCGCGGGCGAGGGGGTGGGCACCGTCACCATGCCCGGTCTGCCCGTCCCGCCGGGAGAGCCCGCGATCAACCCCGTCCCCCGTGCCATGATGGAGGAGACGGTGGCCGAGCTCGCCTCGGAACACGGCCGCCCCCCGGATGTGGAGATCACCGTCTCCGTCCCCGGCGGCGCCGCCCTGGCCGCGCGCACCTGGAACCCCCGCCTCGGCATCGTGGGCGGGCTCAGCATCCTCGGGACGACCGGGATCGTCAGGCCATTCTCCTGCGCGGCCTGGATCGCCTCCATCCACCGCGGCATCGACGTGGCGCGCGCCGCGGGCCTGCCCCATGTCGCGGGCTGCACCGGCGCCACCAGCGAGGCGGCGGTCCGCGCCCTCCACGCCCTGCCGCTCGAGGCGATGATCGACATGGGCGACTTCGCCGGCGGCATGCTCAAGTATCTCCGCCGCCATCCCGTCCCCCGCGTCACCGTGGGCGGCGGCATCGCCAAGATGGCCAAACTGGCGCAGGGCGCGCTCGACCTCCACTCGGCCCGGTCGCAGGTGGACATGGCTCGCCTCGCCGAATGGGCGGGCGATCCGGCGCTCGCCTCGGCGCCCACCGCCCTCGCCGCGCTCGAGGCGGCGGGCCCCGCCCTCGCCGCCCGCGTGGCCGAGGAGGCACAGGCCCGCGTCTCCGACCTTCTCGGGGCGTCAGCCGCGGCCGACGTGGTCGTGGTGGACCGCGCCGGCCGCATCCTCGGGCGGGCCGGCCCGTGATCCTGCTTCTCGCCGGCACGGCCGAGGCGCGCCGCCTCGCCCACGCCCTCGCGGAGGCCGGCCTGCCCGCGGTCGCCTCGCTCGCCGGCGCCACGCGCGACCCTGCGCCCCTCGCGCTCCCCGTGCGCCACGGCGGCTTCGGCGGGGACGAGGGCTTCGCGGCCTTTCTCGACGCGCATCCCGTCCGCGCCGTCATCGACGCCACCCACCCCTTCGCCGCCCGCATCACCGCACGCACCCACCGCATCTGCGCCGCCCGCGCCCTGCCTCTCCTGCGGCTCGAGCGGCCGGGATGGGGCGAGGGGCCGGGCCGCCGCCTCGTCGCCTCCGAGGCCGAGGCCGCCGCCCTGATCCCGCCCGACGCGGTCGTGTTCCTCGCCACGGGGCGCGGCTCGCTTCCCGCCTGGTCCGGCTTGCGTGCCGCGCGCGTCCACCTGCGCGTCATCGACCCCCCCGACCGCCCCTTTCCCTTTCCCGGCGGCTGGGAGGTGGGCCGCCCCCCCTTCGACGCGGCGGCCGAGGCCGGGACCTTCCGCCGCCTCGGTGTCACGCATCTGGTGGCCAAGGATTCCGGCGGCCCCGAGGGCTGGCCCAAGATCGAGGCCGCCCGCGCCCTCGGCATCCCCGTCCTGCTCCTGCGCCGCCCCCCGCTGCCCACCGGCCTGTGCACCGTCACGACCGAGGACGACGCCCTCGCCTGGGCGCGCTCCGTTGCTGCTTCGTTCCGGTCCGTGTAGCCTGACCCCATGCGCCTGATCCACAGTCCCGCCTGCATCGACGAGGGGACGGCCTGGCTTGCCGCCCGCGACCCGCGCTGGGCGACGGCGCGGCAGGTCGCGGGCTCCATCCCGCTGCGCCGCCATGCTGACGGATTCCCGCGCCTCCTTCTCTCGATCGTCAGCCAGCAGGTCTCGACCGCCGCCGCCGACGCGATCTGGGCCCGGCTTGAGGCGCGAGGCCTGACCGATCCCGCCGCCATCCTGTCCGCCACCGACGAGGACCTGCGCGCCGCCGGCCTCTCGCGCCAGAAGGCCCGGTACGCCCGTGCCCTCGCGGGGACTCCCATCGACTACCCCGCGCTCCGCACCCTGCCGACCGAGGAGGTCGTCCGCCGCCTCACCGCCGTCCCCGGCATCGGCCCCTGGACGGCCGAGATCTATGCCATGTTCGCGCTCGGCCATGCCGACGCCTTCGCCCCCGGCGACCTCGCCCTGCAGGAAGGGGCGCGCCTCCTCTTTGCCCTGCCGGACCGCCCGACCGAGCGGGCCCTGCGCGCCATGGCGGCCGAATGGTCCCCGTGGCGGGCGGTGGCGGCGCGGCTGCTCTGGGGCTATTACGGGGTCGTCCGCTCGCGAGAGGGGGTGCGATGACCGAAGCCGATCGCGGCGCCGCCGCTCTTGCCGCCATTCCGCCGGCCGAACGCGCGGCCCTGGCCGAACGGTCGGACCGCGCGGGCCTCCTGCACCTCGCCGGCCACGGCGGCGCCATCCTGCTGACGGGGACCCTGATCGCCGCCCAGATTCCCCTCTGGCCGCTCCTTCTGCCGGTGCACGGCGTGCTCCTCGTGTTCCTGTTCACGCTCGAGCACGAATGCACCCACCGCACCCCCTTCGCCTCCGCCCGCCTGAACGAGGTCGTGGGCCACCTCTGCGGCGCCCTCCTGATCCTGCCCTTCCGCTGGTTCCGGCCCTACCACCTCGCCCATCACCGCTGGACCAACCAGCCCGGCGACCCCGAGCTCGAGGGCGGCGACAAGCCCGCCACACGGCGCGCCTGGGCGCTGCACGTCTCGGGCCTGCCCACCTGGGCCGGGCAGATCCGCACCCTCTGGCGCCTCGCCCTGGGGCGCGAGGCCGCCCCCTACCTTCCCCCCTCCGCCCGGCCCGCCATGACGCGCGAGGCGCGCGCCCTCCTCGCGCTCTACGGGGCGGGGGCGCTCTCGCTCCTCGTCTCGCCGCTCCTCTTGTGGCTCTGGGTCGTGCCGCTCCTGCTGGGCCAGCCCGCCCTGCGCCTCTACCTGCTGGCCGAGCACGGGGACTGCCCGCGGGTCGCGGACATGCTGCTCAACACGCGCACCACCTTCACCAACCGCCTCGTGCGGTTCCTCGCCTGGAACATGCCGTATCACGCCGAACACCACCTGATGCCCGCCGTCCCCTTTCACCGCCTGCCCCGGCTGCATGCGCTGATCCGCGACCGGCTGGGTAGCACGGCCGACGGCTATGCCGCCTTCACCCGCGACTTCCTCGCCCGGAGACCCCTGTGACCAGACCCCTCTCGGCGCTCCGCGCCGGCCCGCCGGCGCCGCGCTCGGCGCTCGTGTTCCTGCACGGCTACGGCGCGGACGCCCACGACCTGATGGGTCTGGCCGAGCCGCTCGCCCCCCACCTGCCGGGCACGGCCTTCCTGTCCGTCCACGCGCCCGAGCCCTGCCGCAATGCCCCCTGGGGCCGCCAGTGGTTTCCCATTCCCTGGCTCGACGGCTCCTCCGAGGCCGAGGCCCGCGCAGGCCTGCTCGCCGCCGCCGCGGACCTCGACGCCTGGCTCGACGAGACCCTCGCGGCCGAGGGCCTTCCCCCCGGCCGCGTGGCGCTCTGCGGCTTCTCGCAAGGCGCGATGATGGCGCTCCACGTCGCCCCCCGCAGGCCCGAGCCCCTTGCCGGCATCGTCGCCTGCTCGGGACGCCTGCTTGCCCCCGACCTCCTCGCAGCCGAGGCGCGCTCGCGCCCACCCGTCCTTCTGCTCCACGGGGACCGCGACGACGTGGTGCCCTTCGCCGCCATGGCCGAGGCCGAACGCGCCCTGCGCGCGGCGGGCTGGACGGACCTGTCCACCTACACCATGCGCGGCACGCCCCACGGGATCGCCCCCGACGGGCTGGGCGCGGCGGTGGCCTTCCTGCGCGACCGGCTGGGGGGCTGAGGCCTTGTCACCTCCCCGTCACCTTTGCGCGATACGGGGATGCCGCCACCTGGCCAGATGTTGCGGCGCTTGTCGCCGGAACCCCACCAGCTATAGTGCCCCCGGGGCATGACGCGAACGGATGGAGCGGCATGACGGACGAGTTCAGGACCAGCTTCGTACGCGATCCCGCGTCGCTCCGCCAGCATCCGGCCCTTGTGCTCAATGCCGACTACCGGCCGCTCTCCTACTACCCCCTCTCGCTCTGGCCCTGGCAGGAGGCCGTCAAGGCCGCCTTTCTCGACCGGGTGGAGATCGTCGCCACCTATGACGACGTGGTGCGCTCGCCCTCCATGACGCTGCGCATCCCCTCGGTCGTGGTCCTCAAGGACTATGTCCGCCCGCAGAAGACCGTGGCCTTCACGCGCTTCAACCTGTTCCTGCGGGACGAGTTCTGCTGCCAGTATTGCGGCGCCAAGGGGGATCTGACCTTCGACCATGTCGTGCCCCGCTCGCGCGGCGGCCGCACGAGCTGGGAGAATGTCGTGGCCGCCTGCTCGGGTTGCAACCTGCGCAAGGGCAACAAGCCCCTCAAGGCGTCCGGCCTGACGCTCCGCCGCCCCCCCCGGCGCCCGGGCGCCGAGGAGCTGCGCAACATCGGCCGCAAGTTCCCTCCGAACCACCTGCACGACAGCTGGATGGACTTCCTCTATTGGGATGCCGAGCTGGAGGCCTGAAGGCGGCGATTCGGGCTTGACCCGTGAAAGCCTGCCGCCTAGGTCGCGACCGCCGGCATCCGCCGGCATGCCCCCACAGGAGGCCGAATTGGACGACGGTAGTAGGCGCATCGCCCGTCCCGTCCGTGCCGTTCGTGCACGGGGGCCGGGCCTGCGCATCCACAACAGGAACGGGTCGGCATCCTGACAGGCGGTCGGGGCCGCCGGCCCCGCCATGCCCGAGGACGGACCCATGACCGCAACCACCTGGAACAGCTTCGCCATCAGCCGCTACCTGCGGGCCGGTGACCTGCGCTCGATCGGCGCGGCACTGCGCGAGATGCACCCCGCCGACACCGTGGCCGCCATCCGCGACTTCCCGCCCGCGGACCTCGCCCGCATCATCGGCACCCTCCCGGAGGACCGGCAGGCCGAGCTCTTCGGCTATCTCCCGCCCGAGACGCAGGCCGCGCTCGCCGCCGCCATGTCGCGGCGCGACCTCGCGCGCCTGCTTTCGGCCATGCCCCACGACGAGCGCGCGGACCTCTTCGCCGACCTCTCCGAGGAGCAGCGCCAGGCCATCCTGCCCGGCCTCGCCCAGGCCGAGCGCGACGACCTGCTCAAGCTCTCCTCCTACCCGGAGGGCAGCGTCGGGGCCGAAATGACTTCGGACTATGCGACCGTCCCGGCCGGCGTCTCCGCCGCCGAGGCGATCGACCACCTGCGCCGCGCCGCCCCCGACGCCGAGACGATCTACAACTCCTTCGTCACCGACGCCGAAGGACGGCTCGTCGGCACGGTCTCGCTGCGCGACCTCATCGTGGCGCCGCCCGGTGCCACTGTGGACGACGTGATGCGCCGCGACCCCGTCTCGATCCGCGCCGACGCGCCCCGCGCCGAGGCGGTGGAGCTGATCCGCCGCTACGACCTGCTCGCGCTGCCCGTGCTCAACGGCGGCGACCGGCTGGCCGGGATCGTGACCTACGACGACGCCATGGACGTCGCCCAGGAGCAGGAGACGCTGTCCTTTCGCAAGACCGGCGCGGTGGGTCCCATCAGCGAATCGATCCTGACCGCCAGCATCGGCCTGCTCTATCGCAAGCGGGTGTTCTGGCTGGTGCTTCTGGTGTTCGGCAACATCTTCTCCGGCGCCGGCATCGCCTATTTCGAGGACACGATCGCGGCCTATGTTGCGCTCGTGTTCTTTCTGCCGCTGCTGATCGATTCGGGCGGCAATGCGGGCTCGCAATCGGCCACGCTGATGGTGCGCGCGCTGGCCACCGGCGACGTGCGCACGCGCGACTGGGGACGGATGCTCGGCCGCGAGATCCTCGTTGCGGGGCTTCTCGGGCTCACGATGGCCGTTGCGGTCTCGTTCCTCGGCATCCTGCGGGGCGGGCCGGACATCGCTCTGGTCGTGGCGCTGACCATGGTCATCATCGTGCTCATGGGCTCGGTCGTGGGCATGTCGCTGCCGTTCCTGCTGCACCGCTTCGGGCGCGACCCGGCCACCGCCTCCGCTCCGCTCATCACCTCCATCGCGGACGGGCTGGGCGTGCTGATCTACTTCGGCATGGCCACCGCGCTGCTCGACCTCACCGTGCTCGAGACGGAGTAGCCCGGCCATGACCGTCGCCGCCGCCGCCCTCCATCTCGTCGCGGCCCTCGTGTTCGGCGCCCTGATCGGCGCCGAACGCCAGTGGCGACAGCGCCTCGCGGGGCTCCGGACCAACACGCTCGTCGCGCTCGGCGCGGCGAGCTTTGTCGTCTTCTCCGCCGCCTTTCCGGACGAGGTCAGCCCCACCCGCGTTGCCGCCCAGGTCGTCTCCGGCATCGGCTTTCTCGGCGCCGGCATCATCTTCCGCGAAGGGCTCAACGTCCGCGGCCTCAACACGGCCGCCACGCTCTGGTGCTCGGCCGCCGTGGGGGTGATGGCCGGGGCAGGGGCGATCGCGCTCGCCGCGCTCGTCACCGCGCTCGTGATCTTCGTGAACCTCGCGCTGCGTCCCCTCGTCATCCGGCTCAACCGGCAGCCCATCGAGACGACCGAACTGCCGCAGGTGCTCTCCTGCTCCGTCGTCTGCCGCGCCCCGCACGAGGCGCATGTCCGCGCGATGATGCTGGCGGACTTCGCCGCAAACGGCCTGCATCTGTCCGCGCTCACGAGCGAGAACATCGAGGGCAGCGACCGGGTCGAGGTCACGGCCGAAGTGACCGCCCCCAACACGCCCAGCGGGGTGCTCGAACAGATCGTGGGCCGCCTCAGCCTCGATCCGGCGGTCACGGCCGCGCGCTGGCGGCGCGCGACCTGACGGCCCTCACCAGTCGATATCCTCCATCAGCCCGTCGAGGGTGGAGGACCAGATGTCCATGACCCCCCGGAACGTCGCCGGGGACAGGCCCCCTGCGGTCGTGACGAAATAGCTCAGGAACGGATCGCCCTCGGCATTAACGTCCACGCGGCCCGCCACCCATTGCCGGTTCCAGTCGTTGGCCCAGGCCGCATCGAATCCCGGATCGACGTCGAAGCTCGTGCGGAACTGGAGGTCGCGGCAACCGGCCCGCTCTTCGGCGCAGCCATAGAAGTGGACCGTGTAGCGGATGCCGTCCCGGTCCACCCGGATCAGCGGAAAGCCCTCCTCGTCCTGTTCGAGCTGCGCCTTGTGCCCGTAGGCCCGCAGCGCCGAGAGCACCGTCTGCGGCTCCTCGGCCCGGACCGTCTGCGCCTCGGCCGCTCCGGCCATCCCCGCGCCCAGCGCGACCGCGATCACCAGCCGAGCCATCCCCTGTCCTCCCTTGCCCCCTGACGCAGCGTAAGGGGCCGGGGGGCGGCCGATCAAGCCGCTCTGCCGCCCCGGTGCTTGACAAGGCGCGCGCGAGGGGCGGACAACGCCCCATCTCCCGGCACCATCCCGGCTGAAGCATCCGTGTTCCGTCCGACCCGTCCCCGTGTCCGCGTTGCCCACTGGACCTGTGGCAGCGCACCGGCTAGAGAGCGGCCGTTAGCGCTAACGGAAGCGCTTCGGGGGAAAGGGCGTTCATGGTCTCTCGTGTGATCCCGGTGGACCCCTTCGACCTCGTGATCTTCGGCGGGACGGGGGACCTCGCGCGGCGCAAGATCCTGCCCGGCCTCCTGCGCCGCTTCCATGCGGGCCAGATGACGGCCGACAGCCGCGTGATCGGCGCCGCGCGCTCCGACCTCGGGGCCGAGGGCTGGCGCAGCCTGATCCGCGAGGGGATCGAGGAATTCGCCCCCGCGCTCGCGGCCGACCGCGACACGCTCGAGGCGTTTCTCGAGCGGCTCGATTATGTCTCCATCGACGCGACCGGCGACGGCGGCTGGGACCGGCTGTGCGACCTCATGCGCCCCGGCGCCGTGCGCGCCTTCTACTTCTCCGTCGCCCCGTCGCTCTTCGGCCCGCTGGCCGAGCGTCTCCACGCCCACCGCATCGCCGACCGCGAATCGCGCATCGTGGTCGAAAAGCCCTTCGGCCGCGACCTCGCCAGCGCCCGCGCCCTCAACCGCACCCTCGCCGAGCATTTCGACGAGAGCCAGATCTACCGCATCGACCACTATCTCGGAAAGGAGACGGTCCAGAACCTGATGGCCGTCCGGTTCGGCAACCTCCTGTTCGAGCCGCTCTGGAACAACCACTACGTGGACCACATCCAGATCACCGTGGCCGAGACCGTGGGCGTCGAGGGCAGGGGGGATTACTACGACAAGGCCGGGGCCATGCGCGACATGGTCCAGAACCACCTGATGCAGCTTCTCTGCCTGATCGCCATGGAGCCGCCCTCCCGGTTCGAGGCCGACGCCGTGCGCGACGAGAAGCTCAAGGTCATCCGCGCCCTCAAGCCCGTGCGCCCCCACCACATCGTCCGCGGCCAGTACGACGGTACCCCCTCCGCTCCCTCCTACCGCGAGGAGGTGGGCAATCCCCGCTCCTTCACCGAGACCTACATCGCGCTGAGGGTCGAGATCGCCAACTGGCGCTGGTCGGGCGTGCCCTTCTACCTGCGCACGGGCAAGAAGCTGCGCGCGCGCCATTCCGAGATCGCCGTGGTCTTCAAGGACCTGCCCCATTCCATCTTCGAGGGCGACGACCGCCCCCACCGCAACATCCTCGCCATCCGCCTCCAGCCCAACGAGGGCATCGACCTCACCGTGACCATCAAGGAGCCGGGGCCGGGGGGCATGCGCCTCACGGACGTGCCGCTCGACATGACCTTTGCCAAGGCGCTGGGCAATGGGGCCGAGGACGTGCCCGACGCCTACGAGCGGCTGGTGATGGACGTGATCCGCGGCAACCAGACCCTGTTCATGCGCGGCGACGAGGTGGAGGCCGCCTGGGCCTGGACCGATCCCCTGATCGCCGGGTGGGAGGCGCGCAACGACGTGCCCAAGCTCTACGATCCCGGCTCCTCGGGTCCCGACGACGCCATGATGCTGCTGCATCGCGAGGGCCGCCGCTGGCGCGACATCCGCGCCTGACGGGCGCGGCCCGCGTCCTCCCTCTCGGGGGGTCCCGTTCCGGCTCCGCCGACGCGGCGGGACCGGCGGGCGGGCGGCAGGCTTTCCGGCCTCCGGTGCGGGCCCTGTGGCTCCGGCGCCACGGGCCGGAGGATGGGGGCCCGGACGGGTGCTCGCGGCGGGGGGCGTTAACCCGATCTTAACCTCTCCTGTGGCAGGTCCTGTCCTGTCGCGGGTCCTCCCCTTCGGGGCCCTGCGCGCCGCAGCCCCGCGCCTCTCCGGCGCGGGCGCTGCCGGGACAGGCCCTTTCCGCTCCCCCCGCGGGGGCAGGGGCGGCGCGCTGCTCTTTACAGGGCCCGGGAAGGGCGGGCCCACCGGGTGTCCGAAGCCGTGCACCAGCCCGCACGCGCGAGAGGGCCCGGCCGCCCGCGGGACGCATCCCGCCGCCGCCCGTCACGGGAGGACAAACCCTGCCCGCAACGGCGCGGCATCCACGACCTGCCCGGATGGCGCCGGCCTCGCCGGCCGTCCCGGCGGGGAGGGGGCTCCTTGCGCCCCCCCGGCGCCGCTCCTACACAGGGGCCGCAACCACGGGGGCCGCGCCATGACCACTCCCAGACCCGACCTCGCTGCCGTCGTGGGCAACACCCCCCTGATCCGCCTGCGCCGCGCCTCCGAGGCGACGGGCTGCGAGATCCTCGGCAAGTGCGAGTTCATGAATCCCGGCCAGTCGGTCAAGGACCGCGCCGCGCTCTGGATCATCCGCGACGCCGTGCGCCGCGGCGCGCTGGAACCCGGCGGCACCATCGTCGAGGGGACGGCCGGCAATACCGGCATCGGGCTTGCCCTCGTGGGCGCCTCCATGGGCTTCCGGACCGTCATCGTCATCCCCGAGACGCAGAGCCAGGAAAAGAAGGACATGCTCCGCCTTGCCGGGGCCGAGCTCGTCCAGGTCCCCGCCGCGCCCTACCGCAACCCCAACAACTACGTCCGCTATTCCGGCCGCCTCGCCGCCGAGCTGGCGCGCACGCTGCCGCACGGCGCGATCTGGGCCAACCAGTTCGACAACACCGCCAATCGCCAGGCGCATATCGAGGGGACGGGACCGGAAATCTGGGAGCAGACGGGGGGCCGCGTCGATGGCTTCGTATGCGCGGTGGGGACCGGCGGGACCATCGCCGGCGTGGCCGAGGCGCTCCGGCCGAAGGGCGTCAAGATCGGCCTCGCCGACCCCGAGGGGGCGGCGCTCCACGCCTACTACACGACCGGCCAGTTCGACGCCCCCGGCACCTCCATCACCGAAGGCATCGGGCAGGGACGCATCACCGGCAATCTCGAAGGGTTCCGCCCCGACTTCTCCTGGCGCATCCCCGATTCGGAGGCCCTGCCCATCGTCTTCGACCTGCTCGAGCACGAGGGCCTCTGCCTCGGCGGCTCCTCGGGCATCAACGTCGCCGGCGCGATCCGCATGGCGCGCGAGATGGGGCCGGGCCACACGATCGTCACCATCCTCTGCGACTACGGGACGCGCTACCAGTCCAAGCTCTTCAATCCCGCCTTCCTGCGGGAGCGCGGTCTGCCCGTCCCCCGCTGGCTCGATCGCCCCCCCGCATCCATTCCCGGCGTCTTCGAAGATTGACGCCCTCGCATTGACCGCCTGCGCGGCGGTCGCTTAGCTGGCCGGGGGGCACCGACGGAGAGGGGTCATGCGCATCGCGTCCCTGGTACTGCTCGCCGTCTGGCCCGGCGCTGCCGCGGCCCAGGGCTTCGAGAACTGCAGCAAGCTCGAGGCGCGCGTGGCCGGCGCCGCGCTCGACGGGGCCGTGACACTGGCCCTGCTCGCCGCCGACTCGGTCGCCGACACGCCTGCCTATGTCCGCTGGTTCGGCGAATGGGACGAGGACCGCGCCGCCACGGTCCGGCGCACCCTCCGGCGGACGGCAACGGTTCTTCAGGACCCTTCGCTGACATTCGCCTGCCTCGCTCCGGCGCGCATCGAATGCAAGGGCGACAAGCGCGACGACATCTACGGCTTCGTCCTGTACGACCGCCCCCGCATCGTCCATCTCTGCCCCTCGTTCTTCCGCATGCCCGGCATCGCCGATGCGAAACGCGGGCTGGGCGATCAGACCGACGGGACGCGCGAAGGGACCATCATCCACGAGGTCACGCACTTTCCCTCCGTCGCCGGCACCGTGGACGAGTGCTATTCCCGCCCCGTCTGCGAGGGGATGGCGCTCTCCGATCCCGACCTCGCCGTGATCAATGCCGACAGCTTCCAGTACTTCGCCGAGGACGTGACGATCGAGGCGCTCCATCCCCGCTGACACGGCCCGGCCCCGACGCCCCTTGCATCCGCCCGCCCCGCAGGGCACATGACGCCGGACGGAGCGGTGGCCGAGTGGTCGAAGGCGCACGCCTGGAAAGTGTGTAGGCGGGAAACCGTCTCGAGGGTTCGAATCCCTCCCGCTCCGCCACTTGCCCCCGCGAACGCGTTCTCCCGATCCGGCTGCGGCCGGATTTTTCCGTTGTTTTCGAGGGTTATGCAGGAGGGGCTGAGCACTTCCCCTGCCGTCGCGAGGCCCCGAAGCGGTCTCTCAGGTCCGATATTCTCCGGACCTGTTGACTGCGCTCGTTTGGTGAATTTCTTATAAGCCCTTGTAAGATAGCAAAAAAATCCAGCGTCCGAAATTGCTTGGATTGGGGTCGCGTTCGCGCCTGCCGCGACTGGGTTCGGAAACTCTCAGACCATGGCCCGTTCCAGTCTCTGCTTCCGGCGCTCCCAATCGGGCATCACCTTGTCGAGGAGCGCGAAGAAGGCGGCCCCGTGGTGAGGTTCCGCCACGTGGCAGAGCTCGTGGGTAATGACATAATCGATGGCGTCGACCGGGGCCTGCACGAGGCGGCGGTTGAGCAGAAGGCGTCCGGCCGGCGACATGGACCCCCATCGCTGCCGGATCTGGCGGACGATGAGACCTTTCGGGCGGAATGCCTCGGGATCCGGGAACAGACCGAGACAGAGTTCGATCCGCTCCGGAAACTTGATGTGGGCCCGGTCCCGGTACCATGCCTCGACCAGTTCGCGCGTCACCTCCGGCCTGGCCGGCCGGTGTGTCTGCACGACGATGAAACCGCGGATCAGCTTCACGCATTCCTGGACATGCGGCACGACCTTCAGCCGGTACTGGCGCCCGAGGTAGAGATGCGTTTCACCGGCGACGAACCTGCGCTCCGGCGTCCGCGGCAGGAATTGGGCAAAGTACCGTTGCTGCCTCGTCACCCAAGCCGCGCGCTTCCGCAGCCTGGCTTCGATGGCGTCCAGAGTCGCGTCTTCCGGGGCCGCGATCACCACCGAGGCATCCGGCTCGACGGCGATCTCCAGTGTCTTCCTGGGTCGGCGGACGATCTCGTACCGGATCTCCTGCTCGCCGTACTGCAGGCAGTGCAGTTCCCGTGTCATGCTGCAAACCGCGCCCGGGCAAGATCCATGATCTTCAGTTCGAGATCGTCGAGCACCTCCAAGGGCAGATCGACGCCCCGCTGGTCGCGCAAGACGTCGAAGAAGTAGTCGTCGACGGCATTGCGCAGATTGTTCTGGGCCACCTCGTTCGACCAGATGTCGACGATCAGGTGGGACTTGACGATGTCGATGATCTCCAGAGCGATGGATGCCGCTTCGTCGCCGACCACCGGCTCGTCGCCCCTGATCTTGAGCTGACCGTCGAGGATCCCGAAGAACGCCTGTGCATCCTCATCACCTCGGATGCTTTCGGGAACATCCCGGCCCCGATCCTTGCGGGCCACCTTGCTTGCGAGGTCCACGACGCTGTTCAGGTACTCGCGCTCGGAGAGCCGCTTCTCGCGATAGGCGCGAATGGTCGCTTCGAGCAGCTCGGAGAACTGTTTGTAGAAGGTCGGGTCCTCATCCATCTTCTCGGTGATCGCCCTCCGGGTCGCGCTGGCGATGCGATCCGCCTTCGAGGCCTCGGACACCCCCGTCTCCTCGACCACGGCCTTCAGCGCGTCGGGATCGTTGATGTTGACCAACTCGATGATCGTCTCCGCCGGCATCGCCACGACGTGGTCATCGAGCAGCTTCTGGATCTTCGGCTCGAACTCGCGGACATCGACCGTCTCCTGGTAGCGGAGTTGAACCGAGCGCCTGAGCTCGGAGAACTGCTTCCAGTCCCGCTTCAGGGCGTCGACCCTCGCGTCGTCGAACACATCGAAGAGCTTGTCGGACGAGAGCGAGATGTGCAGGCACCGGCTGAAGGCCTTGAGGCGCGCATAAAACTCGTGGCGCAGCGCGTCGTCGGCGAGGTGCTGCTCGAACTGCTCCATGTCCTTCTTGTTCCGCACAGGCTTGAAGAGGTCCCAGAGCTGATCGTGCAACTGGGGCAGCTTGCGGATCTCTTCGCGGACGTCATGGACCGTCCCGGCGAGGTCGGCGGCCTCGTAACCTTCGAAGGCGCTATAGGTCGTCAGGGCGCTGTCCAGTTCGCCCAGCAACCCCTCGTAATCGACGATGAAGCCGAACTGCTTCTCCGTTCCACCATCCTCGTAGAGCCGGTTCACCCGCGCGATGGCCTGCAGAAGATTGTGCTCCTTCAGCGACTTGCAGACGTATAGCACCGTGTTCCGGGGGGCGTCGAAGCCGGTGAGCAGCTTAGAGACGACAATCAGGATCTCCGGGTCGCCGGAGCCCTTGAAGGCGTCGATGATCTGGCGGTTGTACCCCTCCTCGGTGTTGTACCGCGCCATCATCTGCGACCAGAAGCGGCGGACCAGATCCCTCGACTCCTGGTCGACCTCCTCGTTGCCCTCGTTCTCGTCCGGCGGCGAGATGACGATCGCGCTCGAGACATGGCCGATCTCGTCGAGAAACTCCTTGAAACGGACGGCTGCCGCCTTCGACGGGGCGACCAGCTGCGCCTTGAAGCCGGTCCCCTGCCAGTGCTGGCGATAGTGCTCGGAGATGTCGAACGCCTTGGCCCGGATGGCCTGGTCGGTCCTGGCCAGCGCGTCCATCCGGGAGAACTTGCGCTTGAGGTCGGCCTTCTGGCTGTCGGTCAGCCCCGCGCTGATCTTCTCGAACCAGCGGTCGATGACGGCGCCCGAGACCTGCTGTTCGACAAGCCGTCCCTCGTAGAGCAGCGGCACGACGGCGCCGTCGGCGACCGCTTCTTCGATGGCGTAGCGGTGAATCAGCCGCCCGAAGGTCGACAGCGTGTTCTTCTCCTTCTTCAGCAGCGGCGTTCCGGTGAAGCCGAGGTAGCAGGCCCTGGGCAGCAGACGCCGCATCCTGGCGGCGAACTGGCTGTGGCCGCCGTAGCGACCCGTCTGCGTCCTGTGGCTCTCGTCGACCAGCACGAAGATGTTCGGATCCTCGTCCGCGAGATTGCTGTTCCTCAGCGCCGTGTCGAACTTGTTGATGATCGTGGTGACCAGCGGCGCCTTGTGCCGGATGAGTTCGAGAAGATGCACCCCGCTGGTCGCGCGGACCGGCTCGAGGTCGCAGGACTTGAACGTGTCCTTGATCTGCCTGTCGAGATCGTCGCGGTCCGTGACGATAAGGATGCGCGGGTTCGCGATGCTGCGCTCGAGCGCGAGCGCACGCCCCAGCATCACCATGGTCAGCGACTTGCCCGAGCCCTGGGTGTGCCAGATCACGCCGCCCTTGCGGGCGCCGCTGACGTCATGCTGCTTGACCGTCTCGACGGCGCGCCGGATGCCGAAGAACTGCTGGTGGCGCGCCACCTTGCGCACACCGCCGTCGAACACGGTGAAGCGGCGGATGAGGTCGAGCAGCCGCTCGGGGCGGCACAGCGCGTACACTGTCCGGTCCTGAACCGTGACCGCGCGGTCGCCTTCGGCGGCCATCGCGTCGAAGTAGGCGCGCGCGCCCGCGAAATCGCCGGAGAAGATGGCGTCCTTCTCCGCCGCGGTGAGCACGCGGTTGGCAAGGGGCGCGATGGCCGCGTCGGTGTCTTCCTCGTCGCGCCAGGTCTGCCAGAACCTGCCCGGCGTCCCGACCGTCGCATAGCGCGCCTCGTTGCGGTTCATGGCCACCAGCAGCTGGGCGAAGTGGAAGAGCTGCGGGATGTTGTCCTCGTTCTGGTAGCCGATCAGCTGGCTGTCCGCGCGTCGAAGGCTCTCGGTCGGCCGCTTGTTCTCGATCACCAGGACGGGGATGCCGTTCACGAAGGCGACGATGTCGCAGCGCCTGGTCTGGCTCGAGCCGGTCCGCTCGACCGCGAATTCGGCGGAGACGTGGAAGGCGTTGTTCTCCGGCCGCTCCCAGTCGATGTAGCGGAACGAGTAACTCTTCGAGTCGCCGTCGATGGCCTTGGTGATCGTCGTGCCCAGAAGAAGCGTGTCGTAGATGTCCTGGTTCGTGCCGCGCAGGCCCTTCAGGCGGTCGGGCGTGGGCTTGAGCCGCCGCATCGCCTCGTGCGCGTCCTCGAGGTCGAAGGCATACTCCCGGCCGCGATGCGTGAAGCGGTTGATGCGCATGAGCTGCTCGGCGAGCACATCGTCCAGCACCACGTTGCGCAGCCGCCCCCCGCGCAGACGCAACGCCTCCGCCTGGCTGAGCGGGGCGAACCCGAGCGCCACCAGCAGCTGCAGCGCTGGAACCTGGGACTGAACCTTCTCGGCGGCGTCGAAGGTCATGGGGCGCGCTCCCGAGCCCGGATTAACTTGCAGTCAAGGGGCTCTGTGGCTATATACCGATCAAAGGATTGGGCATTTCCCGGTCGACAGAGGGGTCCTGGAGCTTCCGGGGCCCCTTTGTTTTTTCCGCTCTGACAGGGGCTTAGGGGAAGCATTTGAGGCCTTTGAGCTTGGGCTTGATGATCTCGAACGCACGGTTCGGCTGGTCCGGGCGCAGCCGCGACAACGCGATGGGCCGGGCGGTCAGGTCGGCCAGCTGCAGGCCGGGGGCGTTGGCCGCCTTCGGGATGAACACGGGCTGGAAGTCGAAGCGGCTGAAGTCGTGCCGGCGATAGCCCCAGTGGCTGTCGTTTCCGGCAATGCGCCGGAACTCCAGTTCAAGCTCCGCGTCTTCCTTGGCGCCCCGGCTCTCGAAGACGACGTGCACGGTCCTTCCGTGCTGCTTTTCTGCGGTCAGCATCAGATGCAGCCGCTCCATGCAGAAATGAAGGGCGATTTCGTAGGGGTTCCAGGGGTTGGCGTATCTGGCGCGGTGCCTTTCCTTGTCGATGACCGAAGCGAAGATCGTCATCGGGGCAGCCTCCACCAGCGCATTCATCTCGTCGAAGAAGCGGCTGCGCAGCTCGCGGTCGGTGCGCAGCAGGCCGAAGGGACCAAGGCTCTTGCGGATCTCGTGTTCGTGCAGGACGACCGAGTCGTGCCCCCAGATGCCGAACTTGAACCGCTGCATTGCGGGCACGACCGTGGTGATGTAGTCGTCCTTTCGCAGGACGCAGAAGGTCAGCGCGAAGACGGGATACTGCGGGTCGATGCTGACCATCCCGTGATCGCCGCTTTCGTCGGCAAAGACGATGAAGTCGGAGAAATCAGGCAACAGGCTCCTCCGGCATCACCCTCCACGCGCCCGTCAGCAGCTTCTGCATCAGGCCGCGCTTCTGGCGGGTCAGGGCGTCGATCTCGGCGTCGAGAAGGGCGAGTTCCTCCCGGCCCGCCGAAAGCGCGGCGGCAATCCGGTCCTGCGTCTGCCGGTCGGGCAGTCGCAGGGGCGAGGCGAGCCAGTCTTCCGGCGAGACCCGCCGCGCCTTGCGCTGGCCGCGCGCAAGATGGACCTGACGGGTGTAGTATGCCGGGCGCGTCAGATACTCGATCAACCAGACCGGATTGACGGCCTCGGAACAGTCGAAGGCCGGAAGGTCGAGGGTGGATTCGAGCCCGTCCAGTTCGGGGCCGATAAGGGCGAAGGCGCCGTTGAGGAAGTCGAGCTTGCTCCAGATGATCTGGCCCGCCCGGCGCCGGTAGTAGCGCGTGTTTGCGCTGCCGCCGCGGGGCTCGTCCTTCTCGACGGCGCCCTTGCCGTAGAGACGGACGGAAATCTTGCGCGCCGTGGCCCCGTCCGTGCCGGGCTCACGGCTTTCGGTCAGGACATCGCCGAAGGTGGCCGGACGACCGGCACGGCTTGCTGCGGCGATCAGCCTGCCGCGCAGCCCGTCGAGCCGCCGCGCCTTGGCCGCGCGCAGGGCGGCGAGCCGTTCGAGCGCCTCGTCCCAGGTCCGCAGGATCGCCGCGATCTTGCGCTGTTCGGGGAGAGGGGGGAGGCTGATCTCGATGGATGAGAGATGCTGTTGGTTGACAGACGGAACAGCACTTTCTTGGCTGAACCGCCCAAGGTCCTGGGTAAGGAGAAAGTAGTATAGAAACTCCCCGTCTAATTTCTGCCTATCGGGAATCGCCGCCATCATGTTGTTGTCGATTGCAGTCGGGCGCAGGAGAATCCGTCTTCTGTTTAGCTTGAGCGCAGCGCCAACTTTCGGGAAAACAACGGCACCTGCAGGCTGCAGGGTGGCACGAAGCTCGCGCAGGGCTGCAACGGAAACCCAATGTTGGGCCGTGGTGATATACTTCTCGTTGCCGGCGATGGTCAGATCGCTAACCTTGATGAACGGGTGATCACCACTCCTATGGCCCTGATGGGCCTCGCTAAAACCGCTGCCCCCTCGAAATGTGCAGGCGTCCCCTAAGGCGATCTCGATCCAGTCCGTCGCTTGAAACTCTAGGTTACCCATCAACACCCAACTCCCTCAGATACCCGGCCATCCTCGCCCGCACTTCGGCCAGTTCCGCCTCGATCCGGGCGATGTCCCTCTGCACGGCGGCCACGTCGATCTCCTCCTCCGGTTCGAAGGTATCGACATAGCGGGGGATGTTCAGGTTGTAGCCGTTTTCCGCGATCTCCTCGGGGCTTGCCCGATGGGAATAGCGCGGGGTCTCGGCGCGGGTGCGGTAGGTCTCCAGCACCCGGTTCACATGGCCCTCGTCCATCACGTTCTGCGTCTTGCCGGGGGTGAAGTCGCGGCTGGCGTCGATGAACAGCACGTCGCGGCGGTCGGCATTGGCGCCGCCCTCCTCGCGCGAGCGGTCGAAGATCAGGATGGCGACCGGGATGCCCGTGGTGGTGAACAGGTTGGCGGGCAGGCCGATGACGGCGTCGAGCAGGTTTTCCTCGATCAGCTTCTGCCGGATGCGCCCCTCGGCCCCGCCGCGGAACAGCACGCCATGCGGCACGATCACCGCCACCCGGCCGGTCTGGCGCCTGGCGATCTCGATCATGTGGGTGATGAAGGCGTAGTCGCCCTTGGATTTCGGCGGCACCCCGCGCCAGTAGCGCTTCCAGGGGTCGGCGGCGGCGTTTTCGGCCCCCCACTTGTCCAGGCTGAAGGGCGGATTGGCCAGCACCACGTCGAAGCGCATCAGGTGGTCGCCCTCGACCAGCGCGGGGCTGTTCAGCGTGTCGCACCATTCGATGCGCGCGGCGTCGCGCGCGTGCAGGAACATGTTCATCCGCGCCAGCGCCCAGGTCGCCCCGTTCACCTCCTGCCCGTAGAGGGCGAAGTTCTCGGACCCGACCACCGTTGACGCCTGGATGAGCAGCGAGCCCGACCCGCAGGCGGGATCGCAGATCGTGTTGCCGGGCCGGGGTGCGGCCAGCAGGGCCAGGAGCCGCGAGACGGCGGCGGGGGTATAGAACTCGCCCGCCTTCTTGCCCGCGTCCGAGGCGAAGCGCGAGATCAGGTAGATGTAGCATTCGCCGATGATGTCCTCGCTCACCCGCGAGGGGCGCAGGTCGAGCGCGGGCTTGGCGAAATCCTCGAGCAGGTTCTTCAGGCGGCGGTTGCGGTCCTTCGGGCGGCCGAGATTGGCTTCGGAGTTGAAGTCGATGTTGCGGAAGACGCCCTCGAGCTTGGCGCGGTTCGCATCCTCGATCCGCTCCAGCGCGATGTTGATCAGCTCGCCGATGTTGGGCTCGTTCCGCTGGGCGTAGAGGTCGTAGAAGCTGGCGCCTTCGGGCAGGATGAAGCGCTCGCGCTCGAGCCGGCGGCGGATGCGGGCCTCGTCGCCGCCGTATTGCCTGCGGTAGGTCTCGACATGGTCGTTCCAGAGGTCCGAGATGTATTTCAGGAACAGCATCACGAGGATGTAGTCCTTGTACTGGCCGGCATCGACCGCGCCCCGGAAGCTGTCGCAGGCCGCCCAGGCGGTCTGGTTGATCTGGCTCTGGGTGATCTGATCGGTCATCGGGCGGTTTCCTTCCGGTCGGCGGCCCTGGCGGCCTCGCCGAGAATGAGGCTGAAAAGGTGTTCCCGGCGCGCGGCCAGGCGGCGGAGCAACTGCGCCTCCCGGCGCGCCAGCGCGTCGAGTTCGACGATGCGTCTCTGCGTGGGCAGGTCGGGCACGGCGATCTCGAGGTTCTCGAGGACCGCCATCGGGATCATCCGCAGGCTCGTGCCCTGCGCCTCGGCGCCCAGCCTGCGCTGCGCGTCCGGCTGGTTGATGGCCCAGGCGAGGTAGTCGGGCAGAACGCGGCGCCGGTCGGGGCGAAGGATCACCAGCGGGACGATGACCGCCACGGGTTCCGGCAGCGGGTCCGGAATGGCGGCCGCGGTGTTCGGCTCGCCACGCGACCGGAACACGACCTCGCCGCCGCGGACGAAGTATCGGTCGGGCAGCTGGCCCAGGTCGTATCTCTGGAAGTCGGGGCCCGGCGCCTCGCCGCTCGTCGCGATGTCACGCAGCTGCAAGGCCGGCACGCCGCCATCCCGCAGCGGATCGAGCCGGCCGCGCGCCGTGTAGCCGGAGCGAATGTCTGAGAGCTGCGCGAGCCGCATGAACGGAATCTCTGTAGAGCTGATTACAGAACTCTACGCCTTGCAGAGCGGCGCGTCAATCTACGGTAGCGCAGTTTCCTTCCTACAGAGAAAAATGTTTTGCCTGGTGCTGCCATGTGAGGGGGAACGGCTCCAGCACCTGCGCCAGGCTCACCTTCGGCCCCTGCTTCCCGTCCAGGATTGCCTCTACGATGTCGGGCGCGAGCAGCGTGAGCCGCAGGACGCGGGTCATGTATGAGGGGGCAATCCCCTCCCGCTCGGCCAGTTCGACAACGGTGACGAACTCGCCCGATTCCAGCATCCGCTTCCAGCGGAAGGCACGGGCCAGGGCCTTGACGAGGGCGTCGTCGGGGCGTCGGGGCGGCGCGATGCCCTCGGGCAGGCGCATTTCCTTGCGCCCGCCGCGCTTCGCGAGCCGGAAGGGCACGCGCAGGGTGACGGTATCGGCGGGCGCGGGACGGGTCATGCGGCCTCTCCGACCGCGCAGGCCAGCATCTTGCGGGCGAGGCCGGCAAGGCCGTCGATGCGCAGGCGCAGGTCGAAGCCGTCGGGAGCGAGGTCGATCCGCTCGACTAGGAGCGCCACGATGCGCGCCTGCTCGGCGGGGAAGAGTTCGTCCCACAGCGGGTCGAGCCGTTGCAGGGCCGCGCGGGCTTCGTCCTCGGTGACACCATCGGCGCGGGCGCGTGCCGCCTTCCACGTCCCCGCGAC